>NZ_SOHL01000027.1 GCF_004403985.1 Cryobacterium gelidum | reverse complement strand
GTGGGTAACGTGAGAGATGAGGGCCTCCGTGGCATCGAGTGAGTGTGGTAACCCAATCGATACAGGAGGTCCTCACCTTTTTACAACTCGCCACGCACACAACCACCGTGGGAAGAACATCTAGGAGGTCGGCGGTCTCAGCGTCCTGCTACATACAGACGCTCAAGCAGTTCTGACTTCTTCTGACTGAACTCCTCCTCGATCAGGACTCCGGCACTCTTCAGATCGCCTAGCTTTGCAAGCTGCGCCATCACGTCGACTTGAGGAAGAGCAGGGGTAGGTGCAAGCGCGACCGGCGCTCTTCGCGGGGACTTCTGAGAAGGGGTGCGTGCCCAATATCAACTGAGTTAGGAGACTCTTGACCTGTGCAGCCTCGGCATGAGAAACGCGGAAGTCGACCGTATTGCCCGAAGTAATAACCGATACCTTCGGATTTATAAATCCATCTCGCGCCGTTGTGACGCTTGACATGCTCTTGACGGGAATCATTTCCGTGCCACTCTCGCCGTTCTTGAAACCTGTCGCTAGGAACGCCATGCCGTCCGTCAGTAGACCTGCCGTAACTTTCCCGACTGATACGCCACGTGGTCTCATCCATTCGATCCGGTCGCTGAACACTGAAACTTTGGCGTTCTTTCCGTCGATATGGGACGTGAAGGTGAAGAATGCGGATTCGTTCATGGTTGGACCCCTGGTCTTATGCCTTTGATGTTGTAAACGCATCAGGTGGCCCCTCGCGTGACTTACGGCAGATATCTTCCAAACAGTTGGCACCTCCATCGTAAAGACACACCGCCCACAACATTTAGACTTCGTCGCCGGACCCCTCCGCTACGCCTACCCCGACTGGGAAGGTATCGGCAAGGTATCGCGCCTCTGGGGACCGGACGACGAGACGGTCGGCTGGCTAGTCGGCCAGAACGACGACCGCCTCGCATGGTCTTCGTCGAGCCCCCTGACTCCCTGGGATGCTACATCCGGCGCGACGCGGCTACGCATTTAGCACGACGCCGCAAGACGTTTACATACCGGCGCTCATGGCGGATATACGCGCCGCCTCGTCGTCGACACGGTCCTAAGCGCGTCTCTTGAGCGGCTCCTGGCCCGCGCTCCCTGGTTCCGTCGCTCGCCGTCGGTGCGCTCCCTTTCTGGCAGTAGGGAAATCCCAGTTGGCGTAACCGTTGGCGTAACTGCCCGATAGACGCAGAAAAGGCCAGCCCCGCGAAGTGCGGAACTGGCCTCTGACCTGCTATTTCATCTGTGAGGCTAACAGGATTCGAACCTGCGACCCCTTGGAGGTTTTTGCCTACATTATGTCGTTGCCGACTGTCTCCGAAAACCTGCGGATTCCCTTGTTTTTACAGGGAACCGGGCGGTTCGCTGCCTCCAATTGTACGTCATCGTTTTGGGTCATTTAGTGATGAATGTGATGGGTAAATGATGACCTTGTGAACCGCTTTTGGCGGGCGTATGTCATTGCCGACGCTGACCGGCGCACCGCGTGTCACCTCGGCAGCCGCGTTGCAAACACCGCCCACACGTTCGTTGCCGGGCGAGCCGTTTCATGAAAAAACCCCGGCTCGTTGCCGCTGGGGAGAACCCCGAGCTCGGGCAACTCGCCATCTAAACTTGGCCTGGTACCCACGGAAGGAACCACCATGAGCATGGAAGGCGCGGCCTGGAGCTCGCTGCACAAGATCTCGCGTGCTAGGGACAGCAAACACGGCTTCTCCCGTGAGTCCGTGAGGCGGATCATGACGTTCGCGGTGCCCTACCGGTCCAAGCTGCTGATCTTCATCACCCTCTCCACCGTGGGAGCTTTCCTCGCGGTCGCGACGCCGGTACTCGCCGGCCAGGTGGTCGACGTCATCGTCGCCCAGGGCGCGGTCACCACGATTGTGTGGCTCGCCGTCGTCATCGCGCTCGTGGCCGTGGCCGACGTCGCCGTGTCACTCGTGACGCGCTGGTACTCGGCGCAGATCGGCGAAGGCGTGATTTTGGACCTCCGCACCGCCGTCTTCAACCACGTGCAGAAGATGCCGATCGCGTTCTTCACCCGCACACGAACGGGCGCCCTCGTGAGCCGCCTCAACAACGATGTGATCGGCGCTCAGCAGGCCTTCAGCGGCACGCTGTCCGGCGTGGTCACGAACGTCGTGGCGCTGATCCTCACCCTGATCGTCATGCTCAGCACGTCCTGGCTCGTGACGGTTCTCGCCGTGATCATGCTCCCCATCTTCCTGGTACCCGCGCGCCGCATGGGGAGCCGCCTCGCCGCGCTCCGCCGCGAGGCCGCCGATCACAATTCCGCCATGAGCACGCAGATGACCGAGCGCTTCTCAGCGCCCGGCGCCACCCTCGTCAAGCTGTTCGGCCGGCCCGACGAGGAGGCCGAGGAGTTCCGCGTCCGCGCCGCCCGTGTCCGCGACATCGGGGTGCGCACCGCGATGCTGCAGTTCGTCTTCTACACCGCACTGATGCTCGTTTCCGCTCTCGCCCTCGCGCTCGTGTACGGGCTCGGCGGCGCCCTCGCACTAGCCGGCCAGCTGAACACCGGTGACGTGGTCACCCTGGCGCTCCTCCTCACCCGCCTCTACGCGCCGCTCACCGGCCTCGCAAACGCACGGGTGGAGATCATGAGCGCGGTGGTCAGCTTCGAGCGCGTCTTCGAGGTGCTCGACCTAAACCCGCTCATCAAGGAGAAGCCCGACGCCGTCGCCGTGCCCGAAGGCCCGGTGTCCGTGGAGTTCGACAACGTGCGCTTCGCCTACCCGTCCGCGGACAAGGTATCTCTCGCGTCTCTCGAGGAGGTTGCCACATTGGACACCCGCGGCGGCGAGGAGGTGCTGCACGGCGTATCCTTCAGGATCGAGCCGGGTCAGACCGTTGCCCTCGTTGGTTCGTCCGGTGCCGGCAAATCCACGATTGCGCAGCTCCTCTCGCGCCTGTACGACGTCGACAGCGGCGCCGTGCGCCTCGCGGGGGCGGATGTCCGCGATGTCACGTTCGCCTCCATGCGGCACACCCTGGGCATGGTGACGCAAGACGGCCACCTGTTCCACGAGACCATCCTCTCCAATCTGCGCCTCGCGAGGCCGGAAGCGTCCGACGATGAGGTGTGGGACGCCGTCCGCCGTGCGCGGCTCGAGCCGCTCATCCGGTCCCTGCCCGACCAGCTGAACACCATGGTGGGCGAGCGTGGCTACCGATTGTCCGGGGGTGAGCGCCAGCGGATGACCATCGCAAGGCTCCTGCTCGCCCAGCCGCGCGTCGTCATCCTCGACGAGGCGACGGCGGCGCTGGACTCGACGTCTGAGGCCGCCGTGCAGGCGGCGCTCAGCGAGGCGCTCAAGGGACGGACAGCGATGGTGATCGCACACCGCCTCTCCACCATCCGCAGCGCGGACCTGATCCTCGTGGTTGAGGACGGCTCGATCGTGGAGCGCGGTACGCACGAGGAACTGCTGGCTGTGGGTGGGCGGTACGAGGAATTGCACCGGACCCAGTTCGCCGTGCAGAAGAATGTTGCGGCGGATGCGGATGCGGATGCGGATGCGGATGCGGATGCGGATGCGGATGCGGATGCGGAAGCGCTAAGCGGGATCTAGTCACTGAGCACTTCTCCACCATGCGGTCCGGCGCCTGAGCCGGACGACCGACGAGTCGGTGGCGCTGGCAATCACGGCCGCGTAACCGACTCCGGCCCGGTGGCCTCACGTCAAGCGCGGGCGGAGCGCGACGCGAGTTGGCGAAGGGTGGCTTCGATGCCGGCGGCGTTCTGCCGAGGAAAGCCGAGCAGCTCGTAGACCTTTCCCTGAACGGCTGGGACGGTGCTGTAGTCAAACGTCTCCGTAACGCGCGTAGACGTGGGCGTGAGCGGCGTGAGTTCCCAGCGCCACCGGTGTCCCGCGGGGTGACGCCACTCTACAAGCCGACCGTCTTCGATGCGCGTCACCGTGCTGGTGATGCGATACGGGACGCCGAACTGCTTCATCGCTACCGAGAATTTTGCGCCCTGGGTGAGCCGCCGCGGCCCCGACACCGTACCGCCGACGGTGCCCGAGCCGTCCAGCTCACCGTGACGGTGCGGATCAGCCACCAACGCGAAGACGTCTTCGGCCGAAGCCGGCACCTCAACAGTGCGCGCGACTTGGCGAGGCCCTGGCTCAACCTGTTCGACCGTCATACTGCTCAGCCTAGGTGGGGGGCTGTCTCTGGTGTTTCCGGCCTGACGCGCTGCACGTGGGTCTTTCAGGAGCGGCGTCGATGCAACGAATTGCCGCTACGCGGGGTCGACAAGGGCACCGTCATCCTCGTCGCCCCAAGACTCAACAAGCGTGATTCGCCCGCGCGAATCGCGAATCGAAAGCACGAGCGCAATGATCGCGGTCGCGATTCCGATAACGCCCAGGGGGTTCGCGATACCAATAGCGATATCCAACGCAGGCTGTGTGGGTCCGCTGATGATTGTCTGCAAACCGCGAGGTGTTGAATCTGGAAGCGTGAGTCCCAACAAGAGTCCGATAACGCCTGATGCAAAGAAAAACACGTATGTTATCGCGCGAGTTTCGAACCCTCGACGTGCCGTGCGTCGTACCGCGAGCCCCGTGAACACCAACAAGGCGGCAAAAATCACACCCAGCGTCGCCGCGTAGATGATGGTGAGGTCGCCACCGATCCCGAAGAGGTGGCGGCCGAAAGAGATCCACGCGGCCACCGCGATACCAGCAACCACGAGCACGCCACCCATGTGCCCTGAGCGCGAGGCACCAGGCGTCGCGCGAACTCGAATTACGCTGTACGTCATCACGCGCTCTCAATCACTATGCTCGTAACAACCGTAGCCATGGAAGTGCTTGCGCGTGCGCACCTCCACAGATGGACAAGCCCGCGAACCGCGAAATAAATGCGACGCTATCCGACAACACACCCCTGCATGCTTTCTCTAGACGGAATCTAGCAAGATGACGCAAGCCTGAGTTTCATCCTTTCCGTGCTCCGGTACCGCGACGATCTCAGCGTCAACGGCGCGGCCGGCTTGCGCGCTCAGCAGCATTCTGAATGGCGCGGTTCAAATCGACGATCAAACGCACGGCGGGAGCCCATTTGTTGTCCAACAGCAGTGTGTCCGAACGGACCAACCCATTCAGAGCGACGAGGACATTCGCAACCGCCCGGGGTGATTCGCAGACCTGTCGGACGCACTCGGTGATGTCGTGCCCTTCATCGATGGTCCGAATCATCTCAACCGTCTTCACGACAGTACGGTCAACAATTCGCACGTGAAATGCCTCCGGTTTACGGGCCCGTCTGTCGTCGTACGCTGCTTTGCGGCAGCCGGGTCCACAAAAGACGCGCGGTCGTCCGGTGCTCGCGGCCGGCGGCAGCGCCGCGCCACACCGCACGCACTGGGTCGAGGTCATTCGTCGGATGTTGAATTTCTGCAGGTCGCTCATATTCAGGAGGAGCGCCAGGCTGCACCGTTTCGTCACCGACGAAACAGCCGGGCCCTCGATCTGCAAGAGGCGTGGCAATTCAGATTGGAGTCGGGGCGGTCACTGGAGTCGCGGATTTTGAGCACATGCCCGAGTCGTCGATTTCGCTACCTTTCGCCGAGTTTGTGTTCCTGACCACCGATACCCTTACGGTGTTGTCGTACCGGACCGAGCACACTGCGACCCCGGACGGCCGCATCGCGTGCGGTCGCCGTAAGAAGGGCGAACAATATCCGGGGTGGACCTGCCTCAGCTCAGCGATGAGTTGTTGAATCACGTTGTCTCGACGAGTTACGTTCACCGCGTCGCACGTCTGAGTCGTCGCTGTCAGCCGCCATCACCCCCGCATAAGAACTTCTCCCGAATTTGGCGAGCCGCCGGCGCACGGCGTCGGCGGTGAATGTCGGCAGTGCCACAACGCGCGTGGACTTTGCGGTTTTAAGATGGTCTTGCCGGAAGGTCAGTTCGCCGTTGCGACTGATGATGGTTCCGGCCAGGCGAATGGAGGGCACGGCGCTGGTGATGTCAATGTCCCGGCGTCGGATGGCGAGAACCTCACCGATCCGGGCCGAGGTGCCGAGCATCACCTCGATGATCGCGCCGAGTTGGCCATCGGGTTTGGGGCCAGAGATATGGTTGGCGGCGCTCTCCCATTGCGCGATCGCCGCGCGGATGACGTTCACCTCGGGGGCGGTGAGGGCATTTGGCACGTGCGGCTCGCGGTACAGGCGGGCGACGTGGTCCATTGGGTTGCGGGGGAGTACCTCGTGCCGCACGGCTAGTTCCAATGCCAGCCGCAGCACGACCCGCGCCTGTTTGGCTCGGCTGTAAGAGAGCTTCGCGAGTTGCTTGATGAAATTGTCGCATCGGGCCACGCCGATCTCCCGCAGCGCGAGGTTGTCGAAGCCTGGCGAGACCAGGGTGCGCATGTTGCGCTCGTACAGGTTGCGGGTGGTCCGGGAGATGCGATCCTCCAGGTCGATCTCTTCCAGCCAGTACGTCACCAGGTCTTTGAACAGGCTGTCGGGCGTCAGCGCCGTGTCGGCGGGTTGGAACAAGGTCCCGGTTGGCGAGCTTGGCCTTCAGTGCCCGCTCGGCGGCGTTGGCCGTGGCGCCGGTGGCTTGCACGAGGCGCGCGTGGCCGTCCCAGTCCCGGTAGCGGGTTCTCGCCTCGTACCTGCCCGTCGGCGACTGGCGGATGTTGATGTCGCCGAAGGTGCCGATCGCGAGCCTCTGCCGGGCCATCTCAGCTCACCGCCGATCGGTGCGCCTGGGCTCGCTGGAGGAAGGCTCGCGCTGCTGGGCGATCCAGGCTCGCACGTCGGAGATGGCGAACTTCAGATGCTTGCCGAACCGGTAGGCCGTGGGCCCTTTGCCGTGCACCCGCCAGTCGTAGACGGTGGAGATGGGGATGCCCAGGTAGGCCGCCAGCTCGGCAACGTCCATCAGGGGTTCGAGCCCCCAGCCGGCGGTGGGAGGGGAGGTTAGCTTGTCGTCGTGGATACTCATGCCCAGAAGGTGTGCACGACGATCCTGAACAATCGGGAGGAACCGAAACCGACGACGGCGACTCGCACGACAGGGCCGAATAACCGGCTCTAGAACGCTGAAAGTGGTGACGTAGTGATGACTTAATCAAATCTTTAACCTAAAAAGTCCCGGAAACCCTTGAGTTTCCGGGACTTTTGGTCGGGCTGACAGGATTTGAACCTGCGACCCCTTGACCCCCAGTCAAGTGCGCTACCAAGCTGCGCCACAGCCCGCCGCTTCCGCACAGCGATTCCAACATACGAAACCTGCGGAAGACAACTATAAGAGCTTACCGCTTTCTGAGAGGACCTATGAACACTTCGACGCTGTCGAAGAAGTCCGTGTCAGTTTGCAGCGCAGGACTCTGCGTAAGTCGACACAAGCGACTCAAGGCAGGGATTCCGAGTGGAATCGTTCTTGAACTAGCCGTGCAGCAGTTCGAATCCGATGCCGAACACAGCGGCCGGGCTTACCGCCTACTTTCTGCCTCGTGGCGCAGCCGTATCAGCCGCTGCGGGCCATCCTCTTTCAGATCGGCCAAGTCGCTGCGTGAGGAGAGAAAGTCGGTGAAGGACCGGAAGCCGAGCGGCTTCTCGTTGAACGAAGGGTCCATACGGCGCATCTGGTTCTTGATCGTGCCCGTGTTGAGCCATTCGTCGGCGTCTCCCTTGGCGTGACCGATCTGCAGCGCCCGCACCAGGAGCTCCGTGGCCAGTGTCTGTGGGTCAATGTCGTCGCCGGCCTCAGGCTCGTCGAACTGCGCATCCTCGGTGTGCGAGAACATGGGATTCGTCGCGAACAGACGGGCCTGGATGGGCGCCGGGTCGGGTGCAATCTCGGCAGCTTCTGGAGCCTTCCGGCCTGCTTTGGGCCTCTCCGAATTGGTCGTGCCGGTCGTTTTGCCAATTCCGGGCAGCGAGTCGTAGTCCTCAAACTCGTCGCATGCAGCGGCGAGTGAGGTGCTCGTTGATCCCGCGACACCGATGCCGACCACGAAGCGCCCCAGCCGCTTCGACTTCTGGGCCAGGGCGATGTAGTCCGAGTCGCCGGCGATGATGATCACGTGAGTCAGGTCGGGCAGGCGAAAGAGGTCTTCGACCACGTCGACGGCCAGTCGGATGTCGGCACCGTTCTTCGTTCCCCGGGTGGTCGTGGTGAACAGCTGGGTCAGGTCCACCGCTCGAGACATGAGCTGGCGCTGGTAACTCGCATTGACCGGCACTGACCAGTCGGCGTAGGCCCGGTTCACGACCAGGGTGCCAAATGACGCGGCAAAGTCGATGATGGCGTTGAAGTCCACCGTCGCGGAGGCGAGCCGCGCGGCGACCTCGGGGTCGGCATCCGCACTCGACTTATTGAAATCACGGATGCCGTCGCGCTGGAAAGCATTACGCCCGTGCAGCTGCTGGTAACGCGAGATGACGATGTTGTCAAAATCGATGTAGAGGCCGACGCGCGCATCGTTCGGTTCAGTCATAGTGAGCTCCTTAGCCACAGGCGGAAGACTCAGTTGCGATCCGGTGCCTCCAGTCTGCGCCGAGCGGCGGGGCGAGGGCAACTCGGGATCCGACTTGCGCCAGCAACTGACCGCGATGAGCGCTGAATCCATGTCGAATCCCCATACTTTTCGGCGGCGCCGACGCGCCCGTCGGGGATTTGCGGGCTGGCCGCGAACTGGAGCTCGGGGGAGCGCGACTGCTCGTGATCGGCGGCATTTCCGCGGTGTGCGGTAATCGGTATTGTCGGCGGGGCGTGAGGAACCAGCTTGCTGAAAACGCTCGCGGGCTACCGACTGCCAGCGTGCGACATCATATTCGGCGTGTAAGCCGAGGTGATCCGCTGCGCTTGGTCGGATTCATCGGTCTGATCGCCATGGGTGCGCACTGGCTTTCGGAGTCGAGGTCAGTATCCGTTGCGTGCCTGTTGCTAATCGGCGGCACCTCGCCGGGCTAGCTTTTAGCCACGTTTCAGATCGCGCCGGTTTTCGTCGGCTAGCAGCCGCACGACACGACACCCCTCACGGAGACGATCGTCGCCGCGTCCACATCCGTAGCGAGGTGGTTCATCATCACGGACGGCACCGTCGAACGGGTCAAGTCCTTTGAGCATGACTTTCCCCGCCGCCACCGCGGTGCTATGCGCTGGCGACGTACTTGTGCAGGTACGCGCGAAGCGCCGGATCGCAGACGTAGACGTAGGTCCCACGGATTCCGCGAGTCAGCAAAACCGCATAAATGTTGCTCACGAAGCGCAGGAGGTCGTCGTCATTGTAGGTCTTGCCGAGGACGCGATTGTTCTCTTTGCCCTTCTTGTCGAAATACGAATCTCGATCGACGAAGACACTGCGTCTGATGGGGTCGTAGCGAAGGTCAGGACCGATGACGACACCGGCATAATTGAGGTCGTATCCCTGCACGGTGTGGATCGATCCGACTTCGTCGAGCGACTTCGAGGATGCAATCCAGTCGGTCTGGGTGCTGTTCCAGCGCAGCGCGGTGCCGTCGATCTCGATGTCGTAGGCGGTCTTATCGGTCTTGGTCGTCCATGGCCAGGCAAATCCGGCCAGCAAGCGTGAAAGCCCGACTTCGGCATCCTTGCGGCGAATCTGCGCGCGCATGGCGGCGATGTCATCAAACATTCGAAAGTCATACCCTTCGAACGTCTTTGGAACGAGCGCGCCACTGCCCGTGGAGCCTGTGCCGAGAAGACGCCGAATATAGCCGACGTAGTCCGCACCAGCCTGCACGCGCATTTGCGAGAGGAGTGGGTGGTGACGTCGTGTGGCCTTCGCCACACTCACAAGCTGCCTGAGTATTTCGGGCGGCAGGTCGGAGGGCCGAACGCTCTGCTCAACGTCGAGCAAGAAAATCTGGTGCTTGCTCTTAGCTGTGATCCAATCGAGCTGCGTCTTCGAAGTGTCATCGGTTCCGAAGAGTTTTTGGGTGATTACGCTGAAATTCTTGTTCTGCACGCCGGAGGGTTGGTTGGCTCGTTGGTTCAAGCGGTGAGATTCGTCCACGATGAGCAGGTCGAAATTGTCGTCGGCAAATCCGACGTCGAACGCGGTCATCACCATGGCCGGGTTTAGGCCAGGCGTTTTGCGGAACACCTTCCTGATCGATTCACGCAGCGACTGCTGCGGCACCACAAAGCCGATGTTGATGCCAGTGAGCAGTTCGCGGTATCCGTCGACGAAGAACTCGGAGAATAGTGAGTCGCTGTCGAGGTCCTCGGTCGGAATCTTGCTGGCGATGTCGACGAGTAACTTGAGCAGGTAGATAGCGACAACGGTCTTGCCGGTCCCCGGCTCTCCTTGCACCACGATTGTGCTGTCCGTGTCTGACTCGAGATCGGCGAAGAAGCCCTCGAGTATTCCCTCGACAGCGATGGCTTGATCTTGCGTGAGTGCCTTGAACGGTGAAAGTTTGAACAGATCGCTGTTCTCGATCTCGGGAATACTCCTGGTAAATACTCCGTCGCTTTTGAGCTGGTCGAACACTTCGCGAAAGGTCTTTTGATAGAGGGCGCGATCGTAATAGTCGGCCTCGGTGATCCCGTCGTTTCTGTTCAGCACGCGGTAGGAACCGTCGCCGGCGAGCATCCGGATCAGATACGACTCCAAGTCGAGGCATACAGACTTATTGAACGTCGCATCCACGATCACTCGGATGGTACTCAGGTGTTGCTTTTCAGCGGAGGCGAAGTGCTGATGCATTCGCGCTGCCGCATTGCGGGATTCGCCAACATAGACGTCATCGAGTCGCCCTTCTCGCACAACGTCGCGTTCTGCCCTAGCGTTGTCAAGGACGTACACGACCGGCCAGTTGGTATTGCGGCGATCCCGAGGAGCCCAGACCTTGACGGCTTCTTGCGAGAAGTCGAATCGTTCTATCTCAAAGCGCGTCATACTTGGTGCTTCGCCCCCGAGCTTTACTGACTGGATACTTCTTTTTCGTCACCGTCAGCTTGTCCAGGACGATCTGATTCGGATCTGCACCGATGCGTTCAGCCAGCAGAAAGCAATACGTGAGGACGTCGGCAAGTTCCTCGCGCACTCGCTCGATGTCTGCATCGGGTGTCCATTGGAAACACTCGAGTAGCTCGGCGGCCTCGATGGAAATGCTCTTCGCAAGGTTCTCGGGGCTGTGAAACTGAGCCCAATCACGCTCGGCGACGAAGGCGGCGATCTCGTCGTGGACTGATGTTTCGGCCATGACGCAAATCTAGCAGGATCAATTTAGGCCTCGGTTCGGTTTGAAACGGCATATTCTAGGGCGACCTTTTGGGTCTGCTTCAGGCGATCGTCTGGCCCTCCTGCGTCAGCTATCACGTGCTGCTCTCGATCCGCGTCCCGCCAGTCGGGCGCGCGGTGAAAGAGCGAGGCCACGTACCATCAATGCATGCCCCCGCCTTCTCCGCTCCCGCGACGACACGGGCTCGATGCCGCGTGGGTGTGCACGCCGGAACGGTCGCAGCATCCGCTCTGGCAGACCATGGGGGCCTGGCTGGACGAGCGGTTGTCGGAGTTCGTGGACGTGGCTGGATTTCTGGCCCAGAAGCGTTTTGTCTATGACACCGGCGCGGCAGTCGGCGGCCGAGACCCATACCAGCCGTACACCTTTGTGTGGTTCCATCGCGATCTGGCCGAGGAGGCCGTTGTTCCGGGGCCCATTCATCTGATCTACCGCGACGATCGGATCGTGGTGATCGACAAGCCCGCTTTTCTCTCGTCTATTCCGCGCGGGCGCCACGTCGTGCAGAGCGTGGTGGTGCGCCTGCGCGCGGCGCTGCAGCTCCCGGAGCTCTCCCCGCTGCATCGGTTGGACCGGGTGACGTCGGGGCTGCTGGTTCTTTCGACCGAGCGACGGTGGCGCGGGGCGTATCAGTCGATGTTCCAACGCCACGAAGTGGAAAAGACCTACCGTGCGCTGGCGCCGCTGCTGCCCGGTCTCGACCTGCCCGTGACGGTGCGCAACCACCTCACGACGCGCCGTGGTCGGTGGCAAGCCGAGGTGCTGCCGGGCGTGCCGGCCAACGCCGAGTCGTCGATCGAACTCGAATCGGTGGTCGACGGCCTGGGCAGCTACCGGCTGACACCCCGCACCGGTCGCACGCACCAATTGCGCGTGCACATGCTCGGCTTGGGAATTCCCATCAGTAATGACCCCCTCTACCCCGTCGTGCAGGATGTCCCGCTCGACGATTTCACCCGTCCCCTGCAGTTGCTCGCGAATGAGTTGCGCTTCATCGACCCCATCGACGGGGGAGTGCGGCAGTTTGCCAGCCTGCGCACGCTTCCGCTTCGCAGTGAGGTCTCCTGAGCGAGCAGTTCCGCGGCACGCGGGTGAGGGAACGCATCTGATCATGATCGCTCCGGGGGGTCGACCGGAATTTGTCGTGCACCCGTGAAAGACGGATGCTTGAACCATGGAGCACACGAACGACACTTCACCCGACCACGCCGGGCCCGACCACGCCAACGCGGAGGCGGCATCCGCTGGTGGCGCCCCTCGTGATCCGGGCGCGGAGGAGAATTTCTGGGACGACCGCTACGCCGACATGGAGCAGCTGTGGAGCGGGAAGCCGAACGCGACGCTGACCACCGAGGCACGGGAATTGCCTGTCGGGCGCGCGCTGGATGTCGGCTGCGGCGAGGGAGCGGATGCCCTCTGGCTGGCGGAACACGGGTGGGACGTCACGGCGCTGGACGTGTCGGGGGTCGCGCTCGACCGCGCGGCCGCTCAGGCCGACGTTCGCAAAGTGACGGTGAACTGGCTACACGCCGGACTGGTCGAGGCGGCGCTACCGCAGGCGTCCTTTGATCTCGTCTCCGCGCAGTACGCCGCGCTGTTGCGCACCGATGGGAACGTTGCCGAGCATGCGCTGCTCGCGGCGGTCGCCCCCAATGGTGTGCTGATCTTCGTGCATCACCCCGCTCCGACGGCAGAGGAGGCCGCGAACCACGGTTTTCATGCCGACGACTACGTGGGCCCGGCGCAGGTCGCTGCCCTGCTCGACGCCAGCTGGCAGATTGAAGTCGACGAGACCCGGCCACGCCATGTAGCGACCGGAGCCGGGTCCCGTCACACCCACGACGTTGTCCTGCGGGCTCGACGACTGCGCTGATCGGCCGAATCCAGACCGTTATTGTGGCCGGCGCTCCGCGCCCGCAGGGATCGGTTCACCTCGCGCAGCGCTCGCGGTCTACGGGAGAGAAGCTGGCACCTGCATGTCTTCCTCGACCTCGTACCGGAGCCCCGGGCCGCGAGCGGTCTGCCGATAGGGTGGTGTCTATTATGCAGATTCGCGACATTGGCCTGTCGGTGCTCAAGGGCGGCCGTCACACCACGCGCGAAAACGTGCTGCTCGAAGCACACGGCCCGGCGGGGGACCGACACTTCGCGGTGGTTGACCTCGCAGAGGGCCGCGTGTTGAAGACCGTCGAGCATCCGCTCCTACTCACCTGCAGAGCCCGATGGGATGACGGGGTGCTGTCGATCGACATCGGCGGGCGGCAGGTGGCCGCAAAACCCGAGTCGAACGGTCAGAATCTCACACTCGACTATTGGGGTCGCGCCGTTTGCATGCACGTGGTCGGCGGGCCGTGGGCCCGGGCGTTTTCTCGTTTGCTTGGGAAGGATGTGGCTGTGGCGCAGATCAACGCCCCGGGAGGCGTGGTCTACGGCGACCCCGTCACCATCGTGACGACGAGTTCGCTTCGTCGGCTCGCCGATGAAGCGGCCACGACCATTGACGCTCGCCGGTTTCGATCGACGTTCACAATTGACACCGGCGACGCGGTTGCGCACGTGGAAGATTCCTGGGCTGGTCGCGAACTCGACCTGGGGAGCGCACGCCTGCTTGTGGGCGCCGGCATCCCTCGCTGCGCGGTGATCGACTCGGAGCCCGACACTGGCGCGCGCGGCACGAACCTGCTGAAGACCCTCGCACGCTATCGCCTGAGCGGAAGCGACATTCCATTCGGCGTCTACGCCCAGGTCATTCGCCCGGGGATCGTTGGCTGCGGCGATCAGCTGCGGATACTCCCCGGTAGCTGACGAAAGGCCGGGCTTACGTTGACTCTGCCCGTGGTTGGCATCAGTGCCGGCCTCGACGCGGCAGTGGGTCAGGGAGCGATCTGCTTGACCGGGCGCATGAGGATCTCCTGGATGAGCACATTGGCCGGCTGCAGTTCAGCACACCGTACAGGTTTGCATCGATCATTGACTTCCAGTCAGCGGGGTCGCTGCTCTCAAATGGCGAATTGATGCCGAGACCGGCGTTGTTGAGGAGCAGATCCACGCCACCGAAACGGCTCTCTCGCTTGTGGTGAGGCAAGGAGGGTGACCCGGCGCTGATGCATCAGGTTGTGGAAGCAGAGGACACGGTGCATCTCTAGACCCGATAGACGCTGGAGAACCCAGACTTGCACGAATACTCAACTGTACAGTCGAGGGCTTCGACCGCGCCCACTCTGTGCCACGCTGGGAGCATGGACCTTGAGGTGTCGCCGGCGCTGACCATTCCCGAGCGCGAACTCGGCTGGCGGTTCTCGCGGTCGTCAGGACCCGGCGGCCAGCACGTGAACACCTCCGACAGCCGGGTCGAACTGTTCTGGAACATCACCGAGTCCATGGTGCTTTCGGCTGACCAGCGGATGCTGCTGCTCACCCGCCTCGAGCATCGTCTCGTCGCCGGGGTGGTCACCGTCGCGGCCAGCGAGCAGCGCTCCCAGCTGCGCAATCGCGAGTCAGCCCTGCGGAAACTCGCCGACCTGGTGATCGCGGGGCTGGAACCGGAAGCGCCCGCCCGCCGCCCTACCAAACCCACCCGCGGCTCAGCGAGGCGACACCTCGCCGTCAAGCAACAGCGCTCAGCCACCAAACGCAACCGGCAGCGACCGCCGGCCGAGTAACGGTCATGACGGTCAGCATCCGCTTGGTCGGCGTCGTTACCGCGGGAGCAGCATCTGCCGAAAATACGCGGCCAACTCCGCTGTCGCGGTCAGGGGCAGCACGTGCGCGACGTACTGGTCGGGACGCACCACGACAATGGCGCCGCCCTGGCTGATGCCGCGTTCCTCGAAAATGTCGTGTCGGGGGTCGGTGGCGTACACCTTTTCGTAATCGATCAGCCCGAACGGGCCGGTTTTGGGCAGGAATGCTTCATCAACCTGGCCGAGGTCTATCTCGGTGTGCGTCTGCTGGTAAACCACCTTGATGTCGAAGACGCTGTCGATGTCGGCCTCGGTCGGGGTGTGTGCGCGCAGGGGAGAATCGGCGGAGGTGCGAAGCCACTCTGCCCAGTCGGCCAGTGCAGAGCGATCGGCGTCCGCGAACGCATACACACGCCAGCGGCCGTCGGCACGGTGGTGGTGGCCGAGCTGAACCGGGTTGGCGTCGCCGACGCGCACGACCGGGGCAGACTTGAAGCGCTTACCGATGGGAAATCCGGTGGCGAGTGACTGGTGGGTCGCTTCGCCGATCAGCATCGACGGCGGGTATTGGGTCATGAAGCCGGCCGGAAACTCGGCCGTCTGGGTGTAGAAATCTTCGAGCGGCACCTTCAGGTCTTCCGGCTTCGTTGCCATCAGGGTCGACCACTCCTTATCGAAGTCGATGAGGTTCTTGGCGATGACCTGGCGCTCGGCCGAATACGTACTGAGCAGGCTGTCGGGGCTACGCCCGTCGAGCACGTAGGCGAGTTTCCAGCCCAGGTTGAAGCCGTCCTGCATCGACACGTTCATGCCCTGGCCAGCCTTGGCGCTGTGCGTGTGGCAAGCGTCACCCAGGATGAAAACACGTGGTGAGCGGATGTTGATCTCCTCGGGAAGCAGATCGTCGAATCGGTCGGTGAGGCGGTGGGCGACCTCGTACACGCTGTGCCAGGCAACGTTTTTTACGTCGAGCGTGTAGGGGTGCAGAATGGCGTTCGCCTTCACGATGATCTCGTCGATCGTCGTCTTGCGCACCGCGCCATCGTCGTCGGGGGAGACGTCGCCGAGGTCGACGTACATGCGAAACAGGTAGCCGCCCTCGCGCGGAATGTGCAGGATGCTTCCGCCGGTCCCGGACTGGATGGCGCACTTGGTGCGAATGTCGGGGAAGTCCGTGACAGCGAGCACGTCCATGACGCCCCACGCGTGGAAGGCCTGGTCGCCGGCGAGCGTGCAGCCGATGGAGTCGCGCACGGCGCTATGGGCACCATCGGCGCCGACCACGTACCTGGCGTGCACGATGCGCTCCTGGCCCTGTTTTTCACCCGTCGTGTGCACCAGCGTCACCGTGACCGGATACTCGCCGTGGTTACTGTTGGTGAGGCTGAGAAAGTCCAAGCCGAAATCCGGCTTCATGCGGGTGGGGGAATTCGCCATCACTTCAGCGAAGTAATCCAACACGCGTGCCTGGTTGACGATGAGGTGCGGGAATTCGCTGACGCCGCTGGGATCATCGATGGCGCGGGCCGAGCGGATGATGTTCGCCGGATTGCTGGGGTCCGGCTTCCAGAACGCCATCTCGGTGATGCGGTAGGCCTCGGCGATGATGCGCTCGGCGAAACCGAAGGCCTGAAAGGTCTCGACGCTGCGGGCCTGGATTCCGTCGGCCTGTCCGATCGTGAGGCGTTCGCCGCGGCGCTCCACGATCCGCGTCGTGATGCCCGGAAACTGGGAGAGCTGGGCGGCGGTGATCATGCCGGCCGGGCCCGTTCCCACGATCAGAACGTCGACGTTGTCGGGCAGCTCGTCGGGGCGATCGATCCCGACTCCGGCAGCGTCCTGCGTGCGGGGATCGGTCGACACGTATCCGTGGTGGTGAAACTGCACGGCTTCCTCACTTCTCTGTGTGGCTGTTCTGCGTGGTTTCTCGGTGGCGGTAGCGTACCGCACACCACCGATGCCTGTTCGATAATAGAACTCGGTGTTCTATTATCGTTTGCAGAATCATATCGGGCAGCACGAGATTCGCACACGCGCACGAAGAAGCATCCGCGGTGAGCGGGCGGCGCGTTCTTTTTTTCGGGCGGAGGGGGCTACGGCTTCCGCGTGCCCGAGTGGCGGGATTCGCCGACTGGTTCGTGGCCTGACACATCTGCCCTTGACAATCTGCTTGTTGTTGACGACTGTGTCGGCAGGTCCGTAGATCGACGGACTGCCCTCGACGGACAAGGAGTCACCATGGTTACCAGCATCTTCGTCAATCTCCCCACCAGCGACCTTGAACGCTCAAAGGCGTTCTATTCGGGGCTCGGCTGGGGCATCAACCCGTTGTTCTCCGACGAAAACGCCGCCTGTGTCGTGATCGATGAGAATCTCTATCTGATGGTGCTCACCCGGGACTTCTTCAGCAGCTTTACCGACAAGCCGATTGTCGATCCCAAAACCGCGCTGCAGGTCGAGACGGCATTCAGCCGTGATTCCCGAGCAGACGTCGATGCCATTCTGGAGAAGGCGGTCGCCGCCGGAGGTACGGAGCACCGTGAGCCGCAGGACTACGGCTTCATGTATGCGCGCGACTTTGAGGACCCGGACGGCAACCTGTTCAGCGCACTCTGGATGGACCCGGTCGCCGCCAGGATCGGCCCCGAGGCGTTCGCGGCCCTGCAGTCAACGGGCGTCTGATCCTTCGGTGACGGCACCCGACTACGGTCAGCCGTCGCGCGACGGCGTCGCGGTCCGTACGCACATTCGACGGCGCGTCGGCGGGAGATACTAAAGGGATGGAAGACAAAGACACCCTCGCTGATTTTCTGCGCTCGGCCAGGGCCCGACTCACGCCAGCTGATGTCGGCCTGCCGTTAAACCTCCACGCGGCCGCCAGACGGGTGCCCGGACTGCGCCGCGACGAAGTGGCCGGGCTGGCCGGCGTGAGCGTGGATTACTACGCACGGATGGAGCAGGGCCGGGTGACGCAGGCGTCTGATGCGGTGGTGAACGCGCTCGCCGAGGTACTGCACCTGAACGAGGCAGAGCGCACCTACCTGTTCTCGCTGTTGTCGACGTCGACCGGCGGGCGCACCCAGCAGCGACGGCGCACCCACAGCGTGCGGTCGTCGGTGCGCACCATCATGGATTCGATCACCGGGCAGCCCGCGTTCGTCCTTGGTGTGGGGATGGACGTGTTGGCCATGAACGACCTCGCCAAGCTGCTGCTGAAGGACTTCACGCAGGGCGCCGGGCTCCAGCGCAGCCTCGCCAGGTGGACCTTCCTCGATCCGGCGGCGCGTGCACTGTACCTGGACTGGGACGACGTCGCCTGCGACGTGGTGGCTCTGCTGCGGCACGACGCACGCTCCCACCCGAACGACCGTGCGCTCAACGAGCTGATCGGCGAACTGACCGTCAAGAGCGACGAATTCCGCGGCTGGTGGAGCCAGCACCGCGTGTGGAAATGCACATTCGGGCTCAAGCGTTTCGTGCACCCGATCGTGGGCCGTGTCGACGTGGACTACGAGACCTTCCCGGTTCCGGGCGAACCCGACCAACAGCTTTTCGTTTACAGCACCCAACCGGGGTCCACCTCGAGCGACGCCCTGCGCATTCTGGCCTCCTGGCGCACAGACCAGACGGATGACGCCGCGCTCGAGTCCGTTCGCTGACGCTTTAGAACCCTTCGGGCAGACGTGGCAGGTACGGCGCCTCCAGTCGCGCGCGCTCCGAGGCGCTGAGCTCGAGATCGAGTGAGGCGATGGCATCGTCGAGGTGCTGCTGCTTGGTGGCGCCCACAATCGGCGCTGTCACAGCGGGGTTGCCCGACACCCAGGCCAGAGCGATCTGCGCTCGCGGCACGCCGCGCTCGGCAGCGATGTCGGCGACGACCGATGCAACAGCACGATCGCCCTCCTCCGCCTGCGCGTAGAGGGTCTGGCCGAACAGGTCCGTCTCGGTGCGGGCGGTCGTTTCGTCCCAGTCCCGAGTGAGCTTTCCACGCGCAAGCGGGCTCCACGGGGTGAGGCCGATACCGGCATCCACTGCGAGCGGGAACATCTCCCGCTCCTCTTCTCGGTTGATCAGGTTGTACTGGCTCTGCATCGACGCAAACGGGGTCCAGCCGTTCACCTGCTGCAGGCGCAGCGCCTTGGCGAATTGCCAGGCGAACATCGACGAGGCCCCCAGGTAGCGTGCCTTGCCCGAGCGCACCACGTCGTGCAGGGCCTCGAGCGTCTCCTCAAGGGGGGTGAAGGGGTCGAAGCGGTGCACGATGTACAGGTCCACGTAGTCCAGGTCGAGCCGGCGCAGGCTGTTGTCGATTTCCTGCAGTACCGCTTTGCGTGACAGGCCGCGCTGGTTGGGGCCTTCGCCGACGGGTGCGTACACCTTGGTCGCTACGACGGCCTCGTCCCGGTTGGCGTATTCCTTGAGTGCGCGGCCGAGGATTTCTTCGCTCGACCCGGCCGAGTACCCGTTCGCGGTGTCGAAGAAGTTGATCCCGGCTTCAACCGCCTGCCGGATGAACGGCCGGCTGGTCTCCTCGGTCAGCGTCCAGGCGTGGTTGCCACGTTCCGGCTCGCCATAACTCATGCATCCCAAGGCGACCGGGGAGACATCCAGGCCGGTGCTGCCGAACTTCACGTACTTCATGAGACTCCTTTAATGACGGATGCCCCGGGCCGCCTCAAATGCTGCGGCCCGGGGCAGTTCGTACCGGGGATTTATCGATCCGCGGAGCGATTGCGGATCGGAGCGCTTACGCGCCGACGCGGGTCTCGTTGGCGAACGAGGCAACGTCGATGACGAAACGGTAGCGCACGTCGCTGCGGATGACCCGCTCGTATGCTTCGTTCACCTGGTCGACCGTGATGACCTCGATGTCGGCGCCGATCCCGTGGGCGGCACAAAAGTCGAGCATCTCCTGGGTCTGGCGGATGCCGCCGATCTTCGAGCCCGCGATGGAGCGACGCTGCGAGGCGAGCCAGAACATCTTCACGCTATCGGGTTCCGTGGGAATTCCAACGTGCACGAGCGTGCCGTCCAGCGCGAGCAGCTGCAGGTACCGTTCCATGTCGAGGTTTGCGGCCACGGTGTTCACGATGAGGTCGAAGTGGTTCTCGAGCTCGGTGAACGTGGTCGGGTCGCTCGTGGCGTAGTAGTGGTCTGCTCCGAAACGCAGGCCGTCTTCCTGCTTGCTCAGCGTCTGGCTGAGTACGGTGACTTCAGCGCCGAGCGCGTGGGCGATCTTCACACCCATGTGCCCGAGGCCGCCCATGCCGAGGATGGCGACCTTCTTGCCGGGGCCGGCCTTCCAGTTCTTGAGCGGCGAGTAGAGGGTGATGCCGGCGCAAAGCAGGGGAGCGGCTTCGGAGAGCTCGATGCCCTCGGGAATGCCGAGTACGTAGTTCTCGTCGACAACGACGGCGGTGCTGTAACCGCCGTTGGTTGCCGTGCCGTCGTAGTAGCGGTCGTTGTAGGTGCCGACCTCGCCCTTCAGGCAGTACTGCTCTTCGCCGGCGAGGCAATTGACGCACTCGCGGCAGGAGTCCACGAAGCAGCCGACGCCGACGCGGTCGCCCACCTGGTAGCGGCTGACGTCGCTGCCGACGGCGGAGACGATGCCGGCAATCTCGTGGCCGGGAACCATCGGGAACAGTCCCACGCTCCACTCGTCGCGGGCCTGGTGGATGTCGGAGTGGCAGATGCCCGCAAACTTGATGTCGATGGCCACATCGTGGGCGCCGGGAGTGCGTACCTCGATCGTGGTGCGTACGAGAGGCTGGCCGGCCGCGGGGGCGGCGAGGGCGGGAATAGTGGTCGTCATAAAGAAGTCCTTCAATGCCGGTGGTGGAATGCGGGGGAACCCCGTGCCGTGGCACGTGTCGACGGTGACATCCGCTGCTTCAACGCTACGCCGTGTCAGCCCTTTTGTCAGGACAGAGGGGGGCACTGATTGACCCACCCACCAATCTGATCGGGCGAGACCTAGGCCTTCTGCACGGTGATGGTCCAGGCGGCGTCGCCGACGCGGTCGAAATTGGTGACCGGGTAACCTGCCTCCGCGGCCCAACGCGGTAAGGCATCCGTCGCCTGGGTGCAGTCGAAATTGATAACCAGCTCATCGCCGACATCGAGCAGGGCAATGGTTTCTTTGGCCTCGACGATGGGGAACGGGCAGACCTGACCGTCGGTTTCAAGTATGTGAACTGCCATGGTGAATCTCCTTGTTGGGTGGGGAATGGTTGAACTGGAATATGGCGCAGGGTGATGGACGCTAGCGGCGAACGGATGTCCGTGTCGCGTGCGCCGTCTGAGTGGGTGAACCCAGCGCTGCTGCACCCTGCCCGGGCGACTCGCGGGCCGCCGCGTTTCGGGCGGAGCGTGCCTTGGAAGGTCCGGTGATGAAAAGCCGGGTGGCGAGGCCGGTGCCGAGGATCATGAAGCCGAAGGCCACCCAGCCTTGAAGCTGGAAGGAAGCCGTGTTGACCATGGCATTACCGATGGTGCAACCGCCCGCCAGGCTGGCGCCGATCCCCATGAGGGCACCGCCGGCGATGCTGCGAACGGTGGTGACGGCGTCTGGAATTCGAATGCGGAATTCTCCGCTGCCCTTGGCGGCGATGAAGGCACCGGTGAGGATTCCGAGCACCAGATAGACACCCCAGTCGATGACCTCGGCGTCGCCGCTCACGAGATAGTTGACGATGTTCGATGACGGGCCAGTGATTCCGAGACCGGCTTCGCGGCCGGTGGCCCAGCTCAGCGGCCAGGCCAGAATCGCGAGGCCGGCGATCACGAGCGCGGTAGTGAACGCGCCCCACTGCTTCTCGAAGAGGAGGTGAGCGATTCCGTGTTTGCGGGGCGGCAGGGTGGCCAGGCGTGCTCCCGGGCGTTTGCGCAGGTGATGCCGGGCCAGCAGAACGACCGCGGTGGCGAGCAGGGTGACCATGAGCCAGGGCGAGACGCCGAGCAGCCCGTGCACAGTCGAGGCCTCCACCGTCACGCTGCGGATGCCTGAAACCCCGGTCGCCAGCACGCCGGTCTTCGAGATCGCGGAGAACAGCGCATAGAAGATGAGGGCCAGCCAGCTGCCCACCAGGCCCTCACCGGCCCGGTAGTAGGTGCCCGTGGCGCAGCCGCCCGCGAGCACGATGGCGAAGCCGAAGAGGAAGGCGCCGAGAACCGTGGCGAGCCAGGGAAAGGCGCTGGACGACAGCGAGATAACGCCGACGGCATCCAGGGTGAATACCCCGACGCTCTGCACGGCGATAACAATGAGAAAGGCCGTGAGCCAGCGGGTGTTGCCGGTGACCCAGAGATCGCGGAATGCACCGGTCACGCAGAAACGACCGCGTTGCATCGCGAAACCGAGGGCAATGCCCAGGACCAGACCGGTGAGAAGCATGTCGTATCCCCGTTCGTGTCGCGCCCTCCGCGAAGTCGTGAAGGCACTACCGACGCTACGACTCATTGACGACTCGGCGGCTCAGAAGTCGTGCAGTGACCGTGTGCGACGACACATTTGACTGCCACGCTGTGGAGTGTTACTAATCGCGGGCATGGACGCGCGAAGGTCGACGGTGATCGCGCCAGGAACCCACCACGCAAACACATCTCCGGTGTTTCACCGGGGGAAGCGATTTCGGGCGGCCTGCAGGCGAGCGGCTACGATTGGCCCATGAGCGACTTTGACGGGTTGCGGCCGGCCAGTCGGGGTTTCTTCGCCCGCGATGTGCTCGAGGTTGCACCGGAGCTTCTCGGCTGCGTCCTCCAGCGCACCGATCCCGAGGGCACCGTCTCCATCCGGATTTCCGAGGTTGAGGCGTATGCGGGCGAACGTGATCCCGGTGCCCATGCATACCGGGGTAAGACGAATCGGAACAAGACCATGTTCGGTGCGCCCGGGCATATCTACTGCTATTTCACCTACGGGATGCATCACGCTCTGAATCTGGTCACCGGGCCGCTCGGGCAACCATACGGTTGCCTCATTCGAGCCGGTGACGTCATTGCGGGCGCCGGTCTGGCCCGCGCCCGTCGCGAGCGGAAGCCACGGAAGATTCCGCTATCGGAACATGCCCTGGCGCGCGGTCCCGGGTGCGTTGCGCAAAGCTTTGGGGCTGACCTCAACAACGATGGCGACGATCTTTTTGACGGCCAATGGCGTCTCCTCATCCCGGAAAATGGAGCTGTGTTGCCACATGCGCGAGGTCCACGTGTCGGCCTCAGCGGGCCAGGCGGTGATGGAACCGCGTTTCCCTGGCGGTTTTGGCTAACGGATGCGCCCTCTGTCTCGGCATACAAGCCCGGACGCAGGTAGGACCGTCCCGGACTCCGACTGCTCTACGCGGTATGTCAGTTCATTCTTTGAGTGCGGTACGCTGTGCCGCATGAAAGCTGCCGTGTACCGTCGGTACGGACCACCGAACGTGATCCGGGTAGAGGATGCCTCGGCGCCGGTTCCCGACAGCGACGAGCTGCTGGTGCGAGTCTTCGCGTCAACGGTGAACCGCACGGACTGCGGGTTTCTGAGCGGCAAACCACGCATCGTACGCGTGTTCAGCGGGCTGCGAGTGCCCCGCGCGCCAATTCTCGGTTGCGAGTTCGCCGGCGAAGTCGCGAGTGTCGGTGCCGGCGTGACCGCCTTTGTGGTCGGCCAACGCGTGTTCGGCTATAACGGCGTGAAATTCGGCGGCCACGCGGAGTACGTCACCATCGCCGAAACCGGACTCGTGGCCGAGATTCCGGCGGGATTGGCCTATGCCGAGGCCGCGCCGACCATCGAGGGCGCCCATTACGCGCTCAATATGATTCGCGCGGCGAAGATCACGGTCGGGCAGAATGTGCTGGTCAACGGCGGTACGGGAGGTATCGGCTCAGCCGCCGTGCAACTGCTCGCACACCTCGGCGCTCGCGTCACGGCGGTCTGCGCCACGGCGCACCTGTCCACGGTGCAATCGCTGGGCGCGGAGCGAGTTGTGGATTACACCCGGGAGGATTTCACGGCGCTCGATGACCAGTTCGATGTGGTGCTCGACGCGGTCGGCAAGAGCTCCTTCGGGCGCTGCCGTCGGCTGCTCGCGCCGGGCGGCTTCTACGTCTCGTCGGAATTGGGCCCGATGTGGCAGAACCCGGTGCTGGCACTGACGACGCCGCTGCTGAGAAAGAAACGGGTGCTGTTTCCCATTCCGAAAGACACCCGAGCTGACGCGCTTTTTCTCCAGGGATTGATCGAGACCGGCGAGTTTCGGCCGCTACTGGACCGCAGCTTTCCGCTGGAGAAGATTCGTGAGGCCTACGAGTACGTGGCGGCCGGTCAGAAGATCGGCAACGTTGTCATCCGCGTGCGCGACGAGACGCCTCCGGCGTAGGTTCGGCGGCCTGGCGCTCGCGGAAGGCGATCATGTTCATGCGGTTGCCGCAGCGCACGCTGCAAAAACGCTTGGACCCGTTGCGGGAAAGGTCGAGAACCAGGCCGGTGCAGGCATCCGCTGCGCAGATTCGCAGGCGTCCCATCTCGTCGCTGCGGATCACATCGATCAAGGCGAGGGCAGCCTCGACGCGCATCCGCTCGCCGAGCGGCGCCTCGGGCACGGTCGCGTGCAGATGCCAATCCGACACGTCGTGCCGCGCGAGTTGGGGGAGTGCCCTGGCCTCGCGCAAGATGCGGTTGACCTCGATGACGGCGTCGTCGCGGTCGAGTGTCCAGACTCGCCGCAACAGGGCGCGGGTCTGCCGCACATCGCGCAGTTCGGCGGCGTCGGCGTCGATGCGGCCCGTGAACGGGATCGGGGCGAGCAACGCGGCGAGGTCGGCGAGCGTCTCGAGCTCGTCACGGCCACTGCGGGAGGCCCCGGGGTCGGTATCGCCGAGCGCCACCACGAATTCGAGGGCCCCCTCGGTGTCAGGGGCAAAATGCAAGTTGACTCCTTGTGATTCCAGTCATATTGTCAGAGGTGTAAGCCAGTTTAGACCATGACAAGATGGACCGGAGGGCTCCCATGCAGCTGTCATCGATTCCCGGCGGCCTGATGGTCGCAGCGGTCGCCGCTGTCTCCTTCGGTACCTCCGGTGCACTGGTCAAGCCGATGCTTGAGGCCGGATGGTCGCCGACGGCGGCGGTCACCGCCCGCGCAATGACCGCCGGACTTGTGTTGCTGCCGCTGGCGCTGTATTCGCTGCGCGGGCGCTGGGCGGCGCTCTGGCGGGGCCGGTGGCGGGTGCTCGGCATGGGGATGGTCGGTGTGGCGTGCACGCAACTCGCCTATTTCGCTGCCCTACAGACCATTCCGGTCTCGACCGCGCTGCTCATTGAATTTCTTGCCCCGCTGCTCCTCGTCGCCTTCGTCTGGGTGACGACACAACGGATGCCGCGCCGCACCGTTCTGCTCGGCTCGGCTCTCGCCGTGGCCGGCCTGGCGCTTGTCATCGGGCCCGGTGCGATTCGCGCCGTCGACCCCGTGGGTGTGCTGTTCGCGTTCGGGGCCGCGGTTGCCTGCGCGGTCTTCTTCGTCGTGGCCGCACGCCCAGCGGAGGGGCTGCCGCCGATCGCGCTCGCGGCGTTCGGGCTGCTGGTCGGCGGTGTGGCACTCGGCCTGCTCGGCGTCACGAGACTGCTGCCGTTCACGGCGTCATTTGCAGACCTGTCGTTGCTCGGAGCGGTGACACCCTGGTGGGTGCCGCTCCTCGCGCTCGCCGTCATCAGCACGGCGATCGCCTACGCGGCGGGGATCACCGCGGCCGGGGTGCTCGGGTCGAGGCTCGCGTCATTCGTCGGGCTCCTCGAGGTGATCTTCGCGTCTCTGTTCGCGTGGTTGTTGCTGGGCGAACTGCTCACGCCACTCCAACTGTTCGGCGGGCTGCTCATCCTGGGCGGTATTGCGGCCGTGGGGGAGGAACGCGTCGAGCTGGCCGCAAAGTCGCGAGTGCCGGACGAACCGGAACAGCACGAGGCGAGCGCCGCGGGGGAATCGACGGTTGCAACGTCCGCTCGCTGAACGGATCAGGGTCCCCGCACGTTGCCCCGCCCCGCGGTCGGCGGCGGGGCAACGTGCGGCGTTCTCTGGTCGACTCCGAGACCACCGCGACCTAGGCTGGCAGCCATGACCGGCAAGAAAGACCGCAGCGACTCTCGACGGAATGTGGCCCACTACGAGATTGACCGGATGCTGCCCCCCGGGCGCGTCGATATTCCCGAGCCCCGGCAGAACACGCCCGAGCAGAACACGCCCGAGCAGAACACGCCCGAGCAGAACACGGCCGGGCAGTCCGTGATGGAGGCGCGCGCCCAGTACGTGGAAATGGCTATTCAACAGGCTATTCGCCGCGGCGAGTTCGACAACCTGCCCGGAGCTGGCAAGCCACTGACGAATCTCGAGCGCGGCTACGACCCGGACTGGTGGATTCGCCAGAAGATCGAACGCGAGAAGATCACCGGTCTCGGGCCGCCTGCCCTCACCCTGCGCACCGAGAATGTCGAGCTCGACGCCCGCCTCGACCAAGCACACTCCGAGGCCGCAGTGACAGCGATTCTCAATGATTTCAACAGCCGCGTCGTGTCGGCACGCCGTCAGTTGCAGGGCGGGCCACCGGTAGTCACACCCACCCGCGATGTGGCAGGACAGCTCACGCTCTGGCGGGATCGCCGGGCAGCGCGAAGCGAGGCCGCGCGGCAGGAGCGCGACCGCGAAGCAGCCGCGCTCGCCGCGATGACCTGGCGTGAACGCCGCCGCGCTCGCTCCCGTTGAACCACCTTCGCGCCGGCCGTGAAATCACGACGGAATAACCGTGTCCCGGGGAATGGAAACATTCCCGCGCCTGTGGTGTTGGGCCTCATATGAAGACCATTGTGTATCGCGAGACCGGTGACCCGTCTGTACTTCAACTTGTCGATCGGCCGGTGAGCGATCCCGGGGCTGGCGAGGTGCGCGTGCGGATCGTGGTGAGTGGGGTGAACCCGACCGATTGGAAATCGCGCCGTGGCTCGGCACCGGGGGAGCCGCTCGCGTTCGCCGACGTCGTACCGAACCAGGATGGCGCCGGGGTCGTCGATGCCGTCGGCAGCGGAGTTTCGAATGTGGCCGTCGGTGACCGAGTCTGGCTCGCCCTCGCCGCGTACCAGCGAGCGCAGGGCGGCACCGCCCAAGAGTACGCGGTGCTCCCGGCAGACCACGTTTTTCTTCTGCCCACGCCGGCCAGTTTCGATCAGGGAGCCAGCCTCGGCGTGCCGGCGATCACCGCCTACCGGGCGCTGACGGTGGCCGAAGACGGGCCGCGGCGGCTGCATCCGGGGGCGCTTGACGGCAAGATCGTGCTCGTGGCTGGCGGTGCCGGTGCTGTCGGTCACGCAGCCATACAGCTCGCCGGCTGGGCGGGCGCTACCGTGATAACGACCGTGAGTGGGCCGGAGAAAGGAGCGCTGGCGACGGCCGCCGGCGCACACCACGTGCTCATCTATACCGACTCCGATGTCGCTGATGAGATTCGACGAATTGCGCCAGACGGCGTGGATCTCATCGTCGAGGTCGCCCCAGCCCAGAACTCCACCCTCGACCTCGCCGTTATTCGCAACCGCGGATCGATCGCGGTCTACGCCAATAATGGCGGCGACGAGATGACCCTCGACGTGCGCAAGCACTTCAGCCTGAACGTGCGCTATCAGTTCGTGCTGCTCTACACGGTCGGCGCCGAGGTCGTGCTACAAGCTGCCGCCGGCATCAATGAAGCACTGGTCGATGGCGCGCTGGCTATCGGAGCGGATGCCGGGCTGCCGCTGCATCGCTTTGACCTGGCGCACACAGCGGGTGCGCACGCCCTCGTCGAAAGCGGCGTCACCGGTAAGGTTCTCATCGACGTGTCGGCGGGCTGACCGCCATGCTGGCTTGAATGCAGAGAGCACCCTCGTCGTGAACGACGAGGGTGCTCTCTGGTATGGCTTAGGCCCTAGTACTCGCGGCGCGGAGCCCGCGGCGGGCGATCGCCCTGCTCGGCCGAGCGCGACGCTCCGCCCTTGTCAGCACGCAGCTCGATCAGTTTGCCGCTGATGCGGGTGTTCTCCAGCTTGGAGAACACGTCGCTCGACAGATCAGCGGGCAGCTCGACCAGCGAGAATTCCGGCAGAATCTTGATGTGCCCGAAGTCGTCACGGCTCAGGCCGCCTTCGTTTGCCAGGGCGCCGACAATCTGACGTGGCTCTACCTTGTGGCGCTTGCCGACCTCGATGCGGTACTGCGCCATTGGCTTGCCGCTGGAACGCACCGGGCGTTCGCTGCGCACCGGCCGGTCATCGCGGGCGCCGTAGCTGCCGCGATCGTCGCGGCTGCTGCGGTCGTCGCGGCCAAATCGGTCTGAGCGGTCCGGGCGGTCTGAGCGGCCACCACGTTCCGGACGGTCGCCGCGTTGTTCCGAGCGCTCGACCCGCTCGTCGCGTTCGACGCGCTGCTGCGCCCGAACATCCTCGGCCGAGAGCAGCAAGGGAGTCTCGCCCTGCGACACCACGGCGAGGGCCGCGGCCACGTCAACCTCCGGCACGTCGTGGTGGGACACGTAGTGCGCGATGATGTCGCGGAACTTGCTGATGCGATCGGTCTCGTCGAGTGCTGCGGTGATCGCATCGTCGAAGCGATTCAGGCGCGTGACATTGACGTCTTCTACGCTCGGCAGCTGCATCTGCGTCAGCGGCTGACGGGTGGCTTTTTCGATTGCGCTGAGCAGGCGCCGTTCGCGCGGCGTGACGAAGCTGATGGCTGCGCCACTGCGGCCGGCGCGGCCGGTACGGCCGATTCGGTGCACGTAGGATTCGGTGTCAATCGGAATGTCGTAGTTGACCACGTGGCTGATGCGCTCCACGTCGAGGCCGCGAGCGGCGACATCCGTTGCCACCAAAATGTCGAGCTTGCCGCTCTTGAGCTGGTTGACCGTGCGCTCGCGCTGCACCTGCTGCACGTCGCCGTTGATCGCCATGGCGGAGTAGCCGCGGGCGCGAAGCTTTTCGGCGAGCAGCTCGGTCTCGTTCTTCGTGCGGGCGAAGATGATCATGCCCTCGAAGTTTTCCACTTCGAGAATGCGGGTGAGCGCATCGAGCTTCTGCGGGTACGACACCATCAGGTAGCGCTGGGTGGTGTTCGACGAGGTGGTGGTCTTGGTCTTGACGGTGATCTCGGCGGGATCGTGCAGATATTTCTGGGAGATGCGGCGAATCTGCGCGGGCATCGTGGCCGAGAACAGGGCTACCTGCTTGTCGTCGGGGGTGTCGGCGAGAATCGTTTCGACGTCTTCCGCGAACCCCATCTTGAGCATCTCGTCGGCCTCGTCGAGCACCAGGTACTTGAGCTCCGAGAGGTCGAGGGTGCCCTTTTCGAGGTGATCCATGATGCGGCCGGGAGTACCGACGACGATGTGCACTCCGCGACGCAAGGCCGACAGCTGGACGCCGTAACCCTGTCCGCCGTAGACGGGCAGCACGTGCACGCCGCGAATGTGGGCGCCGTACTTCTCGAAGGCCTCACACACCTGCAGCGCGAGCTCGCGCGTGGGCGCGAGCACGAGGGCTTGCGGGTTCTTCTGCGAGAGGTCGAGTCGGTTCAGAATAGGCAGCGCGAACGCAGCCGTCTTACCGGTACCGGTCTGGGCGAGCCCGACAACGTCGCGACCCTCCAAGAGCGGGGGGATTGTGGCGGCCTGGATGGCCGAGGGGGTTTCGTAGCCAACGGCTTTGAGCGCCTTGAGCATGGCGTCATTGAGCCCGAGATCGGCAAATGTCTTGGATGCAGTGGCAGTTTCTGCCTCGTTCTGCGCTGCGGTGTCTGGTGCGGTCATGCTACCAACGGTAGTCGAAGAGTTCGTCCTCGGCGTAAAGGCTCGTGGGCACATTACCTTCTTGTCGCTGGGCGCAGTCGAGGCGCACAGTCCAGGCGCACAGTCGAGGCGCGCCGTCGCGGCGGCCAGTCGGTGAAGAGTGACCGGGAGCGGGCGCCCCCAACGCCGCACCGGTCTGGAATATATTGCCGTCGCTGGGTCTTGCAGCCCGTGTGACTACTATCGCGATTATCGGTGCAGGAGCAGGACTCGGGCAGCAGTAGCGCGTCGCTTTGGAGCAGAAGGGTTCACCGTTGCGCTAATTGCGCGAAACCAGGCGCGAGTAGATGCTGTCGCCGAAGAACTGGGCACAGAGGGAATCTCGGCGAAGGGTTTTGTCGCCGACGTGCGGGATACGGCAGCGATTACCCGGGTGCTGGAGCAGGTCGCTGAAACTCTCGGCCCGATCGAGGTCTTGCAGTACAGCCCCCTGCCGCAGAAGGACTTCATGCGTCCGGTGCTGGAAACAACGCCGGCTGATCTTGTCGGGCCGATTGAATTCTCGGTCTACGGCCCCGTCGCTGCGGTGCACCAGGTTATTCCCGGCATGCGTTTTCTGGGCAAGAACCGAGGCACCATCCTGTTCGTCAACGGCGGGACGGCCGTGACTCCGGCGAGCCACCTGACGGGGACGTCGATTGCCTTCGCCGGACAGGCTGCTTACGCGCAGTTGCTCAACGAGGTTCTCGGCAAAGAAGGCATCCAGGTGTCCCAGCTCATCATCGGCGGTGGCATCATTGCCGGCCACCCCGAGAAGGATCCGTCGAAGCTGGCCGAGCACCTCTGGGACTTCCACGCCATGCGCGACCGGTTCCGCCACCAGATCAGCGCCGACTAAGCGCTTTCCACTCGACAAATTGGGCGGCACGTGTTTGAGACGTTGGCCCGGGTTCACACCGGTGTCAGCCGCTCAAGCGCGTGCCGCGATGAGTCTGCCCTGCCATGATCGTGCGCGAACCCGCCCAGGACGGCGCCTTCGGCGGCATCTTTCACGGACACGTCGCCAACCCGAACAAAGTCATCGGGGAGATCGCGCATAACCTCGGATGGCGCGTCGACGACACCGGAACCGGTTCGCTCGGCTGATCCTCGGTCTTCTACGCCTTCAGAAACGCGATCGCTGCCTCCCGGAACGGGCGTGACGTGGGCGCGTTGAAGTGATTGCGGCCGGGAATCTCGAAGAAACTGCCGTGCGGTGTGGCTTTGGCCAGTGCCCGGGAGGCGTCGAGAATGGTGTCCTCGCTGCCGGTCGCGAAGAGCACCGGCTGCGTGGGCGCATTCGCGGCGCCGGGCTGCGGGCCATCGCGCAGGCCTTCGACCAGGGCGACGAGTGCCGCGAGGTCGTTGCCCGGCAGCGCCTTCGCCATCTCGAGGTACACGCCGGTGAGGTGATCGGTGATCTCGCGGCCGCTTTCGAGGTGGGCGCGGGCATCCGCTATCTGAAAACGCTTCAGCGGATCACCATCGGGGATGCCGCCGAGCACCGCCTGCGTGATGCGAACGCCGAGCTCTCGGGCAGCCTGCCATCCCACTCGGGCGCCGAGCGAGTAGCCGACGTAACGCACCTCGGTCAGGAGGTAGGCGTCGAGAACCGCCTCGACGTCGGCGACGAGCAATTCCATCGTGTACGCGTCGGCCGAGTCGGGCTTGTCACTCGCACCGTGACCACGCTGATCGATGCCGATCACGTGAAAGCCGGCCCGGGTCAGGTCGCGGGTCCATCCGGTAGCGTGCCAATTGGCGATTGCACTCGAGGCGAAGCCGTGCACCACGAACACGGTCGGATGCTCGGGGTCGCCGAGCTCGTAGGTGGCCAATTGCACGCCGTCGAGGGACGGAACAAAACGGTGCTCGGGGGTAATTCGGTGCAACATTCCCCTATTTCACCACGGATGCCGCGGCGCAGGTCCACCTCGCTTGCCACCCCTACCGGGGCGGGGCCGCTCGGACTATTCTGGAGCGAACACCGGCACGCTACGACCGGCCGTCGTGGCGGCTACGCGTGGAGTGGAGAGCGTCGTGACGATCGTCTTCGCTGATCGGGAGGATGCCGGGCGGCAGCTGGCCGCCCGGCTGGAGTCCCTGCGTGGTTGCGACGTCGTCGTCGTGGGGCTGCCGCGCGGGGGAGTCCCGGTTGCTTTCGAGGTGGCACGGGCGCTGGGCGCCCCGTTGGACGTGATCGTGGTGCGCAAACTCGGGGTGCCGAGTGAACCCGAGGTGGCCATGGGCGCCATCGGGGAAGGGGGAGCGCGGGTGCTCAACGACGATGTGATAGCGCAGCTAGGCGTGAGTGCGAGGCAGCGTGAAGTGGTTGAGGACCGTGAGCGGGTGCGGCTGGACGCCCGCGTCGCGTTGTTGCGCGGTGGTCGAGCGCGCGTCGATCTGGCCGGTCGCGTAGTGATCATCGTGGACGATGGCATCGCCACGGGTGCCACGGCACGCGTGGCCTGCCAGGTAGCCCGGCGCTTTGGAGCCACCCGGGTGGTGATAGCTGTGCCCGTTGCGCCGGATATCACGTCGCTCGCGCTGGGAGCTGACGAGGTGATCTGCGTTTTCGTGCCGGTGTGGTTCACCGCGGTTGGCGCGTACTATCGTGATTTCGCACCGACGACCGACGACCAGGTCGTCGCCCTCCTCGCCTTCGGCGCACTGAGCTGACCGGGTTACGGATATCTTCGATGCCGATACGGGAGCTCAGGACGATGACGGCTGTGCCGGCGACCGGCCGGCGAAAGTGAGGAAGTATTCAGGAAAGCCGTGCATACTGGAACCTTCGCCCGCGGACGCCGCCTGCGGAGTGCCGATTCAGAACCGCCCGCACGACAGCCAGCGATTCGTCTTTCCGAAAGTCAGGCCTATTTCTTCTTCAACCACGCCCACCACATCCCTTGAGACTGACGCCAGCCGCCTTCAAGCTACGCGTCGTCGCCGGAGCCGGAAGCGGAGTCGCTTCCTGGCAGCCGGCGCCATCATTGCCACCGCCGCGGTTGTCGGCACCGGCTTCGCGGTGCAGTCCAATGTCGCAGACGCAAACAAGCGCACAGCCGTCATGACAGCGCTTGCCTCCAGCGGCGCTGGACACGACGAGCAGTTGGAACTCAATGCGGAGCGCCTGCGAGTGCGCGCCGAGCAGGCCTCTGAAATCGCCGTATCTGGGGCCAGCGTCGTAATCGTTGCAGCGCAGGGCAAAACGGATGCCACGGGCCTGTCGGAGTCCGTTGCCGCGCTCTCCCACGTCACCCTGCTTGCTCCGGAGCGCATTTTCGAACTCGTCGACGTAACGACAACCGAAACCGCCAACGTGCAGGCCTCCACGACCGAGGTCGATCGCGTTGCCGCCGAGCAGGCAGCGGTCGCCCAGGCTGGCGCTGAGGCCGCTGCTGCTGAGGCTGCTGCTGCCGAGGCCGCTGCTGCTGCTGCTGAGGCTGCTGCCGCTAAGGCTGCTGAGGCTGCTGCTGAGCCCGCACCTGCCGCTGCCGTCCGGGCGGCACCGGCTCGCCCGTCCGCTCCAGCTGATCCCAACGCGGCGCAGCAAATCGCCCGTCAGCTCATGGCGAACCAGTACGGCTGGGGTGACGATCAGTTTGGTTGCCTGGTGAGCCTGTGGGACAAAGAATCAGGCTGGAACGTAAACGCCTACAACTCCTCCAGCGGCGCCACCGGCATCCCGCAGGCACTGCCGGGCAACAAGATGGCCTCGGCCGGAGCCGACTGGCAGACCAGCCCCGCGACCCAGATCACCTGGGGCCTGGGTTACATCGCGAGTCGGTACAGCACACCCTGTGCTGCCTGGGACAAGTCGGAAGCGTCGGGCTGGTACTAGCGCGCGGTAGCGGTACGTCGCAGCCAGCAGGCCAGGCGGTTCCGGATCTGTCACGTTCTGGTCAGGCAGGAGCCAGGGCTTGTTTTCGACCCGAAGGTCAGGCGGATGGTGCCTCCTCGGGGACGCGATCCGCGCCGACGAGTTCAGCTCGCGGGCAACAGGGCGGGCTGTACGATAACGACGTCGGGGCCGTATCGCTCGTCTACATAGTGCTGAATGGTGCCGTCGTCGTAGAGCACGGACACCCAGAGGTAGCCGTTCATCGGTACAGACGAGAGTGTTTGCGAACCGGCTAGTTCGTCGCTGATGCGCTGCAGAGTCGCGTCATCGCTCGCGCCCGCGTTCGTCGCATCCTGCCGCGGGTCGGGGGAACCGACCGGTGAGTAGAGAGAGAGCGGAATCGGAGGCTGCGTCTGGGTGAAGGCCGTGCCGTTCCACGTTCCAAAGACCGCGTACGTTCCCCAGGTCACCGTCGAGGCAGTTTCGGAGTACTTGGCCAGCGACCAGTCCCAGCCGCGAATCGCCGGTCCGTTGCACTGTGGAGGGTACGACTCCATGATCGCGCCCAAGCACAGTTGCGGCTCGCCCTCGCCCTTCTGCAAGACGGTGCCCTGGCCGACGAGTTCGTCGGTGTTCGTCACTGGCTCAGGAAGAGCTGCGGGCACTCCGGCACCCGGTACTGCCGTACCCGCGCACGCGGTCAGGGCGAAGAATGCGCAGGTCACCAGCGCGGCCATGACCGCGCGTTGAGATTTCATGCTCTGAGTGTGGCATCCCACCGATCGCGCCGCCAGTTCCAGCCGCGCCGGGAACCCAAACCGTAACATGCACCTCGCACGACGGGCCGAGACGGATACGCTAGGTACTCGACTGTCGAGCGGGAGTATCAGTGAACGAGAACACGCAAGTACCCGGCGGAGCTATCAGCCCACAGGTCATCGAGGGCGTTTTCGGCCTCGCCCGCGACGGCTTGACCGTTCCGCTGGGCGAGATGATCGACGCTGGAGTTCCCCTCAACGTGGTCAACCCGCGAGGAGACACGCTGCTGATTGTGGCGGCGTACCAGCAGCACCCCGGAACCGTCGCGGAGTTGCTGCGGCGCGGGGCGGACGCATCCGCTGTCAATGCCATGGGCCAGACCGCGATCTCGTGCGCGGTTTTTCGCGACAATGAGCCGATTCTGCGGTTGCTCCTCGAAGCGGATGCCGACCCTGACCTCGGCACGCACAGGGGCGTGGCCATCGCCGACCAGTTCGGCCTGCCGCGCATGCGCGAGGTCATCGAGTCGTACCGGCGCGACTGAAACACGCGCGACTGAAACAAGATCGAGAAACGAAAAGGGCGCCCCCCGAGTGGGAGACGCCCGCATTTCTATTCGGGCGCGTTAGCGTCCGAGGCCGAGGTCGCCGAGAACATCGTTGACGATCGAGTCGACCGAGCCGTCGATGTTTTCAACGTCGACGCCGCCGACATCGGTGCCGACATCCGTGCCGTTACCGGCGTCAACCGGGGCGTCGACCGGTGCGTCAACCGGGGCGGTGACGGGTGCCTCGATCGGTGCGACAACGTCGTTGCCACTGCCGACGGATGCGTCGTTGCCGACCTCGTTGCCCGACGCGACATCACCGATGTCACTGGTAAGGGAATCATTGACGACGCCGCCGTTGAGGATTCCGCCGTTGCCGACGCCGCCGACGGAGGTGTCATTGCCGAGCACGCCGTTGCCGGTCGAGTCGTTGCCGGAGAGATTGAACAGGTCGCCGATGACGTCCAGGCGGTTCTGCTCGGACGAACTGTCGGTGCTGGTGCTGTCGCCGTCAAACGCCTGGGCGGGGGCGACAAAGCCTCCAATGATGAGAGCGGATGCTGCCGCGCCGGTGATTCCCAGCGCGGTGATCTTGCGAATGTTCGTATGCTTCGTGATCGTATTCATGAGAGCTCCTATTCGTTGTTCTGTTCCAGCCCGATGTTTTCTCGAGCCGCACAAATGGTCCGGAGCCCCGGCTCATGTGGTTTGGTCTTCGTGCCCCAAATGGGTGCCATCGGACAGCTTTCGCGAGGGTCACACTTGTGGCGACGCGCTCAGATCGCCGCCACGAGAGGCATCCGCTCGCCGCGTGGCAAACCCTGAGAAGGGGCTGGCAGTCGGTGCTCGATGGCAATCAACGAAGCAGCGCTAAACGAGAAGACTCACAACACGCTCGCGCAGCACATTGCTGCGCTCCGTGAAACCGCGCTGGCGGCGCACATACTCCGCCTTACCGGCGGCAGTCTCGACCGCGACCGGCGCGTAGCCCCAATCGGCGAGGTCGTAGGGCGAGGCCTCCATGTCGAGCTGGCGAATGTCGCGCGCGAGTTCGAAGGAGTCGAGCAAGACCGCGCCGGGAATCAGCGGGCCCAGCTTGATGACCCACTTGTAGATGTCCATTCCGGCGTGCAGGCACCCCGGCTGCTCCAGAAGTGGTTGGTTCTCCCTCGTCGGTTGCAGTTGGTTGCGACCAATAGCGGCGGGGGTGAAGAACCGAAACGCGTCGAAATGGCTGCAGGCCACGCGGTTGCCGTCGACGACGGCGTCGGTGTCGCTCTGGCCGAGCCGCAGCGGTGCAACATGCCGGTGCTCGCCCTGGCGGTAGACCATCGCCCACTCGTGCAGTCCGAAACAGCCGAACTGGGCGGGACGCTGCCGAGTCGCACTGAGGAGTGAACCGATGAAGCGCATGACGCGCTCGTTCTTCTCGAAGAAGGCGGCGGCGTCCACCTGGCTGTCGCTACCTTCGCGACGGTACCACTTCCAATTCGCGCGAGGCTCGGCGGCGGCGCCCCGCAGCAGCACGCCGGCTCCGGGATGCCAGCGGCGCAACAAGCCGGGACGAAACGGGTAGTAGGTGAACAGAAAATCCTCGACCGGATGCGTCTGGCCGGTTGCCGCGCGCTCGCGGCGGCCACGGGTAAACGCGTCGGCGCGTTCTTCGTGCGCCTGCTCGAGGTCGCGCCACTCGGTGGTCCCGAGTACTCGGGTCTGGTCGGTTGGGTGCACTTGTCGAGGATACCCGCGGAACGTGGCGGCCGGCCGAGGGCCGAGCGGCGACAACCGGCCTGGATGAAGCTGTTCTCTGAATCTCGACGACGTACAGCATGGTGGCTGCAACCCTGAGGCCCCGACTTTAACTGACCGAAATCAGGCGCCCAGGCCCAGCCGGAGCAGGGTCGCCTCGAGTTCGCTGCGGGCAGCAGGGTCGAGGCCGAGCAGCGGCAACGGGAGGTTGGGGGAGTGCACGAGGCCGAGGGTCTCGGCCGCGGCGGACATGACGCGCAGGCTGCCGTACCGCTGAAACAGCGCCCAGAGCGGTTCGAGCCGGTTGGAGGCTTCGCGGGCTGCGGTGCTGTCGATGGCCTGGGTAGCTCGCGTGATCGCGAGGGCGGCCTCGGGAAAGAGTCCGCCGAGCACGCTGTACCAGGCATCGGCGCCGCCGAGGAGTCCGCCGGCGGCGAGCCAGTCCCCGGAGACGCCGATCGTGACGTGCGCGGGAATCACGGCGCGGAGGGCGGCGATTCTCGCCAGCGCGGCCGCGGCAGCCACGCCCGGAATCTTGATCGACCCGATGTTCGGCAGCGCGGCAATGCGACCGTGCAGCTCGTCGCTGAACGTGACATGGGTGGTGCCCGGATTGTCGTAGACGACGAGCGGAATCGTCGACTCGGCCGTGACCGTTCGGTAGAGGCCGAAGACCTCGTCGTCGGTGAGAGGCTGGTAGGACATGGGTGCGAGCAGCACCGCGGCGGCGCCGGCTTCTTGGGCATCCGCGGCGTGGTCGAGAACCTGTCGTGTACGAAGCGCGCCGATTCCCACGATGACCGGGGTCGTGCCGGCCGCCGCGACTGCCTCCCTGGCCGCCCAGGCACGCTGTTTCCGGCTGAGGTAGGCATACCCGCCGGTCGAGCCGAGCGCGCCGATCGAGGCGACGTCGGCCGCAGCGAGCCGCGCGATCAGGCCCACGAAGGCGTGTTCGTCGATACCGTTCTCGTCGGTCGGGGTGAGGGGGAAAGCGCTGAGCCCGCTGAACATAGCTGTGCCTTTTCGTCGGTGCGCGCGGAAGGGGCGCTCCACCATCCTCCCGCACTGTAGGGGGTCAGAAGGGCGGCCGAGCCACGATGCGGTCGACCGTGGGCATATTTCGCGTTCCGGAGATGGCCGGCGGAGTCGGTGGGTTATCCGCTCCTTGTTCGATCACCGGGGCGCCCCTGGGGGTAGCTATCTTCTCTCTCAGTTGGGCTTTTCGGCGGTGAAGACGGCGCTATTTAGCGGGCGGTTCGACACGTTGGGTGGGGCCGAGGTTGAGCCAGCAGGCGGGTATCTACGCGGCGAGGGGGGCGGCGCCGGCCAGCCAGCGGATGGCGCGCATGCCGACCCTGGTACCGTGTGGTTCGTCACCGTGGCCGCGCAGGCGTCGGCACTCGACGAGGTCCTCGGCCGGTGTGATGTGCGGATCGTGGCAGGAGCTGTCGTAGCCGGTGTAGTCGATTTCAAGCAGGAGTTCGTCGTCGGTCATGGTGGTTCCACTTCGGCGGGGCATCTCGTCTGAGGTGCCGGGCGAATGCACCTGCCGGAGCAGGCGCGTGCCTCGAGTCGATCGTGCGCGATACGTTGGCACCCGATCGGAATCGAAGCCCGATGTCACTCTCCGGCGGCGTCGGCGGAGCTGGTCTGTTCGTACGAGGCTAAGTTGTCATCGTGTGTTTGTCTGCCGAAAAGCGAAAATGTGTCATTTCGTTACATGGCGGTGATCTGCCGTTGACCTGCATTAGTGCTCGTCCCACCCGGGCCTATCCTCACAGTATGAAACGTGCACTCGCACTCAGCCTGGTGACCGGGCAATTCCTCCTGCTGGCAGCCCTGGCCGTTATACCGCACGGCACACTCTGGGCGACGAACGTCGGGGTGATCGTGGCAGCGATCTCGTTGGGTTTGGTCGGCGCCGTGCTCGTGGTTCTTGGCGTCATCGGACTGGGGTCGGCGTTGACCGCGAGTCCCATTCCTCGCGAGGAGGCCCAGCTGGTCACCACGGGGGTATACGGGCTCCTGCGCAGCCCGATCTACGCGGGCCTCGTGACCGGCGGTGTCGCGCTGGTGCTGGTGGGGGCATCCGCTTGGCACGTGGTGGCGTGGGTCGCGCTGGTCGGGCTGCTCTCGATGAAGACACGGTGGGAACAGCGGATGCTCGTGGCCAAGCACTCCGATTACCGCAGCTATGGTGCGCGGGTCGGGCGATTCGTGCCCGGGGTCGGCCGGTTTGTTGCGGGCGAGTGATGCCGCGGGCGAGTGATGCCCCGCGATTGACCCGACCAAGCGAATCCGGGCACCTTTCGGGAGCCGGGTATCGAATTCGGCGCAGCGGTGTTGCCCCCAGTATGACTATTGTGCTGTCCATACTCGACCTCGCTCCGATTGCCCCCGGGCAGACCGCTCGGGAGGGCTTTGCAGCGAGCGTCGCGCTCGCCCAGACGGCCGAGAAGCACGGGTATGAGCGCGTTTGGTATGCCGAGCACCACAACATGCCGACCATCGGATCGTCGGCGACGAGCATTCTGATCGGCCACGTCGCCGGGCAGACCAGCACAATTCGGCTCGGATCCGGCGGTGTCATGCTGCCCAACCACTCGCCGCTCGTGATCGCCGAGCAGTACGGCACCCTCGCCGAGCTCTACCCCGACCGCATCGACCTGGGTCTCGGCCGCGCTCCCGGCAGCGACCAGAACACCGCCAGGGCGATGCGCCGCGACCCGCGTGCCTCGGATCAGTTTCCCCAGGACGTGATGGAGCTGCAGGCGTACCTGCGCGGCCAATCGATCGTACCGGGTGTGCAGGCCGTGCCAGGTGCCGGCACCAATGTTCCGTTGTACATTCTCGGATCGTCGCTGTTCGGCGCCGGGCTCGCCGCGGCGCTCGGCTTGCCCTACGCCTTCGCGTCGCACTTTGCGCCCGACGCACTGCACGAGGCCATCGCGCTCTATCGCCGTGAATTCACTCCGTCGGAGCAACTCGCAGCGCCGCACCTCATCGTTGCGGCCAACGTCGTCGCGGCCGACGATAAGGCGGATGCCGAGCAGCAGTTTGCGACGACCCGCCGCACCCGGGTGCGCGGCATGCTCTCCCGCGGGCCAGCGACCCCGGAGTACAGCGACGACCAGATCGACGTCTTTCTCACCACGCCGGAAGGCCGCAATATCGCCAACATGATGCGCTATTCGGCGGTCGGAACGGCCGACGAGGTGCGCCTTTACCTCGAGGAGTTCGCCGAGGGGACGCAGGCCGATGAGCTCATCCTCGCCCATCAGTCACCGTTCGTCGAGGGCCGCCTGCGCTCGGTCGAACTCACGGCCAACGCGATGAACCTCGTCGCGGTCTGAGTCGGCACATGACGCCGGACGCGCTCGTCGACCTGTGCCTGAGCCTGCCCCAGGCGATTGAGACGTTTCCGTTCGGCGAGGAGACGAGCGTGTTCAAGACCAGCGGAAATGGCAAGATCTTTGCCCTCGCCGCCCTCGCGAGTGAGCCGCTCTCGGTGTCGCTCAAGTGTGATCCGGAGGAGGGCCGCGCCCTGCGTGAGGAATTTCCCCTGTGGATCACGCCGGGCTACCACCTGAATAAGAAGCACTGGATTTCGATTGACCTCGGCGGCAACGTGCCCGCCGTGCTCGTCGACCAGCTGCTGCGCGACAGCCATGCTCTCGTGCGACCGCGGGTTCCCCGGGCACGGCCACACGAGTGTTCTCCAGGCGCGAGCTGACGCTGGCTTTCTACGAAAGCTCAGTCGAGCGGCTCGCCCAGCGGATCGGCAGCACCCAGGTCGGCGAGGGCCATTCCGCCCACCGGTAGTCCAGCCCAGGACAGCAGAGTCCAGCCCTCCTCGGGTGAGCCGGTGAATTCGACCACACCGGTGTTATCGAGCTCGTGCTCTCTCGCAAAGGTCGGCGGCACGTTTCCCGCGCGACCTGCGGTCCACACGCGGATAGCCGCGCCATGGCTGAACACGACTGCGACGTCGGATTTCGCGGCGGCGACAGCGACGTCGGCATCGAAGCGCCGGAAGAAAACATGACCGTCGTGAGCCCCCGGCATCCTCTTATCGAGGTTGCCGGTGCCCCAAGCCATCACGGTTTCCAGATAGGTGCGAACGGAGGCCCGATCGCGCAGTCCCTCAAGCGAGCCGGCTTCGATCTCGTGCACCCCGGTCGCGACCTGTAATTGGAGGCCGCGATCGGCGGCGAGCGGATGCGCGGTCAGCCGGGTGCGCAGCAGGGTTGACACGAAGATGGCGTCAATCGGGTCGGAGCGCAGCGCATCGGGAATAGCAGCGGCCTGGCGCAGGCCGAGATCGGTCAGGCCTGGACCGGGATGCGCGGTGTCGAGCTGCCCGAGAACGTTGCCGGGAGTCTGGCCATGGCGGATCAGGAGAAGTCGCATATCCCCTCCAGCATAGGCAACGCGACTGGGCAAGAGAAGACGCGTGCCCCGACGGCACCAGCGTAGAGGGTTTCGAGTTTCAGCTCTGGCGGTTGCGTCAGATGTCCGTGGCAATCTCGTACTTGGTGAGCACGGGCGTACCGGACACGATCGATCCCAAGGACGATTTACCCGGTCCAGCACGAAAGGCGCGATAAGCGGTGTCGTGCTCCATCGAGATCCACTTTTCCACGAGAACGAAGTGGGTGGGGTCTTCAGCGTCGACGAGAACATCGACACCGAGGCATCCGTCGAAGGCTCGGGTGACCAGGAGAGTGTCGTGCAACACCGTCGCAGACTGGGCGAGGGACTCGGGCTTCACATGGATATCGAGAAAAGCGGTGATAGGCACAACAGCTCCAAACGGCTTGAGGTCACGGGGCAAAATCGGTGACGAGTGGTCGATCGCGTCGGCAGTCCTGCATGCCCTGACGAATCAGGAGAAAATCCACATACTCCCAGCATAGGGAATGCGGTGGGCCTGGGGGAGAGAGATGCGCCGACCGCACGGCTTTGCCCGGCCGCAGCAGGCCCTCGGCGCGGCCTGGCAGCAGAGAGTGGCAGCATGGAGGAAATACATGTCGAGCCTTTGACCAGAAAGCAGTTTCATGACAATCATCAAAATCAATGCCATCACCGTGCCGAACGACGGCGGCGACGAGCTCGCCCACCGATTCGCGGCCCGCGCTGGCGCTGTCGACGACCGCCCCGGTTTCGAGGGCTTCGAGCTGCTGAAGCCGACCGATGACCGCCTCACCTGGCTTGTCGTGACCCGCTGGGCCGACGAGGAATCGTTCCAGGCCTGGTTGAGTTCCCCGTCCTTTGCCCACGGGCACCGCAGCGAGACGCCGAAAGAGGGCGAGCCGGCGGCGCGCCCGGTCGGTGTGAGCAGCGAGCTGTGGTCGTACGCCATCGCCGGCGGTACCGGGCACTGACCCGGGGCGGCAGCCGCGTGCCGGACGGAACTCGCGCTAGGTGTCCAACCCGCGAGAATCTATCGGAGACGGCTGCTCCTCCAGTAATTCGGTAATGGACCGCAGTGTCTCGGGAGACACATCCCCGAGAAGTCGCGCTGCGAAACTAACTACTCTCTTCACCCGCAGGCTCTTCACAAATGCGAGTTGGGCGTCTACGCGGTCGGGGAGATCGCCATCGGAGTGAAGCAGATATTCCGGAGGGATGCGGAAGAATTCGCCGATTCCAGTGAGCAGAGCGGAGTCAGTGACGAGCGGGCCCTCTCCCGTGATCATGTACGCCCAGCGTGCTCGCGACAGGGCGACACCCTTGTCCTTGAGCCCCTGCGCTATCTGCTTGTAGGTGTACGGGGTGTTGCCTTCGGCCACAACCACATCGAGCAGCAGATTGAGTTTTCGAGCCAGCTCCACCTGGGACGGACGGTGGACCGTCGGGTCGAGCAGCAGATCGGTCGATCGGACCGTGGCGAATCTCCCGGCCGTTCGCGCAGCCTGGCGCATCGTCCAGTCCGGTCACAGCGTCGGCTGGATTGTGACCGGGGAACCCGGTGGCGCCCGCCGCTCGCCGTGACCCCGGCAGCAGCCAACGCTCAAAATCGCGCACGCTAAGAAACGTTACTTCGGGGCCTCGTAGAGTTCGGACCCTCCATTAAACTGTCCCGATGAGCACTGTGCTAACTATTGACGCCCAAACACCCTTCGTCGCGGCGCGCCCGGCTCGATCTCAAGCACTGCTGAATGCCGTCACCAACTCTGTCGTCATCGCCGACGGCGCCATGGGCACCATGCTGCAGGAACACAACCCCACCCTCGACGACTACCAACAGCTCGAGGGCTGCAACGAAATTCTTAACGTGAGCCGTCCCGACATCATCGCGGCCATTCACGACGTCTACCTCGAAACCGGCATCGACGCTATCGAGACCAACACCTTCGGTGCGAACTGGTCGAACCTCTCGGACTACGGGATCGAAGATCGCATCGAGGAGCTCGCTCGACTCGGCGCCGAGATCGCACGCGCCAGCGCGGAAAAATTTGAAGTCCGCGACGGTCGCGTGCGCTGGGTGCTCGGCTCGATGGGCCCCGGCACCAAGCTGCCCAGCCTCGGCCACACCACCTATGCCAACCTCAAGGCCACGTTTGCCGAGCAGGCGGTCGGCCTGATCCGTGGTGGCGCTGATGCGTTCCTCATCGAGACCTCGCAAGACCTGCTGCAGACCAAGAGCGCGGTGAACGGATGCAAGCAGGCCATTAGCGAGACCGGCATCCGCTTGCCCATTTTCGTCGAGGTGACGGTGGAGACCACCGGAACCATGCTGATGGGCAGCGAGATCGGCGCCGCGCTGACCGCGCTCGAGCCACTCGGCATCGACGCTATCGGCTTGAACTGTGCGACCGGGCCGACCGAGATGAGCGAGCACCTGCGTCACCTCTCCAAGTTCTCGCGCGTGCCCGTCATCTGTATGCCCAACGCGGGCCTGCCCCAGCTGACGAAGACCGGCGCGAGCTATCCGCTGACGCCCGACCAGCTGGCCACGGCGCACGAACAGTTCGTGAAGGAATTCGGGCTGGGTCTGGTCGGCGGATGCTGCGGCACGACTCCCGCACACATGACGGCCGTGGTCGAACGCCTGCGTGGCGTCACGGTGAAACCCCGCACCCTCGAACAAGACCCGGGTGTCGCAAGTCTGTACCAGCACGTCAGTTTCGACCAGGACAGCGCCTTTCTGGCCATCGGGGAGCGCACCAACGCCAACGGCTCGCGCGCTTTTCGCGATGCCATGCTCGCTGAAAACTGGGACGACTGCGTCGACATCGCCCGCAGCCAGGTGCGCGACGGCGCCCACCTGCTCGACGTCTGCATCGACTACGTCGGTCGCGATGGCGTCGCCGACATGAAGCAGGTCGTCTCCCGACTGGCCAGCGCCTCGACCCTGCCACTCGTCGTCGACTCCACCGAGCCGGCCGTGCTGCAGGCCGGTATGGAACTCATCGGTGGTCGTCCGGTCGTGAACTCGGTCAACTTCGAAGACGGCGAGGGGCCCACGTCGAGGTTCGGCCGCATCATGCCGCTCGTCAAGGAGCACGGCGCGGCCGTGATCGCCCTGACCATCGACGAGGAGGGCCAGGCCCGCACCGCCGAACACAAGGTACGCATCGCCACCCGTCTGGTCGACACCCTCGTGAACACGTGGGGCATGCGGGTTGAGGACATCATCGTCGACGCGTTGACCTTCCCCATCGCGACCGGCCAGGAAGAAACCCGCCGGGACGGCATCGAGACCATCGACGCGATCCGGCAGATCAAGGCCAAGTACCCCGGCATCCACACCACGCTCGGCGTCTCGAACGTGTCGTTCGGGCTCAACCCCGCCGCGCGCTCGGTGCTCAACTCGGTCTTCCTGCACGAAGCCACGGAGGCCGGCCTTGACTCGGCCATCGTGAACTCGGCCAAGATCGTGCCGCTCGCCTCGGTGCCCGACGACCGCCGCAAGGTGGCGCTCGACCTGGTCTGGGACCGCCGCGAATACGACGCCGAAGGAACCCTCACCTACGATCCGCTGGTGGCCCTGCTCGACCTGTTCGCCGGCGTCGACTCCGCCGCCCTGAAAGACGAGCGCGCCGCCGAACTCGCCGCCCTTCCGGTGGGCGAACGCCTGGAACGCCGCATCATCGACGGCGAGGCCAAGGGCCTCGAGGCTGACCTCGACCTTGCCAGAGCCGAGGGGTTGAGCGCGCTCGATATCGTCAACGTGCACCTGCTCGTGGGCATGCAGGTCGTCGGCGCCCGCTTCGGCAGCGGCGAGATGCAGCTGCCGTTCGTGCTGCAATCAGCCGAGGTGATGAAAGCCGCCGTGGCCCTGCTCGAGCCGCACATGGAGAAATCCGAAGCGGCCGGCAAGGGCACGATCGTGCTCGGCACCGTGCGCGGTGACGTGCACGACATCGGCAAGAACCTCGTCGACATCATCCTCACCAACAACGGCTACGACGTGATCAACATCGGCATCAAACAATCGATAGCCGAGTTCATCCGCGTCGCCGAGGAGAACAACGCCGACGTCATCGGCATGAGCGGGCTGCTCGTGAAATCCACTGTGGTGATGAAAGAGAACCTGCTCGAGCTTCAGTCGCGCGGCTTCGCCGACAAATGGCCCATTTTGCTCGGCGGCGCGGCCCTCACCCGTTCCTACGTCGAGGACGACCTCGACAGCGTCTTCGCCGGGCAGGTGCGGTACGCCCGCGATGCCTTCGAGGGCCTCGCCCTGATGGAACCGCTCGTGGCCATCGCCCGTGGCGCTGACCCTCTGTCGGTTGGCTTGCCACCGCTCAAGAAACGTATTCACAAGAAGAGCCTGCTCACCCTCACCGAACCCGAAGAGATGCCCGGGCGTTCCGAGGTCGCGAGCAATAACCCGATTCCGGTACCGCCGTTTTGGGGCACTCGCATCGTCAAGGGTGTGGCCCTCGCCGATTTTTCGGCCTTTCTTGACGAACGCGCCACCTTCATGGGGCAGTGGGGGCTCAAACCCAGCCGGGCCGAAGACGGCGCGAGCTACCAGGAACTGGTCGACACTGTCGGTCGGCCGCGCCTGCGCTACTGGCTCGACCGCATCCTGGGCGAGGGCATGCTCGATGCCTCCGTCGCCTACGGCTACTTTCCCGTGGTCGCCGACGGCGACGACATGGTCGTGCTGCACCACGGTGATGACCCGACCGGGCGCCTCGGCCAGGCCGGACTACTCGCGCCCGACGGCGGCTCCGGCGGCGAGCTCGGCGCTGACCGACTGCGGTTCAACTTTCCCCGGCAGCGCCGTGACAAACACCTGTGCCTGGCCGACTTCGTGCGCGGTCGCGGCACCGGTTCGTCCGGAGAACGCGGGGAAACGGATGTCGTCGCCCTCCAGCTGGTCACCGCCGGCTCGCACGTCGACGAGGTCACGGCGAAAATGTTCGCCGAGAACAAATACCGCGACTACATGGAACTCAACGGGCTCACCATGCAGCTCACCGAGGCCCTCGCCGAGTATTGGCACTCTCGCATCCGCTCGGAATTCGGTGTCGGCGACGAGGACCCGAGTGATGTGGCCGGCATGTTCAAGCTGGAGTATCGCGGAGCCCGGTTCTCCCTGGGCTACCCGGCCTGCCCCGAGATGGAGGACCGTCGCAAGGTGGTCGAGCTGCTGCAACCCGAGCGGATGGGCGTGGTCTTGTCGGAGGAACTGCAGCTGCACCCCGAGCAGTCGACCGACGCGTTCGTATTCCACCACCCGGAGGCGAAGTACTTCTCGGTGTAGTTGAACGGCGGTGAGTTGAACGGCGGCGAGTCGCGCGGCGCGGCGGCTTTTGCCGTGGATCGCTTGACGGTAAGGGCATTCTTTTACGGTGGGGTGAGCGCACGCTTCAGCACGAACCCCGGTCAGTAGGATTTATTTATGCAGTTGAAGGGGTACGAATCGTCGGTAACGTTGGAACCTGTTCGATATGAGCTCGCGAACCCTGCGGGTGATGAGTGGGATGACAATTGGCTGGTCATCAAGGGGGACGTATCGGCGCCTGATGCGGAGTGGCAATTTGCTGTTCCGTGTTTGACGACGTTTGAAGCGAAGCGCATTTCGGCTTGGTTACGTGGCGTGGCCAACGGTGACGTCCCCGTAAGCGTCAGTGGAGACGCCGGGGTTGTGCCGTCGCTCGAATTTACCGAACCTAATCTTGCGTTCAGTGTTGGCAGCTATCACGGCGGGTTGATGTCGGTCAGGGTGCACTTTGCGCTTGAAAGCATGCCTGTCGGCCAGAGCAGCGATGAGCGTGATCAGTTTTGGGTGGGAATCGCAGTGACGGCTGCAGATCTTGAGTCGTCGGCCAATCAGTGGGATAAAGCGCTCTCAGTCTTCCCGGACCGCTAAGCGCTGGGCGGATTCAAGCGGTCGCCTGGTCAACGGCGGGGGCTCAGGCGTGCTCGGCGCAGGGCCGCGAGCACGGCCGGGCCGACCAGCGCAATACCGACCACGGTCGTGATGGCGCGTACGGTATCCCAGGTGAGGGTCGACGTGACGAGTGAGTAGAGCGCGAACGAGGCAAGGTTCTGGCCGGGGTCGGCTCCCGCCGTGTAAGAGATATCGGTGCCACTGCCCACCGCGAACGGCCAGAACCAGAGGTTCATTACGAGCCCGAACAGGTACGACGCGACTACCCCATAGGCAGCCAGCAGAAGGATTTCGCGGGTGGCGCGTATGCGCTGGCCGGAAGAATTCTGCCGCGTGGCGTTCTGCCAGCGCGGCAGCAGCCCGGCACCGGCGCCGACCCAGCCGCAGGCGAACATCTGGAACGGGGTCCACGGGCCAAAGCCGCCCCAGAGCAGCGAGGACACCGCGATGGTGAGCAGGCCGAGCAGAAAGCCGAACCGGGCGCCGTAGACCCGCCCGGCCAGAATGAGCAGCACGAATACGGCCTCGACCCCGCCGACGCCGGCTCCGGCGATGCGCACCGCGGCGCCGACGGCGGAGAGCACGCCGAGCAGCGCGACGGTCTTCGCCGTGTACATCTCGCGGTCGAGGGTGAGCGCGAGGGCCACGATGAGCGCCGGGATGAGCGCGAACGCCACAATCGGAACCGCGACCTGCGCGTCGGCCGGCACGGCCCCGACGAAGAACGGCCAGGCGAACGCGGCGACGGCGAGCAGGCTGCCGCCGCCGAGAATCCACGAGGTCCAGCGGATGCTGCGGCGCGGCCGCGCACGATCCGTGCGCCGGCTGGGGCGGGCACGTCGATCTGCGGGGGCGTCAGAAGAGTTGCCGGGGGCGGCCGTGGAGATCTCACTCACGAGAGAACCTGACACGGGACAGACAGTCGGCCGTGGTGCATGAGCAGGGTACGCGTGGCGAGGCCCCGTGCGAAGTCCTCATCGTGGGTGGCGAACAGCACCGCCCTGCTGTGGCCGGCTGCCCGCACCAGGGCCGCGCTCACGAGCGTGCGCGCCCCGAGATCGAGGCCGCGGGTCGGTTCGTCGACCAACAGCAGGGCCGGCCGAGCGGCGAGCTGAATGGCCATCACAAGGCAGAGCCGTTCGCCCGCAGAGAGGTCGCGCGGATGACGCTGCAGCAGATGCGCAGCATCCGTTACCGTGTCGAAGCCGAGCAGACCGGCGAAGGTCTGCGCGGTGCTGGCGCCCGCCAGGGTGCGGTCCGCGCGGCGGCATTCCTCGGCCACGGTGATTGTGAACAACAGGTCGTCGAAGTTCTCGGGCACCAGGCCCACGGCCTGCCGGCGCGCTCGTCGCTTGAGGGAACGCACATCGAGCCCTCCGACGATCACGGTTTCGGCGTCTGTCGGCAGGGCGATGGCCCGCAGCAGGCTGCTCTTGCCGGCGCCGTTACTGCCGCGCAGGGCGATGAGTTCGCCCGTGGCGATGTCGAACGACACGTCGTCGACGACCAGTTTGGGTCGGTGCAGAACACTGAGCTGGCGGATGCTCGCAAGCGGCACCGCAGACACGGCCGCGATGCCGCCCGTGCTGCCACCTCTCGTCGCATCGATAGCCGGCACGCTCCGTGGTATCGGCAGTGCGCCAGCGGGCCGGTCAGCGGGCCGGTCAGCGGCGGAGAGCTGGTGCACTCGGCTGCCCCGAATCTGCAGCCAGGCATCCGCTATCAGGTTGAACTCGCGCGTGTTGTGCTCGGCGATCACAACGCAGACGCCGGCCTCGTGCGCCAGCTGGCCGAGCACGGCGCAGACCCGGTCCCGGGCGGCCGTATCGAGGTCGGCGAGCGGCTCATCCACGAGCAACAGGATGGGATGGTTTACGAGGGCGGCGGCGATCGCGACGAGGCTGGCCTCACCGGCCGAGAGCTGGTCGATCGAACGGTCGACCAGGTGCTCGATTTTCAGCCGGGCGGCCACCTCGAGAACGCGGGCGTGCACGATCGGCGGGGCGACGCTTCGCACGGCGAGGGCGAAGCCGATCTCGTCGTGCACCGTTTCGGCCGCGAAGCCGAGACGCACGTTCTGCGCGACGAGCCCGACGAATCCGGCGGTGTCGCGCGGGGGAGTGCGGGCCCGATCGGCGCCGGCAATGTCGATGCGTCCCTGCTGGGTGCCGTCGTAGAAATGCTGGAACAGGCCGCTCATGCTGTGCAGCAGGCTGGTTTTGCCCGACCCGGTCGCGCCGACGATCACGGTGAGGGTGGCTGGCTTGAGGGTGACGTTGAGCTCGTCGAGGTGCCAGCCCGTCTTGTCAGGCGCAGCACCGAAGTTCAAACCGGCATCCCGGAGCACCACCGGTGCCTCGCACACGCCGGTCACGACGCGGGTGGCCGCGAATCCGCGGGTTTCCATCGACGCGGCCAGCGCGAGCGCGCGCTCGATCGTCTGCTCGAAGATGGGCACGAGCAGCGACTCGATCGACCGTTCTCCGCGCAGGGAGCGGGCCACCCGCACGCGGCGCACGGATTCCAAAAGTGCCGGAAAGGTGGCCCAGGCGATCACGAGCGAACGGGAGATGGCACGCAGCGGCCCACGACCGGCACCGCGTGCGAACAGGGCCTGCACGTTGATGATCGCATTGAGCAGGCCGAAGAACACGATGACTGCGGCGACCGGCAAGGCGCTCAGCGCCGCGTTGCCGAGCCCGACCAGGGTGATCGGGCCGAACAGGGTGATGTGGCTGAACGGTCCGTCGAGCCGCAGCAGGGGCATGTCCAGCAGCAGCGGGCCCGTGCCCGTGCCCGCGCCCGCGCCCGCACCGCCGAAGACCACCCGGTAGACGACCCGCAGCAGCACGAAGCCCGCCGCGAGTACGACTGCCGCGCGCAGCGGGGCCAGGCGCAGGCGAAACACTAGCTACCGGGCGTGGGCGTTTCGGTACCCGTGGTGTAGACGAGCCCGACGGACTGGCCTGGCTCGACCTGGAGCGTGCCGAGGCCCTCCTGGGCGTACTCCCAGTTGGCGTCGGGGGTGGCTTTCACCCAGAGCGCCCAGTATGCGTACGCGGGCGGCATCGAGGCGCAGGTTTCGGTGAATGATTCCTGGCCCTCGACCACGACGGTTTCGTCAGCGGCCGGGCGGTCGTTGACACGGCAGACGATCTGGTCGCCGTATTCCACGCTTCCCGCGGTTGTGACGCCGGTTGTGGCCAGGGCCTCACTCGCGGCAGTCGCTGCGGTCGCATCGACGCACTCGGTGACCGGGGCGGCGTCGAGCGTGCCGAAGTCGACGACGACGTTGACGCCGGCGCAATCGACGGCCGCAGCACCCGCTTCAGCTGTGGCGGTGGCGGTGGCGGCAGCGGATGCCGGCGAGCCGGCCCCGGAATCAGCGGTGGCGCATCCGCTCAACGCGGCGAGCAGGACGAGCGCGCCCAGTGCAGCCGAGGTGCGTGCAGCCGCGGTGCGTGCAGCCGAGGTGCGTGCACCCGTGCTGCGGAAGAAAGTGGGCGCAGAAAAATTTGGCGCGATGAGTTTCATGAATTCAGAGTACCTAGCGTTTAGAGGATGCCGGCGACTCGGTCGAGCCCCCCGCGGAGGTCAAGCAGAAGGTCGTCAAGCGATTCGATGCCCACCGACAGGCGCAGCATGCCGGCCGTAATGCCGAGGCGTGCGTTCAGATCGGGGGCAAAGGACGCGTGGGTGGTGGTTAGTGGATGCAGCACCATCGAGCGGGTGTCGCCGATACCGGTCATGCGGCTGAACACCCGCAGACCGTTCGTGAACGCTCGGGCACCCTCGGTCCCGCCCTTGACGGTGACCGCGAATACCGAGCCGGTCCGGCCGTTGTAGTACTGTTGCGCGATCTCGTGCAGCGGGCTGCTCGGCAGGCCGGCGTAGTCGACGACTTCGACCTCTGGCTGCTCCTCGAGCCAGTGCGCGATGGCGATCGCGTTGTCGACGTGTCGTTCCATACGCAGCGACAGGGTTTCGATGCCCTGGTGCAACAGAAACCCGTTGAACGGCGACAGCGATGGTCCGACGTCGTTGACGACGGCCTCGCGCACATACTGGGCGTAGGCGGCCGGGCCGAACCGGTCGAGCAGCGACGGCAGGCCGGGGCGCAACGAGTCGGTCAGCAGCGGGTAGCGGCGGGAGCTCGCTGCCCAGTCGAAGGTGCCGCCGTCGACGACCGCGCCCGATACGCCGGCGCCGTGGCCGCTGAGGAACTTGGTAGTCGAGTGCACGACGATGTCGGCGCCGTGCTCGAACGGGCGAATCAGGTACGGCGTGGCGACGGTGTTGTCGACGACGAGCGGAATGCCGTGGCGGCGGGCGACGGCGGCGACGCGGGCAATGTCGACGACGTCGTTGCGCGGGTTCGGAATGGTCTCGGTGAAGATCGCCTTGGTCTCCGGCCGAATCACCGCGTCCCAGGCGGCATCGGAGTCGGTGTCCCAGACGTAGTCGACCGCGATGCCCATGCGGCGAAAGCTCCGGCCGAGCAGAATGCGGGTGCCGCCATAGATGCTGGCGGTCGAGACGATGTGCTCGCCTGATTCGGCCAGCGCGAACAGGGCGGCGCTGATCGCGGCCTGTCCGCTCGACACGGCGACACAGGCGGAGCCGCCTTCGAGTGAGGCGAGCCGCTGTTCGGCGACCGCGTTGGTGGGGTTGCCCTGCCGGGAGTAGATGGGTTCGCGGGAACCGCCGTTGAACCGGGCGGCCCCGTCATCGAAGGAGTCGAAGACGTAGCCGGCGCTCAGGGTGAGCGGCGGAATGCGCGCGCCGCGGTTCTCGTCGGCGTACTCGCCGACGTGCACCTGGCGGGTGTCGAAGCTGAAGGCGTCCCAATCGGTGATCGGCGCGACCACCTCGGTGGCGTCAGAATTCAGTGAAGTCGATGCTGGTGCGGGCGTGGCCATGAAACTTCCTGTTGCGTCGGTGTTGGTCGGGAGCGGGGCATCCGTTGTCGTCATCAGACGGTCGCCGCCGTCGGGCCAGCGGCAGAAGCGGCAGCGACCCGTGCGACGAGCGCCGCGATACGGGCGACGGCGTCGCGCAGGGTGTCGGGCGAGCAGGCCAAATTGAGGCGGGCGAACCCCTGGCCGCCGAGGCCGAAACACTCGCCGTTATTGAGGGCGACGCGGGCCTCGTCGAGAATGCGCTGGTACGGGCTCTCGCCGAGGCCGAGGTGGCGCAGATCCAGCCAGGCGAGGTAGCCGGCGCGCGGCCGGTGGTAAATCACGGCGGGCAGGTGTTCGCGAAGCAGGGAATCCAGTAGAGAATCGTTGTCGACAATTTGATCGATGGCATTGTCGAGCCAGTCGGTACAGGAGAACGCGGCGATGTTGGCGTGCAGGCCGAGGATGCTGGTGCGACAGGCGACCTCTTCGGGCAGCCGGTTCAGCAGGTCGTTGGTGGCGTCATCGGCGGCGATGACGAGGGCACACTTGAGCCCGGCCACATTCCAGCCCTTGCTTGCCGAGGTCACGGTGACCGCGCGAGCGCCGGCGGCCAGGGCCAGCGGGGCGAACGGCGTGAACGCGACGCCCGGGTAGGTGAGCGGCGCGTGGATCTCGTCGGAGATGACGAACACGTCGTACTGCGCGGCGAGGCGGGCAAGCGCCTCCAGAGTCGAGCGTTCCCAGACGATGCCATGCGGGTTGTGCGGGTTGCAGAGCAGAAAAGCGTCGATGCCGCTGGCAAAGCTGAGCTCCAGCGCGGCGAGGTCGAGCGCCCACCGCTCACCCTGTTCGAGCAGCGATATTTCGAGAACGGATGCCGCGGCCTCCTCGACGAGTTCGTAGAACGGCGGATAGACCGGCGGGGTGATCGCCACCCGACCATGGGCCGGCACGGCCAGGCGTAGCGCTTCGACGATGCCCACGCTCACGTCGGTCGCGAGGTGCACGTGGCTCGGGTCGACTCTCCAGCCCCACCGGTCGAGCGCAAACTGGGCGAAGGCCGGAGCCAGCGGGCCCGGGCCATCGAGATAGCCGGTGTCGGAGGCCTGCACGCGCTCCACGAGTGTCGCGACGATGGCCGGAGCCAGGGGGTAGTCCATCTCGGCAACAAACAAGGGAAGTACGTCGGCGGGAAACCGAGTCCACTTGATGCTGCTGCGCTCGCGCCGGATATGCTCCAGCGGTGCGACCTTGATGACTGACATGACCACAGCTTGTTCCCGCGCCCGACAATAAGCGAACACGTGCGTAAATATTCGACACATGAGCGGATGCGGACACACAGCAATGCCCACACTGACCGCGACTAAACTAGGGGCTTCGGTTTAAGGGGAGTTTTGTGATCGACCAGGAGCTTGTTCGGGAACAGAACTATGTCGGGGCGCTCTATGCGCGGCTGGACGCGCTGGCGAAAGAGGCCGAACACCAGCTGATCGCGGTGCGCCGGCTCGATGTCGGCGGCAACCACCAGTCCCGCAGTGAGCGCGACACCTTTGCCCGCCTCTACGAGGACCGCATCGTGCAACTGCGGGAGGTCGACGATCGGCTCGCCTTCGGCCGGCTCGAAACCGTGCCCGATGACTCGGGCGATTCGGTCTACCGCTATATCGGCCGGGTCGGCCTGCGCGATGAAGACCACAAGCCGCTGCTGTTGGACTGGCGGGTGCCGCAGGCAAGCGCGTTCTACCAGGCCACCGCTGCCACTCCGCTCGGCGCCCGGGCTCGCCGCCACCTGCTGTCCAAGGGGCGCAACATCATCCGCATCGAAGACGAGATTCTTGACGTCGCCCTGCTCGCTGACCCGGATGCCAGCGCGCACCAGGGCGAAGGAGCCCTGCTCGCGGCGCTCACGGCGCAGCGCACCGGGCACATGTCCGACATCGTCTCGACCATTCAGGCCGAGCAGGATCGCATCATCCGCTCGGATCTGGCCGGTGTTCTCGTCGTGCAGGGCGGCCCCGGCACCGGTAAGACCGCCGTGGCGCTGCACCGCGCCGCCTACCTGCTCTACACCCACCGAGATCGACTGCGGGACAGCGGCGTGCTCATCATCGGCCCGTCGCGTTCGTTCCTGCAGTACATCGAGGCTGTGCTGCCCTCGCTCGGTGAGACCGGCGTGGTGCTCGCCTCGGTCGGCCAGCTCTTTCCCGGCGTCGAAGCGACCCGCGAGGATGCCCCCGCCGTCGCGGCGCTGAAGGGCCAGGCGTTCATGGCCGACCTCATTGCGCGAGCCGTGCACTCCCGGCAGCGCACCCCCGCCGCCCCGCAGCAGCTCGTCGTGAACGGCGACCGCATCGTGTTGCAGCCCGAGCTGGTGTCGCACGCGATTGCGCGCGCCCGCGGCACCGGCAAGACCCACAACGAGGCCCGGGTCACATTCGTGAAGACCGCCATCAACGCGCTCTCCCGGGTTTGGCTCGAGCAACTGCAGCAGCAGGGCCGCTCGATGGACGACACCGACCTGCCGATGCTGCGCGAAGACCTGCGCCTGGCCGACGATGTGCGGGTCGCGCTCAATACCGCCTGGCTGCCGCTGACCCCACAGAAGCTGGTGCAAGATCTGTACGCGCGGCCGCAGTGGCTGGCCGAGTTGACCCCGCGCTGGCGGTACGCCCAACGCAAGTTGCTGGCGCGACCGCGCACGGCGGAGTTCACGATCGCCGACATTCCGCTGCTCGATGAGGCCGCCGAGCTGCTCGGAGAATACAACGCGGTCGACCAGGCGAAGAAGCGCGCGCTCAAGGAACAGCGTAAGCGTGACGTGGAGAACGCCGAAACGGCCATTGAGAACATGCAGGTGAAAGGGCTCGTCAACGCGAAGGACCTCGCCGCTAATTTCGCCGAACTCGATGAACGATCCACGACCAGCGAACGCGCCGCACGGGACCGCAGCTGGACCTACGGCCACGTCGTCATCGACGAGGCGCAGGAGCTGTCTGCGATGCAGTGGCGTCTGGTGGTGCGGCGCGGTCCGCGCCGGTCGTTCACGATCGTCGGTGACATCGCGCAGGCGGCGAGCGCGGCGGCATCCGCGAGCTGGAAAGAGGCGTTGCAGCCGGTGCTCGACGGCTCGCCCGAAGCCGATCGCTGGCGGCTCGAAGAATTGACCGTGAACTATCGCACACCGAGCCAGATTGCCACGGCGGCCGAGACGGTCGCCATGTCGCACCGCTTGCCGATCACGCCGTCCCGCACGGTGCGGTCGAGTGAATGGCCGGTAGAAACGGTCGCGGAGGCCGCGGTGGCGGTGCGCCGCGACCTGGCGCTCGCAACCGGCGGCACCCTCGCCGTGATTGTGGTGGAGGCCGGTATCGACGACCTTGACACGACGCTGCGGGCCGAATTCGGCGACCTGGTCGGCGTGGGGGCGCTGGGTCTCAGCCGCCAGATCGCGCTGCTCACCCCGCAAGACGCCAAGGGGCTGGAGTTTGATGCGGTCGTCGTCGTCGATCCAGCGGCCATCCTCGCGGCCTCCGAACGCGGCGCCGGGGCGCTCTACGTTGCGATGACCCGGGCCACCCAGCGGCTGTATCTGGTGGGCGCGGCGCCGCTTGGAACTGCGCCGCTCGGAACGTAACGGCGCCGCGACCCGCTAGCGTCAAAGCATGACATCGGAGTCTCACCCCATGCCCTTCTCCAGCCTCGACGACTACATCGCGTTGCCCCGCGTGGAAAGTCTCGCGCTCTCGCCCGACGCCCGCAGGGTCGTGCTGACCGTCGCCACCCTGACCCACGATCGCACGAGCTATGAGCGCGCACTCTGGTCGGCGGCCGCCGACGGCAGCGGTGTACCGACGCGCCTGACCCGGTCGGCGAAGGGCGAATCCGGGGCGGCCTTCACCGCCACCGGCGACATTGTGTTCGTCTCCGCCCGCCCCGACACCGCCGCCGACCAGGGTGCCGTGAAAGTCTCGGAGGCCGCCCAGCTCTGGCTGCTGCCCGCAGCCGGCGGGGACGCCCGCGCGATCACCCGCCTCGCCGGGGGAGTATCCGGCATCGCCGCGGTGGCCACCGCGGCTAACTCTCTCGTGATCGCCGCCGACCTACTGCCGAGCGCCACCGACCTCGAAGCGGAAGGCTTTGCCCGCAAGGAGCGCGCCGACAAGAAGATCGCGGCCATTCTGCACGAGAGCTACCCGGTGCGTTATTGGGACCACAACCTCGGCCCCGCCGAACCACACCTGCTCGCGCTCGACCTTTCCAGCCTGCACGACATGATCGCCGTCGACACGGCCGAATCTGCTGCCCCGTCCACGCCGGATGCTCCCGCCCCCTACCCGGCCGACCTCCCGCGTCCCCGAGACCTCACGCCCACGCCCGGCCGCACGGCTGATACCGCCGGCCAGGCCCTGACCCCCGACGGATCCACGCTGATCGCCGCGCTACGGGTCGCCGAGCAACGCTCCGGCCGCTATATCCTGGTGTCGATCGACGTCACGACCGGCACCCAGACCATCCTGTTCGACGAACCGAAGGTGCACTTCGAATCACCGGCGGTGAGCCTCGACGGCCGATTGATCGCCTTCGTGCGTTCCGCTTTCAGCACCCCGGAGGGCCCGGCTGACCAGGAAATCTGGGTCGCCGACCTCGACGGCGGCCACCCGCGCCGTCTCGCCGCCGATTGGGACCGCTGGCCGTCGAGCCTCGTCTTCGACGCCCAGCAGGGCGGCGCTCCGGGCGACGTAAACCACGCCCTCATCGTCACCGCCGACCACGACGGTCGCGGGCCGATCTTTCGCGTACCGCTTGACGGAAGGCCCCCCGAACAGCTCACCACCGATGACTTCAGTTACACCAACGTTTGCGTCGACGCCGGGACCGGCGACCTTGTGGCGTTGCGCTCGTCCTGGATCGCGCCGGCCCATCCGGTGCGCATCGGCCGCTCCGGCGCTGGCGTAGCGAGCATCACAGCGCTCGCTACGCCGGCCGTGCTGCCCGATGTTCCCGGCACGATCACCGAGGTCGAGACCCGCGCCGAGGACGGAACACGGGTGCGCGCCTGGCTGTTGCTGCCTGATGGAGCCGCACCGCAGCATCCGGCCCCGCTGTTGCTCTGGATTCACGGCGGCCCCTTGAACAGCTGGAACGCCTGGAGCTGGCGGTGGAGCCCGTTGCTCGCCGTCGCCCGCGGCTATGCGGTGCTGTTGCCCGACCCCGCGCTGTCGACCGGGTACGGCCTCGATTTCATCGCGCGCGGCTGGAACGCCTGGGGCGCCAAGCCGTACACCGACCTGCTCGCGATCACCGATGCCGCCGAAGCCCGCTCCGAGATCGACGAGACCCTCACCGCCGCGATGGGCGGATCGTTCGGCGGCTACATGGCCAACTGGGTCGCCGGTCACACCGACCGGTTCCGTGCCATCGTGAGCCACGCGAGCCTGTGGTCGCTTGATCAGTTCAACGGAACGACCGACAACTCCGAATACTGGCAGAGCATTTTCTCGGCGCAGGGCATGATCGACAATTCGCCGCACCGTGCCGTGCGCGACATTGTCACCCCCATGCTCGTTATCCACGGTGATCACGACTACCGGGTGCCGATCGGTGAGAGCCTGCGATTGTGGTCGGAGCTTGCCGAACACCACGCCAATGCCGACGGCAGCACCCACCACAAGTTCCTCTTCTTTCCCGACGAGAACCACTGGATCCTGGGACCGCAGCACGCGGTGCTCTGGTACGAGACCGTGTTCGCGTTCCTGGACCAGCACGTGCACGGCGCTGACTGGAAGCGGCCGCGCCTGCTCGGCTGAGCGCCCGCGGGTCAGGTGCGCCCGGGCCAGTCGGTTAAAGTGGACAGCTGGAGAGGGAACCAGCTCATGAGTGACATTGCAGGCGAATTGGCGCGGGTGCGCGAGGCGTTCGACAAACCCACCCTGCGCCTGCTCGACCGCAAATGGGCGCCCTTCGTACTCGCGGTATTCAAGAGCTCGTTCAGCAGGGACCGCCGCAGCGTTCCCTGCGAGTTGCTGCATACCCAGGTGGATGCCTACCTCGCCGACCTCCGCAGTACCGGCATCGACGCCCCCGAGAAAACCGGTCGGGCCCTCTGCGTGCAGTGGATGAACGACCTGTGGCTGTACCGGGAGATCCGCGGGGCCGCCGACGGAAACGGTGACGGCAACGAGGAGCACTACTCGCTCACCAGCCACACCCTGGAAGCCCTGCTGCTCGTGGACGGTCTCGCCAGCACGAGGGCGCTGATCAGCGAATCCCGACTCAGCACGATCGTCGATACCGTGCGCCACCGGGCCACCGAAGCCAACCCCGATCGCGACGAACGGGTGCGGCGCCTCGACCAGCAGATCGGGGAACTGACGAGCGAGCGTGACCGTCTCGTCAACGGCGGCGACATCGAATCCGCCTCGAACGAGCAGATGCACGAGGGCTATGCAAACCTCATCGACCTCATCGCACAGCTGCCGAGCGACTTCAAACGGGTCGAAGAATCGGTCGCGGCCATGCACCGACAGATCGTCAGCGACTTTCGCGGCGAGGAACGCCCGATCAGCGAGGTACTCGACGACTACCTGGCCAAAACGGATACGCTCATGTCGTCGACCGCGGAGGGTCGCGCCTTCGAGGGCGCATTCATCCTGCTGCGCAACGACGCTCTCATGCAGGGGCTGAAGGCTGACCTGGAGACGATTCTGCTGCATCCGTTCGCCCTCGAACTGAGCCTTCATGAACGGCGCAGCTTCATGAGCACGGTGACCGTGCTGCGCAAGGGCATCGACGACGTACTCACCCAGCGCAAGGGCCTCACCACCACACTGCGGGAGCACATCGTCAACCACGACGTCGTGAAAGATCGTGAGTTGGAGCTCGTACTGCGGGGCATCAATCGCGAACTCGCGACGTGGATGCAGACCGCAGGGCCGCGCTCCACGGTCACCGCGGAGCTCATGCCCGGCACCCTCGAGGTGGAACACCTGCGCGAGCGTTTCTACGACCCGATGGCCCACAAGGGTCCGCCCGCGCTGGCTGACGTGTCCGCCGCTGCACCCGCGGCGCCGAGCCTCGGCGACCTGCGCCAGCAGGGCGGGCCGCTGCTCGGCGAACTGCGCGATGCCCTCGTGGCGGCTTTCGGGGCGGGGAAGGCGGCATCCGTCGGTAACGCCTTCAACGGTTTCGACAAGAGTCTGCGCCGGCCGGTGGAGATTCTCGGCCTGCTGCAACTCGCTGCCCAGCTGACGGCGCCGACCGGCCCGGCGGGCCTGGAGAGCTATGAAACGGTGCGACCGGACGGCTCGGTGCGACTCTTCGACGTGCCGCGCCGCATTCTGACCGACGACGACAGGGCGGCTCTGGCCGCCCAGAATTTGGGTTCACGGCATGACTGACGACCTGACCGACAACATGACCGACGACCTTCCCGCTGATGACAGCGCTATCGACAGCGACCCGGTGAGCCTCTCCCTGTTCGAGGGCGACGAGGGCGGACTCAGCGCGGAACAGCGCCGCACCCTCGTGCTGCTGCTGAAGCACCGCTACATCTCGGCAGCCCTGCAGCCGGCTGAATGGCAGACCCTGCTCCGGTCGAAGGGCCTGATCAAGTCGCGCCTCAACGACGTCTTTCTCGACCTGCACGTTGACCTGCACTACGAGGTGGCCTTCAAACGGCAGGCCGTCGCCGAGGGCGGCGAACGGTTTCCCACGCTGTTGCACGACGTCGCGTACACCCGCGAAGAGACCATTCTGCTCGTGCTGCTGCGCCAACGCTTTCGCAGCGAACGGGCCAACGGCCAGGAGATCGTGCTCGTCGACCGAGACAATCTGGTCGAGAACGTCGCGCACTTTCGCCCGGAACACGCGACCGACCTCTCCGGCGACGCCCGCAAGGCGTCGGCCGCGGTCGACAGTCTCGCCAAGGCGCGGGTGCTCCTTAAAACGAGCGACCCCGACCGTTTTCGTATCTCGGCGGTGATCGAGGTGCTGTTGTCGGTCGAACGCCTCGGCGAACTGCTCGACTGGCTGCGCCAGGAAAACAGTGAACCGCTCGCCGCCTCGCACCTGGAGCCCCTCGTATGAATGATTCTCCGCTGTTTTACATCGACGGCGCCACCGCGGGCACCACCCAATGGCGGGCCGAATCGATGCAACTGGTGAACTGGGGCGGTTTTCACGGGCACCATGAGATCGTCTTCAGTGCGGCGGCCACGCTCGTCTCCGGAGCGTCCGGCACCGGCAAGAGCAGCCTGCTCGACGCCTATCTGGCGCTGATGATGCCCTCCGACACCCCGTTCAACGGCGCGTCGAACGATGCCGGTTCCGGCCGCGCGCGCAGCGTCGACCAGCGCAACCTCATGACCTACCTCCGCGGCAAGACCGACGCCAACCGTGAGGCCGACACCGGGGAACTGACCGACCAGGTGCTGCGCGGTGCGCACGAGGCGACCTGGGGCGCCGTCGCCATGACCTTCATCGACGACAACCAGCGCCGGTTCACCGTGTTGCGGGTCTACTTCGTGCCGCGTGGCGCCCACAAATTCGCCGACGTCAGCATGAAAATGGCCACGACAGACGGATGCCTCGACCTGCGCGATCTCGCCTCCGTCGCCGACAGCCGGTTCGACAAGCGTGCCCTCAAGGCGCGGTTTGAGGGCCTCGAGGTGTTCGACACGTACGCGGCGTTCGCCCAAACGCTTTACACCCGCCTCGGCATCGGCGCCAACGGTGAGGGCGGCAAGGCCCTGCGACTGCTCGCCCGTATCCAGGCCGGCCAGCAGGTGAAAACGGTCGACGGACTCTACAAGTCGATGGTGCTTGAAGAGCCCGCGACCTTCGCCGCCGCTGACAAGGCGGTCGACCACTTCGAAGACCTCGAACGCTCCTACGGCGCCATGGTCACCGAGGCGCAGAAGGCCCAGGTGCTCGAACGCCTGCCTGAGCTGCACAAGTCTTTCGTGGCCGCGACCGCCACCGCTGACCTGGTCGACACCTTCGGGGCGCAGCGGCCGGGGGACACCCCGTTCGTGCTGTGGCAGCTGCTCACCGAACAGACCCTGCTCGAAAACGCCGCCGACACCAACCGGGCCGCACGCCGCGCCAACCAGACCGCGCAGGCGCAGGCCCGCGACGGGGAAACCGCGCTCAAGACCCGGGTCGTGCAGTTGCAACAGCAGCAGCGCGACAACGGCGGGGACGTGCTCGAACGGCTGCAGACCGAACTCGAGCACCTTAGCGACCGGCACGACGCCGCGGCTCGTGAGCGTGCCGGTTTCGACGATCGGGCACAGGGCCTCGGCTCATCGATCGATTCGGCCACCGCGTTTGCGGCCGCCCAGCGGCAGGCTGACGCGTTCATCAGTGGATTCGCCGCCGCCGAGACGGCACTGGAGGCGACCCGCTCGGCGCTGCAGCGCGCGGCCTACCCGGTGGAGGAGGGTATCCGCTCGCTCAAACAGGAACGTGCGTTTCTGACCGGGCGGGAGAGTCTGGTGCCGTTCGCCCTGCACAATGCCCGGCTCATGATCGCCGAGGCCTCGGGCATTCCGGCCGAGGAATTGCCGTTCGTCGCCGAACTGATCGACCTTGCCGCCGGTGAAGAGCAGTGGCGGCAGGCCGCCGAGGTGACCCTGTCATCGGTCGTGCGAGTTCTGCTCGTTGACGACACCCGGCTCGCGCACCTGAGCGCGGCGATCGATCCGCTGCAGCTGCCCCTGCGTATCCACTTTGAGGGTGTGACGCTGCAGCCGCACCAAACCGTCGCCGGTGACTCCCGCTATGTGTCGGGCAAGCTCGACGTGAAGGACTCGCCGTTCAGCGCCTGGGTGCAGGCGCGTCTTCGGGGATCGAATCTCGACGCACTGTGCGTGGCAAGCCCGTCCGAGCTGGGAGGCCCGTCCGAATCGGGGGGCGCAGGCGCACGGGTGACCCCGAGCGGCCAGACCCGCAACGGTTCCCGCGGCGCCCACGGCACGAACACGGGCCAGAAATCGATCATCGGGTTTTCCAGCCGGGCCCGGCTCGACGACATTGCGGCGGAGCTGGCCGCGCAGGGGCCGGAGGCGGACGCAGCCTGGGGTCGGGCATCCGCTGTTGCAGAGCAACTCTCTCAGCTGCGCGACCAACGGGCCGCTCACCAGCACATTCTTGATACCGACTGGCCGACCATCGACGTCGCGGCCGCCGCAGCCCGCATTCTCGAGAAGAAGTCCGAACAAGAACGGATGCTGGCCGGCAGCGATATTCTGCGCGCCCTGAACGATGAAGAGGGCCGGCTCACCCGCGAACTCGACGCTGCCCAGAAGCTCAAGCACGGCACCGACCAGACCGGGGCAGTGCTCAACGAGGAACAGGGCAGCATCGTCGACGCGCAGGACACGGTCAACGACCGACTCGACCAGATCGAACGGACTGCGGCACTGAGCCTGTCAGCCGAGCATTCCGCACATCTCAGCGAGCAGTTCGCGCTGGTCACCGATAGGAACGATCTCGTCGGCTTTCCCGGAGGCCTGAAGCGCCTGCGCGAGAGGCTGATCGCCCAATCGGCGCAAGAGCGGGGCCTCGCCGCCCGCGATCGCGCGACCATGATCGGAATCTTCGAAAGCTACCAGGGCCGCTGGCCCGACCCCAACATCGGCGTGGCGCTCGAATCGGTCACGAGCTACACCGACATCCTCGATGCCATCCGCACCCTCGGCCTCTCCGAGCGGCGCCAGGAATGGAAACGTCGACTGTCGGCGTGGAGCGGGCAGGACCTCGTGCCCCTCACCGGCGCGTTCAACACGGCGATCGAAGAGATCGAAGATCGCCTGCGACCGATCAACGAGATCCTCGCGACCCTGCCCTTCGGCGCCACCCGCGACCGCCTCCAGATTTCGCTGCGCCGCCTGCACCGCGATGACGCGACAGCGTTTCGCAAGGAGCTCAAGATGCTCTCCTCGGGGTCGACGGAACAGTTCACCGACGACGAAACCGCAGACCGCTTCACCCGGCTGCAGCAGTTCATGGGCCTCATTCGCCGGCCCGACGGTCTAAACGGCTTGCATGGCTCGCAGCGCGACCTGCTGCTCGACGTGCGAGCGCACGTGGAGATCACCGCCGTGCGCGTGACCCAGGACGGCGTCGAAGTCAGCACGTACTCGTCACTCGGCGGTAAAAGCGGTGGCGAGTCGCAGGAGCTCGTGGCCTTCGTGGTCGGAGCCGCCCTGCGCTTTCAGCTCGGCGATGAAAGCCGAACCCGGCCCCGATTTGCCCCGGTGTTCCTCGACGAGGGCTTCGTGAAATCCGACGCCGAATTCGCCGGCCGCGCCATCGCCGCGTGGAAGGGACTCGGCTTTCAGCTCATGGTGGGTGCGCCGCTTGACAAGGTCACCGCGCTCGAGCCGCATATGCAGCTCGTACTGTCGATCACCAAGAACACCGCCACCGGTTACTCCTACATCACGCCGTTGGCGTCGCCGGAGGCGGTTGTGGCCTAAGCGCAACGGCTTGGGCGTAGCATGTCTGCATGTCGGTCCGAAGATCTTCTGACTGACTTGGACCGCACTCACCCACCAGCACCGAGGACTGGAGCAGAATCTTGACCAGAATGCGGCGACTCCATCGCAATCCCAGCTTTCGCAACCCCACTTTTCTGTCTACCTGGCTGCTCTGGCTGGTCGGATTTCTCGCGTTCCCAATCGCGGGTCTCGCCGGCACGGCGGTCGGTGGGCGCGTCAGCAACCCCGTCTCCGCCCTCATCGGTGGCGCGGTCTGTGGGGTCGTCATCGGCGTCGGTCAGGTGCTGGTCAGCCGGCGTCGTCTCAATCCGTTGAACTGGATTCCGCTGACCGGGATTGGTCTGGGTTTGGGGCTACTCCTGGGCTCGACGGTGGTCGACTATCGTACGACGCTGCCGGAGCTGGCTCTCATGGGAGCGATCACCGGGATCGTCCTCGGCGCGGCGCAGGCCGTAGGGTTACCGCCGCGCACACGGCGACGCTGGCTGTGGGCCCTCGGCATGGCCACGCTGTGGGCGCTCGGCTGGACCGTGACGACGCTGGCCGGGGTCAACGTCGAGGCGCAGTTCATGAATTTCGGTGCCATCGGAGCGGTAACCGTCACGGCGCTGTCCGGACTCCTCCTGCATGTTCTGCTGCCGTTTCATCCCTCGTCGGGCATGTGGTTGCGCTCACGCCCGATTACTACTGTGCCCTAGGCTCGCACCCTATTCACGGTGCCGGCTCCCGCGCCAGGCCCGCCAGGCACCGGTAGCCCACAGCACCCAGAGCACGAGCAGGGGCTGAAAGGCGAGACGGATGCCCCGCGACAGATCCGAGTTCAGCCCAAACGAGTCGGTCGCCGTGGCGAATTGCGAGATGTTGCCAGGAAATATCGCGACGAAGAATGCGGCAACAACCCAGCCGACCTGAACCCGCCAGCGGTGCAGTGCGAGCAGTGCGATTCCGAGGGTGATCTCGGCGATTCCGGAGAGCACGACAACCAGGTCCGTGTTCAGGGGAACCCAGGCTGGAACCTGCGCCTGAAATGCTTCCCGATTGAACGTGAGATGGCTGATTCCCGCCAGCAACAGAAAAGTCCCGAGGGCCAGCTGGCCCAGTAGTCGCGGCAGCGAACGACCTGAGTGGGCGGCCGCCTCTGCGGGTTGTGAGGGAGTCATTTCATCGAGTGTAATTGCCGTCACCAGCAACCGGCCTACAGCGCCTCAATTGGTGTGCAACGTCAAGCGGGAATGAATTCGCACGTCCACGCGTCCCGCTGCCACCAGGTCGACCGTGCCCCTTGGCCCGCGCGGTCTTTCTGGTGCCGCCGCTGGGCGGTGTCGACGGCCTGCGGCATGCACCGCGCTGACACGCGGCTTCATGGCAGCGTGAGGTGCATCGGTTTGGTTCCTGTAAAGAGACGCGCGGAGCCGTTCGAACAGCCCCGCAGTCGATGCAGTCGATGCAGGCGGTGACGCAGGCCCCGCAGTCGATGCAGGCGGTGACGCAGGCCCCGCGGTTATCGGCCGAGCAGGCGAGCGAAGAAGCCGCCGGTGGATTTCTCTTTCACGTGGCCCTCGCAGCGCTGGTTTCGCGGCACGCCCTTCATGACCTGGTCGACGTGCTGGCCGCACCCGGCCCAGGTGGTCTTCTGACAGGTCTTGCAGGTGACAGCTCTGCACATGGTGGGTACCTTTCGTTGGGAAGTATCTCCACATTATACCCGTGGGGGTATAAAAACTTTTACGGTACCAACGGATGCTCCTGCCCGCGTCGGTGTATCGTGCCAGCGACGAGTGCGTGGCCGACCAGTCGCGTGCAGGAACCCCAGGAGAGCGGTGCAGCATGAGCAGTAAACCCCCGATCCACGACGTCACCGACGCCGACATCGAAGTCACGCATTCCAAGGGGTGGGCCGCCGGCGTCCCCGGGGTACGGCACTCCCTTCAGCCGGCGATCACCCAGATGGGCACCGTGCGGGGAATGCGGGCGCTGCTGGCGATGAACCAGAAAGACGGGTTCGACTGCATGAGCTGCGCCTGGCCCGACCCGGGCGAGCGAAAGACCTTTGAATTTTGTGAAAATGGTGCCAAGGCCGTCACCTGGGAGGCCACCCCGGTCACTATCCCGACCAGTTTTTGGGCCGAGCATTCCTTGCCCGACCTGCGAGAGAAGAGCGAATACTGGCTCGGCATGCAGGGCCGGCTGGTCGAACCCGTCTACAAGCCAGCCGGCAGCGACCACTACCGCCCGGTCAGCTGGCCCGAGGCCATTCGGGTGATCGCCGCCAAGCTCAAAGGTCTTGACTCGCCCGATCAAGCCGCCTTCTACACGAGTGGCCGCGCCTCCAACGAGGCCGCATTCGCCTACCAGCTGTTCGCGCGCGCTTACGGCACCAACAACCTGCCGGACTGCTCCAATATGTGCCATGAATCCACCGGCTGGGCCATGGGCCTGACCGTCGGCATTGGCAAGAGCACGGTCAGCTACGACGACTTTGCGAAATCCGACCTGATCATCATCATCGGCCAAAACCCCGGCACCAACCATCCGCGCATGCTCACCGCGCTCGAAGAAGCCAAAGATGCTGGCGCCCAGATCGTCGCGATCAACCCGCTGCCCGAGGCCGGTCTGCGCCGCTACAAGAACCCGCAGCGGGTGCGCGGAGTGATCGGCCATGGCACCGACATGGCAGACCAGTTTCTGCAGATTCGCCTCGGCGGCGACATGGCGCTGCTGCAGGCCGTCTCGAAGCGAGTGCTCGACGCCGAGGCCGCTGCCCCAGGAACCGTCCTCGATCAGGCTTTCCTTGACGAACACTGCCACGGGCTGACCGAGCTGCGCCAGCATCTCTCCCAACTCGACGAGCGGATGGTGTTGGCCGCGACCGGCTTGCGCGCGGCCCAAATCGACGAATTGGCGCAACGCTACCTGAGCGCTGATCGGGTGATCGTTACCTGGGCGATGGGAGTGACGCAACAGAAAAAAGGCATCGACACCGTCAAGGAAATCATCAACCTGCTCTTGCTGCGCGGCAACATCGGCAAGCCCGGTGCCGGCGCCTCACCGATTCGCGGCCACAGCAACGTGCAGGGTGACCGCACCATGGGCATCTGGGAGCAGATGCCGCCGGCTTTTCTCAACGCCCTGCAAGCCGAGTTCGGTTTCGACCCGCCACGCAAGCACGGTGTTGATGCCGTCGGCGGAGTGCGTGCGATGCGCGACGGAAGAGTGAAGGTGTGGATGGGGCTTGGCGGCAACTTCGTCTCTGCCATGTCCGATACCGACATTGCCGAAGCCGCCATGCAACGCACCGAAATGAGCGTGCAAATCTCTACCAAATTGAACCGATCGCACGCCGTGACCGGCGAGGAGGCACTGATACTACCGACCCTGGGGCGCACCGAAATCGACGAGCAGGCCGGTGGGGTGCAGTTTGTCTCCGTGGAGGACACAGTCTGCGCTGTGCACCCATCATGGGGAAAGCTCAAACCGGTCGCACCAAACCTGCTCTCGGAGGTCGCGATCATTTCGCGACTGGCCAGCGCTGTGCTCGCCGACTCGGTCGCGGTTGACTGGGCCGGATTCGAGGCCGACTACGACCGTATCCGTGATCACGTCGCCCACGTGGTCGAGGGGTTTGAAAACTATAACGAACGCATCCGGCAGGAGGGCGGATTCATGTTGCCGAACGGCCCGCGGGACTCGCGCACCTTCAACACTCCGATCGGCAAGGCCATGCTGACCACGAACACTCTGGAGTATCTTGAAGTACCGCCCGGGCGTCTGGTGCTGCAGACGCTGCGCAGTCACGACCAGTTCAACACCACCATCTACGGCCTCGATGACCGCTATCGCGGTATCAAGAAGGGTCGCCATGTGGTCTTCATCAACAAGAAAGATCTGATCACCCTCGGTTTCGCCGATGGCGATCTGGTCGACGTGCACAGCGAGTTCAGTGACAACGTCGACCGGGTGTTGCGCGGCTATCGTCTGGTTGCGTACCCGACGCCACGCGGTTGCGCCGCCGCCTACTATCCAGAGGCGAACGTGCTCGTGCCGCTCGATAGTGTCGCCGACGGCAGCAACACACCGGTGTCGAAGGCGGTCATCATTCGGCTGGAGCGTGCTGCTTGAATCTTTACGCTACTGAGCGGTGTTCACCCAGCCGGTCGTGTCGGGGTGGTCATTATCGGACTGCTGGCAGACGGCGATGACCACATCCACAGCCCGGGCAACGGCGGTGTGTGAGGGCATCGCCGGGTCGGCTGCGGCGAGACCGGCGGCATAGCCGACCATGAACGTCGTGATCGGGGCGGCCATCGGATTCACCGCCTGAGCGGCTTCATTGGCGACGGTGAGCACGAGGTCATTGTCTACCTCGAGGTCCACGATCTGCAGTGCTTGGCTGAGCCGGCGGATCCACTGCTTGAGAATCTCTTCGTCTACGGCGCTGTGGGTCACAGCAACTCCTTCAGTTTCGAGTACGTCGGATGCCTGGCTGGTCCGAGGCTACCCCAGGCTCAGAAATTCCGTGCGATGAAATCGTGTAGAACCATGGGCTACCAGCCCAGGGTGCCCGCCGCACCCTTGAATGGCCCGACGATCTTCGCGGTTATCCATCCGCCGTAAAAGTCGCCGTCTTGTGCGCGCACCGTTTCACCATCGACCGTGCACCGGTCCATCGCCCCCGGATAGACAGCGACGCGGTCGGCTAACAGTTCGTAACCCGAACTCGGTGTGGGATAGAACCAGGCGGACCGGGCCCGGGGGCCGACCGAGAGATATCCGGCAGCGCCCTTGAATTCGCAGTAACTGTGGCCAGCAGCCGGTTGAAGCACGCCTGGCGTGAAGGCGCTCCGCGGCAGATAGTACACCGGTGGGTGGCTGGTCTCGAGCACCCGCACGACATCCTTCGTGTCAGCGATTGTGACACCGTCGACTTCAATGGTGATGTGTTCCCCGGTGTGTTCGACGCGGGGCGGGCGTGGATAGTCCCAGACGGATTCCTGGCCGGGGCGGATGGGGTCGCGTTGCACTCGCTCAATCATGACCCGATGCTAGATCGGCAACCTGCGAAGAACGCTCGCGTGCGCCTGTGCCAGGTTGAACGAGTCGTTGGCGAGTCGAAAACCGAGATAGTTGTCTGGGGTGACGAACCCGCCCAGAAACCCGCGGGCAGACAGTGCGAGCAGGCGCGGAGACCTGCGGTTGCTGCGCACGAGCAGGATCAGGCTCAGGTCGGTGCCGCGCTCGCGCACACGGCGAGGGACGAAACGCTCGCCGCAGCGTCATCGATGTGTGCGGGCTGAGCACGTACCTCGGTCATTGTGCCCACGGAATATCTTTCAGGGGTGAGTGGTTCCCTCTACACGTGCACGCAGTCAGGCAGATGGACCTGACAGCCCGACCTCCCCGGCCAGCCTTCACCGGGGGCGGAAACATCCGCAGCACGGTCACTGTCTAAAGCTGGATCTATTCACGTATAGTCGCACTCACATTTCGAACGAGGAGATATACCCATGGCCGCAGTCCCCACCGTCACCCTCAACGACAGCACGACGATTCCGCAGCTCGGATTCGGCACCTTTCAGGTCACCCCGGAGACGACGAAGGCGGCGACCCTTGCTGCCCTTGAGGCCGGCTACCGACACATTGACACGGCCGAGATGTACGGCAATGAAAAAGAGGTCGGTGAAGCCGTAGCCGAGTCTTCGCTGGACCGGTTCGAAATTTACGTCACGAGCAAGCTCAACAACGGTTTCCATGACCGTGCCGACGCTCTGGCCGCTTTCGACCGCACTCTTGATGCCCTCGGCTTCGAGTACCTCGACCTCTTTCTCATCCACTGGCCGCTCCCGGCTGTTGGAGACTTCGTCGAGACCTGGAAGGCGATGGAGGAAATGCAGCGCTCCGGCCGGGTGAAAACCATTGGCGTGAGCAACTTCCAGCAAGAGCACCTGCAGCGTCTGTTTGATGAGACTGACACAGTGCCGGCCGTCAACCAGATCGAGGTGCACCCGTACCTCACGCAGGATTCGCTGCGTGCATTCAACACCGAGCACGGCATTGCAACCGAGGCCTGGTCGCCGCTCGCGCAGGGAGCAGTTCTTTCCGACCCGGTGATCCTGGCAATCGCCGACCGCCTCGATAAGACCGCCGCTCAGGTCACCCTGCGCTGGCACTTGCAGCGGGGCGACATCGTCTTCCCGAAGTCGGTTACCCGCAGCCGAGTCGACGAAAATTTCGCCCTGTTCGACTTCGTCCTCACCGACGCGGATATTGCGGCGATCACTGCGCTGAACCGCGACGAGCGCACTGGCCCGAACCCCGACGAGTTCAACTACATCCCGTAGCCTCTGTTCAGTGACAGCTGGAAACTGGCGCTGCCAAAAAATTTGGCTACAGTGTGCGCATGAGCTCTGATGCGGTGGTTCTAACGGTTGCTGGCCCGTGTGGCCCGCGCGATGTACGCCTGTCCAGCCCGAGCAGGGTGCTCTGGCCCGATCCCGGAATCACCAAACTCGACCTCGCCCACTACCTCATGGAAGTGGGCGAGGCGTTTGTGCGGGCCAACGGTGATCGTCCTCTATCGCTGCAACGCTTTAGCAGCGGCATCGGCGGTGAGCAGTTCTTCTCGAAGAACCCGCCGAAGGGCGCGCCGTACTATGTACGGGCCGTTTCCGTGGTCTACCCGAGTGGGCGCACGCATCCGCAGCTCGTGATCGACGAACCGGCCGCCGCGGTATGGGCCGTGCAGATGAACACGATCGTGTTCCACCCGTGGCCGTCTCGGGCCTCACTCTCGGACAATCCCGACGAACTGCGCATAGACCTCGATCCGCAGCCCGGCACAGACTTCGCCGACACCGTGCCGGTCGCCGTCTGTCTGCAGAGTGTGCTGGCCGAGGCCGGTCTCACCGCATTCGTGAAGACCTCCGGAAATCGTGGGCTGCACGTCTTCGCGCCGATCAAGCCGACCCGCGAATTTCTCGACGTGCGACACGCGGTCATCGCCGCGGCGCGCGAGCTGGAACGACGGATGCCCACCCAGGTGACCTCAAACTGGTGGAAGGAAGAGCGCGGAGAGCGCATCTTCATCGACTACAACCAGGCCAATCGCGACCGAACTATGGCCGGCGCCTACAGCCCCAGGCCACTGCCGCACGCGCCGGTCTCCTGTCCGCTGGAGTGGAGCGAGCTCGCCGACGCCGACCCGCAGGCGTTCACGATCCTCACCGTGCCGGACCGGCTACGGGATCGCGGTGACCCGTGGGCGGCGATGCACGCACAGCCCGGCACGATCGACACTCTGTATTCCTGGTGGGAACGCGATCTCGAATCCGGGCTTGGTGAGTTGCCGTTTCCGCCGGATTTTCCCAAGATGCCGGGGGAACCACCACGCGTGCAACCCAGCCGCGCCCGCCGACCGGAATAGCCGGGGCGCGACCGCACGAAGCAGTCGGCGCAGGATCAGCCCGCGATCCGCTCGGCGGGAACCGGGGCGTTCGGTGGGGTGCCGGCGCCGAACGGGCGGCCTCCGAGATCTGCGCGAGAATGTGGTGCCAGCCACGCCGCAGCATCCGGCCCCTTCGGCACAATGCCACTGGGATTGATATCGACATGGGTCACGTAGTAGTGCTTCTTGATCTGGTCAAAATCGATGGTGTCACCAAAACCGGACGTCTGGAACAGGTCGCGGGCATAGGCCCACAGCACTGGCATCTCGCTGAGCTTGTTGCGATTGCACTTGAAATGCCCGTGATAGACCGCGTCGAAACGAGCGAGGGTGGTGAACAAGCGGATGTCCGCCTCGGTAATCGTGTCGCCTACGAGATATCGCTGCCCGGCCAGGCGCTCTTCGAGCCAGTCGAGCCGGGCGAACAGGGCGTCGTAGGCCCGCTCGTAGGATTTCTGGTTGCCGGCAAAGCCGCACTTGTAGACGCCATTGTTCACGTCGTGAAAGATCAGGTCGGCTACCTCGTCGATCTCGGCCCGCAGGCCTTGCGGGTAGAGATCGGGGGCGCCGACACGGTGGTACGCCGCCCACTCTGTCTCGAAATCGAGGGTGATCTGCGGGTAATTGTTGGTGACGACCTTTCCCGTGGGCACATCAACGATCGCCGGCACGGTGATACCACGCGGGTAGTCGGGAAAACGGGCAAGGAACGCCTGTTGCAGGCGTTCGATGCCGAGCACCGGGTCGACCCCGCCCGGATCAAGGTCGAAGGTCCAGCTGTTCTTGTCGTGGGTGGGGCCGGGCAGGCCGAGGGAGATGACACCCTCGAGGCCGAGCAGGCGGCGCACAATCGTAGTGCGGTTCGCCCACGGGCAGGCGCGGGCCGCCACCAACCGGTAGCGGCCAGGTTCGACCGGCCAGCCATCTCGGGCATCGCGGGTGATGCGGTCCTCGATGTAGTTGGTGTCGCGGTTGAAGTCTTGGCCAGGCTGAATGTAACTGGGTTTCAGGCTCATACGTCTACGCTACGCGACTCGAGGCTGACCGGTGCGGCAGATTCGAACCTACCCCTCGCCGCCGAGTGCGACGGTGAGCTCGGCATCGCTGCGCGCATCGATGATGCCCCACATCATGTGGGTGGGACCGCTGCCGTCGCTCGGCTCGACCCGTGGTCGGCTGGCCCAGCCGCGCGCGACGGCTGCGGCACCAAGTTGCGCAAGCGAGGCGCTGACAAGCATCTTGCGAATCTTGCCAGTCAGCACGCTGCCATCGGGTGCTTGACGCCAGCCGCGCTTGTGGGCGAGTACCCGACCGATTTCTTCGTCGGTCAGCCAGCGCGAAAAGCTGCGGGTGGGCGGGTCGATGGCGATCAGCTTCATGCCCACACTGTACCCGCCCGCACCGCATCGCCGTCCGCCCGGGGCTATTGCACGGCCGCGCCCCCGGCTCAGGGCTCGTGGTGCTCACGGCTCGTGTGGATGACTGATTCAGGCAATAATCACAGAACCACCGTCGATATGGAGTCACCAGACCAGAGAGGAGAATCAACCATGCGCAGTCGTCTCAACCCGTACCTCGGATTTCGCGACAACGCCCGCGAGGCGATGGACTTCTACCAGAGCGTGTTCGGGGGCGACATCGCTCGCACCACCTATGGGGAATACAACGCGAGCGAAGATCCGGCCGAGAAGGACAAGATCATGCACTCGGAGCTGACGACCACGAGCGGATTCTCCCTGATGACCTCCGACACCCCCAAGGGTATGGAACTCTCGACGAGCAGCAGCATCACCGTCTCCCTCAGCGGCGAGGACGAGGCCGAACTCACCGGGTACTGGGAGAAGCTGGTCGATGGCGGCTCCGTCATGATGCCGCTCAATAAGGCACCCTGGGGCGACAGCTTCGGCATGGTGACGGACAAGTTTGGTACAGGCTGGATGGTCAATATCAGTGGGACGCCCAGCTAAAGAAAATTCTGAGCGCGACGGTGTGTGTCCATCTATGCTGAGGCCGTGATGAAAGCATCGGCGACACACATCGCCCGCGACGCGCACAACAGTTCCATACTGCAACTGCTGGCGCGGATGGGGTTCGCCGTCAACGGGCTGCTGCACATCCTGATCGGATTCATCGCTATCACCGTAGCGTTCGGTGCGGGCACCGGCTCCGCCGACCAGAGCGGGGCGCTGGCGCAGCTGGCATCGAGCCCGGGCGGAGTGTTTGTGCTCTGGACCGTTGTCGTTGGAATGTCCGCCCTCGGGCTGTGGTTGGTCGTCTCGGTATTCGTCATGCAGGGCGAACCCAAACGCAAATGGTCTCGGCGGTTAGCGAATATCGCCAAGGCCATCGTCTACTTTGCCCTCGGCGCCACCGCGCTCACCTTCGCCAGGGGCGGCTCGGCGAGTTCGGCCAGCAGCACCCAGAGCGCCAGCTCGTCGCTGCTGGCATCGCCCGGCGGCGCCATCGTTCTGTTTCTGGCCGGAGTAGCTGTGCTCGGGGTCGCCGGCTACTTCATCTACAAGGGTGCAGCGCAGAAATTCCGGTCCGACCTGACCGTTCCGAGCGGAACGGTCGGCCGCACGGTCGTCGCCCTGGGTGTCGTCGGTTACATCGCCAAGGGTGTCGCGCTCGGCGTGGTGGCGATCCTTGTCGGCGTCGCTGCTCTGACTCGCGATGCTAGTAAGTCCACCGGGCTCGACGGGGCGCTCAAGGCACTTGCCGCCCTCCCGTACGGAACGATCGCCCTGATCCTCATCGGCTTCGGCCTGCTCGCTTATGGTGTCTACTGTTTTGCTTGGGCCCGGCGCGCCCGCTTGTAGTCCGCCCGCCGCCTGACGGGTGTCCAGGCGATCACACCGCCGAGCAGCACGAGCGAGATCGACAGTGCGGCCAGCAATGCCAGGTCGGCTCGAACTAGTCGATCGTGATGTCGCCGGATATTTTGTCGGGGCGCCACCCCCGCCAGGAAGGCTGGCGAAGCCGACCGGTCGCGGTCCACTCGGCGAACTCCACCTCGGCGACAAGCGTGGGGTGCACCCAGACCGCGCCCTGAGCATCCGGAATCGGAATATCGTTGAACGGGGTGGTCTTCTGCACGAGCCGGGTCAGCCGCGAACGGATGTCGGTCAGGTCGCGTTCCCCGAACCCGGTGCCGACCCGGCCGACATAACGCAGCCCGGTGTCCGTCGGTAGCCCGAGCAGCAGCGACCCGATCGTGTCGGACCGGTTGCCCCGGCCGGGTCGCCAACCTCCCACGACCACTTCCTGGTGGCGAACATGTTTGATCTTCACCCAGTCGTGCGACCGGCGACCGACCGTGTAGCGACCATCGAGCCGTTTGGCCATGACCCCCTCCAGCCCGAGCTGGCGGCTGGCCCGGAATGCTCCAGAGAAGTCGCCATCGAAACGTGGCGGCAGCTGCGTGGACCCGGTCGCGATCACCGTGGCCTCCAGTCGGTCCCGGCGCGCGCTGTAGATCAATGCGGTGAGCGCGTGGCCGTTCACCTCGAGCAGGTCGAAGAGCATGAATTGCACCGGTGCCCGTTTCGACGCTGCTGCGACCTCCCGGGCCTCGGTGAGCTTCATCCGTGTCTGGAGCAGACCGAAGTCGGGGTGCCCGCGTTTGTCGACGACCACGATCTCGCCGTCGAGCACCGCGGTATCCGTTTCCGATTTTGTGGCTACTGCAGCGAGCAGGTCGGGGACGAGATCTGGATACGATGCGGTCACATCGTTCCCGTTGCGGGTGTCCAGGCGAACGCTGTGTTCGGCCAATGACACGTAGGCGAGCGCCCGCATGCCGTCCCATTTCATTTCAAATGCCCAGTCATCGTCGCCGAGGTCTGCTTCGGAACCGGCGGCAGCGAGCATGGGGGAGTAGGCGCTTTTCGGGGGCGCTGGAGCGCTGTCCGCCACCGGTCCGCCGTGCGGGCGGGCATTCGTGCGTGAGCCGCCGGAGGCTCCGGCGCTCGCCTTCATGCGGTGAATCAGCCAGTTGTCCGCTGGCTTAGACCCAGACCCAGACCTAGCCCCATGTCCGGCGCTCGTGCGAATCAAAGCAAACCGAGCGGTACCGCCGAGCCCAGCATCGGGTTCACCGTGCAGGGTCACGATCACCTCGTCGGCGCGCCACTTTTCGAGCTCGTAGTCGCCGCGGTCCCAGATTGATACGTCGCCGGCACCGTACTGTCCAACGGGAATATTTCCCTCGAAGCTGCCGTACTGGAGCGGATGATCCTCCACGTGGACCGCGAGCCGGTTCTGCGCGGGCGAGACCGGCACTCCGCGGGGCAGCGCCCACGACACGAGTACCCCGTCGTGTTCCAGCCGAAAATCCCAGTGCAGACTGCGGGCATGGTGTTCCTGAATCACGAAACTCTGCCCGGTTTTTTCGCCGGCGAATGCCCCGGCGGGCGCGACCGGAACCGGCTCGGGCGTTTTGCTGGCGTCGCGCTTGCCGCGGTACACCGTGAGGCGGTCCGGTGTGACGAGCGCCGCGGCCGCGCGGCCGCTTCCCGCGCGCCCGCTTCCCACACCGGCCGCGTGTTCGAACGACCCGGCCGTGAGCTGGGCAAGCGGATCCTCCCGACGTTTCACGCGGGCGAGCACCTGCTTGTAGTCGAGCTGCTGCAGGTCGGCCGAGGCCAGCTCCCTCCAGGTGCGCGGGGCTGCGACCATCGGGTGGCTGCGCCCCCGCAGCGAATACGGCGTGATCGTCGTCTTCGCGGCATTGTTCTGGCTCCAGTCCACGAACACCTTGCCCGAACGCACGCTCCTTTTCATCTCGCTCACCACGAGGTCGCGGTGGTCGGCTTCGAGGGCGCGCGCCAGTTCGTGCGCCACGGCCGACACCTGGTCGGAGCTGTAGGACAGGTCGAGGGCTGCATACAGGTGGATGCCCTTGCTCCCACTGGTCAGCGGCATCGGATCCAGCCCCATGTCCTGCAGAATGGCGCGGGCCAGTCGGGCGACCGCGGCGCACTCGATCAATCCCACACCCGGTCCCGGATCGAGGTCGAGCACGAGGCGGTCGGGATTGCGTGGGGTGCCGGTGCGACCGAACTGCCACTGCGGCACGTGAATTTCCAAGGCGCTCATCTGCCCGAGCCAGGTAAGGGTGGCGAGGTCGTTCACCAGCGGGTAGGTGTTGACGTGGTCTTTGTGCTGGATCTCGCGCCGTTTCACCCAACTCGGAGTCGACGGTTCCAGGTTCTTCTGGAAGAACATCGGGCCGGGTTTCTCACTCGTGCCAACGCCATGCACCCAACGTTTGCGGGTGGCTGGCCGGTTCGCCGCATGCCCGATGAGCACTTCGGCGATCGCCGCGTAATACGCCAGCACGTCGGCCTTGGTTGTACCTGTTTCGGGGTACAGTACCTTGTCGAGGTGGGTGAGCGTGATGCGGTGTCCCTCGACGGATACCACCTGGCTGCTGGCGTTCATGCGTCAACTGTGCTCCCAAATCTTCTGGCCGACTAGGCGACGGATGGGCCATTCGGGTGTGTACTGGTCGCATGAGAAGCATTTGGACCGGTGCGATCACCTTCGGGCTCGTCAACGTGCCCGTCAAGGTGTACAGCGCCACCGAAGACCACGACGTCGCATTGCATCAGGTGCACGATGCCGACGGGGGACGCATCCGCTATCAACGTCGCTGCGAGATCTGCGCCAAGGTTGTTCCCTACGACCACATCAGCAAAGCCTTCGACGACGGCGACCAGACAGTACTGCTCACCGCCGACGACTTCGCGTCGCTCCCTTCCGAGCACAGCAAGGAGATCGACGTCGTCGAGTTTGTGCCGAGCGACCAGATCGACCCGATCATGCTTGACAAGAGTTACTTTCTCGAACCCGACGGCAAGTCGTCCAAGGCGTACGTGCTGCTGCGGCGCACCCTCGAGGCCACTGATCGCACGGCCATTGTGCACTTTGCGCTGCGGCAGAAGACACGACTGGGCGCGTTGCGCGTGCACGGCGACGTGCTCATGCTGCAATCCCTGCTCTGGGACGACGAGGTGCGCGAGGGCAAATTTGCGTCCCTCGACGAACGGGTGAAAATCAGCGCCAAGGAACTGGACATGTCGGCGGCGTTGGTCGAGTCGTTTGCGGCGGATTTCGCACCGGATGCCTTCAGCGACGACTATCAGGATGAGCTCCGGGCACTCATCGAGGCCAGGCTGAAAAGTGGTGACGCCGTGTCGACCGAGGCGACGTTCGGCGAAGCCCCCGAAGAGGGAGAGGGCGGCGAGGTGCTCGACCTGATGGAGGCCCTGCGGCGCAGCGTCGAGGCCAGCCGTGACCGGGCCAAACCTCAGCCTCAGCCCAAATCGCAACAGTCCCGCTCTGCTTCCTGATCCTGTGGCCGAGCTCCTGCCGCATCGAGAACGGTGCGGGGTCGCCGGCGCCGTTTGCGTTGGCGTGGGTGATGTGTTTGGTGGTGGTGGCTGGCGGCGGTAGTGCGGCTGCCGAAGTGTGTCGCATGTGGCAGCAACACCGCCTCCTGGTTTGACGGTCAGGCCGAGCAGGCCGCCAATTTCTATATCTCGATCTTTCCCAATTCGCGCATGCTCAACGTGGCGCGCTACCCCGAGGGCGGGCCAGCACCGGCCGGCAGCGCCATGTCGGTGTCGTTCGTGCTCGACGGCCTGGAGAATCAAGGTTTGAACGCGGGACCGCAGTTTTCGTTCACCGAGGCCATCTCCTTCTTCGTGCAGGTCGAAACCCAAGCGGAAATCGACGACTTCTGGAACCAGCTCACCAGCAACGGAGGCGAGCCTGGTAACTGCGGCTGGTTGAAAGACCAATTCGGTTTGTCATGGCAAGTGGTGCCGACGACGCTAGGTCAGCTGCTGGGCGACCTCGACCCGGCGCGGGCCAGTCGGGTGATGGCGACGATGATGGGCCAGACCAATATTATTATCGCCGACCTGCGGGCCTCGGCCGACTCCGAGTAGCTTCAGCGTTGTTCAGACCAGGCAAGAGCGAACCGGTCAGAGCGAACCGGCCAGAGCGAATCGGTCAGAGCGAATCGGTCAGAGCGAACCGGCCAGAACTAAGTCCTGACCAGCCGTTCAATCGCAGCGAGGGGGATCGGCAGCCAGGTGGGGCGGTTGCGAATCTCGTAGACCGCTTCGTACAGTGCCTTGTCGAGCTCGAACGCATCCAGCAGCGCGCTCTGATCGGCCAGTTTGATGCCGGAGCGATCGGCGTAGCCCGCCAAGAAGGCACCGCGGCAGGCCGCGGCCCACTCGAAAATACTGGGTGCGGCACCTGTCGCCTTGTCCGCCGTCGTCTTGTCCGACATCACCTCACCCGGCGCTGACTTGCCCGGCATCTCCACCGTGGCCGTATCGGCCGTCGTCGTTGCCGTCATGGCCCCCGAAACATAGGAGAACGACCTCAGCATGCCGGCGACATCGCGTAACGGAATGTCGGGCCGGGTGCGCTCGCGCAGGGTGCGTAGTGGTTCGCCCTCAAAGTCCAGCAGCATCCAGCCGCGGCCCTGCACGTCGAGAACCTGGCCAAGGTGAAAGTCACCGTGGATACGCTGTAATTTCGGCCACACCGCGGTCTCCGCCCGGGCAAACACAGCCTCGATCGCGTCGCGGTGACCGGCCAAGACCGGCACTTCACGCAGGGCCTGATCGCAGCGCAGCCGCATCTTGGCCATCTCTCCGGCAATCACCGCGGGAGTTGCATCGAGGGTCGGCAGGGTACGGGCGAGGTCGTGGTGTACCTCGGCGGTGGCTTGACCCAGCCGAAAGGCGGGGCCCGTGAAATCGCTGCCGGCGGCCGCTGCGACCAGGGCGGTGCGCCAGGCATCCGGGGCATTGGGCAGAAACTCCTGGGCGAAGGCCAGATGGCCGCTAGCCCGGCTCGCGGGTTCGGCGGGGTCATCCCACTCGCCGAGAATTGCGCCGAATGGCAGCGGGATCCGCTGTGACGCGGCGCTGGCCAGCGCGGCCTGCACCGTCACATCCGGGTTCTCTCCGGCATGAATGATGCGAAAAACCTTGCAGATGATCGGCGTCGCCGGCGCCCCGGTCGGATCAGTGCGCTGCACGATGATCGAGGTATTGGATTGCTCACCGCTGAGCACGCGACTCGATGTGACGCGCGCCATCGATGAGGCGGGGGAGCCCGGTCGCAGGTCGTTCCCGCGCGCGCTGGCGGCCGAGCGACCGGTCGCCCTTTCACTGGTCGTGGACGCCTCGCTCTGCGCCTCCATGAAAGCGAGCACTGCGGCAGCGAAAGCTGGATCGTAGGCTGCGTCGTAGATGTACCGCGCGTGGTCGGAGCCGGGTTTGCGCACAGTGATCAGTGCATTATCTAAACCGGCGAGTTCGGCGACCCGTTCCGTGGTTGGCAGCTGGTACAGCGTGAAGCCCAGGCTCGCGGTGTCCAGCACGAGATCGACGCGGATTGCGACTCCGGGCTCGGCGGAGGTGAGAGCGAAATGGCCGATGCTGCGTAAGGCCGGAACATGCCCCTTGTTGCCGAACCAGCGCTGCGTCGACACCCAGGCGTTGACATAGTCGGGCAACGGGGTGCCCCGATGGATGGGGGCGAGGTCGGGATTGGTGGAGCGGGAAGCGTTGTGGTCGCGGTCTCCATCGATCATGCCGTCAGCGTAGCCTCCTCACCCGCATTGCGCCCACTAGTGCGGGGGCAACTTTTTGGTGGAGTGTCGCGCTGGCCGCACCGCGTTCGTCAAATTCCTCCCTGCGCGGTGGCGAGGATCAGGCGACATTTTCGAGCGCCAGAGCTAGAATTGTTGACAATTAAAACGAGAAAGAACTGGGAAGGGCATGTCCCCGCGATACTCATTGGAACCCGTCATCCAGGAATCCACCCCGTCGATCATCGCCCGCAAGCTGCGGTACGCGATCGCGCACGGCGCGGTAGCGCCCGGGTCGCAACTCGGCGAGGCCGAACTCGCCCGCGAACTCGGTGTCAGCCGGGGTCCGCTGCGCGAAGCGATGCAGCGGTTGACGCAGGAGGGTCTGTTGATCAGCATTCGCAACCGCGGCTTGTTTGTGATCGAAATGACGGATGCCGAGATTCGCGATATGTACGTGTTGCGCACCGCCGTGGAATCGGCCGCCTGCAAAATGCTCGTGGGCGCTGGCCACGTCGCTTCCGGCCAGGACCTGCTCTCCAAAGTCGCGGAGATGGAGAATGCAGCGGTCACCGGCGATCACGCCGCCATGAGCGACGCCGATATGGCCTTTCATGAACACCTCGTGGCGCTGAGCGGGAGTCGCAGCCTCGTTCGCATCCACACCACGCTCATGATCGAGACGCGCATGTGCCTGGCCGTCTTGCAGTACTCCCACCGGGTCACCGATGAATGGATCGAAGAACATCGCGGCATCGCCGAGGCCGTGCGGGGCGGCGACGGTCTCTTGGCCCAGAGCCGTCTGAACGACCACGAAGACAACGCGTTAGCGCAACTGACGAGCGCACCGGCATCCGCTTCGATCGATTCTCGCCGAACCCGAACCCGAACCCGAAGCTGAATGGGTGCCGGATCTCAGCGAGCAGCCGACACAGCGCCACCGGATCGATCGGGGGTTGGCCCCGTCGTGGTCGGCGCGACGGCCGAGCGCGTCACGCCCGTGCGAGCGCCGAGAGGGCGACGTGGGGAAGACGCACGGGTTCAACGCGAATGCTGGTGCGTTCGCAACCGGAGCACTTGAGAATGTAGAGGGGAAGCGTGAGCCGCTGGGCTTGTGCGGGGTTCGGCTTCAAGTCGGCCTGTGACTTGCAAAACGGGCAGGTGATTCGCATCGAGGGTTCTCCCTTGGCTTGATTCTGCGCAAGCGATCACTCGCGTCAGGTCGACCATAGGGGGCAACGCGCAAGGACGGCACCCCTTGAAACTTCCCGGCGCTATGTGTATGCAGAGCCGTGCGGCTGTCCCCGTTCCGACGGACGCACCACTACGACATTCGGGTCGGTGCCCGTCAAGGGGAGGAAATGATTTGCCGCTCTGTATACAGAGGGGTATCGCCAGGCCGGACGATCGGCGTCTTATTCGGCGCGCAAACGCATGGATTCATCAGTCGTATACTGTGCCCATGAATACTGTGCCCGGCACCTCCGACACCTCACCCGGGTCGTCGGGCATCGCTCACACAGCGAGCGCGCACCGCGGACTCACCATTACCTGGCACCAACAGCACAAGAAATCCCTGACCGCGGGGGAGCGGGCCGCCGATACTTTGCGCAATTCCATGGGCAGCTGGCGCTTCGTCGGTGGCTTTGTGCTGTTCATGATTCTGTGGGCCGTGGCGAATTCCTACGCGTCCGGCTGGGATCCGTACCCGTTCATTCTGCTCAACCTGTTCCTAAGCATGCTTGCCGGCCTGCAGGGCGCTATCCTGCTCATCTCGGCCAAACGGCAGGATGCAATCGCCGCAGCCCTGGCCCAGCACGACTGCGACACAAACATCGCCGCGAAGGTCGACATTGAGGCTTTGCTGGAGATCAACAACCGCCAGCTCGCGATGATCAGCGACCTGCGGGCGATCCTGGATCGTCTCGACCGGCCCCGGCCGACACCCGCGAACGACTAGCGCCGCTGGCGGGATCACAGCAGGTCCCGGGCAGTGGCTTGCTAAACGGATGCCGCCAGCAGGCTCACGACGACGGTGTCCCCCTTCGTTGACAGCTGGCCGACCTCGGTGAACCCGAGACGATCGTGAAAGGCGAGCGAACCCGGGTTCGGCGGCTCCAGGTTGACCTCGCACAGCACCTCAGCGAGCAGCTCGCGGCGTGCCGCGCCAAAGATTGCGTCGTAGAGCACCTGGCCGAGGCCCTGCCCGCGAGACCCATCAGCGACAACGATGCGGTCGACATAGAGAAAATCCGTGGACCGGCCGGAAAACCACCGGTAGTTTTCGCTCTCATAGTCTGCCCCGGCGACAAATAGGATGGCAAACCCGAGCGCGACATCGGCTGCGCCGTCGGCAACGACAGCGACCGCGAGGTGGCTATGTTCTGCAAGAGCGGCCAGCGCCGGAGCATCCAGCTCATTGACCGCGGGAACGGCTGCATTGTTGAGCGCGAGCAAACGCGGCAGGTCGTCGGGTACGAGGGAGCGAATAGAGAAGGTCATCCTTCAACGATAGGCCTCGCAACGAGCCGAGTACACGGCTCGCTGTCGGCCAGACTGTGGCTAACCCGAAGCCCTGTCAGAATAGACTGTCGCCGTTTCCCCGGCGACTCGTTCAAGGAGACAACGGCGCATGAGTCACCAGGTGAGCACAAACAACACGAGCACGAGCAACTACCGTGCCGCACGCGACCAGCTTCTCGCCCTACGCGACGATCACGCACGCGCCGCACAAGAATTTCGCTGGCCCGACGTGGGAGAACACTTCAACTGGGCCACGGACTGGTTCGACGTGCTCGCCCGCGGCAACGACAAAATCGCGCTGTGGATCGTCGAGGAAGACGGCAGCGAGCAAAAGCTCACCTTTGACGAGATGGCCCATCGATCCGACCAGGTTGCCACCTGGCTGACCAGGCGGGGCGTGGGGCGGGGCGACCACGTCATGCTCATGCTTGGCAACCAGCGGGAGATCTGGGAGGCGATGCTCGCCATCATGAAGGTCGGCGCCGTCATCATGCCCACGAGCACCGTTCTCGCCTCGCACGACCTGACCGACCGGGTGCGTCGCGGCGGCGTCGCCCACGTGATCGCTAACTCGGGCGACGCGGCCAAATTCGACGACGTTCCCGGCGACTACACCCGCATCGGTGTCGGTCCGGCCCGGCCCGGGTGGGCCGACTTCGCGGATGCCTACCAAATCACCCCTGAACCGATCACGACGGTTGTGGAATCCGCTCACCCCTCGCTGATCTACTTCACCTCGGGCACGACGAGCAAACCGAAAATGGTACTGCACTCGCAGACCTCCTACCCGGTCGGCCACCTCTCCACCATGTACTGGCTGGGCCTGCGTCCCGGTGACGTCCACCTCGCCATCAGCTCGCCCGGCTGGGGCAAACACGCCTGGAGCTGCTTCTTCGCCCCGTGGATCGCCGAGGCGACCGTGTTCGTCTATAACTACTCCAAGTTCGACCCGGCCGCCCTGATTGCGCAGCTTCACCGCGCCGAGGTCAACACGTTCTGCGCACCGCCGACAGTTTGGCGCATGCTCATTCAAGCGGATATCGGCGCCCGCCCGGCCAGCCTCCGCGAGTTGCTCTCGGCTGGAGAACCACTCAACCCCGAGGTCATCCGGCAGATCGACAACGGCTGGAAGCTCACCATCCGCGACGGATTCGGCCAGACCGAGACCACCGCAATCGTCGGAAACGGGCCCGGCTCCGCGCTGAAAGCCGGGTCGATGGGCCTGCCCCTGCCCGGTGTCTCGATCAAGCTGCTCGACCCGATCACCGAGCTGCCCGCCGACGAGGGCGAAATCTGTCTCGACCTCTCGCAGAGCCCGGTCAACCTCATGAGCGGCTACCACGGCGAACCCGACCTCACCGCGCATGCCATTCGGGGTGGCTTCTTTCACACCGGCGACGTCGCAACGGTGGATGCCGACGGTTACCTCACCTTCATCGGCCGCACCGACGACGTGTTCAAGTCGAGCGACTACAAGGTGTCGCCGTTCGAGGTGGAGAGCGTGCTGCTCGAACACCCCGCGGTCGCCGAAGCCGCCGTCGTTCCCGCGCCCGACGCGACCAGGCTGAACATTCCCAAGGCCTACATTCATCTCGCTCCGGGTTGGGAACCGACGGCGGAGACCGCCGAAGCCGTGCTGCGGCACGCCCGCACCGGGCTGCCGGCCTACATGCGGGTGCGGCGGGTGGAGTTCTTCGATCTGCCCAAGACCATCTCGGGCAAGATTCGCCGAGTCGAGCTGCGCGAGCGTGAAGACGCTGCGGCCGCTGCGGGTATCCTTATGCCGGACGAGTGGCGCGACGACCAGTTTCCGGGACTCAAGCGCTAACAGCATCCGCTGCAAAGACGGGACTTCCGGCCCGTGACGCGTTCCGGCGGCGTCGATAGCTGTCGGCGATGTTTCCCCGGGAGCGAGAGCCCGGCGTCTACGACGTCGACGCCGCCACGCCGGCGTCGATCACGGCGCACACACCCGGCTACATCGACCGGCCGAACAAAATTATCGTCGGCCTGCAAACGGATGCCCCGCTCAAGCGAGCCATCATGCCCTTCGGTGGCTGGCGCATGGTCGCGACGAGCCTCGACACCTACGGGTACCCGGTCTCGCCCGCGCCGAAAACCATCTTCACGAAGTATCGCAAGACGCACAACGACGGTGTCTTCGACGTGTATCCGCCCGCCGTCAAACCGGCCAGGCACAGCCACCTCATCACGGGGCTGCCAGGTGCCTCCGGTCGCGGCCGCATCATCGGCGACTACCGCCGTGTCGCGCTCTACGGCGTGACCGCCCTTATCGCGGCGAAGAAACTCGAACGCGCCGCACTCGACGAGCAACCGAGCACCGAAGACGTGATTCGTTCCCGCGAGGAGAACGCCGAGCAGGTACGCACGATTGACGGCGACTATCCTGCGTTCGGCAACGACGACGACCACGTCGACGCGATCGCCGTGACCATCGTCGAAACGTTCATGGCCATGATTCGCCGGCATCCCACCTATCGGAATGCCGTGCACACGCAGTCGGTGCTCACCATCACCTCGAACCTGGTCTACGGCAAGAAGACCGGCAATATCCACGACGGTCGCCGGGCCGGTGCGCCATTCGCCCCCGGAGCCAACCCGATGAACGGCCGCGACACCCACGGCATGCTTGCCTCGGCACTGAGCGTGGCGAAACTGCCCTACTCTGAAGCGCAAGACGGCATCTCCCTGACCAACACGGTCGTATCGACCGGGCTCGGCCACACCCCGGCAGAGCGGATCACCAACCTGGTCGGCCTGATCGACGCATACACGCTCGCAAGCGGCTACCACCTCAATATCAACGTGCTCAACCGGGAAACCCTCGAAGACGCCATGGCACATCCGGAGAACTATCCGCAGCTGACCATCCGGCTGTCTGCTGCGCCGCCAGTACTGCCACAACCCGGATTCCTGGAAGATGAGGGACGGCGTGGTGACGCCGATCGGCGACGTGCTGGCGCGCATCCGTCGCTACCGGGGTATGTTCGCGGCGACCGGCTGCGCGAACGCGGTACGAATGTGTGGGTGCGGTTCGTGCTCGTTCCCGGGCTGACCGACGCGGTGGACAATGTCGACGCCGTTGCCGAAATCGTGGCTCGCTGGCCCAACGTCTCTCGGGTAGAGGTATTGCCGTTTCACCAGATGGGCGAGGACAAATGGAACCGCCTCGCCATCCCCTACCCGCTGCACGGGGTGCACCCGCCCGATGCCGTACTGCTCGAGCGTGTTCGCGACCAGTTTCGCGCCCGCGGCCTCACGGTGTTCTAATACCGCGCGAGAAGTTCCGTCTTCTTGGCGAGGAATTCGGCATCCGTCACCACGCCGGCATCACGCAGCTGACCCAGCTGCGTGATATGCAGGGCGATTCCGGTAGACGTGGCCGGCGCGGCGTGGCCCTCGATCTCGCGGCGCGCGGGTGCGGCAGCCAACGCCGAGACCCGCTCGGGGGCGATGGTGGGCGTCGGCGCAACGGCCGAGGGCATGGCGTGCCCGGACTGCGACATACGGTCGATCCAGGCCAGGGCGATCGCGGAGAGAATGAACACCATGTGGATGATGACCTGCCAGAGCACGCCGTCCCAGGTGTAGACGTTGCCCGTGATGGTCTCGCTCGGGCTGGAGTCGAGGGGGGTGCCGCGGGCGGCCAAATCTCCGACTTCGATGAAGGTCTTGAGCAGGTGGATCGATGAGATTCCCACGATGGCCATGGCGAGCTTGACCTTGAGCACGTTCGCGTTGACGTGGGACAGCCACTCCGGCTGGTCGGGGTGACCCTCTAAGCGAATGCGCGAGACGAAGGTCTCGTAGCCACCGATGATGACCATGATCAGCAGGTTCGCAATCATCACGACGTCGATCAGGCCGAGCACGGACAGCATGATCGCGGCTTCTTCAACGTGGATGCCACCGTCGTCGCCGGGCACGGTCAGTGAGGTCCAGACGTCACCGCCGAGGTTGATGAGCTCGACCATGAACACGATCACGTAGATAATCTGCGCGATGATGAGGCCAATATAGAGGGGCGCCTGCAGCCAGCGGCTGAAGAAAATCATCAGGCCGACGCTGCGTACCCAGCTTGATTGGGGACGGAAAGGGCGGGGGAGGGCTGTTTCAGTCACTACCTGAGGATAGGTTGGGTCCGGGTGGGAACCTCCTGTGAGCGGGTGCGCTCAGCTGGTCTTCATCGACCGGACCAGCACGCGTGAATCCACGATCGCGGAATCCAGGCCGAGGAGCTCGGCGAAATGGGCGGACGGCTCGACGCCGAGTTCGCGGCCCAGATGGGCGCGATAACTGCGGTAGACCTGCACCGCCGACGCATAGTTGTCTTCGGCGAGGTGGCATCGCACGAGCAGGTGCTGGGCGCTTTCGCGGAGGGGATCCACCCGGGCTGCAGCACGCGACGCACCCAGGGCGTGGCGGAAACTGCCCGCCACCAGATAGGAGCGGGCTAGGGCTTCCAGGGCGTCTACCCGTTGATTGACCAGGTGATCCTGTTGGTCGATCACCCATTCCTCGTACCAGCCCGGTAAGAGGTTGGCCTCCTGCAGCAGATCGATCGATTCCGGCGGCACGGGCTGGCCGCCGGTCCGCGTGATCTCGGTGATCAATTTCCGCACCTCGCGCAGATCAACACGCACGGCAGCGTCGATCTGCAGCGGCTCGGTCGCGCGGAGCAAGCGCGGCAGTTCATGAGAGATGCGAAAGACGCCCGCCCGCAGGTTTCCGGCCGATTGGCGCTCGGGGCTGTCCGGCCAGAGCAGAGCGGCGAGCACGTGCCGCGGCTGGGTGTGCAGCACGGCGAGGGCGGCGAGCAAGCGCTGCTGCCGCATGCCGACCTCCACCGGCACGCCGTTGCAGCGCAATTGCCAGTAGCCCAGCACGCGAAGATCCCAGCTCGGTGTCACCGAAAATCCCATGAGTGCTCGATCCGCGAAACTTTCAGGGTGCGCAGTCGGCCCGCAACGTGACGGCGAGTGCTGTTACCGCTCAGAATGGCCAGCCCGGCCGCCGTTGTCAATGCCGACACGACCAAAGGGATGCGTCGGTACACGTGAGATCGCCACCCCGGTAACTCGCCGGTAACGCCGGTGCCACTACCCTCAACTCGGTGCCAGCAAATACGGCGGGGTGCTCTCGAGATTGGACCACCGTGACTCAATTCGCTCTCTGTGTGGGAATCAACCGGTTCGAGAACCTACCGATGACCAGTTGGTTGAACGGCTGTGTGAACGACGCCGCCGACGTCAGCGCCCTGCTCGGGAGGGCTTTCGGCTTTGCTGACACGAGCATCACGGTGTTGACCGATCGGGCCGCGACGAAAGATGCGGTGTTCGGCGCGATGACCGAGGCGCTCGATCGGGCGAATACTCCGGGGGAGCACCTCGACCACATCGTGATCACCCTGTCGAGCCACGGCACCCAGCTGCCCGACACGAGCGGCGACGAAGACGACCGGGTTGACGAGGCGTTCGCCACCTACGATCTGCGCCAGAGCGGGGCCGCGTGGAACCCGGGTTCCCTCATCGTCGACGACGAGCTGCACGATCTGTTCGCCCGGCTTCCGAAGGGGGTGCTGCTCGACGTGATTCTCGACACCTGCCACAGCGGCAGCGGGCTGCGCGCCATGGACCTGCTGCCCAGTCGAGACGACCGGCGCCCCCGGTTCGTGCCACCGCCGACGCCGCTCGGCCGGGACGGTGCCGAGGCAGGGGGCGCTGACACGCGCACCCTGCGCGACCTGATTCGCTCGTCGAAGGCCGCGGCTAAACCGGTGCTGTTCGCCGCGTGCCGGGCCGACCAGACGGCCGCCGACGCCAACTTCGACGGGCGGTACAACGGCGCGTTCACGCATTTTTTGCTCGACGCGCTGCAGTCAGGCGCTGCTTCGAGCCGCGGGGAGGTCATCAAGCAGGTCAACGCGAAACTGCGTGACCGTAAATTCACCCAGCGGGCGCAACTGGAGGCTTCCGCTCCCGGCAAATCGACGGCCTGGGGCACCGCGTTCTGATGGGCACCGCCGGGCAGCCGTTAGGGGTGAAAGGTTGGTCTGCGATCCGTCCTGATGGGCAGCGCCGGGCAGCCGTTAGGGGTGAAAGGTTGGTCTGCGATCCGCCGAGACCTCGGGGGGCTGGGCTGCGATCGATCCGGATTGCCGCCTCGAACCGTGCGGTGTGACCGGCGGGGCTGCGGGCGGGGCGGCATCCGTTGGACGAATAGCCCGCTCCTGTGCGGCTAGTTTCGCCCGCTGGCGTTCCAGATCGAGAATCGGTTTGAGGGCGGCGAAACTGAGGCGCCCGCCCTCGTCGAAACGCAGTTGTCCGCCGCCGCGAATAAACACCGGTGTTCGGGTGGCGAGCCCGAAGCTGCGCGCCTCAGCGGCGCTCAGGCGAAACTCTTGCGTGAAAGTGGCGCCGATTTCCGACACCACGAATCCGTCGGGACCGACGCGCAGGGTAGGCCGCACCCGTTCGACCGCAATCGGCCGGGTCGGGTCGATCTTCGCCGCCGCGAGTAGTACCGGGTTCTCCCAGAGAAACCGTACAATCTCTTCCGGATCGGAGCCCAGGGCGGCCAGCCGAACCGGATACCGCAGGCCGACGAAGGTCGATATGCCCGAGAGGTCGGTGAGCGTGGGAAGCGCGATGCCGGCCTCGGCGAAGGCCGTCACAACGGTGCCGCGATAATCGAGGTCATCGTCGGGCACGACCGCCGTATCCGCGGCGAGAATGCCGCGCAGCAGGTCCTCCCAGGTCACATCGACCGGCGCCATGTAGCCGAGGCTGCGAATGAGCATGCTCAACACCTGACGGCCAACGGATGCCCCGGCGCGAGCCACCTGATACAGGCTCGAGCGACCGCCGGGCGCGTCAAGCCGCTGCAGCCACAGTCGGGCCACGACGCGCAGCAACACCTGCACCATTGCCCCGCCGCGCAGATGCGGGTCACTCAGGGTGCGCCAGTTCGCCGCCAGATCGTCGGTCAGGGACGGCCGGGCCGTGCCGCGTTTGAACAGTCCATCACCTAGGCGAAACAGGTCGCGGCGCAGCAGATCTTCGTCGAGGTCATCGAGGTTGCGGCTGTCCCCGCCGGTCTGGGTCAGCAATTGCTCGACCAGGGTTTGCGTGGAGAACACCGACAGCAGGGCCACGAGGTCGGCGATGGCTTCGTGCAGGGCGAGTTGGTCGATTTCGGCGTGGGAATCGGCCCATTTCGGTCGGTAACCGTCGACAATAGCGTGAGTGACCTCGTGCGCCACAAGGTCACGAAACAGGGCGAGCGGTACCGCCTTGCTCGTGCGGCCGTCGCGTTTGTGTCCAAACCGGATCAGTCCGTCGTCGCGATAATAGCCAGACTCCCGGTAAGAGACCCGGTCGTAGGCGCTGATGGTCAGTCGACCACCATTGACCCAGCCCATACGTCGGCCCAGAGTGGATTCGAACAGCGCCAGAGTGGATGCCGCCACCGCGTACACCTGCTGTGCCAAAAATCGACTGTCCTGCAGCAGGGCGGTGAGATTGTCGGGGGGCTTCTCGTCGACAACCATCCAGGGCGGCGTCGGGGAGCCGAGCTCGAGGCTGAACGGCTTCTCTCCTGGGCGACGCACGATCACGTCGAACCGGGCGCTACGCGGCCCAGGTCCAATGCGCTCGACCGGCACCCGCAGGGTCGTCGTGAGCAGCGCATCCGGTTCACCTGCTTGCGCGTGAAACGTCGTGAACGGTCCCTCAGCCAGCACGGTCAGGCTGACCTGCAGGCCACTCTGTCCCGGATTGCTCGATCCGGAATCGGTACCAGTCGTCATGGCGACCCCCGCAGCATCCGTTTGTGTCTGCAATATGCAACCGAACGACGGGTCTGTCAAGGTTTCGGTGGCAGTCACCGAGCAGTAACGCTGCAGTAACGCTCGCGCGCCATAATCACAAGGCCGGTCCCTGCGGCGGCGCACCTGTTCCAGCAAAATCTGACCGTGAGAGGAACGGTGCCATGCCCGAATCGACGACTCCCGCGAATTCGATGGCCCCCGCGAATTCGATGACTCCCGCGAATTCGATGGCCCCCGCGAATTCGATGGCCGCCGCGAATTCAACGGCTCCCGCGACGAGGCGGCCGCCGTTGCCGCAGAGCGAACTTGACGGACTGCGGCCGCACGTGGTCAATCTTCGCGACGGTAAATTCTCGTCGACCGGGGCGTTCACGACCACCCGAAGAGAGGTCGACGCCATCTTCGCCACGCATTTGCCGGCCTTCGTGGCTGAGCACGGCGGCGTCGTACCGGTGGTGTTCTACGCCCACGGTGGACTCGTCGACGAGCAATCCGGGCTGCGGATCGCCGCGACCCAGGTGGACTGGTGGAAGTCCAACGGCGTATATCCCCTCCACTTCGTCTGGGAGACCAGCCTCGCCGGGGCCATCACGAGCGCCGTCGGTGACTGGGCACAGGGGCGGCGGGGCTGGCTGGACGACGCGAAGGACCGGGTGATCGAACTGGCCGCCCGATTCGGTCAGGGCCAGGCCATCTGGGGCCAGATGAAGCGCTCGGCCGAGGCCGCGTCCGCCGGAGATGGCGGTGCCCGCTATGTCGCGGAGGCGCTCGCCGCATACTGTACGGCGCACGCCGACACGATCAGCGTGCATGCTATCGGGCACAGTGCCGGGTCGATATTTCATTCCTTCTTCATTCCCGCCGCGCTGGAAGCGGGAGTGCCAGCCTTCGAGACGGTCAGCCTGCTCGCGCCGGCTGTGCGCACCGACATCTTCAAGAAGAAGATCGTGCCCCTGGTCGGCGACGGAGTGAAATCGCTCGCCATCTTCACAATGACCGAAAAGCTTGAACGCGACGATACCTGCCTCGGCGCCTACGGAAAATCCCTGCTCTATCTCGTGCGGGCTGCGTTCGAACCCGAAGAGTTTTCGCCCATTCTCGGCCTGGACGAGTGCCTGCGCGCCGACCCGGTGCTCGCCCGACTCTTTGGCGTCTCCGGCGCAAGCGGGTCGGCCGGTGTCGGCGGGGCTGCCGATATCATCTGGTCGAAAACGACGAATGGGCCGTTGACGAGCCGCAGCGCTTCGACCAGTCATGGAGGTTTCGACAACGACATCCCCACGATGGACAGTGTCGTCCGCCGGGTCACCGGCAGCTCGCGCATCCAATCGTTCCCAGTCGTCCGCGACCTCGACGACGACCTCTGGCCGGTGCCTGGTCCGGCTGTTCCCCGGCCGGTTGGTACCCACCATGCACTGTGTGTGGGCATCAACGCCTATCCGGGCGGTGACGCGCTCTATGGCTGCGTAGCGGATGCCGAGGCCTGGGCAACCCAGTTCATCGCCGCCGGGTTCGCAGTGTGCACCCTGCTCGACGCGGAGGCGACCCGGCAGAACATACTGCTGGGGTTGCTCGATCTGGTCGCGCGCAGTGTCGCCGGCGATGTGTTGGTCTTTCAGTACGCCGGGCACGGCACCTACGTGGACGACCTCGACGGCGACGAGACCGAGACCGGCAATGAGGAGAAAAAGTACGACGAAGCGCTCTGCCCGATTGACTTTCGTGACGGCAACCTGATCATCGACGATGACCTGGGAGAGATCTTCGACCAGCTGCCCGATGGCGTCAGCCTCACAGCGTTCTTCGACTCCTGCCACTCCGGGGACGGCCAACGCCGGTTGCAGCTGCAGTTGGCCGACGTCGCCGATCTGAGTGCGGCGTCCGCTCCCCACGGGCGTCGGGCGCGGTTCATCGTTCCCGATGAGGCGACGAGCAAAAACTATCGGGCCAAGCGCGGCACGCCCGCCCGCGCCGGCAAACGAGCGTTGGCGCGGGAGGTGCTGTTCAGCGCGTGCAGACCGACCGAGGTCGCCTACGAGACGGGCGGCCACGGCGATTTCACCGTGGCGGCGAGCCTGCTCGTGGTGCCCAGCGCGAATCGGCTGACCAACGCTGAGTTCCTGGCCAAGATTCGCGAGGCATTTTCGAGTCAGCCGCGACAGAATCCCGCCTTCAACGGACCGCGCAGTGCGAAATCGCGCATCTTTCTGGGGCCACTGGTCGCCAGCCCGGTCGCCAGCACGACCGCCGTTCCGGCCGGCGCCCCGACTGCCGCCCTGGCCGCCAGCCCGGCCACCAGCCCGGCCACCAGCCCGGCCGCCAGCCCGGCCGCCAGCCCGGCCGCCGGCACTGCCGCTGGCCGGATCGACGCGTTCGCGGCATCCGCCGGCCCCGCTCTTGCCGAGGGAAGCCGTGCAGCGGATGCCGCAGCGCGCGCCCTCGCGGCCGCCGCGTTCCTCCGCGCTGCCGCCGACTTCATCGACGGCTAGGCGACGCAAACTCCGGGTGGGCCAGGCGGCCCGTTCGCGCTGTCACTACTCGCCGATCACTCGAATCCCCGACGAGGCCAAAGATTTACCCGAACCGATCCACCGATTGTCGACATCCTTCGTATCCCGAGCTGTGGCCTGCAACACTGGAAGTACAGCTCCGCGCCGAGGTCAGGCGACCGAATCGCGGAAACGACGTACGCGCCTTGCGCCTTGGAAGGACCCCATGCTCGATTTTCTGTTCAGTCCGATCCCCGGGATCATTTTCACGATCGTCGTGGTTCTGCTCCTCGGCTTGATCTATGCCAAGTCGATCTATAAGAACGCCGGGCCCGATGAGGCCCTCATCATCACCGGCAAGAAGAGTCGCAAAACCATCGTGGACGGTGCCACGCTCGAGGAATCCGGCCAGCGCGTCGTGCACGGGCAGGGCGTGTTCATCACCCCGTTCTTCCAGAAAGCGTTCAAGATCAGCCTACGCAGCCGGGCGATCGAGATCACCGCCGTCGCGCAGGACCGCAACGGCATCACGCTCTCCGTCGATGCCGTCGCCATCGTCAAGGTCGGCGATGATCCCGCCGCGATTCGGGCCGCCGCCCAGCGCTTTCTCGGGCAGGACAAGAACATCGATGGCTTCGCGCAAGAGGTGCTGAGCGGGTCACTGCGTTCCTCGATCGGCGCGACCGACGTCATGACCGTCATCCAGAAGCGTGACGAGCTCGGCAGTTCGGTGCTCGCCACCGCACGGCAGTCGCTCGCCAACCAAGGCCTCGACGTCGATTCCTTCGAGATCAAGGGCATCACGGACGAGAACGACTACATCCGCGACATTGGCCGTGCCGAGCAGGCCAAGGTGCGTCGGCAGGCCGAGGTCGCCGAGCATGTGGCGAACCGCGAATCGCAGGAAGCTTTGATCACCGCCGAGCAGGCCATCGCCGAAGCGCAGAACACGCTGGCCCTGCGCAGGGCGGCTCTGCAGCTCGACACCGACAAGGCCTCCGCCGAGGCTGCCGCGTCGCGGCCCCTTGCCGAAGCGAAGGCGCAGCAGGCCATCGTGCAGGAGCAGGAGCTCACCGCCCAGCGCCGGGCCAGCCTGCGTAAGGCCGAGCTGGAATCCGAGGTCAATGCGATCGCCGACGCTGATGCGTACCGCATTCGGGTGACCGCGATCGCTGCCGCTGAGGCATCCGTCGCCAAGGCCACCGCCGATCGCGATAGCCGAGTCGCGAACGCCGAAGCCACTCGGGCCGAGGGCCAGGCCGAAGCTGACGCCATTCTCGCTCGCGGTACGGCCGAGGCCACGGCCACCCGGCTCTCCGCCGAGGCCGTCGCCCAACAGTCCGAGGCGCTCATCCAGCTGCGCCTGGTCGAGATGCTGCCACAGATCGCGCACGAACTCGCCGCCCCCATGGGCAACATCGACCAGCTCACCGTCATTTCGACGGATGGTGCCAGCCAACTCTCCAAGAACGTCGCGTCGGGCTTCAGCGAGGTCGACGCCGTGCTCGGATCTACCATGGGCATCGGCATCAAGGACCTCCTCGGCGGGCTGCTCGGCGGCACGGCCGGGGCCGCCCTGCGCAACGTCGCGCCCGTTCAAGCCGGCGCACCCGCTTCGACTGCTGGCGCCGCCTCGACAGGCTATGAAGCCACGCCGACCTCGGTTTCGGTCTCGCCGTCGGTAGCCGCGTCGTCAGTCTCGCCGTCGTCACCGTCGGCGACCTCCGAGGCGGTGGCTGCTACCGCAGCTGCGCGTTCGGCCGCGGCAGCAGCCGTTGGCGATTCGATCGAGGGCGTTGATTTCGACACTGTCGCCAACGAAGCGGCCGCCGCAATCGCTCGTGCTGCGGCTGCTCGGCTCCCCGAGAGGGCGGGGGAACGACTGCTTCCGTAGCACCTTTTGATTTTCGCGTCCCGGTCAGCAGCCGGGCCGCGGGGGTTGGCACGGCAGTCTTCGGCAACGAGTCCGGCGGAGTCCTTCGCTGTGACAACGATGAACGGGGCCGATGGCACGGTCACGATTCCTTTGACGGGACGCCAGCCCTGGTCGCCGAAGCTGTCGCCGGGCACCAACCCCCGAAACTCGGTCTCTACCGTGTGGTCCCGCTCTACGTCGGTGACCTCCGGCCATCCCTCGGTCTGAAACGGGGCGTCGACCGCTCGATCTGCGAGGCGAGAAGCTTGGCTGACAAACCGCGACACCGGTGAGCGGCCGAGGAGCTCGGCATGCCCCGCGTCACCGACATTCGCAGTAAGGTCGCCGGCTTGAGGAAGATGAATTCCTTTTCACTGCCGAACGTTCGCATCAGGATTTCCAGCAGGTTTACCGGATAGTACTTTGAATCCGGTACCAAGCCGATACATTCTCCTGCTGGCCAGCCGACCACTTGAGCACGGATATGACTAACATGACAATTAATTACAAACCGATGTGCAAGCGTGGGCTCCCGCATTGGATGGACTCAGCTGGGGGTTGACGTGGTGCAGCTAATCGAGGGCCCCTCCGGTGCAGCCCAGACGTGGCGGCGTACGGTTCACGGCGTTCTCGGCGGCCTGCTCGGGTTCGTCGCCATGAGCGCTGTGGCCGGCGTTTTGGTGGCCGTGTCGGTGACCCCGGTCGTGGCGCTCTCGGGCATAGCCGCGACCAACACGATCTCGGTGTTCGAGAATCTGCCGGGCTACGTCAACATCGAGCCCCTGTCGCAGAAGAGTGACATCTTCGCCACCCGCAGTGACGGAACGTTCGAACTGCTCGCCTCGTTTTACGATCAGAACCGCATCGAGGTGGGCTTGGATGCGATCAGCCAGTTCGCGCAGGATGCTGCGGTGTCGGGAGAAGACCCACGGTTCTACGAACATGGCGGGATCGATCTGCAGGGCACTCTGCGGGCCACGGCGACGACGGTAACCGGGGGAGATACCCAGGGCGGGTCATCCATTACCCAGCAATACGTGAAAAATGTGCTCGTGCAGAAGTGCGAGGTCATCTCCGAGTCGCGCGCGCACGACGCCTGTTACACCGCGGCGACCGAGACCACGCCCGACCGCAAACTCAAGGAGATGCGGCTGGCTATCGGAGTCGATAAGAAATACAGCAAGCACGACATTCTGCAGCAGTATTTCAACATCACCGGTTTCGGCGGCACTGTGTACGGCATCGAGGCCGCCGCCAACTATTACTTCAACACCACCGCGGCCAATCTCACCCTGCCGCAGGCGGCGAGCCTCGTCGGTATCGTGAACAACCCGGTTAAGTTTCAGCTCGACAAGCCCGCGAGTGAGACCAACGGGGCCGCCAACGGCTACGCCGCCAACAAACAGCGCCGCGATTACATTCTGCGCGAAATGCTGCGCTACAAAAAGATAACGCAGGTCGACCACGACGCCGCGGTGGCGGCACCGGTCGAACCGTTCATCACTGAACCGAGCACGGGCTGCCAGACGGCAATGGCCAATGCGTTCTTCTGCGACTATGTGACCAAGATTCTGCAGACCGATTCCACCTTTGGTTCTGACGCTGCCACCCGCATGCTCAACTTTCGCCGGGGCGGCTACGACGTGTACACAACCCTTGATCTCGACGTGCAGAACGCGGCCGTCACCACCATGAACCAGCAGGTTCCCAAGGTCTACGCTGGCGGCGACGTCGGCGCGGTCATCACGAGCGTGCAGGTCGGCACTGGTCGAGTACTCGCCATGACCCAGAACAAGGACTACAGCCAGGACCCGACGGTGCAGGCGACGGGGGCGAACTACACGGGCATCAACTACAGCACGGACTTCGCCGAGGGCGGCTCGAGCGGATTCCAACCCGGATCGACCTACAAGGTTTTCACCCTGGCGGATTGGCTCAAGGAAGGTCACTCGCTCAACGAACGGGTCGATTCCCGGCGAAAGGCGAATTGGGGCACCTTTCAAGACAGTTGCCTGGGTCCTCAGAATTACGACAAGGAGAAGCCACCCTTCAACCCGCGCAACGACGCCAACGAATCCGGCGCCAACTACAGTGCACTGGAAGCCACCGTCGGCTCCATCAATACCGGCTTCATCGGCATGGCGAAGCGGCTTGACCTCTGCGGTATCCGCCAGACGGCGGAGGCGTTCGGCGTGCACCGGGCCACCGGCAACCCGCTGTCGCAGTCGGCAGCATCCGTGATCGGAACCAATGAGGTTGCGCCGCTGACCATGGCCGTCGCCTTCGCCGGCATCGCCAACAAGGGCGTCACCTGTTCGCCGATCGCCATCGACCGCATCGTCGACCGCGATGGCGTGGAGGTTTCGGTGCCGCCGTCGGTCTGCACGCAATCGGTGGATTCCACGGTCGCGGCCGGCATGGCCTACGCCATGCACCGGGTGATGACCGGTGGCACCGGACGACAATCCAACTCGAATACGAAACCGAATGTGCCGATGATCGGCAAGACCGGAACGACGGATGGCGCTAAAGATACCTGGATGAGCGGTGCGAGTACCAAGGTGGCCACGGTGGTCGCCGTGGTGAGCCTGACCGGAGCGCTCAGCCAACGGCGGCAATTCTTCGGGAAAGACCAGATTGCGACGGCGCGGCACCGCATGTGGCCGGTCGTGATGTCGGTCGTCAACGCCAAGTATGGTGGTGACGCCTTCGAGGAGCTCGCGCCCAAGTACATTCCGCCGCCCGTGGTTGTGGCTCCGCCCGGCCCGCCAGCCCGCCCCGCCCCGCAGACCCCGCCCGTGGAGCCCGCCCCGCCGGCCGATCCGGCCCCGCCGGCCGATCCGGCTCCGCCGGCCGATCCGGCCCCGCCGGACCCGGCGCCCGGCCAGTAGCGCTCGCTGGCCAAGGTAGCGTCACGCGCTCTCTGCGGCCCGGAGATGGTGCAGGATGCCGCCCGGCACTTCTGAAAAATGTGTGGTGGACACCTGTGTCTGCACCGCCAGCTCGGCCGCGTAGGCGGCCGCGCTGGCCGCTTCCTCCGCGGCGGCACGTTCAACGGCGTGCCGTTCCTTCACCTGCCGGGCCACGTCGAACAGATTCCAGATGTTCTCCCCGGTCACCGAGACGCCCCTGGCCCCAGAACGGCGGGTACGACCGCGCACGAGCATGTAGTTGGTCTGAAACACCTGCCCGCCCACCCGCTCCTGCGCATCGTGAAAGAACACCACGTTCGAGACCGGGCCGGTGCCATCATCGAGGCTGATGAACACCACGCGGCGGCCACCGCGCATCGGCGGTGTGTTTGTGGCCCGACGCACCCCGGCCAGCAGCACCTCGGTGCCGCCGGGCAGGTTGCCCAGCTCGCTCGCCGGGGTCACCCCCAACTCCTTGAACAGCGCGTGAAAGCGCTTCATCTGGTGCGTCGAAACGGCCAGGTTGAGGTCGAGCAGCTCCAGATCGGTCTGGGTGCGGCCACGCAGCTCGAGCGAGGTGATGGCGCCGGCGCGGTCTCCGGAATACCGCGGCACCGGCAGCTCCACCTCAAATGCGAGCTGGTCGGCGCGAATGACCACGGCGGTGCCGCGCAACGACTGAATGTGCGCGAGCAGTTCGTGCCGCCGCGAGCGGTCGTAGCCGATGAACGTGTCGAGGGCGCCCACCCGGGCGAGTGCCTCGAAGGTGCGTCGCCGCGGATGCACTCGGTCACGAAAGTCCTGCAGCGACCCAAACGGTTGGTGCTGCGCAATGCGCGCCCGCTCCGTCTCCGTGCTGCCGACCAGTTCGGGCAGCGCCAAACGGATGCCCTGGCTCCCGTCGGCGAGATCCTCCACCCGGTAATCGAGCGCACTCGACTGCACGTCGAGGGGGAGTACCGGAACCCCGAGCACCCGAGCCTCGGCGACGATGAGGTCTTTGGGCCACATGCCGGGGTCGTGGGTGAGCAGCCCGGCCAGGAAGGCGGCCGGATAATGGGTTTTCAGCCATGCGGACTGGTAGGTGGGCAGGGCGAACGCGGCGCCGTGGGCCTTAGCGAAACCGAAGCTGCCAAACCCGGCCAACACCGTCCAGACCTGGTCGATGACGGCAGCGCTGAACCCGCGCGCAAGCGCCCGTTCGCGCACGTACTCTTCGATCTCGGGGAGCTGCTCGGGCTTACCGAGGTGCCGGCGAAAGACATCCGCTTTGCCGAGCCCGCAGCCGGTGAGCTCGTCGAACAGCCGCATGACCTGTTCGTGAAAGATGACAACGCCATTGGTTTCGCGCAAAATCAGCTCGAACCGGGGGTGAATGTAGTCGGGGGCGACCTCGCCGTGTCGGGCCTGCAGGTATTTGAGCGGCATGTTGTTCTTCATCGGGCCGGGCCGAAATAGCGAGATCTCCACGGTGAGGTCGTTGAACACCTCCGGTTGCAGCTTGCCGACCAGCTCCATCTGCCCGGGTGATTCGATCTGAAAAATGCCGAGCGTGCGCGTGGACCGAATGAGCTCGAAGGTTTTCGGATCGTCGAGCGGCACCCGGTCGAGGTCGATGCTCTCACCGGTGAGCCGGTGGTGCTCTTCAACGGCGTGCGCCATCGCCGATTGCATGCGCACGCCGAGAATATCGAGTTTGATGAGGCCCATCGGGTCCATGTCGTGCTTGTCGTACTGCGACATCGGCAGGCCCATGCCGCTTGCCTGCACCGGGGTACGGTCGAGCAGGCTCGCGTCGGAGAGGATCACGCCGCAGGGGTGCACCGAGATATGTCGGGGGAGCCGGTCGAGTTTGGCGGTGAGGTCGACCAGCAGGTCGAGCTGTTGCGACTCGCGCACCTCGGTGGCGAGGGCCTCGAGTTCGGGTTTCTCCTCGAGGGCGCGGCGAAAATCGCGGGCGTTGAACCGCCACATCTGCTTGGCGATCACGTTGATCTGCGCGTCGGGCAGGCCGAGGGCCAGGCCGGCATCGCGCACGGCGCCACGGCCCCGATAGGCGTTGGTCATCGACATGAGCGAGACCCGGTCGCTACCGAAAGCGCGAAAGACCTCGCGGTAGATGTCGTGCCGCCTGGCTGACTCGACGTCGATGTCGATATCGGGCAGCGTCTGACGTTCGGGGGAGAGAAAGCGTTCCCAGAGCAGTCCGTTCGCGATGGGTTCGACCGAGGAGGTGCGCAGCGCATAGTTGAGCACCGAGCCGACCCCCGAACCGCGGGCCTGAATGCGAATGCCCATGCCGCGAATAATGTCGGCCACGCGGGATACGGTGAGAAAGTAGCTGGCAAAGCCGAGGTGCTCGACCGTTTTCATCTCGTGGGCGAGCTGGGCGTGGGCCGCTTCGACCGCGCGCGAGCCGCTCATTGAGTACAGGTCGGCGATGCCGCTTTTGGCGCGCCGCCACAGTTCGGTGACCGGGTCGCCGGTGACCCCGATAATGCGCGCCTCCGGCATGCGCGGGCGCCCCAGCCCAATATCGAGAGTGGGGTCGAGGCTGCACCGGTCGGCGAGCTGCTCGGTGTCACGCAGCAGCCGTTCCAGGGCGCCCGTGTCGTGCAGGCCGGCATCGACGACCATGCGGGCCACCTGGCGCATCGCTCCGGCCGGCTTGAGCCAGGCCTGGCCGTTGGTTTGGGGGGTTTCGAGTTCGGCGAGCGGGAGCAGGAAGCGCGCGGCATCGGCGAGATCGGCGGTGACGGCCTCCTCGGGGGTGCCGTACCGCACAGCATTGCTGAGCACTGCGGGCAGCCCAGCGTTTTCGGCGAGGGCCAGCATGCGCGTGGCCGGGGTCACGCTGCCGACCGTGCCGCTTTCGGCGAGGTGACAGACGATCTCAAGCACGACGGACTGGGCGGGCAGGGCGCGCTGCCAGTGGGCAAGCCGCGCCGCGGCATCCGTATTGTCGCGGCGGCTGATAGCGAGGCCGACGTCGGAGTCGGGGCCGAGCAGCACGGTGAGCGAGGCGAGCCCGGCCAGGTCGGCCAGCCGATCGCGCGAGATGCTCGGCCCGGTGCTGCCTGTCGTGATCGCGGAGCGCTGACCGGCACCGCCGTGCGCTGCACCGCCGTGCGCTGCACTGACCGCACGGCAGAGTGCGCCGTACCCGCGACCCTCGGTATTGCCGTGGGCGAGCACGACCACCCGGCCGAGCGAGCGATACTCTTGGTCGTGCACGGCGAGTTCTGCACCGAGCCCGGCGCGGATGCCCGCAGCGACGCATGCTCGCATGTGCTTGACGGCGCCGTAGAGCCCGTCACGATCGGTGACGGCCAGAAAGCTCGCGCCCTGCGCGGCCGCCTGCTCGGCCAGGGCTTCGGGGAGTGTCACCCCATAGTGGGTCGAGTAGGCGCTCGCGACGTGCAGGTGCGCGAAGTCCGTCCCCGGTGCACTGGTCATCCCCAGTCCAGCGCTAACACCCAGGACCCGTCAGTGCCGCGGCGCAGGTCGTAGCGGTGCTGTTCTTCGTCGCCGCGGCTGGCGTCGAGGCGCCACAGCTCGGTGTCGATGCGGGTGGGGGTTCCCTTGTCTTCCCACCACCTGGTGCGTTTGAACACGGCCTGCGGTTGCCCGATGACGGTGTGTTCGAATCGATTCCAAATGAACGCGCGCGGGTCGCCGTCGGCGGACAGCTCAACGTCAACCGGTGCGTCGATGATGTGGGGCAAGGGGGTACTCCCTGGGCTCGTGACGGGTGAATAGCGGTACGGTACTGAAAAGGTGCTGATGAGCAATGGTTAAAAAATCTCGCAATAAGTTCGAATAAACATTCACTGAAACCAATCACTATCGAATATGTCTTCTAGGTAAAAGTGTATGTCAACCCACTGACATGCGCCACAGGCGGTTGCGTGCGGTCCGGCTGGCGGCCCGCGATCTACGATGGCCAGATGACCGAAACCGCACCGATCGGCAGTACACCCGGCAGCGCCGTCAGTACCGCGCAGATCACCCGTGAACTCGCCCAGCGCCTGGTCGAGCAGGTCGCGCCGAGCCTCGTGCACAACGTCAACATCATGGATGCGATGGGCGTGATCATCGGCTCCCGGGACGCAGCCCGCATCGGTACCCTGCACGATGGAGCCCGGGATGCCGCCGTTCGCGGCGAAGCGGTGCAGATTGCTCCCGGTGACGAGCGCCAGGGCACCCGGCCGGGTGTGAACATTCCACTGATAGTCGATGGGCAGGTCGTGGCCGTGGTCGGGGTCACCGGAACCCCCTCCGAGGTTGTGCCGGTCGCGCAGGTGCTCGTGCTGACCGTTCAGATGCTGCTCGCCCAGGAACGGCAGCGCGATAACGCGTCGTGGCGAGAATCGGCGATTCGGGATATGCTCTCGACCCTCGCGCGGGGCGACCTCACCGAAAGCCATCTGCTGTCGGGCTTGAGGGCAATCGATACGCCCCTGCAGCCGCCGTGGAATCTGACTGGAATTCTCGGCACCAACCAGTCCGTGGCGCTGCTGCGTCAGCTGCGCGAGTTCTCGGGAGTCGTAGCCGCGGACATCAACGGCGCCGTCTGGGTGCTCAGCGGATCGTCGAGCGTGCTCAGCCTTGAGCTGCTCCGGCAGCGCCTGCAGCAGTCCCGCGTGCAGCCCCTGCGCTTTCTGACCGGGCGCGTGGCAGCGACGACGGCGCAACTCGCCGGTGACGCGCAGCGTCTGAGCTCGCTGCTGGCTCGGCCTGGGCTCCTCGAACCTCTCGCCAGTGACCCTGTCGCGATTGCCGCTCACTCCGAGACTCGGCTCGACTCCCTGGGCCTCGAACTGGCGATCGCCGGCCTGCCCACCACCATGATCGAGGATTTTGCCGGTTCGGTGCTCGGGCCACTGACCGCCGCCCTGAACGAGACGGCGCGAGTGTTCCTGCGTGATGAACTGTCGATTGCCGTCGCGGCGCGATCGCTCGGCGTGCACCGCAATACCCTCGTGCAGCGACTGGACCGCATCGAAATGCTGACCGGCCTGAATATTCGGCAGTTCAACGCCGCCGTCTCGATGCGACTCGCGTTGGCGGCCGGTGCCGCTCGTTATGTGCAGGATGCACAGTGATTCTCCGAAATTTCGACGGAAATTGTGGGTTGATTTCACCTGAATATGTGTGTGATTGTGTTCTAGCCTGATCCAATGAACGACCACCCGGCGCTGAAGCCGCCCACCATAGTCATCGCGCCGGATTCGTTCAAGGGCAGTCTCAGCGCGGCCGACGCTGCCGCCGCCATGGCTGACGGGGCCCGCGATGCCGGCCTCGCGCTCGGCCGGGCCGACATTCACCTCACGCTCTGCCCGATGGCTGACGGCGGTGAGGGAACGCTCGATGCCATCGCTGCCGTCTGGGAGGTCGAGCCCCGCACCATACTCACCGTCGACGCGCTCGGGCGCAGCCGCCCGGCTCGCTATGCCTTTTCCGCCGACGGTCGCACCGGGCTCATCGAAGCGGCCGAGTCCAATGGCCTGCCCCTCGTTGCCGATGTCTTTGCCCAACCCCAGCGTGCCGACACCTTCGGGGTCGGTCTGCTCGCCCGGGAACTGCTCGACCTGCAGGTCGATGAAATTCTGCTCTGTGTCGGTGGCTCCGCCAGCACTGACGGCGGAACGGGACTGCTCGCCGGGCTCGGCGTGCGTTTTCTCGACGCTGCCGGGGTGAGCGTGGCTCCCGGCGGGGCCGGCCTCGCCCAGATCACATCGATCGACCTCTCCGGGCTCCACCCGCGCGCCCGGATGGTGCGCTGGCGCGTCGCCGTCGACGTGAACAACCCGCTCTGCGGCCCCGCCGGTGCCGCCGCCGTGTTCGGCCCGCAAAAGGGAGCGCAGCCCAGCGATGTCGCACAGCTCGACGCCGGCCTCGCCCACCTCGGCGCAATCGTGTTCGCCGCAACCGGCGAGAACATGCGCGACCGGCCAGGGGCCGGAGCCGCCGGCGGCATGCCAGCTACCCTCGTGCCGCTGCTAGGCGCCGAACTGGTTATCGGCTCCACGCTGGTAGCGGATGCCGTGGGCCTGGCCTCAAAAATGGCCTCCGCTGATCTCGTCCTCACCGGTGAAGGCAGCTTCGACTCCCAATCGCTCGGCGGCAAGGTGGCCGTGGCGGTTGCTCGTCTTGCCCCGGCAGGCTGCCCGGTCGTCGTCATTGCAGGGCGCGTGGAATTGTCGTCGGTAGACACCGCGACATCCGGTGTCACCGCCGCCTTCTCGATCGCCGGGGGACCTGCGACCCTCGACGACCTGCAAAAACACGCCGCCGAACGGGTGCGCGAGACCGCAGCGCAAGCCGTCGCCCTTTTTCTTCACTCTCGCAAGTAACACCCAGAACCCCAGTTGCATCCTGAAATAGAAAGGCCGTCTCAATGCTGAGTATCGCCATCCTGGTGACCCTCGTCGCCGCCATCGTCTTCGCCACCGCGAAGTTGAAAATCAACCCGTTCCTCGCGCTGCTCGCCGCCGCCCTGATCGGCGGTTTCGCGTTCGGGTTGCCGGTCGACACGATCGCCCCGACCATGACAACGGCGTTCGGCGCCACCCTCGGCAACATTGGACTGATCATTCTGTTCGGCACCATCATCGGCGTAATCCTCGAGCGCAGCGGCGCTGCCATCGCCATGGCAGAGGCACTCATTCGGGTATTGGGCACCCGGTTTCCCACCCTCACCATGAGCGTCATCGGCTTCATCGTGTCGATTCCGGTGTTCTGCGACTCCGGATTCGTTATTCTGAACTCGCTCAAGAAGTCGCTCGCCGCTCGCGCCAAGGTGTCGCTTGTGGCCATGACCATCGCCCTCATGACCGGCCTCTACGCCACCCACGTCTTCGTGCCGCCGACTCCAGGCCCCCTCGCCGCCGCTGGCAACCTCAATATCATCGACCAGCTCGGCCTCATCATCGGGTTCGGCTTGATCGCCGCTGCGGTTTCGGCGCTGGCCGGACTGCTCTGGGCGAACCGGTTTTTGAAGAAGAACATCGAGCTCATGCCCGAACCGTCCGGCGAAGAGGGCGAGCAGGATTATGACCTGATTCGTGCCTCCTACGGCAAGCTGCCGAACGCTTTTCTGGCCTTCCTGCCGATTCTCACCCCGATTCTGCTTATTTGCGTCGCGTCGATCGCCAAGCTGCCGGCTGCACCGTTCGGCAACTCCGGTTTGTATATCGCCATCACCTTTCTCGGCACCCCGGTCATCGCCCTGGCCGTCGGCCTGCTCGCCGCGCTGTTTCTGCTTCGAGGCACGGGCAAGCTCGACACCTTCGGCATACAAGTGACCGAGGGCATCCGCATATCGGCGCCCATTCTGCTGATCACCGCCTCTGGCGCCGCTTTCGGAGCCGTACTCGCCGCCTCCGACCTCACCGATTTTCTCGGCAGCACCCTCTCGACCCTCGGGCTTGGACTCGCGGTGCCGTTCCTCATCTCGGCCGCCCTGAAGACCGCTCAGGGGTCCTCCACGGTGGCCATGGTGACGACGTCGGTGTTGCTCCTGCCCCTGCTGCCTGCCCTCGGCCTCGACTCCGACCTGGGCAAGGTTCTTTCGGTGCTCGCGATCGGCGCCGGAGCCATGGTCGTCTCACACGCCAACGACAGCTTCTTCTGGGTGGTGTCGCAGCTCAGTCGAATCCCGGTCGCAACCGCGTACCGCACGCTCACCCCGGCCACCGCCATTCAGGGCGTCGCGGGTTTCGCCGCCGTCTGGGTGATCGGGCTCATCGTTTTGTAGGTCCGGTGTCACCAAGCGTTCATGTACGGTTCACCGATCAGACACCGGATGGCCTCGAACCGGAGAGGGGGCGGCGGGACAGTGGGTATATCCCCAGTTCGGGGCTCGCATCGACCACGAGGAGTGCTCCCATGCTGCACCGTGAATCCACCGGCCCCCGCCAGCACACGCCCGACCGGGACCGGCCGCTGCTGCCGCTGCTCCCCATGGAGGGGCACACCCTCGGCAAGCGCAGTGCGGTCACCTGCCACCTCAAGTGCGCAGATGCCTGCTTCCACCCGGTGCCCAACGAGAGCGCGAACGATTACTTTCGCGACATCGTCGGCGCGGCCCTGAGCCGCCGCTCCCTGCTCGTTGGCGTGGGTGTCGGCGCTGCGGCGATCGTGCTCGGGTCGGGCCAGACAACTCCCGCGCTGGCCGCACCCGGCGGTCCGGCCGGCCGTGGGCTCGCCTTCACCCCGATCGCGCCTGTTCCTGCCGCCGTCGACGCGTTCTCGGTACCCGTCGGCTACTCCTGGAACCCCATCATCCGCTGGGGGGATCCGCTCTTCGCCGTCACCGATGCGTTCGACCCGACGCGCCAGAGCGCCGCGTCGCAGGCACTCCAGTTCGGCTACAACAACGACTACCTCGACATCCTCGAGGGTCCGGGGCGCAAGGGGCGCGACGGGATCCTCGTCACCAACCACGAGTACACCAACGAGAACATCATGTTCCCACCGGCCACGACACCGGCCGAAGCGGATGAGCAGCGTCGGGTCGCCATGATGGCCCACGGCATGTCCGTCGTCGCCCTCGAACGAAAGCGCGCCGGCTCGCCCTGGACTTACCGCGTGGGCCACCGCCTCAACCGGCGCATCACCGCGAGCACCCCGTTCACCGTCACCGGTCCGGCCGCGGGCAGTGACCTGCTGAAGACGAAGGCCGACCCCACCGGCCGCACCGTGCTCGGAACCCTCGGGAACTGCGCGGGCGGCACCACGCCCTGGGGCACGGTGCTCTCCGGCGAGGAGAACTTCAACGGTTACTTCCGTACGACGGGTACCAGCACAGCGGATGCCCGCTACGGCCTCGCCAACCGCCCGACCGGTCGGCTCTGGGAGCAGATCGACGACCGCTTCGACGCCACCATCGCCGGCAACGAGAACGAGCCGAACAGATTCGGCTGGATCGTGGAGGTCGATCCGGAGGCACCGAACGAGCCCCCGGTCAAGCACACGGCCCTCGGCCGGTTCAAGCACGAGGGCGCCAACGTGATCGTCGGAAAGACCGGGCATGTCGCCGCCTACATGGGCGACGACGAACGCTTCGACTACCTCTACAAGTTCGTCTCCCACGACCGCTTCGACAAGAAGAAGAGCCCGAAGGCGCGCAGCCACAACAAGTCCCTGCTCACCAGGGGCTCCCTGTACGTGGCCCGGTTCACGGGCAACTCGCCAGCCGCCGAGATCACCGGCACCGGCCAGCTGCCCGCCGACGGCCAATTCGACGGCACCGGCCAGTGGGTGGCGCTCGTCATCGACGGCGTCTGCCAGGTTGCAGGCTTCACCACGGATGATGCGCTCGTGAACACCCGTCTGGTCGCGGATGCCGTCGGCGCCACCAAAATGGACCGCTGCGAAGACGTCGAGCCGAGCCCGGTGACCGGCAAGATCTATGTCGCCTGCACCAACAACAGCGATCGCGGCCGGCTCGGCAAGGAGGGTGCCACCGAGGCCAACCCACGGGCGATCAACCGCGACGGTCACATCGTCGAGATCACTGAAACCGGATCCGACGCCACCTCAGTGACCTTCGACTGGAACCTGCTGCTGGTCTGCGGCGACCCGAAGACCAACACGAGCACCTACTTCGCCGGTTTCCCGAGCGACAAGGTGTCGCCAATATCCTGCCCAGACAACGTGGCCTTCGACGCCGAGGGCAACCTGTGGATCTCCACCGACGGCGCACCGGGCACGATCGGCTTCTGCGACGGCTTGTTCAAGGTTCCGCTCGCCGGACCCGAGCGCGGGCGGGTGCAACAGTTCCTCGCGGTGCCGCGCCAGGCGGAGACCTGCGGGCCGGTCATCCGCTCGGAGCAGTCGATGGTTTATGTCGCTGTGCAGCATCCGGGGGAGGACGGCAGCTGGGCCGCCCAGTCCAGCCGATTCCCGGACTATGTTGCGCTGGGGACGACCGCTCCGGCTGGCGCGTGGGCCGGGCCGCGGCCATCCGTTGTGCAGGTCTGGAAGCCCTGAGTCGCTCCCCGTTCTGGTCGCTCATAGACTAGAACGGGGACCACGAACTGGGAGTAGGCTGATTGTAATTTCTGAGATTCGTGGTGAGATGAGGGGCTGCCATCAGAATCGCAGCGCTCACCCAATGTGGAGAAGGTCGTCTGGCCTGCTCCGCGAAGAAAAACGAGAAAGGTAGTTCATGACGGGGAACAGAGCAGTTGCCTACAAAAGCCCGGGGGTCGTCGAGGTCATCGACATTGATTACCCGAGCTTCGAACTCAAAGACGGACCGGGCGTCAACCCGCAAAACGTCGGCCGCAAGGTGCCGCACGGTGTCATTCTCAGGACCGTGACGACCAATATCTGCGGCTCTGACCAGCACATGGTGCGCGGTCGTACCACCGCACCGAGCAACCTGGTGCTGGGTCACGAAATCACCGGCGAAGTGGTCGAAGTGGGCCCGGACGTCGAATTCATCAAGGTCGGCGACATCGTGTCGGTGCCGTTCAACATCAGTTGCGGCCGCTGTCGCAACTGCAAGGAACGCAAGACCGGCATTTGCCTCAACGTCAACCCGGACCGTCCGGGTAGTGCGTACGGCTATGTCGACATGGGCGGCTGGGTCGGCGGGCAGGCCGAATACGTGCTCGTTCCCTACGCCGACTGGAACCTGCTGAAGTTTCCCGATCGGGATCAGGCGCTCGAAAAGATCATGGATCTCACCATGCTCTCCGACATCTTCCCGACCGGGTTCCACGGGGCCTATTCGGCCGGTGCCGGTGTCGGATCGACCGTGTACGTGGCCGGAGCCGGCCCGGTAGGCCTTGCAGCGGCCGTCTCGGCGCAGCTGCTCGGCGCGGCCGTGGTCATTGTCGGCGACATGAACGAGGACCGTCTCGCGCAGGCCCGCAGCTTCGGCTGCGAGACGATCGACCTGTCCAAGGGCGAGCCGGGGGAGCAGATTGAGCAGATCCTCGGCGTTCCCGAGGTCGACGCCGGAGTCGACGCCGTCGGGTTCGAGGCGCGCGGCCACGGCAAGGACGCCGACCACGAGGCACCGGCAACCGTGCTCAACTCGCTCATGACGATCACCGCGGCCGGTGGTGCCCTCGGCATTCCGGGCCTCTACGTCACGGGTGACCCTGGCGCAGAGGACAAGGCCGCCCAGGTCGGTTCGCTGTCGATTCGGCTCGGTCTCGGCTGGGCCAAGTCGCTGTCCTTCACTACCGGCCAATGCCCGGTGATGAGGTACAACCGCCAGTTGATGATGGCGATCCTGCACGACAAGGTGCACATTGCCAAGGCCGTCAACGCCCAGGCCATCAGCCTCGAAGATGCGCCGCGCGGCTACGCCGAATTCGACGCCGGTGCGGCGACGAAGTACGTGCTGAACCCGAACGGCTACGTCAAGAGTTAACAGCGGCACTGCTCTACTGCACGAGGCAAGCGGATGGCCCGATCCGGGAACTCTCCCGGTTCGGGCCATTGTCGCGCCGGCATCAACATCTGCTCAGAACCGGTGTTCGCAGCACGCTCGGCAGGGGCATGAGGTTTAGGGTTGAAACATGACCCGCGTCAACCTTGCCGAACCAGTTCCGCGCTACTTTCGAGAGCAGGCAGACATTCCGGTGCGCCTGGAGGCCCCCACGGGTTCCGTGACCGACCGAATGAATCGACCGTTGCACGATCTGCGCCTCAGCGTCACCGACCGGTGCAACTTTCGCTGCGTGTACTGCATGCCTAAAGAGATTTTCGGCCGGGATTTCGCGTTCATGGAACACGACGAACTGCTCAGCTTCGAAGAACTGACCAGACTCGCGCGCATCGCCGTCGCCCACGGCGTCGAGAAGATACGACTGACCGGCGGGGAACCGCTGCTGCGCAAGGGCCTGGAAGAGCTCATTGCCCTGCTGGCCGAACTGCGCACGCCTGATGGGCGCGAAATCGATATCGCGCTCACCACGAACGGGTCGGCGCTGGCCGTGAAGGCGCAGGCGCTCAAGGACGCCGGCTTGAAGCGAGTGACCGTGTCGCTCGACTCACTCGACGACACGACGTTTCGCACCATGAACGACGTGAAGTTTCCGGTCGCCAAGGTGCTGCACGGCATCGACGTGGCCGAAGCCGCTGGTCTCGGTCCGATCAAGATCAACATGGTCGTGCAGCGCGGCAAGAACGACCAGGACATTGTTGCCATGGCGCGGCACTTCAAAGACACCCCCTACATCTTGCGGTTCATCGAATTCATGGACGTCGGCACGAGCAACGGCTGGGAGATGGGCGCGGTCGTGCCCTCCGCAGACGTCATCTCACGCATCCACGCCGAGTTGCCACTTACCGAGATCGCCCCGAACTACAGCGGCGAAACGTCCCGTCGCTGGCGCTACCAGGATGGTGGCGGCGAGATCGGCGTCATCTCCAGCGTGACCCAGTCGTTCTGCCAGACCTGCTCGCGCGCCCGCGTGTCGACCGACGGCAAACTCTTCACCTGCCTGTTCGCCACCGAGGGCCACGACCTGCGCGCGCTCATGCGCGGCGGCTGCTCCGACGCGGAGCTCTCCACCGTCATGGCGCACCTCTGGCGTGAGCGCACCGACCGCTATTCCCAGTTGCGTAGCGCCAAGACCAGCGAGCTGCGCGCATCCGGTGCCAAGAAAATCGAAATGTCCTACATCGGCGGTTAAACAGTAGCGCTGGAGTGCGGAAGCGGCACCAGCGTGGCAGACTTTCAGAATGAACAGAATTACCGCGCGACGTAAAATTACCCGAATCACCGTCGGCTCCCAGCCTCTGGCTGGCGAGGACCTGCTTGCGGTCGAAGAACCCCTGGAAATCCGGGTGAACGGCCGCCGGCTCGCCGTCACGATGCGCACCCCGGGCAATGACATCGATCTCGCGGCCGGGTTTCTGGTCTCGGAGGGCGTCATCACGCAGGGTGAGGACTTCAATTCGGCTCGCTACTGCGTCGGGGCCGTCGACGGAGTCAACACCTTCAATGTGTTGGACGTCACCCTCGGGGCCGGCGTTGCACCGCCGGCCCCCAGCCTCGAGCGCTCGCTCATCACCAACAGCTCCTGCGGGCTGTGCGGTAAGGAGAGCATCGACGCCGTGCGCACGAAATCAGCTTTCGTGATCGCGGATGACGCGGTGCGAGTAGATGCCGAGCGGCTCACGACCTTCCCCGAGCAACTGCGAGCCGGGCAGAACGTATTTGAAAAGACCGGCGGCATTCACGCGGCCGGCCTGTTCGATGCCGCCACCGGCGAACTGCTCGTGCTGCGCGAAGATGTCGGCCGGCACAATGCCGTCGACAAGGTGATCGGCTGGGCGGTCAAAGAGAACAGGCTGCCGCTGACCGGCACTGTTCTCATGGTGTCGAGCAGGGCAAGTTTCGAACTCACCCAGAAGGCCCTGATGGCAGGCATTCCGGTACTCGCCGCGGTCTCGGCGCCGTCATCGCTCGCCGCAGAGTTCGCCGCCGAGGTCGGCATGACCCTGATCGGCTTTCTCCGCGGCAAGTCCATGGTCGTCTACGCCGGCGGCGACCGAATCATCGACGCACACCGTGACGCGCAGGCCGCCTAGCTCAAACTAGGCGGCGGTGCCGGCCCGCACGAATCGCACGGTCATGGCCTTGTAGCCGGGGGTGTTCGATTCGCGGGCCACGAGCTCGCGGTGCATGAGCGCGTTCGCCTCCGGGAAATACGCGGCCGCGCATCCCTTCGGTGTGGGGTACACCACAAGGCGGAACGTGTCGGCACGGCGCTCCGCGCCCTGGAAGGTGCTGATCACGTCGACCATGTCGCGGTCGGCAAAGCCCAGCTCGGTGACGTCGTCTTCGTGGATGAGGATGACACGACGCGCGTTCTTGATGCCGCGGTACCGGTCATCGAGCCCATAAAACGTGGTGTTGTACTGATCGTGGCTGCGGATGGTCTGCAGGATCAGGTGCCCCTCCGGCGCCGACAGGTACTCAATCGGGCTCACCGTGAAGCGGGCCAGGCCGATGTCGGTGGCGAAGCTGCGCGTATCGCGCGGCGGGTTGGGCAGCACGAACCCGTTCTTCGTCTTGAGCCGAACGTTGAAATCATCAAAGCCGGGGACAACGCGGGAGATATGGTCGCGAATGACGTCGTACTCGTCGGCCATCGCCTTCCAGTCGACCGCATGGTCGTCGCCAAGCGTGGCATGTGCCATGCGGGCGATGATCACCGGTTCGGCCAGCAGGTGCTCCGACACCGGCTCGAGGCGCCCCTGCGTGGTGCGCACGACAGACATCGAGTCTTCCACCGAGAGCACCTGACGGCCAGACGGATGCTTGTCATCGGTGTCGGTGCGGCCGAGCGTCGGCAGAATGAGTGAGGTCACACCGTGCATCACGTGCGAACGATTGGGTTTGGTCGACACGTGCACCGTGAGTCCCACGCGCTGCATGGCTTTCTCGAGCAGGTCGGTGTCGGAGCAGGCGAGGGCGAAGTTGCCGCCCATCGATACGAACACGTCCACCCGGTCGTGCACGAAGGCGTCAACCGTGTCGACGGAGTCGAGGCCGTGCTCGCGAGGGGAGACGATGCCGAACTCGGCGTCGAGGGCGGCGAGCATGGCCTCCTTCGGCTTCTCCCACACGCCCATGGTGCGGTCGCCCTGCACGTTGGAGTGGCCGCGCACTGGGCAGGCGCCGGCGCCGGGCTTGCCGAAGTTGCCCTGCAGGAGCAGTAGGTTGATGATCTCCTTGAGGGTATTGACCGAGTGTGGCTGCTGGGTGAGTCCGAGCGCCCAGCAGATGATGGTGGCCTTGCTCGCGATGAGGAGCTGCGCCACGGCCTCGATCTGGGCCCGGTCGAGGCCGGTGGCCTTCTTCGTCTCGTTCCAGTCGATCACCGAACGCGCCGCGCGGTAGGCATCGATTCCATCGGTGTTCGCGGCGACGAACTCGCTGTCGATGACCGACCCTGGTACGCGCGCTTCTTCTTCGAGCAGCAGGTGGCCGAGTGCCTGGAACAGGGCCAGGTCGCCTCCGACCTTGATCTGCAGAAACTCGTCGGCCAGGTTGGTGCCTTTGCCGATGACACCCTTCGCGGTCTGCGGGTCCATGAAATTGAACAACCCGGCTTCGGGCAGCGGGTTGACGGCCACAATCTTGCCGCCGTTGTCCTTGCATTCGGCCAACGCCGACAGCATGCGCGGGTGGTTGGTGCCCGGGTTCTGGCCGACGACCAGGATGAGTTCGGCCCGGTGGATGTCCTCGAGCGAGACCGTGCCTTTGCCGATGCCGATCGTGGGGTTGAGCGCCGAGCCCGACGACTCGTGGCACATGTTCGAGCAGTCCGGCAGGTTATTGGTTCCGATGGACCGTGCGAACAATTGGTACATGAACGCCGACTCGTTGGCGGTGCGGCCGGACGTGTAGAAGACGGTGCGGTCCGGCACGCTAGCGCGAATCTGCTCACCGATGAGTTCGAAGGCGTCATCCCACGAGATCTGCGAGTAGTGCGTGTCGCCCGGGCGAATCACGACGGGGTGCGTGATGCGGCCCTGGTTTCCGAGCCAGTATTCGGTTTTAGTCGCGAGTTCCTCGATGGAGTGCTCGGCCCAGAACGCCGGTGTCACCGTACGCAGGGTGCTCTCCTCGGCGACGGCCTTCGCGCCGTTTTCGCAGAATTCTGCGGTCTTGCGGTGCCCCTGGGACTCCGGCCATGCGCATCCGGGGCAGTCAGTGCCGTCGCGCTGGTTGAGCCGCAGCAGGGAACGCGCGGTGCGGGCAATGCCGGCCTGCGCGATGCCCCGATCCAGTGCCACGATAACGGCTTCGACGCCCGCAGCGTGGGTCTTGGGCGGGGTCACGACCAAATTATCTTCGTTGATGTCGTCGATCGGAGCTGAACGTGTCATACATCTATCCTGCCTTGCCAGCGAGGGGAAATACCCCCGATCCGCGAAATGGGTAGAGATTTCGACGACAATTTGTTCGATACGTTCGTATAGTCTTCTTATCCGCAGATATTGCAGACCCCGTCGCGTAGTATTTTCACGGTCACCGTTGGCACGCTGACGCGCACAACAAAGTCGTTATTCGCCCTCCGCAGCAAGGACACCCCCATGAGTTGGCTCGATCGAGACCACACCATCGCCCCGCCAGGATTCAATCGCTGGCTCATTCCGCCGGCCGCACTCGCCGTTCACCTCTGTATCGGCCAGGCCTATGCCACAAGCGTCTACAAGACGGCGCTGGTGGCGCACTTCGACGCCAGCCTGGTTCAGATCGGGGTGATCTTCTCGATCGCCATCGTGATGCTCGGTCTGTCTGCGGCAGTCATGGGCACCTGGGTCGACACGAACGGGCCGCGCAAAGCAATGTTCGTCGCTGCTCTGTTCTGGTCGGGAGGATTCCTCGTCGGTTCGCTCGGAATCTTCACGAATCAGCTCTGGCTGGTGTACGTCGGCTACGGCGTCATCGGCGGTATCGGGCTGGGTATCGGCTATATTTCGCCGGTCTCCACGCTCATCAAGTGGTTCCCGGACCGCCCGGGCCTCGCGACCGGCATGGCGATCATGGGCTTCGGAGGCGGAGCGCTCATCGCCAGCCCGGTCTCGACGGCGCTGCTCGGCATCTATGACCCCAACTCCGGGGCAGAGAACTGGGTGGCCAGCGGTGATGCCGTGGGTAAACTCTTCCTCACCCTGGCCGTGGTCTACCTCGCGTACATGATGTTTGGCGCGTTCACGATCAAGGTTCCGGCCGCTGATTGGGTGCCGGCCGGATTTGATCCGTCGAAGGTGCGTACCAAGGCCCTGGTCACGAGTAACCATGTCTCGGCCAAGAATGCCATTCGAACCCGCCAATTCTGGCTGCTCTGGACCGTGTTGTTTTGCAACGTCACGGCCGGCATCGGCATTCTCGAACAGGCTGCACCGATGATCCAGGACTTCTTCCGGCAGAACGACGGCAACTCACTGGTCTCGGCGACCGTTGCCGGCGGTTTTGTCGGCTTGTTGTCACTGGCCAACATGGGTGGACGTTTCGCCTGGTCGGCTACCTCGGACAAGACCGGGCGTAAGAACATCTACATGGTCTACCTCGGCGTCGGTACGGTGTTGTACCTGCTGCTGGCCCTCGTTGGATCGAGCACGACAGCGCTCTATGTTGTTCTGGCTTTCATCATCATCTCGTTCTACGGTGGCGGTTTCGCGACCGTACCGGCCTACCTGCGCGACCTGTTCGGAACCTTCCAGGTGGGGGCTATCCACGGCCGGCTGCTGACGGCTTGGTCGGCGGCCGGTATCGCCGGGCCCCTCATCGTGAATTCGTTCCTGGACGCGCAGGGGGCTCCGGGTGAGTTGACCGCTGCGGCCTATCAGCCGGCCCTGCTCACCATGGTCGGGCTGCTCGTCGTCGGCTTTGTCGCGAACCTTTTCGTGCGACCGGTTGATGCCGATTATCACGAACCAGAAAAGCCGCGTGTCGGCCTAACAGTGGGGGAGGCACGCGCATGAAGGCTGTCCGCATCATCGGAGCCTGGGCGTTGGTGGGTATTCCACTGGCCTTCGGTGTTTATCAAACCCTCGCGAAGGTAACGGCGCTGTTCGGCTAAGCCCAACGGCCCGAAACTAAAAGAATAGAGTCACGCTCCAGTCACTGGGGCGTGGCTCTATTTTTGTATCTCCGTGTGGTGCCGATGACGGAATCTCCCAGCTTGGAGGCTGCCAGTCATGCAATGATGGCAAATGGTAATGGCTAGCTAGGTTAGCTACTTCTGGTCCAGGCGCAGTTTGTGTGCAAGATTTGAGATTTCTACATTTCTTTCCCGGCGTGGATCGACCGAGATCAACCCAAGTTCACTCGCGGCGTGCCGGATCACCGCGATCGATCCGCGGAGACTTCCGCGGGGAGGAGATGCCCGTGGCTACCCACACCGCTCTGGACGCGCAGCGTGCCGCTGCCACTATTCTCGAAGGCATTCGCCGGGCCGACGATCTCACGGTCGCGGCCGCTCGCGACGGTGGGGCTCGGGCCGTGCGACTGCTGGCCCAGGCGGCGACCGACCCGAGCGACCAACTCACTGCCATCGCGGCGGTGCATGCCCTCGCCCAAATCTTCGACAATTCTGCCGACGACGTTCTCGTTGTCCTGTTGCACCACGACTCGGCGTTTTTGCGCGAGCACGCGGCCTGGGCGCTCGGTACCCGGCTGCCACGCTACGACGCCATAGCAGGCCTAGTGACGCTCGTTCGCGGAGGCGGTTTCACCGGAATGCTTGCCCAGCGCACCCTGGGACAGTGGGGCTCCTCGGCCGCTTCTCAAATCGGATTGTTCCTCGAGGGCGCTCTTCTGGGCATCAGCGAGGCGCCCGCCCGCGCCCGACTGGTCGAGACCATCGGCCTCATTCCCGGCCGGGTCCCGGAACGTCTGCTACGACGCGTAGCCACCGACAACACCGAGAATCTGCACGCCCGCGTCGCTGCCATCGCGGCATTGGGTGACCGCGCCCCGAGCACAGCCGTGGTGTCACTGTTGCGTGTGCTCTCAGAAACGGATGCCCGCTCTCCTGACAACGAGGCAAGCGACCTCGCCGCCGTCGCGCGCCTGGCCCTGTTCGACCTGACGGCGACGACCGCTTCCGGGGAGACGTGGAATCAGGGCACGACGGTTGCCCAGTTATTCCTGCACGCCGACATCGACGGTGAGCTCTCCCAGGTGGGTGCCGGGGACAACGGCGGCATCGCGACCCTGCTCGTCAGGCTCGGTGATGCTCTTGTTGCCGGCTCCGCTGGGGAAAACCGGGTGATCACCATTTCGCGCGGAACGCCCGAATCGGCCCTAAACGGTCTAGCCGGTGTTGGTTCGACGCCAGCGCATTCCTTCGCAACGGTGCCATTCGTGGGCGGCGCAGTACCGTCGATCGACGCGTGGCCGCGTCGGGTCGCGGCCGAACGTGGTATTCGCCGCATTCTGCGCTCGGCCGGCGAGGTCGACGCGATCCACCTGCGCATGGCCGATGTCGGCAGCCTTGCCGCGGCGACGGTGGCTCGCGACTTGGATATTCCGGTGGTATTCACCGTGGCGCCCGACCCGCACGGCGTGATCGATTCGCTCGAATCGAGCGGCGCTCTCACCCGGGCCAACTTCGGCGCCGTCGATGCGGTCGAACATTTCTGGTTTCGCGCCCGTCTCGTACAGCGCCTCGCCGCCGATGCCGCCCACACCGTGCTGTTTCCGCGACCGCAACTGCAGCAAGATATTGAGCGGCTGATCGGCATCGACGTCGGAGCGCACCCTGAGCGGCATTCCGTCATTCCCGAAGGCATCGACCTCGCAGTGATCGACCGGTCCCGCACCGATGCGCTCGGATCGCTCGGACTGACCGGCGGGAGCCTGCTGGTCGGCACTGACGCCCACGCCCGGACCGCGCTGGAACCTGCCGCCGTGGCGTTCGACCAGCTCGACACCCTGCTCCGCACCCTCCCGCTCCTGCGACGCGGCCTGCCGCTGCTGGTCAGCGTCGGTCGTCTGCACCGCGTCAAGGGCATGGCCGCCCTGGTCGCGGCGTGGAACACCGATCTGGCACTGCAGGCTCGCTGCAATCTGCTGATCGTGGGCGGCGACCTGGAACATCCGTCGTTCGATGAAGCTAGCGAGTTGCAGAGCATGGCCAGCACCGTGGCTGGAGGTGCTCTCGCCGATTCCGCTGCCCATGGCTTGCTGCTGGCCGGACATCGTGCCAATGACACCGTCGCTCGCTGGCTCGCCGCGGTCCGTTACGGTCGGCCGGGCCTTGCGGCCCCGTTCGGCGTGTATGTCTGCGCGAGTATGAAAGAAGAGTTCGGAATTGCGCTGCTCGAGGCGATGGCTACGGGGCTCACCGTGGTCGCCCCCAATGGCGGCGGACCGGCGACGTACATCGAGCAGGGCGTGACGGGCGTTCTGGTCGACACCGGAGACAGTTCTGCACTGACTCGTGGCATCACGCACGCTTTCGCCCTGGCAGCCGGGGTGCACGGCGGGGAAAACGCCGCGCGGGCTCGCGCCATGGTCGCCGCCGATTTCACGACCGAGGCAATGGCCAGCACCCTCTCGGTGGTGTACCACGACGTCGCCGCGGCGATCGACCCGGTTTCCTGGGAATTGAGCGTCTCATGACCCTGCTGATCATCAGCCCGGACTACGCCTCGCACCTGTATCCGCTCGCCACGCTCGGTACCGCCTGGGCAGAAGCCGGGGAACGCGTGGTGGTCGCGAGCGGACCGGCCACGGCCGATATCGTTGCCGCGTTCGGGTTCGAACGGGAAAATCTGCAACTGGGCCGCGGCTCCAACCCCGGCACCATCCGGGTCGAGCAGCAGCCTGCGGGTGAAGACGTCGCCCTGCGCGGCTTCTTCAATGCGACCCGCCGTGGCATGGTCGACACCCTGCGGTTTCAAGCCGAGGCGCGCAGCAGTGATCTGCTCTTCAACCCGGTCCAGGTCGCCCGCGAGGTGCAGCGCATCGTCGCCCGGGTGCGTCCAGACCAGGTGATCGTCGACCACCTGGCCTTCAGCGCCCGGCTCGGGCTGCTCACGGCGGGCGTCGCGCACGCCGACGTGGTGCTCGGGCATCCGTCGGCGCTGCCGGTGGGCGTAGAGGTCTATGGCTATCCGCCGGCCTGGCCCGCCGTGTTCACGCCCGAAGTTGCCGAGCTGGCCCTGCTCGAGCTGCAGTGCGAGGCTGTGCGCGATGCGTTCACCGCCCAGTGGAACGACACCCTGCTGGAGCTCGACCCGGCAGCGGTGCCGAGCCGGGACGCCTTCCAGGAGTGCGGCGACGTGCTGCTACTCAACTACCCGGCCGAACTGCACGCTCTGGCGCGCACGACTGCGCTGCCGCCACACGTGTTTCTCGGGTCTGCCGTGCGGTCCGAGGTCGTCGACCCCGAGGTTGAGGCGTGGCTGGATCAGGATTCCCTGCCCGTGGTGTACGTCAGCTTCGGAAGTTTTCTGTCGGTGCGCGGCGATGTGCTCGCACGCGTTACCGCAGCTCTGAAGGACCTGCCGGTGCGGGTCGCCGTCGCTGTCGGGGCGACGGACCGCGGTGAACTCGGGCGCATTCCTGACTCCTGGCTGGTGCGCGCTTTTCTTCCGCAGGTGCGCCTCCTGCAGGAAGCCGTGCTCGCCGTGACCCACGGCGGCAACAATTCAGTGACGGAGGCGATGACTGCCGGGGTGCCGCTGGTCGTGCTTCCGTTCTCGACCGACCAGTTCGCCGGCGCGGCCGCCCTCGATGCGGCGGGGTTCGGCACCTCATTGCCACCCAATACCGCCACGATCCTCGATCTACGGGGCGCTTGTGAGCGGATGCTGCGCCTCGCCGGCGACCCGCGAGCGCGCCTCGAGGCGCTGTCGGTGTTGCTCACCCTGCAGTCTGGAGCGTCGCGTGCCCATGCGGCGCTCACCAAGGTGCCGTCTCGGGCTTAGGTTCCCTGGTCAGTCTGGCCGGTCGACGTCAACCCCGGTGCCGAGGTCGCCACACTCGACCGCCCGGGCCGTGTGTGCCTTCAGGTACGCACCGGCGCCGGAATCACCGGCTGCAATTGCGATGAGCGGCGCCCAGTGCGCCCGGCCGATCACGACAGGGTGGCCCGGTTGGCCGAAAAACCGCGCTTGGCGCAAGACGCCTGGCTGGCTGTTCGTGCCGATCACCCGGGTGACCGTTGCCGCGTTCAGGTCGGGCACGTCCACCGGAATGACCGCCACGGCCGTGATATCGGGTTGATCGAGGGCGCAGCGCAGACCGGTACGCAGGGAGGCGGAGAGGCCGTCGGCCCAGTCGACAGCCTGCACCACCAGAACGGATGCCGCCGGTGGGAGCAGGGCCGCGGCCTCGGCCCCGCGCGCGCCCAGCACGACGATCACGGGGAAGCATCCGGCCGTTGTCAGTACCTCGACGGCGTGCTGAAGCCAGGATCGCCCGGCTGCGTCGCGCACGAGTGCCTTGGGCTGGCCGAAGCGCGAACCAGCCCCGGCGGCGAGCACGAGCCCGGCGACACCGCTGGGCGGGGACGGCGGCATCTGCATGCTTGCCATCGTAGGGTTTTCGGGCCGTCACCGGGCGGAGGTCGGGAACCTGGGGAGCCAGGCTGCCGCTCAGCCGTGCAACAGCCGCCAGATGCGGTCTGGGGACATGGGCAGTTCCGTGGGACGGATGCCGATAGCGTCGCGGATCGCATTGGCCAGCGCCGGCGCGACCGGGTTGTAGGTCGATTCGCTCATCGACTTGGCACCGTATGGCCCGAGCACGTCGTGGCTCTGTGCAAAGTACACCTCGGTGACCGGCAGATCCACGAGCTGGGGCACGTGGTAGTTGCGCAGCACCCGTGTCGTCACGGCTCCAGCACCGTCGAGCACGACCTCCTCGAACAGGGCGGTACCGAGCGCCTGCGCGACGCCGCCCTCGATCTGCCCGCGGCACTGCTCAGGGTTCACGACGAAGCCGGCATCGGCGGCTTGAACGGATTGCAGAATGCGCACCTCGCCGGTCGCGGTGTTCACGGCCACCCGAAACGCGTGCACGTTGAAGGCGAGGGAGCGCAGCGCCCCGTCTTCGCGGCGCACGGCGGTCAGGCCGACGTCGTTCGCAGTGGCCCAGTGCATCAGGGTATCAAGCGAGACCAGTTCGGACTCTGACTCCACGGCGCGCAGCCCGTCGTGCTCGAGCTGCCAGGTCCCGGTATCGGTTCCTCTGGTCAAGCCGTGTCCGCTCCACGCCGACGCGACTTCGACGAGCGTTTCGGCCAGCGCGGTCGCCGCGGCGAGCACGGCCTTGCCGGCCACGACGACACCGGCCGAGCCGAACGCGCCGGAGTCGTAGCCGGCGGAATCCGTATCGGAGTGCAGCAGATCGATGCGGTCTACAGACGTGTGCAGCGCCGTCGCGGCGATCTGGGCGTGCACGGTCGTGGTGCCGTTGCCGAACTCGGTGGTGCCGACCCGCACCAGATAGCGGCCGCCCGCCACGAGCTGAACGGATGCCTGCGAGCGGTGCCCGCGCGGCGGCGTGGTGGCGATCATCGACGACGCCATGCCGGTGCCGACCCGCCACTGCAGCCCCACCGGGACGACGGCCCGATTGCCGCGTTTCAGTGCCGCTTCGGCGAGGTCGAGGCACTGGTCGAGGCCGTAGCTGCCGAAGATGAGGTCGGGGCCTTCCTCGTGGGTGACCACGAGCGGGTCACCCGGCCGCACCGAGTTCAGTCGGCGCAGCTCAAACGGATCCACGCCGAGTTCGCGGGCCAGTTCGTCGAGCGCGCATTCGATCGCGAAGATGACCTGGCCGAGGCCGTAGCCGCGGAAGGCACCCGACGGGGGATTGTTGGTGTACACACTCTGCGCATCCACTCTTTTGTTGGGCACGTTGTAGAGCGCGACGGATTCACTCGTACCGTGGAACATCACGCCGGGCGCGTGGTTGCCATACGCGCCGGTGTCGGCGAGCACGCCCAGTTTCAGGGCGGTGAGGCGGCCGTCGCCCTGGGCTCCGACGGTCACATCGATCGTCATCGGATGCCGTACCGGCGTGATGGTGAACTCGTCGGTGCGGGTGAATTCGTATTGCACCGGGCGCCCGGTGCTGAGCACGGCGAGGGTGACCAGGTCTTCGGTGAGCAGCTCCTGCTTGCCCCCGAAGCCGCCGCCGACCCGCGCGGTGAACACGCGCACTCCGGCCGGGTCGAGGTCGAACAGGCGGCAGATCTCCTTCTGCACCAGGAATGGAACCTGCGAGCTCGTGCGCAATACCAGCCGGTCGCCGGAGAGCCAGCCCATCGTGGCGTGGGTTTCGAGGTGGGTATGGGCGATCCGCTGGGTCTGCCAGCGACCGGAGACGATGGTGGTCGCCATCTCGAGGCCCTCGTCGACGGAGCCGAATTCGCCGTGCAACTCGGCCACGAGGTTGCGGGTCGGATCGGCCAGGCGGGAGACGACCGGGTCCTTGTCGCCGTGCACGAGCGGCGCGCCGGGCGCGCCGGCCAGTCGAGGATCGAACACGGCGTCCCGCAACTCGTATTCGACGTCAATGAGCCGGCAGGCCGCCTCGGCGATCGCCACCGAATCGGCCACGACCGCCGCCACCCGCTGCCCGCGAAAGCGCAGGGTCTGGTCAAAAACCAGGGTGTCGTCGGGGTCGTCGAAGCGGCTCTCGTGCCGCGCCGTCGAAAACAGGGTCGTGGGGGAGTCGGCGTGGGTGAACACACGGTGCACGCCCGGTAGCGCGGCAGCCTTCGCCACATTCAGAGAGCGGATGCGTGCGTGGGCGTGCGGACTCCCCAGCACGGCCAGGTGCAGCAGACCGGGGATGGCCACATCGAGTGTGTACGGTTCCAGGCCGCTCACCACGCGCTCCCCGGCGATCGCGCCGGGGGAGGTCCCGACCAGACCGGCGCCCCGAGCACCCCGGGTGCGTCCGGTCGCCCGCACCGGTCCAAGGCTCGACGCCTCGGCGTGCTCGTGCCCAGGCGCGGTGTGGCAGGACCCGTCCGGCGGGGTGTGCTGGCCGACGATCGAATCGGAGATCGAGCGGTAGCCGGTGCACCGGCACAGGTTTCCCTTCAACAGTCGGGGCAGGTCGTCGACGCCCAGGGCGGCATCCGCTTCGATGGCGGCGGCGGTGACGATCATGCCCGGAGTGCAGAAGCCACACTGAAAGCCGGAAGCGTCGACGAAGCGCTGCTGTATCGGGGCCAGGTTGCCGGGCTGGCCGAGACCGGCCGCCGTCGTGATCTGCTTGCCGACTGCCCGGTGCGCCGGGTAGATGCAGGAATGCACGGGCGTGCCGTCGATCTGCACCGTGCAGGCGCCGCAATCGCCGGTGTCGCACCCCTTCTTCACCTCGAAGTGCTCGTGCTCGCGCAGCAGGGTGCGCAGGCACTGGCCGGGAGCCGGCGTCGCCTCGACCCGGGTGCCATTGACCTCAAAGGTCATGGCGCCGGTCTCTTCGATTTTCGCCTGTTCCAGCGTCATGCGCGGCCTCCGGCCAGTTCAAGTTCGACGCGAATCTCTTCGCCGAGCAGTAGACCCATCGCGCGTCGCCAGTCGGCGGCGCCGTGGGCATCCGTGAACCAGCAGTCGATCGTGTCGATATCGCGGGCGAGGACGTGGGCGGTAGGTAGCGCCGAGTAGCGCAGCTGCACCGGGCGCAGCGTCGCTGCCGTCACCGTGAGCACGAATGCACCGACCGCGTCGAGCCGTCCGGCGAGCACCGCGCCCGAGCGCCCGAGCGGCGACAGGGCAATCTTGCGATAGGCCGTCTGCGCGTGCAGCGAGGCGAGCGGCACGTGGATCGAGCGCAAAACATCGCCGTCGGCGAGCACATTGGTCATGTCGCCGGTCACGAAGGAGCGGGCCGGCACGACGTCGTCGCTACCGTCAGCCCGCCAGACCAGCAGTTCGGCGTCGAGCGCGACCGCGAGGGTGATCATGGGGCCGGCCGGCAGGGAGGTGGCCAGGTTACCGCCGACCGTCGCCACGTTCCACACCTTGAAGGAGCCGTACAGGGCCGTGCAGCACTGATAGAACAACGGATGCGCCGCCCAGCCGTTCTGCAGCGGCAGCCGGGAGAGCTCGGCTACCGTACAGGTCGCACCGATAACGAGACCATCGTCGGTCACTGTGAGGGCCGGCCAGTCGAAGGTCTGCAGGTCGATGAGACCGGTGAGATGTGTGCGCGGGTCGGCGTACAGCTCGGATCCGCCGGCCAGCGGCACGACGGTCGGCCCGAGCGCGTCGAGGTCGCTGCGCTGACGAGCAGGGATGACGTGTGTCACGGTGTTGAGGTCCATGGTTGTCTCCGTCGGATGCCGTGGAGCCACCTTGAGAGGCGGTGGCGCATCCGTGCGAGCGGCTCTGGGCGCACGGTCTGAGGGCCCGAGCGCGTGTCGGATGTTCTGCCGAAGCCCACGCCGAGTCTTGGCAAATACTACCCCGTGGGAGCCGTGCGTTTGCCCCGGCGCTGGTACCCGGTTGAGACTGCCGTCGCCACTCGGAAACCGGTCGATTCACAGCCGACGGTGTCAGGATAAGCCACCTTTCGACGGTGGGAGACCGAGATGACCGCTGCCCCAACCCCCGATCACACAATGCCGATCGCAAACCCGACTACCGACTCATCCGCACGCGTTCCCGACCATTTCGACGTGGTGGTGATCGGTGCCGGCCCGGCGGGGACTGCTGCAGCCCTGCGCGCCGCCGAGCTCGGGGCATCCGTGGCCATCTGCGAGTCTGATCGCCTCGGGGGCACGTGCGTGAATACCGGATGCGTGCCCACCCGGGTGCTCGCCAAAACAGCGAGGCTCATGCGCGAGATCCGAACCGCCGACGCGTATGGCATCTCGGTGGCTGAACGCCCCATCGACTGGCCGGCCACGGTCGCCCGCGTCCGGGAGACCGTCGACCGGGTGCGGTCACTGAAATACGAGGCGAACCGCTTTGCCGACGCCGGCGTTCAACTCATTCTCGAAGGGCGCGCCCGCTTTGTGGATCCGTCTACGATCATGCTCGAGACGGGGCGCACGATTACGGCCGGCGCAGTGCTGGTGTGCGTGGGTGGTCATTCCCGACGTCTGCCCGTGCCGGGAGCCGAACTCGCGATGGTACCGGAGCACGTACTCGACCTGCCGAGCGTTCCCGTGCGCCTCGCCGTGATCGGCGGGGGGAACACTGGTGCGCAGCTGGTCACCGTGTTCAGCTCGTTCGGCTCCGCCGTCACCTTGCTCGACGTCGCAGACCGGGTGCTCGCCACATCCGATCAGTCCGTCTCGCAGGCCGTCGCCGACGCCTTCGTCGAGCAGGGCATCGCGCTTCGCCTCGGCATTGAAGGAATCGGCGGGCTTGAACGAGCCTCCGACGGCTCGATCACGCTGACCTGGCACGAGGACGGCCGCACCGTAGCGGGCAGCTTCGACGCGGTGATGATGGCAACCGGCTGGCCGGCGGATGTCGACGACCTCGGACTCGAAACAGCCGGCGTGGTCACGAGCCGTTCGTCTATCCCGGTCGATGCGGATTTTCGCAGTTCAGTACCGCACATCTTCGCCGTCGGCGATGCCAACGGCCGGGACATGCTCGTGCAGGCCGCACAGTTCGAAGGAGAGGCCGCAGCCGAGAACGCCGTGTTGGACGCCACCCGGCGCTCGCCGCAGCACTTGCTTCCTGCGGGTGGGTTCACCGATCCCGACTACGCAGGTGTCGGCCTGACCGAGGTGGAGGCCCGACAACGCGACGAGCTCTGCGTCGTAGCGGTGGTGCCCTATTCGCTCCTGGATCGCGCGGTGATCGACGATCGCCAACGAGGATTTCTGAAGCTCATCACTGACCGCCGGCGTGAGCTCATTCTTGGCGCCCACGCGGTCGGCGAAAACGCCGTGGAGGTCATTCAATCCGTCACTACGGCAATGGCCGCCGGAATCGATGTGGCGACGCTGGCCAACGTACGGTTCGCCTACCCCACCTACAGCGCAGTGATCGGACTCGCTGCACGGGCTCTGCTGGCCGAGCATGCTGATCGCTCACCGATACCCCTCAGTCACACGTCGATCACGTAGACGAGTTCCTCCTGCAACATGCCGAGCCATTCGTAGAGTTCGCGCAAAAAAGGCATGTCTTCGGTCGTGAGGTGCACGTCACCATCGGGGGAGATCTGCAGCCGGTCGGCGAGGGTCAGCCGCAGGTCGGTGAGGCTGCGCAGCCAGGCCTGCACGGTGTCGGGGTCGAGCGGGATCGTGATCGGCTGGCGATCATCGGTGTTCGTGTCGGTGTCTGGGTTCGCGCCCGAAGCCGAAGCAGCGCCCGGGCCGGTGGCATCCGCTTCGCTGGTCTCGCTGACACCGAGCGAGTCCCGCACGATCTGGGCATTTTGCGCCTTGCGTTCGAGGAGACCGGGGGCCGTGAAGCGACGAAACTCAGCCGCAGCTTCGTCGTCGTCGCGGTAGGCGTCGGGGAGCAGCCGGGCGAAGACTGCGTCACTGGCCGCGAGCTCCGGGTCGGCGGAGCCAGCATTGAGCATCTCCAACAGCTGCGTGATGGCCAGGCCCAGCAGGTCCGCCTCGACCGGCTCGAAGTGGCCGAGCAGCACGCCGGACTCCTGCATGGCGAACCACCGCATGACGGTCATTCCTCCGCCTTGGCCAGCGTCGCCCAGAGACCGTAGCCGTGCATGGCTTCGACGTGGCGTTCCATCGATTCACGGTTGCCGGTAGCCACGACGGCCCGGCCGTTGTTGTGCACCTGCAGCATGAGTCGTTCGGCGTGCTTGGGGGTGACTCCGAAGTAGCTGCGAAACACGTAGGCGACATACGACATGAGATTGACCGGGTCGTCCCAGACCAGGGTCACCCACGGTCGGTCGAGTGACACCTCCTCGCGCAGCTCGGTGTGTTCGGCAGTCTTGGTCACCCCTTAAGCCTCACACGCTCCCGCCGGGTTTTCCACCGCGGGGTCATACTTGCAGCCCGCGGCGCCCGGGTTCGGGGGCGAGGGAATATCCTTGGGGTATGACGTCTTCCGCACCATCGTCCGCGAGTTCCGCAGTCCCCGGCGCGCTGCACCCTGAGTTGGCCCCGTTGACCAACATCGACGTTGAGCGCATTCGCAACGACTTCCCGGTGCTGCACCAGACGGTGAACGGGCATCCGCTCACCTATCTCGACTCGGGCGCCACCTCGCAGAATCCGATCAGCGTGCTGGAAGCGGAGCAGGAATACTACGAGCAGCGCAACGCCGCCGTGCACCGCGGCGCCCACACCCTCGCCGTCGAGGCCACCGAGGCCTTCGAAGCGGCTCGCGAGAAAGTGGCCGCGTTTGTCGGCGCCGAGACCGACGAGATCGTCTGGACCTCCAACGCCACCGAGGCCATCAACCTGCTGGCGTACAGCTTCTCCAACGCCTCGCTCGGGCTGGGCGGCCCGCCGGCCCGCCGGTTCAGCCTCGGTTCCGGCGACGAGATCGTGGTCACCGAGATGGAACACCACGCCAACCTCATACCCTGGCAGCAACTCGCGCTGCGCACCGGCGCTACCCTGCGTTTCATTCCTGTACTCGATGACGGCAGCCTCGATCTGCTGGCCGCAGCGGATGTCGTCGGTCAACACACACGACTGCTCGCCTTCACCCATGGCTCGAACGTCACCGGAATCATCAACCCGGTCGCCGAACTCGTGGCGCTGGCTCGTAAAGTCGGGGCCCTGGTCGTGTTGGACGCCTGCCAGACCGTGCCCCACCTGCCGGTCGACGTGCAGGCGCTCGATGTGGATTTCGCCGTCTTCTCCGGCCACAAGATGCTCGGCCCGACGGGCATCGGCGTGCTCTTCGGCAAGGCAGAACTGCTTGCCGACATGCCGCCTTTTCTCACCGGCGGATCGATGATCACAACGGTGAACATGCAGGCAGCCGAATTTCTGGCACCGCCGCAGCGCTTCGAAGCCGGCACTCAGCGCATCTCACAGGCGATCGCGCTGGCCGCAGCCGTTGACTATCTGAGCGAAACCGGCATGGATCGGGTCGCTGCCTGGGAGGCCCAGCTCGGCCAGCGCCTGGTCGCGGGGCTCGCCGAAATTGGCGGCGTGCGCTTGCTCGGACCCGGCGTCGGCGTGGAACGGCTCGGCCTCGCCGCCGTCGATGTCGCGGGTGTGCACGCGCACGATGTGGGCCAGTTTCTCGACGATGCCGGTATCGCCGTGCGGGTCGGCCATCACTGCGCGCAGCCGCTGCATCGCCGGCTGGGCGTGACCGCGTCCACCCGGGCGAGCACCTATCTCTACAACACCACCGACGAGGTCGACCTGTTTCTGGCCACCCTCGCCGAAGTCGCCCCCTTCTTCGGCGTCAGCGCAGGAGCCACCCGATGAGCGACCTGCAAAGCCTGTACCAGACCATTATTCTGGAACACTCCAAGGAACGGCACGGAGCGGCCACGCTCACGCCGCTGGCCGAGGCCGTATCCCGCGGCGCCGCGACCGGTTTGAGCGTGGCCGAATCGCACCAGATCAACACCACCTGCGGTGACGAGGTCACCCTGCGCGTCTCGATCGCCGCCGGAACGGTCACCGACCTGGTCTGGAGCGGCGAGGGCTGCTCGATCTCGCAGGCATCCGCTTCGATTCTCACCGACACCCTGCGCGGCCTCAGCACGGACGAGGCACGCGCTTTGCTCGACAACTTTCGCGAGATGCTGCGCTCCCGCGGCAAGATCGAGCCGGACGAAGAGATTCTCGGGGATGCCGCCGCCTTCGGGGGAGTGTCGCGCTACCCCGCCAGGGTCAAGTGCGCCATGCTGCCCTGGGTCGCCTTCGAGGCTGCCCTGATCGAGACCGAGTCGCGCTAGCAGCGCACAGCTGACCTGGCGACGGAACGCGTGGCGTTGCCGATTCATCCTCGTGCCTGACAGGGTGAATGTAGAAAGCCGATAGATGACGTACCGCAGCTAGAACGGGGCGGTGTCGCCAGCTTGGTTGGGGTCGTCGGGGGTGAGGACCGCGAGGTCGGCCCAAACGTCGATGGGTCGCTGCGCGGTGCTAGTGGCGGGGATGTATTCGCTTGCGGCGGAGTTCGGGCCCAGGCGAGTGGCGGGGTGGGTGGCGTAGTGTTTGCCGGCGGGGCTGGTCCAGTGCAGGACACCGTCCGGGGCCTGCTGTGCGGTCCATCCGGTCTCTGTTTTGAGTCGGTGGCCGCGTTTGCACAGGTGGGCGAGGTTGTTCCAGCGGGTTTCGCCGTTGTATTGCCAGTCGTGGGTGTGGTCGATTTCGCTGTGCCGTGCTTGTCGGGTGCAGCCGGGGAAACGGCAGGTGCCGTCGCGAATCTCGAGCCATTTTTTCAGGTCGGCGGGGACTTTATAGCGGGTTTTGCCGACGCTGAGGACCGCGCTGGTCTCGGGGTGGATCGGGATCCGGGTGAAGCTTTTCGCGGTGGCGGCGACGCGGCGGGCGGTTTCGGCGTCGATCGGGCCGAAGCCGTCGAGGGTGCCAGGCGCCTCGCTGTGGCCCATCAGCGTCAGCACCGGCACGGTCACGTTCACCAACCCCTGCACCCCGGCGCCGAGTCCGGTCTCCGTCACTCCCGTCAGCAGCAGGTCGACGGCGACGTCGAGGCGTTGCTGGCCGAGATGGCGGGTGTCGACGGGCTCCAGTGCGGCAGCGTTGTGCAGGCTGCGTGCGAGGGTGTCGACGCGGTCAGTGATCGCGGCGGCGTCTTCCTGGCTGAGGGTCAGTTCAAGGCAGGCCATTCCGTCCCGGGCGGGCATGACCGAGAAGCAGCGCCGGCTGAGCGCCTTCTTGTGCCGGGTGACGATGGATTCCGGGTGGGAGAGTTCCCGCACGGTGACGGCGCGCTTCTTCAACTGCCCCACCGTCAGGTCTTCAGAACCAGTGAGCGCCTCGGCTTCGAATGCTGCCCAGCTATCGGCGGGTAGGGACAGCGCGTTGTCGACGATGACCTCCACGTGCCGGTAACTGATCAGCCCCGCGGCGAGGCGGGCGCGGGTGGCGGGCAGGTCGTGCTGCAACGTCTTGCTCACACAGAGCAGGTTGCGTGCGGTATTTTCGTGCACGCGAAGCAGGCAGCCGAGTTCGGCGACGAGGCCTTCCTCGGCGGCTTGTGTCTCCGACCAGCGCTGCAACGGCCGGCCCTGTTCGCCGGCCGCTTGTGCTTGCTGCGTCAGCATCACCCGCGCCAGCGGGCGCCCGGTCACGGCAGTGCTAGCCACCCTGCGTGCGAGGTCGTCGATCGCGGTCGCCCGCGCGGCGTGGGCCCGGTTGATGGTGAGGTCACACTCCCGCACGGCGTCGAGCAGCCGCACCTGCTCCGCATCGACGGGGCGCGCCTTCCAGTCCTGCAGGGAGGCCTCGACCACGTAGTTCAAAGCCTGCACCCCCGATATCGTCTTGCGCCCGGCCGACCGCCGCGTCTCCGGGCGCCTGCCGGGCACAATCCCCGCCGCCACCATCTCGGCCGCCCACTCCGCACGTTCGGCAGCAGTCACCACGGCTCGGGCGTCAACCGCGGCATTCTCCGCCGCGAGGGCGGCGGACTCGGCGGCGGCTGCGGGGACGACGGCAGCTGCGGAGACGACGGCGGCTGCGGACTCCGCGCCGCTTCTTCTCGCCACGGCAACTTCGGCAGGCTCGTGAGCGGCTTTACCAGTGCCTTGAGGTTTACCAGTGCCTTCAGGTTTGCCAGGGCCTGGAACGGCCGCGCGGCTCGCGCTGGGAGGCTCCGAGTTTGGAGGTGGATCGTCGTTGATCGCCATAAGATCATTATTTCACGGATCGAACAAAAAAACGATACTCGCTCAAGTTTTATCGGACAATATCGACCTGAGTCTCGTATTCAATTGCTAATCACGCGCCCATGGCAGATTGTCTACTCGAGCAGAAAAGGCGCAGAAACTAGCGGTCCGTGGTACCGAGCTCGGCGTGCAACGGCCAGTCCTGGTCGTCGAGGATGAGCTGTGCGCAGGCACCGGTGCGAGCATTGACCACGATGGGAGCCATCAGGTTCACCGTCGTGGTGCTCTCGCCGGGGTTGACGACTACGAGCACGAGGGCGTCGTCAGGCGTCGTCAGAGACAGCGCGATCGACTGCTCGCTCGAGATCGTCGGGGTGTAGTTCGGCAGAAAAATGGCCGCATCGAGCACGAACAGGCGCGTGGCCGGCTGAGCGGACGCCTGCAGCGAGTACAGCCCGGCGGCCCCCTCGATCTCGTTGAGCACGAAGTCGGTGAGCGGCGCCAGCCCTGGCGGGGAAGAGACGAAGCTGAGGGTGGGGCTGGTGAGAGTCGTGCTCATGAGAGAAAGTCCATCAGGGTTGGTTGAAGCACACGGGCGGTAACGGCGAGGGCGGCCTGATAGGTCACTTCCTGTAGTTTCAGATCGATGATGACCTGCCCCAGGTCGGCGTCTTCGATGCCGGACCGCTGGGCATCCAGTGTGCCGGTCTTTTCGAGCAGGGTCGATTGAGCGCGTTCCATTTGCACCTGGCGGGCGCCGATCTCGCTATGCTGACCGGTCATGATGGCCATCCGTTCGTCGAGACCTTCGAGGCGGGCGCCCACGTTGATCGAAGTGTCGGTTGAGCGCAGGTCGGCGACGATATCGTCGAGCAGCGTGAACACCGAGGCGTTCGCGGTGCCGAAAATGGTGCCACCGTCGGCATCGACCCGCACGGTGCTGGTGGCACTGATGCGCCGCTCGACGCTGCCCGTGCCACCCGCATAGTCGTAGATTTTTGGGTTCGTACCCTGAGCGGTGAATGCCGTCGGCTCATTCGAGTTACCGGCAAAGACGCTTCGCCCGAGAAATTTTGTGTTCGCCTGCGACAGCAGGTCGATCTTGAGGCCCTCGACCTCGATCGCGATGGCGTTTTTGGCCGTTGCCGAGAGTGAGCCGGAGTTCGCGCCCTGCACGGTGAGGTCACGCACGCGGTTCATGATGTCCGACACCGAACTGAGCGACGATTCGATCGTGGTGAGCCAGTCGTTACCGTTGTCGGCATTGGCGCTGTACTGGTCGACCGCACGCATCTCGGCGCGCACCGCCATCGCCGCGGCGGCAGCCGTGGGGTCGTCGGAGGAACGGTTGATGGATTTGAGCGTGCTCGCCTTTTCCTGGAGCCGGGCGAGGTGCGTCATGTTTTCCTGCAGGTTGCGCTGGGCGGCGCGCATCTGCGTCTGGGTGGTCACTCTCTCGACCATGGGTTATCTCCCGACCAATCCGGTGCGGTTGATCAGGGTATCGAGCATCTCGTCGACGGCCGTCATCATGCGCGCCGCGCCCTGGTAGGCGTGCTGGAACATGAGCAGGTTCACGTTCTCCTCGTCGAGGTCCACCGACGAGTTGGCGAGCTGCTGGTTGGCTGCCCCCGACGCCGTCGCGCTGGCCAGCGCCGCCGATTGCAGCTCGGTCTGCGTGAGCACGCCGGTCTTCGTGACGAAATCCGACCAGGTGGTACTCGGCGAGACGATGGCGCTGCCATCCGCGGCGAATCCCGCGCCGAGCTGGGCGATGGCATCCGCTATCGAACCGTCGTAGGCGCCGGTGCCTTCGGCACGCAAGGCCAGGTCAGCGGATCTCGTCGGCACGACACTGAGACCCGTCGCGGCGGGTGCACCTGAAGCGAAGGTAAAGAACTTAAACCCGGTGGCATCGGTTTGCGTATACCCGGTTGTATAGATGGCGTTGACCTTGGTGGCCAGATCGCTCGCGAATGAGTTGTATGAGGTCGCAGCCTCGGCCAGAGCGCCACCGGCACCGCTACCTGCAGCAGGAGCGAGTAGTGACAGCGCCCCGGCGATTTCACCTGCGTCCATCGTGACGGGGGTGTTGGCGTTATCCGTCCACTCGAGCTGCACCGACTTGTTGTCCTGCATGACCCGTGCACCGGTAACGCCCAGTTGATGGGTCGTGCCGCCGGAGACGAGCGTGTTGCCGCCCACCAGCACGTTCACCGTGCCGTCGGCCTGCTCGGTGACGGTCGCACCGGTGAGGGCGGCGATCGTGGTGGTGAGGGTGGTGCGCTGGTCGAGTAGTTCGTTGGCGGTGCCGCCGGTAGCGATGGTCTGGCGAATCTGCACGTTGAGCGCGGCGACCTGGGTGGCCGCGCCGTTGAGTTCGGAAACCATATTGTTCAGGTCGCTGCGCACCGATAACCACTCGTCGGAGACGGCCTGGTAGCCCCCGGAGATCTGGGTCAGCAATTCGCCGGCGGTGCCGAGCAGCAGCGCGGCGGGCGCTGCGGTGTCGGTGCCATTGGCGAGCGTCTGCCAGCCGGCCCAGAATTCATCGAGCTTGGCCGAGATGCCATCTTCGCCGGGTTCGTTGAGTGAGTCCTCGACCGAGGCCAGCGCGTTGGCGCGCACCGCCGTGTAGCCGGCGGTCGCGGCGGTGGCGCGCACGCGGGCATCCAGTTGGGCACTGGCGAGGCGAATGATGCCGTCGAGGGCAACGCCTTCGCCGACCCGAGCGCCCTGGGTGAAGACGCCGGTCGACGCCGTGGCGCCGAGAGCGGAGGTTGATACTCGCTGTCGCGTGTAGCCATCCGTGTTGGCGTTGGCAATGTTCTGCCCGACCACGTTAAGGCCTTGGCGCGCGGCGACAAGGCCGGTGTACGCGGTGTTCAAACCACCAAAAGTGCTCACCGTGTTCTCCGATCTTCTCGTTGGGCGTTCGAATTCAAAGGTTGCGATCGAAAATGCGCGCAGCTGTCACAGGTTCACCGGTGGTGCCGCTGGCATCGTAGGTCTTGGGATTGGCGCTGACCGTGGCCATCGTCTCCTGCGCGGATCGGGCCGCCGCACGAATAAATCGTTCGTTGGTGTCGCGCAGTTCTTTGATCTGGGTGGTGAGATCGCCCATGGCTTTGAGGTGTGCGGCGAAGATCTCGCCCCACGGACCGGCGGGAGCATGAGCGCCGAGTTCTCGCAGCGTGGCATTCTCGGTCGTTCCCCACTGGGGGGCGAGGGCGGCTACCTCGACGGAACGGCCGAGTCCGGCTTCACGCACGAGGGTCATGACCTGTTCGACCTCGCGGGTGGCGTGCTGGAGCCAGCGGCTCTTGCCTTCCTGCAACAGCAGGTGTTCCTCTTCGAGTTTGAAGACGAGCAGCTCGAGCAGCTCCCGTTCGCGCCAGAGCAGCGCAGATAGTTCGTTGGCGCCCATGACTCCTCCGTTCACCATTCCTGTCTCGGCCGATGCCACACGGGCGCGCGCACTCCAGCCGATTCGTAGCCACTATCGGCATGAATAACCGCTCGGTTAGCAAATTCTTGCCGCAATGTTGCCGCGATGACTGCGGGTGTCCCCTAAAGATAGGACCCAAATGTTGCAAATGGATCTTGTTTTGGTACCCATTTACCCACCTCTGGGGGTAGCTTATTAGCGAGGCTGTTGTGCCTCGCGCGGGGGTGAACAGCACACACCGTGAATGGGGTCAGCCAAGGTTCGGGGGGTTGCAGTGAATCGAGCAGATCGCAACGCCCTCGTCGTCGAAAACCTGCCGCTGGTCGGCTACCTCGTCTCGGAACTCTGGGCCAAGGCGCGCCACCTGTCGCGCGACGATCTGGCGTCGGCCGGCGCTGTGGCCTTGATCACATCAGCGGATGCCTTCAACCCTGCCCTCGGGGTTCCCTTCGGAGCCTTCGCCCGCCGTCGCATCATTGGCGCTTTCGCCGACGAGATGCGCTCGAGCGACTGGGCCACCCGCTCAGCCCGTCGCCGCATCAAAGAAACCCTGGCCGTGCAGGAGACCCTCGCGGCATCGCTCGGACGCACTCCGAACGTGAACGAGATCGCCGCCGCCCTCGGCGTCGACCGCGAGACGGCCGCGGCTGGCCTGGCCGACGCAGCCCGCACCCTGTCGGCCCTCGACGACACGACCGCCGAGTTTCTCGTGGCCGACACTGCCATGCCCGAAGAATCGCTGCTCTCCACCGAACGCCTCGTCTACCTGCGGGCGGCCATCACGGCCCTGCCCGAAAAGATGCGTGCCATCGTCGAGCAGATCTACTTCGACGATCGCCCGGTCAAGGACATCGCCGCCGAGCTCGGCACCACGCACTCGGCCGTCTCACAAATGCGGGCCGAGGCCATCCGGCTGCTGCGCGACGGACTCAACACGCACTACGCCGATGAGGCCGAGACCGCGGCCTTGTATCAACCGCAATCGCGCATTGCTCCGGCCCGCCAAGGGGCCTACCTCGCTCGCCTCGCCGAACTCGCCACGGTGGGAATGACTCGTGCCGCCGATCACCTGCACCTCGACAACAAGGAACGCGCAGTCTCCTGACTGTGCAGTAATCTTTCCGCTGGCCCATGGATGGGCCAGCTTCGCACCACCTCACGGAAGAAACCATTATGAGCATGCAGATCAACACCAACACCTCAGCGTCAGACGCGTATCGCACGCTGGCCGCGACACAGACTCGGCTGACGCAGCCAACCGTAGCTATTACGAGTGGACTCGCCTCCACCGAACCGGCCGACACGGAGCCGGCCGTCATAGCCGACAGCGTCAATTTCGAGGGCAAGACCCGTGCGGTTTCGGCCGAGAACACCCTCGCCGCCGCATCCCGCCTGACCAACAACGCCATGGCCGAGCAGATGGTGGACCTCACCCGCGTGAGCATCCTCACCCAGCCGGTCACCGCGGTCTCCGCCCAGGCCAACCAGTCGAACTCCGACGTGCTGCAGCTGCTGCGCCCCGCCGAATAGTCGTTTCCGCGATTAGGACAGCGGGTACCGCCATCGTTGCGTCGCTCAGTACAGACCGTTGCGGGCTTGCTCGACTGCCTTTTACGAGGGCAGCCGCGCACTCCTGTAGCGGTCATTTCTGTGGTCAGACAGTTAGGGTGCGAGTCGCCTCGTTTCCCCGCTTTCACGAAATCAGTTCATCCAGATTTCTAACCCGCTATCGCAATCGGTCGATAGCTCATGGTGCTGGCCCACGGATGGGCCGGCGTACTTTGACCCAATCACGGAGGATTCATCATGGGCATGCAGGTAAACACCAACATTGCGGCGAACAACGCTTACCGCAACCTGGCAACAACACAGAACGACCTGTCGAAGTCGCTGGAGAAGCTCTCCAGTGGTCTTCGCATCAACCGTGCAGCGGATGACGCAGCCGGACTCACCGTTTCCGAAGGCCTGAAGTCGCAGGTCGGTGGCCTCACGGTCGCCAGCCGCAACGCTCAGGACGGCATCAGCGTTCTGCAGACCGCTGAAGGATCGCTGAACGAGGTCACTTCGATTTTGCAGCGTGTTCGCGACCTCGCCGTACAAGCGGGCAATGACTCGAACAATATCGCTTCCCGCGACGCTATCAAGACCGAGGTCAAGGCGCTCACGACTGAACTTACTCGAATCGGTGAGTCGACCAACTTCAACGGCACGCAGTTGTTGACCGGAAAGACTTTGACTTTTCAGGTCGGCGCGAACGGTGATGACAATAGCCAGATCGCCGTCAACCTGAGCCAAGCGAAGGTCTCGGACGTAGTTAGCGCCTTGAATTTCGGCGTTACAACGTCGCAGTCGGTGTCGGCCACTACCGTGAACTATGCAAAGGGGTTTCAGTTCACTCAGGGCGGAGCTGTCGTGACGGTTGCCGCTCCCACCACAGCACCGACCAGTAACGCGGGAGTCGCTACGAACTTGAACGCCAACACCAGCTTCGCGCAGAACTTCTCTGCATCAACGAATACTGCTGGCGATCTCGTGGTGACGTCCAAGGCCGCCGGTGCAACGGCCATTTCAATCAAGCAGGAAGGAGCCACGGCAGGAACTTATGACACCGCGGTGACGACCAGCAACATCTCAACCACCCTCGGTTTCGACTCCTCGGCTGCAGCGAAGGCTTCCCTCGTGGCAATTGATACGCAACTGGCCAAGGTCTCCGCCGCTCGCGCTGACCTAGGTGCCAACCAGAACCGGTTCGAGAGCGTCATCAAGAACCTGGCCGTCTCCAAGGAGAACCTCACCGCTGCCGGTTCGCGTATTCGCGACACCGACATGGCCGAGGAAATGGTCAAGTACACCCGGGCGAACATCCTGTCGCAGGCCGGTACCGCCATGCTCGCGCAGGCCAACCAGAGCAACTCGGGCGTTCTGCAGCTGCTCCAGTAACACCAGCTCAACAGCTTGACCAGATCGATCCTGATCTGAGCTTGGTGGCAGCCGAGGCGCATTCTGGACACGCGCCTCGGCTGTCGCCAGGCTTTTTCACACATGCACGAACATCCGCTTTATCAGGATGCACCAGAGTACAAACCAAGAGAAGGTCACGTCATGTCTCTCGCAGTCGATGGCCTGATCAGCGGCCTGGACACCACGTCGCTCATCAACTCGCTGATGACCCTCGAAGCCGGCCCACAGAATCAGCTGAAGGCCAGGGTTACCAGCTCGAACACCCTGGTAACGGCGCTCCAGGGGTTGAATACCTCGATCGCCTCACTCGCCACCCTCGTCGCGAAGGCGACCACTCCCGACGCGCTCGACCTCTACTCGGCGAAGAGCAGCTCCCCGGGCGTCACCGTTTCGGCCGGGGCAACCGCTACCGGCGGCGAGATCGACATCGTCGTCGACAAGCTCGCTCAGGGCCAGGTATCGGTCTCGAGCGCGGTAGCTGCCTGGCCCGGTTCCAACTTCTCGATCACCAACACCGCGTCGGGCAAGGCCACCGTCATTTCTGCCGGGTCGTCGAGCCTGGACGACGTCATCACGGCCGTGAATGCCTCCGATGCCGGCGTGAAAGCGGTGAAGGTGGCCGCCGGCACGGACGCCAGCGGCAACGCCCTCTATCGCCTGCAATTCACCGCGACGTCGACCGGCGTCTCCAGCGCATTCACCTTCACCTTCGACCCGTCCGATCCGGCGACCGATCCAACGATGACCGAAATCAAGGGCGCGCAGGATGCCTCGGTGCGGCTCTGGGCCAATACCGGCGCCCAGCAGACGATCACCTCGGCGACCAACACCTTTAGGGACCTGCTGCCGGGAGTCTCGGTGACGGCATCCGCTGTGTCAACCGAACCGGTGACCGTGAGCGTCACCCGCAACGATGCCGCGGTGAGCACCATCGCTTCTGACCTGGTGAGCGCGCTCAACGGGGTCTTTGCTCTCATCTCGACGAAATCCGCCGTGGTCAACAGCACGGATTCCACCGGGAAAGCCGTGCTGTCGGCGGGGGTCTTCACTGGAGACAGCACCGTGCGCGACGTGAAGCAGTCCATTTTGAACGCGGCCTCGGCCCCGGTCGGCGGCAACTCTCCGTCGCAAATTGGCATCAGCATCACGAAGTCCGGCACGCTCGAATTTGATTCAGTCAAGTTCGCCGCCGCGATGGCCAAGGACCCCGACTATGTCAAGGGCGTGCTGATCGAGATCGCCGCGCGCGTGGGGGCAGCGGCGGAGAACGCCTCCGACAAGCACGACGGCATGATCACGTCGAAGATCACCGGGCAGGAGTCTCTCGTGAAGAGCCTCGGCACTCAGATCGACAGCTGGGACCTTCGACTGGCATCGCGCCGGTCTACCCTGGAACGCACCTACGCCGCGATGGAAGTACAGCTCAGCAACATGAACGCCCAGTCCGCCTGGCTCACCGCCCAGGTGAGTGGCCTCAACAGCGCGAACGGAAAATGATGACTATGACAATGGGAACCAACGCCCAGCGCTCGCGCTACAACCGCGATGCCGTGCTCTCGGCCACCCCGGTTCGGCTTCTCACGATGCTCTACGACCGCCTCTTGCTCGACCTGAACCGCGCCGAAGCGGCCCAGCAACGCCAGGACTGGCAGATGGCGTCGGACAACCTGATTCACGCCCAGGCCATCGTGTCAGAGCTCAGCACCTCGCTCAACGTTGAAGCCTGGGACGGCGGCGAAGGACTCTTCTCGCTCTACACCTACGTCTCGACCGCCATGGTCAGCGCCAATTCTTTTCGCGACGCGACCCGCACCCGCGAGTGCATCGCCCTGCTCGAACCGTTGCGCCTCACCTGGCACGAAGCGGCCGAGCTGTTGCCGGCCGCGCCGGCGCCGGCCGCCCGCCGAAGCGGCGAGCTCGGCATTGGCTAAGACCGCCACAACGGATGCCGCCACCCGCGCCGCATGGGCGGGTGCGCTCGACGCGCTCGAACTGTCGCTCGACACCGCTGCCCGGTCGATGGGCCCGGCAGGTGCTGGGGGAGCCCCCGAGCCCCTGACCGCCTGGACACCGCCCGTTGCGCTTGGGCTCCTGCCGGTGGACTTCGCCGAGAGGGCACAGGATCTGCTCACCAACCAGCAGAAACTAATCGGCCAGCTGGAACAGGCCCGCAGCCTCACCCGCAAGCACCTCACGGCGGTGCGGTCGGTGCCTCCGGAGCGCGACGCCCGGGCATCTGTTTATTTGGATGTGAACGGTTGACCCCCGTCTGAGGGTAGTGAAACACTGGCAACGCACCGTAGCGCAACAATTTTGGGAAATGTTCCTGCAAACTCCTAACGCTTCTGTCGGGATGGTCGATAGCAAGGACTGAGCACGGATTGCTCATCACCGGGCCACGGATCGGCCGTCTTGTCTTTGTCGACGAAGCGGGTACTCATGCTGGATTCCGTGACCTCCCTGGCCCTCACGAGCGCCCTGGACGGCCTCGCACTGCGCCAGCGCACCATCGCGAGCAACATCGCCAACATTAACACCCCCGACTACCACGCCAAGGTCGTCTCGTTCGAGAATGCCCTGGCCAAATCGGTGGCTGACGGCAACGGTGTTTCGGCCGCCACGACCGAGCGCTCACTCGAACCGACGCTGCTCAACGGCAACAACGTGAACCTCGACACCGAGACCCTCGCCAACATCGACGCTTTGCTGCGCTACCAGTTCGCGGCCAAGGCGGTCGAGGGCCCGGTCTCGTCGATTCGCGCCGCAATGAAGACCGCCTGATGGTCGACGCTATCGGCATCGCCGGCAATGGAATGACCCTGCACCGCAAGTGGCTCGACGCCATCGCCGACAACCTCGCCAACGCCAACACCGCCACAGCGACCGACAACGCCGTCTTTCAAGAACGTTACATCGTGGCGCAGGAAGGTGCCGGCAACGTCGGTGCCAGCGCGAGTGCGGCGTTCGGCAGGGCCGAGGGAACCCTCGTGTACGAGCCGGAGCATCCGCTGGCCGATGCCGATGGTTATGTGCGCTACCCCGAAATTGATATGGCCAAGCAGATGGGCAACCTCATCATGGCCCAACGTGGCTACCAGGCCAACGCCGCCGTCGTCGACCGGGCCAAGACCGCCTACGAAGCCGCACTACAGATCGGACGTGGCTGATGCCACTCAGCGCTATCAACGCAACAGCCGCCACGACCTCGCTCTCGGGTGTCATGGGCAGCTCGGCCACGACCGCCACGCAGCGCACCGACGGCTCCGGCTTCGGCACCGCTCTCTCGGGCGCCATCGACAACCTGCAGCAGCTGCAGGGAACCTCGAACGCCCTGGCTATTCAAGCCGTCACCGGTGACCTCAACGACATTCACACCGCCACGATCGCGTCTACCCGCGCGCAGGTCACCATGGAGCTCGTCGCCGCCATACGTAACAAGGGCGTCGACGCGTTCAACGAGATCATGAGGATGCAAGCCTGATGCCCCGGCAAGTCACCAGCGCCTTCAAGCGTTTCGGAAACGCTATTCGCGAGTTCACCATCGCCCAGCGTACGGTCGCCATCATCGGCGTCGCCGTGCTCGTGCTCGGCATCGCCGCGCTCAGCATGTGGGTCACCAAGCCGGCGTACACGCCCCTCTTCTCGGGTCTCAGCGGCGAAGACGCGAACAGCATTGTCGAACAGCTGCGCACCGACGGCGTGGACTACCAACTGGCCGACGGCGGCGCCACCATTCTGGTGCCCGAAGGGAACGTCTACGACGAACGCATCAAGGCCGCCTCCATCGGCCTGCCCACGTCGAGCACCGGGGGGTACTCCCTGCTCGACACCATGGGTGTCACCTCGAGCGAGTTTCAGCAGTCGGTCACCTACAAGCGCGCGCTCGAGGGCGAACTTGCCAAGACCATCGGCGCGCTCGACGGCGTCAAGATGGCCTCGGTACAGCTCGCGATTCCCGAAGACAGCGTGTTCGTGTCGGAGAAGAACGACCCGACGGCATCTGTTTTCGTTGAAACCCAAAACGGCGTTTCGCTCACCAACGACCAGGTGCAGGCGATCGTGCACCTAACCAGCGCCTCGATCGACGGAATGACCGCGGCCGACGTGGCCGTCGTCGACTCAACCGGCGCCGTACTCTCGGCCGTCGGCGTCGGCGCTACCGGAGGAGCCGATCAGCAGGCCTCCGACTATGAAACTCGTGTTCGCACCGCCGTGCAGGCCATGCTCGACAAGGTCGTCGGTGCCGGCAACGCCACCGTGGTCGTTGCCGCCGATATGAGCTATGAATCAGCCGAACGGGTGGAAGAGTCGTTCACCGCCCCGAACGAGACTCCGGCCCTCAACGAATCCGTCGATACCGAGACCTATTCGGGAACCGGGGGCAGCGCCGCCGGCGTACTCGGATCCAACACGGCCACCGTGGCCGACGGCACCACAGACGGTACGTTCTCGAGCGAGTCGACCACCCGCAACAACGCCGTCAATAAGGTGACCGAGAGCCGCACGATTCCGGCCGGAGCCATCACCCGGCAAACTGTCTCCGTTGCCGTCGACGCGGATGCCGCAGCCAAGCTCAATGTGGTCGACATCACCTCGCTCGTCACCTCGGCCGCCGGAATCGACGCGGTGCGCGGCGACGCAGTCACCGTGGAGGTCATGGCGTTTGACACCACGGGCGCTGCTGCTGCTGCCGCCGCGCTGCAGGCGGCAGCGGATGCCACAGCCGCCGAACGGTTCGCCGAGATTCTGCGGGTGGCGGTGATCACCGCCGGCATCGTCATCACGCTCATCGTCAGCCTCATTCTGTACGCGCGCCGCTCGCGTCGCCAGAGCCGGGAATCGGTTGAGATCGGCGATCTCACCGAAATGCAGACCGCGCTCGGTGGAGCGACGGCACCGCTGTCGGTCACCGCCTCACCCGCCGCCCTGTTCCTCAATCAGGGGAGCGACACCCCCACGCGGGTCCTTCCGACCGTGGCTTTCGTACCCAGTGACACCGACATCCGTCGCGCCGAGATCGACTCGCTCGCGCAGAGCGACCCACGCAGCACGGCCGAGTTACTCCGTGGCCTCATGGATGATCGGCAGCGCGCATGACTGAGACGCACACGCCGCTGACCGGCACCCAGAAGGTGGCCGTCGTGCTCATGAACATGGATCGCCAGCGTGCGACCGAGGTCATGAAACAGTTCAGCGACATCGAGGCTGAGGTCATTGCCAGCGAAATCGTCCAGCTGCGCAACGTCGATCCGGCACTCGCCGAGTCCACACTCAACGAGTTCCACGAAATCACCCAGAAGGGCCACCGGCTCTCCCGCGGCGGGCACGAATTTGCCGTCGGTCTTCTCGAAGCCTCCTTCGGTGCCGAGCGTGCGGCCGGCGTCATGAACCGGGTCGCCACGTCCATGGCCGGCAAGGCGTTCGAGTTTCTCGACCCCTCCGAGCCCGGCGATGTCCGTAATCTGCTCGACGGCGAAATGCCTCAGACCATTGCGTTGGTCTTGGCACACCTACGGCGCGATCAGGCATCCGCTGTGCTGTCGGGAATGGAGCCCGGGCTGCGCACCGACGTCGCCCAGTGCATCGCCACCATGTCGAGCGCGACCCCCGAGGCCATTCGCGTGGTTACCGACACGCTGAAACTACGCACCGGAAAAATCGTCGCGCGGGAAAGTATCGAGGTCATTGGGGGCGTTCAGCCGCTCATCGACATCATCAACCGAGCAGACGCCGCCACCGAGCGCGCCCTGCTGGAGGGCCTCGCCCAGCGCGATCCAAGCCTCGCCGAAGAGATTCGATCCCGCATGCTGACCTTCGTCGACATCGTCAAGCTCGAGAGCCGTGACGTGCAGCAGGTGCTGCGGGGCATCGACACCAGCGTTCTGGCCATGGCAATGAAGGGCACCTCCGCCGCCGTCGCCGAAGTTATTCGGGCGAACCTCTCCGAGCGCAACCGCGACGTGCTCGACGACGAGACCAAGAGCCTCGGGCCAGTGCGCGTGAGCCAGGTCGAAGACGCCCGCGCCGAAATCGTGCGCGCCATTCGCGACATGGAAGCGCAGGGCAGTATCACGGTGAAGCGCGGTGCTGAGGACGAATATGTCAACTGACACCGGTTTCGGCCGCATGACTTTTCCGCGTCTACGCGATGAGGAACAGGATCGCGCCGCCGCGCAGTCGCGCGCCGCTGGGCACGTGGCCGGCTACACCGAGGGGCTGCGCCTGGCGACAGCGGATGTCGCCGGGCGCGCCGACGAGATCAACGCCGAGCACGCCGAGAATGAACGCTCCGGTCAAGCACAGATCGACCACGCGGTGAGCTTGCTCGCCGCCGCGGCTCGCGCCCTAGACGAACGCAGCATTCCGCTGATCCAGCAGGCGGAGTCGACCCTCGTGCAAACGTCTCTCGAGCTGGCGGAGGCCATTCTGGGTTCTGAACTCAGCCGCACCGAGCCGTCGGCCCGCCGCGCCCTGGAACGCGCCCTGCATCAGCCAGACCAGCTGGACCGCAACGAGATCCACACCATTCGTATGCACCCGGACGACCTCGTCGTCTTGGGCGCGCAGACGCGGGCGCTGGAGAGCATCCGCTTTGTCGCGGATGCCCGATTGCAGCGCGGCGACGCGATCGCCGAGTTCAGCGATGGTTTTCTGGATGCCCGCATCGGCACGGCGTTCGAGCGCGCGAAGGCCGCCCTCGACGAGGTCGACGCGTGATCACTGCCTGGCGCCCGCGTGCCACGCACCTCGTGCGGGCGATCGCGGCCGGCCGCCCCGAGCGGGTCGGAATCGTGTCGTCCATCGTCGGTCTCGGCGTGGAGGTGCGCGGTCTGCGCGCGGCGATCGGTGACATTGTCACGCTCGGCGTCGGATCGGGCGACGCGGGCATCGATGCGGAGGTCGTCGCCACGACCCAGAGCGGCATTCGGTGCATGCCGTTGGGCCGCATCACCGGTTTGCAGGCCGGCGCCCGCGTGCGGTCGGCCGGCTCGCCCCTGCTCGTGCCCACCGGCCGTGGTCTGTTCGGACGCGTCATCGACGGTCTCGGCCGCCCGATCGACGGCAAGGGCCCGCTCGACTCCGACGGTTTTGTCTCGCTGGAACACGACAGCCCTTCGGCCATGCACCGGGCGCGCATCACCACTCCGCTACACCTCGGCGTGCGTGTTCTCGACACGCTCACGACGGTCGGTCGCGGCCAGCGCATGGGACTGTTCGCCGGTTCCGGCGTGGGAAAGTCGTCATTGCTGTCGATGATTGCCCGCGGAACGGATGCCCAGGTGTCGGTCATCGCGCTGGTGGGGGAGCGCGGGCGTGAGGTTCGCGAGTTTCTCGAAGACGATCTGGGCCCGGAAGGACTGGCCCGCTCCATCGTCGTGGTTTCCACCTCGGACGAACCCGCCATGATGCGGCTGCGCGCCGCATTCACCGCGACCCGCATCGCCGAATCGTTTCGCGATCGGGGCGCCGACGTCATGCTCATGATGGACTCGCTCACCCGCGTGGCCATGGCCCAGCGCGAAATCGGCCTCTCGGTCGGCGAACCGCCGGCTACCCGCGGCTATCCGCCCTCGACGTTCTCGGTGCTCGCCCGACTGCTGGAACGCGCCGGAACCGGTGAGACCGGTTCGATCACCGGAATGTACACGGTGCTTGTCGACGGTGACGACCACAACGAGCCCATCGCCGACGCGGCCCGGTCCATTCTCGACGGGCACGTCGTGCTCGACCGCAAACTCGCCATCACCGGCCACTTTCCGTCGGTCGATGTGCTCGCCTCCATCTCGCGGGTGGCCTCCCGAGTGAACAGCGCGGAGCGTACGGCGATTGCGACAGCCCTGCGCAAGGTCATGGCGGCCCGTCAGGGCGCGCAGGATCTTCTCGACGTCGGGGCCTACCGTGCCGGCACGAACCCGCTGGTCGATGCCGCCGTCGAGAACAATTCGGCCATCACGGCATTTCTGCAGCAGCGGATGAACGACCAGACTCCCAGTGAGCAGGCCTGGGCCCAGCTCACCCGGCTGACCCGCACGTTCGGGACTGTCGCATGAGCCGCCTCTTTCCCCTTGCCGGGCTGCTGCGACTGCGCAAACTGCAGCAGGATCAGGCTGCCCTCGACCTCGCCGAAGCGAACACCCGGGTAGCGGCGTTGGAGGCCCGCCATGGGCGCGCCCGCACCGCCCTCGGCGCCCTCGGCCACTCCCCGCAGACCACCGCCGCCCTCAACGCCATGGCCGCGGCGCGGTCGTCGTCGCGCAGCATGCTCGCCGAGCTTGAAGCCGTCGGCAGCAACCACCGGGAGAGCCTGAAGTCGGCACAGTCCACCTACAACGCGGCGAGAGCCGAGTCGGTCGCGCTCGAAAAGCTGCACGAACGGCACACCGCTGCCCTGCTGGCTCAAGATCTGCACGCCCAGCAGACCGTGCTCGACGAAATCGCGGGGGCCCGCTGGCACCGCAGCCGCACCGCCACGAACGACACGGCCACGAACGACACCGCTACGAACAGCACCGCCACGATGAATGAGCGGGAGACGCTATGACGATGATCGCGGCCATGGGCCGAATCAGCCAGATCCAGTCGACGCTGCAGCAGCTCTCCAACGTGTCGACCGACCGGGTCGCCACGACGGCAGCCGCGACGCCCGCTGCGGCATCCGCTTCTGCTGGCAGCTTTGCGGCCACCCTCGCGGCGGCGCTCGGAACTGCTGGCACCGCCGGAGCGAGCGCCACCAGCACCAGAGCCACCGGCTCGACCAACGGCACGGCCGGCGCCGACGTTGTCGCCTCTGCACGAAAATACCTCGGCGTGCCCTACGTCTTCGGCGGTGAGGATTCCAGCGGAATGGACTGTTCCGGACTCGTGCAGACCGTGTATGCCGATATCGGAATAGAACTGCCGCGCCTCGTGTCGGGGCAGATGAAGATGGGCACCGAGGTGGCATCGCTGGCCGAAGCCCAGCCCGGTGACCTCATCGTCACCGGCGGCGGCGACCATATCCTTATCTACGCCGGCGACAACAAGGTCATCCACGCACCGTACCCCGGACGCACCGTCACCCTGCGGGATGCCTATATGACGGATGCCGACATCACCACCATCCGCCGCATCATTCCGACCGACACCGCTGCCACGGGTACCGGCTCCGCCAACATGCTCAGCGCCGCCTTCACCGCTTTCGCCCACCAGAACCCGCCAGTCACGGGAGGCGCACTATGACTCTCACCCTCGGTCAGTTTCGGCCAGCCACTGCCGCGGCTCCCGCCGTTGCGTCGGTCGCACGCGACACAAGTCCGGGCTCGGCTTCGCCGAGCGCCGACACATTTGGGTCGATCATGGAAGACACGCTCGTCGAGCAGGCTGCCGGGTCGTCGGTCACCGCTTCGTCGAAGGAGCGGAAGACCGACCGCGCGCGGGATTGCGCCCCGGAGTCGACCTCAACCGGTCTCCCGGAGGCTGCGGCTGATTCCGCCCCCGCCGATCCCGCGATACCAACACTGTCTCCCGCGTCGTTTTCGGCGGCTCTCACCTGGACCAACGCCGCCGGCGTTGCTGCAGAACCGGCGCAGGCCGCCAGCGCGGCGGTCGCGGTTGGCAGCACTGCGTCTGGCAGCACCGCGTCTGGCAGCACTGCGTCTGGCAGCACTGCGTCCGAAATTACTGCGTCTGGCAGCACTGCTGAAACCGTGCCCGTTGACGTTGAGATCCTCGACGGGAGCGCAGGGGACGCCACACCGGCCCCTGCTGCTGCTACTGCTGCGGAGGCGCCCGTCGGTGATGACAGCATCGGGGCGCAGACGGACACCGCGTTCCTCAACGTCGCCGCCCTAGCCACGGGCGTTGCCGGTCGAGCCACAGCAGCCCGAGGTCGCTCCGACGAGGCGGCGACCGGTGCGACGACGGCTCCAGGGGCCGCAGCGACACTGTCCACCAGAGCGGATGCCGCCGTGCTGCCAGCTCACGCATCATCGGCTGTCCCAGCGGCAATACCGCCGGCAAGCGCGAGTATGCTCGCTAGCGGGTCGACGGGCGCTGTGCTCGGATCCGTGCTCAGATCTGTGTCCGGCTCTGCGCCCGATTCTGCGCCTGACTCGCTGCGACTGGCCGGTACAAGCACCGCCGCCGCCACACCAGCGGCACCGGTCGCACCCGCCCTGCCACCCACGCTGCCACCCGCCGTGCCACCCACGCTGCCGACGGCCGCGACCGCCCCGGTAGCCGCACCGGCACCGGCCGCGACAGTACCGCTCACCACGCAGATTATGAAGCCGCTGTTCTCGCTTACCAGCGCTGCTCCCGGCGAGCACGTGCTGACCATCAGCGTGACGCCCGACAACCTCGGGCCGGTCACCGTGCGGGCGCACGTGAGCGGAGAGGGCATTCGGGTGGAGCTGTTCGCTCCCACCGACCTGGCCCGCGAGGCCCTGCGCGTGATTCTGCCCGACCTTCGCCGTGACCTCGCCGGATCGGGGCTGAGCGCACAGCTCGATCTGTCGTCGGACAGCCAGGCGCGCGATCCCGGTGCCGCCCGCCAGCCGCGGGCCGAGACTGACGGCCGTAATCCCGACGGTCGGAGTCCAAACGGTCGAGCAGCGGATACTCCGCAGGAGATCCGAACGCCCCGATTCGGGTCCACCCACACCATCGACGTACTGGCTTAGAAGGAGAATAACCGTGACAATCGACGCCCTGGCGGCCAATGCCGCCGCTCCGACCGGAATGTACTCGTCCACGACCACGACGCGCACCCCCAATCAGTCCATGGACTCGGAGGTGTTCATGTCGTTGCTCGTGACGCAGTTGCAGAACCAGGATCCCAGCTCGCCGATGGATACCAACGAGATGATCGCTCAGACCACCCAGCTCGCCATGATGGAGAAACTCGCGCAAATGGCTACCGCGAGCGAGGAGGGCTTCTCCCTGCAGATGCGCACCTCCGCGGCTGCACTGGTAGGGGAAACGGTCACCTTCACCAATGCTGATGGTGCCGAGATAACCGGGCTGGCTTCATCGGTCTCCTTTGCCGGTCCCGTGCCCATGGTCACCGTCAATGGGGAAGCCGTCGCCCTCGATGTCATCTCCGGCGTGACGAGAACCACGGTGGCGACCACCGCGGCCTGATCCGCGGTTGCGCCACCCCACCATTTTCACCGCACACTTCATTTTTTTTGAAAGGCAGAATCTTATGCTTCGTTCTCTCTACTCAGGCATCTCCGGCCTTCGTTCACACCAGACCATGCTCGACGTGACCGGCAACAACATCGCCAACGTCAACACGACGGCCTTCAAGGCCTCCGCCGCCCAATTCCAGGACACCCTCTCGCAGCTGACCCAGGCTGCCGGCGGCGCCACCCCCACCGCGGGCGGTACCAACCCGGCTCAGGTCGGCCTCGGCGTGCAGGTCGCCGGAATCTCCACGAACTTCGCGCAGGGCTCCTCCCAGGCGACCGGCAAGACCACCGACCTCATGATCAACGGCGACGGCTTCTTCGTCACATCCCTCGGCGGCGAGACCCTCTACACCCGTGCTGGCTCCTTCAACTTCGACTCGGCCGGCCGCCTGGTCTCGCCCGACGGCGCCATCGTGCAGGGCTGGGGCGCGAACAACGGCGTCGTCACCGACGGCGGAGCCACCGGCAACATCACCCTGCCGGTGGGCGCCATCGTGCCGGCCTCAGCCTCGACCGCCGCGACCTTCACCGGCAACCTGCCGTCGGACGCCGCGGCCGATACCACGCTCGTGCGCACCATCGACGTCTACGACGAGCTGGGCAACTCTCGCACGATTTCGCTCACGTTCACCCGCACCAACACCGGTTGGACGGCGGCAGACACTGCCGGCACCGCGAGCATTACCCTCACGGCGAATGGAACCACAGGAACCTTCACCCCTTCGGGCAAGCTTGTAGTCGATCGCATCGCCATGAACTTCGACGACCTCAGGGGCTTCTCCGGCCAGACCACCGTTGCCGGTGCTACCGACGACGGCAACGAGGCGGGCACGCTCAACAGCTACACGCTCGGCGCCGACGGCACCCTCGTCGGCCTGTTCAGCAACGGCCAACAGCAGGCCATCGGCCGTATCGCCCTCGCGACCTTCGTCAACCCCGGCGGGCTCGAGAAGGCCGGATCCTCCGCCTACCGAGCCACCTTCAACTCCGGCGGCGCCGAACTCGGCACCGCGGGCGCGGCCGGCCTCGGCTCGCTCACGAGCGGGGCGCTGGAGATGTCGAACGTCGACCTCTCGCAGGAATTCACCAACCTCATCGTCGCCCAGCGCGGCTTCCAGGCCAACGCCCGCATCATCACGACGTCCGACGAGGTCCTGCAGGAGCTCACCAACCTCAAGCGGTAGTCATTCGCACGACTTGATTGTCTTTTTTCACTTCACGCAAGTCGTCTGGCCCTGGCATATGCCGGGGCCAGAGTTGTTGCAGCAGGATCAGGACCAAGCCGAATGTGGACCTCCCGGCGTGTCCAACAGTATTCGTCCGTCAGCGATGCGCGGGACCAACTGTCGGCACCCCGTGGACGGCTTGCACGGTGCTAGTCGTCGTTACCGCCACTGCCACTGCTGTCGTCGTTGCCGGAGCTGCCGTTGCCGGAGTCATTCTTGCCGGAGTCGTCCTGACTGCCGCGGCCACTGTTCTCGCCGGTATCGGAGCCGGAATCAGTCCCGGGGTCGGAGTTGCCGTTATCGTCGACCGTGCCGTTTGCGCCGGAGCCGGAGTTGTCGTCCGCTCGTCGTCCGTCGCTGTCATCGGGAGCGTCGTTGACGTCGTCACCGCCGTTGCCTGATTCGACGTGGCCGTCGCCGGGCGTGGCATCGTGGTTATGGTCCGAATCCGATTCGGTGGCTGCGGGCGCGGGTGCTGGCTCGTTTGCCATGTCCACACCGACCCCGGCGGTGGTGCGGGGGGAAACGGTGACCGCGGCCACCTCGGTATGCGCGGCGCGTGCGATGCCGTACTGAACCGACTGTATGAGCTCGTCGCTGAGGAGCGGACCGGTGTAGGTCACGTCGAGTTCACCGGTGCGGAGGGTGGTGGCGTAGTTGCCGAGCGCGTCCGACAGGATGCCTTCCCGGCCGATGGACTCCTCCAGTACGTCAGGGCTGGTCGCCCGAACCGCGAACCGGAGATCGTGTACCAGGACCTCGGCGACATGATAGTGGTCCACCCCGGGAACGGCCGGGTCTTGGAAGTACGCACGATTGACCAGGTCTCCGGCTTCGGCAACGGTACCCCCCATCGGCATGGCTACGATCAGCTCCGGCACCAGGTGCTCGAGCGAGGCGGGGTCGAGCACGTCGGGAGAGATGTCGGACAGGGTTAGCTGGCTCTGGTTCGCCGCGTTATCGAGCACCGTGCGGAGCGCGGCGAGATCAGCGTCGGGAGTCGAGTGGATTGCGATCACCACCCTGCGTCGCACCATCAGCCCGTCGTAGGAAACAATAGGCCGGTCGTTGCCCGCATCCGTCCCCGTCTCAGCGGAGACGCTCAATTTTGCTGGAATGGGATCAAGAGCGGTTGTCGGAGGCGCCGACACGGCGGTGCATCCGCTCAGCGCGACCGTGATGAGTACCGCCGTGAGCATCCTTCTGATGGTGTTCATCTCAGGTTCCCGCCGCAAACCCGGGTCGATACACCGGCGGATACGAGCCCATCGGCGTGGTGTCCACGACCGGATAGTCGGAGCTGACCGGGTCGTTGTTTCGCCAGTCGCCGACCGAGAACTGCACCATCATGTCGTGATCTTCGTGCACCAGGTTGTGGCAGTGCACCATGTACCGCCCGCCGGTGTGGGCACCGGTGTTGAACTGCATCAGCATGGTGATGGACTCGTTCTCTCCCGCGTAGAAGACGTCTTTCGGCCCACCCTCCCAGGGGAACGGCTTGCCGCCGTTGGTGTTTCGGGCGATGATCTTGGCGTCTATCAGGTGAATGTGCACCGGGTGGAACCAACCGCCGGACTCGTTCGTGATGGTCCACTGCTCGACGGAGTACGGTTGCGGGCTGCCGAAGCACCGGGAAAACCCGGAGGCCGCCACATCCTCCCAGGTCTCCCCGTTGATGGTCCACTCGCCGCCCTCGCGCTGCACTCGAAGTATCCGCTTCGCCACCGCCATCTCCGGGGTCAGCTTCATCACGTCGAGGCCGCCGCGCTCGGGGTTTGCCGAGCCGCCGTCGTCCAGGGTCGTGGGGATGGCGGAGATCGACCCGGCCGTGGAGCCGGAGTCGGCCACCACCTCGAACCGCATGATCTTGTTCGTGTTGGCGTAGCTGACGTTGTTCTTGTTGCTCAGGTTGCGCATCTCGATCATCTGGCCGACCCTGTACTTGCGAAAGTCGATCAGGATCTCGTAACGCTCTGCCGTGCCCTGCCGCCAGGACTGCACCGCCTCCACCTTGGGCGTCATGCCGCCGTCGGTGCCGACGACGTAGAAGGGGTCACCGGTGGACAGGGTGGGTCGATAGGAGCGTGTGATCGAGGCCACGAGCACTCGAAAGCGGTAGATGCGCGGCTTGACCTTCATTGTCGGCCACGGCACCCCGTTGACCATGATCACGTCGCCCCACAGACCCGCGTGGCCGTTGTCGTTGAACCCCAGAGAGCCGTCGGCGTTGAACATTGCGTCCGAGATCATCAGCGGCACGTCGAACTCGCCCTGCGGCAGTTGCGCCTGCTCGTACCGGTCCGACATCGGGTAGAAACCCGCGAGTCCTGAATACACGTTCTGGCTCGTGACTAAGTGGTTGTGGTCGTGGTACCAGAGCGTGCGCGCGGACTGCCAGTTGGGGTACTGGTAATTCTTGACTTTGCCCGGAGCCGTGAAGTCATTGGCGTACCCGTCGTACTGGGGCAACGACGCCGAGCCGTGCATGTGGGTGACGGTGTTGAACGCCGCCGGGTGCAGAAGCCCCGCTGCCGGCAAAGCGTTGCGGATGCGCACCTCGGAACGGGTGCCCTGCCGCACCCGAATGGTGGGGCCGGGAAAGATACCGTTGTACCCCGCCAGGGTGGTGGAGAGCCCCGGAAGGATCTGGGCCTGCCCTATTTTCTCGGTGAGGGCGAATTTGGCGAATGGCCGCGCCGGGTCGCCATCGTCGAACCCCGTGGCGTACGGCACCAGTTCGGGCGGGCGGCGGAATACGCCCGCGTACGGGACCGGCATGTTCGCGGGCGCCAGCAGGCTGGGGGTGGGGACCGGGTCCGACATCCTGGCCATGCCGAGGGCGCTCATCGCGCCGACGGCGCCCACAGCGCCCAACTGCAGTATTTCCCTACGTGTTGTCATAATCACTCCAGAGCGGTGCGTTGAGATGAGTTCATGGCACAGCGTGGCCTGACGGCCTTATGGAAACCTTGTGCGCGGAGGTGCTGTTCCGTGCGGGCTCGGGGCGAACTGGCCCGGCGCCCTAGCTAACATGAGCGGCGCGGCGGCCGACAGTGCAGCGTGACGTCTCCCTCGAGCCGTTCGAGACAGGATGAGCAGATGATCGTACTTACGCGGCTGAACGACAGTCACTTTGCGATTAATCCTGATCTGATCGAACGCATCCACGCCAACCCCGACACCACCCTGGTCATGGTTGACGGCGCCAACTTCATCGTCACCGAGTCCATGGACGATGTCATCGAGAAGATCGCGAGCTATCGGGCCCACGTCATCGCGCTCGCCTATGATCCGAGCGCCGGTGCCCTGCCGCGAGGCCCCAGGAAGCTCTAGTGGATCCCGCAACCCTGATCGGCCTGGTGCTCGCCTTCGGCGCGCTCGTGGCCATGATCACCCTCGAGCATTCCTCCGTCATGTCTATCCTGCTGCCGGCGCCCATGATTTTGGTCTTCGGCGCGACCATCGCGGTCGGCCTCGCTGGCGGCACGATCAAGGACTTCACGTCTGCCTTCAAGGCACTACCCGGAGCGTTCCTCGGCAAGACTACGCCGCCGCAGTCCGTCATCGACCAGGTTGTCGGTCTGGCCGAAACTGCTCGCAGCGCCGGACTCCTCGCACTCGACCAGGAGTCCGACAAGGTGGCCGACCCGTTCCTGCGCGGCGCGCTGCAGAACATCGCCGACGGCACCGACGGAGATGAACTGAGGATGCTCCTCGAGGACGAGATCGCGACAAAGACTCGATCGAATCGCAATGCGGCCAAATTCTTCACCGGCCTCGGCGGGTACGCCCCGACGGTTGGCATCATCGGCACGGTCGTGTCATTGACCCACGTTCTCGAGAACCTGGATACGCCCGCGACACTGGGACCGATGATCGCGGCCGCCTTCGTCGCGACTCTCTGGGGCCTGCTCTCGGCCAACTTCATCTGGCTGCCGCTCGGCTCACGCCTGCGCCGCCTGGCCGACCTCGAGGCCGACCGGATGACCCTCGTCATGGAAGGCGCCCTCGCCGTGCAGGCTGGCAGCCAGCCGCGACTCCTCGGGGAACGCCTGCGCGCCATGGTCCCCGCTGAGCTGTTACCGAAAACGGGTGCCAAAGGCAATCAAAGCGCAGCGGATGCCGCCGGTTCCACCGGCAAGTCCAAGGCCAACGGCAAAGGTAAGGGTAAGGACAAAGACCTTCCCGCAGCAGCATGAGTGTGCGCGCCAGGCGCCGCAAGATGGTCGACGAGGAGGACGTTCACCCCGACGAACGGTGGATGGCCTCCTACATGGACATGGTCACCGTGCTGATGTGTATGTTCATCGTGCTGTTCGCCATGTCGACCGTCGATCAGGACAAGTACGATCAGCTCGCCAACTCTCTGGCCACCGGTTTCGGAGCGGTGGATGCGGGCAAGGTCGATACCGCCGAGGGTGTCGTTGTGCCGGCTGACCTCGTCGACACCAAGGGCGAATCGCCTACCGAGGTCACTCACTCGGCCGACACACTCGATCCGGCCGACACCGCGGCGCAGGCGATGGAGCACACACAAGCGGCTGCTCAGGAGGTCGCGAAGCTCGATCAGATCAAGACCGCCGTCGTCGCCAGCCTGACCGCAGCGGGAGTGGCCGACCTGGTGGAATTTCACATCACTGACCGTGGCCTGACTCTCGGGCTGGTCGGAAGCGAAACGTTCTTCGCACCGGACAGCGCCCAGCTGACGGCGGCCGCGACCGCGGTTCTCGAAGCCGCGGCGCCGGCGCTCGTAGCCACGGGGCTAAGAATCTCGGTCGAGGGGCACGCCGACAAACACGGCCAGTCGCAGGCCTTCCCCACCGACTGGGAACTGTCGGCGAGTCGGGCAACCCAGGTCTTGCGTCGCCTGGTCGAGCAGGGCGGTGTCGCCGGCGAAGTGATCTCCGCGGTCGCTTTCGGATCGGCCCAGCCGGCGAACAGCGGGTCCACGATCGACGACATGGCACAGAACCGCCGGGTCGACATCGTGCTGCTGTCGGATCAGCCGGACAGCGTGCGGGCGCTCATTCCCGGCGTGGTGGCGGAGAACTGACATAAGCGCATCCGTTGGCAAAGGCTTCTAACATTGCGGCCACCCCGGCCGATAGTGCCAACGTGACAGTCCAGGATCAGGTCGACAGCAGTGCGCCCGTTAAAGCGGCGAGGAACATTGAGCTGTACGATTTTCGGCGTCCCACCACCCTGGCTCGGGAACACGCGCGCGTTCTGGAATTGGCCTTTGAGACTTTTGCGCGGCAGTGGGGCACCCAGCTGACTGCACGCGTGCGCGTGCTCTGCATGGTGACCTGCGAGCAGGTACTCATGGCCACCTACGACGAGTACGCGGGTTCCCTGCCACCGAAAACCGCCATGGTGTTGTGCACGGTCGCCGGCCTGGAAGCCCGCGCGGTCATTCAGTTTCCGACCACATCGGCGCTCACCTGGGTGAACCATATGCTCGGTGGCAGCAGCAGCAGCCCGGTTCCCGCCGAACGCAACTTCACCCAAATCGAGCTGGCCCTGATTCGCAAGCTCATCGCTGAGAGCCTCGAAGACCTGCGCTATTCCTTCGGCCCGTTGATCGTCGACGAAATGGGTGTGGAGGCGATCCAGTACAACTCGCAGTTCGCGCAGGCGGCCGCGACCGGCGACCTGATGGTGGTCGCGACCTTCGCCATTCGGGTGGAGAAGGTCACCGCCACGGCGACGGTGGCGATTCCCGCCACGGCCCTCATGCCGCAACTCGGCGAAGCGAACCCCACGAGCACCACGTCGAACGCCGCCGAATTTCTGCAGGCCCAGATCGCCGCCGTGCCGGTGGACCTGTCGCTGCGACTCCAGACGGCGCGCGTGCTCCCCAGCCGCATTCTGTCGCTGGCCGTCGGCGACGTTCTGCACATTCCGCATCCCCAGCATCGTCCGCTCAGTCTGACCGTCGACGGCCAGTCGCTGGCCCGCGCGGCCGTCGGGACCAACGGTTCCCGGCTGGCCTGCATCGTCATTGATACCGAGGAGACAGCTCAATGATTTCTACCCGATCCATTCCCGAAGTCGCCGTCGACGCACTCATTCGCGTGTTGCCCACGACGGTGCCGCTGCAGGCGATGCCGCACCCCGGCAGCGCGGAGCTGACGTCGCGCCTCGGTTCGGTCGTGGTGGCCTCGTTTGTGGGCACGACATCCGCAGACCTGGCCGTGGTGCTCAGCGACTCCGCCTCGCTCGACGCCGCGGCCGGTGCCAACACCAGGCTCGTCTCCAGCCAGGACGTTCTGCGTCCGGCCCTGGAGAGCGCCTCCGGCGTGCTCGGAATCGGCGTGCTCGGCGACTCCCGGGTCGAAGACGCCTCGGCGCTGTTCGCTGCCGAAGACACCGAGGTTTTCGAACTGAGTGCGGGCGGGGTCGTGACCGGCTGGTTTGCCATTCGCGTGCGCCGAAACGGGCTCGTCGGCGGACCAGGCTCGACGCCAGACCGCACCGCCATGGGCAACCTTGGGCGCATCAGCAACGTCGAAATGTCCTTGACGGTCGAGATCGGGCGCACGCGCATGTCCGTGCGCGATGTCTTGTCGCTCAATCCGGGTGCCGTCATCGAACTGGATCGCTCCGCCGGAGCACCGGCCGATATCCTCCTCAACGGCCGTCTGATCGCGCACGGCGAAATCGTCGTCGTCGACCAGGACTACGCCGTGCGCATCACCCAGATTCTCGATGTCAAGGATGGCCTGTCGTAAGTGGACACCCTCATTGTTGCGGCGCGTGTCGTCCTGTCGCTGGGCGTGGTTCTCGCACTGCTCTGGTACCTGCAGCGACGCCTGTCGCGGGGGGCACGCGCGTTGGGTGTCGCCAACCCGGTGACCGTCGTGGGCCGTCAGCCCATCGGGCAGAAGGCATCCGTTGTCGTCATCGAGGTCGAGGGCACGCGCCTCGTTCTCGGCGTGACCGAACAGGCCGTGACCGTGCTGCACGAGAAACCCTTCACGCCCGCAACACCGACGACCCTCGACGCCGCCATTTCGGTGTTGGGCGGGCCGGAATCGGCGCGGGCGGCGCAGTTCGCACGTTCCCTTGCCGCCGCTGAAGCGGATGACCCGGCTCGCGTTGCGCAGCCCGCCCCCTCCGCTTCACTTGCCGGGTCGATCCTATCGCCGTCGACGTGGCGCCAGACCGCCGCACTACTTCGGCAGGGCCGGTGAACACCGCACCATACCGGATTGTCTCCCGGGCCTCGTCCGCCCGCATCGGCCTGCTGATCGTGCTCATCGTGGTGATCACGACGATTCTGCTCTGGCTGGGGGCGACGGCCGGTCATGCCATGCCGATCGACCCGACTAATCCGACTAATCCGACCGATCCGACCGATCCGACCGACTCCGGCGGCGGTGGACTGAGCATCGACATAAACGGCCCCGACGGGGCGCCCTCCTCGGCGATCGTCACCCTGCTCGGTATTACCCTGCTGTCGGTCGCGCCGGCGCTGCTGCTCATGATGACGAGCTTCACCAAGATCTTCGTGGTGCTCGCAATGACCCGCAACGCCCTGGCGCTGCCGTCCATCCCGCCGAACCAGGTACTCGCCGGCCTCGCTCTGTTTCTGTCGTTGTTCATCATGGCGCCCGTGCTGACCGATATCAACAGCGTGGCCCTGCAGCCCTACCTTGACGGTTCCCTGAACTTTACGGATGCGCTCAACCTGGGTTCGGAGCCGCTGCGGCAATTCATGCTCGCCAACACGCGCGGCGAAGACCTTGCCCTGATGACACGGGCCGCCGACCAGCCGAACCCTGACAACCCCGATGACGTCACCCTGCTGACGCTCATTCCCGCTTTCATGATCTCCGAACTGCGCGCCGCCTTCATCATCGGGTTCGTCATCTTCATCCCGTTCCTGGTCATCGACATCGTCGTCTCCGCGGCGCTGATGTCGATGGGCATGATGATGCTGCCGCCGGTCATGATCTCCCTGCCGTTCAAGATTCTGCTCTTCGTTCTCGTCGACGGCTGGGGACTCATCATCACGAGCCTCATCGGCAGTTATCAGATGGCCACATGAACACCAATGCGGTGCTGGATATCGGTCTGCAGGCGCTCATTCTCGCCGCCAAACTGTCGGCCCCTGTACTCATCACCGCTCTCGTGGTGGGCTTCGCCATCTCGCTGATGCAATCGATCACCCAGATTCAAGAAGTCACGCTGTCGTTTGTGCCCAAGGCCGTCGCCGTGTCCCTCGCATTGCTGATTTGCGGCCACTGGATGATCGCCGAGTCGGTCGCGTTCACCAACGAGTTGTTCGAAAAGATCCCCGCGCTGCTCGGCGGAGGCTGACGTGGAGTTCAACCTCAATTTCGCCTGGATCGAAGCGGTCATGCTCGCCGGTGTGCGTATGGTCGCTTTTCTGGTCATCGCGCCGCCGTTCTCCTATCGCGCATTCCCCGCACGGATCAAAGCCATGCTCGCCATCGGACTGGCCCTGGCTGTGTCGCCGCGGGTCACCGCCGACTACGTCTCCCAGGACACCGCCGGCTTCGTCGGCGCCCTGATTCTGGAGATTCTGGTCGGTGCCACCCTGGGCTTTTTGGTTTTTCTGGTCTTCGCCGCCGTGCAGTCGGCCGGTGGGCTCATCGACATGTTCAGCGGATTCCAGATGGCGCAGGGCTTCGACCCCCAGTCCATGATCAACGGCGCACAGTTCACCCGACTGTTCCACATGACCGCGCTCGCGTTGATGTTCGCCTCTGGCGCCTACCAACTGGTGCTCGGCGGCCTGTTTCGCAGCTACACCGCCATTCCACTGGGCTCGGGCCTGGACCTCGCCGCGCCAGCGCAGGCCATGATCGCCGCCACGACCCAGATGTTTCTCGCCGCCGTGCAGATCGCCGGCCCCCTGCTTGTGGTGCTCTTTTTAGCGGATGCCGGCCTTGGCCTGCTCACACGGGTCGCCCCCGCGCTCAACGCGTTCGCCCTCGGCTTTCCGCTCAAGATCCTTATCACGCTGATCCTCGCAGCGACGGTCTTCGTGGCCCTGCCGCGCATCGTGTCCTCTCTCACCGGGCAGGCCCTCGACGCCCTCATGGGGGTGAGGTAGTTGTCCGAAACCGACTCCGGCGAGAAGACCGAACCAGCCACCGAGAAACGCATGAAGCGGGTGCGCGAAAAGGGCGAGCTGTCCAAATCACAGGATGTCACGGCGTGGCTCGGCGTGGGCGCTGCCGGTCTCATGCTGCCGGCCACCATCGCGGCGGGCGGCGCTGCGGGAACCGACCAGATGTACCGCATCGGCACCCTCGCCAACAATCCGGATCCGAGCGTCGCTGTCGAAGCCCTCGGCAACGCCCTGTCCTCGCTGGCCGATATTCTGACGCCGTTCTTTGTCGTGGTGCTCATCGTCGTGCTGGGTGGAGCGGCGCTGCAGGGCGGCATCCACTTCAAGAAGTTCACCGGCAAGTACGAGCAGTTCAATCTCGTCACGGGCATGAAACGTGTGTTCGGCACACAGGCGCTGTGGGAGGGCGTGAAAGTGCTCGCCAAGACCGCCGCTGTGGGGGTGGTGCTGTACTGGGTGATTCAGGGACTGATGCCGGTGCTATTGACCGCCGGGGGACTGCCGGTATCTGAGCTGCTCAGCGCCGCTGGCAGCGGAACGGCCGCGCTTCTCCAAGCGGCCGTCGCGGCCGGCCTCGTTCTCGCCGCCGCCGACATCTTCGTCATCATGAAACGCAATCGCAAGAAGACCTTGATGACGAAGAAAGAGGTCAAAGACGAGAACAAAGCATCGGAGGGCGACCCTCTGATCAAATCGCAGCGTCGCTCCCGCCAGCTGATGATGAGCCGCAATCGCATGATCACCTCGGTCGCTGATGCCAACGTCGTGCTGGTCAACCCCACCCACGTGGCCGTGGCTCTCAAATACGAACCGGGCAAGTCGGCTCCGCGCGTGGTCGCCAAGGGGGTCGGCCATATCGCCGCCCGCATTCGCGTGCAGGCCGAGACCGATCGGGTGCCGATCGTGCAGGACGTGCCGCTCGCGCGGGCCCTGCATGCGGTCTGTGAGATCGGCGACGAGATTCCGACCGAACTGTACAACGCGGTCGCCCGGGTGCTCGCCTTCGTCATGGCCCTGCAGAAGCGAGGGAGTACGGCGGGAACCCACACCATGAGCGCCCTCACCGCCCCATCATCATCATCATCATCACCATCACCATCACCGCAGACTGCCGGAGGCCGTTCATGAATCGCAATCTCATCAAGCTTGCCGTTCCGGTGGGCGTGGTCGGCATCATCCTGCTGCTCGTCGTACCGATTCCGGCCGGCCTGCTCGACATCCTGATCATTTTGAACATCATGCTGGGGCTGGTCACCCTGCTCACGACGATGTTCGTGAAGAAACCGCTCGACTTCTCGGTTTTTCCATCATTGCTGCTCGTTGCGACCCTGTTCCGTCTCGGCCTCAACGTTGCTTCCACCCGCCTGGTACTCGGCGACGGCTATGCCGGCCAGGTGATCGAAGCCTTCGGGCACGTTGCCGTCGGCGGCTCCATCATTATCGGCGCGGTCATCTTTCTGATTCTCGTCGTCATTCAGTTTGTCGTCGTCACCAAGGGCGCCGAGCGAGTGGCCGAGGTCGGCGCCCGGTTCACCCTCGACGCTATGCCCGGCAAGCAGATGGCCATCGACGCCGACCTCAACGCCGGCCTGATCACCGACACCGAGGCCAAGGATCGTCGGGCAGAAGTGTCCGCCGAAGCGGACTTCTACGGTGCCATGGACGGCGCCTCCAAGTTCGTCAAGGGTGATGCTATCGCCGGGCTCGTCATCATCGTGATCAACCTCATCGGCGGCATCGCCATCGGCATGCTGCAGCGCGGCATGGAGGTTGGTGAGGCGATCAATACCTACGCCCTGCTGACCATCGGCGATGGCCTCGTCACCCAGATTCCGGCCCTGCTCATGGCCGTCTCCACCGGCATGATCGTCACCCGTTCGAATGCGGAGACCGATATCGGGTCGACGGCATCCACTCAGCTGACGCAGTCGAGGAACGCCCTGACCATTGCCGGAGCCGCCGCTGTGCTGATGGCACTCATTCCGGGCATGCCGGTGCTGCCGTTCCTCATCGTTGGTATGGCGCTCATGCTGATCGCCCAGCGCATCAAGGCCGGCGAGGTCACCAAACAGGCGAGCATCGAGGCTACCATGGCCTCGGAGAAGAGCGCCCCCAAGACCGATACGACCGAAGACCTGATCGAGCAGATGCGCGTGCATGCCCTGGAGATCATGCTCTCGCCCGACCTCGTCGACCTCGTCTCCGGCGCCTCCGATGACCTGCTCGCCCGGGTGCGCGGTCTGCGTCGTAAAGTCGCGATGGATCTGGGTGTGGTCGTGCCACCGGTGCGCACCCGCGACAGCGTCGACCTGCCGTCGTCGACCTACGTCATTCGTATCGCTGGCGTCGAATACGGGCGCGGCCTGGCACCGGCCGGCAAGGTGCTCGCCCTCGGTGACGCCCTCGATACCCTGCCCGGGCAGGTCACGATCGAGCCGGTGTTCGGCCTGGCCGGTAAATGGGTGCCGAGTGAGATGCGGCACAGCGCCGAGATGACCGGCGCGACCGTGATCGACCGGGTCTCGGTCGTGGTGACCCACCTCTCGTCGATCATCACCACGAACGCGGCGCGTCTGCTCACCCGGGAAGACGTGCGGGTGCTCACGGAGGGTGTCAAGCAGGTCAATCCCTCGGCCGTCGACGATCTGATTCCCGGCCTGCTCTCTCTCGCCGAGGTGCAACGCGTGCTGCAGGGGCTGCTGGTCGAGCAGATTCCGATCAACGATCTGCCGCGCATCTACGAGGCGCTCTCCCTGCGGGCCAAGGCATCGAATGACCCGGAGGGGCTAGTTGAAACCGCGCGCCAGGCCCTCGGCCCGGCGCTGACCGCGCAGTATCTCGACGGCACTGTGCTGCGAGTCATCATGATCGAACCCACCCTCGAGCAGTCCATGCTCGAAGGGTTGCGCCCCTCCGATCAGGGCACACAGATCTTAATGGATCCGGCCCGCATCGAAGTCGTGCTCGGCTCCGTGCGCACTTCCGTAGCCAAGGTCGAGGCCAGTGGCCAGACAGCGGTGCTGGTCTGTGCCCCGGCGCTTCGCCCGGCGATCCGGCGCCTCATCTCCACCCAGACCGGCGGCCTGCCGGTATTGTCGTACCAGGAAGTAACGTCGGCGAATGTGACCATTGAGACAGTAGGTGTGGTCCGTGGAGCCGAAACGATTTCTGCTTAAGGGTCCCACGCTGCGGGAACTGCAGGAACGCGTCGTTGCCGAGCACGGCGCAAACGCCACCATCATCGCGGCCGAGCGGGTCACCGTCGGCGGCATCCGCGGCTTCTTTGCGCGCGAGCACTTTGAGATCACGGTCGAGGTCGTCGAACTTGCGCAGCGCAAGAAGTCGGCGCACGCCGGCCTCGATATCTCGGCGCGGCTGGGCATCGCAGCGCTGCTCGACGACGCCGACGAGGCCGAATCCCGGCTCTACTCGACCCAGTCCTCCCCGCAGGTATCCACGGCCTCCGACGGGTTCGCCCAGCTCATGGACGAACTCACCTTCGCTACCGGCCAGCTTGTCGTTTCACAAGCGGCGCCCGGCCCGGACGTCGCCTCAACTGCGGTGCCGGCTGTGTTGCCGGTTGCGGCACCGGCTGCGATACCGGCTCCGCCGACGTTGGCCCGACCGCCCGTACCGGCTCCGCTGACGCGGCCGGGAGACCTGGTCTTGATCGTCGGGCTCGCGGACGACCCGCTCACGATCGCCCGCCTCATGCTGCGTGTGGCCGGTGCGGGGGAGCTCCGCATCTCCGGCACACTCCTGCACGACCGGATCGAGCGTGTCGACCACCGGCGAAGCGCCGTGTCGGCACGAGCTAACGGTGTGGAGATGGGACACAGCACGTTCATCGCCTGTGGGATCGAACCCGCCTCCGATGCTGTCGCTCGTGCGGCGACGCTCACCGCGATCGGTGCTGACCAGGTCTGGGTGGTCGTCGACGCCAGCCGGAAAACCGAGGACACCATCCGCTGGGTCAACATGGTCGTCAGCAGCGTTCAGGTGCACGCGGTCGCCGCGCTCGGCCGCCGGTTCACAACCTCACCGGCCACGGTCGACGACCTCGGGCTGCCGGTGCAATGGATGGACGGGCGGGTGGCCGCTGCACCGACCGGCCGCCGCGCGGCCCTGCCGTATTCCCGACCCGGCGACGGCGAACGGTAGGCTGGAAAGATGCTCGTTCTGACACGCAAACCGGGGGAAAAGATCCTCATCGGTGACGATATCGTCATCACCGTGCTCGACGCCCGCGGCGACAGTGTGCGCATCGGAATCGACGCACCACGCGGCGTCAAGATTCAGCGTGACGAAGTCGTGCGCGCTGTCAGCGAGGCGAACCTCGCCGCGAGCCAAATCGACACCGACGCCGAGGAGCGCATCAAACGGTCGCTCGGAGTGCTTGCCGCGTTGCAATCAGGCCAGGCCCAGCCTCAGACACCTCCGCTGCCGAACCCGCCCGCGGAGGGCTGAACCGCCTCAACGAGCGCAGTCGCAGCAGCCGTCACTCGTTGACGTGCCCGCGCAGCTCGTCGATCTCCCGGCGTTCACGTTTGGTCGGCCGCCCGGCGCCGCGGTCGCGCATGGGCACCAGGGCTACCTCTTCGCGCGGCGGCGGCGGCGGAGTGGTGTCGACGTAGCATTCGGCAGCGACGACCGCCCCGACCCGCTTGACCACGAGGCGCGACACGATCAGCACCCGGTCGAAGCCGTCCGAGCGCACGCGCACCTCATCACCAATGTGCAGGGCCTGCGCCGCCTTGGCCTTGTCCCCGTTCACTTTCACGTGGCCGGCGCGGCAGGCGGTCGTGGCCATCGACCGGGTCTTGAACAGGCGCACGCTCCAGCTCCAACTGTCGACGCGGGCAGACGTAAGCTCCATCTTGTTACTCTAACGGCCTCACTCTGCCGGGCTGCGACCAGAACGTTCAGGCGCCCTGCCGCACCCAGATGATCAGCAGCAGGGTCGCGATGAAACCAGTGAAGAAGTTGAGCCAGAGAAAACGTTTCCAGCCCCGGTTGGCACTCTCCGACTGCTCATCGCCGACCGACCAGAACGGCAGCACTGCCAGAACGTACGGAACGGCCAGCACGGCGGCCAGCGGCCCAGGCCACGGCGTCGCCAGCATGAGCAAGCCCGCCAGAACCCAGAAGGTGATCGCGAGCCGCACGGTCGGCCAGGCACCGAGAGCCGTCGCGATCGACGCAATTCCGGACTGGCGATCGGGTTCGACGTCTTGCACCGCCCCGAAGGCATGGCTGGCCATGCCCCACAGAAAGAACGCCGCGAGCAGGGCGAGCAGCCCAAAGTTGATGGTGGCGCCGGCCACCACGAGTCCATAGACGGCCGGGCTGACGAAGTGGGCGCTCGAGGTGATCGAGTCCAGAATGGGCCGCTCCTTGAACCGCAGCCCGCGCACCGAATAGGCCACCACCGCAAACAGGCTCAGGGAGAGAACGATCCACGAAAGCGGATGCCGCGACCCCGCCAAAAAGACCATCGCCCCGCCCACAATCGCCGAGGAAAGAACCCCGGCGGCAATTACCGTTCGGTGCAGCGCGGGGTGCAGCAGTGCCCCCTCAGCGCCGCCCTTCCGCGGGTTGCGCAAATCGGACTCGTAATCGTAGACATCGTTGATGCCGTACATCAACAGGTTGTAGGGAATGAGAAAGAACAGCGTGCCCACGATCAACAGCGCATCGATGCGCCCGGTGGTCACCACGTACACGGCGGCGAAGGGAAACGCCGTGTTGATCCAGCTGAGCGGCCGCGACGACAGCACGACCTGCCGGGTCTTCCATCCTGCCGTGCCGAGCTGCTCAGTCATCCGTTCGTCCTAACCTGGCACCGCCCGAAAGCACCCACAGAGCCGGAAGTAGAATCGCCGCGGCGAGCGGGTAGGCAAAATCTTCGATCGGGGCCAGACCGATGAACAGCCCGGAAATGTGCGCCGGGTCGTAGCTGAACAGTCCAGCCCCAATCATCAGGTTATCGAACACGGCCGTCAGTAGCAGCGTCAGGCAAAGGGCAACGGCCACAGCAGCGACGAAACGGGCCGAAACCAATCGTCGCACCAGGGCCACGGCGGCCACGAGCAAGGCGGCGGCGAGAAAAGCCGCATTCAGCAGGAGATAGGTCATGTCAAACCCGCGGCTTGAGCACGCGTCGGGCGACCTGTACCAGGATCATGGTCAGGTAACAGAGAAAGGTGAGAAAGAAGACCTCCTCGAGCGGCAGTTCCGGCGTCAGCTGCACGCCGGTCATCAGCGCTGTCTCACCGCGGTAGAAGATGCCCAGGTCGATGCCGAGCAGGTCCCAAGCGAGAAAGAACAGCACCCCGATGCCGAGCACGAGGGCCGCCCGCCCCGGGGAACGCCAGAAGAACAGACGAAAGCGCCAGTCCAGCACCGCCATGCCCCCGAGTGAGAGCAGTAACATCAGCAGGTACAGAACGCTCACGACCGGCGTGGCGCAGACTTCACCGGTTTTTCGGTAACCCCGGGCAGATCGGTTGGGCCGGGGTGCCGCTTAGGTCGGGCCGGCAGCGGTTCCGCCAGCGGTCCCGTCGTGGTGTCGTGACGCAGCCGCTTGAGCAAAATCTCGGCGCTGATCAGGCACATCGGTAGCCCGATGCCGGGAATGGTGGTGCCGCCGGCGTAGTACAGGCCCGCAATCTTCTTGGACATATTCGATCCCCGCATGAAGGCGCTCTGCCGCAGGGTGTGCGCGGGGCCGAGGGCGCCGCCCTTCCACGAGTTGAGGTCGTCTGCGAAATCGGCCGGGCCGACCGTGCGCCGCACCGACACGCGTTCGGCGAGGTCGGGAATGTTGGCCCACTGGGCGACCTGCGCGATAGCGGCATCCGCTACCAGCTCGACCGTGGTCGAACCGGCACCATTGATGCCGCCGCCACCCAGGGTCACATCGGCCGGCACGGGCACCAGCACAAACAGGTTGCTGTCACCGGTCGGTGCCACCGACGGGTCGGTGGCACTCGGCATGCACACGTACAGGGACGCCGGGGATGGCACGGAGGTCTTCGTGCCGAAGATCTGACCGAAGTTCCTACCCCAATCTGTCGTGAAGAACAGCGAGTGGTGCGCCAGCTGGGGAAGTTGCCCGGTCACGCCGAGCATCACCAGCACGGCCCCGGGCCCCGACACGCGCTTGTTCCACCAGCGTTCGGGATAGGTCTGCAGCTTCGCGGGAACCAGTTCGGTTTCGGTGTGGTGCAGGTCGGCTGCCGACACCACCACGTCGGAATCGAGCTGCGTCGACCTGCCGTCGGCGTCGTCATACCGCACACCGGCAACGCGGTTCCGATCGGTGACGCGAATGGCCGTGACCCTCGCATCGGTGATGATGCGCACGCCTTCGGCCCGGGCGATCCCGGCGATGCTGTCGATCAGCGTGGCGAAACCGCCCTGCGGGTAGAGCACACCGTCGGCAAGGTCAAGATGGCTCATCAGGTGATACATCGACGGGGTCAGGTTTGGCGCCGACCCCAGAAATACGGCCGGGTACCCGAGGATTTGGCGCAGCCGCGGGTCGCGGACATACCCGGCAACGAATTTGTCGAGCGGTTGCAGCAGCAGACGAGCCAAGCGACCGAGGCGCCGCAGCACGTCAGGAACGAGAAGCGACCGGAATGATTCGAAACTCGAGTACAAGAACCGTTTCACGGCCATGTCATAGGTTGTGGCCGCAGAGTCCAGGTAGCGGTCGAGCGCGCGCCCGGCTCCCGGTTGCACACTGTCGAACAGACGGATATTCGCGGCTCGGTCAGCCCGAATATCCAGCGGGTCCGGGTCACCCTCAAAGAGCACCCGGTAACCGGGATCCAGTTTCACAAGGTCGAGCTGTGCGGCAGCGCTCGTGCCGAACAACCGGTAGAAATGCTCGAAGACCTCCGGCATGAGATACCAGGACGGCCCGGTGTCGAACCGATACCCCTCGGCGCTCCACAGGCCGGCCCGCCCACCGAGTTCGGAGCGGGATTCCAGGAGCGTCACGTCGTGGCCATCCCGGGCGAGCAGGGCGGCGCTGGCCAGACCGGCTATACCGCCGCCGATCACGATGGTGCGCGTCATCGCTTCCACGCGCCGGGACCGAGCGCCGAAGTCAGGGCGATCATGATTTTCTCTCCATCCGGCACCCGAACGCGGGAGCGCAATAACTGGTTGGCCGGGGTTGACCGGAGCCGCTGGGACAATCGTGCGAATAGTCCCTGCGCCGCGGCTACGGCGCGGCGGCAGCCGGGCGACAACAGCGGCAGTACGGCGCTGGCGATGCTCAGATCGGCGTCGATGTCGTCGAGGATCACGTTCTTCTGCCCATCGGTGAGGTTCAGCGGGTCGATCCCCGGGAAGTAGTTGCGACCGAGAATTTCGCGATCGCAGGACAGGTCGCGCAGAAAATTGATCTTTTGAAAAGCGGCACCGAGGTGTCGGGCACCGTCTTCGAGCAGTTCGAGTTCAGAGGCGGTGCGCGGTGACCAGTGCACGAAGCAGCGCAGGCACATGAGTCCGATTACCTCCGCGGAGCCGTAAATGTACTCGGCGACGCTGTCAGCGGTGAACGGTGCCGGGTCGAGGTCGCGGCGCATCGAGGCGAAGAACGGCGCGATCAGGCTGGAGTCGATGCCATACTGACGGGCCGTCACTGCGAAGGCATGCACCACGAGATTGGTACTGTACCCACGCACAATCGCCCGCTCAGTCTCCAGCTCGAGCTCGTCGAGCAGTTGCCGCTGCTCCTCGACCCCGACACCGGCTTCGGCGGCGGCCCCGTCGACGATCTCGTCGGCGATACGCACGAGGGCATAGATCGTGCGTACGGGTATGCGCACCCGGGCATCGAGCAGCCGGGCGGCAAGCCCGAACGAGGTGGAGTAATGGCCGATGACAATCGTCGAACTGGCCAGTGCCGTCTCCGCGTACTTGTTCAGATTGGCGCCAGCGCCCGTTTGAGCCGATGCAGCTCGCAGCGGGCCCATGAGCGGGCCCATGAGCGGGCCCATCAGCGGGACCGATTCACGGCGGAGTGCGCGAGCTCGGTGAGGCTCGCTCGCAGTTCCGCGGGAATGATCGCCGAGTCGAGCGCTTCGACCGCCGAACGGGAGTAGTCAGAGGCGAGCCTCTCGGCGGTCGCCTTCGCGCCGCACGCGCGCAGATGCTCCCTGGCCTGTTCGGCCTCTTCGTCGCTGAGGTCGACCTTGCCGAGGTAGGGCGCAATCAGCGACCAGCTCTCGGTCGTGCCGGCGTGGGCGATCAGGGCGGTCTGCTTGCCCTCGCGCAGATCGGCCGACACACTCTTGCCGGTTTCAACCGCATCGCCGAACACGCCGAGCAGGTCGTCCGTGAGCTGGAACGCCACGCCGACCAGGCGACCGTAGCGCCCGAGCAGGCCGATCGCCTCGGCCGACGCCCCGGCCAGTACGGCTCCGGCCTGCAACGGCCCTTCAAAGGAATACACGGCGGTTTTGTTCTCGAGGGTCGTGATCACCTCGGCCACGGTGAGTGGATGCCGCGCCGAGCTGTTGGTGACGTCGGCCAGCTCCCCTGCGGCCGAGACGAACACCGCACGGTCGAGCAGATCGAGCAGCCGCAGCCGAGTGTCCACGTCGGCCGGAAGTTTGGCCAGCGCACGATGCGCTTCGCTGAGGGCGAGATCGCCGGCGAGTATAGCCGCGGCGGCGGCCCAGACTTGGGCCTGATCGGAGTCGGTGCCGTGCGCCAGCGCGCGGTCGTTGAACCGGCCGGCAATGTTCGCCTGTCCGCGCCGGGCCAGGTCACGGTCGATGACGTCGTCGTGAATGAGAAACGCCGTGTGCAGCAATTCGAAACTCACGGCGACCGGTACCACGAGGGTCTGGTCACGCCCACCGAAACCGGCATAGGCCGCCAATACCAAGGCCGGGCGCACCCGTTTACCGCCGCTGCTGGCCTGCTCCAGAAAATCCCACAGGGCCACGTAATGCTCGCCATAGTCGCTCGCTCGCAAGCGGGCTGCGGCGAAAAACCGGGTCAGTTCCGTCGCGACACCGGCGGCAACCGTGTCAAGCACGGAAACTGTCCATCTGTTGCACCTGCAGGGTCATCCACGGGCTGAAGGCCCAGGGGGCGTCGGTGACCGCGCGGTACAGCGCCGCCGGGTGGGTCCAGGCATATTCGGCGACTTCGTCGGGATTCGGCGTTGGCTCCTGATCGGTCCTGGCCACGTAGACCGGACAGATTTCGTTCTCCACCGTGCCGCCGCTGTCGGTGGCGCGATACCGAAACGTCGGGAGCACGAGGTCGATATTGTCGATCCGCAGCCCGAGCTCATGGTGGGCGCGGCGGTCGATGGCCTGCGTGAACGGTTCAGCCGGCAGCGGATGTCCACAAAAGGAGTTGGTCCACACGCCCGGCCAGGCTTTCTTGGTCAGTGCTCGTCGAGTGACGAGCACTTCGCCGGCCGGATTGAAGACGTAACAGGAGAAAGCGAGGTGCAGCGCGGTGTTCACACCGTGCATGCTGTACTTCGGCGCGGTGCCGATGTGGCGCCCTTCCTCGTCGAGAAGAATGACGTGCTCATCAAGAGCGTTGGCGGTCTGCACGCGTTTCCCCTTCTCGGTTCACACTGATCAAGATAGTAATAATAACTAACCAGGTTAGCGACTGCTCACGTTACCATGGGTGTATGTCCCACGATGAGAGTAGACCCCCAGCGGAGGGAACGTACTGGTATGACGCTAAGAAAGTAGGCGTTTCTCCAGCAATCGAGGTTCTACAGGCCGTGCGGCGATTCCGGGTGGCCGATGCAGCCATGCGTCATCGTGCTCAAACCGAGATGAACGTGAACGAAACCGACATGACGGCCATTCGTCACCTCATCGCCTGCGAGCGCCTGCACCGGGTGGCCAGTCCGAAGGATCTCAGCGAATTCCTGAACATCTCGTCGGCGGCAACGGCAAAACTCCTGTCGAGGCTCTCGGCCTCCGGTCACATCCGCCGTGAGGTCAATCCTCACGACGGTCGGGCGCAACGGCTGTTCGCGACGCAGTCGTCGCACGAGCAGGTCCGACAGGTGCTGTCGGGCACGCACGAGCAGCTGATGCAGGTCGCCCTCGATCTCACGGCCGACCAGCAAGCAGCCATCGTGCAGTTTCTCGACGCGATGAGCGCGATCGCTGTCGGGCCGCGACCGGAGGTGTCCGCCGAACGGGCATCCACTGCGGCCGCACCGCTGCGGTCGCCGCAAGTGAAAGGGTGAGCTGGCTGGCAGCTCACCAGAGCGGCTTTTCCTGACGGCGCAACGCCCAACGCCGGAGCCGCTTAAGATGAATCAGTGACTCAACTTTCCTCGCCTCCCGCTGCGCCGTCATCGGCCGCCACCCACGTCGACGCCTTGCTGGCGTCCTACCCCGATTTTCCGCAGCCGGACATTCTCTTCCGCGATCTCAATCCCGTCTTCGCAGACGCCGTCGCCTTTCGCGCGATTATCGACGACCTCGCCGATCAGCACCGCGGACAATTCGATGCTGTCGCCGGAATCGAGGCACGTGGCTTTCTGCTGGCTGCCGCCGTCGGGTACGCGGCCAACGTGGCCGTCCTGGCCGTGCGCAAGGGCGGAAAGCTTCCCGGCACCGTGCTCACCGAGGAGTACGACCTCGAGTACGGTTCGGCCCGGCTCGAACTTGAAATCGGCCAACTTTCGGTCGGTACCCGCGTTCTTATTCTCGACGATGTACTCGCCACGGGTGGCACCATCGCGGCCACGAGCCGCTTGATCGAACGGGCCGGCTACATTCTCACGGGCGTCGGCGTCGTGCTCGAGCTGACCGACCTGCACGGTCGTGAACGTCTGGGCACCACACCGGTGCACGCGATCAGGTCGATCTAGGTCGCATAAATTCGTTTTCACACCTCGGTCAGGCATGCTTAGAGCATGACTGACAGTTCCGGTGCTGACGTGTTCGGGGATGGTGCGCGGGGTGTCCCGCGCTCGGCCGGTGAACGCGACAGCGGCGATGCGTGGGTGCATGCTCCAGACGGCCGCAAGTACTGGGGCCGCTTCGGTGCGGCCGGACTGCTCGTGCACCACCGACGCCTTGGCGTGTTACTGCAGCACCGCGCACTGTGGAGCCATTTCGGTGACACCTGGGGCCTTCCCGGCGGTGCCCGGCACGAGAACGAAACCGCGATCGAGGCCGCCCTGCGCGAAGCACGGGAGGAGGCCGGCGTGCCCGCCGACCTGATGCAGCTCAAATTCACCTCCCTCGTCGACCTGGGATTCTGGTCGTACACCACCGTCGTCATGGAGGCGACACAAGAATTCGAACCCGTCATCAGCGACCAGGAGAGCATCGCCCTGCGCTGGGTGGCCGCTGATGCCGTTGACCGGCTCGCACTCCATCCCGGTTTTGCCGCGAGCTGGCCCGCGCTGCGCGGGCGGCTCGGCTGAGCCACTCGATAGACTCAAAGCTGTGACAGGGGCAGCGAACGGCATGGTCAGCGATCGCGTGCTGACCCTGCCCAACGTGCTCAGCTTTCTGCGCCTATTACTGGTGCCGGTTTTTCTCGTGCTGCTCGCCCAGGGAGAGGATGCCTGGGCGCTCGTCGTGCTCAGCATTTCCAGTATCACCGACTGGCTCGACGGATTTCTGGCCCGTCGGTGGAACCAGATCACCCGGCTCGGCCAGCTGCTGGATCCGGCCGCCGATCGCCTCTACATCTTTGCCGCGCTGATCGGGCTCGCCTGGCGGGACCTCGTGCCCTGGTGGATTGTGTTGGTCGTGGTGGGGCGCGACATTTTTCTGCTGGCACTGGGTATCATCCTCGCGAACTTCGGTTTCGGTCCGCTTCCGGTGCACCATTTGGGCAAGGTGGCCACTTTCTGCCTGTTCTACGCCCTGCCGATGATCATGCTCGGTCAGGCTTTTCCGCAACTGGAGTGGTGGTCGCAGCCGGTGGGGTGGGCCTTTGGAATTTGGGGCGCTTTCCTGTATTGGTGGGCTGGCATCATCTATGCCATTGAAACCATGCGAGTGATTCGACTTCCGAGGGTCTTCGAGGATGCATCTTCCGATACGCTGGGACGATAGGAGGTGCACGGTGGTCGGTCTAGTCGGAGATAACTCTTCCGAGAGCCGTAACGTGCCCGTGCCCGCAGATCAGCCCGAGAACCAGACGACAGGCGAAACAATGCCCAGCAAGGCCTCCACCCCCGTACCGTCCAGCTCCGATCCGTCCAACAGTGTGACGCCTGACGAAGCCACGAAGGTGCACGACATGCTCAGCACTGACACGACGATGAACTTCAGCCAGGAGTTCGCCGCCCAGATCGCCGCTATCGATTCCAACGTGACGGCAGAAGAGCAGGCGTCCATTGTGGCTTTGCCGTCTGGCTCGGCCCTCATGGTCGTTCGCCGAGGACCCAATGCCGGGGCCCGGTTTCTGCTCGACGCCGATCTCACGAGCGTCGGCCGCCACCCTAATGCCGACATCTTTCTCGATGACGTCACCGTGTCGCGCCGTCACGCCGAATTCCTGCGCCGTGGCACCTCCTTCACGGTCAAAGATCTCGGTTCGCTGAACGGCACATACTTCGATGGTGAGCGCACCGAAACCGCTGATCTGACGGACGGCGCCGAGGTACAGGTTGGCAAGTTCCGCCTCACGTTCTACGCCTCGCGCCTCGACCTCGCGCGCGCGCCGAGCGAGTAGTGGCGGCACACTCCGCCCAGGCTCGCTCCGCGTCTGTGTCCGCGTCGGCGGCGAAAAGGCAATCCTCGGGAGCAGCGCCGCTTTTGAGTATCGGCCAGGTCCTGGCACGCCTCACCCCGGAATTCACCGACTTGACGCCGTCGAAGCTGCGCTTTCTCGAAGAGCAGGGCCTGGTCTCCCCGGCCCGCACCGACTCCGGCTATCGCAAGTTCTGCACCAGCGACGTCGATCGTCTGCGACTGATTCTCTCGATGCAGCGCGATCACTACCTGCCGTTGAAAGTCATCCGTTCGTATCTCGACGATCTCGATGCCGGATTGTCCCCGGTTCTGCCGGGCGGAACCACCCCCGGGCCGTCGATGCTCGGCACGGTGCGCCGCCTCAGCCGCGACGACTTATTGCGCGAGGCCGGTGCCTCCGCCACGCTGCTGCACGACGCCGTCTCCGCATCGATCATCCTGCCAGCTGACTACTACGGCGACAGCGTGCTGCACGTGCTGCGTGCCCTGGTGGAGCTGCAACGCAGCGGCATCGAGCCGCGACACCTGCGGGGGTTCCGCGGAGCCGCCGAACGAGAACTCGGACTGATTGAAAGCGCCCTCGTGCCACTCGCTCGTCGAAAAGACGCGTCCAGCCGGGCGAAGGCGGCCGAAATGGCCGTCGAAATCGCTGGACAACTCGAGGTCATTCGCGGCAGCCTGATTCGGTCTGCACTGGGCCGACTGACCAAGTAGGTCGTAGACTGACTCAAGCGCAAAGCAACGCGGGTCGTGGGTCAGGCCGTCTGATTTTCAAGGGCGCTGGCAGCGGCGGTACCGACACGCCGAACCGGTCGTACGAATGTCAGGGCTGCACGCGTTCCACCTCGGTACCGTAGGGATAGCGATGCACCGCAGCACGTCTTCGCATCACCAAAATCAACCGCAGTAACTCACGTGCAGCAGTTCCGCACCACAGTGAATGACAGCCCGCCGCATCGCAGCTGTCAGCCACCGCACGACGTAACCCCCGAGAGGCAATTCATATGAGTGAGCTCAAGGCCGACGCTGACGCTTCGCGTTACTCGTTAGGACTGCTGTTCACCGATGGCATGCCCGAGCTCGATGAAAACTCCGGCTACCGCGGCGCTGTCGCCGCGCGTGCGGCTGGCATCAGCTACCGACAGCTGGACTACTGGGCCCGTACCGGCCTGGTGGAACCTACCGTGCGTGGCGCGGCGGGATCCGGCTCACAACGCCTCTACGGCTTTCGTGACATTCTTGTACTCAAACTCGTCAAACGCCTACTCGACACCGGAATCTCGCTGCAACAGATTCGCACGGCGGTCAACCAGCTGCGCGAATCGGGCATCAGCGACCTCGCCCAGACCACTCTCATGAGCGATGGTGCGAGCGTCTACCTATGCACCTCGAACGATGAAGTCATCGACCTGGTCAGCCGCGGCCAGGGCGTCTTCGGCATTGCCGTTGGCAAGGTGCTGCGCGAGGTTGAAACCAGCCTGGTCGAACTCGACCTGCAGGCGATCGACGCCACAGACGAACTCGCCGCGCGCCGCACCACCCGCAAAATCTCTTAGAACCCGCGAGCGCACGATCCTCCGGCAGGTCGTGTCGACGCGCATGCCGTCGAACGACTTACTGCGCGGGAACCTCGGCGTATTCGCCGATCCGCGCCGTGCGCAGCACACGGTCGAGGATCTGATCGAAGAATCCGGCCATTTCGAGAGCACTGTCGCCGGGCCAGATATGAAGCGGCTTGGCCGCTCCCTGTGCCTGCTGCAGCGAGGTGCGCTCGGGCAGCTGCGGGCTGAGCACGAGGGGACCGAACATGTCCCGCAATTCTTTGATGCGGAACTGGTGTTCGAGCGAAGCGGAGCGGGCACGGTTCACGATGATGCCGAGCGGCTGAAGACGGGGGCTCAGGCCACGACGAATTTCTTCGATTGCGCGCAGGGCGCGGTCGGCAGCAGCGACCGAGAACAGGCCGGGCTCGGTCACGACCGCGACCCGGTCGCTCGCGGCCCACGCCGTGCGCGTCAGGGCGTTGAGGGAGGGTGCACAATCGATGAGAACGAGTTCATAGTCCTTCTCGATCGTCGAGAGCGCTTCTTCGAGTTTCCAGATATCACGGATGCTGGGGTGCGGCCCATCAAAATTGATCGCCGACGGGCTGCCGATCATGACGTCGATGGTGCCGGGACGGTTGCGGGTCCATCCGCTCGGGGCGATCGCCGCGCGAACCGTCTTTTCTTTGGGCGAACCGAGGACATCGGCAACGTTGAGATGACCGGCGACCTGGATATCCATGCCGGTGGACACATCGGACTGCGGATCGAGATCCACGACGAGTGTTCGCACGCCACGGGCGAAGGCAGCGGAAGCGAGACCAAGGGTCACAGTGGTCTTGCCGACACCACCCTTGAGGGAACTTACGCTGAGTACGTGCATGAGTAGCAACGTTACCTTCACTAGTGTTAGAGAACCTAACCGTTAGCTGTGCGCGGCGTACGCCCTCGAAAGGCTTGCATGTTTGAAAAAATCCTTGTTGCCAACCGCGGCGAGATCGCAATCCGTGCCATGCGCGCGGCGTACGAGCTCGGAGCCAAGACCGTGGCGGTGTTTCCGTTCGAGGATCGCAATTCACTGCACCGCCTGAAGGCGGATGAGGCGTACCAGATCGGTGAGGTCGGGCATCCGGTTCGGGCCTATCTCGACGTGAGTGAAATCATCCGGGTTGCCAAGGAATGTGGCGCCGACGCCATCTACCCCGGCTACGGCTTTCTGTCGGAGAACCCGGAACTAGCCGATGCAGCCGCAGCAGCCGGCATCACGTTCATCGGCCCGGGCGCTGACGTGCTTGAAATGGCCGGTAACAAGGTCACCGCAAAGGAACACGCCATCGCGGCCGGTGTACCGGTTCTCAAGTCGACACAACCGTCGACCGATGTCGAGCTGTTGATCAGCCAGGCCGATGAGATCGGCTTTCCCATCTTCGCCAAGGCCGTCGCTGGCGGCGGCGGCCGCGGCATGCGCCGAGTGGCGAAGAAGAGCGAGCTGCGCGGGGCGCTCGAAGAGGCCATGCGTGAGGCCACCAGTGCCTTCGGTGACCCGACGATGTTCCTGGAGGCGGCGGTGCTGCGCCCCCGACACATCGAGGTGCAGATCCTGGCGGACGCTTCCGGCGAGACCGTGCACCTGTTCGAGCGCGACTGCTCGGTTCAGCGTCGGCACCAGAAGGTGATTGAAATCGCCCCGGCGCCGAACCTCAGTGATGAAATTCGGGTGCAGCTGTACGCTGACGCCATCAAGTTCGCCCGGTCGATCGGCTATGTCAACGCCGGCACCGTCGAGTTCCTGCTCGACACCGTCGGTGAACGCGCCGGGCAGCACGTGTTCATCGAGATGAACCCCCGCATCCAGGTGGAGCACACCGTAACCGAAGAGGTCACCGATGTCGACCTCGTGCAGGCGCAGATTCGCATCGCTGCGGGGGAGACCCTCGAAGAGATCGGCCTGACCCAGGGCAAGATCCGGCTGCGCGGCGCAGCCCTGCAGTGCCGCATCACGACCGAAGACCCCGCGGCCGGGTTTCGCCCCGACACCGGCAAGATCACCACCTATCGCTCACCTGGCGGCGCCGGCATCCGCTTGGATGGTGGAACCGTCAACACGGGCGCGCAGATCAGCCCACACTTCGACTCGATGCTCGCCAAACTCACCTGCCGAGGCCGCGACTATGCGGCCGCTGTCGTCCGGTCCAAGCGCGCGCTGGCCGAGTTCCGCATCCGCGGCGTCTCCACCAACATTTCGTTCCTGCAGGCCGTGCTCGACGATCCGGATTTCGCGGCCGGCGACCTCAGTACCTCGTTCATCGACGAGCGCCCGGAACTGCTGCGCGGGCGCGAGTCGAAGGACCGCGGCACCAAGATTCTCAACTGGCTCGCCGAGGTCACCGTCAACCAGCCCAACGGCGCGCCGCCGACCACGGTGCACCCGCGTGACAAGCTGCCACAGCTCGACATCACCCAGCCAGCCCCCGACGGTTCGCGACAGAAGCTGCAACTGCTCGGCCCTGCCAAGTTCGCCGCCTCCTTACGTGCCCAGACCGCGCTGGCCGTGACCGACACGACATTTAGGGACGCCCACCAGTCGCTGCTGGCAACCCGGGTGCGCACCAAGGACCTCGTCGCCGTGGCGCCCTATGTCGCCCGGCTGACGCCGCAGCTGCTCTCGGTGGAAGCCTGGGGCGGCGCCACCTACGACGTGGCGCTGCGTTTTCTCGGCGAAGACCCCTGGGATCGCCTGGCGGCGCTGCGCGAAGCCCTGCCGAACATCAACCTGCAGATGCTGCTGCGCGGCCGCAACACCGTCGGCTACACCCCGTACCCGACCGAGGTCACCGACGCCTTCGTGCGCGAGGCGACCAACACCGGCGTGGACATCTTTCGCATCTTCGACGCCCTCAATGACGTGTCGCAGATGCGTCCAGCCATCGACGCGGTGCTGAATACCGGCACTGCCCTGGCGGAGGTCGCCGTCTGTTACACCGGCGACTTGCTCGACCCGGCCGAGAATCTCTACACCCTCGACTACTACCTGCGCCTTGCCGACCAGATCGTTGAAAGCGGCGCGCACGTGATCGGCATCAAGGACATGGCCGGGCTGCTTCGGCCGAGTGCAGCCGAGAAGCTCGTGGCCGCGTTCCGCGAACGCTTCGACCTGCCCGTGCACGTGCACACCCACGACACCCCGGGCGGCCAACTCGCCACGCTGCTCGCCGCGGCGCGCGCCGGTGCTGACGCCGTCGATGTGGCTTCGGCTCCGATGGCCGGTACGACCAGCCAACCGTCGGCATCCTCCCTCGTCGCCGCACTGGCACACACCGAGCGGGACACCGGCATTTCGCTCAAGGCCACGACCGACCTCGAGCCGTACTGGGGGGCCGTGCGCACCCTGTACACCCCGTTCGAATCGGGGCTGTCCGCACCGACCGGCCGGGTGTACTCGCACGAGATTCCAGGTGGGCAGCTCTCGAACTTGCGCACCCAGGCCGTCGCGCTTGGGCTTGCCGACCACTTCGAACTGATCGAAGACATGTATACCGCCGCGAATTCCATCCTCGGCCGGGTTCCCAAGGTCACGCCCTCGTCGAAGGTGGTCGGCGACCTCGCCCTCTACCTCGCCGCGGTGAAGGCCGACCCCGCCGACTTCGAGCAGAACCCGGGCAACTATGACGTGCCAGACTCGGTCATCGGGTTCATGGCCGGCGAGCTCGGCGACCTGCCCGGCGGCTGGCCTGAGCCGTTTCGTACCAAGGTGCTCGCGGGACGCAACATACGCGTCGGCGTCACCGAGATCACCGCGGGGGAGCGCGCCGCGCTTGGCGCTACCAGCGTCGAACGTCGTGCCATGCTCAACCAGCTGCTGTTCCCGGCGCCGACCCGCCAGTTTGAACAGGTCAAGGAGACCTACGGCGATCTGTCGGTCATTGACACCGTCGACTACCTCTACGGCCTGCAGCACGGCCAGGAACATGCCGTCGAAATCGCCAAGGGCGTGCGGCTCTACGTGGGCCTCGAAGCCATCGGAGAAGCCGACGACAAGGGTATGCGTACCGTCATGACCATTCTCAATGGCCAGCTGCGCCCGGTATTCGTGCGCGACACGAGCATCACCGTGCAGACCAAAATCGCCGAGAAAGCGGATGCCAACCAGCCCGGCCAGATTGCGGCCCCGTTTTCCGGTGTGGTCACCCTGCAGGTCGAAGAGGGCGCCCAGGTCGAAGCAGGCCAGAGCGTCGCGTCGATTGAAGCCATGAAAATGGAAGCCGCCATCACTGCACCTATCGCGGGAACCATCGAACGGGTGGCGATCCCGCTCACCCAGCAGGTTGATGCCGGCGATCTGCTCGTGGTGGTGTGTCCACGCTAAGATGAGGGCCGTTATCGACCAGTTGAGGATGCACCGTGCCAGACAAACGTACTGACGAGCAGAGCGTGCCCGCGCGCCCCGTGTCTGCCGCCGCCCAGCGGGACCACGACGAGTACCACAGCGAGCTGCCGCCGCACACGATCGACAATCTTGCGGCGGCTCTGCCCGAGAGCCTGAGCGTGCCGATCGAGGTCACAGCAATGCCCCGCCGCGCGGTTGTTGCGCCCGGTCGTTCAACCAACGGCGCAGTCACCCCGATGACCAGGGGCGTGTCGAGCCCCGCGACCCACACCGTCGAAATCAGCACGCCCGCCCCGACCCGGGCGGCCGGCGCGAGTTCCGCCATCGAATCGCTGTCGAGAACGGATACCGCTTCCTCCGTTCGGCGCGACCGTACCCGCTCCGAAAACACCAACACCCCCGAGTCGGCGGCCATGCTGACCTCCGATCGCCTGCTCGCGGTCAACCGCAAGACCCGCAAAGCGCCGCAGGGCACCTGGCCCGAATTCGTCTACGCGCTCACCCTGCACCTGGTCAACCTAGGCGACTCTGCCAAGGTGCAGGCGCACAAAGAGATGGACGAGCGCATCCGCCGCCAGTTCGAGGGCGGCACCCGGTTCGTGCCGATCCTCACCCGCAAGGGCGGCGTCGGCAAGACCACCGTCACGACGTTGCTCGGCATGGCCCTGGCCGATGCCCGCGAGGACCGCATCATCGCCATCGATGCCAACCCTGACCGAGGCACCCTCTCCGAACGCGTCAGCAAGCAGACCCGCTCGACCGTTCGGGACGTCGTGACCAAAGCGGCGTCGATCGGCAACTTCACCGACTTCTCCACCCTGGTGTCGCGCGACGAAACCCGCCTGGACATTCTCGCGTCCGACACCGACCCGCTGCTCTCCGAAGCCTTCGACGAGAATGACTACAACGTCGTTGCCGACCTCGCCGCCCGGTACTACTCGATCGCGCTCACCGACTGCGGCACCGGCATCGTGCACTCGGTCATGCGGGCCACCCTGCAGCGCGCTGACTCCATCGTGATCGTCTCCGGCGGCAGTGTCGACGAGGCCCGGTTGGCGTCGGAAACGCTGACCTGGCTTGAAGCGAATGGCTACGGCGAGCTGGTGCGCAACGCGATCGTCGCGCTCAACACCGCAACCCAGGGCACGAACTTGGTGCGGCTCGAAGAGATCGAGTCGCACTTTCGTTCCCGGGTGCGCGAAATCGTGCGCATTCCCTACGACCCGCAGCTGGCCGCAGGGAGCGTCGTGTCGTACAAGGACCTCAAGCCGATCACTCGGCTGGCTGCGCGCACGCTCGCCGAGCTCGTAGTCGAGGGGCTGCCCGCCGACCGCAACCTGTAGCGGGCTGCTCGCCCTCCACTCGTTCGCCGCTCACCATTCGTCCTACCGAGGAGTCTCCCCGTGCCCGAACGTCAGATCCGTCTCTTCGGAGATCCGGTACTGAAGACTGCCTCCGACCCCATCACGGGGATCGACGACCGTGTGCGAGGTCTGGTGCAGGATCTCGTCGACAGCGTGCGCCTGCCCGGTCGGGCCGGTGTCGCTGCCTCGCAGATCGGCGTCAATCTGCGCGCGTTCAGTTACAACGTCGACGGAGACATCGGGTATATTCTCAACCCCACCATCGTTGAACTATCCGGCGAGCCCGACCTCGTCGACGAGGGCTGTCTGTCGGTTCCCGGCCTCTGGTACCCGACGAAGCGGTATCCCTTCGCGCGAGTCTCCGGCATCGACCTCGACGGGAACACGGTCGAGCTCTCCGGTACCGGCATCATGGCCCAGGCCTTGCAGCACGAAACCGATCACCTCGACGGTTTTCTCTACATCGACCGCCTCGACAAAGAAAACCGTCGCGCCGCAATGAAGGAAATCCGCGAGTCCACCTGGTTCTAATCGAGCCTGACGCGCTGCGTTCCCGGCCACCGTGCGGACAGCCGGGAACGCGGCAAGATCACTCGCGCAGCGAAATGCCCTCAGTGGCCGGCGCGTTGACGTACATCGCCTCGATCTCACCGGCGAAGTCCCGCAGGATGATGTTGCGCTTGATGCTCATCTTCGGTGTCAGGTGCCCGCTGTCCTCGGTGAGCTCAATCGGCAGCAGTGAGAACTTCCGAATCGACTCCGCTCGCGACACACCCTCATTGGCATGGTCGACAGCGCGCTGGATTTCCGCCAGCACGGCCTTATTGACGGATGCCTGCGCGAGCGTCATGCCGGCATCCTCCTGGTTGTTGTTCAGCCAGACCGGCAGCATGTCGGGGTCGAGGGTGATGAGCGCGCCGATGAACGGCTTCTGGTCGCCGACCACGACGACCTGGCCCACCAACGGGTTCGCGCGAATGGGGTCTTCCAACGCGGCCGGGGCCACGTTCTTGCCACCGGCCGTTACGATGATCTCTTTCTTGCGCCCGGTGATGGTGAGAAAGCCCTCGGCGTCAAAGTCACCGATGTCGCCGGTCTTCAACCAGCCGTCGTCAAACGCATCGGTAGTAGCCTGGGGGTTGTTCCAGTACTCCTTGAAGACGTTGACCCCCTTGACCTCGATCTCACCGTCGTCCATGACGCGCACCGAGACGCCGGGCAGCGGCGGTCCGACCGTGCCGATCTTGGCCCGCGTGGCCAAGCCCACATTGGCGGGAGCGGTCGTTTCGGTCAGACCGTAGCCCTCGAGAATGACAATGCCGAGACTGTTGAAGAAGTGTCCGAGGTGGGCGCCGAGCGGAGCGGAACCCGAGACCGCCCACACGACCTTGCCGCCCATGGCGGCCCGCAACTTGCTGTAGACGAGCTTGTCAAACAGTGCGAACTTGATCTTCATACCGAGGGGAATCGATGTTCCCGCCTGCACGAGCTTGGAATGTTCGACCGCCACATGCGCGGCGGTGTCAAAGATTTTGCCTTTGCCCCCGGCGATGGCCTTCTGCTGGGCCGAGTTGTAGACCTTTTCGAACACCCGCGGTACCGCGAGCAGGAAAGTCGGTTGGAAGCTGCCCAGCGCCGCCAGGAGGGTCTTGGTGTCGGCCTGGTGGCCGACGCGCACGCCCGCGTGCACGCAGAGCACCGAGATGAAACGAGCGAAGACATGGGCGGTGGTGATGAACAACAGCGTCGAAGCACCCTCGGGGTGAACCAGTACTTCCTTGAGCGCGACCGCGGCATTGCGGCTGGTCTCGAGGAAATTCGCGTGGGTGAGCACGCAGCCCTTGGGTTTGCCGGTCGAACCGGAGGTGTAGATCAGGGTGGCAATGTCGTTGCCGACGGCCAGGTTGCGGCGGCGATCGATTTCAGCATCCGTCACGTCAGCGCCCCCGGCGACGAGCTTGTCCAAATCGCCCAGATCGATCTGCCAGACCGACCGGATATTGCCAAGTTCCGGGTACACCTCGTCGAACCGTGCGAAATGGTCAGCGGTCTCGACGATGACTGCCATGGCGCCCGAGTCGCTGAGGTTCCACTGCACCTGGCTGGGCGAGCTGGTCTCGTAGACGGGCACCAGGATTGCTCCGGCGAACCAGACCGCGAAGTCGATCAGGGTCCACTCATAGCGGGTCTTGCAGATGAGCCCGATCTTGTCGCCGGGCTGGATGCCGGCGGCGACGAGGCCCTTGGCCAGCGCCACGACCTGCGCATGGAACTCCCGGGTGGTGACGGGCAGCCAGCGACCATCCCGGGGAAGTGAGAACAGCACGAGTTCTGGAGACGCGGCGAGACGGTTCATCAGCAGGTCGGTGATGTTGGCGCCAGGATCGGCGGGAACGACGGCGGGCATGTCAATCTGTTTCACGGCAACTCCTTCGGTACCGGCTGAACGTGCCAACTGCGCACTCGCCGGGAATCCAGCGGTGAGCGGGTGTTTCGTCCAGCGGCAAACTGGTTAACTACACTCTAGAGGGTGACCTGCCCAGCCGTTCGGCTGAGAGGCGCCGCTCCCCACATGCCCCGAAAGAAAGGTGCCCCGTGCACGCCATTGGTATCGATATTGGGGGCACCAAGATTGCCGGGGCGCTCGTCGACGAGGCGGGCACCATCATCCGCTCGGATCGACAGCCGACCACCCCCGGCAACCCGCGCGAAATCGAGGACACGGTCGTCGCGATGATTCAGGGCCTCAGTGCGGGCGAAGACGTCGTCGCGGCGGGAGTCGCCGCTGCCGGCTTCATCGATGCCGACCAGTCGACTGTCTATTACGCACCGAACATCAGTTGGCGCAATGAGCCGTTCCGCGACAAGCTCGAGGCTCGGCTGCACCTGCCGATCATCATCGAGAACGATGCCAACGCCGCCGGGTGGGCCGAATTTCGTTTCGGCGCCGGCCGTGCGTATTCCGACATGGTCACCCTCACCATCGGTACCGGTGTCGGCGGGGCCATCGTCACCAACAACGCTCTGTTCCGCGGCGGATTCGGCGCGGGCGCCGAATTGGGCCACCTGCGGGTCGTGCCCGATGGGCTTCCGTGCGGCTGCGGTGCTCACGGCTGCCTGGAGCAGTACGGTTCCGGTCGGGCACTGCTGCGCATCGCCAACGAATTTGCGGATGCCGGCGGCGTGGGGCTGGGCCTGGCCGCCACCCGCGAACGGCGCGGCAAACTCACCGGCAAAGACGTCGGTCGACTGATTCAAGACGGGGACGGCGGCGCCCTTGCGGCCCTGCGCCAGCTCGGCGGCGCTCTCGGCCAGGCCTGTGCGAGCCTCGGTGCCGTCCTCGACCCGCAGGTGTTCGTGTTCGGCGGGGGAGTGGCCGCCGCCGGTGACCTGCTGCTCGAGCCGATTCGCGCTGCGTACCTCGACCATCTGCCCGCCCGCGGCTACCACCCGGAGGCGGAGTTCGCCATCGCCCAGCTGGTCAACGACGCGGGTGTCGTCGGTGCGGCCGACCTCGCCCGGCTGCACGCGGTGCGCTGACCGGCAGAAGGCGGATGTGCGCGGCCTGCGCGCGGCATCCGCTCAACTCGTGTCAGCGGACTAAGCTTTCAGAGCCGGATAAAGGAGTGCGCATGTTCTATTGGATCATGAAGAACATCGTCATCGGCCCGCTGCTGCTCTCGCTCTTTCGCCCTTGGATCATCGGGCTGGAGAACATACCCAAGACCGGCCCGGTCATTCTTGCCAGCAATCACCTGTCATTCATCGACTCGGTTTTTCTGCCACTCGTCGTGCCGCGCCGCGTGGCTTTTCTCGCCAAGAGCGACTATTTCACCGGCAAGGGTCTCAAAGGCTGGGCGACGCGCCAGTTTCTCACCGCGGCCGGGCAGCTGCCCATCGACCGATCGGGCGGCAAAGCCTCGGAGGATTCGCTCAACACCGGATTGCGGGTTCTCGGCGAGGGGCGCATCCTCGGTATCTATCCGGAGGGCACCCGCAGCCCCGACGCCCGCCTGTATCGCGGCCGCACCGGTGTGGCCCGCATGGTGTTGGAATCGGGCGTGACGGTCATTCCGGTGGCGATGATCGACACCGAGAAAGCCATGCCGACCGGCACACGGATTCCGCGGGTGCGTCGCATCGGCATTGTCATCGGTAAACCACTGGACTTCACCCGGTTCGAGGGGATGGAGGGCGACCGATTCGTTCTACGCAGTGTCACCGATGAGCTCATGTATGAGTTACAGCGACTCAGCACGCAGGAGTACGTCGACGTCTACGCCTCCTCGGTCAAGGAGAAGCGGGCCAGCCTTTCGCGATAGGCTGCCTGAAGTGCTGTCTGCGCATTGCGCGTGACACATCTCATCCATTTCGGATCGGTGCGAGTTGCCGGTCCAGTACAGAAAACAGGAACCATCCCGTGGTAGACCCCACCGAGCCCATCGTTGCCGCAGAAGCCTCTGTCATCACGGGTCTCGACCACTGGCGCACCCTGCCGATCAAGCAGCAGCCGACTTGGCCCGATGCGGCCAAGGTGGCGGCCGCATCCGCTGAGCTGGCGACGCAGCCGCCGCTGGTCTTCGCCGGTGAGGTCGACATTCTGCGCGACCGGCTCGCTCAGGCCGCTGGCGGGCAGGGTTTTCTGCTGCAGGGGGGCGACTGCGCCGAGACGTTCAGCGGCGCCACGGCCGATCAGATTCGCAATCGAGTCAAGACCGTGCTGCAGATGGCCGTCGTGCTCACCTACGGTGCGTCGATGCCGGTGATCAAGATGGGGCGCATGGCCGGCCAGTTCGCCAAGCCCCGCTCGAGCGACTTCGAGACCCGCGGCGATGTCACGCTTCCGGCGTACCGCGGCGATATCGTCAACGGCTACCCGTTCACGCCCGAGTCGCGCGAGGCCGACCCGGACCGGCTCGTCAAGGCCTACCACACGTCGGCATCGACCCTCAATCTGATTCGTGCGTTCACGCAGGGTGGCTTCGCCGACCTGCGCCAGGTGCACAGCTGGAATCAGGGCTTCGCCGCCAACCCGGCCAACCAGCAGTACGAGAAGGTGGCCAAGGAGATTGATCGCGCGATCAAATTCATGATCGCCTGCGGCGCGGACTTCGAGGCGATGCGCCGAACGGAGTTCTACACCAGCCACGAGGGCCTGCTGATGGACTACGAGCGCCCGATGACCCGCATCGACTCCCGCACCGGAACGCCGTACAACACCTCGGCACACTTCATCTGGATCGGGGAACGCACTCGTGACCTCGATGGCGCTCACGTGGACTTCCTGTCGCGGGTGCGCAACCCGATCGGCGTCAAGCTCGGCCCGACAACGTCGGCCGATGACATGCTGCGCCTCGTCGACAAGCTCGACCCGAACCGCGAACCGGGCCGCCTGACCTTCATCACCCGCATGGGTGCCGGCAAGGTGCGGGATGCCCTGCCGCCGCTGCTCGAGGCCATCAAGGCCAGCGAAGCGACGCCGCTGTGGGTGACCGACCCGATGCACGGCAACGGCGTCACCACACCGACCGGCTACAAGACGCGTCGTTTCGATGACGTCGTCGACGAGGTCAAGGGCTTCTTCGAGGCGCACCGCGCGGTGGGGACGCACCCTGGCGGAATCCACGTTGAACTCACCGGCGATGACGTTACCGAATGCCTCGGCGGTTCCGAGCACATCGACGAGGCCGCCCTGGCGACCCGCTACGAGTCGCTGTGCGACCCGCGTCTGAACCACATGCAGTCCCTCGAGCTCGCCTTCCTGGTAGCCGAGGAGCTCGCGGCTCGTTAGCCCGCGGAGGCCGTCCGCTCGTTCCTGTGGCGGCCTCTAGGTTTCGACCGGCGGAATGTCTTGGCGGCCTCTGGCCGCGTCTTCCTCTCGCGCCACGGCTGATCGACCCGTCGAGATCGGCGGGTGAGCAGCGGGAGAGAGAACTGACTAGGCGAAGGGATTCGTCGGCTTGATCGTGATGGTGCTGCCCTTGGTGGCGGAGGTGCCAGCGACGGGATCCGTCGATGCGACGCTGAGGAGGGCGGCGATGGCGTCTGCGCCGGGGTTGTAGCTCAGTTTGAAGCCGAGCGCGGTCAAGGCCTTCTTGCCGTCACTCCAGGACATGCCGATGACATTGGGCACGGTGACCGGCTCGGGACCGCGGGAAATGACGAGGGTGAGCGTGGCGCCCTCGCGTACGGTGCCCTCAGGTACCCGAGCGGTGATGACGTCGCCCTCATCGACCGTGTCACTGAAGGTCTGCTCGCCGGAGACCACGAGAAGGTTCTTGCCGACCAGGATGTCGGTGGCTGCAGCCACGGTCTTGCCATCGACGTTGGGAATGACCCCGAGTGACACGACGAGGTTCACGGTCAGGCCCTCGAAGTATTCGCCGCCCGCCGAGACGTCGGCGCCGTCGGATTCCTTGCTTGCCGAGAGGACGGTGCCTTCCGGCACCTCGCCGTTAAAGACCGGGTCGATACTGCCGACCACGGCGTTCAGTTCGGTGATGGCAGCGGATGCGTCCGCCTGCGTCGCCCCGGCCAATTTAGGCAGCGTGATGGGCTGGAGGCCCTGGGAGACGATGACCCTGACGGTGCTGTCCTGGGGTACGCGGCTGCCCGCATTCGGATCGGTACCGATGACGAGACCCTCGGCGATGGTGGCACTGAAGGCGCCGCTCGGTTCGGGTGTGAGACCGAGTTCGGTCAGCTCAGACGAGGCGGCTTCGGGGGAGGCCGACACGAAGTCGGGCACCATGACGTCGGATCCCGGGCCGGATCCGAAGTACCAGCCGGTTCCGCCGAGGGCGACGGCAATGACGATGACAAGGGCGAACAGCCAAAAGCCGCGACGCTTGCGCTTGTCGGCTTTCTTGGTCAATAGATCGCCACTGTCGGGCGGGCCTATCGGGCCGGTGCCGACCGGGTGCATACCCAGCAGTGTCGCGGCGGGAGGTTTGGTGGGAGCGAGTCTGGCGCCGAGTACCTGCGTTTCGGCGTCTGCTAGTGCTTTGGCGTCGGTGCGCAGGTTGGCGGGCAATACCATCGTCTGCTGCAGAGCCAGTTCTTCGGTACCGCCGCGCACGAGTGCGCTCACGTCGTGCAGCTGGTCGAGCATGGCCCGGGCGTCACGAGGACGGTCCTCGGGGTCACGGGCGGTGGCCCAGAGTACGAGTTCGTCGAGTTCGCGGGGAACGGAGACGACCTTGCTGCTCGGCATCGGCACGGTGTCGTTGGCGTGCTGGTAGGCGATCTGCATCGGAGCTTCGCCTACATAGGGCTGCTCGCCGGTGAGCATTTCGAAAGCCATGATGCCGAGTGCATAGATGTCGCTGCGCGCATCGGCGATACCGCGGGTGACGAGTTCGGGGGAGAGATAGGCGATGGTGCCGAGCAGGGCTTGGCCGGTCGCCGTATTGTTGTTGACCGCGCGCGCCAGACCGAAGTCGCTGATCTTGATGCGGCCGTCGTCGGCAAGCAGCACGTTCTCTGGCTTGACGTCGCGGTGCACGATGCCCGCCTTGTGGGCGGCCGCGAGCCCGCTGAGCACGGCTTCGAGAATATCGAGGGTTTGCTCAGCTGTGAGTCGGCCGTAATCCTTGAGCAGGTCACGCAGGGTGATGCCGGGTAGATATTCCATGACGAGATAGGCCATGTCGGCGTCCTGGCCCTGGTCGAACACGTTCACAACGTTGGGGTGAGCCAGTCGGGCTGCCGATCTGGCCTCCTGGATAAACCGGATCTTGAACGCGCTGTCGTCGGCGAGATGGCCGTGCATGATCTTGATCGCAACCCGGCGTTCGAGGCGCAAGTCGGTGGCGAGGTAGACCGTGGCCATGCCGCCGCGCGCGATGCGCGAGCGCACTTGATACCGGCCGTCGATAAGACGGCCGATCATCGGGTCGGTCGAGGGAACGCTCACTCCTTGATTCTACGGAATTCGGTGGCGGCACCGGCACGCGGCGCGCACAGGGCGCCATCCTGATCGGTGACCCCGTGGCCCGGCCGCCCTGATCGGGCGGGCGACCGGCCTACCCGATTTGGCTGATCCAGGCGCGCGCCGACGTTTCCCATTTCGCGTAGTAGTCGGGGAACGCCGAAATCTGCACGGCCTGCGCAGCCTGAGTCACGGTCATCGACTCCCAGCCAGCGATATCGAGCAGCCCTCGGGTCACGTTTGGGTTCGGGTTGCTCGCGCCACCGAAGAAGGCGCGGCTGGCCCGCACCGGGTCCATAATCTGCTCGGGGGTGCCCCAGCCGGCGCTCGGCCGCTGTTGGAACAGTCCGAGGGAATCCCGGTCGCCGTAGTCCACGTTGCGCAGCCCTGATTCCTGGGCCGCCGCGGCCAGTGCCACGACGAGACCGGCATGGTTCACACCGGCGTCCCGACCGACCGACACGATCGTCTGGGCGTTCTGCCGCATCTCTTCAGACATCGGAGTCACCACACCGGCCGATGCGATCGCATCCGGCGCGCGGGCGGGTGCGACGACGGCCGGAACGGATGCCGGCGGCAACGGCAGAACCAGAACCTGTCCTGGGTAGATGATGCTCGACCAGCCGAGGCCGTTGGCGTCGAGCACGGCCTGCACGCTCACCCCGGCTGCGCTGGCCACGGTGGTGATGGTCTCGCCAGAGGCGATGGTGTGGGCGACTGCCGTGGCAACGTGCGCTACCGGCGCGATGTACGCCAACGATTCCAACACCGGGGTCTCGGTAAGAAGGACGATCTGACCCGGGTGAATGACGTCACTCGCGGTGAGGCCGTTGGCTCCTTGAACATCGGCGGTTTTCAGGCCGTGGGCGGCCGCGATGCCACTCAGGGTGTCGCCACTCTGCACCGTGTAGGCGTTCGGTGCGTTGGCAGCGGATGGCGCCGGCGCCGGCGCCGCCGTCTGAGCCAAGGCCAAAACCTGACCCGCAAAGATCAACGCCTGGGAATCGAGACCGTTCAGCGCCAGCACGGCCGACGTCGTCAAACCGAACCGCGCGGCGATTGCGCTCACGGAGTCGCCATCCACGACCGAATACTGGGCCGGCGCACTCTGCACGGCGGCTACCGCGGCCACCGCCAACGCGGGAGTGGTCTCGGCGAGCTTCGACTCGAGCGGTTTCTTCGTCAGGGCCTGGGCGTGAACCGGCGCCGCCAGGTTGAGGCTGATCGCGAGCGTACTCACGAGCACGATGGGTACCGTCAGCAATGCCGGACTGGAGCGTCGGTCGCTGGTCTTCTTCGCCAGCCGAGTGGAAGAACCGGCACCGGACAATGCGACAACGCTCCCTGCCTCGGGAACCGACGCGCCTAGCGCGGCGGCATCCGTCGTTTTTGTACTCACCTTGGACGACATGGTGCTCCATTCATTGTGCGCACACGGTCACTGTGTGCAGAGAATTCGTACAGCAACGTGCAGTGTGGGGCAATCCCCACTATGAGGTTTTCATAGTAATGCAGGGGAGTCAATCGAACGGTCAGCACGAAAAAGCTCTGATCAAGATAATTAAGCGGCTGGAGGTTTTGCCGTGGCCCCGATTCATGGGAAGCTGAGGGAGTGAGCGATGTGTCTTTAGAGCCCGAGTGGCTTACTATCCCTGCCCTGGTCAACCTGCTCGGAATGAGCCAGAGTCGCGTGCGGCATCTGATCGACGACAAGTACCTGCTGGCTATTCGGCGGGACAACGTTTCGATGGTCCCCTCACTCTTCCTACGTGATGGTGCTCCCGTTCCGGAACTCCGTGGCACGCTGTTCGTTCTGGCCGACGACGGCTTCACGGACATGCAGGCCATGACCTGGCTGCTCGAGATCGACGACAGCCTCGGCGTGCCGCCGATCGAAGCCCTCCGCGCCGGCCGCAAGGCCGAAGTGCGTCGGGTTGCCCAGGCCCTGGCTTAACCGGCTTTGGCTCAGCCGACTGTGGCCTGAACGGGCCTTGCTTCAAAAGAACGCGTGCCGATCAGAACGCCCGGTGCGTCACCCGATCGGTCAAATCCCGCAGCTTCTGCTTGGCCTCGGCAGTGATGGGTGCGGTCTGAAGTGCCGCTAAAGCCTGCGCAACCTGCGATTCGATAAGCGCCTCGACCCGGTCGACGGCGCCACTGTCGGTGATGAGCTGCTGCAACGTACGAATCTGTGCGGCGTCGAGCGTTGGGTCGCCGAGCTGTGCGTCGAGCGAGGCTCTGTCGGTGTCGTCCAGACGCTCCCGCGCCAGCGCGATCAACACCGTGCGCTTGCCCTCGGTCAGATCGTCGCCACTCGGCTTGCCGGTCACCGCAGCGTCGCCGAATACCCCGAGCAGGTCGTCGCGCAGCTGGTACGCCATGCCCAGTGGCAAGCCGAAAGTACGCAGCGCGTCCAGCTGGGCGGCCGTGGCGCCGGCCAGCGCTGCTCCGATCACAAGGGGAGCCTGAACGCTGTACTTAGCTGATTTGAACACGATCACCCGGAGAGCCCGATCGAGCAGCTCCGCTTCCGGCTGGGCCAGCCACGCGCGTTCTTCGAGAATGTCGAGGTACTGCCCGGCTGTGACCTCGGTGCGCATATGGTTGAACTCGAGTCGGGCGCGTCGGGCCGCGGCGAGATCGGCGAGTCCATGGAGGCCCTCGTCGAGCAGCTCATCGCTCCAGCCGAGCAGTAGATCGCCGAGCAGAATCGCTGACGCCCGACCGAACGAGAGCGGGTCGCCGGCCCAGCCCTCACGCGTGTGCAAACTTTCGAACAGCTTGTGGGCGCTCGGAGCACCCCGTCGCGTGTCGGAATTGTCAATAATGTCGTCGTGCACGAGGGCAGCCGCATGAAAAATCTCCAGTGCGCTGGCCGTCGATACAACGGCCGCCAACCCTACCGCGCCGGCTTCCAGGCCGGCGGATGCCATGGCTTCGTCGGCCGCACCGGCTGCAGAGTTCGTTCGTTCTCCCGCCGCTTTGCTGACCGACTCCGGGCTCGCTTCCTGCCCCGTTTCCGGAGCGAAATCGGACGCGAGAACGCTCTGTGCACCCCAGTAACAAAATTGAGCTCGAAAGCGCTTTCCACCGCTGAGAAACTGCCGTGAGTAGTCAATAAGGGGAGTTAGATCGGAGCTGATCAGGGTCACAATTGGAGCACGAGACATGAGGTAGTCGTCGATACGAGATTGAACCAAGTCGACCAGGCGTTTGCTTTCAGGCACCCGTATAGCCTAGCCACCACGGCGGGGTTAGAATTATGGAGTTCGAGCCGTCCTGCTCGGATTTATCACCCCACCCGCTCGATCCCGTAACTGGAGGGAATGAGATGCCGCTTTCGGAACAGGAGCAGCGACTCCTTGAAGAGATGGAGCGCAGCCTCTATCACAACGATGCCGACTTCGTCGCCAGCGTTGGAGCATCGCGAATGCGCCCGAACTATCGTTCGATCGCAATCGGCGTCTTGCTCGCCGTCGCCGGCATCGTCGCCCTCATTACGGGCGTCGCCATCGCACAGCTGTGGCTCGGCATTCTGGGGTTCATCGTCATGTTCGGTGGTGTGCTCATCGCGGTCACGCCCGGCAAAGCCATCCGCGCCGTTCCCGGCCCATCCGCAGCCGGCCGTCGCCCGGCGCAGGCCAAGTCCAACCAGGGCTTCATGGAACGACTGAACGACCGGTGGGACCGCCGCCAGGACGGTCAATAGCGCGAACGGTCGGTATCGCCGATGCTCATATCGCTAGTGCTCAATGTTGCTGATTTTCATTGTTGCTGACGTTCAGTGTTGCTGATGTTCAGTAGTGCGAATGCTCGGCTGCACCCCGGACCCGAAGGACAATCCAGACCCTCCACCGGGCGCCAATAACTCCATAATTTGCAGCCGCACAGGGCCGATCATTTGATCGGCCCTTTTTTGTGCTCGAAAACGGGCCGAAAGCAGTCGTTCTGACAGATCATGCTCCATTTCCCTCCACGTGATGTTGACCCGTAAATCCGGGGTTGACGAGACATTTTTTTGCAGAATAGCCTCGATTTTCTAGATTTCGTGGTTCAAGGTGGAGTAAAGTGGAGCCAGACCTGAATCTGGCCGGAAGAAAGGGGTGATGCTTGTTTCTTGGCACCTATGCCCCCCGGCTCGACGAAAAAGGGCGCATCATTCTTCCCGCCAAGTTTCGGGACGAACTCTCCACCGGTGTGGTGATGACTCGCGGGCAGGAACACTGCATCTACGTGTTCAGCACCCGGGAATTCGAAATCCTGCACGACAAGATCCGCCAGGCGCCGGTCACGAGCAAGCAAGCTCGTGATTACCTCCGGGTTTTTCTGTCGGGTGCGAGTTCGGAAACACCGGACAAACAAAACCGCGTCACCATCCCCGGCAACCTCCGCAGCTATGCGGGGCTTGACCGGGAACTGACCGTCATCGGTGCTGGCAGCCGAGTCGAGATTTGGGACAGCGAAGCGTGGGCCACGTACCTCGCCGAGCAGGAGACCTCGTTCGCCAACACGACGGAGGAGGTGATTCCGGGACTCTTCTAGCCCTTGGCGCCTGACTCCCAGCCGTTTTTGCCCTGACACACTTCCCCGGTGCCAGGACGAAATGGAGGGGAATCAGGCGTCACGGACTATCCCGGCATTATGGCTGGTAACGAAATTCACACCCCGGTATTGCTCGAACGCTGCGTCGAGCTACTCGCACCCGCGCTCGCCCGGCCCGGCGCCGTGCTCGTCGACGCGACACTCGGCATGGGCGGACACGCGGAAGCGATCCTGTCACGCTTCCCCGAACTGACCCTTGTCGGCCTCGACCGCGACACCGAGGCCCTCGCCATTGCCGAGGAACGACTCAAGGACTTCGGCGACCGGGTACACCTCGTACACACCGTCTACGACGGCATCGGCGAGGCCCTCGATGGCCTCGGTATCAGCGAAGTCGCCGGCGTACTTTTCGACCTCGGCGTCTCGTCGCTACAAATTGACCGGGTCGAACGCGGCTTCTCGTACTCGAAGGATGCTCCTCTCGATATGCGCATGGACGGTACAGCCGGCCTCACCGCCGAGAGCATCCTCGCCGATTACAGTGAGCATGATCTCCGGCGCATCTTCCAGGACTACGGCGAAGAGAAACTGTCCGCACGCTACGCCAAGGCCATCGTTGAAGCCCGCGAACTGACTCCGTTCGTGCGATCGGCGCAACTGGTCGACGTGATCACCAAGGCCACCCCGGTCGCCATCCAGCGTCTCGGCCACCCGGCCAAGCGGGTGTTCCAGGCGCTGCGCATCGAGGTCAACCAGGAGCTGGCCGTGCTCGAACGGGCCATTCCCGCCGCGCTCGACCGGGTAGCCGTCGGCGGCCGCATCGTCGTCATGGCCTACCAGTCGCTCGAGGACCGCATCGTCAAGCGGGCCTTCGCCGCCGCATCCGGTTCCACAGCTCCCGCCGGACTTCCGGTCGAGCTGCCCGAACACAAGCCACTGTTCACCCTTCTGCTGCGTGGCGCCGAACTTGCCTCCGACGAAGAAAAAGCTCTCAACCCCCGTGCCACGCCGGTCAGGCTGCGCGCCGCTGAACGACTGAGAAGGGCCACCGCATGAGCGACAACCTGGCACGCGCACCGTTTTCACTTGACAGCGACCAGTTCGATGCTCCGACTCCGGAACGCCGTGGGTTCCGCCTCGTCTCGCCCGCCCCGAGCAGTCGGGCCCGCCCGCGCATCTTCTACGCGCTCACCTCGGTAGCCGGCATAGCCGCCATCATCGTCGCCCAACTGCTGCTGAGTGTGGGCATCTCCCAGGGCGCCTATGAGATTTCGAGCCTGCAATCGAACCAGGCAGACCTCGGGCGCACCGCGGCCAGTTTGAATGAAGACCTCGTTCGGGTGTCCTCCCCGCAGAGCCTTGCCGCCAATGCCGAAGGATTGGGCATGGTCAGCAACTCCAATCCGGTCTACCTGCGGCTCTCCGACGGTGCTGTTTTGGGCGCTCCGTCCTCGGCGTCGGGTTCCCAGGCCGGAGCGGCCAGCCTGGTACCCAACGCCCTGTTGACCGGCAGCACCCCGCTGACGCAGCTTCCGGACGACGCGGCGGCCAAGGCTGGCGCCGTCGCAATCACCAGCGCTCCGGTCGTGCCCGCGGGACTCGCGGCGCCCACTACCCGATAGTTCCCCGGAGTCGACCAGAATGGGCAGATGAGCGTGCGCAACAGCAGTGCCGGAGACAACAATCCGACTAAATCCCGGTCCAGCCGCCGACGCACCTTTTTCACCATCGTCGTGCTGTTCGCCGTGATCGCCGTGTTCCTGGTGCGCCTGGTCGACATTCAGGTCGTGCAGGCCGATTCGCTCACCGCCGACTCCGTGGGAAACCGCTCGGTCGGCCAGGTGGTCTACGGTTCACGCGGCGAGATCGTGGACACCAACGGTGTCGTGCTGGCCGGAACGGTCATGCGCTTCAATATCACCATGTCCCCGGTGAATGCGACACCGTTCAAGCGCACCGTCAATGGCAAGAAAATCGAAATTTCGGTGGCCGAAGCCGCCGCCGAAATCGGCGCAGCGACCGGCCAAAGCGGTGACGCCATTCTGTCGACGATCTCGACCGCCCTGAAGGCGAATGCTAAAACGAACTTTGCCTACATCGCGAAGAAGGTCGACGTCGACGTGTTGCGCGCAGTGCAAGACCTGCACATTCCCTGGACCTACTCCGAGAAAAGTCCCAGCCGGGTCTACCCGAATGGGGCCGTCGCCGGCAACGTGCTCGGCTTTCTGTCGGGGGAGGGCGTGCCGCAGGCTGGCCTCGAATCCGGGCAGGAAACCTGCCTGGCCTCAACCAACGGTTCGGAGACTTACGAAAAGGGTGCCGACGGCGTGCGCATTCCGGGTAGCAGCGTCACGAGCAGCGAGGCCGTCGACGGCGGCGATGTCGTGACGACCATCGACTCCGACCTGCAATGGTTCGTGCAGCAGACCCTCGCCGCACGGGCGCAGGAGACCGGGGCAGCGTGGGCGACGGCGGTCGTGCAGGATGCCAAGAGCGGCAAGCTACTGGCTGTGGCCGACTATCCCTCGGTCGACCCGAACAATGTCGGCGGTACCAAGAACCCGGAGGATCGCGGCTCCCGCGCCTTCACCCAGTCCTTCGAACCCGGCTCGACCTTTAAAGCGCTCACCGCGGCATCCGTGCTCGACGCCGGGGTGGCCACGCTCGACACCGGCATCGTCGTGCCCTACCGGTATCTGCCGGCCAACGGCGCGAACATCAATGACAGCCATCAACACCCCGACCAGCGTATGACTCTCACCGGCGTGCTGATCGACTCGAGCAACACCGGCATGTCCAAGTTCGGTGAACTGCTCACCAAACAGCAGCGCTTCGACTACATGAAAGCATTCGGTGTGGGCACCGCGACCGAGACCGGTTTTCCGCGCGAGGACGGCGGAATACTGCACGCGGTCGACGACTGGGACAGCCAGACCAACTACGCGACCATGTTTGGTCAGGGCCTGACCACGAGCGCATTGCAGATTGCGAGCATCTACCAGACCATCGCCAACGACGGCGTGCGCATGCCGGTGCAGTTGGTGGAGGGGTGCCGGCAATCCGACGGCACCATGACCGAGGTGCCCGACGTGACCGGTACCCGGGTGCTGTCCGAGACGGCGGCGCACGAAACCAGTGACGTGCTCGAGATGGTGTACCAGAAGAGCTGGGTGGCCAGCAAGTGGAATATTCCTGGCTACCGCGTGGCTGCCAAGACCGGAACCGCCCAGATGCCGGACGGTAAGGGCGGATACTCCGACGGGTATTTGGTGTCGGTGTCCGGGTACGCTCCGGCGGACGATGCACAGTATGTCGTTTCGGTGAGCATCGCCGACCCTGTTAAACTGAACACGTCGGCCGCACCGGCTCCGGTCTTCCAGGAGATCATGAGTCAGGTGTTGAAAAAGTACCGGGCGGTTCCTTCAGGTGCGACCCCGCCTGACCTCCCTTCCACCTGGTAAGAAAGTGAGCCCTGCGTGTCTGAATTGGCGCCGTCGGCTCTTCGTCCCGAGCACCCCGTTCCGCGGTCGTTGTCGGGATTGGTTGCCGAATTTGATCTAGAACTGCGTGGAGACATCGACGGTCTCGAGGTCACCGGTGTGAGCCTGAGCTCGCGCACGGTGCAACCGGGTGACCTCTATGTCGGTGTTCCCGGCCAACACCTGCACGGTGCCAGCTTCGCCGCGGCGGCTGCCGAAGCCGGCGCAGTGGCCATCCTGACCGACGAGGCGGGCGCTGTGCTGTGTGCGGGCATCGGTCTGCCCGTGCTCGTGACACCGGATGCCCGGGCCGCGCTCGGCGCCGTTGCCGCCTGGATCTACCGCACGCACGACAACCCGGCGACCCTGTTCGCGGTCACCGGGACCAATGGCAAAACCAGCGTCGTCTACCTGCTCTTTGGCATCCTGAACCAACTGGGCGTTGTCTCCGGACTCACCTCCACCGCTGAACGCCGCATTGGCGACCTCGCCGTGACGAGTGCGCTCACCACACCGGAAGCCAGCGAACTGCACGCCCTGCTGGCGCGCATGAACGAGGCGGAAGTGCGCGCGGTCGGCATCGAGGTGTCAGCACAAGCCCTGAGCCGCTACCGGGTCGACGGACTCGTCTTCGACATCGCGGCGTTCACGAATCTCAGCCACGACCACCTCGACGACTACGCGGCCATGGACGACTACTTCCAGGCCAAGCTCGAGCTGTTCCAGCCCGACCGCTCGCACCGCGGCGTCGTCACCGTCGACACCGACTGGGGTCGCCGAATCGCCGACGAGTGCCGTATCCCGGTGACGACGATCACCAACCGGGCAGATGTGGACGCCGACTGGCGCATGACCGTGGTCGGCGAATCCGCCACGCACACCGACTTCGTGCTCGAGGGCCAGGGCGGTCGCCGCCTGCACACCCGAGTGCCGCTGCTGGGCTGGTATATGGCCGCCAACGCCGCGCTGGCCATCGTCATGCTCGTGGAGAGCGGATTCGACCTCGGCGCGATCCAACACACGCTGAACCGCGACGGTGGCATCGTGGCTTTCATTCCCGGGCGCGCGGAGCGCATCTCCGGTGATCGCGGCCCGCTCGTCTACATCGACTACGGCCACAGCCCCGATGCTTTCCTCAACACCCTCGCGGCCCTACGCAAATTCACGCCCGGCAAACTGATCATGTTGTTCGGTGCCGACGGCGACCGCGACACCACGAAACGCGCCGATATGGGCAGAATCGCCGCGCAAGGCAGCGATATCGTGGTCGTGACCGACTTTCACCCGCGGTTTGAAGACGCCGCGAGCATCCGTAGCGTTCTGCTGAACGCTGCCCGCGAAGCTGTGCCAGACGGCGAGTTCTACGAGGTGGCCAATCCGCGTGTGGCATTTCGCACGGCGTTGTCACTCGCACACGAAGGAGACACCATTCTTTACGCCGGCCCAGGCCACGAGGACTACCACGAGGTGCAAGGCGTGAAACTGCCGTATTCGGCCCGGGAAGACTCCCGGCAGGCGCTTCGCGACGCGGGGTGGCTGTAAATGATCGCCCTCTCCCTGTCCGATATCAGCCGGGCCGTCAACGGTGCCCTGCACCTCACCGACGCCTCCTCGGCCACTGACCTCGTTGACGGTTCGGTGCAGACCGACTCCCGGCTGAGCGAACCCGGCTCCATTTTCGTAGCCAAGTTCGGCGCGGTCACCGACGGACACCTGTTCGCGCCCGACGCGAGCGGACGCGGTGCCGTGCTGCTCATCGTGGAACATCTGCTCGATTTGCCGGTCACCCAGATTGTCGTCGCCGACTCCGTCGCAGCGCTCGGCGCCCTGGCCGCCGCGGTCGTCGCCAGGGTGCGCGCCGTCGGGAACCTGAAGGTCGTCGCCGTCACCGGTTCGAACGGCAAGACCACCACCAAGAACCTGTTGCGCAGCATGCTCGAACGGGTCGGCCCCACCGTCGCCCCGCGCGGCTCCTTCAACAATCAGGTCGGTGCGCCGATGACGATGCTCGAGGTGACGTTCGAGACGCGGTTTCTCGTGATCGAGATGGGGGCCAGCAGCGAGGGCGCGATCGCGAACCTCGTGCGTCTGGTCCGCCCCGACATCGGCATTGTGCTCATCGTCGGTCTGGCTCATGCCGGCGAATTCGGCGACCTCGACGCCACCGTGCGGGCTAAATCCGAGATGGTCACCGACCTGCTCGAAACGGATGTCGCGGTGCTCAACGCCGACGATCCACGGGTCGCGCAGATGGCCGCGATCACCCCCGCGCGCATCGTCCGCTTCGGTGAATATGGCCAGGCCGACGTGCGCGCGAGCGACCTGAACTCCGGCCGCACCGGAACGACCTTCACCCTGCACCTCGCAAGCGGGCAGAGCGCCACGGTCGAGTTTCGCGTGCTCGGTGAGCACCACGTCATGAACGCCCTGGCCGCGGCGGCCGCCGCCGAGGTGCTCGGAGTATCGCTTGGCGACATCGTCGCCGCACTGCAAGCCACCACCCGAGCCGAACGATGGCGCATGGAGGTACTCGGCGGTAAAGACGACATCACCGTCATTAACGACGCCTATAATGCGAGCCCCGACTCGATGAGCGCTGCGCTCAAGACACTCGCGCAGATCGGTACCCCCGGCCGACGCACCATCGCGGTGCTCGGGGAGATGGCCGAGCTCGGTGAACTGGCCGGTGACGAGCACGATCGGATCGGACTGCTCGCCGTGCGCCTGAATATCTCCCAGATGATCGTGGTGGGCCCCGCGGCCCGCCGCATGCACATCAGCACGATCAACGAGGGATCGTGGGACGGCGAGTCGGCCTATGTCGACACGCCGGACGAAGCCTTCGATCTGGTGCGCAGAAGCGTGAATCCGGGGGATACGGTGCTGGTGAAGTCATCGAACTCCGCGGGTCTGCGATTCCTCGGCGATCGACTGGGAGACTTGTTCTCGTGAGAGTCCTTTTACTGTCCGGTGCGTTTTCGCTCGCGTTCACCCTGTTCCTGACTCCGCTGTTCATTCGATTGTTCAAGAAGCTCGGCTGGGGCCAGTTCATTCGCGACGACGGCCCCAAGAGCCACCACGCCAAGCGCGGCACCGCCACCATGGGTGGCATCATCATCATTCTGGGTGTGCTGATCAGCTATTTCACTACCATGCTGATCGAACAACGGCCCTTCACCCCTTCGCCGTTGCTCGTGCTGTTCATGATGGTCGGCCTGGGACTCGTCGGTTTTCTCGACGACTTTCTCAAGACCCGCAATCAGCGCAGCCTCGGGCTCGGCGGCTGGTCGAAAGTACTCGGGCAGGTCATCGTCGCCGGTGCCTTCGGCGTCCTGTCGCTGCAATTCGCCGACCGCAACGGCCAGACGCCCGCGTCGACCAGCATCTCCTTCATTCGCGACCTGCCGCTCGACTTCATGAAGCTCGGTACCTTCATCGGGATCGGCGTGTTCCTGATCTGGATCTGCCTGATAGTCGCCGCGACCTCGAACGGCGTCAACGTGGCCGACGGCCTCGACGGCCTCGCCACGGGGGCGCTGATCTTCGCAATCGGGTCTTTCGTCGTGATCGGTTTCTGGCAGTCCAACCAGAGCTGCTTCGGGGGAGCGGATGCCGCTGATCAATACAAGTGTTATCTCGGGCCAGACTCCTTCGACCTCGCCATTGTCGCTGCGACCATCGTCGGCGGCTTGATCGGATTTCTCTGGTGGAACACCTCTCCGGCCAAGATATTTCTCGGTGACACCGGATCGCTCGCCCTCGGCGGCGCCCTCGCCGCCCTCGCGATTCTCAGCCGCACGGAACTGCTCCTCGTGCTCATCGGCGGGCTGTTCGTGATGGAAGCCGGTTCGGTGATCGTGCAACGCGCCTACTTCAAGATCACCCACGGTAAGCGCATCTTCCTGATGAGTCCGATCCATCACCATTTCGAACTCAAAGGGTGGGCCGAAGTAACGGTCGTCGTGCGATTCTGGATCATCGGCGGCCTGCTCGTCGCTGCCGGTGTCGGCTCCTTCTACCTCGAGTGGCTGTCGCGCTAATGGGTGCTGACACTAATGCTGATGGAGACGCCGGCACCGACGACCGCCTGAATGAGCTCACCAGCTGGCACGCCGATTGGAGGGGCCTGCGCGTGAGCGTGCTGGGCCTCGGCGTGACGGGCTTCGCCGCCGCCGACACCCTGGCCGAGCTCGGCGCCGACGTCCTCGTGCTGGCGTCGCCGGGCCCCGACGAACGATTCGATCTGCTCACCGTACTCGGGGTGCCGTTCGTGCAGGCTGACCTGCGCGAGGTTCCTGCCCAACTCGCGGCGCAGCATCCGGAATTGATGATCGTGTCACCCGGTTTTCACCCGGACCACCCGCTGCTGCTCTGGGCGGCCGCACACGAGGTTCCGGTCTGGGGCGATATAGAACTGGCCTGGCGGCTGCGTGACAAGGTCGGCCCTCCCGCCGAGTGGATGCTCGTCACCGGCACCAACGGCAAGACCACGACCGTGCAACTAACCGCCACGATGCTCGCCGCCCACGGTAGCCGCGTCGCCCCCTGCGGCAACATCGGCGTGCCAGTGCTCGACGCCATCCGCGACCCGCAAGGCTGGGACGTGCTGGTCGTCGAACTGTCGAGCTACCAGCTGCACCACCTGCCGCACAGCGGCCCCGGTGCCCTTAAACCCTGGGCGAGCGTCTGCCTCAACCTTGCCGACGATCACCTTGACTGGCACGGAACGGCTGCGGCCTATCGCGCCGCCAAGGCGACCGTCTACCTGAACACCGCCGTGGCGTGCGTCTACAACAAGGCGGATGACGCGACCCTCACCATGGTGCAAAACGCCGACGTGCAGGATGGCGCCCGGGCGATCGGTTTCGGACTCGGCGTGCCCGGACCGAGCGAGTTGGGCATCGTCGACGGCATCGTCTGCGATCGGGCTTTTCTGGAGGACCGGTTTGAACGCGCGCTCGAGCTGACCACGGTGCCGCACCTCGTCGCCGCCGGACTCGGCGCCCCGCACGTGATCGCGGACGTGCTCGCCGCGAGCGCCCTGGCCCGGTCGTTCGGCGTGCTCCCGGCGACCATCCATACGGCGCTGGAAACTTTCCACCTTGACGCCCACCGCATCGAGACCGTCGCCATCGGAGACGGCGTCGAGTGGATCGACGATTCCAAGGCCACCAACCCGCACGCCGCCGACGCCTCATTGGCCGCCTATGAGTCGGTCGTTTGGCTGGTCGGCGGGCTGCTCAAAGGGGTCGACGTCGACGCCCTCGTGCACAAGCACGTCGGCCGTCTGCGGGGGGCGATCATCATCGGCGTCGACCGAACGGTATTACGGCAGGCATTCGCGCGACACGCCCCCGACCTGACCGTGTTCGAGATCGACTCGGACGACACTGATCAGGTGATGACGGAAGCGGTGCGGCGTGCCGCCGAACTCGCCCTGGCTGGTGACACGGTGCTGCTGGCACCGGCAGCCGCGTCGATGGACCAGTTCGAGAGCTATGCCGCACGGGGCCGGCTTTTCAATCAGGCAGTACACGACTTCTTGGGCAGGTGACGCGGATGGTACAGGTGCCGCGTAACCCCGCTTCCCGCACCAGGCCGGCCGCTCAGGTCCAGCCCAGCGCACCGACTTCTCTCCCGACCTCACACCCGTCGACCGGTGCGCGCCAGGGGCCCGGTGCGCGCCTGGCGGCACTGCGGCCATTGCGGGGCGCGGCCGTGCCAGCCGCACCGGAAGCGGCGGGCGGGCCATCGGTTCGGATCAACCTCGGTCGCGTGTTCAAGGCTGAGGGCGGCAACTACTTTCTGCTGCTCGGTACGACCCTGTTCCTGGTCATTTTCGGCCTCGTCATGGTGCTGTCGTCGTCGTCGGTGGACTCCTTTCTGGCGGACATGGGGTTCTTCGGCGGACTGTTGCGTCAGGGCATGTTCGCCCTGATCGGTCTTCCGCTCATGCTCGTCGTGAGCCGGCTGCCGCTCGCCTTCTGGCGTCGCGTGGCGTGGCCGTCCTTGCTGATCACCAGCTTTCTGCAGTTTCTCGTCGTGGCGACCGGGCTCGGCGTCGGAACCGGCGGCAACACCAACTGGCTGAACATCGGCGGCATCCAATTTCAGCCGTCCGAGGGCATCAAGGTGGCCCTGGTCGTCTGGCTCGGCATGATTCTCTCGCAAAAGCAGAACCAGCTCGACGACTGGAAGCACGTGTTCATTCCCGTGTTCGGTGTCGGCGGCGGCGCGGTGCTGCTCGTCATGATCGGCGGTGATCTCGGAACCGCCATGATCATGGCCGGCATACTTTTCGGCGCGCTGTTCTTCGCAGGAGTCAAAATGCGGCTCCTCGCCGTGCCGGTGCTGATCGGCGTCGGCGCCGCCATCGTGCTGGCCATGGTGAGTCCCAACCGCATGACCCGCATCATGAGCTTTCTCAGCGAGAGCTGTACCCAGCTGAGCGGGGAGATTTCCAGCAGCTGCTGGCAGCCGCTGCACGGCACCTGGGCGCTGGCCAACGGCGGAATCCTCGGCGTAGGCCTGGGCAACTCGAAGGCCAAATGGTCCTGGCTGCCGGCGGCCGATAATGACTACATCTTCGCCATCATCGGCGAGGAGCTCGGCTTGATCGGCTGCATCGTCGTGCTCGGCATGTTCATTCTGTTGGCCTTCGCCTTCCTCCGCATCATGCGTTCGGCCACGACGGTTCAGGCCAAGGTGTCCACGGCTGCTGTCATGGTCTGGATCATCGGCCAGGCCTTCGTCAACATCGCCGTCGTGCTCGGAGTGTTCCCCGTGTTGGGCGTTCCACTGCCGTTGATCTCGGCGGGTGGTACCGCTTTGCTCACCACCCTCGTCGCGATCGGAATCGTGCTCTCCTTTGCGCGCGGCGACCGTTCGAGCGAACCCGCTCCTGACCCCATCGAGGCTGACCGGGCATGACCACGTACCTTCTGGCAGGCGGCGGAACCGCCGGTCACGTCAACCCCCTGCTCGCCGTCGCCGACCGCATTCGCAGCACCGAAGCGGATGCCACGGTGCTCGTGCTCGGAACGTCTGAGGGTCTCGAAGCGCGCCTGGTCCCCGCCCGCGGCTACGAGCTCATCGTCGTCCCCCGGGTGCCGTTTCCACGCCGACCGAATCGGGCGGCCCTGCGCTTTCTGCCGCGCTTTGGCGCGGCCGTGCGGGCGGTGACCGACGTCATCCGTTTGCGTCACGTTGACGTGGTCGTCGGCTTCGGCGGCTACGTCTCCACCCCGGCCTACCTCGCCGCCCGGCGTGCCGGGGTGCCGATCGTCATCCACGAGGCGAACGCCAAGCCGGGCCTGGCCAACAAGCTCGGCGCCCGCCTGACCCGGCACGTCGGCGTTGCGTTCGCCGGCACACCGATTCGACATGCCCGGTTCGTCGGGATGCCGCTTCGGCCCGAGATCGAAGAACTCCACCGCTCGGCGGCTCGTCCCGAAGCCCTGGCCTTCTTCTCGCTTGACCCCGACCGACCGGTGGTGCTCGTCACCGGTGGGTCGCTCGGAGCCCGCCGGCTCAACGCCTCGATGGTCGCAGCTGCGGACGACCTCGTGGCCGCGGGCTGGCAGGTGCTGCACATCACCGGGACCACGGCCGAGGTCGTCGACCCCGAGCTGCCGGATTACCACTTGGTCGCCTACTGCGACCGCATGGATCTCGCCCTGGCAGCGGCCGATTTCGCCGTGACTCGGGCGGGAGCGGCGACGGTGAGCGAACTGTGCGCGCTCGGCATTCCTGCCGTGTATGTGCCCTACCCGGTCGGCAACGGCGAGCAGCGCTTCAACGCCTCGCCCGTGCTGGCAGCCGGCGGGGGAGTGCTGATCGCCGACTCCGATTTCGTGCCGACCTGGGTTCAGGGTGAGTTGGTGGCACTGCTGGGTGACCGCGCGAGGCTGGCGTCGATGGCGCGTGGGGCGGCGTCCGTTGGCGCACTCGACGGAACGGCCCGAATGCTCGACCTGATCCACGGAGCCCTCCCGTCGTGATCGTCAGGCCGCACGCGTAACGTAGTGCCCGCACGATCTGTTTTATTTGCTACACCTCATCAGCTACAACCGAGAAGAGCGCACCGCCGTGATCAAACCAGACCTCACTCTGACCATTCCCGACGACCTCGGAGTGGTGCACTTCGTGGGGATCGGCGGATCCGGCATGAGCGGCATCGCACGCTTGTTCCTGAACCGCGGCTACACGGTGACCGGCTCCGATGCGAAGGAGTCGCCCAACGTGCAGGCGCTCCGCGACCTGGGTGCCAGCGTCTTCATCGGCCATGACGCGGCCAACGTCGGCAACGCCGACACGCTCGTGGTCACCGGCGCCCTCTGGCTGGACAACCCCGAGTACGTGCTCGCCAACGAACGCGGGCTCCCGGTGCTGCACCGGGCGCAGGCCCTGGCCTGGCTCATCCGTGAGCACCGCCTCGTCTCGGTCGCCGGCGCCCACGGCAAGACCACGTCCACCGGAATGATCGTCACCGGACTCCTCGGCCTCGGCCAGGACCCGAGCTTCGTCAACGGCGGCGTGATCGAATCCCTCGGCGTGAGCTCGGCTAGTGGTGGCGACGACCTGTTCGTGGTCGAAGCTGACGAATCCGACGGCTCCTTTCTGCTCTACCACACGGCGGTCGCGCTGATCACGAACGTCGACCCCGACCACCTCGACCACTACGGCTCGCTCGAAGCCTTCCAGGCTGCTTTCGTGGAGTTCAGCCGCAACGCGAGCGAGCTGGTCGTCATCTCGTCCGACGACGCGGGCGCCGTGCGGGTCACCGCCACGATTGCCGAAGCGGATATCGCCGCGCGGGTGATCACCTTCGGGGAGCATCCCGATTCCACCGTGCGCGTGCACTCCATCACCACGACCGGACCGGTGAGCTTCAGCGTCTCCTGGCGGGGCCAGGATTACAGCGCCACCCTACGCATCCCCGGCAAGCACAACGCCATCAACGCGGCCGGCGCCTTTGCCGTTCTGGTCGGCCTCGGATTCGACCCCGCAGCAAGCCTCGACGCGATCGCCGGCTTCGGCGGCACCCAGCGCCGGTTCGAGTTACACGGCACGGTCGGCGGCGTGAGCGTCTACGACGACTACGCCCACCACCCGACCGAGGTCGCCGCCGCTCTCGCTGCAGCCCGCACGGTCGTCGGCGCGGGCCGCATCATTGCGGTGCACCAGCCGCACTTGTACAGCCGAACACGCATGTTCGCGCAGGAATTCGCCGAGACTCTCGAGACCTTCGCCGACCAGACCATCGTGCTCGGCGTCTATGGTGCCCGCGAAGATCCAGAGCCTGGCGTGACCGGCGCACTCGTCTCCGAACGGTTCCGCGACCCGTCGCACGTTGCCTACGTGCCCGACTGGCAGGATGCTGCCGACTACCTGGCCAGCATCGCCCGCGACGGCGACTTCGTCGTGACCCTCGGTTGCGGCGACGTCAACCGTATCGTGCCCCAGCTGCTCGCCTCGTTGGAAAAGGCACGCGGATGAGGCGGCGGTGAGGCGGCCAGGCGGCTTCCAGCATCCGGCCCAGCCGGCTCCCGAGCAGGTCGGCAAGCCGAATCCGGGCACGAAAGCACACCGCAACAGGGTGACAACGGCTCGTTCAGACGAGCAGACTCCGCGTCCGACAGAGTCGACAAGCATCCGGGGCGCCGTTGGGCCCCTGAAGCGCTCGTCGAAGCCGTTCGACGCTTCCGATACGACGACAGAACCGATCATCCACGCCGGGGTCACGGCATCGGTGGCGGCGAACACGGTGATCCCCGTGCCGGGTGTGACTCCTCTGGCGTCGGCGAATACGACCGAAGGGTCGTCCGGCGGCACAGCGGGAGCCCGTGCGGCCCGGTCAGTGCTCCGAGCCGCTCAGCGTGCCCGTAAACGCTTCGAACGGGCCGAGGTACGCCGGTTCACCGGGCGCACTCGGCGCCGGCGTACCGCTTGGATTCTCGGTGCCGGTTCTGTTGTTGTCGCCTTCGGACTGATTATCGGTGCCGCCTACTCACCGTTGATGGCGCTCCGTACGATCGAGGTCGTGGGTACCAGCCGCATTCCGGCGACCGACGTGTCGGCGGCCCTGGCCGGCCAGATCGGAACGCCCCTTCCTTTGATCGAGACCGACCTGGTCAAGAGCGAACTGTCGCAGTTCACGCTCATCCAGAGCTACGTCACCGAGAGTCGCCCGCCCGGCACGCTCGTGGTGCGCATCATCGAGCGGGTGCCGGTGGGCGTGCTGGCCGGTCCGACCGGTTTCGACCTCGTCGATGCCGCGGGCGTCGTCATCGAGACGACGCCGGTACGCACGGCGGGCTACCCGCTCATCGACGCCCCGAACGGAATCGACAGTGCCGGGTTCACCGCCGCAGCCGCCGTACTCACCGTGCTCCCCGACAGCATCCGCATCCAGTTGGATGCGGTGACCGCCGCAACCACGGACGACGTCACCCTGAGTCTGCTCGGCGGTGAACGCGTCGTCTGGGGCAGTGCGGAGAAGTCGGAATACAAGGCCGTCGTGCTGGCCGCCCTACTCATCGGACACCCGGCCGGCACGGTCAACGAGTACGACGTCTCATCGCCCGACAGCGCCGTACTGCGCTAGTTCGCGCACCCACGGGGTCTTCACCACGGATTCGGCGAGTTCTTCGCGACACGCGGGCGCGCCTCCCCATCCACGCGTCACCCGCGCATACTTTCGTAAACAGGAATTGCATACTCAGCATAACTTTAAACTTCGACAAGAGGTTTAAGGTTCCACCCGGAGGCCGGACGTGTCAAACAATCAAAATTATCTAGCCGTCATCAAGGTTGTCGGCATCGGCGGTGGCGGCGTCAACGCCGTCAACCGCATGATCGAGCTGGGCCTCCGCGGTGTCGAGTTCATCGCCATCAATACGGATGCCCAGGCGCTGCTCATGAGCGACGCCGACGTCAAGCTCGACGTCGGTCGTGACCTCACCCGCGGTCTTGGTGCCGGCGCTGACCCCGAGGTGGGTCGCCGCGCCGCGGAAGACCACGCCGAAGAGATCGAGGAGGCCCTCGCCGGTGCCGACATGGTTTTCGTCACCGCCGGAGAGGGTGGCGGTACCGGAACCGGTGGCGCGCCTGTCGTCGCCCGCATCGCCAAGTCGATTGGCGCTCTCACTATCGGTGTGGTCACCAAGCCGTTCGGCTTTGAGGGCAAGCGTCGCCAGGCCCAGGCGGAGACCGGGGTCGCCTCACTCAAGAACGAGGTCGACACCCTCATCGTCGTGCCCAATGATCGCCTGCTCGAAATCAGCGACCGCGGCATCAGCATGCTCGAAGCCTTCGCCACCGCCGACCAGGTGCTCCTGGCCGGTGTGCAGGGCATCACCGACCTGATCACCACCCCGGGCCTGATCAACCTCGACTTCGCCGACGTCAAGTCGGTCATGCAGGGCGCCGGCTCCGCCCTCATGGGCATCGGTTCTGCTCGCGGTGCCGATCGCGCGATCAAGGCAGCTGAACTGGCCGTTGCCTCGCCCCTGCTCGAAGCGAGCATCGACGGCGCCCACGGCGTGCTCCTGTCGATTCAGGGCGGATCCAACCTCGGCATCTTTGAGATCAACGATGCGGCTCGCCTCGTCCAGGAGGCCGTGCACCCCGAAGCCAACATCATCTTCGGTGCCGTCATCGATGACACCCTGGGCGACGAGGTGCGGGTCACCGTCATCGCCGCCGGTTTCGACGGCGGTGAGCCCGGCGCCAAAGCGGTCGAGGTGCGGCGTGCCGACCTCGTCGCTGCTGGGATTGCAGCAGGCGCCGGAACGGCCACGGCCGGTGCGCTGGCATCCGCCGGCAGCGCCAACGGCGCACCGGCGACCGGCTCGGGAAGCTACAGCGATGGCGAGCTCGCGGCTGTCTGGGGGAGCTCCGACGCCGCCAGTGGCGTAACCGTGGCCGACCCGGCCTTTGAAGAAGAAGCCGATGACCTGGACATCCCCGACTTCCTCAAGTAGACCCGACCTCTTCAGCAGGTCGATGAGCAGCAGTCTCCGGGCCGACGCCAGTCGGGTCAGCCCGGGGGCAGCGCCTTCTTTGCACGTAACGAACAGAGCAGCCTGAGCATGGCACTTCCTGACGCGACACCCTCCGAGTTATCCTCGAGCGATTTGGCCACCCGGCTGGGCGCCGTACGTACCGGCGTCGCTGACGCAGCACGCGAGGCCGGTCGAGACCCGGCCGGAATCACGACAATCGTGGTCACCAAGTTCCACCCGGTGTCACTCATTGAGGAGCTCTACGCCCTCGGCGTGCGCCATGTGGGAGAGAATCGGCATCAGGAAGCGCAATCCAAGGCTGCGCTGCTGGCCGATCTCGACCTCAGCTGGCACTTCGTCGGGCAGGTGCAGGGCAAGAAGGCGCGCCAGGTGCGGGCCTACGCCGACGTCATCCACTCGGTCGATCGGGAGTCCCTGGTGACCGCTCTGGGCTCGGAGGATTCGAGTCTTGACTGCTTCATTCAGGTCAATCTCACCGATGACGCTATGCGCGGCGGCGTGGATCCGCTGAACCTGTCTGCCCTGGTCGACAGCCTCCTGGCCGCGCCCGGGCTGCGCCTGCTCGGCCTGATGGCTGTGGCTCCGCTCGGCGAGGAACCGCGCCGAGCCTTCGCCCGGATGCGCGAACTCAGTGTCGAGCTGCGTACGCAGGCGCCGACGGCGACCGCACTGTCCATGGGAATGAGCCAGGACTACGCGGCGGCCGTGCTCGAAGGGGCGACACACCTAAGAATTGGCACGGCAATCACCGGCATTCGTCCGGTGCTCAGTTAATCTCGAAGTAGCAAACCAACACGGAGGTCGACATGTCCAACCCGCTCAAGAAAACCATGGTCTACCTGGGTCTGGCAGACGAAGAGCTGGAGTACCAGGCACCCGCCGGCACCCAGGGCGCTGCCAACAATGGCTCCGCCAACCACGGCGCCACCAATCACATGAGTGCTGTCCCGTCACGCGCACACGAGAACGTGCCGCACGGCAGTGCCGCACACTCCAGCGCGGCCCAGAACTCTGCCGGTCGGGCACCGGTCACCCCCCTGCGTACGACTTCGACTCCCCAGAATGTGGCTGCGTCTGAAATGAATGAAATTCTCACGGTTCACCCGCGCGCCTACAAAGATGCCCAGGTCATTGCCGAATCCTTCCGCGATGGCATTCCGGTGATCATCAACCTGTCGCAGATGAGCGACGGCGATGCCCGCCGTCTCATCGACTTCGCAAGTGGCCTGTCGCAGGGCCTGTATGGCAAAATCGAGCGCGTCACCGCGAAGGTCTTCTTGCTGTCGCCGTCCCATGTCGTCGTCTCGGGCGACAGCACCACCGAAGAGGGCGCTGAGGACAGTTCCTTCTTCGCGCAAGGCTAGACTCAAGCGTGACTGGTATACCGATCCTGGGAAATCTTCTCTATTTCCTGTTCTTTATGTACTTCCTCGTGCTCTGGGGTCGCTTCATCGTCGACCTGGTGCGCGGCGTCAACCGGGGCTGGCGTCCGCAGGGCTTCCTGCTCGTGCTCGTCGAACTCGTCTACACGCTGACCGACCCACCGGTACGTTTTTTCCGTCGCCTGGTCCCGCCGCTTCGCATCGGGCCTATCGCGTTGGATTTCGGCTTCACCCTGACGATGCTTTGCACCATCGTCGGCATGTCCCTGTCGGGCTTAATCTAAACGTTCGACCGGGGCATGTATCCTTATCGGATGGCTGGTTCGCCGCGAGCCCGTACTCGCTCGTTGGCCGCCCGTAGTCAATCCAACACTTGGGCGATACTCGTCTCAAGTCAGTCAAATGTTCATAACACACACAAGTTTTGAGGGTGGAAAGCCATGGCGCTAACTCCGGAAGATGTAGTCAACAAAAGGTTTCAGTCGACCAAGTTCCGCGAGGGATACGACCAGGACGAGGTCGATGACTTTCTCGACGAGGTCGTCGTCGAACTGCGTCGCCTGACCAAGGAGAACGAGGAACTGCGCGGCCAGGTCGGCTCCGATGCTGCCCCGGCAGTCGAGTCCGCTCCGGTCGCCGCCGCGGTTGCCGAGCCGGTTGCAGTGGTCGAACCCGTCGTGGCCGCTCCGGTTGCTGCTGTCGCCGCCGCGCCGATCGACGAGACCGCCGGCACGACCAATCTGCTGCAGCTGGCTCGCCGCCTGCATGAAGAGCACGTCAAGGAAGGCGCCGAGAAGCGCGACGCGCTGATCGCCGAAGGCCATGCCACCGCGGCACGCGTCATCGCCGAAGCCGAGACCCAGCAGCGCGTCCAGCTGCAGAAGCTCGACCTGGAACGTTCCACCCTCGAAGGCAAGATCGACGAGCTGCGCACGTTCGAGCGGGAGTACCGCCTCAAGCTGAAGAGCTACATCGAGGGCCAGCTCCACGACCTCGACGCGAGCTCGGTTGACGCCGGGAACGCGCCGAAGCCCAGCTTCCAGGGCTTTGGAGCCTAGCGCAAGAACGAAGAAGCGTTCGCGAGCGCTCATCGTTCTAGCTCTCGTCGCGCTGGGCGTTTACGCGCTCGATCAATTCAGTAAGTACCTCGTCGTCGTCTCGATGACCGAGGGCTCCGTGGTTCGGGTTCTGAACGATGTGCTGCAATGGCATTTCGTTCGGAACCCGGGCGCGGCTTTTTCGCTCGCGAGCGGATCCACCTGGATCTTCTCGATCATCGCCGCCGCGGTCGTGGTGTTCATCGTCTGGTTCGCCCGGCGCATCCGTTCACTGGCCTGGGGCCTCGTCTTTGGGCTCCTGCTCGGTGGCGTGCTCGGAAACCTGACGGATCGGTTGCTGCGCGAACCCGGCTTCGGGGTGGGGCACGTCGTCGATTTCATCTCAACTCCGTGGCTGCTGCCGGCGATCTACAACGTCGCCGACATAGCCATCGTGACCAGCATGGTTATCTTTATGATTTTGACGATTCGCGGCATCGGCCTGGACGGCAATAAGGCGGAAGCTGTCAGCAAGACCGCCAGCCCGAGCGTGGAGTCACCCCGGCATCAAACGGATGCTGTGAACCCGGGCGTGTCGACCAGCGACCGGCCGACACCCGGGGCCGAGGCCCGGCCGTGACGGGTTCCCTCGACCTGACCAACCCCCCGGAGCGGCGATCGCTTCCCCTTCCGGACGGTTTGGAAGGTGTGCGCGTTGATGCCGGACTGGCCAAGTTGTTCGGATTCTCCCGCAGCTTCGCCGCCGAGGTCTCCGAGGCCGGAGGCGTCGTGCTCGACGGAACCGTCGTGGGCAAATCTGACCGTTTGCGAGCCGGCAGCTGGATCGAAGTCACCTGGCAGCCCAAGCAGCCGGTGCGCATCATTCCCATCGCCGTTCCCGACCTGACCATCGTGCACGACGACGAGAGCATCGTCGTCATCAACAAGCCGGCCGGGGTCGCGGCTCATCCGAGCGTCGGCTGGACTGGTCCAACCGTTCCCGGCGCCCTCGCGGCGGCGGGTTACCGGATCGCGACCTCGGGCGCAGCCGAACGCGCGGGGATCGTGCATCGCCTCGACGTGGGCACGAGCGGCCTCATGGTCGTCGCCAAGTCGGAGACGGCCTACGTCGCGCTGAAGAAAGCGTTCCACGACCGCGAGGTCGAGAAGATCTACCACGCCGTCGTGCAGGGCCATCCCGATCCGCTCACCGGCACCATCGACGCACCCATCGGACGCCACCCGCGGTCGGACTGGAAGTTCGCGGTCATGGCCGACGGCAAGCACTCGATCACCCACTACGAGACCCTGGAGGCTTTTCCGTCCGCCTCGCTGCTCGAGGTGCACCTGGAGACCGGGCGCACCCACCAGATTCGGGTGCACATGCACGCCCAACGGCATCCGTGTGTCGGAGACGCCATGTACGGCGCCGATCCGTCGATCACCGCCCGGCTCGGATTGAAACGCCAGTGGCTGCACGCCAAGCAGCTGGCGTTCACCCACCCGGACAGTCAGGAGTGGGTCAGCTACAACGCCGACTACCCGGCCGATCTCACCCACGCCCTTGCGGTGCTGCGCGGAGACTGACCGCTGCCGACTGTTCCATAACCGTTTCATCAACTCGTCGGAGTCATTGTGAGTAACCCGGAAACCGCCACGGATTCGTTCGTTCACCTGCACGTGCACAGCGAATATTCCATGCTGGACGGTGCTGCCCGGGTGAAACCCCTGATCAAAGCCGCCGTAGAGCAGGGGATGCCGGCGGTGGCGATCACCGACCACGGCAACGTGTTCGGTGCCTTCGACTTCTGGAAGAGCGCGACCGACGCCGGCATCAAGCCGATCATCGGCACCGAGGCCTACATCACCCCCGGCACCGATCGCCGCGACAAGACCCGGGTGCGCTGGGGCACGAGCGGACAAAACCGGGATGACGTCGGTGGCGCCGGGTCGTACACCCACATGACCCTGCTCTCCGAGAACACCGCCGGCATGCACAATCTGTTCCGGCTGTCGTCGAAGGCGAGCCTCGAGGGTTACTACTTCAAACCGCGCATGGACCGCGAGCTGCTCAGCCAGTATTCGACGGGTCTGATCGGCACGACCGGCTGCGTCGGTGGGGAAGTACAGACCCGCTTGCGCCTAGGCCAGTACGAGGAGGCCAAGAAGGCCGCCGGAGATTTTCAGGACATCTTCGGCAAGGAGAACTTCTTCTGCGAAATCATGGATCACGGTATCGACATCGAGCGCCGTACCATGACCGACCTCCTCAAGCTCGCCAAGGAGCTTGATCTGCCCCTGCTGGCCAGCAACGACCTGCACTACACGCACGCCCACGACGCCACCGCCCACGCCGCGCTGCTCTGCGTGCAGTCGGCGTCCACCCTCGACGACCCGAACCGGTTCAAGTTCGACTCCAACGAGTTCTATCTCAAAACCGCCGCGCAAATGCGTCACCTGTTTCGCGACCACCCCGAAGCCTGCGACAACACGTTGCTCATCGCCGAGCGCTGTGAGGTGGAATTCAACACCAATGCCAACTACATGCCCCGCTTTCCCTGCCCGGAAGGTGAGAACGAGGAAAGCTGGTTCATCAAGGAGAACGAGATCGGGCTGGCCAAGCGGTACCCGAAGGGCATCCCCGACGACGTCCGCAAGCGCGCCGACTATGAAGTCGGCATCATCGTGCAGATGGGCTTCCCCGGCTACTTTCTCGTCGTCGCCGACTTCATCATGTGGTCCAAGCAGCAGGGCATCCGCGTCGGCCCTGGCCGTGGCTCCGGCGCCGGCTCGATGGTCGCCTATGCGATGGGCATCACCGACCTCGATCCGCTCGTGCACGGACTCATCTTCGAACGCTTTCTCAACCCCGACCGCGTCTCCATGCCCGACTTCGATGTCGACTTCGACGAGCGTCGTCGCGGTGAGGTCATCAAATATGTCACCGAGAAGTACGGTGAGGAACGCGTTGCCCAGATCGTCACCTACGGCACGATCAAGGCAAAACAGGCCCTGAAAGACGCCTCGCGCGTACTCGGCTTTCCCTTCGGCATGGGGGACAAGCTCACCAAGGCCATGCCGCCGGCCATCATGGGCAAGGACGTGCCGCTGACCGGCATGTTCGACAAGGACCACCCGCGCTACCGGGAAGCTGCCGACTTTCGTGCGGTGATCGAGAGCGATCCCGAAGCGCGCACCGTCTTCGACACCGCCCTGGGCCTGGAGAACCTCAAACGCCAGTGGGGCGTGCACGCCGCCGGCGTCATCATGTCGAGTGACCCTCTGATCGACATTATTCCGATCATGAAGCGTGAAGCGGATGGTCAGGTCGTCACGCAATTCGACTACCCGGCTTCCGAAGCCCTCGGACTGATCAAGATGGACTTCCTGGGGCTGCGCAACCTCACCATCATCGATGACACCCTCGACAACATCGCGGTGAACCGTGGCCACCGCCCCGTGCTCGAAGACCTCGGGCTCGAAGACCCCGCCGCCTACGAACTGCTCGCGCGCGGTGACACCCTCGGTGTCTTCCAGCTCGACGGCGGTCCGATGCGGGCACTGCTGCGGCTCATGAAGCCCGACAACTTCGAAGACATCTCGGCCGTCATCGCCCTGTACCGCCCCGGGCCCATGGGCGCGAACTCGCACACCAACTACGCGCTGCGTAAAACCGGCGTGCAAGAGATCATCCCGATTCATAAAGAGCTTGAGGAGCCGCTTCGAGACGTCATCGGCACGACATACGGCCTGATCGTGTATCAGGAGCAGGTCATGTCGATCGCGCAAAAGCTCGCCGGCTTCTCGCTCGGTGAGGCCGACCTGTTGCGCCGCGCCATGGGTAAGAAGAAGAAGTCCGAACTGGACAAGCAGTTCGAGGGCTTCGCCCAGGGCATGCAGGACCGCGGCTATTCGATGGATGCCGTCACCACGGTCTGGAATATCCTGCTGCCGTTCTCCGACTATGCCTTCAACAAGGCGCACTCGGCCGCCTATGGCGTGCTCTCCTACTGGACCGCCTACCTCAAGGCCGTCTACCCGGCCGAGTACATGGCCGCCCTGCTCACGAGCGTCGGCGACTCCCGCGACAAGCTCGCGCTCTACCTCAATGAATGCCGCCGCATGGGCATTCAGGTGCTGGCCCCCGACGTGAACGAATCCATCGGGTTCTTCGCGGCCGTGGGTACCGACATCCGCTTCGGCCTGGGTGCTGTGCGCAACGTCGGCTTCAACGTGGTCGAGGCCATCCGCGGTGCCCGCGAGGAAAAAGGCCGCTTCGAGTCGTTCCACGATTTTCTGCGCAAGGTGCCGCTGCCGGTCGCCAACAAGCGCACGATCGAGTCGCTGGTCAAGGCTGGGGCGTTCGATTCGCTCGGCGCGACCCGGCGCGGCATGGTCGAAATACACGAATCGGCCGTCGAGTCGGCCGTCAAGATCAAGCGGGAGGAGAGCAACGGCAATATCGGTTTCGACTTCGACAGCCTGTTTGACGAACCGCAGGACACGGAGCAGGTGCCCGACCGGCCCGAATGGAGCAAGAAGGAGAAGCTCGCCTACGAACGCGACATGCTCGGGCTGTACGTGTCCGACCACCCGCTCGCCGGGCTGGAGATTCCGCTCGCCAAACACGCGAGTACCACGATTGCCGACCTGATCGCGTCGGAATCGACCGAAGACGGTGACACGGTGACCGTGGCGGGACTGATCACGAGCGTGCAGCACCGTATTGCTAAAAAATCGGGCAACCAGTACGGCATGATCCAGGTCGAAGACTTCGGCGGTGAGATCACCGCGATGTTCATGGGCAAGGCGTACCTCGAATTCGCGCCCGAGCTGATCAGCGACGCGGTGGTCGTGGTACGTGGTCGGGTCAGCTTGCGCGACGACGGCATGAACCTGCACGCGTTCAGTGTCTTCCAGCCCGAACTCGGGCAAGGGTCCGACCAGAGTATGGTCTCGATCACGGTGGGGGAGGCCCGCGCGACGACCGACACCGTGAGTACGCTCGGTGAGATTCTTCAGCGTCACGCCGGAGATGCCGAGGTCCGGCTGAAACTGGTCAAGGGTGACCTGGCACGAGTATTCGAGCTGCCACACCGGGTGAAGGTGAGCGCCGACCTGTTCGGTGAGCTCAAGAGCATCCTCGGGCCGAACTGCCTGACCTGATCCCGGGCGTCGGGCGGTCGTTGCATTGTCTGACCTGATTCCGGGCGTCGGGCGGTCGTTGCATTGTCTGACCTGATTCCGGGCGTCGGGCGGTCGTTGCATTGTCTGACCTGATTCCGGGCGTCGGGCGGTCGTTGCACTGTCAGGATGCCTTTCCCTTGTCGCCCCGGTAAGTTCCTCACGTGCCAGCCGGGTGCGCCTAGGCTGGCACCATGCACACGCGAGAGCCGATCTATTCGACCGCTATCGGCGCCGGTCGCGCCCTGTTCGGCCTGCTCCGGGTACGCCAGACCACATCCGGGCTGAATCAGCTGCCGGCCACCGGCGGCGCCGTGCTGGCGATCACCCATTTCGGCTACCTCGATTTCGCCCTGGTCGAGTGGGTCGCCTGGTTGCACAACCGCCGGCACATCCGTTTCATGGCCAAGAAGGGCGCCTTCGACCAGCCGCTGGTCGGGCGTCTGCTGCGCGGCATGAAACATATCTCGGTCGACATGGAGAGCGGCCGTGCGGCCTACGACCAGGCGGTGGCGGCCCTCGGCACCGGTGAGCTGCTCGGCGTGTTTCCCGAGGGCGGCGTCAACGCTTCATTCACCGTGCGTGAGCTGAAAACCGGCGCGGTGCGCATGGCGCTGGCCGCGAACGTGCCGATCATTCCGGTCGTCGTGTGGGGCGGGCATCGGCTGATGACCAAGAACCATCGGTCGACGCTGCGGGAGCGGCTCGGCGTGCCGGTCATCATCCGCTTTGGCGCGTCGTTTTCAATGGATGCCGTTGACCCGGCCGACGATGACGTCGCGGCGGCCACGCTGCAACTGCACGACACCCTGCAGGGACTCGTCGACGCGGTGCAGGCGGAGTATCCGGTTACCGGAGTCGGCCAGTGGTGGCAACCCGCCCATCTCGGCGGAACCGCGCCGACACCGGCCGAGGCCGCGGTCGTCGAGGCTGAACGCCGGCGCCGCAAAGCGGACCGGAAGAAGCTGAGAGCCTAACCCCAGGCCATGGCGTGATCAGTTGCCGCACCCGCACCCGCACCCTTAATCCAGATCGAAATCGTGGGGGGAGCTGGTCAGGAATCGAAAGGACGCGGACGGCGCCGGCGAAGCCGTCGACGAGGGGACCAGACCGCCGCTAGCAGCGGCGCTCGGCCACACGGAGGTGACGGATGAGGGGGGTCGTGAAATCTGCTTGATCGATGGTGAGTAATGTGTGCCCGGCGCCGGGAAGCACCACGAAAGCGGCATCGGGTATCAAACGTGCGACGGCCTCGCCGTGAGCCACCGGAAAAACTGAGTCCATTTCGCCGTGCATCACGAGGGACGGGGCAGACACGGTGCCGAGGTCGCCGCGTCTGGGGTGTAGGAACTCCATGGCAGGAGGATTGGAGATCGTGGCGGCGATATCGTCGGCTCGATCTACGTCGCTGGTGATGAACTGGCGGATCCGATCCTCGTCAAACCGGGGTGATAGGCCATCACAGGCGCGAGTGTCCTCGAGGAGGTAATCGATAGCGGCCACTCTCGAATCGAGATCCTCAGGGAGAACGGGGAAGATACCGGTTCCAGCAGGAAGGCCTGGCGCCCCGGTGGTTGCCCCTATCAATGTCACAGAGCGCAACCGCTCGGGGTGGTCGACAGCCAGAATAGTGGCGATGCCTGATCCCAGGGAGTGGCCGACCACGTGCGTGGAACGCAGACCGAGCGAGTCGCAGATATGCAAGGCATCGGCCGCTAGATCGTGGGTCGAGTAGCCGGGGCGCCCGCGTGGAAAACTCGTCGAACGACCGGTGTCCCGCTGGTCGTAACGGATCACGAAGAACCCAGAGGATGCGATCGCCTCGCAGACCTCGCCCGGCCACCACAACATAGAGGCTGACATCCCGGCGATCAGAAGCACGGGAGGGTCACGTCGCTCTCCGTACATCTCGACGCAGAGCTCGACTTCGTCGAAGGTCACAATGTACGTGCAGAGGGCCGTCATGGGACAACCATACGAACAGTTCGCTTTTTAGGACATCGATGATGGGCCTCCTTGGTGGGCATCCCGCTCAGCCACGATCTCCTCCGTTCACATCATCGTTGATGAAGTTCGGCCCTTCGAGGCGGGGCGTGCCACAGAGTTTGCGGGTCATCTCGACAGGGCACGGGAGCAGCTCCGACCAGGGGCCAGCGCGGAGCGTGGGTCTAGACGGCGGCGCCCGGTACCCGGTAGGTGCGCTCGTGGTAGAGCAGGGCGTCGTCGTCGGGGCCCATGCCGCCGCCCTCGATCTGCACCACCACAACGGCATTATTGTGTACAGAAACCCGTTCGACGATGCGACCGATCATCCAGCTGGTCACGCCGGTGAGCACCGGGAGTCCGTACGGCCCCGGCTGCCAGTGATCTCCCACGAAACGATCCGCGTGGGGACCGGCAAGTTTCTCAGCGACAGCACGATTGTGGGCGCCCAGCATGTGAATGACCACGCGGTCGGCGACAGCGAGCGCGGACCACGAGCTGGCCGATCGGGCCATGTTGAACGTGGCCAGTGGCGGAACCGCGGAGAGCGACGCCAACGAGGTGGCCGTGAAGCCGACCGGGGAGCCGTCGGGCGCGAGCGTCGTGATCGCGGCGACCCCCGCCGCATGACGACGGAACGCGTGTTTGAACGCGGCGAGGTCGTCGGGGGCATTGAGATCGGTGGCCAGCGGCGGGCTGGCAGGCACGGTCATGACGGGCAGAGTAGTCACTGGGGGTTCAACGTTGCTTTGCATACTCAACCAACAATCTGTTTCAGCACCACCCTATTCCCGCGCACTGATTGTTTAGTCGCGTTGACGGATAGGCTGGGTGACGATGATTCAGACTATTGACCTTCGCGGGAGCGAGCCGACACCGGCCGCGCTTCTGGCTTCCGTTCCGCGCGCTCTGACGAGCGTTGCCGTCGCCGCCGATGTCGCGGCCGAGCTGATCGCCGACGTACGCGCGCGCGGCGGGGCGGCCCTGCTCGACCAGGCTGAACGGCTCGACCGGGTGCGCCCGGGCCAGGTGCGGGTTCCGCCGAGCCACATTACCGACGCGGTCGCCGGGCTCGACCCGGCCGTGCGCACGGCCATCACCGAGACCATCCACCGCGTACGCCTGGCCAGCGCCGCTCAGGTGCCGCCGCACGTGACCACCACCATCGAAGCCGGGGCCACCGTCACTCAACGCTGGCAGCCGGTGAACCGGGTCGGTCTCTACGTTCCCGGCGGCAAGGCCGTCTACCCCTCGAGCGTCGTGATGAACGTCGTACCCGCGCAGGTCTCGGGCGTGCGGTCGATCGCCCTGGCCTCGCCGCCGCAGAGCCAGTTCGACGGGCGCGTGCACCCGACCATTCTCGCTGTCGCCGGACTGCTCGGGGTCGATGAGATCTACGCAATGGGCGGGGCAGGGGCCATCGGCGCCCTCGCCTACGGGGTCGAAGACATCGGCCTCGACCCGGTGCAGATCGTCACCGGCCCGGGCAACGTCTACGTCGCCGCGGCCAAGCGACTCATTCGCGGGCAGGCCGGCATCGACTCCGAGGCCGGCCCCACCGACATTCTCGTCATAGCGGATGCCGCCGCCGACCCGCTGCTCGTCGCCGCCGATCTGGTCAGCCAGGCCGAGCACGACGAACTCGCTGCGGCCGTGCTGGTGACCGATTCTCCCGAGCTCGCCGAGGCCGTGGCGGCGCACCTGGCCGTGCTGGCCGCATCCACTACCCACAGCGAGCGGGTGACTGCAGCGCTTCGGGGGCGCCAGTCAGCCATCGTGCTCGTCGACGACCTGCAGGTGGCGGCCGCGTTCAGCAACGCGTTCGGGCCGGAGCACCTCGAGATCCAGACGAGCGATCCAGACGCCGTGCTCGCACAGATCGAGAACGCCGGAGCCATTTTTCTCGGCCCATATTCGCCGGTGAGCCTCGGCGATTACGTTGCCGGATCCAACCACGTACTGCCGACCGGGGGACAGGCCCGGTTCTCGTCGGGCCTTGGCGCCTACACGTTTCTGCGGCCGCAGCAGGTCGTGCGCTACAGCAGGGACGCGCTCGAAGCTGTCGCCGATCACATTGCGGCGCTCTCCCATGCCGAGGCACTGCCGGCGCACGGAGACGCCGTGGCTGCTCGGTTCCAGGCCGCTCGCTTCAGTGCCGACAGCTAAGCTAGTTCCATAATGTTCTGCCCGTTCTGTCGCCACCCCGATTCCCGAGTCGTCGACTCGCGCACGAGCGACGACGGACTGTCGATTCGTCGCCGCCGGCAGTGCCCGGAATGCGGTCGCCGCTTCAGCACCACCGAGACGGCCAGCCTGAACATCATCAAGCGCAGCGGCGTGGTCGAACAGTTCAGCCGCGAGAAGATTGTCTCCGGCGTGCGCAAGGCCTGCCAGGGCCGACCCGTCACCGACTCCGACCTCGCCATGCTGGCCCAGAAGGTTGAGGAGACCATCCGCCAGACCGGTGCCTCCCAGGTCGACGCCAACGACGTCGGACTGGCCATCCTGCCCCCGCTGCGGGACCTCGATGAGGTGGCGTATCTGCGGTTCGCGAGCGTCTACCAGGGCTTCGACTCGCTCGACGATTTCGAGGTCGCCATCACGCAGCTGCGCCGCGAGCACTCGGCCCGGTCAAAAGTTCGCGGCGCCGCAGCGGATGCCGGCGACGCGCCGATCGGCACCGCCCCCGCCAGCTCCACCAAACCGTAGGGTTCGATGTATCCGCTCTTGTTCAAATACGTGCTCACCCGGATGGATCCCGAGCGCGCACACCACTTCGCCTTCACCGTCATTCGGCTACTGCCATCCTGGGGGATCGGGCGTCTGGTGCACCGATTCACTCGTCCGCGTACTGACCTGGGCGTGAACACCCTGGGGCTGCACTTTTCGTCCCCGTTCGGCGTCGCCGCCGGTTTCGACAAGGACGGCGAGGCCGTGCTCGGCCTCGGCCAGCTCGGGTTCGGACACGTCGAGGTCGGCACGCTCACCGCCGTCGCCCAACCGGGTAACCCCTCCCCACGCCTGTTTCGGCTCGTCGCCGACCGCGCGGTCATCAATCGTATGGGCTTCAATAACCATGGCGCTGCCGCGGCCGTCGCCAGACTGACCCGGGTGCGTGCCGCGGCCGGGCGCCCCGTACTCGGGATCAACATCGGCAAGAGCCGCGTGACAGCCGTCGAGGACGCGACGGCCGACTATCTGCGAAGCGCTGAGACCCTCGCCGCCCTCGCCGACTATCTCGTGGTCAACGTGAGCTCACCCAACACGCCGGGATTGCGCGGACTCCAGGAACTCGACCAGCTCGCCCCGCTGCTGACCGCGGTCAAGCGTGCCGCCGGCGCCACTCCACTGCTCGTCAAGATCGCCCCCGACCTCGACGATGCCGAAGTCGCGCGTATCGCCACTCTCGCCGTCGAGCTCGGCCTCGATGGCATCATCGCCACCAACACCACCATCTCCCGCACCGGTTTGCGAACGGATGCCGCCACCATCGCCGCCGCCGGAGCCGGCGGCCTGTCCGGCGCCCCGCTGCACGCCCGGTCCCTGGCGATCCTGCAGCTTATTCGCGCCGTTGTGCCGCCCGAATTTTGTGTCATCTCGGTCGGTGGGGTGGACACGGCCGCCCAGGTGGCCGAGCGCCTCACTGCCGGCGCCACCCTGGTACAGGGCTACACGGCGTTCCTCTATCGCGGTCCGCTCTGGGCCCGCCAGATCAACCGTGGGCTCGACCGCATCCTGGCACCGGCCAGTTAGCCCCGCTGTCCGAGCCCGTCAGCGGGGCTACAACAGCCCGTGCTCGGCGAGTTGGTTGGCGAGGCTCGATCCGTCGGGACCGTAGACCCAGGGGGCGGCGGTGCCGCCCTCGATTAAGACGGCGTCTCGCGAACGCCCACCGGCGAGCACTGCTTCGCTCGGAGAGAGCTGACGGATGGCCACGGCCGCGACGCTGTTCGGATAGTCGCGCTGAAAGTCGCTATAGATGGCCTCGTCGTGCTGGCCATCGTCGCCGATCAAGATCCAGCGCATGTGCGGAAACTGTTCGGCGAGCCGACGCAGGTTCTCTCGTTTGTGCGCACTGCCACTGCGGAACCAGCGGTCGTGGGTGGGCCCCCAGTCGGTCAGCAGCAGTGCCCCCGCCGGGTAGAGGTTGCGTGATAGAAAGCGCGACAGCGTGGGAGCCACGTTCCAGGCCCCGGTGGAGAGGTAGATGACCGGAGCGCCGGGGGTGAACGACGCCAATCGTTCCAGGAACACGGCCATTCCGGGGGTCGGGACCCTGGCGTGCTCGTCGAGCACGAACGTGTTCCAGGCTGCCAGCAGCGGACGGGGGAGAGTGGTGACCATCACGGTGTCGTCGACGTCGGAAACAACGCCGTAGCCGACCGTGGGTGCCACGATGAATAGCGGGGCTTCGACCACCACCGAGAATTCCGTGTGCAGCCGGGCCAGGTGCCAGCCGGCGGTCAGTGACACTGCGACCACGGTATCGACGACCCCTCCGCGATCCGCCTGCACGTGATGCGTCTGACCACCGATCTCAATCGTGACGGTGACATCATTGACGGGCACGCTCGTGAAACTGCGCCAGCCTCGAATGCCGGCGTCACGGCCATCCGCTCGGGGACGCTTTTGGCGTTTCGCGGGCTTGTCTGGTTTGGTCAGGAGAACTCGGCAGAGGATGCGCACCCACGCCGTCGAGCCATACCCGGTGTAGGGAATGACGGTCGGCTGGTAGCCGCGGCGGCGGGCCGAATATTCGCGGCGGTCGTGCAGCCAGTCTTCGATGCGGGCCGCCCGGTGCATGATTCGCACGGGACTGGGCGCGTTCGGCTTTGCGTCTGGGGACTGTGGCACTCCCTCATTCTGCCATGCTTGCTGTGCATCCCCCATCAAGTCTGAGGGAATAGGGTTTTACCCCGTAGGATGGTGGCGTATCTTCAAGGGGGATAAATGCCGCATGGTGGCTTACTAAGTAATGAGACCGGTGCAGCACTCCAGCAGGTGCGCACGGAGCCGATTCAGCAGCGCAGCGCTGCACGTCTGTCCGGTCTGCTCGATGCGGCTGCCGCCGTGGTGGACGAGGTCGGTTTCGACCGCATCACGACCGCGATGGTCGCGGAACGCGCCGGTGCCTCCATCGGAACGGTCTACCGCTACTACCCCGACCGAGTGGCCGTCTTGCATGCCCTGCACGAGCGTGCCGTGGTGCGCTTTCGGCAGCGTGTCGTCGACGAGCTCGGCGCCAGCACCCTCACCTCCTGGTGGGACGCGGTGGACTGTGTTGTCACCGCATTTGTGGGCCTGTACCGCACGGAGCCCGGCTTTCGCATTGTGAATTTCGACGACCGCCACGGCGCTCCGACCGCCGACGCCGTTGCGGATGCTGATTTCTTCGCCCGCCGACTCGCCGATGTGCTCGTGAACGAATTCAATCTGCCGGCCGGCGCGGAACTGATCTTTCGACTCGAAGTCGCCGTCGAGATGGCCGACGCGCTGCTCGCCCGCGCCTTCCACACCGACCCGGTCGGTGACGAGCGCTTTATCACCGAGTGCCGTTTGGTGCTGCGTGACTACCTCGACCGCTTCTACAGCCCGCAGGCACTCCACCTTCTCGCTGCGTTGTCCTAGCATCCACTGAGAGCCGAGCGACCCACCGGGCGCTCGGCTTTTTTGTTGTCTGCGGGCCTGGCCGGTTCGCTTCTGGATGAATCTCGGTGTGTAATCGGTTTTGCCAGTTGCGGCGAATAGTGATTGGGTTAACATCTGCTTTGTGTTGACCCGATGCGAGGAGCGAGCCACCAAGATGATTGAATTCCACTCGGTGACCAAACGATTCCCCGATGGCACCCTCGCCGTCGACGACTTCAGCCTCGCGCTGCCCTCGCACAAAACCACCGTGTTCGTCGGAACCTCGGGGTCGGGCAAGACGACCCTGCTCCGTATGATCAACCGGATGGTCGATCCGACCAGCGGGTCCATTGACATTGATGGAGCCGACATCGGTACCCTTGAGCCGGTCCAGCTGCGACGCGGAATTGGCTACGTCATGCAGAACTCGGGGCTGCTTCCCCATCGCAGGGTCGTCGACAACGTCGCCACCGTGCCGATGCTGCGGGGAACGCCGAAAAGGAAAGCCCGCGAAGAGGCACTCGTGCTCCTGGACACGGTGGGCCTGGACCGATCCCTCGCCAATCGGTATCCCAACCAACTCTCCGGCGGCCAGCAGCAACGCGTTGGCGTTGCACGCGGGCTCGCTGTCAATCCCAATATCCTGCTCATGGATGAGCCATTCGGCGCGGTGGATCCCATCGTGCGCGCCGAATTGCAGCAGGAGCTACTGCGGCTGCAACGCGAACTCGGCAAGACGGTTGTCTTCGTCACCCACGACATCGACGAAGCCTTCCTGCTCGGCGATCGGGTGGTCATCCTGCGCACCGGCGGCAAGGTCGCCCAGGTGGGTACCCCCGCCGAGATCCTGGCGAATCCGATCGACGAGTTCGTGGCGACGTTCGTCGGCGCGGATCGAGGCAAAAGGTCTTTGCACGTCGAAAATCGCGGCGATGGCGACATCGTGGTCGACGGAACAGGGCGCCTGGCCGGAGTGCTCGTCGGCTCCCGCTCGCCGACCGCATCCTCAACGGTCGGTACTGGAGAATCAAAGGCCGGTCCGCGTGGGCCGGGTGCTCCGGCGCAGGGTGGGGATTCGCGGTGACCTGGATCTGGTCAAATCTCGACCTCATCTGGGATCGCACAATCGATCACCTCGTACTCAGCGTGCCCTCGATCTTCCTCAGCTTCGTCATCGCCCTCCCGTTTGGCTGGCTGGCGCATCGTTACCGCACGAGCCGGGCGGTCATTCTCACGACGGTCGGAGTGCTCTATGCGATTCCGTCGCTGCCGTTGTTCATCGTGCTGCCCTTTATCGTGGGCACCAGCATCCGCTCGCCACTGAACCTGATCATTGCGCTCACTCTCTACGGAGTCGCCCTGATGGTGCGGGTGGTCGCGGATGGTCTCGGTTCCGTCGACCGAGACGTGCAACAGTCGGCGACGGCCGTCGGTTTTTCGGGATGGACGTCATTCTGGCAGGTTGAGCTGCCCCTGGCGGGCCCCGTTCTGCTGGCCGGCCTGCGCGTGGTGGCCGTCAGCACGGTGAGTCTCGCCACGGTCGGCGCGGTGATCGGCGCTCAGAACCTCGGCAGCTTGTTCACCGACGGGTTCCAACGGGGAATCCAGGCCGAGATCATCGCCGGCATCGTGGCCACCGTGCTGCTCGCCCTCGCCCTGGATGCGGTGCTCGTTCTGCTTGGACGGCTGTTGATGCCGTGGACCCGGCGCTCCGCGAGCGGCGCACGGACCCGACGCGATGCCGTCGTCGCGGGGGTAGCCACATGAGCTTTCTCATCGACACTCTGGCCTGGTTGAGCGACCCCGCGAATTGGGTCGGCGCCGGCGGAATTCCCACGCGTCTGGCCCAACACCTGCTGTTCACACTGGTGACCCTCGTCATCGCAGCGGCGATCGCCGTGCCGATCGGGTTCTTGATCGGGCATACCGGTCGTGGCCGGGGGTTCGCCGTGGCAACCTCGGGCGCCTTCCGGGCCATTCCCACTCTGGGCCTGCTCACCCTCGTCGCACTGTGGGTGGGTATCGGCTTGAACGCCCCCTATGTGGCGCTGACCGTGCTGGCCATTCCGCCCATTCTGGCCGGTGCCTACACCGGATTCGAGGCCGTCGATCGTAAAGTTATCGATGCGGCCAGGGCCGTGGGCATGTCGGAGGCACAGATCGTGCTCAAGGTCGAGTTGCCGCTCGGGCTGCCCCTGCTCATTGGGGGCCTTCGCTCCGCGACCCTGCAGGTGGTCGCAACGGCCACCCTCGCGGCGTATGTCGCCGATTTCGGGCTCGGCCGCTATCTGTTCGCCGGTCTGCGCACCCGCGACTACGGCGAAATGCTGGGCGGCTCGATTCTGGTGATCCTGCTCGCTATCGTGTTGGAGGGTGTGTTCGCCCTCGTACAAAAGTTGGTCGTTCCCCGCGGTGTGACAGCGGGGCTCCCCACAGATATCCCGGGCGGGTCATCCCGATCCCGACCGGTGATGGAATCCACCATCGAGGAAGGAAACAGCAATGTTCACAGCACATAGAGGCCGACTCACGCTCATTGGCGCCGTCGCGGTTGGGGCCGTCGTAGCCCTCGCAGGGTGTGCGTCGGGGGATCCCCTGGCGGAACCGTCGAGTGGTGCCGCCGGGTCGACCATCGTGGTCGGGTCGCAGGCGTATTACTCCAACGAGATCATCGCCGAAATTTACTCCCAGGCACTTGAAGCCGGTGGCTTCACCGTCGATCGACAGTTCCAGATCGGTCAGCGCGAGGTCTACCTGCCCGACATCGAAAGCGGCAAGATCGATGTCTTCCCGGAATACACCGGGAGCCTTCTGCAGGCCCTCGACAAGAACGCCGTCGGTGGCACCAGTGACGCGGCCTACGCAGAACTCCAGGCGGCCCTGCCCGACAACCTCCGGGTTCTCGACAAGGCGGACGCCTCCGATCAGAACTCCTGGACCGTCACCGGTGCTTTCGCGAGCAAGTATAACCTCACCGACGTAGCCTCCCTGACCAACGTCACCGAACCGATCACCGTCGGCGGTAATTCAGAGCTGGAGACCCGTCCGTACGGGCCGACTGCCTTGAAGGAGAAGTACGGAATTGACATCGCCGGGTTCGTGCCGGTCGAGGACAGCGGCGGACCGCTGACCGTGAAGGCGCTCGTCGACGGCGACATCCAGCTCGCTAACATCTACACGGCCAACCCGAACATCAAGACCGACAATCTGGTCGCCCTCTCCGACCCTGACGGACTGTTCTTTCCGGACAACGTCGTGCCCGTCGTCTCCAAGAAGGTCGATGACAGCGCGGCGGGGATTCTCAACAAGGTCAGTGCGGCACTGACGGCCGACTCTCTGGTCGAGTTGAATTCGCAGAGCGTCAACGACAAGCTCTCGGCCGACAAGATCGCGACGGCCTGGCTGACCCAGGAGAAGTTGCTCTAGCTGAAACGGTTCTAAGCCGCGAACAGAATGAGCGCCGGCCCGGCCAGGAGCATCGCCGACACGGTAAGAGCTCCGGCCGTGGCCGCGTGGCGCAGCGGCTGGACCGGGTTGACCAGCCGTGCCACGCGGGGCATCACCTGATACGCCGGATGCTCGGGTTTGGCAGACACTACCTCGTGGGTGAGGGAAGCGGATGCGGCGGCGGGAGCCAGCGCATCCGCTTCACTCGTGCGTTTCGGGGCAAAACCGGCCAGGGCGAAGCCCACCAGCGCGATCGCGCGGGCGAGGGTGTGATCGTCGACGACTCGGCGGGCGTAGTCGTCGGCGAGCATCTCCACCAGCAGAGCGACGGCGTTTTCGGCGCGATTGGCGATGGGAAACCACGGCAGCGCGCTGTGCCAGCTCTTGAAGGCGAGCAATACCAGGTGGTGCTGTTGCACGAGGTGGGCCTGTTCGTGCGCGATCACTGCGCGTAGTTGGTCGGCATCGAGCAGTCGGAGCAGCCCATTCGAAAGAACCGTTGCCGAATGCCCGGCTCCGGGAAGGCAATAGGCGACCGGCGCTGGATGGTCGATGACCCGCATTCCCGGCTGGCCGTTCAGGGGATCGCTGAGCAGAGTGATGAGGGTGTGGTGCCGGCGGCGTTGCCGTTCGGCGCGAACGAAGGTCGCGAGCAGATTCAGCAGCAGGTGAGTGCCGAGCAAAAGGGCAGCGCCCAGGGCGAGCACGTGGGTGAAACTCGTGCCGGACGGAAGAGTGCCGGTTCGAAGATCGCCGCCGAGGGCGACGATGCCCTGCCTCAGGGGGCTGCCGAAGGGAATGAGGCCATAGAGCAGCAATGAGCCGATCATCGAAATACCGCCGGACAGGGCGATGGCTTGCCACAGCACGAGTGCCACGCCGGGGGAGCGGGCCGGCCAGTGTGATCGGGCCAGCGCCAGCGGCACCGGCCAGGCGAGCAGCACGGCGATGGCCCCGAGCAGGGCGGAGGCGGTGATCACGGCGCAGCTGGAGCGGGGTTAGGAGTTGTCGGACGTTGCGACGCCGAGCAGCTGGCGAAGGGTCTCTGCCTCCTCGGGGCTGACGCCTCCGATGAAGCGCACCAGTGCCGCTTGACGGTCGGGTACTTGCTCGAGCACGTCGTGCATAAGGCCGGCCGTGTGAGCGGCCCGGGTCATGAGGGCGGTATAAGCGTGGGGCCGAACGCTGCGGTCGCGGGTGACGAAGCCCTTCGTTTCGAGCCTGGACAGCACCGTCAAGACGGTCGTCGTCGCAAGGGGCTTCGGTCGCGCGGACGCAATGTCGCGATTGAGCAGGGACTGCCTGAGTTCGTTGGCCGTCAACGATGTCGGGGAGTCCCACAGGACATCCATCATCAGCCTCTCGAGCACACCCAAAGATCCCATGCAATCCATAGTACGCCCCGAAACTGAGACTTCTACACAGCGTAGAAGCGTAATCTTCTACACAGCGTAGAAAAGTGTGCGCTGGTATTAACAATGCTGGAGGGCATATGAACGAGTGGTTGGATCCTTTACTCCTCTCACGGTGGCAGTTCGGTCTCACGACCATGTACCATTTTTTGTTCGTCCCACTGACGATCGGCTTGGCGCTCACTGTCGCGATCTTCCAGTCGGCCTGGGTGCGCACGGATAAGGCAAGATACCTGCAGCTGACGCACTTCTTCGGCAAGATCTTTCTCATCAACGTCGCCATGGGCGTTGTGACCGGAATCGTTCAGGAATTTCAGTTCGGCATGAACTGGTCGGACTACTCGCGTTTCGTCGGTGACGTCTTCGGCGCTCCGCTCGCCTTTGAGGGCATCGTCGCGTTCTTTCTCGAGGCGACGTTCATCGGACTGTGGATCTTCGGCTGGGACAAACTGCCCAAAAAGATTCACCTGGGCACGATCTGGTTGACCGTGATCGGCTCGATCACCTCGGCCTACTTCATTCTTGCCGCGAATGCGTTCATGCAAAATCCGGTCGCCTACACGATCAACGAGGAGAAGGGGCGTGCCGAACTCACGAGCATCTGGGACCTGCTCACGAACCCGATTGCTCTCGCCGCGTTCCCGCACACGATTTTCGCCTGCTTCATGGTGTCTGCCGGACTCATTATCTCGGTAGCCGCCTGGCACCTCTATCGCAACCAGCACCTCGACACGATGCGTCCCGCACTCAAGTTCGGCCTCTGGATGATGGTCATCGCCGGAGTGCTCACCACGCTCGCCGGTGACCAGCTCGGTCTGGCCATGGTCGACGCCCAACCGATGAAGATGGCCGCGGCCGAGGCGCTCTATCACACTGCAACCGGTGCCAACGCAAGCTTCTCAGTCTTCACTCTGGGCACGCCGGACGGCGTGCAAGAGCTGTTCTCCGTGCGTATTCCGTACCTGCTCTCCTTTCTATCGACCCACACCTTCGACGGCACAGTCGAGGGCATCAACAACCTGCAGGCGCAGTACGTCACTCTCTACGGCCCTGGCGACTACACCCCCACGATCTGGATCACCTACTGGGCGTTCCGCTGGATGATCGGCCTCGGACTCGCGCACATGCTCGTCGCCGTCGTCGGCCTGTGGCTGACCCGTGGGGGGCGCAGCCCGAAGCGCACCTGGGTGTGGAAGGTCGCGATCTGGAGCTTTCCGTTCTCCCTGCTCGCGATGAGCGTCGGTTGGGTCTTCACGGAGATGGGCCGTCAGCCCTGGCTCGTGTTCGGACTCATGCGCACCGCGGACGGCGTCTCGCCCGGGGTCAGCGGAGTGGAGATTTTGATCTCGTTGATCGTCTTCACCCTGCTGTACGGTGCTCTCGCGGTGGTCGAGGTCAAACTCATTTTGAAGGCCGTCCAGAAGGGCCCGGACGATGCGCCGGTTCAAGACGCCGAATCCGGGGCACACCAGCACGCTGTCACGGTCTATTAGGACGGGATTACGGAGAATACACAATGGATCTCACAATTCTTTGGTTCTGGATCATCGCTTTCATGTTCATCGGGTACTTCGTACTCGACGGCTTCGACTTCGGGGTCGGTATGTCCCTGCCTTTCCTCGGCAGAGACGACACCGATCGCCGCGTTCTCATCAACACCATCGGTCCGGTTTGGGACCTCAACGAAACCTGGGTCATCGTGGCAGGGGCGTCGCTGTTCGCGGCATTCCCCGAGTGGTACGCGACGATGTTCAGCGGGTTTTATCTGATACTGCTGCTCATTCTGGTGGCCCTGATCCTGCGTGGTGTGTCATTCGAATATCGGCACCAGCGCCCCGAATCAGTGTGGAAGAAATGGTTCGACGGCCTGATCATCGTCGGTTCGGCCGTTCCGGCGTTGCTCTGGGGTGTGGCCTTCGCCAACATCGTGCAAGGCGTGAAGCTCAACGCCAACCACGACTACGTCGGAACGATCTTCGACCTGCTCAACCCGTATGCCCTGCTCGGCGGCGTCGCGACGCTGCTGCTGTTCTTCGTGCACGGGGTGGTGTTCGTGTCGCTCAAGACCGAGGGGGACATCCGGATGCGGGCCCGCAAACTAGCGACGAAAGCTGGATTCGCGACGATCGTCGCCGCGGCCACATTCCTGGCCTGGACGACGCTCGCCTACGGCACCGTGGTATCCGCTCTGTTCGCCGCCCTGGCCGCTGCCCTGCTGATCGCATCGTTCCTGGCCAACCTGCGCGGCGCCGAACGTCTCGCATTCGCCCTGATGGCCGGCACGATCGGTCTCGTCGTACTGACCCTGTTCTCGTCATTGTTTCCCGACGTCATGCCGGCCAGCAACGACCCGGCCAACAGCCTGACGATCGCGAACGCTTCCTCGTCGACCTACACGCTCGGCGTGATGAGCTGGACGGCACTGATCGGTATGCCCGTCATTCTGCTCTATCAGGGCTGGACCTACTGGGTGTTCCGCAAGCGCATCGGCCGGGCCCACATTGACCTCGCCGTACACTAGGGCAGTGCGCCCTCTGGATCCTCGCCTTCTTCGATATGCTCAAGCAGCGCGCCGGTTTCTTCTGATCGGCGCACTGCTGGGTCTTGCGCAAACCCTCGTCGTTATCGCGTTCGCCTGGCTGCTGACCCGGGCCGTCACCCTGACGGTGGCGGGGGAGCCACTCGCTGAGATCATGCCGACCCTGGTCGCTCTGGCCGGGGTGATCGTGCTGCGCTCCACGCTCATCTGGCTGCTCGAGGTCTCGGCCAACCGCGGCGCCGCCCAGGTCAAGAGCCAGTTGCGGGCCCGAGTCCTGGCCAAGCTCGCCGAGCGTGGCCCCGACTGGGTCGCCTCCCGGCAGAGCGCGGGCCTGTCCACCGTGGTGACCACCGGTCTTGACGCTCTCGACAACTACTTCGCCCGGTACCTGCCGCAACTGTTACTGACCATGATCGCGACGCCCATTTTGATTGCGGTCATCCTCTCGCAGGACTTCGCCAGCGGCCTCACAGTCATCATCGTGATCCCACTCATTCCCGTGTTCATGATTCTCATCGGCCGGGCCACCCAATCGGTGCAGCGGGAGCAGTGGCAGGCGCTCCAACGCCTCTCCACCGGTTTTCTCGACCTGGTCGGTGGCCTGGGCACCCTCAAGATCTATGGCCGCGAGCGACGCCAGTTCGTGCTGATCCGCTCGATTACCGAGCAGTACCGCGCCCGCACCATGAAGGTGCTCCGGGTGTCGTTCTTGAGCGGCTTCGTGCTCGAGCTTGCAGCGAGCCTCTCGGTCGCGCTCATCGCTGTGTCGATCGGCCTGCGGCTCATCGACGGCGCGCTGCTGCTCGGTGTGGGCCTGTTCGTGTTGCTGCTCGCGCCGGAGGCATTTCTGCCGGTGCGCCAGGTCGGCGCCCAATTTCATGCCGCCGCCGACGGCCTGGCCGCCGCCGAAGAGTTGTTCGCTATTCTCGATGACGACACGGCACCGGCTTCAGGGACAGCGGATGCCGCCGAGTTCGCGCCAGGACGTGAAACGGAGCCCGCCGGGCAACCCGGCTCCGGTTCGGGCACGCTTCGCCTGGCCGGCGTTTCCGTTCGACGTGGCAACACCGTGGTGATTGACCAGCTGCACGCGGAATTTGCACCCGGGGAACTGAGCGTGGTGCGCGGAGTGAGCGGGGTTGGGAAGTCGACCCTCGTGGCCGCCCTGCTCGGTTTCGTCCCGATGACCGGTGAGCTGACGCTTGGTGGCGTGGCCGCCACGGCCGGGGCGACCAGGCCGTGGCTGGCCTGGGCCGGTCAGCGCCCTGGCCTTTTTCGAGGAACGGTGGCCGAGAATGTGTCGCTCGGGGCAGTCTTTGCCAACCAGGGCCTGCGTGACGACGGCCTCGTCGCGCAGGCGCTCGACTGGGCGGGCGCCTCCGAGGTGTCACCCGCCACGGTTCTCGGGGTGAACGGCGATGGGCTCTCCGGCGGTCAGGCGCAACGCGTCGCCGCCGCGCGGGCCATCTACCGTGTGCTCGCGACCGATTGCCACGTGGTGATTTTGGACGAACCGAGCTCAGCGCTGGACTCCGACGCTGAGGCCGGTCTTCTCGCGGGGCTGCGCAATCTGGCCGACCAGGGTCGCGTCGTGATCGTCGTCAGTCACCGGCCGGCCGTCGTGGCCGCAGCAGACCACGTGGTGGAACTGCAGGAGATGAGTCATGTCTGACGCAACGCTCGACAGCGCTGCCCGAGACGTGCTGCGCCTCGCCCAGCCGCGGCAGCGCTGGTTTGTTCCCGGGCTGCTGGCCGGCATCGGGAGCGCCGTCATGGCGGTGGGGCTGCTGGCCTGTTCGGCTTGGTTGATCACCTTCGCGGCCGATATGCCGTCGTTGGCGTTTCTGGGCATGGCGATCGTCGGGGTGCGCGCCTTCGCGATTGGGCGCTCCGCGCTCCGCTACCTGGAACGGCTGACCAGCCACGATGCCGCGTTCCGGCAGCTCGCCGAACTGCGGCTGGGAATCTTTCGTCGCATCGTTCCGGTGGCCCCGGCCGGGCTCGCGAGTACCGGGCGCGGCGACCTGCTCACCCGCCTCGTGCGCGATGTCGATGACCTGCAGGACCTGCCGTTGCGCGTCGTGCAACCACTCCTGGTGGCTGGCATCACCGCCCTGCTCAGCGTGGTCGGCATCTGGCTGATCGTCCCGGCCGCCGGGCTCACCCTCCTCGTCTGCTTGCTGCTGGCCGGAGTTCTCGGCACCGTCTTCTCCGGCACTCTGGCCGCACGGTCCGACCGCGAGCTCGCACCCTTGCGTGGCGCCCTCGCCGACGAGGTACTCGAAATCGTCGAGAACCTCGATGTGCTCACTGCCTTTGACGCCCTCAGCCCGCGTCTCGTGGCGCTCGCGCGCACCGATGCGCGCCTGCGCCGGGCCACCCTGCGCCGCTCGGTCGGGGTCGGCGTGCAATCGGCCGTCGTGTCCCTGTTCGCCGGTGCGGCAACGCTCGGCGCGCTCTACTTCGGTATCCCCGCGCTCACCAGTGGTGGCGGATTGCTCAGCCCGGTACTGCTCGGCCCGACTCTCGTCGTGGCCGTGCTCGTGCCGATGGCTGTGTTCGAGGTGTTCGGCATGATTCCCTTCGCCGCTTCTGCCTGGCGTCAAGTGCGGGTGAGCGCACGGCGCGTCGCCGGTGTCGTTCCGGCGTCGCCGCCCGCCGAGATTCCCGTCGACGTTGGGCACCCGCAAGCGCTCCTTAGTGCAGACCAAGACGCGTTGCCAGCCTCAGCCCCATTGCCAGTCGTGCTCGAACTGACCGATCTCGGCGCACGCTGGCCGGGGCAATCCGAACCCGGCGTGGCCGGCGTGACCCTGCGCCTGGCGCCGGGGGACCGGGTGCACCTCGCCGGCCCGAGTGGCGCCGGCAAGACCACTCTCGCCCAGACCCTCGTGCGCTTTCTCGACTACTCCGGCTCATACCGGCTCAATGGGGTCGAAGCGCGGCTGCTCACCCAGACCGAGGTGCGTCGGGTGGTTGGATTGTGCGAGCAGCGCCCCTGGTTGTTTGATGACAGCATCCGTCAGAATCTCTTGTTCGCCCGCGATACCGCCACCGATGCCGAACTCGACGTTGTGCTGGCCCGCGTCGGACTGGCCGACTGGGTCGCCCAGCGCGGCGGCCTCGACGCCCGTGTGGGCGAGCGCGGTGCGCTTATCTCCGGCGGTCAGGCCCAGCGCATCGCGCTGGCGCGTGCCCTGCTGGCCGATTTTCCGGTGCTCATCGTCGACGAACCCACCGCCAACGTCGATAGTGGCGGCGCGGATGCCCTCGTGCGCGATATCCTCACCGCGGCGGCCGACGCCCGCCGCGCGGTACTGCTCATCTCGCACACACCGGTGCCCGACGAGCTCGTGACCGCGCGGGTGACATTATCGGCGCGACCCAGCGGGTCAGTCCATGTGGCGCAGTTCGCGGCGGTGCAGCCACTTCTTGATCAGAAACACGGCGAGCACGAACAAGGCGATCGCCCCGACGAACAGATAACCGGCAAAATGCAGCTGGCCACTCAGCTCGCGGTAACCGCCGGCCGCCGCCGACCCGACGCTCACGTAGGCGAGGGACCAGAGGATGCTGGCGGGAACGGTCCAGGCCATGAAGGTGCGATAGCGCATGCGACTCGCACCCACAGTGACCGGAATGAGCGAGTGCAAGACCGGTAAGAACCGGGAGATGAATACGGCGACACCGCCGCGCCGGTCGAGATAGATCTCGGCGCGAATCCAGTTGTGTTCGCCGATGCGTCGGCCCAGTCGGCTGCCCCGAATAAACGGACCGAAATGGTGTCCGAGGGCAAAACCGATGCTCTCTCCGGCCAGTGCGCCCACGATCACGGCCAGAACGAGGGTCACGAACTCGACCGGGCTGGCTACCGCCGTGCTGGCCACGATGACGATCGTGTCGCCGGGAACGACTAAGCCCACCAGTACCGAGGTCTCCAGCAGCATGCCCACGAAGGCCAGAAGCGTTCGAATGACCGGGTCGACGGCGGAGACGGTGTCGAGGATCCAGGTGAGGATGTCATTCATCTCTCCCAGCCTACGTGGTGCGCGCGATTCAACAAGGTCGCGGCGAGCGGGCACGGCTCGAGCACACGGGTGCCCGCGGCGAAAAGCTAGGCTGTTCTGGTGACCGGTGCCGTGCAGAGCAAACTCCTGGCCGGCTGGTCGGACCCCGCGGCAGTCTTTGCCGCGCTCTACAGCGCCGACCGGTATACCTTCTGGCTCGATGCCGGCCCGGGCGCGCGCACCGGCGTCAGCTACCTCGGCGCGGCCTCGCCCACCTCCCGTTTCATTACCGCCTCGGTGGCGGAGGGCACGATCACCAGCAGATACGTTCGCGCGAAGCATCCTGCGCCGCCCCGGGTCACGCACGAGACCGTCTTCGAGTTCCTGCGTCGCGATCTAAACGCGCACGGTGCTGGCGGCGACAAGCCCGAGGGTGACGGGTTCGACCTCGGCTGGGTCGGCTGGCTCGGCTACGAACTGGGCGCGCAAACCGTCGGCGCACCCGGGTACGAGTCGCGGTATCCCGATGCGGCTCTGCTGGAGATAGACCGCATGATCCGGTTCGACCATGGTGACCGCACCGTGACACTGGTGGCACGCGCACCGGCAACCGAGTCCCGCTCGTTCGTGACCGACTGGTTCGAGCAGATGACCGAGGCACTGGCTGCGACGACGACGACGACGGCGGCACCCGAGCCGGCCGGCCCGTCCCGCCCCGGGGCATCCGCTGCCTCGCATTGGCGTCACCGTCCCACCGCGTATGCCGCACTGATTGAGACCTGTCTGGCTGCCATCCATGACGGCGACGCCTACCAACTGTGCCTGACCAATGAGATTCGGGTGCCGGGCCGGTGGCATCCGGTCGATACCTACGGCGTGCTGCGTGCCGGCAGCCCGAGCCACCACGGCGGTCTGCTGCGATTCGGGGACGTCGCGCTGCTCAGTGCGAGCCCGGAGCAGTTTCTGCACGTCGGCCGGGATCGACGCATCCGGACCAAACCGATCAAGGGCACCCGTCCGCGCTCGAGCGACCCGGTCGAGGACGACCGGCTGAAACTCGAGCTGCAGCACAGCGACAAGGAGCGCGCCGAAAACCTGATGATCGTCGACCTCATGCGCAACGATCTCGGGCGCATCGCAAAGCTGGGAACGGTCGCTGTCTCCACCCTGCTCGCGGTGGAGAGCTACCCGCATGTTCACCAGCTGGTCAGCACCATCGAGGCACAACTCGCACCGGGTGTCACGGTGATCGATGCCATTGAGGCGTGCTTTCCGGCCGGTTCCATGACGGGCACTCCGAAGCAGAGCGCGATGACAATCCTCGACTCGCTCGAGCAGGGGCCGCGGGGCATCTATTCCGGAGCATTCGGGTACATCGGGCACGGTGGCAGCGCCGACCTGGCCATCGTGATCCGCAGCATCGTGCTCGATTCAGCCGGGGCCAGCATCGGAACCGGCGGCGGAATCACCGCCCTGTCCGACGCTGCCGAAGAGATCGAGGAGACCCGAATCAAGGCGGCCGCACTGCTTACGAGCCTCGGTGTCACCGCGCCCTAGTAATCTAATGGGTGTAGACGTGTGCTTTGTCGCGCGTGCACCCGAGCGGATGCTCCCGCATCGATCATGTTCAATCCCTGCAATGAATGAGAGTCACGTGGCACACGAGCACGAAAGCGTCCGCATCGACGCGCGCGATGAGAGCGACGAAGAGGTGTATGACTTCGCGGCGATCCAGGCGAAGTGGCAACCCATCTGGGAAGAGCTGGCGCCGTTCAAGACGAGCGCGGGCGGCGACACCCGGCCGCGCAAGTACGTGCTCGACATGTTTCCTTACCCGTCCGGCGACCTGCATATGGGGCACGCCGAGGTGTACGCGCTCGGCGACGTGGTGGCCCGCTACTGGCGCCACCAGGGTTTCAACGTGCTGCACCCGATCGGCTGGGACTCCTTCGGGCTGCCCGCCGAGAATGCCGCCATCAAGCGAGGCATCGACCCGCGCGGCTGGACCTACGACAACATCGCCCAGCAGAAGAAGAGCATGAAGCTCTACGCGACCAGTTTCGACTGGGACCGCGAACTGCACACGAGCGACCCCGAATACTACAAGTGGACCCAGTGGCTGTTCCTGCAGCTCCACAAAAAGGGCCTCGCCTACCGCAAGGACAGCTGGGTCAACTGGGACCCGATCGACCAGACCGTACTCGCCAACGAACAGGTCCTGGCCGACGGCACGAGCGACCGCAGCGGCGCCGTCGTGGTCAAGAAGAAACTGACCCAGTGGTACTTCAAGATCACCGACTACGCCGACCGCCTGCTCGACGACCTCAACCAGCTCGAAGGCACCTGGCCGGCCAAGGTGCTCAACATGCAGCGCAACTGGATCGGACGCTCCATCGGAGCGGATGTCGACTTTGCGATCGAGGGACGCGCCGAACGCGTCACCGTGTTCACCACCAGGCCAGACACCCTGTTCGGAGCGACGTTCATGGTCGTGGCCCCGGACTGCGATCTCGCCGCTGAACTCGTCGCCGAGGCCACCCCGAGGGAACAGGAAGCCTTCCAGCACTATCTCCTGCAAGTACAACGCAGCACCGAGATCGAGCGTCAGGCGACCGATCGGCCCAAGACCGGCGTGTTCCTCGGCCGCTACGCGATCAATCCGGTCAACGGCGAACGCCTGCCCATCTGGGCGGCGGACTATGTGCTCGCCGACTACGGTACCGGTGCGATCATGGCCGTGCCTGCCCACGACCAGCGCGACCTCGACTTCGCCCGCGCCTTCGACCTGCCCGTGCGGGTCGTCGTCGACACCAACTCGCCGGCCACCGGCATGATCCCGGTGATCACGCAGGGCATGCTGGACGGAACCGAAAATCTGCCGGAGCTCGATCCGCTCAACACCGGCATAGCGCTGGCCGGCGAAGGCCGCCTGATCAATTCCGGCCCGCTCAATGGCCTGAGCAAGATCACCGCCATCAAGCGCATCATCGAACAGCTCGCCGCCGACGGGCTCGGCCGCGCCGCGAAGAACTATCGCCTGCGGGATTGGCTGGTCTCCCGGCAGCGTTACTGGGGTGCTCCGATCCCGATCATCCACGGTGCCGATGGCGCCGAGATTCCGGTGCCGGAAGACCAGCTGCCGGTCTTGCTTCCGCCCGCAGCGGGCCTCGATCTTAAGCCCAGGGGAACCTCCCCGCTGGGCGGTGCCGCAGACTGGGTCAACGTGCCGAACCCGATCGACGGCACTCCGGCCAGACGCGACGCAGACACCCTGGACACCTTCGTGGACAGTTCGTGGTACTTCCTGCGGTTCCTGAACCCGAAAGATGACACCAGGGCCTTCGATCCGAAGGAAGCCGAAAAGTGGGCTCCCGTCGACCAGTACGTCGGAGGCGTCGAGCACGCCATCCTGCATTTGCTGTACGCGCGTTTCATCACCAAGTTCCTGTTCGACGAGGGCTATGTGAGCTTCACCGAACCGTTCACCGCGCTGCTCAACCAGGGCATGGTCATTCTCGACGGCACCAAGATGAGCAAAAGCAAGGGCAACCTTGTCTACTTCACCGAGGAGGTGGAGACCCACGGCGTTGACGCTGTGCGCCTCACGATGGCGTTCGCCGGCCCGCCGGAAGATGACATCGACTGGGCTGACGTCTCCCCGGTCGGCTCGGCCAAGTTCCTGGCCCGCGCCTGGCGCGTTGCCCGCGACGTCACGAGCGCACCCGACGTGGAGTGGAAGAGCGGCGACGTGAGCCTGCGTCGCGTCACCCACCGGTTCCTCGCCGATGCGCCCGGCCTGGTCGAATCGTTCAAGTTCAACGTCGTCGTCGCGCGCCTGATGGAGCTGGTCAACGCCACCCGTAAGGTCATCGACACCGGTGCAGGCCCCGCGGATGCCGCCGTGCGCGAAGCGGCCGAGGTCACCGCCATGGCGCTGAACCTGTTCGCGCCCTATGCCGCCGAAGACATGTGGGAGCACCTCGGCTATGAGCCCTGCATCGCTCTCGTGCCGTGGCGCAAGGCCGAGCAGACCCTGCTCGTGCAGGAGTCCGTCACCGCGGTCGTGCAGGTGGACGGCAAAATGCGTACCCTGCTCGAGGTCTCACCGAAAATCTCCGGTGAAGACCTCGAGAAGATGGCGCGGGAGGCGGCTGCGGTCATCCGTTCCATCGGTGACCGCGAGATCATCAAGGTGATCGTGCGCGTGCCCAAGCTCGTCTCGTTTGTCACGCGAGCCTGACGACCCACGCAAGACGGGCCCCGGTCTCTTCCCTGAGGGAACGGTCGGGGCCTTCCTCCACAGGTCGTCTGCCGGCTCACGGCGCACAGATGTGTTCGCCAACGACAAACGGATGCTCCGCGCGGCCTAGCCTGCGAGCATGCAGCCCGACCGTTTTCCCCTCGACCTGGAGCGACTCGCTCCTGCCGCCCGGGCTCGCCCTCGCTTGCGGGTCGGTGTTGGTGCGGCGGTCGTGTTACTGCTGCTCGCCCTCGTCGTTGCCGTGGTCGTGTCGGCCATCGGGCAGCAGGCCGGGCAGCGCACGGTCGGGTCCGGATCGGTGTCGGTCCCCTCGGGCGGTGCGTTCGAGAGCGCCACTCTGGAGCCTTTTGATGCCGGTGCGAGTGCTGCGCCCGAGGGGAGGACCGGTGCAGACGCTGGCGCCATGATGTTCGTGCACGTTCTCGGTGCGGTTGCTCGGCCCGGGCTTTTTCAGCTGCGCGACGGTGCGCGGGTCATGGATGCGATTGCAGCCGCCGGCGGTCTGACGGCCGAGGCTGATCCCGCCGGGGTGAACCTGGCGCGCATCGTGACGGATGGCGAGCAGTTCTATGTTCCGCGCCAGGGCGAGATCCCGCCAGGAATCCCCGCGGCGGCCACCGGCTCCGGGGGAGTGAGCGCGCCAGCGGCCAAGGTGAACCTCAACACGGCCACGGTGGCCGATCTGGATTCCCTGCCGCGCATCGGCCCGACCATGGCCCAGCGCATCATCGACTATCGCACGTTGAATGGCCGGTTCAGCAGCGTTGATGGACTGCGTGATGTTGCCGGGATCGGCGACAAAACGTTTGCGGGCCTCGAAGACCTCATCACGGTATGAGCCTCGACCTGCGGCTGGCGCTTCCGGTGCTCGCCGTGTGGCTGACGGCAGGCCTGCTGATCGGCGCTCCCGCGGAAGCCGGGGTCGTTGCCATGACGCTCTGGCTGTTGGCCGGCGGGTGTGCCGCCCTGCTTGTCGCCAGCCGGATACCCCGGCGCGTGACGTCGCCCGCGCCGCCGCGATTTCGCAGCTGGCAGAAAATGGGCGGCAGCCTGATGCTCTGCTGCGCCGGCGCGGCGCTCGTGGCGACCGCCGTCGGAGTCTGGGCGCCGGTGCGCCTGCCGCCAGAAGTGCGTGCCGCAGCAGAATCACACGCCACGGTCACGGCCACCGTCATTGTCTGGTCGGTTCCCGTTGCGGCGAAGGCCTTCATCGGCAGTGGAGCCTCTGGACGGGTGCGCTATCGGGCCACCCTCACCCAGATCGCCAGCCGTGGCGAGACGGCGCACGTCTCGAGCCCGGTCGTGGTGTTCGCCGAAGCTGCCAGGGGCCGACACGAACCAGAGATCGGGTCGAGCGTGCAGCTGCGCGGCACGCTGCGCACGACCCAGCCCGGAGACGCCGCGGTCGCCCTGCTGTTCGCCACTGAAACAGCGCGCAGCCTCGCCGCGCCACCGTGGTGGCTGCAGTGGGCCAACGAACTGCGGGCACGCTTCAAGACAGCGGCGACGAGTCTCGCCGGCGACGGGGGCGACCTGCTACCCGGACTGGCCATCGGTGACACGAGCGCGGTCAGCCCCGCCCTCGACAGCGCGATGAAAACCAGTTCGCTCAGCCATCTGACGGCGGTGTCCGGGGCCAATTGCGCTATCGTCATCGCCTCGATCATGCTGCTCGGCGGCTATCTTCGACTGCGCCGGGCCTGGCGCATCCTGTTCTCGCTGATGACACTACTCGGCTTCACCGTTCTGGTCACGCCGGAGCCGAGCGTGCTGCGCTCGGCGGTCATGGCCACGCTCACCCTGGTATCGATCGGCGTCGGCCGACCCGGTCGGGGGATACCTACCCTGCTCGCTGTCGTGATCGGCCTGTTGGTGAGCGATCCCTGGTTGGCCCGCAACTATGGTTTCGCCCTCTCGGTGCTCGCGACGGCCGGGCTCCTCGTGCTCGCCGGCCCGCTGGCTCGCGTGCTGGCCCAATGGATGCCGACGGCCCTCGCGGCGATCATCGCCATTCCCCTGGCCGCCCAACTGGCCTGCCAGCCGGTGCTGATCCTGCTGAACCCGAGCCTGCCGCTGTACGGGGTTCCAGCCAACATACTCGCCGGCCCCGCCGCGCCGATGGCGACGGTGGTCGGGCTGATCGCCTGCCTGACCCTGCCGGTCCTGCCGGGCGTTGCTGCAGGACTGCTCGCCGTGGCCTGGCTGCCGTCTGCGTGGATTGCCGCCGTGGCCCAGGGAGTGTCGACGTTGCCCGGTACCCGGCTGCCCTGGCCGGGCGGTCCGCCGGGAGTGCTGCTGCTCGTGGCTGTCACGATGCTGGGGCTCGTGGTCGTGCTGCGCGGGCCGGCCGCCCGGCCGGCCCGCTGGCCAGCGGCGGCACTGGCTGTACTGCTCATCGGTCTGGGCGGGTACGCCGGGTCGCTCATCGGCACGGGAATCGGGCGCGTCGTGTCCTTTCCGCCCGACTGGCAGATCGCCACCTGCGATATCGGCCAGGGCGACGCCGTCGTCGTGCGGGACGGTGATCAGTATGGGCTCGTCGACGTCGGACCCGACCCGAAGCTACTCTCCACCTGCCTCGCCACGCTCGGCATCACCCACATCAACCTGCTCCTGCTCACCCACTACGACCTCGACCACATCGGCGGGGTCGATGCCGTCATCGGACGGGTCGACACCGCGCTGGTCGGGGTGCCAGAGAACGCCGAGGACGAACGCCTGCACGAGCGCCTCGCCGCGGGCGGGGCCACGGTTCGCCAAGCCGCGCGTGGTGATGCCGGTACGCTCGGCGGGCTGCGCTGGAAAATTCTCTGGCCCATTCGCGGCGCGACGACGATGCAGGTGGGCAACCCGGGAAGTGTCACGATCATGTTCGACGGGCGGGGCATCCGCTCGATTTTTCTCGGCGATCTCGGGCAAGAGGCGCAGGACACCCTGCGCCGGGTGTCACCGCCCGGCCGGGTCGACGTCGTGAAGGTTGCGCACCACGGTTCGGCCGACCAGAGCCCGGAACTGTACGCGGAGCTGCGGGCGCGGGTGGGGCTGATCTCGGTCGGGGCGACGAACACCTACGGTCACCCGACCGACAAGCTGCTCCGTATTCTCGCGTCTCTGGGCACGATGTCGGTGCGAACGGACCTCGAGGGTTTGGCCGTGGTCGCACCCGGAACCAACGGCACGCTCGTGCTCTGGACCGAGAAAGTCACCGACCGCGGTCCGCCAACCAGCCCAACCCCGCAGCAGACCGATGTACCGTACGCCGCCGGGCGAGTCAGCGGTGCGGGTTAGGCTTGATTTACCCCCGCACGAGACCCAAGGAGAGCGCTTTGGCCGCACGACCCGCCACGACCGGTTCCCGGGCCGTTAAGGCTTCCCCCGCCCGCACGGCCAAGGGCACCGTTATTCCCCAGCTTGGCTGGCATCAGGTGCGCCCGGCGCCGATCGTGCTCGTCTCCGGAACCGAAACGTTCCTCGCCGAACGCGCCATTCGTCAGCTGCGCGATTTTCTCAAGCTCGAAGATCCCAGCCTCGAAATCAGCGACGTGCAGGCCGACAGCTATGCGCCCGGTGAACTGCTCACCCTCGCGAGCCCCTCCCTGTTCGGCGAGCCCCGCCTGATTCGCGTCAGCAACGTCGAGAAGTGCAGCGACAACTTTCTGGCCGAGGCGCTGGATTACCTCGAAAACCCGGCCGAGGACACCTACGTCGTGTTGCGGCACGGCGGGGGGGTGCGCGGCAAGAAACTACTCGACACGATCCGCAGCGGACTCGGCGGCGCCATCGAAATCGTCTGCACCGAACTCAAAAAAGACACCGAGAAGTACGAATTCGCCGCCAACGAGTTCAAGGTGGCCGGCAAACGCGTCACGGCGAGTGCCCTGCGTCAGCTCGTCGCCGCGTTCTCCGACGACCTCGCCGAACTCTCCGCCGCCTGCCAACAACTCATCGCGGATGCAACGAGCGAGGTCACCGAGACCACGGTCGACCGCTACTACGGCGGCCGGGTCGAGACCAACGCGTTCAAGGTCGCCGATTGGGCCATCGCCGGCCGCAACGGCGAGGCGCTCATCACCCTCCGGCACGCGCTCACCTCCGGCGCCGACCCGGTGCCGATCGTCGCGGCCTTCGCGATGAAGATTCGCACCATGGCGAAGGTCTTCGGGGCCCGCGGTGGCTCCGCCCAGCTCGGCGCCCAATTCGGACTGGCCCCCTGGCAGGTTGAACGCGCGCAAAAAGACCTCCGCGGCTGGAGCGACGAGGGTCTCGCCCGCTGCATCCTGGTGCTCGCCGAAACGGATGCGGCGGTGAAGGGTGCCGGCCGCGACCCGGTGTTCGCGCTTGAACGCCTGATCGGCGTCATCGCCCGCCGCGGCGAGCAGTAGCGCGTTCCGGAAGGTCCAGTAGCGCGTTCCGGAAGGTCAGAGAGAGTCGGCCGCCGCGACCTGACGGTGGATCGGTTCAGGGCGAGCCATGCCCGGCTATGAACTCGGGTTACCGCGAAACAAGAAAACCCCCGCCGGGAGGGCGAGGGTTTTCTGTGCAACGGGGGAGCAGGATCCGCTCTCTCGAGCCGATGCGATCACACCCGTCGGGTGCAGCGAGTATTGATCAGACGAGGGCGGAAACGGCCTTCGCGATGGCCGACTTCTTGTTCGCAGCCTGGTTCTGGTGGATGACACCCTTGCTGACGGCCTTGTCGAGCTTCTTGGACGCAAAGGCGAGACCGACGACGGCCTTGTCCTTGTCGCCAGCGGCAATTGCGGTACGAGTCGCGCGGATTGCGGACTTGAACTCGCTCTTGACAGCCTTGTTGCGCTCCTGGGCCTTCTTGTTGGTGCCAATTCGCTTGATCTGCGACTTGATATTTGCCACGTTTTTTACGCTTTCGTTAGATTCTGGTACGGACAGCCGCTCAGCGGTAGAGGGCGCTTCTGCGGCGAAAATCGTGCGGGGTGGGACCCGACACGCAAGCCAACCACTAACGCTACCAGCAAGTGCCTCCATCCCGAAACCGGCCCCGCCCGGGTCGCGGATGTCCAGAGGCCGATAGTCGCAGGCCTCCGACCCGAAAATGGACACCGCATCAGACGCTGATGGTCAGGCAGCGGACACCTGGCCGGCGACCCGCAACAGAATGGTCGTGAAGCGCTCCGGCTGGGCCAGGCTTGACAGGTGCGTCGCACCCGGAACCACGACGACCTCCCCGTTGCGGCATGCGGCCAGAAAACGCCTCTCGTTCAGCCTAAAGTGATCGAGGGCGCCGTTGACCAACCAGATCGGCCCCGGGTACGCCGCGAGGCTGGCCAGGGGGGTCAGCGTGGAGGTCGCGCGCAATCCGGCATCCATCACGTCGAGCGCGGCGCCGCCCGCGAGTACGTCGCGCGCGCCGGCGGGCGGCAGTAATCGGCGGGCCATGGTTTCGTGCAGCCACAAGCCGCGATCGGGCAGTCGGTGAATCATCCGGGCAAGCACGCGGTACCCCTCGAGCAGCACACCCTTCGGTACTGCGCTACAGCCAGCGGCGACGAGTCCGGCCACCCGATCGGGGTGCTGGGCGGCATACGCCATGGCGTAGTAACCGCCGAGCGATAGTCCCACGAGCAGAACTCGACCACCGAGGTGCGCCGCCCCGTCATCGATGGCGGCGAGCGCCGTCGGTACCGTGAACGACTCGCCCATCCGCTTCCCGTGGCCCGGCAGATCGATTGCGAGCACCGGGTACCCGGCGGCACGCAGCGTCTGCTCTTGATGACGCCACATCGTCGCCGAAGCCCGAATCCCGTGCACGAGCAGAACCGGCACACGCGCCTCGGGAATCTTCATGCCCGTGAGCCTAGCCAGCCGCCGCGCGAGGTGGCTGGGCGCGCCCGTTGCGCCAGTCGCCGGGCATGGATGGCGCGGGTCTACGGCGGGCTCAGCCGTCCTGCGATACCACCGCGCACGCGTCCCCGAGCTTCCTGCGAGCCCGGCGCAGCTCTCGGAGACCGGTAACCGCACCGAGCATGGAATAATGGACGAACTATGTCACCGAGAGCCCTTCACGCGCTGGAACCGGCCGCCACGGCCCCCGAGTTCATCCGAAACTTTTGCATCATTGCCCACATCGACCACGGCAAGTCGACGCTCGCCGACCGGATGCTGCAGATCACCGGCGTCGTCGACGAACGTTCCATGCGCGCCCAGTACCTGGACCGCATGGACATCGAGCGTGAACGCGGCATCACCATCAAGAGCCAGGCCGTGCGCATGCCGTGGGAGATGGACGGCGTCACCTACGCGCTGAACATGATCGACACCCCCGGCCACGTCGACTTCACCTACGAGGTCTCCCGCAGCCTCGCCGCCTGCGAGGGCGCCATCCTGCTGGTCGACGCGGCCCAGGGCATCGAAGCCCAGACCCTCGCCAACCTCTACCTCGCCCTCGAAAACGATCTCACGATCATCCCGGTGCTCAACAAGATCGACCTGCCGGCCGCCGACCCCGACAAGTACGCCCGCGAACTCGCGAGCCTCATCGGCGGACGCCCCGAAGACGTGCTGCGCGTCTCCGGCAAGACCGGTGCCGGTGTGGAGGAACTGCTCAACCTCGCCACCACGATGATTCCCGCGCCGCAGGGCAACCCGGATGCCGCGGCCCGCGCCATGATCTTCGACTCGGTCTACGACAGCTACCGCGGCGTCGTCACCTACGTGCGCATGATCGATGGTCACCTCAAGGCCCACGAAAAAATCCAGATGATGTCGACCAGGGCAACCCATGAGATCCTCGAGATCGGCGTCATCTCGCCCGAACCGATCGAAAGCAAGGGGCTCAAGGTCGGCGAGGTCGGCTACCTGATCACCGGCGTGAAAGACGTGCGCCAGTCCAAGGTCGGCGATACCATCACGACCGCCCTGCGCCCGGCGACCGACGCGCTGCCCGGCTACAACGAACCGCAGCCCATGGTCTTCTCCGGGCTGTACCCCATCGACGGCAGCGACTACCCGGCGCTGCGCGAAGCGCTCGACAAACTCAAGCTGTCCGACGCCAGTCTCGGGTACGAGCCGGAGACCTCCGTCGCTCTCGGTTTCGGCTTTCGCTGCGGCTTCCTCGGCCTGCTCCACCTCGAGATCATCACCGAACGCCTCGAACGCGAGTTCAACATCGACCTCATCACGACCGCGCCGAGCGTGCCATACGAGGTCACCACCGACGACAAACGCACCATCACGGTCACCAACCCGAGCGAATACCCCACCGGCAAGATCGCCAAGGTTCTCGAACCCATGGTCAAGGCCGCCATCCTCGCGCCGAAAGACTACGTCGGCGTCATCATGGAGCTCTGCCAGAGCCGCCGCGGCACGCTGCTCGGCATGGAATACCTCGGCGAAGACCGCGTCGAGATTCGCTACACGATGCCGCTGGGCGAGATCGTGTTCGACTTCTTCGACATGCTCAAGGGCCGCACCGCCGGGTACGCCTCGCTCGACTACGAACCCTCCGGCGAGCAGGAGGCCGACCTGGTCAAGGTCGACATCTTGTTGCAGGGCGAACAGGTCGACGCGTTTTCTGCCATCGTGCATCGGGACAAGGCCTATGCCTACGGCGCTCTCATGACCGGGCGCCTGCGCAAACTGATTCCGCGCCAGCAGTTCGAGGTGCCCATTCAGGCCGCGATCGGCGCCCACATCATCGCGAGGGAGAGCATCTCGGCGATGCGTAAAGACGTGCTCGCCAAATGCTACGGCGGTGACATCTCGCGCAAGCGTAAGCTGCTTGAGAAGCAGAAAGAAGGTAAGAAGCGCATGAAGATGGTCGGCCGGGTCGAGGTGCCACAGGAGGCCTTCATCGCAGCGCTGTCGGGGGACATTGAGACGAAAGACAAGAAGTAAAGAGGATGCGCAGATCCACCTTCACCGATGCCGCCGTCAGCTATGCCGCCATCGGCGGCACGCTCGCTCCCGACCTGATGAGCTATCCGCCCAAGGGCTACCGGCCGATGGAACAGAGCGTGAAGCTCGGCAGTTCCCACGAACGGTTTGAAGCCGCGACCAAATTGCTGATGACGTGGGGAATCCAGCGCGGCAGCGGCATGGAGGTGACCGATCTTGAAAACGGTACCGGCGTGCAGTACACCCCGGTCACCTTTCAATCCGACGGCACCCCGGCAGTCAAGCAGCAGCATCCGGTCAACGAAGCCACCTTCGCTGACGACGGCACGCCGTATATCGCCAACGGCATGACAGCGACGCTGAAAATGAAGGTGTGGCTGCTGCGCGTGACCGCGCCGGTACGCGTCGTCTACGTGATCGACGAGGTCGCCCGCATCGGATTCGCCTACGGCACCATGGCCGGCCACCCGGAAAGCGGCGAAGAATCCTTCATCGTCGAACACCGCGAGGATGACTCGGTCTGGCTGACGATTCGCTCGTTCTCACGGGCCAGCACCTGGTATTACCGCTTGGCCTGGCCGGTACTGCGCTTTCAGCAGGCCAAGTTCACCAGGCTGTACCTACGGGCCCTGCACCCCGTTGGTGCCATCAACTAGCGGCGCGATCCGCCACTAGTCAACATTTTTTCAACGTACTGGAGCATTTCCCATGGCCGGACCCCACCCCGTCGGCGACCCAGCACCCGACGACGGCCTCCTGCCGGCCTCCGCGGCCGTTGACGCTGGCGAACGCGATTTCGGCGTCTACCTGCACGTCCCGTTCTGTCGGGTACGTTGCGGTTACTGCGACTTCAACACCTATACCGCTACCGAGCTGCGCGGCGTCAAACAGAGCGATTACGCCAGCCAGGCCGTGCTCGAGGTCGAGGCGGCCGCGCGCATGCTCACCGCGTCGGGCGTGCCCGATCGCCCTGTGTCGACGGTGTTCTTCGGGGGCGGCACTCCGACGCTGCTGCCAGTCACCGACCTGACCCGCATGCTCGGGGCCGTGCGAGAGCAGTGGGGCTTGCAAGACGGCGCCGAGGTGACCACCGAGGCGAATCCCGACTCGGTCGACGCCGCCTACCTCGGTGCCCTCGCGGCGGGAGGATTCACCCGGGTGTCGTTCGGCATGCAGTCCGCGGTGCCGCACGTGCTCGCGACGCTCGAACGCACCCACGATCCCGAGCGGGTACCGCTCGTCGTGGAGTGGGCCCGCGCCGCCGGGCTCGACGTGAGCCTCGACCTCATCTACGGGACGCCGGGGGAGTCCCTCGCAAACTGGCGCACGAGCCTCGAGCAGGCCCTCAGCCTGCACCCCGACCACCTGAGTGCGTATTCGCTCATCGTCGAAGACGGCACCAAGCTGGCCCGGCAGATTCGCCGCGGCGAGATCGCGCCGACCGACGACGATCAGCAGGCCGATTTCTACGAGCTGGCCGACGAACTCCTCGCCGCCGCCGGGTACCACTGGTACGAGGTCAGCAACTGGGCCGCGAGCGACGCGCACCGTTCGCGCCACAACCTCGCCTACTGGACCGGTCAGGATTGGTGGGGCGTCGGCCCCGGCGCACACAGCCATGTCGGCGGCGTGCGGTGGTGGAACGTCAAGCATCCGGCCGCGTACGCCGAACGGATGCTCGGCGGCCTGTCGCCGGCGGCCGGCCGCGAGACGCTCGACGCGCCGACCCGCGAGCTCGAGCGTATTCTGCTGCAGAGCCGCATCCGCACCGGCATACCGGTGGCGTCACTGTCGCCGGCGGGCCGCATCGAGGTTGCCGGGCTCATCGCCGACGAACTCATCAATGCGAAAGCCGCCCTCGCTGGATCCATCGAACTGACCCTGCGCGGACGGCTGCTGGCCGACGCCGTGGTGCGGCGCCTGAGTGACTAGTGCTCGGGCGACCGGTGCTCAGCTGACGAACTTGATCGTCAGCGGGTAGCTGTAGCCCTGGCCACGGTTGGCGGCTAGGGCCGCCAGAATCATGAATACGAGAGCGATGATGGCCAACGGTAGGTACAGAATGCCACCGAAGCCGATCGTGACGATAGTGATGGGAACCAGAACGGCCGCGTAGATGAAGAGCGAGATTTGAAAGTTCAGCGCGGTCGCGGTGTGCGCGCGAATGAACGGGCCACGGTCACGCAGCACGAGGTAGCCGACCAACGCCGGCAGAAAGCTGAAGATGATGCCGCCGACGTGGATCAGTGTCGCCCACAATTTCTCGTCGGCGGGGCTCATCGGGGTGGCGGACGTTGACTGGTACGGGTTCTGCTCAGACATGGGGGCCTCCTGGTGTACGGCCGGTCACTGGCACGGCAGTGCCAGTGACCTCCAGACTAATCGTCCCGGGTTGCAGTGACCTGCGCGCTGGCTACTTGATCAGACGAAGGGCGAACGGGTACCGATAGTTCTGCCCATCCTTGGCCTTCAGGAAGCCCATGATCGAAAAGATCACACCCGCCACCCAGAGCAGCCAGGACAGACTGACGAACATCCCGCCGATTCCGAAAGTAACGATCGCGAGAATAAGCGAGATCACATTGATCGCCACGTAACCGATCAGCAAGGTGATCTGAAAATTGAGCGCCCCTTTTGCTTCGGTGTTGGTGAAGCGCCCTCGATCCTTGAACACCAGCCAAATGATCAGGGACGGCAGAAAGCTCAAAATACCGCCGAGGTGCGCCAGGGAGGCCCACTGTCGGTCATCGGCCTCCGAGAGGGGGGCCGCGACCACCGGATTGGCGTACGGGCTGCCGGCGGGTTGCCCCGTCCCTGGCTGTTGGCCGTACGCCGGCTGGCCGACATTCGGCTCACGGTAGTTCGGCTCACCGGGTGGTTGCGCCTGTGGATCGGTCATAATCATGCCTTTCGCTCAAAATGGTGGAGCGTATAGCGACAATTAAACGCTTGCATCGCAATACTGGCAATGGGCGTTCCCAGTCGGCCGCGATAGGATTGGCAGTCAGCGGATGCGAGTGCCAACGACGCACCGGCAAACCTGTGCTCGAGCGTGCCCACCGGCGCGCCAGGGGAGCGGCATCCGCTCGACCATAGCTGTACCGGAGAATCAGGAAGGCGGCGCAATGGTTTCCGACCGTGGCCTCGATGTGTTGCGCGTCATCGTGCAGGACTACGTCGCCTCTCGCGAACCCGTCGGCTCCAAATCCATCGTCGACCGGCACTCTTTCGGCGTCTCCGCCGCCACTATTCGCAACGACATGGCCCTGCTCGAAGAGGAAGAGCTGATTGCGGCGCCGCACACCTCGTCTGGGCGCATTCCCACCGACAAGGGATACCGCGTTTTCGTCGACCACCTCGCCGACCTGCGCCCGCTCACTCCCGCCCAGCGTCAGGCGATCGAAACTTTTCTCGGCCATTCCGCCGATCTCGACGAGGTGCTCGTGCGCAGCGTGCGACTGCTTTCGCAGCTCACCCACCAGGTCGCGCTCGTGCAGTACCCGTCGCTGTCGCGCGCCAAGGTGCGCCACATCGAGTTCGTGCCGCTGACCGAGACACGCATTCTGTCAGTGCTGATCACCGACTCCGGCGGGGTGGAACAGCGGGTGATCGACCTGCCCCGTGCGCTCGATGAGCAGACGCTCGGCGAGGTGCGCGCCCGCCTCAATGTGGCGGTTGTAGGGCTCGGCATGGCCGAGGCATCCGTGGCCCTCGCCGCAATCGTCTGGCCGGGCTCGCCCGCGCTGCAGCCGATTGTCGACCTGGTCATGAGTACCCTCGCCGAACAGGTCGGCGCCAACCGCCAGGACAAACTCGTCATGGCCGGAGCGGCAAACCTGGTGCGCACGGAAGAGGATTTTTCGGGCAGCATCTACCCGGTGCTCGAAGCCATCGAAGAGCAGGTGGTACTGCTGCGCCTGTTCGGCGAGATGGAAACCGACCAGCACGGCGTCTCGGTGAGCATCGGCCGCGAGAACGCGGCGTTTGGACTGCCCGAGGCGAGCGTGCTGACCAGCGGATACACCGCGAACGGCAACCTGGCCCGGCTCGGCGTGCTCGGACCAACCCGCATGGACTATTCCAACAACATGGCGGCCGTGCGCGCCGTTGCCCGCTACCTCTCCCGCCTGCTGGGCGAGACCTAAAGCTGTTGCCGCCTTTCCCGCCTGCTGGGCGAGACCTAAACCTGTTGCCGCCTCCGCGGTAGAGACCACATCATCAGATCAATCATCAGAACCAGAATCATCAAAAACTCAAGGAGAGCCACCTTTGGCTGACCACTACGAAGCGCTCGGCGTTGGCCGCGACGCGACCACCGACGAAATCAAGAAGGCATACCGCCGCCTGGCTCGCGAACTGCACCCCGATGTGAACCCCGGCGCCGAAGCGTCGGAACGGTTCAAGAGCATCACCCACGCCTACGACGTGCTGAGCGACGCCAAACAGCGCCAGAAGTACGACCAGGGTGGCCAGAACGGCGGCTCCTCCGAGCAGAACTTCGGCAATTTCGGTGACATCTTCGAAACGTTCTTCGGTGGCGGTGGAGGTAGCACCCGCGGCCCGCGCTCACGCCGCGAACGCGGCCAGGACGCACTGCTCCGGGTGGAGCTCGACCTCGACGAGGTCATCTTCGGCACGCACCGCGACCTCGAGGTCGACACCGCGATCGTCTGCGACACCTGCAAGGGCTCCTGCTGCGCACCCGGCACCTCGCCGGTCACCTGTGATATCTGCCACGGCACCGGCAGCATCCAGCGCGCCGTGCGCTCGCTGCTTGGCAACGTCATGACGTCGAGCCCGTGCGGTTCCTGCCGCGGCTTCGGCACCATCATCGCGACGCCGTGCATGACCTGCTCCGGCCAGGGCCGCGTGCGCGCCCGCCGCACGGTTCCGGTCGACATTCCCGCCGGCGTCGACACCGGCCTGCGGCTGCAAATGCCCGGCAGCGGCGAGGCGGGCCCGGCCGCCGGCCCCAACGGCGACCTGTACCTCGAGATGAAGGTGCGCCACCACGACGTGTTCAGCCGCGACGGCGACGACCTGATGTGCTCCCTCGACGTGCCCATGACCAGCGCTATCCTCGGCACGAGCGTCACCGTGAAGGCCCTCGACGGCGACATCGAAGTGGAGATCCGCCCCGGCGCGCAAAGTTCCGAGGTCCTCACGATCAGGGACCGCGGCATCACCAAGCTGCGCGGCAGCGGTCGTGGCGACCTCAAGATCGGCATTCACGTGGTCACTCCGAGCAAACTCGACCATAAGGAACGCGACCTGATCGAACAGTTCGCCGCCCGCTATACGACCGCCGCGCCCACCCTGAGCCAGTACCAGCAGGGACTGTTCGCCAAACTGCGCGACCGGTTCCTCGGCTAACGTGGCCCACTTCTACCTGCAGGAAACGCTCCGGACGGGCGAGTGTCGTCCGGGGCAGGTCGTGGTCGTTGACGGTGCCGAGGCGCGCCACGCGGTCACGGTCAGCCGGGTTCGTCCCGGGGACCGGCTCCGCCTGGGCAATGGGGCCGGGCTGCTCCTGGAAGGTACGGTGCTGTCGGCAGAGGCCGCGACGTTGACCGTGCGCGTCGATGACGCGAGCGAGGCGGCGGCAGCAACGCCGCGCATCCGCCTGGTGCAGGCCCTCGCCAAGGGTGACCGTGACGAGCTGGCCATTCAGGCCGCCACCGAACTCGGCGTTGACGGCGTCATCCCCTGGACTGCCGCGCGCTCCATCACCCGGTGGGAGGGCCCCAAGATCGCCAAGGGTCACGAACGCTGGAGCAGCATCGTGCGTGAGGCCAGCAAGCAGTCGATTCGGGCCTGGCTGCCCGACGTCGCCCCTCTCGCCAGCACGAAGCAACTGGCCGTGCTGGCTACCACCACCCGGATGCTGCTGCTCGACCCGACCGCGACCGGTCGCCTCACCGAGGTGGCCGCGCCCACCGACGACCGCGACATTCTGCTCGTCGTCGGCCCAGAGGGTGGAATCTCCCCGGCCGAACTGCTGCTGCTCGAGCGCGCCGGCGCGAGATCAGTGCGCCTCGGCGACACCGTGCTGCGCACGTCGACCGCCGGACCGGCCGCCCTCGCAATTCTCAATGCGACCCTCGGCCGTTGGTAGTGCGTGCCGCTGGTAGCGCCGCTTAAGATAGAGGCATGTCTTCAACCAGCGGCCAGCCGACCATTTTCAGCCGCATCATCGCGCGGGAAATTCCGGCGACGATCGTGGCTGAGACCGAACACATCATCGCGTTTCTGGACATCGCCCCCAAAGCGCCGGTGCACGTGGTCGTGACCACCAAAGACCCGCAGTTTCAAAACGTCGCAGAGCTCGCTGCAGGCAACCCGGCCCTCCTGGCCGAACTCGTGGCGGTAGCCGAGCGCATCGCCGTCGAACGAACCAACGGGCAGTTCCGCCTCGTCTTCAACACCGGTGCAGCCGCCGGCCAGACCGTGTTCCACGTGCACGCCCACGTACTAGGCAGCCAGGAACCTTCCGACTCAATGGGGGAGGACTCGCTTGGCGCCCTCTAAAGCCGACGACGCTCAACCCGGCAACGCTCAACCCGACGACGCTCAACCCGGCAACGCTCAACCCGACGACGCTCAACCCGGCAACGCTCAACCCGGCAACGCTCAACCCGACGACGCTGGATCCAGCACCAACACCGAGCTGCGCTTCACCGTCGACGGCGTCGCCATGGTGCGCCTGCTCGGCCCCGATGACCGCTACCTCAGCACCATCGAGAGTGCCTACCCGAACGTCGACGTGCACGTGCGCGGCAACGATGTCAGCCTCGGCGGCAGCGCCGACGATGTGGAGGCCGTGCGCCGCTTGATCGAGGAGTTGCAGCTAGCCCTGCGCACCGGCCATGACCTCGGTCAGACCGAGGTCGCAACGGCGGCACGGATGCTCGCCGCTGACAGCTCCGTGAGTCCCTCCGCCCAGCTCGGCGCCCCCATCCTGACCGCCCGTGGCAAGAGCATCCGCGCGAAATCGATCGGCCAGAAAGACTACGTCGATGCGATCGACGTCAACACGATCGTGTTCGGGATCGGACCGGCCGGGACCGGCAAGACTTACCTGGCCATGGCAAAGGCGGTGCGCGCCCTGCAGAACAAAGAGGTCGAGCGCATCATCCTGACCCGCCCGGCCGTCGAGGCCGGCGAGCGGCTCGGTTTTCTGCCCGGAACGCTCACCGACAAGATCGACCCTTACCTACGACCGCTCTACGACGCGCTCGGTGAGATGCTCGACCCCGAACTGATCCCAAAGCTGCTCGCCGCTGGCACGATCGAGGTGGCCCCGCTCGCCTACATGCGCGGACGCACCCTCAACGCGAGCTTCGTCGTGCTCGACGAAGCGCAAAACACCACGCCGGAACAGATGAAGATGTTCCTGACCCGTCTCGGGTTCGGTTCGAAGATGGTCATCACCGGCGACGTCACCCAAGTCGACCTGCCAGCCGGTTCGAGCGGCCTCAAATTGGTCACCCGCGTGCTCGACGGGATCGACGACATTCACTTTGCCTATCTGACCAGTGCCGACGTGGTGCGGCACTCGCTCGTTGCCCGCATCGTCGACGCGTACACCGAGTACGACGCGCAGAAGCAGGCCCTTCGCCAGGAGAGTGCCGAAGCCCGTGAATTTGCCACCCGTGGCCCCCAACGCACCGGCAATGCGCCCGGCCGCAACCCGAAACGGAGTTCCAGTTGAGCATCGAAATCAACAACGAGTCGGCCACCCCGGTCGATGAGGCCGCCATTCTTCGCCTGGCCGCTTTCGCGCTCGACACCATGCACGTGCACGCCGACGCCGAACTCGCCATCGTTCTCGTCGACGAGGGCGCTATGGAGCAGCTGCACGTGCAGTGGATGGATGAGCCCGGCCCCACCGACGTGCTGAGCTTTCCGATGGATGAACTGCGCCCCGGCACCGAGGAGCAGGAGACCCCGCCCGGCCTGCTCGGCGATATCGTGCTGTGCCCACAGGTCGCCAAGGAGCAGGCTGAAACCGCCGGCCACAGCACCCTCGATGAGCTGCTGCTCCTGACCACCCACGGCGTGCTACACCTGCTCGGTTTCGACCACGCTGAGCCGGACGAAGAAAAAGAAATGTTCGGCATCCAGCGCGATATTCTCATCGGCTTCACCATGCAGGAACGACAACGCCACTGATGCTCAGCGTAGGGTTCATTTATGCGGCCGTGATTCTGGTCGTTTTCGCCGGGCTGATGGCCGCCGTCGACGCGGCGATCACCACTCAGTCCCGCGCAGACATCGCGAGTCTGGCCGGGAGTCATCGGGCTAAACGGTCCCTGCAGGCCATCGCCGACGATACCGGCGCACACCTGAACGCGATCAACTTCATCCGGATCACCGCCGAGACCACGGCCGCCGTGCTGGTGACCCTGGTCTTCGCAACCACGATCGACGCGCCCTGGCTGGCCCTTCTGCTCTCGGCACTCATCATGACCTCGGTCTCGTTTGTGCTGGTCGGCGCAAGCCCCCGCAGCGTCGGCCGTGCCCACCCGGTCAACTTGTTGACAGCGACCGCCCTGCTCGTGCACTTCGTGCGCGTATTGCTCGGCCCGATCGCGAACGCCCTCGTTGCCCTCGGCAACCGGGTCACTCCCGGCCGCACCAAACTTGCCACCTTCACCTCCGAAGACCAGCTACTGAGCATGGTGGATGAGGCTACAGAGCTTGACGTGATCGAAGAAGACGACCGCGAACTCATCCACTCCATCTTCGAGTTCAGCGAAACGGTGGTGCGCGAGGTGATGATTCCCCGCACCGACATGATCACCATCGACGCCGACGCGAGCATCGACGCGGCCATGGGATTGTTCCTGCGCAGTGGCACCTCCCGCGTTCCGGTGCTGGACGGTGAGGTCGACGACGTCGCCGGCATTCTGTACCTGCGCGACGTGGCCCGGCTGGTCTTCGAACGGCCGATCAACGCCCTCCAACTCACCGTGGCCGATCTGGCCCGACCGGCCGTTTTCGTGCCCGAGTCGAAAAAAGCCGACGCCATGCTGCGGCAAATGCAACTCGAGTCCAACCACCTCGCCATGGTCGTCGACGAGTACGGCGGCATCGCCGGACTAGTCACCCTCGAAGACCTGATCGAGGAGCTCGTCGGCGACATCTCCGACGAATACGACCGCGACGTGGTCGAATTCGAAGACCTCGGTGACGGGCATTTTCGGGTGAGTGCCCGACTGCCGGTCGACGAACTGGGCGAGTTGTTCAACCTGGAACTCGACGACGACGATGTCGACTCGGTGGGCGGCCTATTGGCTAAAGCCCTCGGTCGACTGCCCGTCGCTGGGTCGGTCGCCTCGGTGAGTGGATTGAACCTCACCGCCGAGCGCACCGAAGGCCGCCGCAAGCGCATCAGCACCGTGCTGGTGGAACGCGATGCGGCTTTGATCGATGCGCAGATCGCATTCCTCGCTGTACCGAGCACTAACACAAGCACAGCGTCAGATGATGAAGGAGAACGGTCATGACCGCAGCACCAGAGGCGCACCCCGCCGAGTACCGAGCGGGCTTCGTCTCGTTCGTCGGGCGCCCCAACGTGGGCAAGTCCACCCTCACGAACGCCCTGGTCGGCGAGAAAGTTGCGATCACCTCGTCGAAACCGCAGACCACCCGCCGCGCCATTCGCGGCATCGTGCACCAGACAAACGGCCAGCTCATTTTGGTCGATACTCCCGGCATCCACCGCCCGCGCACCCTCCTCGGTGAGCGTCTCAACAGCCTGGTCACCGCGACCCTCGCCGGCGTCGACGTGATCGGCCTGTGCATTCCAGCCAACGAACCGATCGGCCCGGGCGACAAGTTCATCAACGAGCAACTCGATGCGTTTCCCCGCGCCAAAAAGGTCGCCATCGTCACCAAGATTGACGCGTCCTCCAAAACCAACGTCGCCAACCAGCTCCTCGCCGTTTCGCAGTTGCGGGATTGGGAGGCGATCGTGCCGATCTCCTCGACCAGTCGCATCCAGCTGGATACCCTCGCGACCGAACTACTGCGCCTGCTGCCGCACGCGGACGCACCGCTCTACCCGGCCGACGCGGTCACCGATGAAACCCTCGAGTCGCGCATCTCGGAATTCATTCGAGAGGCCGCCCTCGAGGGAGTCACCGACGAACTACCGCACTCGATCGCGGTGACCATCGACGACATCATCGAACGCGACGATCAGGAACTGGTCGAGATCTACGCCAACCTGTTCGTAGAACGGGACAGCCAAAAGGGCATCATCATCGGCAAATCGGGCAGCCGCCTCAAGGATGTCGGCACCCGCGCCCGCAAGCAGATCGAACCGCTCGTCGGCAAGCGGGTGTTCCTATCGCTGCGGGTCAAGATCGCCAAGGAATGGCAGCGCGATCCGAAGCAGCTCGGCCGCCTCGGCTTCTAGCCCGGCGCTGAGAAGCCCGGCGCTGAGAAGTCCGGAGGCCGGCCGGGGTAGAACGGAGGCGCAGCTGGGTGAGATCCGTACGCCGGCTGTCAGTAGGCTGCGATGAAGCAGTGACTTGACCCCGTCGCTGCCGGGCTGACGACGGCGTAGGGCACAGTATTACCGGAGGTCCCGGATGAAATCCCTGCTGCCCGACGTCAGCCCCCTCAGCTTCAGCCCGCTCGATGTCAGCCTCACGGCCGCACCGCTACTCGCTGCGCTGTACGGCATCACCGTTCTTGCGCTGCTTTTCGTGCTACTCAACCCGACCGGTGTGCGTCGCGCCGTCGTCACCGTCAGTGGGGCCCTGGTGGGCGCAGCCACCGGTTGGGTGTTGGCCTGGTTCATCAGTGATGTCTGGGATCCGTGGGGCGTGTCACTGTCGACCGGGACCCGGCTCTGGGCCGTCGCCCTGTTGGCCGGCGTCGCGATGGTGCTGCTGAATCTGCGCGGCCAGCCTCGATGGAGGCGAGCGATCGCCATCTGTGCCCTGCCGCTCTGCCTGCTGAGCGCCACGGCCGGGATCAACGCCGATATCGGAGAGTTTCCCACCGTGCGCGTTGCTCTCGGTCTGGACGCCTTCCAGCCACTCTCCCAGACGCTCGCCACTGCGCGGGGGGACGCGCAAGCAGCGAGCACCGCTGGTACCACTGTCGCCTCAACCGGCACTGTCGGCACCGTCACCATCCCGGGGACGGTCTCGGGATTCGCCGCCCGTTCCGCCATGGTGTACCTGCCGCCAGCGGCAACGGGGACCAACCCGGCTGCGCTGCCGGTGGTCGTGATGCTCTCGGGCCAACCCGGTAGCCCGAGCGACGTGTTTACGGCCGGCGGTCTGGCGAATATTCTTGACCGGTACGCCAAGGCGCACTCCGGCCTGGCTCCCATCGTCGTGGTTCCCGACCAGCTCGGTTCTCCTAGTAGTAATCCAATGTGCGTGAATTCCGCGCTCGGCCGGGTAGACACCTACCTCACCATCGATGTCCCGGCCTGGATCCGCGCGCACCTGCACGTGAAAGATCAGCCCAGTGCCTGGACCATCGCCGGTTTCTCCCAGGGCGGCACCTGTTCCATTCAACTTGGAGCCGCGCATCCGGAACTGTTCGGTTCTATTCTGGACATCGCGGGAGAGGTTGTTCCTAAAAACGGAAGCGAGGCGCATACGGTGGCAGCCGGTTTCGACGGTGACGCCGCCGCCTACGCCGCGGCAGCACCCGTCGCTATCCTGGCCGCGCACGCGCCGTACACCGCGCTCGGCGCGATCTTCGTCGCCGGCGACGGTGACCCGCGCTTTCTGCCCGGGGTGCGCACGCTCGCGGACGCCGCCGCGGGCGCCGGCGTTGATACCCACCTGTTCGTTTCCCCCGGCACGGCCCACGACTGGCACACCGTTGACTACGCCTGGACCAGAGCCCTGCCCATCATTGCAGCCCGCACCGGTTTGCTTGCGCCCGACAGCGTAGGGATGACAGGATGACCGGAACCAAAATCGAGAACGACTCCGGAAAGCGTGACCCCACCAGATCACGCCCGATGCGGCGCGACGTGTTCGGTTCCCTTGGACGGTTTGCCGGCCAGCGGCCGTTCGCCGTCGCCTATGCCGTATCACTGCTCGGCGTGGCACTCGTCAGTGGGGTGATCACCGGGCCGTCGCGAGACATCCGTCTACTCCTCGGTACCGGCTACGAGTCGGTCATCGAAAGCGGTCACTGGTGGTCGCCGTTGACCTCGGTGTTCTTCGTTGACAACGGCGCCGAACTGGTGCTGGCGCTGGCTGGCGCGGTGATTATATTCGGATTCGCCGAACGGATGATGGGCACCCGCCGCACCGTGATCGCTTTTCTGTCGACATCGATTCTGGGTGCGACGATCGGTCTCGGGGTGCAGTATCTCGGCGTGGCGGGCGGGGAGATGTGGTCACGGGGTGTGAGCGAGCTGTGGGCGGTTGACCCTTTTACCCCCATCTTGGGCAGCGCTATGGTGGCCAGTTATTTCGCCGGTCCACTCTGGCGTCGGCGCATGCGCGTGCTCGGGTTGTCGACCGTGCTCGTGCTCGTTCTGTATTCCGGGCAGCCCTCCGACCTGTACCGACTGCTGGCCGTGGCGGTTGGGCTCGGTATCGGCTGGCTGTTTCGCCCGGCAGTTCGTGTCGCGTCGTGGCGGCGCAGTTCCGACCACGAGACCCGCACCCTGCTGGCCGCCATCGTGGGCATGGTCGCGGTCGGCCCGGTCATCACCATCTACTCCGGAGCCCGGTTCGGTCTGCTCGCGCCGCTCGGCCTGCTGCTCACCCAGGACAGACCGACGGCGGGAGAGATCGTCGACCGGTGCCTGCTCGGTGACGTCACCCGTCAGTGCGTGCAGGAACTCAGCCTGGAACGCATCGGCGGAGCCGGTCCCGTGCTGGTCAGCCTGCTGCCGCTTCTCACCCTCGTCGTTGCCGCCTTCGGCCTCGCTCGCGGGCGGCGGTTTGCCGCGTGGCTGGCCATCAGCATCAATACCGGGCTGGCGCTCCTCGCCGCCTGGTACTACGGGTTGTTGCCCATCTCCGGGCAGCCCTATGTGTGGCAGTGGCAATCCGGCCGGTACTGGGAGGTCACGCTCATTCTCGTGGTTTCCGTGCTCGTCCCCCTTGCCGTGGCATTTGTCATCCTCGGTAACCTGCGGCGCTTTTCGATCGCCTCCCGATCCGGCCAGCGGCGGCGGTTCCTGCTGGTCACCGTCGGCAGCTTCGCCGCCCTCACCATTTTCTATATCGGTGTCGGCTGGCTGCTCCGCGACCATTTCCGACCCGCGGTGAACCTCCTCGACCTGCTGGTGGATGTCCCCGAACGGTTCGTCCCTGTCGGCTTCCTGCGTCTGGAGCGGGTGTCCTTTCTTCCGATCGACCCCCTCGCCACGGCCCTGTACCACGGTGTCGGCGCTGCGTTCTGGATCGTCGTCTTCGTCGGAGCTATCATCTGCCTGCGGAGCGCGTCCGTCGGACCGACCGGCGACGCCCCGGGGCGGCTGCGCACCCTCCTCTCCGCCCACGGCGGCGGATCGCTCGGGTTCATGACCACCTGGAATGGAAACTCCCTGTGGTTCACAGCGAGCGGACGCACCGCGATCGCCTACCGCGTCGTGAACGGCATCGCCATCACCACGTCGGAACCGGTCGGACCACCCTCAGAGGCGTCCGACGCCGTCACTTCCTTCGCTCGCATGTGCGATGACCGTGGCTGGGTGGCGGTGTTCTACAGCCTGCACGAGAGCTGGCACCCCGTATTCGACAGTATGGGGTGGCAAACCATGCAGGTGGGGGAGGAAACGCTACTGCGCCCAAGCAGCTGGAGTACCACGGGGAAGAAGTGGCAGGACATCCGCTCATCGATCAATCGGGCCGACCGCGCCGGTGTGCGGGCGGTGTGGACGAGCTACCGGGAGTTGTCGCCAGCGGCGACGACCCAAATCGCGGAGATCTCGGAGCAGTGGGTCCAAGAGAAGGAACTCCCCGAACTGGGGTTCACCCTCGGCGGCCTCGACGAACTGCGGGACCCCGCCGTGCGCCTCATGCTCGCCGTTGACAGCGCAGACCGCGTGCACGCCGTGACCAGCTGGTTGCCCTCCTACCGGGACGGCACCATAGTCGGCTGGACCCTGGACTTCATGCGGCGTCGGCCCGACAGCATCAACGGTGTGATGGAGTTTCTGATCGCGCGAACGGCTGAGCTGATGCAGGAGAGCGCGCACATTGAGTTTCTCAGCTTGTCCGTCGCGCCGCTCGCCCAGTCCGCCGGGTCACGGCAGGGTGGAATTGCCGACCGCCTGCTGGACTATCTCGGCCGCAGCCTCGAACCGGTCTATGGATTTCGGTCGTTGCTGCTGTTCAAACGCAAATTCCAGCCCGAGTTTGCCCCGGTCTTCATGGCCTTCTCCGACCCGGTCGCTCTTCCGGAGATCGGACTAGCGCTGGCTCGGGCCTACCTGCCAAGCCTCTCGGTGCGCGACGTCGTGACCCTGATGCGCGGACATGGCCAGTGACATCCGCTGGCAAATGGGCGGCTGCATCCGGTTATATCAGCGGTGCCAAACGGTGCTAGCCTGAAATCGTGTTGAAGGCTGCGCTCCTCCTTAGCTGCCGCGACGAGTCCTAATCTGAAGGCCTCCCTCGTCGCGGAGTTCGTCGTTGGCTGTACGACACCCACGAGGAAACAGGACCATGAAGAATAATCAGACCGCATCCGCCCTTCCGATTCACCGCTACCGCCCGTACCACGAGCAGTTTTTTGTTGACCTGCCCGACCGCACCTGGCCGAGCAAACACATCACGGTTGCCCCGCGCTGGTGCGCGGTCGACCTGCGTGACGGTAACCAATCGCTGATCGACCCGATGAGCCCCGAGCGCAAGCGCATCATGTTCGATCTTCTGGTGCGCATGGGTTACAAGGAGATTGAGGTGGGGTTCCCCTCGGCGAGCCAGACCGACTTCGACTTTGTGCGCAGTCTCATCGACGAGAACGCCATCCCCGACGACGTCACCATCCAGGTGCTCACGCAGGCCCGCGAACACCTGATCAAGCGTACCTACGAGTCCATCACGGGCGCCAAGCAGGCCATCGTGCACTTTTACAATTCCACGAGCATTTTGCAGCGGAATGTTGTGTTTCGTGAGCAGAAGCAGGGCATCATCGACCTGGCCCTGTTCGGAGCTCGCCTGTGCAAGCAGATGGAATCCACGATTCCCGGCACGACCATCTACTACGAGTACTCTCCAGAGAGCTTTACCGGCACGGAGCTTGACTTTGCCGTCGACATCACCAATCAGGTCGTCGAGATCCTCGAGCCCACCCCGGAACGCAAGGTCATCGTCAATCTGCCAGCCACCGTTGAGATGGCCACCCCCAACGTGTACGCCGATTCCATTGAGTGGATGAGCCGTCATTTGACCCAGCGCGAGAATATTCTCATCTCGTTGCACCCGCACAACGATCGCGGAACGGCCATCGCCGCCGCCGAGCTGGGTTACCTGGCGGGTGCTGACCGCATCGAAGGCTGCCTGTTCGGTAACGGTGAGCGTACAGGCAACGTCGACCTCGTCGCTCTCGGCGTCAACCTGTTCACGCAGGGAATCGACCCGCAAATCGACTTCAGCAACATCGACGAGATCAAGCGCACCGCCGAGTACTGCAATCAGTTGCCGGTGCCCGAACGCAATCCGTGGGCCGGCGACCTGGTCTTCACCGCGTTCAGCGGATCACACCAGGATGCCATCAAAAAGGGCTTCGAGGCCATGGCTGCCGACGCCGCCACGCAGGGCTGCACCGTCAACGACCTGGTCTGGGCCGTTCCCTACCTGCCGATCGATCCGAAGGACCTCGGTCGCAGCTACGAGGCCGTGATTCGGGTCAACTCGCAGTCCGGCAAGGGCGGCGTCGCCTACCTGCTCAAGACCGACCACTCCCTCGACCTGCCGCGCAAACTGCAGATTGAATTCTCCGGCGTTGTGCAGGCTAAAACAGATGCCGAAGGCGGTGAGGTGACGAGCGAGCAGATCTGGGACATCTTCAATGACGAGTACCTGCCGGCCACGATCAAGAACCCGGACGCCAAGTGGGGCAGGTTTGAACTGCACTCCACCCGCACGTCGAGCGACCTGTCCGGAACGGTTGACCTCTCGGTTGAACTGCGCGACGGCGACGCCGTGGCGCAGGCCACGGGTTCCGGCAACGGCCCGATCAACGCGTTCCTCGGGGTGATGGCCGAGCGTGGCATCACGATCACCCTGTTCGACTACGTGGAGCACGCGCTCTCAGCTGGAGGCGATGCGCAGGCGGCCGCCTATGTCGAGCTCGACGTGAACGGCAAGCGCTACTGGGGTGTCGGCATCGACGCCGACATCTCCACCGCATCGCTCAAGTCGGTAGTATCCGCGGTCAACCGTGGCATCCGTGCCGAGGTCGGCGACCTGGAGCTGGCCACCGTCTGAGGCCGCAGCATCCGTTCGCACACAGCGGCACACGAAAGCCCAGGCTCGTCCCTCCGAGTCTGGGCTTTCGTTGCACCATCCGGGTGCGGTCGGGGATGTAATGTATCGAATGCGCGGTGATCAGGCCTGCACGGGGATCAGGCCAGCGCGGGGAGCTGCACCGTTCGATCGGTCGTGCGCGCCCCCAACAGGGCGCGGCAGTCATCGATCGTGTGTTCGAGCAGCGTGTAGAGCCGGGCGTCCGGGTCGGCGATGCAGGCCTCTCCGACACCCTGTACCGCGACGCGAATGATCGTGTCGGCGGTGCGCGGTGTGAACTTGGTGTGCGACCAGGAATGCACGCTGCCGATAAAGTCGCGGGCCCAGCGTTCGGCATCGGGCGCCTCATCGAGCGCGGCCCGAATGAGTGGGCGCACGCGCTCAGCCAATGCCGGGTCCAGAACGGATGTGTTTCGTTCGCAGGTGAGAACCCCCACGGCGAGTGCGCGCTGGCGTTCCAGGCTCGCCACCGGGAGCGCTTCGCACCCGGCACGTAACGCAACGACGACCTCAACTCGCCGATCAGAGCCCGTCACGCCGATCACCGAGGGAATCAGCAGGGCGAGCCGCGACCTGGCGTCGTTGGAAGTGCAATCGTTGACCATGCGTGCGAGCGAGGCGAGCACCGGATGGGTGCAGGCGGGGTGGTCGCTCCAGGACTCGCCAGCGAGATAGGAGGCGAATTCCATGAAGCAACCGCCGCTCTTTGGACTGCGATGTTTGCCACGTGACAGCACGGGCATAATGTCGGGCAAACTGCCCTGGACTGGTTTCATGAAAAACCTCCATACCACGGGGACTAAGTGCCCTTAAGTCTCCCCCCGTACGGTCCGAAAAACCAGAGCCAGGAGCGACTAGTGACAAATTTTCAGTGTCCAGATGCCATTGGGTTTCGGGGAACGCCAGTCGTGACCGTTCTCACCCCGGCGAGGTGGGATAATTATCTGTGCCTGTCTACCGAGATGAAGCTGTCGTGCTGCGCACCCACAAGCTGGGTGAAGCCGACCGCATTGTCACCATGCTTACCAGGCAGCACGGCAAAGTGCGCGCTGTCGCCAAGGGGGTGCGGCGCACCGGCTCTAAATTCGGTGCCCGCCTCGAGCCGTTCATGGTCGCCGACGTGCAGCTCTACGAAGGCCGCAGCCTCGACATCATCACGCAGGCCGAGTCCCTCGGCTCCTACGGCGCTCTGATCACCGCCGATTACGGCAGTTACACCGCCGCGAGCGTCATGGTGGAAACCGCCGACAAGCTCACCGAATCCGAAGGGTCGCTGCAGCAATACCTGCTGCTGGTCGGCGCGCTGCGATCGCTGTCCCGCCAGGAACACGGCTCCCACTTGACCCTCAACTCCTATTTGCTGCGCGCTGTGTCGATGGCCGGATGGGCGCCGAGCTTTCAGGATTGCGCGCGCTGCGGCGCCCTCGGGCAGCACAGTGCCATGGTCGTGCAGCTTGGCGGCATCGTCTGCGATGCCTGCGCGCCCCCCGGCTCACCCCGGCTCGACCCGGCGACGATCGGCCTGCTCAGCGCGCTGCTCACCGGCGACTGGGAGCACGCCGCCGCGAGCCCGGACCGCACGCAAGGCCAGGCGGCGGGCGTCGTCGCTGCCTACACGCAGTGGCACCTGGGCCGCGGACTTCGCTCGCTGGAACACGTCGCCCGATGATGGCCAGTCTGTTCGGCCACAAAGGATCCACGCACAAAGACGCCGTTCCCTTCAAACCGCTCGACTGGACTGGTCTGTACCCGCCCGCACTGCCCCGCAAGGTGATACCCGAGCACGTCGCCGTCGTCATGGACGGCAATGGCCGCTGGGCCAACGGCCAGGGCTTCACCCGGATCGAGGGACATAAGGCCGGCGAGGCAGCCCTGCTCGACGTCGTCGCCGGTGCCATTCAGATCGGCGTCAAGCACCTCAGCGTCTACGCTTTCTCCACCGAGAACTGGAAGCGTTCGCCCGACGAGGTGCGTTTCCTCATGGGCTTCAACCGCGACGTTCTGCATCGCCGTCGCGATCAACTCAACGAGTGGGGCGTTCGGGTCAAGTGGGCGGGGCGCAAGCCGAAGCTGTGGGCATCCGTCATCAACGAACTGCAGTTTGCCGAGCGGCTCACCGCCGGCAACAACGTGCTCACCCTCACGATGTGCGTGAACTACGGCGGTCGCATCGAGATAACGGATGCCGTGCGCGCGCTGGCCGAGGACGTCGCCGCGGGCAGGTTGAAGCCATCGGGCATCACCGAGAAGGCCATCGCGAAGCAGCTCTACGTGCCGGATCTGCCCGACGTCGACCTGTTCGTGCGCAGCTCGGGGGAGCAGCGCACGAGCAACTTTCTGCTGTGGCAGAGCGCGTACGCGGAGATGGTCTTTCTCGACCAGCTCTGGCCGGACTTTACCCGGGTGGACCTCTGGCACGCCGTTGAGTTGTACGCCGCCCGCAACCGGCGGTATGGCGGCGCGGTTGACACTCCCACGGCCTGAACGCACCCTCCACGTATTTCCGGGTGGGAATACGACGGTGTGGAGTCCCGTTCAACTGAGTGTGACTGATACAAGTACAACGGAATCCACCAATGCAGCAGCGCCCGCATCCACGGGCACCGATCCGATCAAGGTCGACATCTGGTCTGATGTGCAGTGCCCCTGGTGCTACATCGGGAAACGTAAATTTGAAGCCGGAGTCGCGCAATTCGACGGTGCGGTCGAGGTCGAATATCACAGCTTCGAGCTAGCCCCCGATACCCCGGTCGATTACGACGGCACACCGTCGGAGTATCTGAGCCAGGCAAAAGGCATGTCGCTCGCACAAGTCGCCGAGATGCTCGAACGTGTCACCGGCATCGCCGAGAGCGTCGGCCTGCACTATGACTACGATTCGGTGCACCAGACCAATACGGTCATCTCCCATGAGTTGCTGCACTACGCCAAGGCACACGGTCGCCAACTCGACATGAAGGAGCGCCTGCTGAAGGCCTACTTCATCGATGGGCGTCACATCGGCCGTATCGAGGACCTGGCCGATCTGGCCGCGGAAATCGGTCTCGATCGTGCCGACGTCGTGCAGGCGTTGACCGCGCACGACTTTTTGGCCGATGTCAAGGCAGATGTTGCGCAGGCTCATGAATACGGTATCCAAGGCGTTCCATTCTTCGTCATCGATGGCAAGTACGGCATCTCCGGCGCGCAGGATCCTGCTACTTTTACGCAGGCTCTCAACCAGATACTCACCGAAAAATCAGAGGAGAAAACCGCATGAGCGACACCAACACCACTTCTACCGTCCCGCCGGTGTACACCGACGCAGCGGAACGACCCACGATCCAACTCCTCGGACAAACCGAGGCGACAACGGATGATGCCGCCGGCTCGTGCTGCGGTGGCGGCTGCTGCAGCTAACCCCAGCCCCATTTCACGAAAGCGTAGCTGTCGCATGGCCCGCCCGACGGGGCCCGGCAGTTGCGCTTTTGTGTGCCGCCGCAGCTGCCGTCCCGGCCGATTCGCGGTTCCCTCGCTTTCTGGGAGAATTGGAGCAACATGACTTCACGCATCCCCACCGTCGACCCGTCGGCGTTGATCACACCGCTACGGATCGGTCCGCTCACGCTCGATGTGCCCGTCGTGCTCGCGCCGATGGCCGGCATCACCAACACGGCCTTCCGTCGACTGTGCCGCGAATACGGCGCTGGACTGTTCGTCAGCGAAATGATCACTTCGCGCGCGCTCGTGGAACGCAATACCGAGACGATGCGGCTGATCACCCACCACGAAAGCGAAACCACCCGTTCCATCCAGCTCTACGGTGTTGACCCGAAAACGGTCTCCGAAGCCGTGACCATGCTCGTCGCCGAGAATCGCGCCGATCATATCGACCTCAACTTCGGCTGCCCGGTGCCCAAGGTCACCCGCAAGGGCGGAGGAGCGGCCCTGCCGTGGAAGACCGGCCTGTTCCGTCAGATTGTCGAAGCGGCCGTCATCGCGGCCGGCCCGATTCCCCTGACCGTGAAAATGCGCAAAGGCATCGACGCCGACCACCTCACCTACATCGAAGCCGGCAAGGCCGCCGCAGGAGCCGGCGTCGCATCCATTGCCCTGCACGGTCGAACGGCCGCCGAGTTCTACTCCGGCCACGCTGACTGGTCCGCCATCGAAAAGCTCAAGAACGCCATCAACGACGTTCCGGTGCTCGGCAACGGTGATATCTGGTCAGCAGATGATGCCCTGCGCATGGTCCGTGAGACCGGATGTGATGGCGTCGTTGTCGGGCGTGGCTGCCTGGGCCGTCCGTGGCTGTTCGGCGATCTCACTGCAGCGTTCCGCGGCGAGAAAATCAAAGCCGAGCCGGGCCTGGGGCAGGTCATCGACGCTTTTCGCCGCCACGCCGAACTGCTCACCGAATTCTTCGACAGCGAGGACCGCGCCTGCCGCGACATACGCAAGCATGTTGCCTGGTATTTCAAGGGCTACCCGGTGGGCGGCGACCTGCGTGCGAGCCTCGCCATGGTGCAGTCCCTTGCGCAGCTCGACGATCTGCTCGGCACCCTCGACGCCTCATTGCCCTACCCGGGCGCCGACGTCGAAGGTCCGCGGGGTCGGGCGGGGACACCGAAAAAACCGTCGCTGCCCGAGCACTGGCTCGACTCGCAGGATCTCGTCGGTGCGCAACGACTGAATTTGACCGAGGGCGAAGGGGACACCAGCGGTGGCTAATAAGACCGGATACAGCGAGATCGACGAGGCCCGTTGGCTTCCCGAGGAGCACGACTCGCGGCGCAGCGATTTCGCGCGCGACCGCGCGCGCCTGCTGCACTCGAGCGCCCTGCGGCGGCTCGCGGCCAAGACGCAAGTGCTCAGCCCCACGGCCGGACTCGACTTTGCCCGCAACCGGCTGACTCACTCGCTCGAGGTTGCTCAGGTCGGACGGGAGATCGCAGCGCGCCTCAACGTCGACCCCGACATCGTCGATACCGCCTGCCTCGCGCACGACATCGGGCATCCGCCATTCGGTCATAACGGGGAGAAAGCACTCAATCTCTGGTCCGAAGATATCGGCGGTTTTGAGGGCAACGCCCAGACTCTGCGCCTGCTCACCCGGCTGGAGCCCAAGGTGTTCGGGCCCGACGGGCACAGCTATGGCCTGAACCTCACCCGGGCAAGCCTCGACGCGAGTTGTAAGTATCCCTGGCCCGAGGGGTCCTCGGTCTACGACCCCAGCGGGCGCGCCAAATTTGGGTTCTATCAGGAGGACATTGCCGCGTTCGAGTGGTTGCGTGAGGGAGCGCCCGACCGCCAGCTCTGCATCGAGGCCCAGGTGATGGACCTTTCCGACGATATTGCCTACAGCGTGCACGACTTCGAAGACGCCATCGTCAATGGATATGTAGACGTGGCGGCCTTGAGCAGCCGCACCAACCATGACGAGCTCCTCGCCACGATGTCGGAATGGATCGGCGACGCAACCAGTGCCGATGACCTCGCGATGGCGTTCAATCGGCTCGATTCCCTCGACGTCTGGATGGACTCCTGGACCGCCGGACGTCGCGACCAAGGTCACCTCAAGAACCTCACGAGCCAGCTCATCGGCCGCTTCAGTGGGGCCGCGGTGCACGCCACCAAGCATGCGCACCCCGGTGCCAGCATGCTGCGGTTCGGGGCGAACGTGATCGTACCCCGCGAGATCCAAGCCGAGATCTCCGTACTCAAGGGCATCGTCGCCGCCTTCGTCATGACCCGCAACACCCGCAAACCCATCTACGTGCAGCAACGCCAGGTGCTCACCCTGCTCGCTGAGACGCTGCACCAGTCGGGCGACGAACACCTCGATCCCGGTTTTCGGGAAGACTGGCATGCTGCCACCGACGATGCGGCCCGCAAGCGCGTTATCGTCGACCAAGTCGCCAGCCTGACCGACCAGTCCGCCTTGGCCTGGTATGAGCGCCTCGTGCAGGGCTAGCGGCACGGCCTCAAGCTCCGGCCGCCTCGTGACCGGAGGCCGTCGCACCGAGACGATATAATTGAGGCATGGCCGGACTGATTCGACAAACCGATATCGAAGAGGTCAAGGCCCGCACCAATATCGCCGACATCATCGGCGATTACGTCACCCTGAAGTCGGCCGGCGTCGGATCGATGAAGGGCCTCTGCCCCTTTCACGACGAACGCAGCCCGAGCTTCCACGTGCGGCCGCAGGTTGGTTTCTACCACTGCTTCGGTTGCGGCGAAAGCGGCGACGTCTACTCGTTCCTGCAAAAAATGGACCACGTCAGCTTCAGCGAGGCCGTCGAGCGTCTAGCGGGCCGGGTCGGCCTCGACCTGCACTATGAGGACGGCTCCGGCGCTGCCCCCGACCACGGCAACCGTGCGCGGCTCCTCGCCGCCAACCAGGCGGCCTCTGACTTCTTCGTCGATCAGCTCGGCAGCGCCGGTGCCGAGGTCGGCCGGGCCTTCCTGGGTCAGCGCGGCTTCGACGCCGCGGCGGCGACCCGGTTCGGGGTCGGCTTCGCGCCGAAAAGCTGGGACGAGCTGACGAACCACCTGCGCGGTCGCGGGTTCACCACCGAAGAACTCACCCTCTCGGGCCTGGTCTCGAGTGGCGACCGTGGCATCTACGACCGCTTTCGGGGTCGCCTGGTCTGGCCGATTCGCGACATCACCGGGCAGACGATCGGTTTCGGCGCCCGCAAGCTGCTCGACGACGACAAAGGCCCCAAATACCTCAACACGCCCGAGTCGCCGGTCTACCATAAAGCCCAGGTGCTGTACGGCCTCGACCTCGCCAAACGGGACATCTCCCGCAGCCACCAGGTCGTTGTGGTCGAGGGCTACACCGACGTCATGGCTTGCCACCTGGCCGGCATCACCACGGCCGTCGCCACCTGCGGCACGTCGTTCGGCGTCGACCATATCAAGGTCCTGCGCCGGGTCCTCGGCGACGACTCGGGCGTCGGCGAAGTCGTGTTCACTTTCGACCCGGATGCTGCCGGTCAGAAAGCCGCCATGCGCGCCTTCAGCGAGGAACAGCGTTTCTCCGCCCAGACCTACGTGGCCGTTGGACCGGAAGGACTCGACCCCTGCGACCTGCGCCTGCAGCGCGGCGACGATGCCGTGCGCCGACTGGTCGACTCGAAGAAGCCGATGTTCGAGTTCATGATTCGGCAGATCCTCTCCCAATACAACCTCGACACCGTCGAGGGTCGTACGGCGGCCCTCCGCGCTGCCGCCCCCATCGTCGGCGACATTCGCGACCCCGTTCTGCGCCCCGGTTACACGCGCGAGCTCGCGCGCATGCTCGGGGTCGACATGGGCGAAGTCGCCAAGGCCGTGTCGAACGCCCAGTCCGGGGCACGCTCGTCGGCCAGCGGTGGCGCGAACGCGCCTCGTCATGCCGGCGCGGTCGAAGCGCCAGCAGAACGCCCATTCTCCCTGGTCGAACTCCCCGGCGACCCGGTCACCCGGCTGGAACGTGATGGCCTGATGGCCATGCTTCAGCGGCCGACACTGATCGGCCGAGACATCCTCGACAGCGCGGTGCAGACATCCTTCACCAACACGTCGCTCGCCGTCGTGCGGGACGCCATGGCCGCCAGTCTCGCGCATTTCGAAGCGCCCGACTGGCTCGATCGGGTGGTCTCCGAGGTGCCGGACACCTTCAAAAACCTCGTGCAGGAACTTGCCATGGCGAACCTTCCGGAGCGCACCGAGAAAGACGTCGCCCGTTACGTGCGCGAGATCACGATTGTTCTGATTGACAAGGACCTTCTCCGGCTGAAGGCAGAATTGCTCGGTCGCCTTCGGCGGGCGGATGCCAGCGACACCGAGATCTACCGCACCCTGCAGCGTGAACTCGTGCGGGTCGAGGCCGAGCGCCGCGCCCTCCGTGAGGAATGACCCGGCCACCTCACACTGCAACACATGAGCCCGAGTTTGTTGCAGATATGTAAAGAAGCTGCGCCGGATCGTTGCCGTCTGCGAATTCTGTGCTAATTCTTACCTAACAGCAATGTCCAGCTGTGCCTCTCTTTGGCGCTCCTGGTCATGGGACTCCGACAGGAAGAGGACGACGGATATGACATCCGCATTTACCAACGGCAAGCGCGCGCTCGTTGCCACAACCGGCCTCGCGGTCGCAGCACTGGTTCTATCCGGCTGCGCGGCTGGGGGAAGCACCACCACCCCCGACTCCGCGGGCGGCCCGATCACCATCGGCACCACCGACAAGGTCACCACGCTTGACCCCGCTGGCTCCTACGACGCGGGGTCCTTCGCCGTGCAGACCCAGGTGTTCCCGTTCCTGATGAACAGCGCCTTCGGCACCGCGGATGTCGAACCCGACATCGCGGTCAGTGCGGAGTTCACGTCGCCGACAGAATACACCGTCGTCCTCAAGCCAAACCTCGAATGGGCCAACGGCAATGCGCTCACCGCGTCCGACGTCAAGTTCAGCTTCGACCGCCAGCTGACGATCGCTGCTGACAACGGTCCGTCGTCCCTGCTCTACAACCTGGACAGCACCAACGCCGTCGATGACACGACGGTCGTCTTCACGCTCAAGGCTGGGAACGACCAGATCTTTCCGCAGATCCTGTCCAGCCCTGCCGGAGTGCTCGTAGACGAAGACTCCTTCTCTGCCAGCGCGCTGACGCCCGACAATGACATCGTGGCCGCTGAAGCCTTCGCCGGCCAGTACGTTCTAACCAGCTACAACTTCAACAATCTCCTCTCCTACAAGGCGTATAAGGGATACCAGGGATTGCTCGGCCCCGCTAAGTCGGATGTCATCAACGTCAAGTACTACACCGACGCCTCAAACCTGAAGCTCGACGTTCAGGAAGGTAACATCGACGTCGCCTGGCGCAGCCTGTCGGCGACCGACATCGACGACCTGCGCGGCAACGACGCGGTCAAGGTGGTCGATGGCCCCGGTGGAGAGATCCGTTACATCACCTTCAACTTCAACACCCAGCCGTTCGGCGCGACGACAGCTGAAGCCGACCCGGCCAAGGCTCTCGCCGTTCGCGCGGCCGTTGCTGATGTTGTTGACCGCAATGAGCTCGCCGATCAGGTGTACAAGGGCACCTACACCCCGCTGTATTCCTACGTTCCCGCTGGCATGACCGGTGCCACGGAGTCCCTCAAGGTCCTCTACGGCGACGGCAACGGCGGACCGGACATCGAGAAGGCGACCGCCGATTTGGCTGCAGCCGGCGTCACTACTCCGATCGCACTGAACCTGCAGTACAACGCCGACCACTACGGTCCGGGTTCGAGCGACGAGTATGCGCTGATCAAAGACCAGCTGGACGCATCCGGTCTGTTTGCCGTGAGTCTGCAGTCCACCGAATGGGTTCAGTACGCCAAGGACCGCACGGCCGACGTCTACCCCGCCTACCAGCTGGGTTGGTTCCCGGACTACTCCGATGCTGACAACTACTTGTCGCCGTTTTTCGCTGAGGGCAACTTCCTCAAGAATCACTACGACGATGCCGATGTCACTGCCCTGATCAAGAAGCAGGCCATAACCACAGACCCCGCGGAGCGGACCGCACTGATCGAGGAAATTCAGGACAAGGTGGCCGCCCAGCTGTCGACCGTCCCCCTGCTTCAGGGCGCTCAGGTCGCCATTACCGGTCCCGACATCTCCGGCACCAAAGACACGCTCGACGCGTCGTTCAAGTTCCGCTACGGTGCGCTGTCCAAGGGCTAGACCGACCTTCGAGTAGTGTTTTCATAGTTTGATCACCGGGGGTGTCCAGCGATGCAGTCGCTGGATGCCCCCGATTCTTTGTGCAATTGTGAGGTACTGATGACCACTGTGGCCATGAAAGCGCCCGTACCGGCGGCCGGGCGTAGTTCCAAGAAGAAAACCAGCCCGGGCGGTGGAATAGGCCGCTATCTCCTCCTTCGCTTCCTGCTCATCTTCCCCACCATTTTCATCCTGGTGTCGATGGTGTTCTGGCTCATGCGCACGACGGGTGACCCGATCACCGCGGCGCTCGGCGGAAAACTCGGCCCGGATCAGCTCGCCAAACTCATCAGCGCGGCTGGCTACGACCGGCCCATTCTGATCCAGTACTTCGAGTACCTTGGCCAGATTTTCACGGGCAATTTCGGTACAACCATCAGCACCAATCGTCCGGTGTCCGAAGTGCTCCTCACCTACGGCTCTGCAACCGCTGAGCTCGTGTTCTACGCGCTCATTGTGGCCTTCATCGTCGGCATCCCGCTCGGCCTGGTCGCCGCCTACTGGCGGGACAAGGCACCCGACGCCTTCCTGCGCGTCTTCGCTATCCTCTGCTACGCCACCCCGGTGTTCTTCGCCGGGCTTCTGCTCAAGCTCGTCTTCGCGGTCTGGCTCAATGTGCTGCCGGTGGCCGGCCGCGCCACGGTCGGTTCCGAACTGCAGATGCAATTTCTCCCCGACAAGTCCGGCATCTACTTCATCGACGCGTTGAAGACCGGTAATCCTGCTGTCTTCGCTGATGTCCTGCTGCATGCCGTGCTTCCCGCGCTCGCACTGGGCCTCCTCACGGCTGGCGTATTCCTTCGCCTCGTGCGCACCAACGTCATCGGCACGCTTGGCACCGACTATGTTGATGCTGCCCGGTCCCGTGGGGTCAATGAATTCCGACTGGTCAGCAAGCACGCCTACCGGCCGGCCCTCATCCCGATCATCACCGTCATCGGATTGCAGGTGGCATTGCTGCTCGGCGGGGCCGTGCTCACCGAGACCACCTTCGAATGGAAGGGCCTCGGGTTCATGCTCATTGAATTCATCAAGGCCCGCGACTTCGTGGCGGTGCAGGGCATTGTCGCGTTGCTCGCCGTCATCGTTGCCCTGTCCAACTTCATTGTGGACATCATTGCCGCACTGATCGACCCGAGAGTGCGGTACTAGCCATGACTGCTGCAACTATGCTCGCCCCCAAGGCTCCGCTCTGGACTCGGCTGCCCGTCGTGCACCAGTTCCGCCAGAGCATCGGCCTGCAACGGGGCATGCTCGTGGTGGGCCTCGTCATCACCGGCGTCTTCATCCTCACCGCGATCTTCGCTCCGCTCCTGGCGCCGTACGGTTACAGCCAGTTGCGCGATGACAACGGCACCTTCGGAGCTCAGCAGGCGCCCGGCGGGGCACATCTGCTCGGCACCACAGTCGGTGGCTACGACGTGCTCTCCCGGGTCATCTGGGGTTCGCAGACCGCGATCGCCGTCATGGTTATTGCCGTCGTGCTGTCTATCTTCGCCGGTGTGGCCCTTGGCCTCGTCTCCGGCTACTTCGGCGGCTGGCTGGACCGGGTACTCGTCGTCGTCTGCGACGCCGTATACGCCTTTCCGGCACTGCTGCTCGCGATCGTCATGGGTATCGTCATCTCTGGCGGCCGCTCCGACCTGTGGGGCGGAATCTTCGCCGCGGCAATCTCGATCACCGTCGTGTTCATCCCGCAGTACTTTCGCGTGATTCGGGCCGAAACGGTGCGGATCAAGGCCGAGGCCTACGTGGAGTCCGCCCGGGTGCTCGGTGCCAGCAACGGGCGCATCATGTTCCGTCACGTATTGCGCAACGCCACCCGTACCCTTCCGCTCATCTTCACTCTCAATGCCTCCGAGGCACTGCTGACCCTGGCCGGACTGGGGTTCATCGGCTTCGGCATCGAACCATCGTCGGCCGCCGAGTGGGGCTATGACCTGAACAAGTCACTCTCCGACGTCTCGAGTGGCATCTGGTGGACCAGCCTGTTCCCGGGACTCGCCATCGTGCTCGTGGTTCTCGGCATCACCCTCGTGGGAGAAAGCCTCAACGACCTCGCGGATCCGCGTCTGCGGAGCCGCCGAGCCCCGGGGAACACCGGCGTCGTCGCCGCCACCAGCGTCGTCCCCGGCGGAACCCTGGATGCCGGCCCCGGCGGTATCGACGGGCTCGAGACCGGCCCGCTGGCTCCCGACCCACATCCGAACGACGACCCATTCGAGGCCAAATAATGAGCTCCCTGCCCGACGTCGTTCGCATCGACAATCTCAACGTGACCTTCGCTACCGACGGCGGAGCGGTCAAAGCCGTCGACGGCGTCACTCTGCGCGTCGCCCCCGGCGAGGTTCTCGCCATTGTGGGGGAGAGCGGCAGCGGCAAGACCGTCACCGCGAAGACCATCCTCGGTCTGCTACCGGAGACCGCGACCGCCCACGGCGCCGTCATCCTCAGCAGTAAAGACGGCGCCGACTCCAACGACGTTCTCGCCGTCAGTAAGCAGAAGCTGCGCCAACTGCGTGGAACGGACGTTTCCATGGTGTTCCAGGAGCCGTCCACGGCACTGAACCCCGTGTTCACCGTCGGCTGGCAGATCGCCGAGGGCATTCGCGCCCACGGTGAATTCACCAAGAAGCAGGCACGCGCCAAGGCGATCGAAATTCTCGGCCGGGTCGGCATCCCCGACCCCGAGAGCCGCGTCGACTACTACCCGCACCAGTTCTCCGGCGGGCAGAAGCAGCGCGTCGTCATCGCCATGGCCCTCGTACTCGACCCGGGGCTGATCGTGGCTGACGAGCCGACCACCGCACTGGACGTGACAGTGCAGGCCGAGATCCTCGATCTGCTCCGCCGTTGCCGCGACGAATTCGGCACGGCCATCGTGCTGATCACGCACAATATGGGTGTCGTCGCCGACCTCGCCGACCGCGTCGCCGTCATGTACGAGGGCACGGTCGTCGAGGAAGCCTCTGCCCAGGCGTTGTTCTCCAATCCGCAGCACGACTACACCAAGCGACTGCTTGGCTCGGTGCCGCACGTCGGCCAGGGCACCATTCGGGCCACCGCACGAGCACTCGCCCGCGAACCGGGTTGGGCCGCCGAGACACCGGTCGTCGTCGCCGACAACCTGAAAATTCAGTACCCGGGTCGGCTCGGCAAACCCGGATTCACCGCCGTCGACGGGGTGAGCTTCATCATCCGGCCCGGCGAAGTGCTCGGTCTGGTCGGTGAGAGCGGGTCGGGCAAGACCACCATCGGCCGCGCCATGGCCGGCCTCACGCGGGTGACTGACGGCTCCCTCACCGTGCTCGGCCACGAGATGAAAGGATTCAAGGAGCGCGCCTTCAAGAAGGTGCGCAGCGATATCGGCTTCGTCTTTCAAGACCCGGCTTCGAGCTTCAACCCGCTGCTGACGATCGCGGAGTGCGTGGCCGAACCCCTCGTCGTGCACGGTCGCGCCGCCAACCCCGCTGCAGCACGTACCCGCGTCAACGAACTGCTCGAGGCAGTGCAGCTACCGCGCACCTATGGCGATCGCTACCCACACGAGCTCAGCGGTGGCCAGCGCCAACGAGCGAGCCTGGCCCGCGGTCTGGCGCTGGAGCCGAGCCTGCTGATCGCGGACGAACCGACGAGCGCGCTCGACGTGTCAGTGCAGGCGAAGGTTCTCGAACTCTTCGCCGAGTTGCAGAAGGAGTTCGGCTTCGCGGCGTTGTTTATCAGCCACGACCTTGCCGTCGTCGATATTCTCGCCGACCGCATTGCCGTGCTCTACAAGGGAAAACTGGTCGAGGAAGGCACCGGCGCCGAAGTGCTCGGTGCACCGAAGGATCCCTACACCCAGCGTCTGCTTGCCTCGCTTCCGGTTCCCGATCCGGCCGCACAAGCGCTGCGCCGGAATGAACTCCGCGTCCTGCGTGCGGCGGGATAGACCGCATGAAGCACGGCGCGGCATCCGTTCCCCCGATCCAAACGAGTGATCTGACCATCGAATACCCGCCGCACGGCGCCAGTCCGGCGTTCGTCGCGGTGCACGGGTTCACTTTGCGCATCGCCCCGGGGGAGGTAGTGGGTCTGCTCGGTGAGAGCGGCTCAGGCAAAAGCACCCTCGCCCGGGTGCTCTCCGGTGACGCATTCGCGAGCGACGCCACCGGCATCCGCCCGCAGATCACCGGGGGAGAGGCGACCGTACTCGGGTATGGGCTCCGCCGCATCAGTAAGCGCAAGCTGACCCGGCTCACCTTCGGAGTTGGGCTGCTGGCCCAGGATGCCGCCGATACCCTGCCGTCGACCATGACGGTGGCCGAGATTGTCGCCGAGCCGGTACTCGAACGGGATCGACGCTACAACCGTCGTGCGCTCGGCGCCCAGGTTGCCACCATGATCGATGCGGTGCGCCTGCCGCTGGCCCTTCTCGGTCGGTATCCCTACGAGCTCTCCAGTGGTCAACGGCAGCGGGTGGCGCTGGCCCGTGCTCTCGTATTCGGACCGGAACTCTTGATCGCTGACGAGCCCACGGCGGGCGTTGATGTCATGGTGCGCGACGCCGTGGTTGACTTGATCAGCGAGCTGCAGCAGGAGCGCTCCTTTTCTGCGCTCGTGATCAGCTCCGACCTGGCCGTGTTGCAGCGGGTCGTCAATCGGATCGGCGTCATGCATCAGGGTGTGCTGGTGGGCCTCGGCACCATCGACGACGTTTTTCGGGACCCGTGGCACCCCTACGTGCGTGAACTCGCCGCCGCCCTGCAGCCCACAGTCGCTGAGCCCGACGTCGAGTCGCTCGTCGCCGGCGAGCCACCCAGTACCGGCAATCAAACGGATGCCGCCGTCGGCAGCTAGGAATACCGCGACCGCTGGCGCCCAGTTTCGAGCAGGAACGGTCGCAGCCGGGCCGACACGCCCGACCGTGTTTTCGCGCACGAGACTGCTCAACTGTTGCTGCTGCCCCACTTTCCGCGGGCTGCGCGGGTTTTCAGCCGTCAAAACTGCGTCATCGGAGCCGATCGGAACCCGACTTGGTTTTGGCACAACAAGAAACCTTGGTAAAGTAACAACGCTGTTCAAGCATTCCTCGATAGCTCAATTGGCAGAGCAGCGCACTGTTAATGCGCAGGTTCTTGGTTCGAGTCCAAGTCGGGGAGCGAAAGGTCACTCAGGGCTCCACCCCGGGTGGCCTTTTTTGTGGGTACTTTTCGTGCAGGCAAGAAAGTTCTTCCTAATTTTCACAGTGCGCCATGGCGTCGGCACAAGAAGTGGTGGTCCGCGTGGATTTCTCGCAATTTCTGATATCGACGCTCGGGGTACTGTCCGGAACGCTCCTCGTGCTCTGGACCATCACCCTGCTGCGCTCGCGCCGGGTCATCTTCGATCGCAACGCCGCCGAGCGCGTGCGCATCGAACTGGAACTCTCCCTCGCTGAGCAACAGGGGCGATTGGCCATCATTCGTGAGCTTCAGGATGGCGCGGTGCTCACCATCGCCCGACTCATTACCCGGGCCGAAGGCGTTCGCTACACCGCCGAAAGCGACCCCTCCACGGCAGTGCGTGCGGCCATCGCGCTCGTTGATGACGGCCGCGCGGCCCTTGCCGACATGCGCCGCGTCGTGACGATCGTGCGCGAGGGTGAGACCGTCGGTGCACTGCAGCCCGGCCCACAGTCGACCCGCGACCTGTTTCGCGTCATGCGCGACGCCGGACTCGTGGTGAGTTTCATCGAATCGGGCGAGCGCTTTGCCCTCAAAGCGGGCGCTGAGCTCGCCATCTTCCGCATTCTGCAGAGCGCCCTCTCGAATGCGCTCAAGCACGGCGGCGTCGGCACCGAAGCGCGGGTGTCGTTCACCTGGACCCGGGACGGCTTGCAGCTCCTCGTCGACGATGACGGCATCCGTGCCGCAGCCCGCCGTGACGGCCAAGAGGCCGGCGAACAGGCCGCACGTACCCCGTACACGATCGAGGACGACCTCAAGGCCCTCAGCGAAAGCATTGCAGGCCCCGGAATCACGCAGATGCGTGAGCGCGCCCAGCTATTTGGCGGTGTGTTCAATGCCGGAACGGTTCCCGGGCTGGGTTTCTCGGTGTCAGCCGTGTTTCCGTCGCTGCGCTTTCACAACGGCGTGCACGGCGTGGATCTATCTCGATGACCGGGTAGCCACTACCCGATGGGCATCCATTGACGGCCTATCAGCCCTGGCCCTACTGGCCGCGCCGATCACCGCAGACTTGCGCGCACTAACCTGGCCGCCTCACTCGCGGCCTGCTGTCAGCCTTCGAGGTTGTCGACGCCCGGCGTCCAGCTCAACCCCGGCACACCCCAGCTCTTCTTGCGTTCAACCTTGGCTGCCATCTTCGTGTAGACGTGCTCGAGACGATCGACATACAGCGTGCCGTCGAGGTGGTCATACTCGTGCTGAAAGATGCGGGCAAGCCAGCCGTCCGCTCGAATCTCAAAGGGCCGCTGCTCAGCGTCGACAGCCCGCAGGATGGCGGACTCGGCTCGCTTGAGTGGAAACCGCTCGCCCGGAAATGACAGGCAGCCTTCGTCTTCGTCGAGATCTTCGTCATCCACGGGCCTGGCAGACACCGGTGTGATCCATAACTCAGGGTTGATCGCCACGCCCCGCCATGACACGTCATCGTCGTCCTGGTAGCTGTAGGTGAAGATGCGCAGCCCGACACCCACCTGCGTGGCGGCGAGACCTACCCCCGGTGCGGCGTCCATCGTCTCGAACATGTCTTCCACCAGCTCGCGCAAACTATCGTCAAAATCGACGACTGGAGCGGCGGGGGAGTGGAGAACGGGTTCACCAGAAATTACTATCGCGCGTACGGCCATTTCTCCAGAATATCGTCAAGCTTGTCGATAGGGTCATCAAGTGATCACTGACCTAACCGATCTGGCGACAGAAATCGCCATTGATCCGCGGCAGGCCATCGGAATTCCGCTGGCCCTGGTTGGTGCCGTCTTCCTGTCCCTCGGCGCTCAATTTCAGCATCGCGGCGTGAACAAGGTCGAGTCGTTCACTGGCGAGGTCACCGGCGGGCTCAACGTGCGCCAGCTCACCCTGCTGCTGGCCCGGCCGTCCTGGGTGTTCGGTTCCCTCATGCTCGGGCTCGCAATCGTGTTTCAACTCACGAGTCTCGCGTTCGCCCCTATCATCGTTGTGCAGCCGCTCGGGGCGGTTGCCCTCGTCATCACCGCCGTTCTGAACGCCCGCGTCAGCAAGGTCAAGCTCAATCGTGCGAGCATCATCGCCATCTCCATGTGCGTGGGTGGGGTTGGCCTGTTCGTCACCGTGGCGGCGTTCACCGCCGTCGACAGGCCGGTCACCGACCAAAACCTGGTGACCATCCTCATCGTTCTCGCGGCCGTTCTGCTGGCATTTGCACTTGCTTTCGGGTTTCTGCGCCGCCGGTCGCAGGCGATTTTCTACATTCTCGGTGCCGGTGTGCTTTACGGTTTCGTGGCGACACTGGCCAAGGTCGTCATCAATCGCACCCAGCACGGAAACTTCGAGTGGCTCACCCTGACCTGTGTGCTCGGTCTATTGCTTGCAGCCGTATTAGGGGCGTATTTTGTGCAGAATGCCTACGCATCGGGCCCACCGGATCTCGTGATTGCGGGGCTCACCGTTGTCGACCCGCTCGTCGCTGTCGGTATCGGAATCGTCGTGCTCGGCGAGGCTAGTCAGGCACCCCCTGCAGCTGCGGTCGCCTTCGTCCTTGCCGGTGCTGTCGCAATTTGGGGTGTGTTCCTATTGGCGCGGTACCACCCTCAATTCGATCGCTGACCCGCGAAATTTTTGGGCCACCACGGTGCGGGCCCCCGCGCGGTGGGCACGGTTTAGAATAGGGTTCGAGTGCGCCGCGTCATTTTGACGAGCGCACCCGAGATCTCCTGCCGGATGATGACCCCGGCCCAACAACGTAGGGACCACTCCACTTGTCAGATTCGACCGACTTGCTGAGCAGCCCAACCCTGGGCAATGCGCCCGAGCGCGCCGCGCGTGCGCCGTCCGATAAGCCTCGGATTCGTGTCCTCATCGCCGCCGACACCTTTGCACCCGATGTGAACGGTGCTGCCCGCTTTGCCGAGCGCCTGGCCGCCGGGCTGGTAGCCCGCGGCCACGAGGTTCAGATCATGGCCCCGGCCCCGTCGCGGAAGCACGGCAGCTGGACCGAAATGCACGAGGGTCAGCCCATGGTGGTGCACCGCCTGCATAGCTGGCGCTGGTACCCGCACGACTGGTTGCGCTTCGCCCTGCCGTGGCTGATTCGCGGTGAAAGCCGGCGCATTCTCGATTCATTCCACCCCGACGTCGTGCACTTTCAATCCCACATCAATGTGGGGCGCGGCGTGTCCATCGAAGCGGCCAAGCGCAACATTCGCTTAGTCGGCACGAACCACTTCATGCCCGAGAACATGGTGAAGTTTTCCCTCGTGCCAGTCGGCTTGCAAGATCGGGTGATCAAGGCGGCCTGGCGCGCTGCGCGGCGCACATTTGGGCGCGCTGCAGCCGTGACCACCCCAACCCGGCGGGCCGCTCAGTTTTTGGAGAAGTACACCGGTCTCACCGGTGTGCGTGCCATCTCCTGCGGAATCAACGCTGACAACTACGCACCCAACTTCGAGCCTCGCACGGAAAACCGCATCCTCTTCGTCGGTCGCGTCACCGGCGAAAAGCAGATCGACGTGCTGCTGCAGGCGGCGGCGCTACTGTCGCCCGAGCTCGACGCCCAGATCGAGATCGTCGGTGGGGGCGATCAGAAACGCAACCTGGAGCACCTGGCCGACACGCTCGGCATCCGCTCACGCGTCACGTTCACCGGTTACGTGACGGATGACGAGCTGCGCGGGGCCTACTCACGGGCTACCGTGTTTGCCATGCCGTCCATTGCCGAGCTACAGAGCATCGCCACGATGGAGGCCATGGCCTCCGGACTGCCGATCGTCGCTGCCGATGCCATGGCGCTACCCCACCTCGTGCACGACGAGAACAACGGCTACCTGTTCAAGCCGGGCGACGCGCAGGATCTGGCGGACAAACTGACCGTGGTACTCACCGCCTCCCCGGAACGTTTGACGGCACTCAAGCGGGAGTCGCTCAAACTCATCGCCGCACACGACATCAAGCGCACTCTGAACACATTCGAATGCCTGTATCGTGGGGAGCCGGTGAGCGATCTGGTCACCAACGGGGCTTCGTCACAGTCGCCCGAGTAGTCACACATCTGTGGGTGCGACCGTGCGGTCGTGCCTCTTGGGGCGGTAGCTCAGCTGGTTAGAGCAGCGGACTCATAATCCGTCGGTCCCGGGTTCAAGTCCCGGCCGCCCTACTCGAAACATCGCTTGATCAGGTTTTCTTGTTCTCACCATAGGAGCAAGACTTGATGAAGTATCCGTTTATTATCCGTTTATTCAAAAATTCTGACCCCTCACAGCCACCTCTGATGGAGGTGCACGCCCGAGTTCGAGTGCTCTGGATCGGCCTCGCCCACCTGTGGGTTATGGACACTCAAACCCTCTCTAGGCTCGGTCTTGAGCCTGTACTCACGACGAGCGAGCTCGCCGAGTATCTCGGTGTGCACGTGCAAGCAATCTACGATCTCCGTAACGATGGCCGCGGACCGACGGGCTTTCGCGTCGGACGGGAGATTCGATACCACGTATCTGATGTTCTCAGCTGGCTCGAGAGTCTTCGTGAGCCGGATCGGTCTCGCCGCGCTGTCGGATCCGATCTCTGATGGCGGGGCGTCCCCGCACACCCATCAGCACCGGTGGCACGATCAGAACGCGCAAGGTCAAGTCGGGAATGTTTCGAGCCGTAACCGTCTTTCGTGATTGGGATGGCCAGACCCGCAAGGTCACCGCGACCAGCTCGAGTCGAAACGCTGCGGAAGCCGCGCTCAAGGTCGACCTGGCCGCACGAATGCGTGCCGGTGGACTCGACGACGCTCTGAACGCAGGGTCGCCGTTCCCGTTGCTCGCCGCCGCCTGGCTCGACGACGTCGAGCACGACGTTGACCGTTCTCAAGGCACCAAAGAGACGTATCAGCGTCAACTGGGAACACTGGTGCTGCCCTTTTTCGAGCACTTCACCATTCGAGAGGTGAGTGTCGGCCGGGTTGAGCGCTATCTCAAGCAGCAGCGCGAGAAGTCGTACACCCAGGCGAAGCACTCACGCACGATCCTGGGCATGATCATGGCCTTCGCCGTTCGACGAGAGATCATTGCGCGCAATCCCGTCACAGAGGCTTCGCGCATGAAGAAGCCTCCGCATACCCCGAAGGCGCTGACGACAGAGCAGATCGCCGCTATCCGACTCGCGGCGCGCGAGTGGCGTTCGCAAGAGGGCAGGATGGGACCGCGGTCCGACGGCCAGGTGCGCGACATTATCGAGGTGATGCTCGGCACGGCGACGCGCATCGGAGAGGCGCTCGCGCTTCGTCAGTGTGACGTCGACCTGGATGCTGATCCGCCCCAGGTGAGCGTGAGCGGAACGATCGTCGTGCACAAAGGGGCCGCCGTGCACCGCCAGGAGCACCCCAAGACGCACGAGTCGAGCCGAATCATCCCCGTGCCGGAGTTCGCGGCCGACGTGATTCGCCAGCGCCTGGCGTTGCTCGATCCGGAGAATGCGGAGCATCTGCTGTTCTACTCCCGAAACAACACCCCGCTCACGCCGTACAACGTGAGGCGCACCTTCCGGGGCATCCTCGAAGCCGCGGGCCTCGCGGGCCTGGCGATCTCGCCACATGCCTTTCGCCGCACGGGAGCGACGCTGCTCGCCCATGAACTTGGCATACAGGCGGCAGCCGACGTTTTAGGGCACACCTCAACCTCGACGACGAAGGCGCACTACGCTGAGCCCGACCGCACCGTTAGGCCGGAGCCTGCGGCGGTTCTGCAGCGGTTGGCTCCGCCGAAATAGCGGTCCGTCACCATCTCCAGTTCACCACTCTGAGTGCTTTCAGTCGGCACCGCACTCCGACAACGATGGAGCCGCATCCGTCGGCATTGATAGCTGGCGCATCTATCGTTGAATATAGCGATGAGTTGCAATAGCTCATTCTCAGGTCGATGCAAGGAATGAAATTCGATGCTCACGCAAGTCACTTCTCCACAGCAAGTCTTCTTCTCGCCGCAGAGGTTGATCGTTCCCCTGTTCCAACGGCCCTACGTCTGGTCACGGGAAGTTCAGTGGGAGCCACTGTGGAATGACGTGACTCGCCTGATCGACGTGATTGCGGAGGGTGATGGGCAGGCGACCCACTTTCTGGGCGCGGTCGTTTTGCAGGCGCAAGCGACAGCCCTGGGTGACCTGCCGCAGTACACCGTCATCGATGGGCAGCAGCGCCTGACGACGCTCCAGATCCTGTTGGATGCCCTACACGCCCAGCTGGAGTCGCGCGGACTGGCTCACCTTGCTGCCCAAGTGCTCACCCTGGTTGAGAACCCCGAGTCATTTCGCCAGCACCCGGACGATCGGTTCAAGGTGTGGCCGACCAACCGCGATCGGCCAGCCTTCTCCGCAGCGATGTCGGCCGAGGCTCCCATCGATCACTCGTCTTTGCCGGCCGGTCGGCTGGTGGACGCGCACCGTTACTTCTTTGAGGCGATCGGCGAATGGTTAGACGCAGAACCGTCCACAGTTGAGCGACGCGCAGGCTTGCTCGTGCCTGCGATTACGACGCGGCTTCAGATCGTGACGATACAACTGCTCTCGCATGAAGATGCCCAGGAAATCTTTGAAACCTTGAACGCTCGTGGTACTCCGTTGACCGCCGCCGATCTGATCAAGAACTACCTCTTCCAGCGTCTGGAAAAGGATGCAGCAGCCACTGAAAGCGCCTACCAAGACTACTGGGCCGATTTTGAAACACCATTTTGGGAAGCCGAGGTCACAACTGGTCGCATCAAGTACGCCCGAAGCTCACTATTCCTGACGCAGTGGCTTACGGCCAAGACCCTAAAGGAAATCCCCGCGCGCGAGGTCTTCATGCAGTTCAAACGGTACGTCGGGGCATCCGGAACGGACATTCTGACTCTTCTCCGCGCCCTGCGGTCAGCCGCCGATCGGTACCGCGCTTTCACAGAGGGTGCCGCTGTCCGTGACGGAGCACTCAGTCGGCTGAACCTATTCGTGTATCGAATGAGTACGCTCGACTCAGAGATCACAAAACCGCTCCTCATTTGGCTGGGCGAGCCGGAGCAGGCAGCGCTTGACGAACTCGAACGTGCGCGCCTGTTGGGCACCCTGGAAAGTTGGTTCGTGCGGCGTGCACTCGTTCGAGCGCAGTCGCAGGGCACCAACCGATTCATGTTGGACCTGCTCACCCAACTGGCTAAGCGCCCTGCGACAACGGCCGTTGATGAGGCCGCGCGCACATACCTCGCGGTCCAAACTTCGAGCTTTGGCTATTGGCCGGATGATGCCGAACTTCGACGTGAGTTGGTGGACTTGCAGGCCTATAGGAAGTTTCGCAAGGGACGACTGCGAATGGTCCTCGAAGCAGTCGAAGACCAGCGTCGAGGCTTTCCCGGTGGGCGCTCCTTCTCCGTGTCGCCGGTATCGCGCGGGGTTTGTACGATCGAGCACATCATGCCCCAAGAATGGCGCTCAAATTGGAACGACCTAACCGACGTTGAAGCCGAGAATCGGAGGGACAGCATTGTGCAGACTCTCGGTAATCTCACTCTGGTGACGCAGAGCCTGAACGCACGGTTGTCGAACGCCGCTTGGATTGCCTCAAACGGTAAACGTGCCGCATTGGTCCGGCATGACACACTCCTCCTCACGCGAGATGTCGTCCACGCTGAATCCTGGTCGGAGGCCGAGATACTTTCGCGCACCGATGATCTCGTTGAGGCCATAAGTGAAATTTGGTCCGTTCCCGCAGGGCACCGGGGGATAAGTGATGAGGCCGTCGGACGTGCCCAATATCGCACGGAAGTGGTCGATCTCGTTCGCGCGGGTCTTTTGAGTCCTGGGTCGATTCTGTACGCCAAGCCAGCAGCTCACCGTGGTGAACTCGCGACTGTAAATGCGGATGGAAGCCTGCTCTTGAATGGAGTGATGTACGCGACCGTCAGTGGGGCGGCACGTCACCTCCAGGGCGGAGGGGCAGTGGCCGGCTGGCAATTCTGGTGTATCGATCCCGGCTTTCAACGAACTATGGCCGATCTGCGAGCGGAACATGCGGGGGGCGTGGATACATCGCAAACCTCCCCGAGGAAGTAACCCGCCCTTGTGGCGTGTGAAGTGGTGATGATGTGAAATTCAATTCAGACGCGGGGGTCGCTTTCGTTGCGGTTCCAGATTCTCCGGACGCTCGGCTGTTTGTGGAGCTTTCGAGCTATGGTGCCGACCTAACTGAAGCTCGCCACGCCTTGGAGCTTGCGCTGGCGGTCGTCGCAGGCGGTCATGATCACGATGGCGGGCCCTATCTCAGCGGCTTCGCGGCCGTCGCGTACTGCCGTACGTATTTCCCATCCAAGGTTCGAAGGCCCCTGACTGATCACATCGTGATACCTGACGATCTCAGCGATGTACATGCGCTGATCGGCGCGTTCAGAAACACGACGCTTGCCCACTCCCAGTCCCAGTTGGCGACGACATTTCCTATAGCGATACTCGACGCGTCATCCCTTCAGCTGAAAGATGTTGTGGCCTTGACAGTGGTGCAGCCGCTTCCCACGCACCACGTGGTGCGGTTTCTTGAACTCGTGGAAATCGTAGACGCCCTTCTTTTCGAAGTTATCGAGCCGGTGCGCCTCCGACTAATGGCCGAGATGCGACGGGCTGATTTGGCCGGAATGATGGCCGGTGGGAAGCGCCCTGAAATCGTGGACGCGACCGATGCGGAATTCAGCGCCAGGAGCAAGCGGAAGCCCTATCCCGCCGAGAATACGATGTACTGGTCGACGACGGAGTGAACGAGGACGTCTGCGCGATCGCCCATGACCGGCCGTCGAACGAGTCGATCAATGGCGCCGTGCGGGTCTCATGGCTGGCAGGTCCGCGCGTCTTGCCGCCTTGGGTCGCTTCCTGTGCGCCCGCTGTCGCACAGGTATTTGCCGCAGACCTCGTGCATTCTTGCTGGCGTGGCTGCCCCTTCACCGGTCGGCCATGGCAGACCGACGTGAGCATGGCCAGAAAAGTGTTGAACTAGAGTTTCATCATGAACCAGCCCTCCCCGATCGACACTGACTTCGACGTGCGATCGGATGCTGGCGGACGTGACCCCGACCAACACAGCCCAACATTGCGGCGCTATCACCAGCTTTTGTGGAGCAAACCGCTGCCGAGCGGCGCGTTGTTTACTTTGGATATGTCCACTGCGGGCTCCTACCTGCACCATAGTTCCGGTGTTGGAGAGTTCTTTCTAGCGAGCGACACGATCATCCACACGTTCGCATCCTGGATGCGCATGGCGGACATTATCGCTCAGGTGGACGAAGAGGACAGGGCGGCATTTCATACCATCGGGCGCACGATCGGTGGCACGATACTCTTCCCGGGCAACCGTGTAGAGGGAAAGCGGACGATCAACGGCGCGCGGGGTATGCATCCCCTGATTCGCGACCGATTTGATTTGACTTTGGAATGTATCCGCCTCCACTACCAAGGCGAGCACAACCCGCTTGATGAAACGCTCTCACGATACGGGGACTTCTTTGGTCTCTTCCGCGATTTTCGAGGATATGCGGAATTCTTCCTGCTTCAAGACCTCGTGCGTCCGGACAACTCTGCCGTCGAATTTTTCACGCCGTTTGACAGCTTCACCACACCGGCTCTCCCAGGGAATCTCAAGGCTTACGAGCAATATCGCTCGAAGAGCATGGCCTTCGTCCGAGCCCGAAACACTCGAATCTCTGAGACACTCCTGTAAAGAGGCCTGCCTGCGGTCTTCTATGCACATGCCCAAGGAAGTTCTCACCGTTCGTCAGGTAGTCCGGGCGCGAGAGTAGAACGAGGTCTCGTCCTCTCGCCGTCTGGCGATATCGTCAACGACGAACTGCACGAAGTCCTCGTCACGATCACCAATGACCACGTCATCGACAGCGTCGGCTGGCGGTTCTCCTGGCCACACCGTCTGACGCGTAGGCCGGTCACGCTGCAGCCGCGTGCCCGAGATCGCGACCCAGTCGCGAAGCCGCTGGCGGGCATCCGCAAAATCTCGATGCCAGCCGAGCGGAGCGGAGCCGTGTTGGTCGGGGTCGTAGGCCCCGAGCCAGTGCAGGTGCAGCGCGGAGAGTTCCCAGACGAGTTCGGGGTGCCGATGCCAGAACGGCGGCACAACGGATGCCGGCAGACCGTACGTGCGACGCAGCCAGTTCACCCAGCGGTTAAGTTCGATCCATTCGGCCTCGGCGTCGTCAGCGCTAAGCAGATTCCAGTTGATCGGATGCGGCGGCTCAGCCATGAGCGGCCCCTCGAGGTCGTCCAGCGAGCCAGCCCCGAAAGCGTCGTCGTGATTACCGGACGCCCACTCGACGAGTGACTCTGTCATCGCCCATTCACCGCCCTGAGCCGGTGTGTGCCGCTTCCACCTCGCGCTCTACCCCAGTGTCCAAACCTGTGCGGTGGGTGCGATCGACGGAATAGTTGGTGCGCGCGAGGTCGTGGCCGATCTTCTTGGCGACGAACTCTTCGCGTTGAATGACTTCACCGTCGCGCTCGACCTGGAAGGTGCGCACATACCCTTCAGCGACAAAGCTGTCGCCCTTGGCGAATCGGGCAATAGCCCGTTCGGCGGTGGCACGGTAGGCGACGAGATCGTGAAAGGTGGGCTCGAGCGCGGTGAAGCTGCCGTTGTACTCCTGACGGAAGTGCGGCTGGCCGACGCGCACGTAGAAACGGGTGTCGCCGTTTTCAGTAACCGTTTGCTGCGGGTCTGAGGCGATGAAGCCGGATAAGGATTGCTGGGTGTGAAGTGCCATGGGACTTTGCCTCCTGTGATTGGGGCAGACCATCGTGGTCCGCGCTCACTAGGAGGTGCACCAGGGGCACCGTCGCGATCGCGCCGGTACTCGGGGGAATCCGGTCGGCGAGGCAGTACTGGCACTGGAAGATTTACGCGGACAGTATCTGGTCGCACGTGTGGCAGGCGAATAGGCTTGGGCGCCATGGCCCTTCGACTGGTTCAGGTGAATTTCAAGGCGCGGAATGATTCGGCACTCGGCCTGTTTTGGGCGGATGCGCTCGGCTGGGGCGTGTCCAGCGAGGGTCCCGGCGTGACCAACGTTGAACCGCCCGGCATGGTCCTGCCGGATCCGGCCGCCGTCTGCGTCGATGTCGTCACCGTTCCTGAGCCCGAGACAGTCCAGTACCGGGCACACCTCGACCTCGCCACTTCGTCTGTGGCTCATCAAACGGAACTGGTCGCGCGATTGAAGGCGCTGGGCGCGACATCCATTGATATTGGGCAGGGCGACGTGCATTGGACGGTTCTGGCCGACCCGGAGGGAAACGTCTTCTGCGTGCTCGAGCCTCGGGCGATCTACGCCGACACGGGGCCGATCGCCGCGGTGGTGGTCAGTTGTACTGATCCACGGGCGATGGCCCGGTTCTGGAACGGGGCGATTGATTGGACCCTGCACGAGGTGGCCGACGATTTCGCGCGGCTGCGGTCGGCCGCGGGGGTGGGTCCGTATCTGGAGTTCGTTCGCGTCCCCGACGTCACGGTGGGGACCCGCGTCCACCTTGACCTGCGTCCGTACCTTCGTGATGATCAGACGGCTGAGGTCGCCCGGTTGCGAACCCTGGGCGCGCTCGATGCTGACAATGGGCAGGGCGATGTGCCGTGGGTAGTGCTCACCGACCCCGAGGGCAATGAGTTCTGCGTGCTGACGCCAGGCTGACGCCAGGCTGACGCCCGTTTGGGACCCATCAATCGTGGAAGCGTCCAGCGGATGGTCGCGGGCCAGTCGGCCGAGCGCGTGACTTTGCGCAACTTCACTTACTGTTGCTTAACGAATTCAATGACTCATAAGGTCAGTAAATCGGAGCCGCTAGAAGTTCCGCCAGTGCCAAAGGGGGCCCGACTGTGACGCATGAACTGCCAGTCCAGCAGCACGTTGTGCCGCGGCCGAGCACCTCGTCAGCGGCGTCGGTCGCCCGCGTGGCTGGTGTTTCTGCCGCCACCGTTTCGTATGTGATGAATGGCAAGGCCGGGGTGTCGACAGAGACACGAGAGCACGTGCTGATGGTGGCGTCCGGGCTCGGCTTTGTTCCTCGGAATCCTGAGAGCATCAAGGACCCGCGGCGTACCAGGGTGATCGGCCTGGTCTTCCCGAACATCATCAATCCGATGTACCCGAGATGGGCCCAGGGAGTAACGACTGCAGCGGCTGCGGCGGGGTACGAAGTCTTTCTCACCAACACTCGTGACGACTCCACCGTTCTGAGCCAGGTGATGACGTCGCTCGCCAGTCGCAACGTGGACGGTGTCATCCTGGCGGCTGCCCTCGAACAGGACGCGACCTCACTGCGCATCCTGCGTGCAGCGAAAATTCCCTTCGTCTACCTCTCCCGGTGCTCGCCGTTCGTGGCGGGGGACTTCGTCGGAATCAATGATCACGCAGCGGGGGAGGAGATCATGGAGCACGTGCTCTCCCACGGTTACACCCAAATCGCCACCGTGATCGGACCCCGCCACTCTACGTCGTCCCTAGCGCGAGAGCGCGGGTTCGTGAGGACCGCGGCCAAGGGAGGCGTCAGCATAACCGGCACGCGCAAGATCAGCACCACGCTCGACAGCCGTGGTGGGCGTCTCGCCGCCGAGGCGCTCCTCACGAGCGACAGCCCGCCCGAGGTGATCGTCTGTGGTAGTGACGAAATCGCGATCGGGGTGTTGGAGTACGCCGCAGACCACGGCATTCAGGTGCCCAAAAAACTCGCGGTGACGGGGTATGACGGGCTTCCACACAGCCTGTCCGGACTCATCAACTTGACCACCATCATTCAACCGCAGCTCGAAATGGCCACCGAGGCGTTCGCGATGCTGCAGAAGCGCATGGCGACTCCCTCGTCGACCTACCAATCGCTGTTGTGTGCGCATCAGTTGCACATAGGCAAAACCTGCGGATGCCCCGTCGCCCCCGGCGACGCGCCGCCACATTCCTGACACTCCCTGATTCGCACGGTCCGGCTTTGCCCGGTCCGGTGATCGTCCATGTCTAATTTTCGTCCGCACGTTCTCGAAGGAGAGATCATGTCCACTCATACCGCCCCGGTGTCGATGCGTTCCCCGAAAGTCATCAGCAGCCTCATTCTGCGCAAGCTGATGCCGCTGCTGATCATCGCCTACATCATGGCCTTCCTTGACCGCACGAACATCGGCATGGCCAAGGAACGACTCGAGATCGACCTCGGCATCTCAGCCACCGCCTACGGCATCGGCGCGGGACTGTTCTTCCTGACCTATGCACTCTCCGAAATCCCGTCCAACCTCATAATGCACAAGGTTGGTGCCCGGTTCTGGATCACCCGCATCATGGTGAGTTGGGGCATCATCTCCGCGTGCATGATGTTTGTGCAGGGGGAGTGGTCCTTCTACGCAATGCGCATGCTGCTCGGTATTGCTGAGGCTGGTCTGTTTCCTGGAATCATGTACTTTCTCACCCAGTGGTTCGTTCGCAAGGATCGCGCCAAAGCGAACGGCATGTTCCTGCTCGGCGTCTCCTTCGCGAGCATTCTCGGAGCACCCCTCGGCGGCCTGCTGCTCACCATGGAGGGCATCGGCGGCCTGCACGGCTGGCAGTGGATGTTCCTCCTTGAAGGTGTTCCCGCAGTTTTCCTCGCCATCATCGTCTGGAGAATGCTGCCCGACCGCCCCACCCAGGCCACCTTCCTCACGCACGCCGAGGCCATGGATCTCGAAGCGCGCGTCGCCGCCGAAGAGATCGCCGGGTCGGCAGCCTCGGGTACCCATCGGCTCACCGGAATCTGGAAAGACCGCCAGATCCTTCTCGTGGTAGGAATCTATCTGTCCCACCAGATTGCCGTCTACGCCCTCTCGTTCTTCCTGCCCTCATTGATCGGCACCTACGGCGTACTCTCCTCAACCGAAATCGGGCTGCTCACCGCCGTGCCCTGGATCTTCGCGGCCCTCGGCGCCTTCCTCATTCCTCGGCACGCCACCACCGGCACCCGAGGCCGCAAGATCATCACGATGGCCATGATCGGTATCTGCGCCGGATTCACCCTCGGTGCCGTATCCGGCCCCATCGTCGGCCTCATCGGCTTTTGCATGGGCGCATTCTGCTTCTTCATCGTGCAGCCCATTCTCTTCACCTTCCCGGCCAGCCGCCTCAGCGGCTCCACACTCGCCGGCGGCATCGCCTTCGTCAACACCATCGGTCTCCTGGGCGGTTTCCTCGGCCCGTACGTCATGGGATACATGGAAGACGCCACCGGCAGCAAGTTCTCCGGCCTCTGGTTCGTCGTCGTTGTATGCGCCATCGGCGCCGTCCTCTCGTTTTTCCTCAAGTACGGCGAAACACAAGCGGATGCCGGCGTCGCGGAGTCGGCATCCGCTCACCAACCCAGCCTCAGAAACTAACCGCACCCTCACGATCTGCAAACCTGCGAACTAGGAGTACTCATGAATTTCACCGGACGACGTGTTCTTGTCACCGCCGGCGCCAACGGCATCGGCCTGGCCATCGCCACCCGGTTCAAGGAATTCGGTGCCCAGGTCTTCGTCACCGACATCGATCCGAAGGCAGTGGCCGCCGCCACGGCGTTGGGCTTCAGCGCGAGCGTGTCGGACGCCTCCCGCGAGACCGACGTGCAGGCGCTCATGCACGACGTTCAGAGCGAGCTCGGAGGCCTCGACATTCTCGTAAACAACGCGGGCATCGCCGGACCCACTGGACCTGTCGAATCGATCGACACCGACGCCTGGATGAAGACGTTTCAGGTGAATATCCACGGACAGTTCCTGTGCGTCAAGCACGCCATCGGGCTGCTACGGCAGGGCACCGATCCGGCTATCGTCAACCTTTCCTCGGCTGCCGGCCGCCTGGGTATGGCCGGGCGCAGCGCCTACTCGGCATCGAAATGGGCCGTGATCGGCTTCACCAAGACCCTCGCGATCGAACTCGGCGCCGAGGGCATCCGCGCCAACGCCATCTGCCCCGGCGCCGTCGACGGGCCGCGCATTCAAGCGGTCATTGCCGCCAAGGCTGAGATGCTCGGCCAGACAGCCGACGAGGTCGAAGCCACCTACAACGACCAGTCATCGCTGGGCCGCATGGTCACCGCTGAAGACGTAGCCAACATGGTCGTCTTCGCTGCGAGTGACATGGCCCGCAACGTGAACGGCCAGGTCCTCGCCGTCGACGGCAACACCGAAAAGCTCTACTGAACCTCGAAAGGCTCCTTCCATGGCTGAAAAGCGCAAGGTCATCATCACCAGTGCCGTCACTGGTGCCATCCACACCCCCTCCATGTCGCCCTATCTTCCGGTGTCGCCGGAAGAGATCGCCGACGCCGCCCTCGGCGCGGCGGAGGCGGGCGCCGCTATCGTGCATATGCACGCCCGCGACCCGAAAGACGGCCGACCGTCGCAGCGGCCGGAGCACTTCGTGCCCATCCTCGACAAACTCAAGGCGAATACCGACGCGGTGATCAACATCACCACGGGCGGCTCGCCCCACATGACCGTGGAGGAGCGGATGCTACCGGCCACCGTCTTCAAGCCGGAGCTGGCCTCGCTCAACATGGGTTCCATGAACTTCGGCCTCTACCCGATGCTCGACCGCTTCACCGAATTCGAGCATGATTGGGAGCGGGAAGGGCTCGAGAAGAGCCGCGACCTCGTGTTCAAGAACACGTTCCAGGACATCGAGGCGATCCTCACCATGGGCAACGCGAACGGAACGCATTTCGAGTTCGAGTGCTATGACATCTCGCACTTGAACAACCTGGCGCACTTCCATTCCCGAGGACTCGCAAAAGGCCCACTGTTCGTGCAGTCGGTGTTCGGTCTGCTCGGCGGCATCGGCGCACATCCTGAAGACCTGATGCACATGCGCCGCACGGCCGACCGTCTGCTCGGAGACGAGTACCAGTGGTCTATTCTCGGCGCCGGCAAGAATCAGATACCGCTCGCCACCATCGGCGCGGCTATGGGCTCGCACGTGCGGGTCGGGCTCGAAGACTCGCTCTGGATCGGCCCCGGCGAGCTCGCGAAGAGCAACGCGGAACAGGTCACCCGCATTCGCACCATCCTTGAGGCACTCAATTTCGACATCGCCACACCCGACGAGGCGCGCGAAATGTTGCAGCTAAAGGGCCGGGAAAATGTGGGCTTCTAGTACCAGATCCATCGATCTGGCGCGGCTGCGGGCGAAGTGTGGGATTGATCCGTCTCTGGACCTCGTGGGTGTCTCGGACCTCACCGTGCGGACCCGCGCCCACCTCAGCTGGGTCGGTACTTCCGTGGCGATCACGTGGCTCAGGTCGGCTGCGGTGACGTCTGAGTGCGGACAACGCTGACAAAGCGCGGGGAGACGTAGTGCTCGATCTCACTCCGGCCCGTTGACCGGCTCCGACGCAGGCAGTTTACGTGCTGGTGCCCGCATCAACCCTTCGATCTCCTCCCGGCTCGCGCGCAGCTCCTTGGCATCTGACCGGGCAGTCCACATCTGCAGGCTCGCAATGATGGGTGGCGCCGCGCGGAGCATGATCAGGCCCGTGCCGAATGGCAGGGTGCGGATGGTATCGGGCGGCATGATCGGTACGCGGCGGATGGACCGCTGTGACGATCGTGACCCGCGATCACCGATTGTGGTCGAGTCCGTCGTTTCGTCTCGGTCACCGATCAGGGTCGAGAGATCATGCAGGTCTCGCGAGTTGGAGCCTCCGCCGAGGACGATTTTAACGATCGACGAGTCCCAGATGGTGCTGGCCGCGTTGTCGCTCCACTTCGTGCGCGCCTGCGCGAGGGACTGCAACACCGGCATGGTGGTGATGCCGGTGCCACCGCCTTCGGCCATGAGAGTGGGGAGTGAGGGGAGTGGTGCGAGGTTGCCGATCTCGTCGAGCGCGAGCAGCAGCGGCGGATCCAGCCGTGCACCCGCGCTTCGGGCGGCGATGCGGCGGGCGGTTTCGACGAGGTCTTCAACGAACGCCGACACGAGAGCGGCCGAGTTGTTCGATCCCGCACCGGTCGCGAGCAGATAGAGCGTGCCGTTGCTGCGAAAGAAATCCTCGGGGTCGAACCCTTCACCCTCCGGCGGTGAGACAGCATTCATCACGCGCGGGTCAGCCAGGGCTCCTAAAGAGAGCGAGACTCCCTGCCAGATCGAGTCACGTGTGCGCGGGTCGGCCTCGAGCGTGGCCCGCAACGAATCGCCCCAGCCGGTGGCCGCGCCGGGCGTGCTCAGCAAAATGGACACCGCGTCGTGGGCGGCGGCCGGGTCGAGCGTCCAGCGAAAGAGGTCGGCCGGCGAGCAGCGGTCGAGCGCTGCCGCGTGCAGCATCGACTGCAGGGCAGTGCGGGTCTTGGCTTCCCAGAATCCGCCGCCGTCGACGCCGCCCGCGGCCAGCCCGGTCCCGGCAGCGAGTCCGGCCGCTCGAATCATCGCCGTGAGCGGATCCTCACACCCGCGAATGGGCGACCACCGCAGGCCCACCGGCACGCCCGCTGCAAGCTGCTGCGGATCAAAGACCGCTACCGGCCCGATCCGTTGCCGTGCGCGCAGCGTGGTGGTGAGGTTGTCGGGGCGGGTCGAAGTGGTCACGACCGGCCCCGGCGCGTCGAGGATGGCGTTGATCACGATGTGCGCGCCCTTGCCGGAGCGCGGCGGGCCGATCACCAGGATCGAGTCCTCGACGCTTGCCCACACCGCGGTACCGCGCGATCGCCCGATCCGATACCCGACATCGTTCGGGCCGGCTTTCGCGAGTGACGGTCGAAGGTGCGTCGCGCGCTTCATTATGGCCGAATGCGACGCGGCACGAGCAAGTTCGGTACGTGTCGCGATCCCGGCAATGCGGTACGGGTCGACCTTCGTCGTGACGCCCCTAAATATGCGCCACAACCCAAACGCCAAAGCGGATGCCAGCCCCACCAGAACGATCGTCGTCACCCAATATGCGACCGGGTTCAGATCTGGTGCCCGCAGCGCTGCTGCCGGGTTGCCTGGGTCCAGAAGCACGGCGAGCCCGGTCTCCGGTCCGCCGGTGGGCTGCGCGGTCCCAATTGCCCAGGCCGCGACAGCAGCGGAGCCGCGAAGCAGCAGCGCCAACGTTCCCGCACCGATCAGGAGTCCAATACCGAGGTTGGTCAGCTCGTCCCCGAGGTCGGTCTGCGGTCGCTGGGTGGTCATCCGCTTATCAAGTCAGACGGCCGAAGCGCCGCGGCGGGGGAGCGACTGGAGTTTGGCCCGCAGGAGGAGCGGGCGCATACGGCGCGGGGCTCGGGGAGTCCGGCAGGCGTCACTTGCGCTTCTCGTTCCATGGACAGACCTCCTCAATCGAATACAAGGTGCGCAGTTATTGCCCAGACGTCATCCGCGCCGTCGTATCGAAGGCCGCGAGCTCGTCAGGATGCAGCTGATGTTGCACGACAAAGCTGCGATCCTTCACCCTCCACAGCCCCTGACCGGTGCCAAGTGCCGGCAAAAGCTTTTGCTCGGTCCGACTCAAGCCAAGCGCGCTCGCCGTGGATCCGAGCTGGTCCGGTTCCTGCCGGTAGACGATGCGGGTTTCCGCGTTCGCCAGCAGCGACGACGCCAAGGCGCGCATGGCGGATCCGGAGTCGCCGACGTTGTCGAGATCGCTGAGCTTGTGAAAGATCAGCATGTTGGCGATGCCGAAGTGGCGGGCGAGCCGCCACTGGGCATCCATTCGGCGCAGCAGCGCTGGATACGCCATGAGCCGCCAGGCCTCGTCGTAGATAACCCAGCGCTGGCCGCCGGCCGGGTCGGCGAGGGCGGATTCCATCCACGCCGACGAGCACGTCATCAGCACGGAGATGAGCGTTGAGTTCTCGGCCACCCGCGATAGATCGAGCGAGACCATCGGCAGCGTCGGGTCGAAGCGCACGGTGGAGGGCCCGTCGAAGAGTCCGGCGAGGTCGCCGGCCACCAGCCGGCGCAGTGCGTGCCCGACGAGGCGTCCGTCGGCGGCGAGGCGACCCTCGTCGTCCTCGGGGTTGGGGGAGAGGATGCGATCGACCACCATCGGCAGGATCGGCACGTCCGCGCTGCGCACGGCATCGGTCAGCGCGAGGTCGATGGCGGTGTGCTCGAGCGGGCTGAGTGGTCGATCGAGCACGGTCTCCGCAAGGGCACCGATCAAGTCGCGACGCCGGGCCGCCAGCTGCGCTGACCACTCGGCGTCCGAAACGGATGCTGCCCGGTGGCCTTCGTCGAGCGGGTTCAGCCGGTTGCGCAGTCCGTGGCCGAGGATGATGGCCTTGCCGCCGACGGCCTCGGCGACGGCAGTGTGCTCGCCCTTGGGATCGCCCGGGACGTAGACGCGGCGGCCGAACGGCAGCGAGCGGGTGTAGAGCGACTTCGCCAGCGAGGACTTGCCGGAGCCGACGATGCCGGCCAGCACGATGTTCGGAGCGGTGATCAGGCCACGTTGGTAGAGCACCCACGGGTCGTAGACGAAGGACCCGCCCGAGTAGAGGTCCTGCCCGACGAAAACGCCGGCCGAGCCGAGTCCGGCTTCGGCGAGAAACGGGTAGTGGCCCGACAGCGTCGCCGTGGTGTCCTGGTGCTTGGGCAGTTTCAGCCGTCCGGGCGTTCGCAGCTGTGCCGGACCGGCCTCGCCGGCTTTGGGCAGGTAGGCGCCTGATCGGGCTTCGTCGCGCTCGGCGTGCCAGCGTGTGCGCGCCGCGAGGGTCGTGGCCTTCTGGGCATCCGCTTCGATCTTGGCGGCCTCTCGGCGACGGGCGCGACGGTCGCGGCGCAGCTCGCCGCGCGGTTCGACCAGCGCGGCGGTGTGCATCCGCTCGGTCACATCGGTGTCTTTCACAGCGTGACCGTGCGCTCGGCCACGCGTGTTGACCGTGGGGCGGCCCAGATGTCGTCTCGGCGGGGAGCGTTCCGGGCCGGCTCTACTTCAGGTTCAAGCGGATGCCACCGCAACAGCGAAACGTACCGGTACGTCCTGCTGTAGGTCAGCGCGTATGGAGAGCCGTCGTGCTCGATGATGTGGTCGGTCCGGCCGGCCGGGATGCGGTCGTATACGTACCCATTCTCGAGGGCGGCATCGGTCGTCGCGTCGCCGAGGTCTCTTGGCTGCAGGTAGTCGAAGGCAGCGGATGCTCCGCTTTGGTCGATCAGGCCGAGCACCGCGTCGGCCTCCGTTCCTTGCAGGAAGGCGACACTGATCCATCGAGATGTGCGGTTCTTCGATTCGTACCTAGCCATGCCCTTCTCCAATCATCTTCTTCCTTTGACTGGAGGTGCGCGGGTCATGCCGGTCGAGGGCGCCATTTCCGTGGCTCAGTTTTCACCGTCGGAGTGGCTCAATCTTCACCGCCGCTGACAGCGACGAGAGGTGTTGTCCACTGGGTCACACGCTCCGACACAACGGCAGCGCGGCGGCCGTAAACGCCTGCGCCTGCTGGCCCACGAGCCGGCGCGTCTCACAGGAGGCCTGAATCGCGGCCTGCTCGATCGACGCCACTGCGGCGTCAAGCTCATCCACCGTGGGCGCGGTCACGCAGACGAGTCCGGTTGTGCGCAGGACGCCGTGACCTGCTGTGAGATCGGCCTCCTGATGCAGGAGGTCGTCGTATTCGGCGGTGGCGTAGGCATCCTCTATCTGGCCGATGCGGGTGCGTTGGTGGGCGTCGCTGATCAGCTCGGTCTTCTTCTTGCGCAGGTCGCGCGCGGCTTGGTCGGCGCGAACGGGCAGATAGTGCAGCGACACCGTGCGCAGGATGCCGTTGGTGAAGACCAGCGGTGACAGAAACCCAGGGAACACCTGCGACCGGGGCCATTCGCTTATCCACAACACCGCATGAAACGCGCTGTCTGTGCGGAGGTGATCCCAGCTCTCAGCAACCGCGACCGGCCCGGCTGTGGCCAGCGACCGTCCAACCAGTGGATGCCGCTCCAGGTCGACACCGACGGCCGGGTCATACGCGGTTCGCAGTATGACCGCGAGCTCGTCGGCGGTGAGCCAGCCGCCGACGGTCAGGTCCGCCGCGCGCAGCGCCCCGGTCAGGGCGGTCATTTCTTGGTGCAGCACCGTCGCCGCGCCGCGCATGCCGCCGCCCTGCGTGCGAGCCTGGCGGGACGCCGCACTGAGATCCAAGGAGAGTGCGATCGTCGTGGCATGGCGCTCACCGGCAGGCCCGGCCCGTTCGATGAGGTCGCGATAGGTGGTTGCGGCCCAGCTTCCATCGTTGGTGCCGTGCCGCTCCCACCACTCGGACAGGCCGGTGCCGGAATCGGGCAGCGTGCGTTCCGACACCTGCAGCCGCGCGATCCGCCCCGACCGGCAGGCGCCGGCCAGCACGCGCCCCCACCCCACCACGCGCCGATGCTGCTCGTCCGGGTCGAGCAGCGCGAACGCCGGATGCGACACCGCCACAACCGCAGTGAGAGTCTGCGTATGCGGGTCGTGGATCATAACCGCCCCCGACTCGGGATCGTTCCACTCGCGCAGCGCGGCCGCATCGCCCGGCAACGACAGGGTTCCCACCGGGCGCGGGCGGATAATGCGGCGCCGGTAAGTCAGCTGCTCATGACCCGATCGCCACGCCCACCGGGTGACGACCGGCATCCACTCTACGATTTTGCGGCCGCCAATCGTAATGCCGGCGATCACCGCAGCGGTACCCCAGATCGGACTGGTCCACGCGACGCCGGAAGCACCGGTTGTGTACAGCGCGGTGACGATGGTGAGCGTGCCGATCGACAGGGCGATCAGTTGCGGCAGTGACAGGCCGAGCATGATGCCGCGCTTGGTCAGTCGTGAGAACCGCATCGGGGGGAGTCGGTATTCTGCGCGGTTCCTGTCAGTTTCCATGGCTACGCGTCCTTGATTTTTCGTCCGGCTGGCAGTTCCTGCGGTGAAGCGGATGCCGGTGGTCGCCTTGGCTTGGAAGCTGTGGAAATCGGGGCGCTGGCGTCGCCGGCGGACTGGGTGTGGGCATCCGCTCTCTGCGCGACCGCGTTGCCGATCTTCGGGCCGGCCCTGGCTGTGGCGCTAACGACGGCAGCTCCGGTCGCGACTCCCGCGGTGGCCACGCCTGCGCCAGCCCCAGGCGCGGCGCCGCCCGCTCCGGCGCTCGAGCCGGCACCAGCGTTCGCAGATGCGCCAGCACTCGAGGCACCGGCCGACGACGACGTGGGACCCGGTCCGCCGCTGCTGGACGGTGCCGTTAATGCAGGGCTAGTCTGTGTCGCTCGACCGCTGCCGCCCGGACTCAAAACCTTCTGCGCGCTACTCATCATGGGTGCGCTCGGCACCGGCACGGGCCGGTTCAGCGCTGACTTCGCCTCCTGCTCGCTCGACATCGCGTGGTACATGTCGAGGCCGACGAAGTTGAGGAACTTGTAGGTGATGTAGGGCGCGAAGGCGGCGATGAACATCAGCACGATGCCGGCGATGGGGTCACTCACGGAGGCCAGATCCGCATCGATCGGGGCCGCGACCTGCGCGACGGCGACCAGAAAGATCACGACGAGCACGAGCTTGGAGAGGATGAGCGCGACTACGAACGCGACCCATTTGGAGAACCAGCCTTTGGCGGCGTCCCAGGTGGCGCCGGCGAGAGCGATCGGCCCGAAGACTATGGCCACCAGAAGCAAAGCTTTGCGGATAAGGAGGGAGAACCAGACGATGGCTGCGCCGCTGATGGCGAGGCCGGCCAGGAAAATCGTGAGGATTGCACCGACGCCGGGTGCGCCGGGGCTGATCGCGGTGAGCCCCACGGCGAGGAGCGCGATGCGGTCGCCCATGCCCTCCATCGTGTTGCCGCTCGCCTGCACGATGCCGATGGACAGCTGGTCGGTGATTTCGAGGAGCAGGCCGGTGATGGTGATGATGACGAAGGATCCGAGCACCGATTTGGCGACGCCGATCGCGGCGCGGGAGAGCGCTGTGGGGTCGCGGCGCACGAGGCCGGTAATGAGTTGCAGACAGAAGAAGATCAGGGTGACGAAGACGGCGACGCCGAAGAGCACGTTGTAAACGTCTATGTAGGTCGGGTCGGTGAGGTCGACGAGGGTGGTCGTGTCGAAGGCGGCCCAGACCGATTCGAAGAGCCAGGCGGCGGTGGATCCCATCGCGCCGGCGAGCCAATCGAAGGGTGCCGCGACGACAGAGGATGCGACGTCGCCGACGCCGGTGCAGACATCCGCTACGACCGGCACATCGCACACGCTCATCGGTAGCCTCGCGTCGGAATGGCCGGTCAGACGGACTGGCCGACGTTCCAGAAGAAATTGACGAGGGTGACGGCGGCGCCGCAGATGATCGCGGCGCCGCAGGCCACCATGACACCGGTCTTACCGCGGGAGGCGAGGTGCGGGTTGGACGAGTTGGCGCCGAATCCCCAGACGATCGCCGCGACGATGAGGGCGAGCACGCTCAGCACGAGGCCGATTGTCATGACCGCGCCGACAATGACGCGCAGCTGCTCGATGCCGGGAAGTCCCGTGCCGTTCGGGTTGATGTCGATCATCGGTGGCTCCCTGTGTCGATTGATGCGTACGACAGGGAGGAGTGCTGAACGCCCCGTGCTCGCGCACGTGGATGCCCCGCGGTCCTCTGAGCGACTGGAGCGATCTGTTCAGGAGTCAGAACCACGACGAAGCGTTAGGTCTAAGGGACGCAAACGTTCCGAGTCGATTGAGCAGATCGATCTACGTCACAAGGCTCGCAGTCATTGCCCACTCTTTCGCTTCCGCCGCGAGGTCGGCACGCGCCACTCGAAGTTGCCGCAACCGGCCCGGATTATCCTTGATGTTCAGCGGTGGTGTCCACGCCCGAATGACGTTCACTTCTACAGCGCTCAGCTCTGCAAGTGAGAAACCCTCCGGCATCGGCCACACTGCCAAGGTGAGATGGTCATGCATCCACCGAGTCAATACGCGATCGCCCTCCGGCTCTAGGCCAAAGTTGGCAAACCGCTCGGGATTTTCCTTGTTTCGCGGGACTGCGCGAAGTTTGAGTGGCACTCGCAACAGCGCAGCAAATGAACGCCGAACAGTGGATCCTCCGGTGCGGGCCTGCACGGATGGGTCAATGGCGAAGTGCTGTCCCAACTCCCGTTCAACAAGGCTGGATTCCGACTTGCCTACGTAGAGCGGGATGTCTTCTCTATGCGCGAGACCCAGATCGCCCCAGACTTGCACGGACGCGTGGATTGCATATAAACCGGGGACAGTGCCAACGTGCTCCGGGGCATTGAGAACGGACCAGCCGACGCCAGACAGAACGCCGCGAGCTTCATTTCCGCGAGTCTCCATAGTCATCACTTCGTCATGATCGCATGAATTCAGACTGGGGCGATGTGGAATGACCACGCAACCAACGCCCCAGCCACCAGTAGCCGATTCTGTTTGAACCATGAAAAGCGCGCGAATGGAGACGAGTTCTCAGTGCGTGGTTGAGCTGGCTGACCACGAAGGACTTCCACCTCGTTCTGTGGCCGGGCTTGGCATGGACGTGTGGCGGCGGCCTCCCAGGCATATTTGGAGTGACACATGTTCCGTGTAAACTTCAGCCAATCACGGTTACGTGAACCAAAAGAATGTCTTTATTAATTGACATTCAAGTGTGGATTTGAGCCACGCGAGCAGTCTCTTATCAGGAGGAAGCCGCGATGGCGAAATGTATCAAAGTCAAGTATCCGAATTCCCGGAAAGCGATCTGCGCGCTCCGCGCAATTCGTTCAAAGAATGCGCATCGCTCAGGGAAGCAGCCAGTGGCCATCCACCTGTGCGGATTCTGTCATGTCTGGCATCTCACGTCGCATAAACCGGCTGGGAAGGTGGCAAGGCAGTGGAATGCCCTGATCTAGAAATCCAGGATGGGTGCAGCAACGTGGATAGAGCAAAGGGTGTATTACATCAGCATGGGCAGATGGCGCGGGCTCGCTTTGCCTCCCGTCCCTTGAGATGGGGCCTGCGGACTGTTCGTCGCGTCTAATACGTTCGAAGCATGAGTAATTTCGAACCGGACTTTGCGGCGGGTGCTGGCATAGCCGTCGTTCTCGTTGTCGTATACCTATTGGTGCTCGCAGTGGGGTTCGTTGTCAGCGCGTGGGTGACGAGTCTGTTTATCAGGCTCGTCATTCGATTCATGCGCAAACCACTGGACCGGGAGTATCGCTACATGCGGGGCGACTATAGCTCGTCTGCGCGACCATCCGCCCAGCGCCAGGCGTTCCGCCCAAACGGGTTCTGACCGCTACGAAAGCGTCCCGGATCCGTGCGCGGGAAGACGCTAAAGCGGATGCGAGTCGGCCCACGCAAGAATGGGCGCCTGACCCACTGCCCGATGTTCTGGGTCGGCCACCGTGCGTGATTAGGTCCGGGTTATCCGCCGGTGAACATTTGTAGAGCCGTTTCGACTCCTGCGTCAGCACATGCACGGGACAACTGATCGAGGCCGTCGTTCCACTCCGCGGAGCCAATTCCGCTCGATGACATTTCGCCCAAACTAATGATCGGCGCTGCGTCCTTTAGCGCGTTCGCTGCGTCGTTAACGTCGCCGGCTCCACTGGTTGGCACACGATCCAGTACCCGCGTGGCAAGCCGATACCAGCCTTGTTGTTCCTGCGAGGCCATCCGACCGTCGCGTAGACCAGCATCGGCATTCGCGGTGATCGTCAGTACGTCACTGAAGGCGGTGCAGGTCACCGCATCTGTGACGGACGCCCCGGCCGGTGGGGTAGCGCTGGGAGCAAGTTCGGAATCTGTGGTGCACCCGACCAGCGCCAGCGCACCGGCCATCGCGAACGAAGTAACTACAACATGCCGATATCTCAAGGGGGCCTCCCCGGGGCTCAGAGTTGAATTTCACGGTATCAGAGCCGTGCAACACCCCCTGTCAGCAGCCTCGCACCGCCGCCTTCCGTCAGGCCGATGTCTCAGCCCCACCCGAGCGCGAAGGCGAGAATTTGCCAGGCCGGTTGGGCGCCGCGTTAGTCGACGTCCGTTCGTCGCAGGCGGCGTTCAGTTGAATTTGACTCCAACTGGATGTCACGGATTATCAAGAAAAGCCGTCGTGCCGAGCGCGGTGAGTCACAGAATCACAAGCGCGCAGATCAAGGCTCGTCAGGGGCGGCGTCAGGAGTTGATTGGTCGGAGGACGCCTTCTTCTCTGTCCGGCGCCTCAATATGGACCCGATTCCGCCGGTAACCCCGGAAGCCGCACCCTTGACGGCTGCACTTGCATTCTCTGCAGCAGCGATTGCCCGCGGCTTATCAGGGATACCGTCGCCGTCGATGTCAATCGCGCGGAAAGATTCGGTGGCCCGGTAGAAGGTTTCGGCCCCAATACGCCCGGCGACACTGACCCCTCCCGATGCAGATGCAAATGCTTTGTCACGCGCGTCAGCGACGGCCTGACCCCATCGTCTCGCGCTCTCGGACTCGTTGCCCGACGCGATCCCGAGCCGCCCACGGAATTCAAGGACGCCGACCGCGACTTGGTTGCTCGATTTCACCGCCGCCGGGGAGTCGAACGGGTTGAGAATGACTTTAGCGTTCGCGCGCTGCACAGTCGCATGCATCTGGGCCAGAATGCGTGCCGTCGTGCGCGCGATGAGGTCGACACGATTCTGACGTGCTTGAGCCAGTCCGAATCGGTGAGTCTCCAAATCAGAAGGCGCAGCGTCGAGCACTCGGTCGAGTTCGAGTATTGAGACCCCGTCCTGAAGTTGAACCGTCCGCGCCAGAACCTTGAGCCATTCGAACACCTTTGGCTCGGCTTCTTTGGTCGCGCGGGCGATTTCTCCGAGATCTGCTTTCTTCTCGAGCTTCTCGGCGATGTTGTCGAGTTGGCGAAGCGAGTAGCCCTGCGTGCGCGCGAGCGTCATCCCACAGGCTTGCACCTTCGACCAGGTGACTTCGGAGACTCGCCCGACGTGGTTACGCACAGTCAGGGCGTCCTCGATGATCAGGTCAACGCCGATCATGTCTGCTAAGACTGCGTCTTTTTGGCTCCGCAGGATGTCGTCGACCTTTTCGTCGAGCTCCCGGAGGTATTCGACAATCTCGTCCATCTGCTGCTGCATCGCCCGTTGCTGCATCATCGTGGACAGTGCAGTCAGTGCGAAAGGTCCACTGAGTAATACGGTCGGGTTTGCGATCTGAAGCCACTGCTTGATTTCGCCGGGATTGCCGATCATCGCGTGGCTGACCCCGGGGGTTTTCGTGGCCATCAATCCGAATTCCTTTATGGCCTCGGCTGACTCGACGGTTAGCTTCACCCAACGACCGGAATTCGCCGCGAGGTCTGCGCCTACTTGCGCGGCCGCCGCGCCCGTGCCTGATAACGACCAAAGCCGATGAAGATCAACGTTCCGCGACGGCGCCCGGTCTAGTCCCGTCGAAAGTAGAAACCGCTCGATATCGGCAGAAGCGCCAAAGGCCACGAGACCGTCCCCGTCGCTCACCAGTTCGATCTCGCTGCTCATCGCTACTCCTGTCGCTTGCATTGTTCTCTCTCACCCTACGGCCCATGCACAGCACTCTCGCGCCGGCGAAGTTACTCATCTGATCGCACCGTCGACAGGCCGGACAGCGCCAACCACAGCTCCAAGTCGATGACCGTTTCAATGGGCTGTCGCCACTCCGGCAGGCGGGCGTTTTGCACCAGCACAGAGTCAGCAGATCCCGCATGAATCTCCTCCGCGCACTCGACATCAAGCGTGCCTACCGCGACCGCCTCTCGGCTACGGCGATGACACCTCAGAAATGACGGCGAGCCGCATGTAAGCGGGGCGCCCGCTCAGACGGTGCCAGGAGCAGAAGTCTGCTGGTCGTCTCCTGTCGGCCGACGAAGGACTACTTCTCTAAGGAATCCGACGGTCGTGAGTCGTGGTGGGTCCTCCACGGGCTCCGACGACCGAGGATGCGACGTCGCCGACGCAAGTGCAGACATCCACCACGACTGGCACGTCGCACGCTCTCATTGGTTGCCCCGCTCGGATTCGCAGGTCAGACGGACTGGCCGACGTTCCAGAGAGTTGACGAGGTGGACGGCGGCACCGCAGATGATCGCGGCGCCGCAGGCCACTATCGCCGGTCGTGCCGCGGGAGGCGAGGTGCGGGTTGGACGAGATGGCGCCGAACCATCAGACCATCGCTGCGACGATGAGGGCGAGCACGCTGAGCACGAGGCCGATGGTCACGACCGCGCCGACGATGACGCGCAGCTGCTCGATGCCGGGAAAGCCCGTGCCGTTCGGGTTGATGTCGATCATCGGTGGCTCCCTAGCTCAACGGATGAGTACGAGGAACAGGGAAGAGGCGCACCAACAACGGAGCCGTCGAAAGCAGGAAACTTTCAACGGACCGGTTCGTAACCAGGCCAAAGCCATTACAGGCTGGAGGTGATGTTGCCGAATACCGCCGCGTCGGGGGCTATACGGGATCAAAAGTGTCTCAGAGGGTGGGTTGCGACACGCCGCACCTGATTCCACAGGTTCAATTTTACGGGCGAGACCCACCTGTGGATAACTCGAACATACATCTAAGAATCCGCTAAATCTTGCGGATGCAATTCGAAGCTAGCTGTGCATAACTCTGTGGAGTCTCGGTGGATAACTACAGCAATGTAATTACTGCATGTAGTGGCTCTCGGTTTGTACTGCCACTAGATGTAGTATTGGACTCCTGAGCACGACAACCCCGAGGTTCCTCGGGTGAGCCAAGGTCTCGGGGTTGTAGGCGCCAAACTTTGAAGGGGTTGGTGCTTTCGATTCTAGACCGACTAGGTGGGGCGGGGTCAACAGGACCCCTCCCCATCGGCTCTGGGTGGTCACGATCGAAAGGAGGGGTCTCATGGCCCGCTCTTACACTGTCCCTTGCCCGAAGTGTCGTCGGACTCTTGGTCCTTTCGGCGCATACCGTCCAGGTCTCATGCGCTGCGCGCACTGCGGGACGACGTTTAACCTCCGCTAGATGGTTGACGGCGGCGCGTTCTTAATTGGAGCGCGCCGCTCCCGTCGCGTACGGATGGTTGCGCACCAACCGAACTTCGTACGGCCTCAGCCATGACGGCGCCAACGTTAGTCAGGAAGTTCCCTACGGCGGCGGGGGTGCTGAACGGCAGGAGACCCATGGCCTCAGGCAGGCCCAGGCAACGGTTCTACGACCTTGGGCCATTCTGCTGAGGAGAACGTCCAGCCTCTATGTGGATCTTCGCTCGAAGTCTCGTTCCTATGGAGTGTGTTGTCACGTGGACACACACCATCGAGGTTTCACTTATACGGCCAGCGGGCACCTCAGATGTGCCTATATCGGCATTTAGCTGGCCGGTTCGAAGTAGCTGCTAGCTGGAATAGCCTTACTGATATGGCCTTCACCGCTACCGTCCTGCGCGTCATGATTGCGTCCCCCTCCGATATTCCCGAAGCTCGCGATGCGGTGGAACGTGCGATCCACGGGTGGAACGACGCCAACTCCAAAACAAAGCACGTCGTCTTGCTACCTTGGCGATGGGAGACCTCGGCCGTTCCTCTGCTGGGCGGACACCCGCAGAAGCTCATCAACGGACAAGGGGTCGATGATTCGGATATCGTCTTTGCACTCTTTGGTGGCCGTCTTGGATCGCCGACGCTGGATGCTGTGTCCGGAACAGCCGAAGAGATTGACCGCGCACTAGATCTGGGCAAGCCGGTGCATTTGTACTTCTCGACCGCTCCACTGCCGCACGACGTTGACACCGCACAACTCGCTGCGCTGCGGGCGTTCAAGGACGACATGCAGCTACGTGGGTTGCTTGGTGAGTTCTCCAATCCTGAGCAACTCAACCATGAAGTCTGGAAGGCAATCGAACATGATCTCGTAAGGCTCGAGCCGCATCAGGAAACTGCCATTGACAGCATTTCAGGTATACGGTTCCTAGTTCAGCCGGGAGCTGCACGCGAGGTCAGCGGGTTCGATAGTAAGGGGAAACCGCGTTACCGCACCCGTCGCTGGGTGGATATCTCAAATCAAGGGGACGTAGACGCAACCGAGGTTGCTATCGAGCCTGTTGGCGAAGAGTCTGGCCTATTCCTTGTGGGACCAGACACACCAACTGTGATTCATGCCGGACAGTCACGACGCTTCCCAATGGAATTGGCATGGGGCGGATCCAACGATCCCAGGCTTCGGCTCCGATGGGTCGAACACGGCGAATTCCAGGAGCGGGAATATCACGTGGGCTGAGTGGATTGCTCGCCTTCGCTCTAAGGAACCGAGTCGCCTGTGCCATCTCGTGAGTACGTTCGAAGAATTAGTCCCCAAAATCTCACGAGCGGCGATTCTCATACTTGCGTCTCGTACCCCCAGCTTGAATGACGCTTTGCACCGATAGTTTGAGGAGACTCAGGCGCCGACTATTGAATGCCCTAGGATTCGCCGGAGGCAAATATGAACCATTTCTGTCAGAGAGTCAAACCGACGTCGAGCAGGAAGTTGACCCAAGCGACTCCGGCACCCGCGAGCACGGCTGCTCCGCATGCGACCCAGAGCCCGAGCCGGGCACGAGTCGCGGTGTGAAAGTTGCCGTTCGCCGAGGCGAGCGCCCATGTCACCCCGCTAATGATCATCATGAGCACCGCGATGATGAGCACGAACGTCAGCAGCGCACCGACGATGTTTTTCAACTCTGTAGCGCCGCCGACAGCTCCGAAGTCGGGAAAGATGTCCATCACGCCACTGCGCATCCGCTGGTCGCGGCGGTCAGGTCGGCTGCGCCATGGGCAGTGAGCCAGTCCAGAGCATTGATCGCCGGTTGGCCCGACCCACCAGGGTGCATCTCGAGGTGCAGGTGCGGCCCGGTCGACTTGCCCGCGGAACCGACGTCACCAATTTGCTGCCCGGCGACCACATTGTCGCCCGCAGCCACGTGCATGCCTTGTTCGTACATGTGGGCGTAGTACGAGGTGACGCGCTGGCCGTCGACCGTGTGCTCGATGGTGATTAGCCCGCCGTAGGTGCCGCGTTGCCCGGCGAAGCTGACGACACCGTCGGCGACCGCGAGAATCGGCGTGCCCAATGGCGCCGCGAGGTCGCTGCCAGCATGGAACCTCTGGGCGCCGGTATACGGATCGGTGCGCCACCCGAAGCTGTCGGTGTTCGTGTACGCGCCGGCAGGCAGCGGAAACGCCACCCGCGATGACTCGACAACGCTAGAACCGCGAGTCAGCGCGACTAGAATCGCTTCCGCGACAGGCTCATAGTTCTGGTACCGATCCGGATAGGCACTGACCTCAACCGCCTGTGCCGCCGCGCCCGGGTCGAGCACCTGCCACCCAGCAACTTCGAGCAGCCCGCGTGGTGACCCGCCGTTCGGCCCAGACGCACCGCCGAAGAACGCCCGCGCCTGGTACACCGGGTCCATGAGTTCAGCGACCGTTCCCCAGCCCGACGACGGGCGCATCTGAAACAACCCCAGCGAGTCGTGATCGGAGCCGACACCGTCGTGAGGGTAAGCGGCAGATTCCGGATACGCACGGGTGTTAGCCAACAGACGGAGAGTCGACTCCGTGAGCGCAGCCATCAACGCCACGACCACTCCCGCACGACCGACGTCGGCCGTCTGCCCGCCCACAGTGATGATCGTTCCCGCATGGGTCAGCTGTCGCCGAACCAAGATTATCGATCGGCCATCTACAGTCTGAGCGGTGAGCGAGTCAGGAATCGTGGCGACGACCAGCGATCCGCACGAGCTCGCGACCGTGGTCACCAGCGCAGCCACACCCACCAGAGCGCCCAGCGGGCAGGCGAGCATGACCACCACGACGAGTCCGACGAGCTTCTTCATCGCGAGGCCCTACTCCAGCGGATGGTCGAGCTTCGACAGCCGCAGCACCGTGCACGACTCCTGGCCCGGGCAAACAACGAAGACCGTGAACGAAACTTGCCGCTCCGTGCGCATGACCTCGGTGTCCCACGTTCCCGCTCGATGACGGGTTCCCACCACGGTGAGTGCCGCAGCACCCTGCGGAATCTGCCCTGCCGCCGCCTGCTCCAGCGCGGTCGCCCACGCCGCCGGAACGGTCACCGAATCCACGTCGAGCCACTGCCGCGTGCCGTAGGTAGCGAGTCGCTGCCACATCTCGGCGCCAGGCAGGTAGTCCCGCACATCGGCGGCCACGGCGGCGGTTTCCTCCGCATCGGCCACGTCCACCAGCACCTGCGCCCAGTCGGCGAGGCCAGCATCCTGGCGCGTGTCCCAATCAAACAGCGCGTGCGCGACACTGCGAGCAAACAGCTCCGGACTTGACGTTTCGAGCACCGGCTGCGGCTGGTCCGTGGGCACTACCGGCAAAGCGGATGCCGTTGGCGCCGGCTGCTCCGGCTGACTCGTTTTCGCAGGCCCACGCAGCAGCCCGACGAGCCCAACGGCCGCCAGCACGATCAGGACGAGGCCAGCTCCAACGATGGCGATGACAAGGCGACGGCGGCGAAACACATGCATGGTGGGCTCCTAACGAATGCGAGAAATGGTGGCCGACACCTGCGCGACGTCGGGGGAGTCGCGGAGGGTGCGCATCCGCTCGAAGAAGGCGATGGTGCCGGCAAGCGTCGCATCGAACTGATGCCATTGGTCGTCGGAGAGTTCGGCGGAGACCTCGGCGTCGTCGTAGCGCAGCCACCAGTCGCGCAGATCGTTCCAAAGGAAGACGAAGGAACGCGTGGGCAGTTTCGAGTCGGCCGCAGCCAAAGGTCGGGTCTTCTTGACACGCGTCGCTGTCTTCGCGCGGGCGAGCGCTTCTCGAGCCAGCTGCTCGAGGTCGGTCACCGAACGCCCGGCGGTTGGCACAGCTGGAACCAGCGAGCGAATGGGCACCGGGGTCGCAAAGCGGTCAACGTCGGCGGCAACGCGACCATGTGCAGCCGCCACCGACCCGCCGTTCTGAATCACCGCCAGTTCCTCCCTCGCGCGATTGCGAAGCGTCTCGTCGAGACTCTCGTCGCCCGCCATCCTCTGCAGGTGGCCGATGCGCTCCAACGTTGTATAGGAGCGCCGCCCGGTGACGAGAAGGGCCGCCTGCGCGCGGACGCGATCAATCGGCTGCGGTTGTGCCACCGTGGCACCACCGTCTGATCTGGGCTTTTCCGAACCGAACCGCGTTGCCGCTTGGCGCCGCTGGGCATCCTCAGCGAGAAGCATCTTCACCTCGCGATACAGAGCGGCCGCTTCGGTGGGGGCGAAGGCTTTGTGCAGGGCGTTGTCGTCCTGCTCGGCGAGCAGCTGGGCGAGGTGGTCCGAAATGCCGGAGCGCACCCACACGTTGAGCTTGCGCACGCCGAGCTGCCGAAGCGCCGCCAACCGGCGGGCACCGCAGATCAGGGTGCCATCCGGCGTCACCGTGATCGGCTGCAGCAGCCCCTGCCGCTCGATCGAGGCAGCGAGCGCGTCGATGTCGCCCAGATCGGTGCGATGCCGCGAACCGATGCGGATGGAGTCAATCGACCGCTCCAGCTCGATGTGACCCGGCGTGATGGTCATGCGAACACCCGTGGCGAGTTCAGAACGATGTCGGAGACCAGGTCGTCGTCGCCGAGCAGCGCGTGCAGCGGCTCGCCGACGAGCAACCGAAGCAGGATGCCACGCCCAGCGGCGGTGTGCGCGTGCAACGGGTTGCCGGATCCCAAGAGTGTTCGCAGCATAGACATCCATGCCTGCTGAGGAACGTCGAATTGCGCACGGGCCGCGTAGTCCCGCCGCAGGGACTCGAAGGCAGACGGGCGCGACGGCGCATCCGCTAGCCGGCTACAGACATACTCGACGCCATCGCGGGCGCGGTCCGTCGGCCAGCCGAGCAGGGTGAACAACGAGATCGCATTCTCAACCGCCAGAGACACCTCAACCAGCGGCTCCTCCTCGGCCAATTTGTCGGCCGGATTGACGCTGAACGCGGGGTGATATTCCGGTAGGGCGTGCTCGCGGTCGCTGAAACGTTCGGCGTCGTGGAACACCGAGACCTGGGGCCGGCGCGCCTGGTGCACCGAGCACAGCAGGCCGCGGGCGCGTTCCTCGGCGATGCAGGTCACCTGCACGGCACGTGTGACGATGGCCCACGGGTCGTCGGCGCGCAGTGTCGAGGGCGCCCGCATCGCGTCGTAGGCGGCCGCGGCGGCCTCCCACGGGTCGAGATTGTGCTTGCGCGCCAGCCCGGCGTAGCGCTGCGCAGTGAACCGCATGAGCTCGGAGGCCTCGGGGTCGCTGCGCCAGCGGGCGCCGCCATCCGCTTGCAGTCGCGCGAGCAGTCGGCGCAGGCCTTCGGATTCGCGAAAAGTCCTCATGGCGGCACCTCCCGTCGAGTTGGTGTGTGTTGCCATGTTCAACAGGATGCTCATGGTCATTCCCGCCCGAAACCGTCGCGGCCGATCTGTGGAGGCTCCCGCACCGCTCCGAACTCGGAGAGGGGAGCCAAGCGGGCGCCCCGCGCGCGAATCGCCCGCGCGGCCGTGACGGGTGCCCGTCGAACCTGCCGCACGGCGTTGGCTTGCAGGTCGATGCCGCGATCGGCGATGCGACCGGCGCCCAAGTTGAGCAGGTCGGCCGCACGAATCCAGGCGATGGCGGGCCGCGAGCTGGCTCTGGCCGCTGGCGTGATGCCCGAGGTGCCGCTTCGCGTGCGCGCTGAGAGGCGCGATTTCTCCTCCAATACGGCGTGCAGCGGATGCCGCTCGCCACCGGCATCGACACTGGTCGCGCCGTGTGACTTATCGAAGTCGTCTACATCCATCACTTCATCTCCTTTGGGTTGGTGATTTGCACGGCAAGAATGTCAGCGAGCCATTCATGACAGGCAGGGTGCTTCGCCGCGTCTAGTTGCCGGGGCAGGTTGATCGAACGCTTGCGCGCCCGCCGTGGCCCGGCGGCTCGCCGAGCTGATCGTAATGAGAATCTCGCGTTCATCGAGGCCAGCCGTTTGCGCGGACGGCCCCAGCGCAGCCTCGACGTCTGCAGGCGCGAAGCCTGCCTCGACCAGTCGGCAGGCCGCCCAGAACAGCCCACTGTTGCGCTCGCCTTCCTGGAGGTTGCTAACCCATTGCGCGAGACGACTCGCCTCCGGCGCCCTGGCTACTGTTGCCCGTGTGCCCACTCTCGGCGGCCTCGGGTCGATGAAGCCGCGCAGGGCGACGGCGTCGACCGGCTTCGAGCCGGCCGACGACAGCGAATACAGTCGATAGCTGGCTCGACCGGTGTCCGTCGCTAGTATCGAGGGTGGCACGATGACATAGCCGCCGTCCCCGCGAAAGTCGATGTGCGCGCTCGCCGCCTGCCAGCAGCGCTGCGGCCGATCTGCGATCGCGACAAAGTACACGTGCATGCCGCCCGACGGAGTGCGCACCCGGGCGAGTTCCCCGTCGACTAGCCCTGCGGCGGTGGCCCGCTCGAACGCGGCGAAGCCGGCATCCGCTTTGGTCACGTCGATGTCCACGACGTCGATTCCCGACGCGCTGCCCGTCGGCATCCCGATGTTCGCACTCGGCCACCGCGTCCACCACGCCCGCACCTGCTCGAGGTCGGAGCTCGCGTCATGAAACCCCACAGGCGTGAGCGGATGCTTACCCTCCGTCACACAAGGAAACACCGGAATCCCTGCGCGCGCGAAGGCAAGTGCAGCATCCTGCACCGACAGCCGGTTCGAGGCCAGTAACACCTCAGCGACGCTCATGAGAAATTCCGAAGGCGGAGCCATACGTGCCAATTCACATCAATCACCTTCCCGGAGGACTGCCACGCACGCGTGGCTCGATGACACGGAGGTGCGCCTCGCTTCGCTGATGCGTTCGGCGAGGCCGCTCCGTGTTGAGCATGCTCAATCTCAATTCACGATTAGTTTTAGCACCACATTTGAGCATGCGCAACCCTTGCGTTGATCATGCTCAAAGAGTAGATTGAGCATTCTCAATGACCTGAGCATCCATCAGCACCGGGAAGTGAAGGGGCGCATGACCGACGAGGAGAGCACGACAGCCGCGGAGGATCTCGCGAAGCGCCTCCGCCTGCTGCTCGATGTCGCCGAGGCCGAGACGGGTAGCGAACCGACCTTCACCCAAATCGCCGCGTTCCTCGAAGCGCGTGGCACAAATCTCTCGAGATCGCGATGGACGTACATCGTGAACGGTCACCGGTACGTGCAAGATGCAACACTTTTCGAAGGCCTCGCCGCGTTCTTCGACGTTGACCCTGAGTTTCTCGCTGGCTCGGAAGGTACCGAGGTACCGGCCAAGGTCAGCGCCCAGCTGGATCTCGTGCGGTCGATGAGGGCGGCGCGCGTGAAATCTTATGCGGCGCGTACCCTCGGCGATATTTCCCCCAACGCGCTCCAGGCGATCAGCAGGTTTCTCGACGCCGAGGTCTCGCCGGAAGTGCACGCAACCAAGTCCGGAGGGGAGTGACGACCCAGTGAACAGCGAAGTGAGCGTGTCGACGGCCCTCGATCAACTGGCCCTGGGCGAGACCTTCACCTTTGACGAACTCGTCGGCGCCGTGCAGCGAAGCCGGGGGCGGCGACTGCGCATAGTCGAACTCGTGGGCGTCACTGGCCGCGACGGCTTGTGCGCCGTGTGGTTTGAAGCGGGCGGCGACGATGTCATTCTTCACGCCCAGAGCGATTCGGTGCTGCACGAGCAACAATTCGTGCTGCACGAACTGGCCCACATGATCCTTGGCCACGAGGTCGACGAGGACTCCGACGTTCCTGACATCCTGCTGCCGGACATTCCACCCGAGACTCGTCGCCGATTGCTCCGCCGCCAAGACCTCAACACGGTCAAGGAAGTTCAGGCCGAGACTCTGGCCGACCACCTCGCTGCAGCAATCAGGGGATCCACGATGCACCGGTCTCGGTACCTAGAGGTCTTCGGATGATCGTCGTGCTCGTCGCCGCCTTCATGTGGCTGCTCGTCGCGGCGCTGCTGGTCCTAAGGCGGGGTCGTGCCGAGCGAAACATCACCTACGCCGCGCTGACGATCGCAATCGCGATGACGATGAACATCGATCAGGCTTATCGGATACTCGATAGATACGCCGGCGGCACCAACCTGGTGACCGTCGTGGCGGATGCAACGCTCATGATTGGCGTCTTCCTCCTCGGTCGCGCAGTGATGAGAGCTTCCGAGCACCAACCGCGAGCCGCGCAGCTTGCCCTCGGACGGTTCACTCTGGCGGCCGCGCTCACCGGCGCGGTCGGTACGTTCCTGCTCATAAGCCGTGGCATCACAACGACCAGCTTCATGCTCGAGCTCGGCGAGCAACCATACGCCGCCGCCTATTCGATGATCCAGTTCAGCTACTACGTAATCGTGCTCTCGGCCATGGCTGCCCTCGCTGCGAGACAGCTTCGAACCAGCGTGGGCGCTCAGCAGATACCGCCGGTCTCTTTGCTCCTCGGCAGCATCTGCGGGGTCGCGCTAAGCGTCGTCGTCATCACAATGGATCTCGCTCATGTGGTGCGCAACCTCAACCTGATGACCGTCGTCGCCGTGGCGTACGAGCCCCTGCACCTGCTCACCTTCCTGTTCCTTTGCCTCGGATTCGCCAGCCAACCCGCCGCCCGCTCCTTGCAGGCGCGATCACGCGACCGAACTACCCGCATGCTCGTCCATGATCTCGAGCCGATCTGGGCCGCCGCGACGAAGGCACGTCCGGGAATCAGCCACACCGAGCCAGCGGCGCTTGATACTTCCGACCCCGAGACGCTGCTCCATCGGCAAGTCGTCGAAATCCGCGACGCAATGATCGATACAAGGGTGGAGTTTGACGTGAGTGCCGGCGACCGGGAACTTATCGAGCGGGCCGAACGGTACCTGCTGGGAACAAGATCGAGCGACGCGGCACCTGTTGCCCCGCCTGCTCGACAAGGCCCGCACCGACGATGAAAGCCGTCTGGGCGTTCGCGGGTGTGGTCGTCGGCAGTGGTGTGGCACTTGCGGGCGTTGGCCTGACGATCGCGCGGCGCCTGACCGCCCCGGTAAGTGGTCGCCGGTACGATCTCACCATTCGAGGCGTCGACAATACGGGGGAGCGACCAGTTGTCATCCTTGATCGCGCGCCAGCCACCGCCGCGCCCGGCGACTACTGCCTCATCCTCGAGAACGGCGGATGGATCAAGTTGGCGAACGACGTCGAGAACCGCGGGCCGAATCTCGTCGGCCGCGAGGTCGTAGGGGAGTCGGGGCCAGGCCTGGTTGCCGGCCAGAGAGCATCCTGGAGCGGCATCTATTTCCAGACTCCTGCGGATGCCGGACTCCAAACAACAGATGTTGAAATCCAAACGGATGTCGGCCCCGCGCCCGCCTGGCTAATCCCGCCTCAAGGCTCCCCGTCGACCACGTGGGCCATCCACATACACGGACTCGGAAGCACGCGCGCGGGAACGCTGCGTGGCGTGCAGGTCGCCTCGGAAATCGGGCTGACCTCCCTCGTCGTGACGTATCGGAACGACGGCGAAGGTCCCCGGGTCGGGACCGGGAGATCTGAACTCGGCGCCGCCGAAGTCGATGACGTACGCGCGGCAGCGAACTACGCGCGCGAGAACGGCGCACGTAGCGTCATCCTGTTTGGCTGGTCGATGGGGGGTGCCATTGCGCTGCAGCTCGCCAATGATCCTAAGCTTCGCGACATCGTCACGGGGCTGGTGCTCGATTCGCCAATCCTCGACTGGGTCGCCACGCTCAAGGCGAACTGCGCGCGGGCAGGTCTGCCAGCATGGGCTGGCGTGCTAGCCGTGCCCTGGCTCAACTCCCAGCCACTGGTTCGACTAGTCGGTCTCGCGAACCGCGTCGATCTGCGCAGCTTCAACTGGATCGCGCGGTCCCACGAACTGATCGTGCCGACGCTCATTCTTCACGGCGCCCTCGACACGTCGTCGCCATTCGAACTCTCGGATCGCCTCAGTCGGCTGCGTCCCGAAAATGTCGAACTCCAAGCGTTCGAAGCAGATCACACGATGAGCTGGAACTCAAATCGTGAGCGCTGGCGGGCTATTACCGAACGCTGGCTGAAAAGTTGATCACGGCACATTGGACTAATTTCGAGCACGTTGTTGACGTGTGGTCGTCGACGACGTGGACTCTTCTCCGCAGTTTGCGGTCCGACTTTGGTCGAGCTGGCTTCCGAAAGTTTAGTGCGTCGCGATCTCCGCCTCGATGACAGTGTCGAAGAGACCCCAGTGACGCAGACCCGCATGCGAATCCACACCCGCGTAGGACAGCGACGCATCCTCGAAGCGACGGAACGTTTTCACTGCGTCGTTCATGTGGGCCGAATTGAAGAGCCCCAGCCCTCGTAGGAGGTCGAAATCAGGGATCGTGAGGCCGGTAACCGTGCGGAAGAGGTCGGGCTCCAGCGCCTTTATGACGTCGATGAGCGCGTTCTCGCGGAAGTCAGTGAGGTACATGAACGCCGGGATGCGGGTAGCGAACTTGATAAGCTTTTCCTGAACCTGCTTCCGCAACGACTTCTGCTGTTTTTCCTCCGCGGTCAGTTCCTGCTTCTCCCTAAGTGTGAGATCGCGGTCCTTAGCTGTTTTTTTCAATTCCTTGATTTTTTCAGACTTGTTGATGATCGTCTCGAAGATGTTGTCGCCCAGCGAGCGGAAGCCCTCGATGTTCTGGATAGCCTTCAAAGCGTCCGGGTTGGCGAGCATTCGTTTCAGCGTGTCGTTGTCGACGTTAACCAAGAGCGCCGATTCCCATTTGCGCGCAAGTAGCGTTGCAGACGTACCCGATTGGGCGATGTCCAAGACGCTGCCCGCGTCAATTGGCACCATGTTCGAGCCGTCGTAAGCGAGCACTGGGAGGAACGCCAGCAGATCGGCCACGGCCTTGTCATCGTTCGTTTCGTCTGGGCTCAGCCCCCGGGCGTAGTCCGCTAGCTGACGCAGCGCCCGCGTCGGCGCGAAGTCGAAGACGAAGCAAACAGGTTTGACAATCTCTACGGCTTTTGGATCGTCGCCATTCGGATTTGAAATGGCCCACGGTGACTGAACACGGAATGCGGCCTGGAAGTAGGTCTCGGGCCGCTCTAGGTTCCGCAACATGAGGATGGCCGACCACTGGGGGACCGTGACCCCAGTGGTAAGTTTTCCGCAAGAAAGCGTGATTGTTTTTGTTCGGAATCCGTCTTTGATCTTTGCCCGTACAGGCGGCAGAGCCGCGAGTCCGATGCCTGCGCTGGGTCCGGCAGCATTGATGACGTTGTAGTCTCCCCAGAAGCCACCGGCATTCTGCGCCTCGTGCAGCAGGTTCTCGATGGCGTGCGCGCTGGCGACCGTGGGCAGAAACCAGAACGAATGGTTGAGGTACGGCAAGACGTGTGTGTCGGAATATGGGAACGGCGGCCTGGTCCCAGCGCGGAGCGCATCGATGCTTGTGGGCTGGTGCTGGCCTCGGATGAGGTTGAGCCATTTCTGTACGTCGCTCTTATGCTTCAACTCCGCTTGGGCTCCGACACCTTCAGCAGCAAAGAACTCGTTGAGGTCAAATTCATCAAACTCGCCCTGCATTGCCACCGTGAGGATGTCTTCTGGCATCCGGTACGTCATCAGCGCCATCTGCGGCAGCGCGGCGTAGGGATCTGGCGCCCCCGGGTGCGTGGACGACCACGCGGCCTTCGCCTTTTGCTCGTCAGTGTAGGTCCAATTAAAGAGGTTGTCGTCGACGAACTCGCCCTCGGCTAGCGCGCGGAACGGGGTACCCGAGAGATAAAGGAATGCCTTCGTCGTGATCGGCAAGAAGTCGTTTTCGTCGTTGCCTTGTTCGTCTAGCTCTTGATCCATCGCTTCCAAATCAGCGCTGAATTCTTGCGCAACCTCGGCCTTCTGCTCTTGAAGGTCTTCGCCCTCAAAGAGTTCTTTCGCATTTTCGCGCCAGGCGCCGAAGTGGTACTCATCGAAGATCACGAGGTCCCAATGAATGAGATGGATCCACTCGTTCTTCGGTTTGATGAGGCCGGTACCCTTCTCTCGTCCGAGGAGGTCTTGGAAAGATCCGAAGTAGATGAGCGGGGTGTTGGCGTCTACACTCCGTGGGTTGCTCGGCCCGATGTTCTTTGACGCGTAAACCCAGCCGTTGAAATCGGCGTGCGAGTTGAGGTCGGTCTCCCAAGCGTCCGCGACAGCGGGTTTGAATGTGAGGACTAGGACGCGCTTCGCGCCAATTCTTTTTGCGAGTTGGTAAGAAGCAAAGGTCTTTCCAAAGCGCATTTTCGCGTTCCACAGGAAGCGCGGGACAGAGTTCGAGTCTTGCCCCCACTCTCGATGGAAAAAGGCAAGTGTCTTTTCCACGGCGGCGCGCTGCTCATCGCGCATCACAAACGTCTCGTGGTGCGTACCCGCCAGCTCACGGTGCTCACGGAGTTCTGTGATGACTGTGAGCACATCCTCCTTTGTGCAACGAACCCACTCCCTGCTCGACTCGAAGACGACATTCTCGAAGCCCTTGGCCACGAGTCGTTCTCGGACTGCGGTGTCGGTGATCCGCACTCCTTCTGCATCGAATGCAGATTCGTCTACCTGAAGCACGTAGCTCACCCGCGCTTGGCCTTGGGACTCTTTGATCCGCTCGTTGACGCCTCGAGTCGTCTGCCCAACCTTCAGGCAGCCCCGCCACCGCTCGGCGACCTCCTCGCTCGACCAGGCGTAGAGCCGTGGCTCAGCTGCTGGCTTCTCGGGAAACAGATCGGCCAGGGACTTCGCGGTAGCCACAGACTATGCCTCACCCTTTGCACCGACATTTATCGGCTTGATAACTGATTCGATGTAGTCAATCTCATCGCTGGTCAGTTTGTATTTCGCGTAGAGATCAGCATCAGTCCAAGTACGATCCCACGACTGCAGCGGGACCCAGCTGTAGGTATCGCGCGAAGCGTGTTGGGTAATCTTTCGAAGTGAAACGAGGAACCGAAACAGGCGGGTCGAAATGTAGGTCTCGACGCTGACGGCCTGAGCTTCGGACCCGACGTGGAAAAATAAGTAGGTCTGCGTGCAGACCGACGGTGACGAGGCAATTAGGGGTGTAGATAACACCCGCATGCTTCTTCCGTCGCCGCCGCCGTGCTCGAAGCCCGCCTCCGGGATTAATATTTTCCAAGTATCGATCCAGTGCGCATTCTTGCGTATAGAGCCCCTACTGACGTAACCAATCAGTCGTGAACCCTTCCGGTTGTAGTGCAGGGCGATGTCACCGGGCTTCTCGAGAGTGTGGAATCCGTCAAAGTTCGTAGCAATCCCGAAGGGCGTATCTCCGGCCATGATTGAGGTTATTGACGCCTCACCACCCGCGCGGACCTTGTGTAATATCTCGACGGCGACCGCGTCCCTGACGAATACGTCAAATTCATCGAGAACTCTCATGGAGGTCACACTTGAACCTCCACGCACTGTTGTGACCTCCGCCGGGCCGTCGTGCGCCTGATCCCAGAGGAAATAGGAGATGCCTCCTGCGACGTCGACGCCAGGAAAAGCTTCTACTGACGATGGGTAGTCGACTAGATTGCGAAGCCGGCGGTCACCAAGCATTTCTGCGCGAAAGGCGGCGAGTCCCCGGCCGCCCGCCATCCAACGCGAGGGGGTAACCATACTTAGAAAGCGCGGATGAAGTGCTTTCGCGCGGTCAATGAATTTCTGGTAGATGGGGGCATCGTTCGTCCCGCCGCCAGCGCCGGTCATCTGGTAGGGCGGGTTTCCGATGATTACGTCGAACTGCATTTCGGCTCCAAATATGTCTTGGACGAACTCTTGTGAATCGTCAGCGTGGATAAAGGCATAGGCGTGGGTTTCCCCAGCCGGATCATCGAACCGGCGGATGATTCCATCTACGGATACTTTCCGCCCTGCACCGCACGCCGTGCAGCTCGGGTAGGTGAGTAACTCATCTCCGGAGATCGGGTCGACGGTTCGGATAGGGGTGCCCTTGCTCCAGGTATGCTCAGTTCGCTCAAACCATACGTTGCCGTTCCTAGACAGTGAGGATGGTGCCACCGAGTGCCTGCTCGTCGCGTCCTTCGAGCAATAGATCGAACGCCTGGCTAGCAGCGAAGTCAGCGTCGTCATCCCGAGCCCGAAAACCTGCTTTGTGAGTACGCGATCCACGAGGGCCTTACGTTCGTCCGAACCTTCTGGGGGGTTGCCCTGTCCCTCAACGAGGCGCCTCGTGATCTCACGAAGGAAGATACCGGACTTTGTGGCCGGGTCGAGGAACGTCACATTCGGGTTCGCCCAGATAGACGCACCCGCGAAATTCGCGGCCCACGCTTCGGTGAGCGTCTCGAGCATCTTATTCGCGAACTCCGGGGGCGTGAAAATCTCATCGCTCGACAGGCTTGCAATCGTGTTGAGCACGTCGGGCGCGCGGTTCTGTCGATCCCGTCGGAGCATATCCCCGAAGGAAGAGGACATGGAAATAGTCTCGGTCATGGTCATGCGATAGTCTCCTCGCACGCGAGTTGTGCCACTGTCATTGTCGGGTACGCACGGACTGGCTGAAAAACTTCATGATGGGCTTCTCCCTCGCTAACAGTGCCTCTTCCGGTCATTCTGTCAAAGCGAAAGTCTCGGCGCTGGTATTTGCCTCTGCCGAGGTAACCCCACTCCGCGAACACGATGGGCTGTCCGTGCGTCCCTGGCGCGGTCCCGACCGTTACCATCGCCAGAGCGTCGCCGACCACAATGTTCACGCCAAGGACGAAGGCGGCTGCTCGCACCCACTCGTCTTCGGCTTTCGCGCCCACGTAGGCGGTAAACAGCGATAGGAGGTTTGATCGGCATTCCTCCGCATTGTCGCGCTGAATCTCGATGCCATAAATCGACATGAGTGCCAGAAGCGCGTTATGGCGATTCTCGAACTTGCTCCTGCCGTACCGGACCTTCACCGTAGTCAGCTTGCGAGCGAGAACTCGAACGAGGAAATTCCCAGTGCCGCACGCCGGTTCAAGAAAGCGCGAGTCGATCCGCCCGGATTCATCCTTGACCAGATCGAGCATGTCGTCCACTAACCAGGCTGAGGTTAGTACCTCCGCGTGGTCCTGGACTCGCTGCCGGGACTTGACGAGTGGCTTCGCGGCGAGGCGATCGAGCACCTTTGATGTAGCAGCCACCTCGTCACCTCCGTCAGTAATAGTCCTCGAACACCCCGCCATCACGGGCGGTCATCGCGCTGGAGGGCGACCGGCAGAGCCTGGTTGGCTTGTCGGTCCTAATTCTACAGCAGCCTCAAGATCGGGATATTGCCATGGGGTCATCGCTCAGTCCAGTCCCGCGTGGTGCTTTCGCCATCGGGGTCGGACCTGGACCTCAAGCCGCCGGTTAGCCACCCCACGCCGAGGGAACTCATTCCCCGATCGCCTGCGCGCGATCGTGTCGACGGCAGTAACTCGTGCGATCTTGTCAGAATAGATTCGAGTAAATGTCTCCCACAATGCCGCGATTCGCCAGGAGGTCAGAATTTTGACGGCAGTACCAGGTGGTGGATACTCATACCCATCAAGCGATCAGGTTTTGGTAGATCAAGCTGACCGCAATGTAAATGGATTGAATAGATTATTTGTGTCCGAGATGGGAATTGAACCCACACGCCCTTAACGGGCACTGGCACCTCAAGCCAGCGCGTCTACCAATTCCGCCACCCGGACTGGGTGTATAACTCGTGATCGCAATATCTAACGCTTCAATAACTTAGCACGGAGGGCGAGGCCAGGTCGTCCGCTCGTTCTTTGCAGGGTGCGCCGATAAGCCCGTGGCACTGGTTCAAGTCCGACATGTTTCCATGCAAATTCCCACTTCTCGCCGATGAACCTCCTCCAGTCCGAGGGAATGGAACGGCAACCGCCTCTTTATTGAGTTCTGCGGTCTGAACGACGCTACCCTTGTCCGCAACGGAGCATGATTGCCGGGCCGCTCCTGCAGCTGACTCGCGTTCGTGGCGCTGATGGCGCACCTTGGCAGTTTTGAAGGTCCGGTCCTGACTCTCGCACATGGCGCAAAACTCCATGCCACGCCTCTTGCAGATCGAGGCGGCACACCTCCTAAGGGATGGGGGAGGTGCGCCGGTGACGGTGTCGATGCGGTGATGAGCGCCGGCGATGGCTAGAAGTACTCGCTGCGCGCTGCGCGCTGTCGTTTCTGGCGACGGGCAGCGGTCACTGTATACACCCTTGACCCGTTACTACAGTGCGAAGAGCCCGCCGCCGGGTCGATGGATGGGAAGTGGTCTGCCGGGCCTCGGCTCGGGTCGCATCCTTGAGGGCGCCGAGGTCACAGAAGCTCAGCTGCAGAGCCTGATCGGACTGGGGCGAGATCCTGTCGATGAGGCACCGCTCGGTCGCGCCTTTCCCGACTACCAGAGGCCAGCTGATCCTGCACCGACCTGCGGCGCTCAGGAGACCGTCGCCCGGCGGCGTGCGGTTGCCGGGTACGACTTCGCCTTCTCGATCCCGAAGTCAGCCCTCTGGGGCGTGGCAGACGCAGCGACAGAGTCGCGGATTGTGCAGGCGCATCATGCGGCGGTTTCCGAGATCGTGGCGTTCATGGAGCGCGAGGTCGCGGCGACGCGGACAGGAACTATCCCGTACGACGGGGCCGTTGCGCAAGTCGATGTAACGGGCCTGATCGCCACGGCGTTCGACCTGCATTCGGAGTTCTGACGGCGCAACTTCGGCGGGCCGAAGCCCATCATCTCGACGCCGAGAGCCTGCTTACTCGCGGAGTGGAAGCGCGAGCGTTCGAGGAGGCGCTGGAAATAGGGGGCCTTCTGTGCTCCCGGATAGCCAAGGCGATCACGCGTGATTCCGGCACGGGTCGATCACGCAATGTGCCCCGCCTAATTGTCGGCCTCATTCCTGAAGCAACGGGGCCCATGACCGTTGAGATGCGCCAGGCCCTCCACGAGCGCACAGACCTGATCGAAGCGCGAGCTAGGGCCGTCCCCGACGAAGCACTGCGCGCGGGAGACGCGTGGATCCGAGAACTGGGCGCGATCCCACACCAATCAATTCGTTGGAGACAGCGCGCGAGGGTGGTCGCGGCATACCGCGATCGATACGCAATCTCCGGTGCGAGCGCGTTAAGCCCGAACCCGCACGCTGAGGCCCAGAGACGCGATTCCGCTCGTGCTCGCGCCGCGCTAGCGGCTGCGCAGCGGATCGCGGAGGCTAACGACGCTTTCGCCTCGAAGCACTCGGGTCTGTCGACCGGGCCGCGCTCTGTTCACATCCAGATCTAGTCTCCATACTGGTACCTCCGGAGCCATGAAACTGTCGCAGCCAGAAAACCGCTTCCTGGTCGGATCATGGATCTTTTGACGGAGAGGGCGGACTCTTAAGCCTTGGCCACACTCGGGTAGCCGTTCATCTCTAGCACCTCGGTCCAAGCCAACATTTCAGGTATTGTCCACTCCGGATCGATGCCATATGCAAATGCGAGGCGTCCGTCGACGTGGTTGATCATGGACAAGACCGAATGAAAGTTTCGCTTCGAAGAGTGCTGCTGGATGCCGAATTTCCCTGCAGCGCGGATATGATTCTGGGTCTGACGACGAAATTCCGGTAGCAGTTTGACTCCGGTATCGCTGACAAGTAATCCGAGAACGATTTTGCGGGCTCCGGGCGGGACAAGTCGTGTCTTGCGCCGATGTGGTTCGAATCCGGCAAGACTAGCTGCCCTGCTCACAGCACTGATGAGACGCATTCCCTCAGGCCTGCTAAAGGGCGCAGGCGAGGAGAACGTTAGGTCGTCGGAATACCTGGAATAGATAAACCCTGACCCGTCCGCAAGGTTCTGGAGCTCGTTGTCAAGATCTGTGGCGACCCGATTGGCGAGAGCCCCGCTTGTGGGTGCGCCCTGTGGCAGCCTTCCCAGCCGACCATCGTCGTAGGATCCCACTCCTCGTTCGACCGCTTCGGTGAATGGATCTATCCTGTCCAAACGTGTGCAAAGTCTGGCCATTTCAAACGATAGGAGTGCCGGGTAGTTGAGCTGACGAAACACCCGGTAAACACGATTCTCGCGAATCTCACCGAAAAAGTTGTGAAGATCCATCTTCACCAGCCACCGCGAACCCACATGCAGTTCGGCACACTGCCGGATTCCGATTCCGCGATGATACGCGAACGAGCCCGGGTGTCTAGGTAACGTGTTGAGGATGTGCTCAAGGATCCAACGCTGAACGTCCATCAACATAGGATTCGGCGCTGATATCAACCGGAAGGTGCCATCACGCTTGATACGCCGGATGGATTGATATTCGTCTGCGTACCTCTTTACGATCCTTCGCAGGTACCCATACGAGGCGCCGGTCTCGTGGGCCAAATGTCTGAGGGTCAACACAGGGAATGCGCCCGACGCTTGGATGTCTCGCGATACAGAACCTGCCCTACGAGCGACTGAGGCACTTACGCCAGCGGCAATGGCTGCTTTTTGGTAGAGGTGAGGGGACGGTGTGGACATCTACTCTGACTCGAAATCCCGCCAGGGATTCACGGGCAAGAGGAGCCCGGAGACAACGCAGGGCGTCTTGTCCGTGCACACACGCGTTGCGTGAGCTTGTCCGAGAATCTCCGTTTGCGAAGATCCCGCAATTCTAAGAAGAATCGCTTGAGCACGAATGCTCAACGAGTCGGAACGACGTCCCGACTTCATCACTAGGTGTCCGGGCACCGGTCTCCTCACCTCAGGCTTGAAGGATAGTACGGAGCGTCGGGCTCAGGGTAATTCTTCCTCCCGACTCGCCGGATTGCTCTCTTTCCTGCCCTGAGTTCAGCTCGGCCCGCCTCTGTCACAAAACCATCGTCGGTGACCCAGCCCATCCGATGCAAGAAAGCGATCACAGCTTCGGCAGCAGTTTGAGATAGCGATAGAGCGCTGGCGATCTTACCCGGTGCCGTCGGGTCGCGCAGGAGCAGAGCAAGAGCTGTCAATAGAACTTGATTGTCAGCACGGAATTGTCTTTCGATGTTCGCCGAAAGCCGTCGCTGGTACACCGCGGTCAACGTCAGTGCGTGGTTGGTCTCTGGCTTGGACACATTGCGAAGCTCTTGTTGAAGATCGTCCGGGGTCCGCCGCCCTTCAAATAGAGGAGACCAGTCCTTCCCTGTTTGCCGGAACACAGCAGGCGAGGTGTTGGGAGGCCTCTCCTGGAAGGCGAATAGTCCGCCGTGGCCCTTGTAGCCCATTGCACCCACTTTTCTCCGAGCGTGCTCCATACACAAGAGTTGGGCCTGGGTGATTGAAGATCTCGGCCAGGGGAGAGACTCGATCGCAGGTGCGCTGGCAACGAAGAACAGCTTGTCAATAAATGGTGAGGATTCTAATTTTTCTTGAGCAGCTTGAGACACCGCGTAGGCCACGACCCATGTCTGGATCCAACGACCAGACTTCCAGCTGCGCAGGGTTGTGTTCCTCAAAAGCGAGGCTGCAAAATCCTCGACCTGCGAACCGCTCTCAACAAGATCTGTAACAAGAATCACGGTCCGAACCTTTTTCGACCTCAGCTCTTCAATGTCGGTTTTCGGCCCGATGGCACCTCGCAATACGCTATCGCGCACCAAATTCCCGACCGCGCCCTCGCTGCCCGGAGTCGACGAGATCCCGGAAGCTGGTAGAAAATTCTCAAAAGCTACGGGATCGATACCGCGATCGAGATCGGCCATTGCTCTCGTATCCTCGTCGGCCATCACCGGAAGGACCCAGGCGGGCCCCTTTCGCTGGCTAACCGCCGAGTTGTATACAAACTCGAGGCGTCTTCTCAATTCGATCCTTGCGTCGCTCCAGCTGACGAGCATGAAGGCGTCAAGGAGCTGAGTGGCTATCGCTCGAGACTCGTCTGGGAAGTTTTCGAGCCAAGAAAGCCCTCTACCCGTCGAGGAAAGTTTTACTGACACAGTCTCTATTTAGGGGCCTCGGGGCACAGCATGCAACTGCCGACCCATCAAGGAACCGGGACGCTCCACGCTCACCCCGTTCCTTGAACATCATTAGCTGTGTTCAGTCGCCCTCGTTCTTGTTCCGCGCCGAGTGGGCAAGAGACTCCTTGACCGTACGAGATAAGTTGGGATCGGCGCGTTTCAGCTAGTCCTGACGTCGACCAAAGATGTACATGTTCGATCACGCGAACGTATCCGGGGTGCGCCGCTTTTCGTGATGCAGCTTGGCGCGGCGCTCGTATCGGCCGCAGACCACTACGTTTTGCGTATCGGAGTCATGATCACGTTCTTCCCTGCCTGCCGCTCGCCGTCGATATTGGATTTTGTATATGGGTCGTCCCTCTCGTGCGGCGGCCATGGTTCTGAAATGGCGAACCGAAAGCCTGGACCAAATGCGATCTAATGGAAACTTCTTATCGATAGCCCGAAACTGGCCACACTGGGTAACGACCTTCCCGCACGAACTTGCCAGCCGCATGCAGGATCGTTTGGGCCAGTTCATCTGATTCCCTCGTCGCGTGGGATGGGTTCGCTTGAGCCGGTGCCGGCTTCTGCGTTGGCGTGGCATCAGAACCGGGGAGCTTGCGCTGCGTGATCGTGGTGTCCGTTTGTGGCATAGCGACCATTGGCGATGGTGTCTGGCTATCGTCGGTAGTGTTCAATCATGGAAACTGTGCCGTTATGGCTGCAAATTGTTGTGGCTATCGCGACGATCGCCGCCGCGCTAACAGCCCTTGTCGCCGCGGTAAATAGTGGGGCGTCCAGCCGGGCGGCGGTGGCGGCTCAGGCCGATGCCAACGCCGCATGGAAAAAGAGTGCAGAGGCCCTCGACGAAGCCAATGGGCTGACTCGAATGAACCACCGGGAGATGGCTGCCGAGCGAGGTCGACTTCGGCGCGCTCCTCTCGCCGCTGCTCTGACTAGCTTCGCCGACAGCGTCTTGTGGGCGAGGTTCCGCGGTGAGTCCGACACCAAAGTGGCTCAAATCAGGCGCGACGCATCCTCCGCTATCGGAGCTCTCCAAACCAATGCGGACGAACCTACATCGCAGAAGTTCACACGATGGGTGATGGTCTACGCAATGAAGGTACCGCTGGAAGGCGATGACGCCGAAGGGCTGCTTCGATTGTCTAACCTGCTGTCGGCCAGAGAGCGCGAATGGGTCGCGGATCCGGCCGTGGCCTTGGCCGCTATTCGGGCTGAGCCAGGTGTTGTGCTTGACAGTGATATTAGCCCCGACGATCCGTACGACTTTCGCGTCAGTTGACGGGCAGACCCCTCAAGTAGATGGCTATCAATCAGCAGGTATTGACCCCAATTACGCGGCGATAGTAGGGGGGGGTCGGAGAGAGTTTCGCGCAAGCTTGGCTGGATCAACGCGGACCCTGTCGCCCTTCAGCTTGAACTGGCGTCAACGTCTCGGTACCACGTCCCCGGAATGGTGCTACTAACTGTCCGGACTTGCGCTATCTATCGACAAGCGTTACCCGCCAGTCGCAGGATTCGTGATTTCAAAGTAGGCAAGCTGGCATACTTTAATCACGACTGATGGGGGATTGTCAATGTGTGCGTGCGTTTCCAACATGCCAGCCGGCAGAACTGCGTTGCGTTGCGCTGGGTCGGGAAGATGAGACTCGCCACGTTGAACCTCACCAATTTTCGTTCGGGCGTCTCAACCCGTGTCCCGCTCGCTGAGGATCTCACTGTGCTTGTGGGAGAGAATGCGTCCGGAAAGTCCACCATTATCGATGCGATTCGAGCGACAACGACGTCGGCACTCGAACAGAAGACTTTTTCCTTCTCTGCTGTGCACGACCCTACACATTCCGCCGAAGACGATATCCCGGTAGAGATTTCGGCGACGTATACAGACCTGACGGAGGGACAAAAGGCGCTCTTTCTGACCCAACTCGTCGATGAGGATGATGACCTCCGGTACACCACATTCTTCGCCGGCAACGAGGATCTTCCGTACTGGAAACGCACCAGCGTAAGAGTCGGAAAGCTAAGGGTCGATGATGCGGAGCCGGCAAACCGTAAACGGATCGCGCACATCTACCTTCCGCCGCTGCGTGATGCCATCCGCGAACTAGACTCCGGTGGAGGAGAGCGCCTCGCGGAGGTGCTGAAGGTTCTTACTGGTGGTTCTGAGCGCGTCCATCGCGAAATTTTCATTGAACAGGCCAATGAACTCGTCGAACAGATCTCGGCGCTGCCCTTGTCTGAGAATGCTCGAGACCAAATTGAGGCGCACCTTCTTAAGATCTCTCCGCCTAGTAGGTCCCACCAGGTTCGCTTCGGTGGACGGAAGCAGGAACTGAGGCGACTCGCTGGACTTATGAGAATCCAACTTGCCGATGCGCGGATTGATCCTTTGCGGCTGGCCTCGTCGGGTTTGGGATATGCGAATTTGGTCTTCATCGCAACCATCGTTCTGCAGTTGGCGAACGCGAAAGACTACGATCTGACGCTGCTGCTAGTTGAGGAGCCTGAAGCGCATTTGCATCCTCAACTGCAATCGGTACTTCTCGATTATCTTGCGGCCCAGGCGCGGGAGAGCCAGTCGAGCAAAGAACTAACGAGTATTGATCCGGAAGGTCGAGTCCAGGTCGTAGTCACGACGCATTCACCCAATCTCGCCAGTGCAGTGTCCATTGAAAAAGTCGTTGTCGTCTCGCGAGTCATTGAGGCAATGCCGGCATCGCCTTTGGACGATCAGATTCCCGCTGATGGTCCGATTCTGTCCCTCGCCTCGAGATCCAACGAATGTCCGACCGATGTTGAAGAATCGAATTCAGCTCCATTGCCTGAAGCATCCTGGAGCACTAAGGCAACATCTCTCGCCGAGCTTAGGCTCAAGCCCGAGCAGGTTCGCAAGATCGACAGGTACCTTAGCGTCACTCGCTCATCGCTCCTATTCGCGCGTCATATCGTGCTGGTAGAAGGGATAGCTGAAGCGATCCTCATTCCGGAAATAGCTCGAGAGTTGCTCTACAAGAACGACAAGGAAGCGCTTCGCCACCTTGCCTCTTCAACTTTCATAGCGATTGACGGCGTAGATTTCGAGCCGTATCTATCGCTGCTTCTAGCTGGCGATCATCACCGGGTCGACCATGTCGCCGTGATCACCGATGGGGATCCCAACAAGGCAGGGGTTCTTCAAGGGGCGAAGCGCAAGGAACGATATGAAACACTGTTCGCGGATCATGTCGAGGATCGCCGGTTGGCGGTTCACCATGGCCAGACGACTCTTGAAGCGGACTTATTCGCACTGCCCGCCAATGAGGCGCTACTGCGTTCCACCTTCGTTCGCATCCACAAGAACTCTGGGAAGAAATGGGACCGATTATTCGCCGATGCGGGCGACGTGACGGCGGACCGCGCCAAGGCCTTCGCGAAAGAAATTCGAGGGAAGAAGGGCGGGCTTGATCTCGGAAAAGGAGAATTTGCCCAGCTCATTAGCGAGTCGCTGCGAGGGGGCGCAAAAGTAGAAGTTCCCGATTACATCAAGAGTGCAATCCATGGTCTTGTTTCGACGCTCGACCGAACCTCGAGAAGTTCGTCCGCGCCTCAGAATCGTGAAGCGGACAACATCCGTTGATCGACCGCGAGCTGAGCGTCATGCAGCAAAGGATCCTCGAACCCTCTGTGCGTCTGGTGGAGGCATGCCCTGGAGCCGGTAAGACTCGAGCCATCGTTGCGCGCTATCGGCGCCAGTGCGGTGCCGGAGGATCAGGGGTCGCGCTGCTCTCCTTCACTAACGCCGCAGTAGACCAGGCTCACCAGCGAGCATCGGACGATCCGTCGCTGCTCGCCAGCCCCAACTTTCTGGGCACGTTTGACAGCTTCTTACACCGATTTATAGTCACACCTTGGCTCAGACGTACGAAAGCGGTGACTCCTAAATATCTCGACTCTTGGGATGAACTTCCCTGGACTGAAATCCGTCACGGAACGATTGGCGGTGCAGGACTCTCTCTAAGTAGCTTTAGCCCTAATGTCGACGGAGACCTTGAGTACGCAGCTGAGGCACCCGAGTCGGACCGCACTTATGTCGGCACACTTTCGAAAGCAGGGCTGTCACCAAGCCAGTTGATTCCGATCGCAAAGTCCAAGGTTCAAGGATTCGTTAGCGCTGGGATATTTGACTGCGATCACGCCCGGGTTCAGGCACTGTCGATTCTAAGGAATTTGGACGCCGAGTGGCTAACCAATCGTCTCGGTATTCGGTTTAAGGAAATTATCGTCGATGAGTTTCAAGACTGCTCCCTCATCGAACACGAGATAGTACGAGCATTGGAAAACTTGGGGATCCATGTTCTCGTAGTCGCTGATCCCGATCAATCAATTTATGAGTTTCGGCGTGCGTCCCCTGCCGCTTTCGTCGAGTACAAGGGAAAACTACCACCGGACACAATCGTTAGATTGAACGAAAACTATCGTTCGTCGGCAGCGATCTGCGGAATCGTCACCACAATGCGTTCCATCGGTCGGGATGAAATCATACCGAAAGGCAACTTTCTCGGTCGGCCCGTCGCACCGCGAGTGGTCGTAGCGATTGGCTCGGCCGGGCATCAAAGACGAGTCTTTGGGCAATACATGGATGCCCTGGGCATCGACTGGTCCTCGTCGATGGTGCTGTCGTCCAGCCGCATCGGAGCATCAGATCTTTCCGGACAGCCTCGGACAAACGAGCGGGGCAGCGGCAACACCGGTCAGTTGATTCGAGCCCTAGCTGTGCTGCGTGATTCGCGCACAACTTCCTTGCGAAAGGAGGCGATGGCTCGGCTTTCGGCATTGATCATGGTCGCCTTCGACTGGGGCGACAAACACAAGGGTGCGGGATTCCGCGAGCGGTTGGAAGTTCTCGGGCTGGAACCGGCCCATCTCAACCTCTTGATTCGGGAGATGATCAGAGTTTCGTCGTCCTGGACCGATAGATCTCATCCGAAGATCAGCATCATCCAACTGCTGACGGCCCGATTCCCGAATCCGTTGGTGCCGTTTGTGGCACTGGGTAGACGATACGTAGTGGCGACTCCGGAAGATTGGGACTTCTGGATTACTCCACCGGCGACGGACCTGGCACTTAACGGCCTCCACATTCATGCCGTGAAGGGAGCAGAATTCGAGGCGGTGATGCTCGATATCCCCCTCCGAAAACGCCCGAAAAAGGCGCACGTGCTCGACGATTGGGAATCTTCTACGGTAAGCGAAGCTCTTCGCGTTCTATATGTCGGCGCAAGTCGAGCGCGTAGGCTTCTCGTTCTTGCAGTGCCGCCATCTCGTTCCGATCAGACCCTGAGGATACTTGCAGCGAATGGGATTGAGCTAGAGATCCATCGCGACCCTAGTTGCTAGGGCATTCGAGTTCGAAATATCTGTCCAGGCAGGTGGAGGCGCGGCAGGCCGCCACGAAGGCCGCGCCAGCGTCAATTAATGTGACGGGGCAATTGGCGCTGTGCAGAGTCCCGCCACGACGAAGTCCCGAACAATTTTCGTGTGGCTCGAGGCGCACCTTCGTCACGAAGCAGGAGGTGGCCGCGGTGACGGTGTCGATGCGGGTGTGATGAGTGCCGGCGACGGCTACAAGTACCTCCTGCACACCGTAGCCGCCAGTGACGGCGACCACTCGATGTCGACTCCGCTCACCCGGTACTACACCGCGGAGGGCACGCCGCCCGGCCGGTGGATGGGCGACGGCCTCCCCGGACTCGGCGGCGGCCTCATCGTCGAGGGCGACCAGGTCACCGAGGCCCAGCTGCAGTTGCTCGTCGGCCTCGGCCGCGACCCGGTCACCGGCGAACCCCTCGGCCGCGCCTACCCGGTCTATCGCACCATCGCAGAACGCGCCACGGCCGAGACAAGTGCCGAGGGTATCGAGAACGGGCCGACGGAAAGAGCAGCCAGTGCGGCGGCATCCGCTGCCGATGAACCGGGACTGAAACGGCGTCGCGCCGTCGCCGGCTATGACTTTACGTTTTCGATTCCGAAGTCGGCGAGCATCCTCTGGGGTGTGGGTGACGCGGCCACGCAGGAGCGCATCGTGGCGGCGCATCGTGCGGCGGTGGCCGAGGTGCTGGCGTACATGGAGCGCGAGGTGGCGGCGACGCGCACGGGCACGACGGCGCAGGGCGGCGCCGTGGCGCAGGTCGATGTGACCGGACTGATCGCGACGGCGTTCGATCACTTCGACAGTCGGGCCGGCGACCCGCACCTGCACACGCACGTCGTGATCAGCAACAGGGTGCAGACCGTGCTCGATGGCAAGTGGCGCTCGCTCGACGGGCGGCCGATGCACGAGGCCGTGGTAGCGCGGTCCGAAGTGCACGAGACCTTGTTTCGACATGATTTTCCAGGCCCTGGATCTAGTGCAAAAGTTGGAGACACCCTTCCGTGTGCGGTCCTTTCGGAAAAGTCTGACAGTGCCTGGGATGAGACCATAAGTCATGGCTCTTTTCTCGGAACGCGACCGCCGCCCTATTGACGAACTGTGCGCTCGTTGGCGCGAGGGGTCGATGATTGGGGACGCCTCTTTACTGCATCCCGATGAGTATCCGGACGCCTGGTCAAAGCCCAACCTTGACGAGCTGAATACGAGGTTCTGGGGCAACGTTCTAGATGGTGAGGAGGGTGGAGGAAGTTTCGAGAGCAAGTGGGAACTGCAACTGGAGGATGCCACCGACACTGTCAGGTTGTTGGCCGCGGAGTGCCTGTTGGTTTACTACCTGGTCACTGTTTCGGTCGGTCCTGACCGAAAGCTCGAGATGATCAACAAGACCATCGGACCTGATCATCCAGAGCTGCACGTGAGTGGCGACAGTTTGGCGTACCAGGCACTGCAGAGCTGGATTGCCAATCCTGGCCAGTACTACACCTCCCGTCAGGACATCCATGTTGGGTATCTGATGGATCTTGCGTTGCGGCTGAAGCAAAAGTCACCCGAGGAACGAGCCGCACTGCTGCACGACAACCCCTGGGAGTTCGCACAGTTCACCGAAGCCGGAGAGCGACAAAGCGACGCAATGCGGCACATCGTGTGCCACCTGCTTTATCCCGATCAATTCGAGCGGATCGCCTCGAACCAGCACAGGGAACTCGTGCTGCAGGCGTTCGGCGAACTCGACACCAGTGGGCCAGACGCTGGCCAAGACGAGAAGCTGTATTCGATCCGACAAACGTTGAAGCAACTACTGCCTGATTGGGATGAAAACCGCCGCGACTACTACAGCTCCGATCTCTCACCAATCTGGCGTCCTGTGTCCAGGTCCGGGGATAATGAGTCGTTAGACCCGGCGTTTGCTTTGGAATTCAAGAAGCAGATCGTCTTTTACGGGCCGCCCGGCACCGGCAAGACCTATCGCGCGGGAAAGCTGGCGGAGAGCCTGATCCGGACCGCGGCCTTGAAAGAATGGGGCGTGGGTGAATACTTCAACCACCCCAAGGCCGTTGCCCAGGCCGTCGCCGCCAATGTGACGCGCCTTCAGATGCACCCGTCCTACGGCTATGCAGAGTTCATGGTCGGGCTTCGGCTGGACGCCCACGGTGGGACAACCCACCAGCTCGGCGCACTGCCGCGGTTGGTGGAGCGGATGCGTACCGAGCGAGAGCAGCTTGGCGAACGTGCTCTGCCGCACGTACTGATCCTCGACGAGATCAATCGCACTGACCTCAGCACGATGTTCGGTGAGGCTTTCAGTGCCATGGAGCGCGACAAGCGCGACATCGAGCTCGAGCTGTTCGCCGAGAATGACAACGGTGACCCGATCCGCTTCATGATCCCTGAGAACCTTTACATCATTGGCACGATGAACGAGATCGACCAGTCGGTCGAGGCTCTGGACTTCGCGCTGCGTCGCCGCTTTTTCTGGTTCGCCACGCCGTACGACGAGGAGGACCTGTTCTCGATCTGGGAGGCGCAGTGGATCGAACAGTCCGTGGCGGTTGACCGGGACAAGGCTGAGCCCCAGCTCAAGGAACTGGCCCGGTGCATCACGCGGTTGAACGCACGGATCGGCAAACTGCCCGAGCTAGGGTCTGAGTACGAACTCGGAGCGGCCGTGTTCGGTGACTTGCCGTACTTCCTTGGGCGCGAATGGCGCAACAAGCGCCACGGCCGTAACGGCGGCAAGTACCTGTGGGATGCTAAAGACAAGCCGCTCGCGCCGCTGCGCTCGTTGTGGGCCTTGTCGATCCAGCCTGTGCTGGCACAGTATCTGGCCGGATCAGACCGGCGAACTGAACAGCTGGCTGAGCTCGAACAGCTCCTGATGGCCCGTCCGATAAACTGACCATGGCCGACAAGAAGGGCACCCAGGCAGGAGAGGCCCCTACGGATCGGTTGGTGATCAACGACTTGACTGCGGAGGCCTACTGGGATCGCCGACCCTCTGATCAGGAACAGCTCTGGCTGGCCGAGATCGCCGGGCTCTCACCGGAGCCGTTCGTCCTGAACGCACAGCTGGAGGCAGACCACGAGCCGACGATCGAGCCGATCCTGAGCCGGGACATCGACGGGTGGCGGGCCAACCGCTACATCGGCGAGATCCGCCACAAGGGCAGGACCTTGGAGATCAGGCCTCGGCTGGGCATCGAGACGATTACCGGTTGGATCAGCACGATCCTCAACGTTCAAGTGCTCCCACGCACGGCCACACACTCCAATGACGCGAGCAGTGCGGTCACGCAACTCTTAGCTGCCCTGTGGCGGGCTTCTGTGCTGACGGCGGGCCAGCACGCCCTCCCAAAGTCACGGGTAAAAGTTAGCTCGTACGGCCTGTCCGTTCATGGACGTCTCGACGTGGCGGCCACCGCGCGTCGGCGGGCATCCGGACACCGTGATTTGGTCTCGACCCGGGTGGTTCGCAGTTACGACAACGCGCCGGCCAGCGCAGTGGTCCTGGCAGATCGATACTTCGACCAGCGACTGGCCGGAGATCGCTGGCGTGGAGCGCGGCTCCACGAACAGATGGCCGTGCTGCGCGCCGCCACCGGACCTCGGCCGACAACGCCGACCCTGCACGAGATCCGGACTGCCCGCTACAGCCCGATCACTGTCAAATGGCGCCGGGCAGCTGAGCTGTCGTGGCGCATCGTAAACGAGGATCCGCTGGGCGTCGCTGCCGACGACGAGTCAACCCACGGCGTGCTGATCGACGTCGCCGAGCTGTGGGAACTGTTCGTGTTGCACTGTGCTGGTTTAGCCGCCGAACAGCCCGTGAGGCACGGAACAAACGAGCAGGTTTCGGGGCATCTCGCACGCTCCACGGTCGATCCCCGTCGTACATTGGGCAGGCTGTATCCGGATGTCTTGGTGGGGGAGAACCCGATCACGGCGCTACTCGATGCAAAGTACAAGAGGCTCTGCGGCGTGCGAGGCATCGACCGTGAGGACCTCTACCAGCTACATGCCTACTCCTCGACTTTCGAAGCACCGATCGCAGCTCTGGCCTACCCTGCAACCAGCGTCGACCTGCCGATGGATGAACGAAACAGCCCCTGGCAGACCGGCAACAGGACGCTTTCGTTCCTAACCCTGCCGACCGACAAAGATCGCTGCGTCGCAAAGCTGGCGCAATGGTTCGGGCGCTCTGAAGTCTCGCGCTGAACTGCCCGGTCATTGCGGCCGACTGTGGCGACCTGCAACAAACAACTTCTGTGTTCGCGCGCTCGTGTGTCCGATTGCTGTCGCCTCCGCCAGCGGTTGGGCGCGGCGGACCATTGGTCACAATGGCCTGAATCGTCTGGGCAGGGATAATTTCGACCCCGTTCCGTGCGGATTCCTGCGACGAAGAAGCGTCCATCGAATCCTCTGAGGGTCGCGGCGCACCTTCGTCACGAAGGCGGAGGTGGCCGCGGTGACGGTATCGATGCGGGTAATGAGTGCCGGCGACGGGTACAAGTACCTGCTGCGCACGGTCGCCGCTGGTGACGGCAAACGGCTGCTCTCGACTCCACTAACGCGGTACTACACCGAGGAAGGCACCCCGCCAGGTCGGTGGATGGGCGATGGTCTCCGTGGTCTCGGCGGGGGGCTCGTGGTTGATGGCGATGTCGTCACGGAGGCGCAGCTGCAATTGCTTATCGGGTTGGGCCGCGATCCGGTAACCGGCGAACCCCTCGGTCGTGCGTACCCGATATATGGCACGGCCGCCGACCGCGCATTGAACGGTTCCGGCGCCGACGGTGGCGGTCCTACCGAGCGGGCCGCGGCATCCGCTGCGGAACAGCCAGAGGATAAACGCCGTCGTGCCGTGGCCGGCTATGACTTCACATTTTCGATTCCGAAGTCGGCGAGCGTCCTTTGGGGTGTGGGCGACGCGGCCACGCAGGAGCGCATCGTGCAGGCGCACCGTGCGGCGGTCGCCGAGGTGCTGGCGTACATGGAGCGCGAGGTGGCGGCGACGCGCACGGGCACGACGGCGCAGGGCGGCGCCGTGGCGCAGGTCGATGTGACCGGGCTGATCGCGACGGCGTTCGATCACTTCGACAGCCGGGCCGGTGACCCGCACCTGCACACGCACGTCGTGATCAGCAACAAGGTGCAGACGGTGCTCGACGGCAAGTGGCGCTCCCTCGACGGTCGGCCGATGCACGAGGCCGTGGTGGCGCTCTCCGAATTGCACGAATCCTTGTTTGCCGACGAGCTGACGCGATCGCTCGGCGTGCGGTGGCAGCGGCGGGAGCGGGGGCGGGATCGTCACGCCGCGTGGGCTTTGACGGACGTGCCGGAGGCGCTCGTTGCGGAATTCTCAACCCGGTCCCGGCACATCGATGTTGAGACCGACCGGTTGATCGAGGAGTATGTGACCAGTCACGGGCGTCGTCCGAGGCCGGTGACGATCATGAAGCTGCGCGCACAGGCCACGCTCGCCACCCGGCCAGCGAAGCAGGTGCACTCACTGGCGGACCTCACGGCGGCGTGGCGAGTACGCGCTGCACGCTTGCTCGGGCAAGACGCGTTGACGGTCGCCGAGTCGTCTCCGGTGTTGCTGCGCGCCGAGGACCTGGCGCGCGAGACCGTGGATGCGCTCGGGCTGAGCGTGATGACGGCCGTCAGCGAGAAGCGCGCCACCTGGCGGCACTGGAATCTCACGGCCGAGGCCGCGCGCCAAACGATGCCGTACCGGTTTGCGTCGGCCTTCGATCGGGAAGCCGTCGTCGGCCTCATAGCGGATGCTGCCGAGCGCGCGTCCCTGCGCCTCACGCCGCCGGAGCTCGCCGTCAGCCCTGTGGAGTTTCAACGGGAGGACGGGACGTCGGTGTTTCGGCCGAAGCATTCCGTCGTGTTCACGTCGACTGAGCTACTCGAAGCCGAGGAACGGCTGCTCGAGCGGGCCGCGCTTGTGACTGCACCACGCGTGGCGCTCGGTTCGGCCGCGCTTTCGCGGTTACCGGGTGGTGGGCGGCTCGTCGAGGACCAGCTCGCGGCTCTTGCTTCCGTAGCCGGCTCGGGCCGCGTGATCGATGTGCTCGTGGGGCCGGCTGGCGCTGGCAAGACGACGGCGATGAATGCGCTCCGGCGGGCTTGGGAAGCAGTGCGCGGAGATGGCTCGGTCGTTGGGCTTGCTCCCTCGGCCGCTGCCGCGACGGTGCTGGCGACGGATCTCGGCATTGCGACGGAGAACCTGGCGAAGTGGTGGCAGACCCATGTCGACCAGGGTTCGTCGTTTCGGGAGGGGCAGCTCGTTATCATCGACGAAGCCTCGTTGGCCGGTACGATGCCGCTGGATCGGGTCACCGCTCTGGCCTTGGATGCGGGCGCGAAGGTGCTGTTGGTCGGCGACTACGCCCAGCTGCAGTCGGTCGATGCGGGCGGTGCGTTCGCGCTGCTCGTGCACGACCGAGCGGATGCGCCCGAACTCCTCGACGTGCACCGCTTCGTGCACGAGTGGGAGAAGGCCGCGTCCCTCGGACTGCGCCAGGGCAACACCGACGTGATCGACCGTTATGCTGCGCATGACCGGCTACGCGAGGGCAGTACCGAGACGATGGCGGATGCTGCCTACGAGGCGTGGCGTGCAGACATCCGCTCGGGCAAGTCGACCGTGCTGATCAGCGACTCGAACGAGGCGGTTGCGGCGCTGAACGTGCGCGCTCGCACGGAACTGATTCTGGAGGGTCGTGTCGACGCCCTGCGCGAAGTCGCCCTGCACGATGGAACCCGCGCCGCCGTCGGTGACACGGTCATCACCCGGCGGAACGATCGGCGGCTTTATGCGTCCCGCAGTTGGGTGCGCAACGGCGACCGGTGGAACGTGATCGGCGTGCACCGGAACGGTTCGGTCGACGTGCGACGGCAGGGTCGGCGGTGGGGGAGCACGGTGCTGCTGCCCGCTTCGTACGTCGCTGAGCACGTTGAGCTAGGTTATGCGGTCACGTCGCACCGGGCGCAGGGAATCACGACCGACACCGCGCACGTCGTGGTCGCGCCGAGCATGCCGCGCGAGAACCTGTACGTCGCGATGACCCGGGGCCGCGAGGAGAACACCGCATACGTCGCCGTCGACCGGCCAGATGCTGCCCACGTCGGGCCTCGACCGGGTGACGCTGCGGACGTGACGGCGCGCAGCATCCTCTTCGGCATTCTGCAGCACGTCGGCGCCGAGCTGTCGGCGCACGAGACTCTGGCGGCCGAGCAGGACGCGTGGGGATCGGTGGCGCAACTCGCGGCGGAGTACGAGACCCTTGCGGCGGCCGCGCAGCATGATCGGTGGGTGGCGGTGGTGCGCGCGAGCGGGCTGACGCCTTCGCAGGCTTTAGATGTGATCAATTCGGATGCCTTCGGGCCGTTGGCTGCGGAGCTGCGGCGAGCGGAGGCGCACCACTTCGACGTTTCCGGCGTGCTTTCTCACGTCGTGGCTGCACGAGGGTTCGAGGATGCGCAGGACATCGCGGCGGTGCTTCATGCCAGGGTCGCGGCGGTCGTGTCGCGGGATACCGGGGCAGGTCGCACCCGCCGTTCGCCGCGCCTCGTCGCCGGGTTGATCCCTCGTGCGATCGGGTCGATGGATGCAGCCATGCACGAGGCGTTGGCCGAGCGCGCCGACCTGATCGAGTCGCGAGCAGCCGCCGTGCTCGACCAGGCGTTGCTCGCGGGGGAGCCGTGGACTCGAGCCCTCGGGACCGCGCCTCGTGGGTCTGCCGCCACCGCGTGGCGCCAAAGCGGATGCACTGTCGCGGCCTACCGCGACCGTTACGACATCGTCGGCTCTCGTCCACTCGGTGCGGCACCAGAGTCGACGGCACAGAACCTCGATGCTGCGCGCGCGCATGCCGCCCTGCAAGCCGCGGAACGGCTTGCGGGGAACCACGTCGACGCTGTACCTCGACGGCGTGTCACGTCCGGGATTCAGCACGCAAGTCTCCGCGTGTAGCAGATAACGGTACATTCTGCCGTCGTTGACGCCGCCATACTTCTGGCAGGCTTACGGTCATGGACCTGTCACTACTCATTGCCGCCGTTGCGCTACGCGTTTCGCTCGCTCTCGCCCTTCGGGAGTTTACTGCGCGGTCCATCCCCTTCGGTTAAGTCGACACCGCGAAGCGGTGGAATGCGATCGAGTGGGTGCCGCTCGCGTACCGAATTCACGTTACTAACTTGGGGTGCCGCCCATTTGTGCTGGAAGGTGCAGGAGTCCTGAATCCGTCGGGCGACGGTGTGAGCGGTTCCCAAGGGGCGGTGTGGACAGGTCCACAAGGCGACTTTACGTTCCGCCAAAATCCGGAATGCCCGAGAACCGTCCACCCGGGGGAACTGGTCACTTTCGTCGTAGCGCCGGAGCATCGAGGGGCTGAGAGCGACACCTTCGGCATCCTTATTGTTCGACGTAATCTTTGGCGATGGCTTCCTAAGCAACGGAAAGCGCAACGTCTTCAGGTTCCCCTCTCCCGAGTCTCATACCCGGATTAATCTCAGATCGCGGAAGTTACCACCAATGTCACCGGCATCAACTGCAGTGGAGCTATCGATTCGACAATTCTTGAGCTGTTGTTATCCTCGGTTCAGTCACTAAATGCCTCCGCCAGCCGCGCGCATTGATCGGTACGTGCGCGGGCAAGCGATAAGCCGGTCCGGAAGTCGGCTGAATTCGCTCAACGTTTCCAGAGCCGATGACGTGACCGGGCTTCACTAAGGCCGCTCGGCGAAGTTCGTCATCCGACCCAGTAGGTGTCCAGTCCTAGCCTTGTGGCGTCAATGCAAACAGGTGCCTGCGATGACTGGAAGCAGATGCCACTGAGGTCATACTCAGGGTCAATGTCCGCGGGATCCAACTGGCCCATGGCTTCAGGATGAGCTTTCACGGCCATGACCCACTCGTCAACAGTTTTGCACTCGTACGCCGAGCGAAGGAGCGGATCGTTGGCGGCTTGGTCTGGAGGTATGGAGGCCGCCTCCACAAGCGTCTCGAGGCATCCGGCGCCTACGGTCTCGATATCGGTAGCTATCCCTGCGACAGCGTCCGTGCCAGTGGTTTCTGCGTCATCCGGCCAAAAACTGGCGATAATGACGAGCACGACCAACGGAACGACAAAGCTTCCTATAATTACCGTCCATTGAACCGGAGTATGCCTGATAGCCATAAGCCAATAGTTACATATGGTTAAGCACCATATACAACTAACCGCCAATTCCAAGGTAATGAGTGCTTGAACGTTGATGCCATAGCCAACGCGTGGCGCATCAACGCCACAAATACGCGTTACGAACTTGGGTGCTTAACGGCGAACGATGTTGTTCTCTACGCGCACCATAGTGGCTCGTTTGAAGACGACATCAGGGGAGTCAGTAGGGGTGCACGGGGAAGTTCCTTGCTTCTTGCGGCGCTGAGGATGTCGAGCTGGGCTAGGCAGTGACATGGCACCGGGCGCGAGGAATCACGACCGACACCGCGCAGGTCGTCGTCGTGCCGAACACGCCGTGCGAGTTTCTACGTGGCGATAACGCGGAGTCGCGAGCCGACCACCGCCTATGTCGCGGTCGACCCGCCCGATGACGCCCACGCGGGGCCGCGGCCTGGTGACCCTGCGGACCTGACAGCGGTCGCATCCTTCTATGGCGCTGTGCATCGCTTCGGCGCGGAGCACTCGGCGAAAGAGACTGGGACATGTGCCGCGCGAGTCAACCCCAATTGCCTGGAGACAGCACGCCTGCACCGGATCGGCTTACCGAATGGGCTTTGGTGTGTGGAACACCTCGACAGAACCGAGAGTGGTACCGAAGACAGCTTGAAGATGGACAAAAGAACACAAATCCTATGGGGTATCGCTCACCACAAGGATTCAGGGATACCTGCAACTTCGAGGGAACAGTACGCGATGGCCTCAGTCAATTCAACAGCGCGTGTGGCGATGGAACCCGGAATGCACTCCAATACGTCCATGGAGTCCGGCTCGGGGTAGCCCTTGTCGATGAGTCCTTTCTTCACGCCAAGAATAGAATCCCAGACAGCTGTGCGACTCGATTCCGTTAGGCCTTCTCCGCCGTTCATGAGCGCGACATCGGTGGCAGTTTTCAACTCCTCATAGGTGTATTCGTCCCCGAGAACGACGACGGCCTGCTGAATTACATCTGGGGCTGCGTCGTTGCCGCCCGGTTCCTCGGAACTTGCGCTGCATCCTGTTACTAGGAGACCAACTACAAATACCAATCCAATTCCAAGCGACCCTGAGCGCATTTCCCCACCTCTATCTTGAGCAAATAGTCTGACATGAACCAACGCCGTTGAATTTCGATCAGGTTTGCCAGGTTTCAGCCATCGGCGGAGGCGGACGAAATTGTTGGCTGACCACCGGTGGTCGGTCGTCGGTTTCCTGGAATCGAGACAATTCCTGCAGCGCTTTTGGCCGAACCTAGGGTAGCTAAACTGTCCTAAGACCCCGAGCGGCGACTCGGCGAAACAGTAGGCATGTATTCCAAGTCGGAAGCAATGGGGGATCGAATGAACGTTGGAAGGTGCCTAGGCGGAATCTTGTGCTCGGTTGCTATGGTCTTAGCCCTAACTGCGTGTTCCGCCGAAACCGTGAGCGTCAAGCGCGACGCAGTACCATTCTCTGGTTCTCCGTCACCGGCAGTTTCAACCGCGCAAATAGTTGGCATCGTTGACGCAGCGGCAGACAGCTTGGACTCGTCCGCCCAGGCATCTATCGACTGCAAGTCAACTGCAGCCGCAGATACGGCTGGAGTCGCAGGCGCTGATCCCGTCCTGCGGGCTCAGATCGATCCGTGCTGGGCTCAAATCGATTCTTTCCTTGCCGAAGCGGTTCTGTTAGGCGCCAATCTCCGCATGGTACTCGATGAGTCCTCCACACCGGATGTGATTACCGATATCACTGAGGAGACGGCGAACTTATTTCAAGGAGCGCAATACATTCGTCTCAGTCCCGAGTGCAGAATCGGCAGTGAACCTGATTTCGATACGTGCGCGACACTGTTTCGTTCCATTTTCGCCGTCATACAGACTTGGTCAGATCGTCTAAGCCCCGCTTGGCGCGTCTATACCTAGTGGCTTTTTCGCCGCTGTGAGGGGCGAGAGCCGGCGTGAGTAAGCGCGGACAAGCATCCGCTCTGAAATGTGTGCGGCACTTTCATCCGCCGCCATCAGGTTCTAAAGTGTTGGTAGGCAACCTCTATAACGCGCCATCGCTCGTTGCGATCGTATGACTCTCAGTCCTTTCAGGTTCTTGTTGCCGAACATCTGAAAGGTCGCGCCATGTTCGAATTCTTTCTGGCCGCCACCGCCCGCAGTTACTTTTTCTTGCGCCGGTTCATGCCGACCGCCATCGTGATCGACGCGATCAATACGCGGCGCGGGCTGAAGTGGGGCGTGCCGGCGATGCTTCTCGCCGTTCCGTATGCGGTTGCAGCAATCTATTGCCGCGCGCAGGTCGAAGCTGGCGGGCCGGGCTGGTTGAACCTGCTCGTGATTTTGTTTCTCTGGAACACCCTTAAGTTTGTTTTCATCGGGCCCATCAGCCTGCTGAAGTTGATTGTGGTGCGCGTTCGTGAAGCCGTTACCCGTCGGCGCATGATCAGGGCGCTGCTCGGTGTCGGCTTGGAGCGTTTGGACGAGTCGAGGCTTGGGTCGACGCGCAACTGACCGGAGGTCTTAACTGGCATGCCTTCTGTTCGCGGATCGATTGGCTCAGGCGCGTCCGTAATACCGGCGAGCAGCGGGGGCGAACTGCGACCCGATCCGTGAAGAGCGATGCGGTGAAAGCAAACATTGCAGTGCAGGTAAGTCATCCTCGTGCCACACTAAGGGACAGTACAAGCGGGGGGACGCATGGCCGAACAGATTTCTGATCAACCAGTGGCAGGATGGTACGTGGCACCGGACGACGACACGGTCCTGCGGTATTGGAATGGGCACAAATGGACTTCTGAGGAACGCTCCGTCGACCAACGATCCAAACGGGCTATTCGACAAGATGACAAGGCGACGGCGAAATCGTTGGCGGCGGAAGCGGCTGCGCGAGCACGTGACGTTGCGGCGGCTGCCGCTGCTGTGGAAGCGCAGATGGCGATTACTGCGGAAGCCGTTCGTGCCGCCGAAGCTGCGGCAGAAGCGCAGGCTCAAGCCGCAAAGGATGCGAAGGCTGCCGCTCTCGCGCGCAGTATTGCGGACCAAGAAAGTGAGACTCAGCGCACACAGGCCGCCAGAGCGTCGGTCGAAACCGCCAACGTCGTCGTTCTACCCGCACTGTCGGCTGTTGTTGTCACCCCCGAAGTCCTAGTTCCAGCTTCGGCAACTTTGAACGAACCGGCTCGCGTGTTGGATGCTGGTTGGCATCCGGACCCCATGGGTACCCTGCAATTGCGTTGGTGGGACGGTGCCGGTTGGACCAACGAGACGCGGGCTTTACCCGTACCAGGTACGGCCCTTACCGTTGCCGCGCCGATGACACGACGGAGCGCGTTAGGCCGTGAAAACGCTTCCGTTGACCCCGCGCAGGCTCGTAGCTTGCACGTTTCACAATTTGATTTGAGCCCCGAAGCTGTGGCTAAACGCGGCGGGCACAGCCTAGGGAGAAAACTCTACTGGTCCAACTTGATGCGCCTTAGATATTGGCATTTCACCTTCTGGGGTTCACTTGTTCTGTCAGTGCTTCTCGGGTTTATTGCGGCACCGCTGGTGTACTCCTTCTTCGTCTTTGTACCCCTTCTAGGGTGGTTTTGGTTGCACCCGCAGATGGCATGCCGTGCATGTGGAAAGATCTTGGCGGTCACCCGGTTGAACGGGGAAATGGACGTCTGCACGAAATGTCATCATCCGACTGACAAGGCACTTCGTGAAGGCACCGCATGATGGCCACCAAGCAGTTTTGGTTCCCGCTGATCCACCGACACATAGTCTCCGACTGGATATCCTCATGACAAGCCAGGATTCAATCATCACCGTTGCACCGCCGACAACGCAGGCATTCATCGGCAAGTTTCCAAGTCGTGCCGGAAAATGGGCCTTGGGGTTTGGTATCGCCGGATTCGTCCTCTCACTCATCCCCCTTGGTGTGCTGATCACCATCCCGGCGATCGTCTTGGGCACGCGCACTCTCCGAAGGAAAGGCCTCCGGAAAGCTCATGCGATCGTCGCACTGTCATTTAGCGCGGCCGGATGGATTCTCGCAACCGCTTTGTTTATGTCCTTTTACCCCAGGTAGGGCGCTTGTACGGAATTCCTGTGGGCGTGTCGAAAGTGATCAGGTCCTTCCTGTACGACATCCGTTTTGCCTCCAACGTCCAAGCGCGGCGCACGCGATCTACTATCTGGTGCACCGCCAGGCCGTTTGCTGCACCGAGGAATGTAGGAGACATTGCTCCCCACCGGCATCGAGGACTCCGACGCGCGCGTACCCGTTTCGAGGCTCAGCTGACGGCACGGCACAGCCTGCGCACCTCCTGATTGCGGCACTATGGGGCTCACATGCCACCATCGACAGGAGGTTCCACTATGACGATCCCGCAGGAGCAATTCGACGACCTGCTCAGCCGCACCGCGCTCGCTGCGCTGTTCTACTATCCGGAGGTCGCCGTCAACGATGACGGCCCCAACCTGGGGAACGACATCGCGTACTGCCTGGAGCCCGTCGCCGGGATCGGAGACGAGGATACCGAACGGCTCCGCGTCGTAGTCGGCCGTGTGATCGCGAATCCGACGGCGCATCGCTCTGAACTCCTTGCCTTGGTCATCGAGCTGGCTCCGCCGCCTGCCGAGTAACCACGATCATGAACGACCCATCTGAGGAAGGCGCCGCGCCCCGGAAGGAGCTGGCGGAGCATCCGTCTGGTGATAATGAGGCGGAGAAGCGGCGTCAGTATGTGGCGGCGAACCGCGACCGGATCCGCGAGCTGAATCGTCTCTGGCGGTCAGAACACCTTGACCGGGCCCGGGAACTCAATCGTGACTCGATGCGTCGTGCCGCGGCCCGCCGGCACCGCGAGGCCGAGGTGCGTGCCCGGGGGAGAGAGCGGGCGAAACGCTGGCGGGTGGAGCATCCGGAGCGCCGGCGCGAGTATCAGCAGCGGTGGGCGGCGGAGAATCGCGAGAAGGTGCGCGAGTACTACAACCGCTACTACGAGGCCCACCGCGACGAGGTGAACGCCCGGGCCGCGGCCAAGCGGGATGCTGACCCCGAGCGTACGAAGCAGATCACGCGGCAGTGGGCCGAGCGCAACAAGGAGCGTCGGGCCGAGTTGCAACGCAATCGTCGCAGCGATACGGAGATCTACCAGTCCGAGCTGGAAGCCAACGCTGCCGCGAGACGCCTCAAGCGCAGCCTGAGTCGGGCTGGCCTCCCGCCGAAGCTTCTGCACGCGACGACTGCGGCTGAGCGCCGGGCGAATGAGCGTGAAGCCGACAGCTATTTCACTGATCCATCGCGGCCCGAGCATCTGCGGCAGTTCACCGTGTTCGCCGAATCACTAACTGAGCACATGCTCAAGAACGGCGCCCGCATGCACGAGTTCGCCGAGGCGTACGTATCGTCACGGGCGCGTACTGGTCTGCCGTCGGTTCCGGTGGAGGACGTCGTCTACGCCCGAGCTGTCGAGATAGTCGCTGAGCGGATGCACCGGGTCGATCTACTGACCGGCCGCGACGTCGCTGCGGCTGTGCGGAGCACGAAGGCCGAGGTCGCGCGTGTCGCGCGGCAGATGCACTTCGACAATCTCGTGAAAACTGTCGTGGCACATGCGCAGCGGAACGGCGTGAGGCTTGGTGTCGATGCGGAGATGGAGAACAGAGCGAGGGCTCGCCGGGGAAATCCGAGCCTTCCTATTGAAGCGCTCATTACCCAGTTCGCTATGCACGAGGTGATTGAACGTTCAGTCAAGAACAGCGTGCCGGTCGAGGACGCTCGAACAGCTGCTCGCATCGTTAGGCTGCACATTGCGGTGTCGCTCGGACCTCGTCGCATTGTGGTTGACGACCAGGATCGTCGACTGTCACTTGGATGAATTGCGATCGTGATAGTCAACGCCGTTCTGACGTTCAGCGGTCATGCGACGAGAGATGTCATCGTTTCATCGATTGAGCCATTCGTCATGCTCGCGAGCGGTGGCCGGCCGCCCGATTCCGAGATAAGTCAGCTTTCCTTGCCACGACTACGAGGTGGTTGGGCGTTGAGCGCCACTCGATCCAAGGGCGGGTCCAGACTACGTGGCAAGGTACGCCTCGCGCGCGGCGATGAGCTGCAGCCGCGAAAGGTGCTTGCTCGGGATGATGAAGCCGACGGCGAGCAGCGATTCCTCGAACCGGGCTTTTCGCTCGTTCGTGAGCTTCCGCCATTGGTCGGCCCAGGCCTCTTCATCGTCTGCTAGGAGCACTGGCTCGTCGGGCATGACGCGACTGAGACTGAGGACAAGTATCAGCGCGCGGGATTCATCGTCGGCGGGTTTCATAGCCTCGGATGTTTTGACCCGGTGACAAGGACCACAGAGCAGCTGAAGGTTCGAAGGATCGTCTGAGCTGCCGTCGACGTGATCCAAGTCGGAGCCGAGCTTTCCGCACGATTGACAGCGACCTTCGTCGCGTTCGATGACCTTTCTGCGCGTCTCGGACGATGGGCGGCGGCCAAGGGCGCGGTACCCACCAATGAGCAGGAACGCCATGTCCATCTGGATCTGAAAGCGAATATCTGGGAACTCAATTCGCCCGTCGCGTTGCGCCCCCCGCCAGTACCGAATCTTGGTGTTGATGTCGTTGCACCATGTCGAGCACCACAGAGTCTTGACATCTTCGGGGAGCGGCATCAAGCAGTTCGCGCAGTAATCCGCTACAAGGTAGCGAGGCGCTGGCGTCTGAACCAAGAATGGGTGAGTCATCACACCGCCAGAGTAGCGGCAAGTAGACCAGCGGCGGTTCGCGAGCCGAAGGCTAGTCATCGGCCGACAGGGCGTGGTCGAAGAGCGGTCGCACGGCGCCGCTTTGATTGGCGAGAACCGGGATGGATTCCGGCAGCCAGCTCGGACGCATGACGGGACGGAGGGCTTGCTTCATGCTGCTCCCGGCTTCGCAGGGGCGGAAGTGACGGGGCACGCCGCCCGACATGTCGTGGCTGGGCGCCACAGGGTGTCCGCATGCCCTCCAAACGGAGTCTGGGGCCCGCCAGCGGGTCGTTGACTGCCGGACTCTCCGTCGAACTACCGCGCGCCTGGGATTCCGTCTAACTGGGCATCAAACAGGCGTGCCCACGTGTGCGCTGCTGCCATGTCGATTCCAAAGATGGGTGCACCCACGAACGCGTCGGGCAACCGGTAGATTGCCACGCCCTTCTTCGTGCCTAGGTAGTCGACACCCGCTCCCAGGCGAGTTTTGAGGGCGACGAGGATCGCGTGGGCATTGCGCTTCGTGCTCCGGGTGGCGAAGGGGACGTGCGTCAGCCCGGTGTCCGCGCTCGCCGCAGCACTCTGAAGGTCTGCGAGCAGTCGCACCATTTCCGCAGGCACGACTTCCATGTCCCCGAGCCACACCTCTTCGGTCACCTCGGTGCCGGTCATTCCGTCTCGCAGATGCACGGACGCTTCGTACCCGTCGATACTCCACGCCTCGACCGTGACGCCGACGGGCATGGAGATCTGCAGCATGCCGGTCAGGTGCTGGGCGATGTCGTCAGGACACATCTCCGCGTCAAAGAGGTCAGCGATTACGCTGAGATCGAGGTGGGCCAGCGGGCTAGCTATTTTCTTCATGCTGCTCCAGGGGGGGTGAACGGATCGAGCAGGCTGAGGTGAGTCTTCGTGATGAAGCTCGCCCCGGTCGATCGAAACGTGGGGTGGAGGACCGGCTGGTCGCTCCACCGAGTACATGCACGGGATGAGGTCGCCGGCGCGCGGAAATGTCGTTCGCGCGCGGCCGGCCCGACCGCAAACGCATCGTGGAGCCGATGTGGGGCGGTATTTCGAGACTTTTCGACGGCGGTAGCCGGTCACGCGCCCGCCCGCACGACCAGGGAGCGGTGATTCCCGCCGGCGGTGTGGCGGGGGAGTGCGGGGGTCTTGTCATATGAGGGGATATCGGTCATCGCTCGTCCGGCTGGGTACAGAAGATCGGACTACAGGCGGCCATCAGCAGAGCAGCCGAGAGGGACGGGAACGTGCAGGGAAGATCCAATGAGGCCGTCGCCCACCCGGAAGTTGCTCACGCGGGCAATTCGCCAGCGTCGCGCTCGTTGCTTTCATCCCAACCGCTGAAAGCATTCTCTGCTGCATCGATCGCTGCGAGGTGCTGACTGTGCCCGTCGCCGCTCATGCGCGCAGATGGACATCCACGGCGCATGACAGCTCTGGCCCCGTCCCTTGTGACAGCAGCTTCTTTACATGTTCTTCGCGATCATCGATCGAACGAAGCGTTGGGTGTCGACCCAGTCTGCGACGTCTCCAACGAGCGAATTCGGGAGGCTCCAATTGTCGGGCATCGCTACAAAGGCGCGCGCCGCGAACACCGTTCTCTGGTTGACCCGCTGGGCGGAAATGTACTTGCGAGTTTGGCCAGGATGGAGGTGCAGGGCGACGTCCGGGGTGAGCGGAATGGTGAACGCGGCTGCCTCATGTTGGGGGACAAGTAGACCGTGCTTGGCCCAATTCCTCTCCGTTCGGTTGTACTTGTCCACGTGCTCGGGTCGTACGCCATACTGGGCCGCGAAGCCATCGGACACGATCAGCCGGGCGTTTTGGTACCGAAGAACGTCCCACCGTAGGCTCTCGAGAATGACGACCATTGAGTCCCACCGATCCTTGGGTCGGGAGTTTATGTCCTTCGACGCCTCCCACGCTCCAAGAAGGTGTTGCACGCCGACGTCGAGAATCGCGGTTTGAATATCCAGGTCAGGACCGGTCATCCCTGCGTTCGCAAGTTCGCTCTTTAAATAACCCATGACTGCGCGGTTGCGGTAGAACTGGAGACTCGCGAGCCAAGAGAGGGATGGGTAGTCCTCCGGGGCAACGGTCAGGGCCTTCGATTCAACCAGCGCCCGGATGTCACCGGCAGCCGCACCCTCCAGGCTCGACATCCAATGCTCGAGAGCGGCGCGATCAATGGTGCCGTCCCGACGAATTCGTGCGTGTCCACCCTTTACCTGGCCGAGGGATAACGGCTTCGATGTGTACGTCGCAGCTCGGTCAATCGCGAACACCTTGAGCGAACCGTCGGGTCCTGCGAAATTACGCAGAAGCATTTGTGGAACGTAATGATGTCTTTTCGGGTCCGCCATATCTGAATTATCTCGCGGGCGCTCGCTGACTCGGTGACCCGAGGAAACTTGTCGCGGATGTAGTCGATGCGGTTATGCGTGTGTACGCAAGCCTTCCCGAGGAAATCCGATCTCGACTACCTCTCAAGCGTGTTTGGATGCTCGCTGAATAGATGCGTTGCCGGTTCATCTAGAAGTAAAAATCAGAGGAGTCAGGAGCGATCTCGTGTTTTCGGGCCTCGCCCGCCCGTTTCTGATCGCGAGTTTTGAGTCCCCCACTCGATGAATCCGCCACGAGGCCTCAACGTGGAGACGCGTGCCGTCCCAAACACGATCACCTTCTTGGCGGCCATGTGCCTGTCGCTCTGATGAGCTTTTAGTGGTTGAGGGCGGCCATGATTGCACCCGGCAAAACGGCGATGAGCACGATGGCCAGAGCGATCGGTAGAAGCGTTGCCATGGCGATCCATGTCTGATTTCGTTGACGAGCAAGTGCAATCTCGTGTTGAAGACGCTGGAATCGCTGGACGTGTCGAAGCGTGTCATCGAAGACAACAGGCTGCGCATGCCAAGTTCCGCGCTGCTCAGCGAGCTTCGCATAACGCTCTATGGACTGTTCGGAGAGAATGCGGGGGCGCCGTTTGAGCCACCGGGACAGCCAGTTGGACGGGAGCACGGTGACCTTCGGCTTCGTTCTCCCTTTCTTGATCGGCTCGGTGGACACGAGCACTATCAACGGTGTCACCCGGACCGGCGTGCCCGCTGCGCTTGAGAGCAATCGCGAGGCGCGTTCGGCCTCATGCAGGGAATTGCGGATGTGATCTGTTTTGTGCCCGTTCACCGACAAGGTGCCACCGGCGACAAAGATTTTGCCGGTGTGGTTTTTCGTGTTGATCGTGAAGACCCCCGCTGGCCCGATCACGACGTGGTCGATGTCTGAGGAGCCAGAGCCGACAGGTACTGCGTGAAGCACGGTCCATTCGGAGCCGAGCTTCGAGAGCACCTCGGCAACTTCGATTTCGCCAATGGCTCCGCGATACCAGCTCCGCGCTTCAGGGTGTAACGGATTCTGGCCGAAGAGTTTTGCGGCCCGCGCTTGGGGCGGGGCGGTGGCCTGGATCCGCAGGCACTCTTGCATCACGGAGTAGGCGGGAGCGCGCGAGCGCAGCGTCGGTTGCGCGGCCACGTCAGCATGATTGTCGATCATCAAACCCCCCGTCCTCGAAGCTACGCGACACGTTCAAGCGTGGGCAGCCCCAGAAGAGGGTGGCGGTGGGGGAGTGGCGGATTTCGGACCTGCTGACATATCGTCTCTTATCAGCCTAGGTCGGGCGCGGTCTTCCTCGCGGCCAGTGACGCCCTCATGCCAGGACTGGAAATGCAACTTCATCGTTCACCTGAAGAAGAAGGGTAATTCAGTCTCGGTGGGGTGCGCTCGACCGACTCAAAATCCACCAACACCGGTGATGCGGCATGATGACAGCACGGAAGTAGACGTTACGCAGTGGGGTTCTGCACCCACGTCGCCGGGAGTGTCGGTGGTCGCCGTTAGCATTTGAGCGTGCCGTACGTCGACGGTGTTGAAGGGGGAGGGGCGGATGATGAATGAGTCTGAGAGCGCTGACGTGTCCCGGCTTAGCTTGTACGCGCACCTGCACACTGAACAGACGGACCAGCACCGACGTATTATGCGTCTTCTTTCCGGGGATGTCCTCACTCGTGAGATGAGCGCTGCCGAGATCGCATCCGAGTTGGAGGCCGGCGGATTCCCGATCACAGAATCTGAGGTCGAATCTCGGTGCACTCAGTTGAAGGGGTGGGGGAATGTCATCCCCTCCGTCCGCAACTACCGAGTCACCACCATCGCGGAACTGCAACGCACGAAATCTCGGTACCAGGCTTCCAAGCTCGGCGCGCGGGTCGCCACCCAGTCTGATGACATCGTCAACGCTACTGACGGCGCTAAGGAGGTCGCCCGAGAACTCATGGGGGTGATCGCCGAGCAACTCACCCGAGTCGTCGAGGGGATCGCCGGAGGTAAGGACCCAGACGTGATCGCCGCTGCAGTGACGACTACTTTCAACTCCCACCGGGAATTCCGGGACAGCCTGCGGGATTTCACCGCTTACCTCAGCGGGATCTTGTCCCGGTACGACATTGTCGGCGACGAGTATCTGGCGTTGAAGACCACCCTGATGCGCTACATCGACATCCTCGGCAGCGACGTCCGGCAGCACGCCCCGCGCATCTCCGCGCTCCTCGTCCAGCTGCAGCCGCAGATCCCTGAGGTTCTCGAGACCCTCGCCCTCTGGCAGACGCTAACCGCGAAGGACACCGAACTCAGCCAAGGCCGTACCGAGTCCGACTGGGTGTGGCTCGGCGAATGGTACGCCGCCGACGGGGAGACATCCGGGCCGGTCGCGTTCCGGGCAGCCACCGAACAGGCCCTCGGGCAGCTGCTGGTGAATGCCAAACGCATCGTCACCGATGCCGGGTCCGGGCATTCCCGGCGTGATGACCTGCTCCAGCTCGCCAAACTGTTTCACGTCGCCGAGGACGAGGACGCGCACCGGCTGTTCGCGAACTCGTTCGGCGTCTACTCATGGCGGCATCTCCTGCTCGGCGACGATGAGAACGTCCCTCCGTCTGCGAACACCTCCTGGTGGAACGCCCCGAACGTGGATGTGCCCGTTACGCTCCGGGAACGCGGTGATCGGTCCGCGCGGGGCCGCACCGCTACGATTCGGGATGCGGTCCTGGAAACACAGCTGGCGTACCAGGACGCCATCGTGGAGATGCGGCGCCGGAAACTAGCGGCCGCCGAGCTGATCGCTGCCGGGACTCTCGACGGTGTGCATCTCTCCTCCGGAGCGCAAGAGCTGCTTCACACCCAGCTGACGTTGATCGACCAGGCCACCAACACATCAGAGAACCGAGAAGCGGGGTTTCGACTCAGCCGGGAACCCATTGCCGGGGTGAGCACCATCTTGTTCGAGGAAGGGGTGCTCACCGTTCACGGGCACCGACTGACCGTCACCTCGACGGAAAGCCAAGTCAGGGAGGAAGCGGCCGGATGAGCGACTCGACCAGTTACGAAATCCGGGATGCCGCCCGGCTTTTGGAGCGGCACACGTTCCTCACCGAAGCCCGCCATCCGGATGTCTTCCTGCTCGTGCGCCGCCATTCCACGGAGCTGAAACGACGGTTCGGGGAGACGCTCGGGTACCGGCTAATCGTGGAATCCACGTTCGCCCGTCTTCTGAAACCGCCGCTTCCCGGCACCTCCCCTGTCCGTGCGCTGCATGGACCGAACGGCCCGGTCAGCCCGCGCGTGTACCAGTACGTCTGCCTGATCGCGGCAGCGCTGCAAGCTCCGGGCGCTGCTGACCAATGGCTGATCTCCGCGCTGGTCGCGCAGGTGCGCTCCGACGCTGCCACAGCCGAAATTGTGACCGGGGACTCGTTCACGGAACGCCGCGACCTGGTGACCGCCGTGACCCTTCTCGCCCGGTTCGGAGTGGTGGAGGAGACCGACGGTTCAGCGGCCGAGTGGGGCGCCGGCCGGGACTTGGAAGTGCTGCTGAGCGTGAACCAAACAGCGTTGTCGTACCTGCTCGCCAACTCACTCATCGTGGAGGCCCGGACTGACCGGCCCGATCGTACCCTCGCCCGTCGACTGGTGGAAGATCCGATCCTGGACCGCGCCCTCCTCACCGATGAGGAAGAGCGGATATGGTCGCGGGACCGCGGGACCTTGGAGGATCAGCTGGTAGACCTGTTCGGGCTGCGTTTGGAGGTCCGCCGGGAAGGCGCCCTCGCGTGGGATTTCGCGGAGGACGCCACCGATGAACCATTCCCCGGGGTGGGAGTGCCCCGCCAACTCGCGTTGATGTTCGTCACCGAAGTGGTCACCACCCACCAGCCCGGCAACGGCGGCGCAGTCACTGTCACCGATGAAACGGTCGATGAGATCATCACGGCGATCCTCGACACGTACCGCGGGCATCTGCGGTCCGACTTTGAATCATCCGACCCGTCCGCCGCCGCCCGGGCGACCGCTGCGGTGATCAGCATCCTCAGCGCTGTCGGTCTGCTCACCGTTGGCCCGGGTACCGTCACTGTGCACCCGGCAGCTGCCCGGTACGGCGCGACGGTCACCCGCCGGGCTGCACCGAAAACGGCGCCCGCGCCGCAGACCGCTGCAGATTTCAGTCTGTTTGACACCCTGGGAGAAGAATCATGAATAACGCCATTGTCACCGACCTCTCTGCGACCGCCCGGGCACCAGAATTAAAGGTTCGCTTCCGGCTGGTGCGCGCCGGAATCGTGAACGTGCACAAGTTCGCGAACGTCGAGTTCCCGTGCGCTGGCGGCCGTGTCGTCTTCCGTGGTCCGAACGGGTCAGGGAAATCCCGGGGCATGGACATGCTCTTTCCGTTCCTACTCACCGGGGACCGCCGCCGGATGGGGTCCGGATCTTCCGGAGCAGTCACCGTCGACTCGCTGATGCGGGTAATGCTCGGCAAGGACAGCAACCGGGTTGGGTACGTGTGGGCGGAATACAAGAACGGCGACGGCGACTACCGCACTGTCGGCGCGTACCTCAAGTACTCCCGGAACACCAGCACCTCCGATGTGCACTTCTTCATCACCGAACTGCGGGTCGGACATGGGTTGCAGCTGATGGATGACACCCGCCATCCGCTATCCCGCGCGCAGCTTGGGGAGCTTGTCGGCCCGCACAACATCACCCAGCAGAGCACCGAACACGGTAACCGGGTCGCCCAAGAGCTGTTCGGGGTCACCGATGACGCCGGACGGGCCCGGCTGGCGGCCGCGTTCGGCGTCATGTACAACCTCCGATCCCCGGATTTTGGGGCGAAGTACCGAGCGAAGGACGTAACCCGTCTGCTGACAGAATCGCTCCCGTTGATGCCGGACGCCACCATCCGATCCGCTGGCCTGTCACTGGACAACCTGCAAGATACCCGGGAGCAGCAGCAGCACATCGAGGAAGCATCACGGCACGCCTCCGAGACGTTACAGGTGTACCGCGGGTACATCACCACGGTCCTCGCCAAAGAGACCCTGGGCTTGACGCACGCTATGACGTCGGCGGAAGATGCGGCTGCGGCGGAGCAGTCCGCCCGGAACCAGGAAACCGACGCACGGGCCCTGTTGCAGCAGAAGGACAAGGAAGCTTTCGAGCTCAAAGAACAAATCATTAAACTCAACGCTGACAAGGCGGCGTTGGAGAAATCTCCGGCATACCAGGATGCGCTCGCGTTCGTGGACCGCCGAAACATGGTCGCGGCGCTCAAAGGCTCGGCGGTCTCCGAACTCAGCTCCTGGTGGCGCATGTCCAATGGTGTGGACGCGGCCGTGAAGCGAGCGATGGCCGACGCTGAGACGGTGGCGGAGACCGGAGACAACCTGTCCCAAGCTGTTCGAGAAACCGGCACGTGCGCGGTTGACGCGGGACTTGATCACACCTTCCCTGTCTTTTCGGTCTCCGTGGCACCCGGAGCTTCCCGGCCGGTCAATGTTCGGCGAACCGTTGAGGCCGAGCCCGTCGTAGAGGTACACGACGGGGTGCCGTCGGTCACCGTCAATCCAGTGGATTCCGTGACGGTCACTGACAAGCTCGCCGCGCTTCGCATCGCCGCGGACAGCAAGCAGGGTGTCGCCGAAGCGCGGCTGGAAACCGCTCTACGCCTGATCAACGACGAACGCTCCGTGCGCTTGGTAGAACAGGGAAGCCAGAAAGCTGAACGTGACGCCCATGCTGGCCGGGCTGCCGCTGTGTCTGCGGCAGAGCAGGCTGACGCCGCCCGGCTCGCTCTGGGCGTCGCATGGGCCGGGTGGGCGCAGGGTCCGGCCACAAGCACCCTGTTCGGTGAGGTGGACTGGGCGACGACGGCACTGTCCAGCCTCCTCACTGACGGAATTTTGCCGCCCGTGCACGAGCTGGATGGGTTCGGGGAGAGCGTCGCCGCTGACGCCGTCGAACACGTTGCTGTCACCGCACAGCAGGTCCGTAACCGGCGCACAGCGTTCATCGACGAACGGGACCTACTCACCGCGCAGCAGGACAAACTAGTCGGCAACGAAACACCCGCACCGGAGCGGAGCTCATGGGTGAGCGTCGCCGACGGGCCTGCGTTCTGGGAGACGGTGGATTTCCGTCCTGGCGTACCGGAGCACATCCAAGATGCGGTGGAGAGCGCGCTGCGCGCTTCAGGGATTCTCGCGGCTACCGTTACGGAGGACGGTGTACGACCGGTGACCGGTGAGCTGATCGTGTCCTCGCGCGGTACCGTAGCGGTCCGTTCGCTGACCGAGATTCTTTCCGCTGACGCGGCCGGCTCGGGGGTCGCCGAGATTCTCGGGAGGATCGGGTTCAACGACCCGACCTGCCCGGTGAACATCCAGGAGGACGGGTCCTGGCACGCGGGACCCCTCACCGGCCGCTCCCCGATAACTCCGGCTCAGCACATCGGTGCCGCCGCACGGGAGCGCACCCGACGTGCGCGACTCGAAGAGATCGACATCCAGCTCAGCGAAATCACTACCCTTCTCATCGTTTGCGATGAGGATGCAGCGGCTGCCACGGCGTTGCGGACGGCGATTCGCGTTCAGGTCGCCGCGGCCCCCAACCTCTACCGCGGTTATCCAAGCGGACACTGCCAGCAGCATCGCCGCAACGACGGCGGATGTCTTGTGGCTGGCGGCTGTCGCAGCAGGTGATGAAGCGCTTCGGGCGCGCACAGAATGGGACGCCGGGGAAGCCGTCCATCGTCGCGCCTGCCACCATGCGGAGCTCCCCGAAACGGAACCGAAGTTGCGGGAACGCTTTCAGCAGCTCCGCATCACAGTCAGCACCTGCGATAAGGCAACCGCTTTCGCTGAGACGTTCGCTCGGCAACGGAGAACATTTCAGACGGCCTCCGACGACGTGAGTGACGCGGTCACCGCCGCCGACACCCAAATGCTTCTCGCCGACGAGTCGGGGGAGCGATGGCGCAGCGAAGCGGCTGTCATTCGCAAGCTGGAAGCAACCATCGGGGTGAGCGCCGAACAGGTGATGGATGAACTCGCCAACGTCGAGTCAGCGCTGCGGACAGCTGGGACGCTGAGAGACAAGACTGACCGCCAAGCGCGAGATGCAGCCAGCAGGCATGGTACCGCGGTCACCACGGTCGACAACGCAACCGACCGAGCTGTCGCTATGGCCACCAAGGCCACAGACGTGGCCGAACGTGTGCACGCAATTCTGCGACTCCCCGGAGTTACGGACACGGTCGAAGCGACTGAGCGCCCTGAGGGAGCGACCCCGGCGGAGCTGGTGGGGTGGCTCCGGTCGAACGTCACCAACGCCAAGCAGCGTCCCGTATCTCTGGACGCCGTGCATATAGCTCTGGACACCCTTCGTGATCATGTGAACCTGATGTTTGACGTGCACCGGAAAACGACCTCCCACGAGGTACTGCTGGTGGAGCTGATCGGCGGGGAAGGCACCCATCCCCTCCCGACAGCTGCCGCTGATTTGGCCAGCCGCGCGGAGACCGGCCGGCAGGCGATCATGCAGTCAGAAGCAGAGGTTTTCTCCCGGTTCATCGTCGATGGTGTCGCCACTGACATGCGGAAGATCATCCGTCTGGCCAAAGAAACCATACGGGATACTTCCGCCCGAGTGTCGGCGCACCGCACCAGCAACGGGATCGGGGTGCGCTTGAAGTTCGCCGACAAAGATGATGTCACCGAGGCGGTGAACCGCATCCGCCAGTTGGTCGCGATCGCAGACCAGGTTCGCTCCGCAGCGGAGAATGAGGAGCTCTCCACTCTGCTCCGCCAGACCGTCCAAGACGCGTACAACCTCAACCGTGCCGAGGGGTACGGAAAGGCGTTGGCGGACAGCCTCGACTACCGCAACTGGTACATCGTTGAACCGGTCGTGCTCGGCCCGAACGACGGGCAGGAGCGCACATTGAAAGGCGCGAAACTCTCCGAAGGGGAGCTGCGGTACGTCACATACCTGGCGTTAATCTCAGCCTTAGACTCCCACCTCAGCGCTCTACCCCCGATCGCACCGCGCCTGATCCTCCTAGATGACGCGTACGCGATGGTCGACGACCACGGCCGGCGTATCCTCACATCCATCCTCGTGGAACGAGATATCGACTTCATGATGACCGGGTTTGACCTGTGGCTGCACTACGCGAACATCCACTCGTTGGACGAGTACGAGATCCGGTCCACCGGTGAGGAGACCCCGACCACTGCGGTGCGCTACCACTGGGACGGGCAACGCCACCATCTCCGGGAGGTGTGATGGACGACATCCCGGAGCGCCTGCTCGACTATCTATCCGCGTCGTCCCTCACCGTTTTCTGGGTCTCGATCCGGAAACGACTCGAATGCAACGGCTTGTCAGCTTCCGGGTCGGTGACCGTGGAGGTCGACGCGGACGGCGCCGACAGGTTGGAGGGGCTTCTAGCTAAGCGAGTAACCCCGTGTCGAAACCGAGTGAAATTGGATGACCTCGACGTTGCGTTGCAGGGGGCCGCCGAACGGGCGAACCTCGCCGCTGTGACTGCTGCAGTGACTGGGTCCCCGCTCACCGACCGCCGTCAAGCCCGGGAGGACCGGGCGGCTTCAACCGCAGAGCTTCTCTCCGCCCTCGAACAGGCAGTCGTCATGGGCCCGCCAGCGCAGGCGCAGGCGTTTGTGGAAAGCATCCGCCTGTCAGGCGTCCTTACGAAAGCCGGAAGAGTCGTCGCGACGGAAGCGATCTCCTGGTTCGCGCTCGGTTGGGCTGAACTCACCAGCGCCCTCGTGTTCGATGACCCGGACATCGAATCAAATCCGGTTTTCGGTTTAGGGGAACTGGCGACCATCGCCACTGGAACAGCACACGGGTTCGATGAGGGGAGGCTAGCTGCTCGCCTCATGGTGCGGGCGCTGGCGATTACGTTCGACGAACCGGTGCCAGCGGCCGGTCAGGATACCCGGCGCTTGTGGGAGCGCGCGGGTGTGGCCACCGACGACGTGTCGGGGACAGCGATGACGTGGGGGTTCCGCCCGCCCGGGGTCAACCGGTGGGCGACGATGATGCGGGAGCGCGCCGACCTCGGGCTGGTCACCCACCTGACGGTGCAAGAGCTCCGTAAGGCTGATGACGTGACGTTCGCCGAACCTGGTTCCGTCGTGTTCGCGTGCGAGAACCCGCAGATCCTCTCCGCTGCTGCCCGAGCGGCTGTGAATGTCCCGCTGGTGTGCCTGTCTGGGCAAGGTTCCGCCGTCGCCTGGCAGGTGCTGCGTACGCTGATCCGCGGTGGAGTGACAGTGCGCTACCACGGTGACTTTGATTGGCCGGGGGTCCTGATAGTCAATCGGGTGCTTTTCTCGGGTGGGGTGCCATGGCGGATGGGTGCTGACGATTACACGGCCGCTTCGATCACCGGCCCGTTCGAGCCGTTGGACGGTGCGCGACGACCGACCCCGTGGGACGAGCACCTGTCCCGGATGATGGAGCGGACGAACGCCGCCGTCCACGAGGAAGCTGTCGTCAACATCCTGCTCGGCGATCTGCTGGCCTGAATCGAGTGATTCCATCGCGGGAAGGAACGCCTATCAAACAGATTGACGAATCCTATGTGGGGCAAAGTCATATGGTCGTGGCAACGCTCTAGTGAATGGAGCGTTTCATGGTCCAGTTGTTTCCGCCGAATACCCGGACTGAGTTCATTGATCTCGTGTGTGCGGGGATGTCGGTCGATCGTGCTGCCCGGCTGCGCCGATCGCGAGCGTACTTCAAGGTGCCGTGCTGGCAGACACATGCGGAGCGCAACCCACCAAGCGCCAGTCTTCGTGGTGCCCTTACGGCATGATGGCAACATGTCAGAAATCCTCCCGTCGGCGGTGCCCGGCATACTGTCTGAAATGTTCGCTGTCGTCCTTTACGGTGACCACGGGGCCGGGGTGAGCTTGCGATGGAACTCGGCCGACCGCACTTGGCTACGGTCCAGCCCGTATGGCACCGGTTTCGTTGCACAGGACCCACCGCACAAAACCGGTTCGGGCGAGTGGGCAATCTTGACGTCTGTCGACGCGCCATCGGTCGAGGACCTCGCCGTTTCGGTTGAACTGGCCGAAACTCTGAAGAGGACTGGATATTGCCAATTCTGTAGGCAGGGAGCGCTGTCGCTCCACGCGATTCTCCCCGATATTTATGGTGACCCGATGATCGCCTGCGTCCTTCGCCCGAACCCCGCCATCGTCGATTCGTCCGGAGGTACTGGGCGGACGAAGCATTGGGGCGCATCGTCTGCCTGCAATGCAGTCCGCGCTACCCCGATTTTCAGGCCGAACAGCTACGTCGAGGTCGGCGTCTACCTCTACGGCGAGCCGCTGACAATCCTCGATGCCATCGACCGGCCGTGGTGCACCAAATGTTCTGGAGCGGCGCACATCGTGCGCGTAAATCTGTCCGAAGCCCTAGGAAGAGAGGTCGACGCGATTGGACTAAGCGACGCCCTGCAAGACAATGAAGATCGGCGCGCCCAGGGCGACAAAATTCGGTACCTTCTCGACGAAGTAGGAGACCGAAACCGGCAGGAATTGTTGATGGAGATGCGTGCCGGAATGCGCGGGCTTACGGCCGAAATTTACGCGGCAAAGGACGAAAACTAGACTGCGGGGTGCACGTCTGAAGCTGCCCAGAGACTGTTCGAATGGCACCGCGGCCAACAATTATGCCAATTAGTGTCTGCGCATTTGAAGCAGGGCAGGAACCATGTTCGTCGCTGTTTCCGGGCCAAAAAAGCGACGTAGAGGAAAAAGTGCCCACAGGCGGAGGAATACGCATTTCGTAGATGCCTGAGTTCCGTGCCCTGGAGGGTTTTGCAAAGAGCCCTCGACTTCGAAGGTGCGTTTCAAGGCGGGTGCGAGAACCGGCTGGGCCTCGACTTGATGCGCGCTATTTTATTGTCCGTTTATTCCATCGAGGTAGCACGAACTCGGTCTAGGATAGATTCAACCTTTCAGCGCATCTGCAACGATGAAAACCTGGTCCGACCGAAGTTCGTCGAGATCAATCGATGTTTCATTATCACCGAGCGAGCGACTCAGGAGCGCTTGGTGTAATCCGTCGGTCCCGGGTTCAAGTCCCGGCCGCCCTACTGTAATTTGGATCTGATCAAGGTTTCTTGTCTGCACCGAAAGGGCAAGACTTGATGCACTATCCGTTTATTGGTCTTTTATTCAAAACTATGCGCCATCTCTGGCCGCTCGTAAAGAAGGTGCACGACCCGGTTCGAGTCATCTGGAATGAGCTCGCTTACCTACGAGTTATGGACAGCGAACGACAATTCGGGCTCGGCCTCGAGCCGGTTTTAACGACAAGCGAGCTCGCCGAGTACCTCGGCGTGCAGACGCAGGCGATCTACGACCTGCGTACAGACGGACGTGGTCCCTCGGGCATTCGAGTCGGCCGGGAGATCCGCTTCCGCGTTTCCGACGTGGTGCGATGGCTCGACGGGCTTCACGAGCCAGAGACACCCGTCGTCGACCACGAGGCCAAACGCTGATGGCCGGGCGACCCCGACTGCCAGTCAGCACGTTCGGTGCCATCACGACTCAACAGGTCGGTCCGGGGATCTTCCGCGCGATTACTCGCTTCCACGACTGGGATGGTCAAACGCGGAGGGTGACGGCGACCGGCCCGAGTCGCAACGCGGCGCAGGCATCGCTCAAGGCAGAACGAGCGGCCCGCCTGCGAGCCGGCGGCAGTGGCGACTCGCTCACCGCGAGCTCACCGTTTCTGCTGCTCGCGGAGGCATGGCTGGAGGATGTGATGCTCGATGTCGACCGCGCTCAAGGAACGAAAGATACGTACCAGCGCCAGGTGCGCGTGCTGGTCTTGCCCTACTTCGAGAACTTCACGATTCGCGGGGTTACCGTCGGTCGTATCGAGCTCTTCCTCAGGCAGCAGCGCGCGCAGTCGTTTACGCGAGCGAAGCACTCTCGAACAATCCTCGGCATGATTCTGGCGTTCGCAACGCGGCGGGAGATCATTCCGCGAAATCCTATGGAGGAAACGTCGCGCGTGAAGAGGCCCCCGCACACGCCGAAGGCGCTCACGAGCGATCAGATCGCAGCCATCCGGCTCGCCGCCCGAGAGTGGCGCACTGAAGTGGGCAGGATGGGGCCGCAGTCAGACGGCCAGGTGCGAGACGTCATCGAGGTGATGCTCGGCACGGCGACGCGCATTGGCGAGGTGCTGGCACTCCGGCAGTGCGACATCGATTTGAATGCCAACCCGCCACGGGTGAACATCGGCGGGACCCTCGTCGTGCACAACAAAGCCGGGGTTCACCGTCAGGAGCACCCCAAGACCCATGAATCGAACCGGGTCATTGGCATTCCGCCGTTCGCGGCCGACGTGATTCGTCAGCGCTTGGCGCTGCTCGACCCGAAGGATGCGGAGCATCTGCTGTTCTACTCCAGGGTCGGCAGTCCGCTCACGCCGTACAACGTTCGGCGCACGTTCCGTAGGATACTCCGAAATGCTGGCCTCGAGGGATGGACATCACTCCGCACTCGTTTCGACGCACCGGGGCGACTCTGCTCGCCAACGAGCTCGGAATGCAGGCTGCGGCCGACATGCACGGGCACACGTCAACGTCGACGACGAAGGCGCACTATGCGGAGCCTGACCGTACCGTACCGTGAAGTCGGAGCCGGCGGAGGTGATGCAGCGGCTGGCGCCACCCACCTAACCGCTAAGAACAACCATCGAGGTGCGGTTCTGCCCGGGCCAAACCGCTGAATGGATGCCCCACAATCATCGGTAGGCTCTGACCAGACCTTGAGTCTGTATTGGCTCTCAAAAGCCTCACGTCAGGAACATGCGATGTCTTTCGGCCAAACTATTTCATCGGTGTTCAGGAAATACGCGAAGTTTGGTGGGGTTGCTAGCCGTTCCGAGTACTGGTGGTGGACTTTGTTCAACGTCCTCATCTCGGTCGTCCTCGGTGGCATCGATATCGCGATCAGTGGTCGACAAGATATCGGGGTACTGCAGACACTTTGGGGATTGGCCGTATTGCTCCCGTCCCTCGCCGTCGGAGTCCGCCGGCTGCGTGATGCAGGGTACTCGTGGCGTTTTCTCTTTCTTGCTCTCATCCCTTTTGTCGGAGCAATCATTCTGATTGTCTTGCTTTGTCAGCCGCGTTCCGTGAACACGCCGACGCAGAGTCCCGCAGGAGTCTCCGGCACCTAGCAGACCACTGGGGCACGTCCGTTAGCCGCCCAAACCAGAAGGTGTTAGGTCGACCGCCAGTGGTGTAACCCTAGTGTTACGGTCGGGTCAGAAGTAGAGTTCGGGACGTCGATCCGTCATAACGTTATTGCGCGGTCCAATCTGCGTACGCATGGCGCCAATCGTGAGGCTCGCTTCCAGAACGCCATTCTCGCTTTTAGACCCGAGACGCCAACCATCGGGTCCGACGATCGCCGTTCCCTGAGTCCACTCGTTACCGCGCTCCACGCCGCTGCGGTCGCAGCAGACTATGGCTACGCTCGAGGATCGCGCGGCGGCCATTGCTTGTAGAACTTCGGGTGGATGTTCTCCGCTAGGGCGCGGCACTAAGGGCCAGTTGGTGGGTACCGCAATGATCTCTGCGCCCCGTAGGGCGAGGTTTCGCGGCATTTCGGGAAACTCAAGATCGTAACAAATGAGTATGCCCAGTTTTCCCAGCGGGGTATCCACGACCGGGGCAGGATCAGTTCCAGCAACGAATAGATCGACCTCCGAATCCCAGAGATGGGTCTTTCGATAGACGGCCAGGGGGCCGGCCTCCGTAAGAACGGCGACACTGTTATAGAGGGCCGTGCCGTCCTTTTCTACGAATCCGACAACTATGACCGCGTCGCGCGACAGCATCCTGGCCCAGCAATTGAACAGGGCCGCGTCTGCTGAAATGGCACACGCTCTAGCTTCATCCGCTGTGAGGTAATAGCCACTGGTGGCTAGCTCAGGCAAGACCAGTAATTGCACTCCCGAGTGCTGCGCATCGAGGATGGCAGCCTCAATGATTGCCACGTTCGCAAGAAAGTCCCCAGCTATTGGCGCGAGTTCATGGCACCGCACCCGAGTGGTGCGGTCGGTTGCGACCTGCGTATTAGGAGCGTCCATGACGGGCTCCCTAGACCGATTGAACGGCTTCGTCTGCCGCACGAATTCCGTGCTGCGCGGCTTCGAAGCGCTCTAGGCGCATAGTCGCCGTAGCGCTGTGCGCGGCCATACCTTCGGAGTCGGAAATGATTTGAACAGCCTCCGCGAGTAGCGGTGTGCATTCGCGTTCGACGCGCTGATATGTGAGAGGTTTGACGAATCGTGCGGCAGACAGGCCGGCGCTGTGCTTGGCTCCTCCCGCGGTTGGAAGAACATGGTTCGTGCCCGCCATCCCTTTGTCCGAGTAGGCAACCGTGCTCCACTCGCCGATGAATAGCGATCCATAGTTTCGCAAGTGATCGTGGTGGTAGGCGTCATCGGTCGTGATGATTTCGAGATGCTCTGGGGCTAGGTCGTCCATGAGCGCGATGGCTACGTCACGATCATTGGCCACCGTAACGGATCCATAATTGTGCCACGCTGGCCCTGCGATAGACGCGGTCGCAAGCGTTTCGAGCTGGCGGTCGATTGCCTGCATGACCGCCAAACCGAGTTCCTCCGAAGTCGTGATCAGCGCAGCGGGCGACGTGGGGCCATGCTCAGCTTGCCCGAGCAAATCGGCGGCAACGATTTCGGGATCTGCGGATTCGTCTGCGAGCACCGCGACTTCAGACGGTCCAGCGAGCAGATCGATCGCGACGGTACCGAAAAGCTGACGCTTCGCCTCGGCAACGTACGCGTTACCCGCGCCGACGAGCATGTCGACGGGTAGTTCGCCGAGTAATCCGAACGCCATCGCCGCTAGGGCTTGCACGCCTCCGAGAACGAACATCTGGTCGACGCCTGAAAGATAGGCCGCGTAGGCAACGGCGTCGTTGGCGGTTCCGTCCTGTTGCGGTGGCGTGCATGCAATCACGGTCGGAACTCCCGCCTCTTTTGCTACTCCGATAGTCATGAATGCACTCGCGGTGAGCGGGAAGCGGCCCGCTGGCAGGTAAGCCCCGACCCGGGATACCGGCACGTAGCGCACTCCGGTTACCAGTCCGGGGATGGGTCGGGTTTCGAAATCGACCAGGCGAGACCGTTGTTCCCGTGCAAATGAGCGCGTTCGCAAACTTCCGAGTTCGATAGCGGTGCGCAGTTGTGGGGTCAGGCGATTTCCTGCCGCTTCGATCGACGCCCGATCCAGTTCGATCTCGCGGCCGTCCCAGCGGTCGAGTTTCGTGGCGTAGTCGCGGACAGCGTCCATACCCCGGAGCTCGATGTCACTCAGCATCGCGGATACTGTCGCGATAACGGACGGATCACGTTGTGCGGCGGGCGCATCAACCAGCGGAACTTTCAGTCGATGAAACGCTCCATTAAATTTCTCCAACGCGCCTTTAGAAAAGATCATGCTCAGATTCTAAAAGAATCTCGAAGTACAGGACAAGAACCCACCTTCCTTGTCTTCCCATAGGCTTTGGCTATGACGACTATCACGCAGCTACGGGCATTTCTTGTGGCGGGCACTGTTGGTTCATTCACTGCAACGGCAAAAGAGCTTGGGTTGACGCAACCCACAGTTTCCGAACTCGTTCGGAAACTCGAGGATGAGCACGAACTTGCACTATTCGTACGCACTGGTCGGAAGCTGGTGTTGACAGCCGCGGGAGAGGAATTGTTTCCGTGGGCCAGACGCGTTGTGGAGAGCGCGGATGGTGCCGATGAAGCCTTGCGAGCACTTCGCGGAATCGAAGGCGGCGTAGCATCCTTCGGGGTTTTAAGAAATGCGCCATTTTATTTTCTCTCAGACCTCGCCGAACGCTTTCATCACGAACACCCAGGGGTTCGAACGCGCCTCGTCGGTCAAAACTCCTTTGAGGTCGCCGAGGCAGTCAGATCGGGCGAATTAGAGGCTGGTCTCGTCGTCCTACCCATACCGGATCACGATCTGGATGTAAAACCATTGATGAGAGATGAAGTGCTGTGGGCGAGCGCCGATCCGAGCCGCACGGCGATTCCGATGACAATGGAGGCTATCAATGGGGCCCCTCTTATCCTTTATGACGCCTATTACGGGTGGAACGATCCGACGAGGCGGCAACTCGCTGCCCGAGCTCAAGTGGCGGGAGTGCGTTTGGAGCCGCTGATTGAGGTCGAAAACATAGATTCGGCACTCGGCCTCGTTTCTCGCGGCGTGGGTGACACCATCGTTTCCAAGGCCGTGACGCGCCATTCGATCTTTCCTGCGAACGTCCAAACTGTGGGCTTTGCCGAGCCCATTTTCGACACAATTGCCCTGATCAACCGACAGAATGCCACGCTCTCACCAGTTACTGCCAAGCTGGCCATCATGGCAACGACCATGATGCTTTCCCCGCCCAACTGATCGATCGGGGCGCTTCCCATGACTCTGAGGACCTGAATTTGGTCGCAATAGGCCTTGCCTATGCGTTTTATAGGCTCTCCCCTGCTTGTACCGATAGCTAATGCCTCACTACTCTTACGTCAACCGTTGAGGTAGATCGTGGATGTGACGCGTGCGGCTATCCCAGCCATGGCGCATTTCGCGACTGAGGAGCACCAAATGAACGCTGTGAGCACCACAATTCCGTCGGACGTCGGTTCATCCCGCGGGGAACGCATTGAGTCGCGATCGATCGATTGGGTTCCGCTAAGCGAGCGCCGCGGCAAACCAGGGACGCTATTCCCTTTATGGTTCATGTCCAATGCGAACATCACAACCCTCGCGACGGGCATGCTCGGTGCCGCGCTGGGCGCCTCGTTAGCGACCTCCCTCTTGGCAATTGTGTTGGGAGTAGCGGTCGGCACCGTTTTCACCGCATTCCACTCGGCCCAAGGCCCACAGCTCGGCCTCCCGCAAATGATCCAGTCCCGGGCTCAATTCGGCTACCGGGGGGTCATTTTGATCTGCGCGATTGTCGTTTTCAGTCTCGTTGGATTCAACATGTTCAACCAGATGCTCGGCGCGGACATCATCAGGATGACGACCGGTGTGGATGCGAGCGGTTTGTGGTACCTGCTCATCGGCGGTCTTGCCGTAATTCTTGCTATCTTCGGCTACCACTGGATCCACGCAACGCAGAAATGGTTGACGCTCCTCTTTTTGGTCACTTTCGGACTGTTCACGATCGCCGCCGTAGCGGTTGTGCCAATCGACCCTGCTCAATTCACCTTCGCAGACTTCAACTGGACAGCATTTTTGGTTCAATTCAGTGCAGCAGCGGCCTATGCACTTGGCTGGGCTCCCTACGTATCGGACTACTCCCGCTACCTACCGCCGCAGACTAGCCCCGCCAAAGCACTCACATACACCTACGGAGGGGTGTTTGTCGGGGCGGCATGGCTCATGGCACTGGGTGCACTCGTCGCTGCGGCCTTCGCGGGAGCTTCGCCCTTAGATGGCGTCAGAGACGCGGCGGACATGATTTTGCCGGGGGCCGGTTTCTGGCTTCTGCTCGCAGCTTTGCCGGGGCTCATTAGCGTTATCACCGTCAATATCTACGCTGCATCTCTCGAACTCATCACGATCGTCGATTCGATCAAGCCGATAAAGCCGACCCGCGCGCTTCGCGTTCTTGGCTGTCTTGTTATCGCCGCTGCCGCCTACATTGGATCGCTTTTAAGTACTGGCGAATTCCTGGCGAATTTCGGAAGCTTCCTCGTCATTCTGCTTTACGTCCTCGTGCCGTGGACTGCTGTGAACCTTGTCGACTATTACTTAGTTCGACGAGGCAACTATGCAATACGCGACATATTCATTCCAAATGGTATCTACGGATCATGGGGTTGGCGGGGGCTCGTGGCATACCTTGTGGGAATTATCGCCATGATCCCGTTTGTAGTAACAACGTGGTACACCGGCCCGGTTGCTCTTTTACTTGGGGGCGCCGACCTCGCACTCTTTGTGGGTCTTACTGCGTCGGCGATCGTATACGTGGTTTTGGCTCGCAGTATTGATTTCGCGCGCGAGCGGGAAGTTGCCGCACGGGAGAGTGCAGAATTCGGCGAATCTGCCGTCGCATTCCACGGAGGTGCCAGCGCATTATCTAAAGTGTCGGAAGGCTGAGCGCGGTCGGACGCTAGGCTGCTGAACCAGTGCGCGGGGTAAGGTCGCAAAACCCCGCCTTGGCCTCGCGCCGCCTCGCAACGTCCTCCACGACGAACTGTACGAAGTCCTCGTCGCGATCGCCGATGGTCACGTCTTCGACGGTGTCGGCTGGCGGTTCTCCTGGCCATGCCGTCTGCCGCGTCGATCGGTCGCGCTCCGGCCGAGTGCCGGAGATCGCGACCCAGTCGCGGAGCCGTTGGCGGGCATCCGCGAAGTCACGGTGCCAGCCGAGCGGGGCGGAGCCGTGCTGGTCGGGGTCGTAGGCGCCAAGCCAGTGCAGGTGTAGAGCGGAGAGTTCCCAGACGAGTTCGGGGTGCCGATGCCAGAACGGCGGTACGACGGATGCTAGCAGTCCGTAGGTGCGTCGCAGCCAGTTCACCCAGCGGTTGAGATCGATCCATTCGGCCTCGGCGTCGTCTGCGCTGAGGAGGTTCCAATTGATCGGATGCGGCGGCTCTGCAGTGAGCGGCCCGTCGAGATCGTCCAACGAGCTTGCTCCGAACGCGTCGTCGTGTTCACCGGATGCCCACTCGATCAAGGACTCTGCCATCGCTGCTTCACCACCCCGAGCCGGCGGGAGCAGCTTCCGTCTCGCTGACGATTCCCGTCTGCGTTGCCGCAGCGTCCTGTTCGCTGCCCGGAGCCGAGCGATTGGTTCTCGTGATCTGATAGTTAGTGCGCGCGAGATCATGGCCAATCTTCTTGGCAACGAACTCTTCGCGTTGAATAAATTCCCCATCGCGCTCGACGTGGAAGGTGCGAACGTATCCTTCGGCGACAAAGCTGTCACCTTTGGCGAGTCGGTTAAGAGCGCGTTCGGCGGTGGCGCGGTAGGCGACGAGGTCGTGGAACGTCGGCTCGAGCGCGGTGAAGCTGCCGCTGGATTCGTGACGGAAGTGCGGCTGGCCGACGCGCACGTAGAAGCGGGTGTCGCCGTTCTCGGTGACCGACTGCTGAGGGTCGGAAGCGATGAAACCGGACAGCGATTGCTGGGTGTGAAATGTCATGGGACTTGACCTCCTGTGATTGGGACGGACTATAGTGGTCAGCGCTCACCAGGAGGTGCGCAGAACACTCCATGCCGCAGGCCTGCCGGATAGGTGAATATTTTTAACCGTCCGAGGCCTCGACAGGATGCAGCAGGTCACCGCCGCTGACAGTATCCGCTTTCGATGGCGCAGGAGCCGGGCCTCGCCGCTCCGTATGCGATCGCAGCGGCGTACTGCGCGGACCTGCTCGAAGCCGGCGGTTCCGATTGGCTGAACCTCCTCGTGCTGCTGTTGGTCTGGGACACACTCAAGTTTGTTTTGATCGGGCCAATCAGCCTGCTGAAGTTGATCGCGGCACGCGTTCGTGAAGCCGTGGCCCGCCGTCGCATGAAGCGAGCGCTGCTCTCTGACGGCGTCGAGCGCTTCGACGAGCCAGCGCTCGTGTCGCTACACTGCTGACGCCACGTCAGAGCCTGCGCACCTCCTGTTAGCGGCATGAGTGGCTCACACACGCCCGCGCAGAGGAGGCTTCACTATGACGATCCCGCAGGAGCAGTTCGACGACCTGCTCAGCCGCACCGCGCTCGCTGCGCTGTTCTACTATCCGGAGGTCGCTGTCGACGATGACGGCCGCAACCTGCAGAACGACATCGCGTATTGCTTGGAGCCCGTCGCTGGAATCGGAGACGAGGATGCCGAGCGGCTCCGCGTCGCGGTCGGGCGTGTGATCACGAATCCGACGGCGCATCGCTCTGAACTTCTGGCTCTCGTTATCGAGCTGGCCCCGCCGCCGGCTGCGTAGCAGCGATCATGAACGCCCCGTCCGGCGAGAACGCTGTGCCGGTGGACCAACCGTCTGACCGCGAGGCAGAGAAACGGCGCCAGTATGTGGCCGCGAACCGCGACCGGATCCGCGAGCTGAATCGTCTCTGGCGGGCGAACCATCTCGACCGTGCCCGGGAGCTCAATCGGGATTCGATGCGCCGGGCCGAGGCTCGCCGGGGTCGTGAGGCGGAGGTGCGTGCGCGGGGGAGGGAGCGTGCGAAACGCTGGCGAGAGGAGCACCCCGAGCGCAAACGCGAGTATGAGCAGCGGTGGGTGGCGGAGAATCGCGAGAAGGTGCGCGAGTATTACAACCGCTACTACGAGGCCCATCGTGACGAAGTCAATTCTCGGGCGGCCGCAAGGCGGGATGCTGACCCGGCGCGCACCAAGGAAATCACCAGGCAGTGGGCCGAGCGCAACAAGGAACGCCGTGCCGAGCTGCAGCGCAACCGGCGCCGTGATACCGAGGTCTACCGCGGCGAACTGGAGGCCAACGCCGCAGCAAGACGCCTCAAGCGGAGCCTGAGTCGGGCCGGTCTCCCGCCGAAGCTTCTGCACGCGACGACTGCGGCTGAGCGTCGAGCCAACGAGCGCGAGGCCGACGCGTATTTTAACGACCCATCGCGGCCCGAGCATCTGCGGCAGTTCACCGTGTTCGCCGAATCGCTGACCGAGCACATGCTCAAGAATGACGCCCGCATGCGCGAGTTCGCCGAGGCCTACGCAGAGACCAGGGCGCGCATGGGTCTCCCGCCGGTTCCGGTGGAGAACATCGTCTACGCGCGAGCTGTTGAAATAGTCGCAGAGCGGATGCGCCGGGTCGACCTGCTGACCGGCCGCGACGTCGCGGCCGCAGTGCGGAGTACGAAAGCTGAGGTGCGTCGGGAAGAGCGGCAGCAGCAGTTCAACGGCCTTGTGAAGGCCATTGTGGTGCATTTTCACCAAGACAGTGGGCGGTTGGGCGCCGAGGCGGAGATGGAGAACCGGGCGCGGGCACATCGGGGGATGCCGCGGGTGTCGGCCGAGTCTTTGGTGGTGCAGCGTGCGTTGCAGGACGTCATCGAGCGCGTGCCCACGAGCAGGTTGACCACAGCGGATGCTCGGACCGCCGTCCGCATCGCGGGCTTGCACATCGCGACCTCGCTCGAATCTCGCGACGTGGTCGACCAATCGGTTCATCGACGGGCGCTCTCGTAGTCGATGGCGACGAAAGGACCGAGCAAACTGCGCCCGTTCGAATGCCGGTGCTGGACTAGGAGGGAACCACGCCAGGCGACTTATTGAGTTCGTGAGGCGTCCATGCGTTTTGGGCTCCCAAGGACCGACATCTGATGCGTTGCCCCTCGCGTTCACGGCGCTCGCCCGGCTGTGAGCAGATACGCAATCATGGGTAGGCTCGATGAGGCGCGTTTGCAGAACTTGTTGACGTGCCGCTCGGCGGGCAATGTCCCGTCGCGCTCGGCTTGAACGTGAAGGAAACACCGTGTCTAATCACGCAAGAATCAAGGGGCACACCGTGACCCGCACCGTGCACATCGAAGCCTCGCGCGCGCGCGTCTGGAAGGCGCTGACCGACCCTGCGGTGATGGTCAAGTGGTTTGGCGACGGTGTGGGGTTCGCCGCGCTCGAGCTCGGTGCTACTGGCAGCATCGACTGGGATGACTACGGCAGCTTTCCGATCGAAATTACCGAGGTCGTGCCCGACGGGTCGTTCGGCTTTCGTTGGTCGGGAATTCCCGCCGAACAGCTCGACGAGTACTCGACGCACGTGCGCTTCACCATCGCCGATGCTGGTTCCGGGACGGATGTCACGGTGATCGAATCGGGCTTCGACACACTCCCCGGCACCACCCGCTACCGTCGCGAACGTCTTGAGCAGAACCGAGAGGGCTGGGACGTCGAACTCGACGAGCTCGCGATCCTATTCGAGGGTGTCACTGAGTAGTTCACGATTGCTGGGAAGTCGCTCGGCGAGTTGCCGGCTCAACAGGTACCGATGCTGCCCGGAAGATAAACGCGGCCTTCCACACGATGGGGTTCTTCGACACCAGCTCGCACAAAACGAATCGTTCCGTCATCGCCCTGTATGAACGCTAACGTGGTCCCGATGGGGGCCACAGAAAATCACTTGAGAACACTCGTAGTAGTACCTACGTACTGCGAGGCCGAGACGGTGGAAGCCATCATCGAACGGGTGCTTGCCGCTGGCCCACTACTGCATGTTCTCATCGTCGACGACAACAGCCCTGACGGCACCGGCGAACTGGCAAAATCGGTAGCAGCCAAAGAATCGAGACTCTTCGTCCTCGAACGCCCCGGGAAGGCTGGTTTGGGTGCCGCCTACATCGCCGGATTCGAATGGGCGTTGCAACGAGACTATGAAGTCATCGTCGAGATGGACGCTGACGGGTCCCATCAGCCGGAAGAACTTCCCCTCCTTCTCACCGCTGTCGAAGCTGGGGCTGGATTGGCAGTTGGAACCCGATGGATGCCTGGAGGTCGTGTGCTCAACTGGCCCCGTCGCAGCAAACTCATCTCCCGCGCAGGCACCCTGTATGCGCGGCTCCTGCTCGGTAGCAAGCTGCGCGATATCACCTCCGGGTTTCGTGCGTTCAGGGCCACAACGCTGTACGAGGTCCTCCGCCGTGAGATCTCTTCCCATGGCTACAGTTTTCAAATTGAGATGGCGTGGAATGTTGAACGCTCGGGCGCTTTCATCGTGGAAGTCCCGATCACATTCATTGAGCGCGCTCACGGCAACTCAAAGATGTCCTCACGCATTGTGATCGAAGCGATCGGCCGAGTCACACACTGGGGTATCACCCGACGACGAACGCGAGTCCAAGCGAACTCACTCACCGCTGACTCTCGCTGACCGAAAGTCGCGAGCACTACGGGCGATCCGTCCACACAGATTGTTGCGGTAGGGGTACCCCAAGAGACGAAGCGGTGTAGCCCTGGACATCTGGCGCACGCCGCTGGTGATTAGGCACGGGGTGCGGCACTTTCGATGAGCGAGACGGGGACGGATTTTGCCCGGACGATCAGGTTGCACTTCTTCGTTTCTCATATTCCCGTCATTGCGGTCTGGTCCCCATACCGATTGAATGCTATTAGGAAAGGCGCTCATGTCGCGAGCCAGTGCTGCCCCGGTTGTTCCGCTTCCCGTCGCCCGCGCGAACCGGATCATGATCGCGGTGCTTCGCTGCGGCGTGGCGCTCATGTGGATCCAGAATGTCGCGTGGAAGGTCCCTCTTGACTTCGGCCGGGCACAGGAGAATGGTCTTTATTTCTGGGCGAGCCAGGCGGTCGCTCATCCCGTGCTGCCGCCGTACTCCGCATTCGTCAAAGCCGTCGTGCTGCCGAATCTTGAAGTCTTCGGATGGTTCACCCTCCTTGTTGAAGGCGGACTCGGGGCTTTTCTGCTCATCGGCCTCGCCACGCGTTTCTGGGCTCTTGTCGGCATCGGCCAAACCGTAGCAATCACGCTTTCAGTGCTCTTCGCGCCGCACGAATGGCAGTGGTCCTACTACCTCATGGCACTTGCTCACCTCGCGATCTTCGCTACCGCGGCTGGGCGCAGCTATGGAGTCGACGGTGTGTTGCGACAGCGCTGGGCACAGTCCTCCGGGCGTGTAGCGCGACTGATGATGAGGGTCTCATGAGGCAAACTCCAGTCAGTTCGAGCGCCTTCGACCACGCCGGGGTCTTTCTCGGAATAGCCTCGATTGGGTTTGCCATGTTTGTGTTCGGCGCCCAGCTTCCCACTGAATTCGACTTTGTACACATCGGGGTGGCGGGCGCCATCGTGCTTGTTGTGAGCGGCGCACTCGCCGTCGCCGGTGGCCTGACGCGGCGCCCCGCGATCTATGCTGCCGCTGGCGCTCTACTGACCGTGGCCGCTCTCGTGCAACTCATAGGGCTCGCATTGTCGGTCAGGCCTCTGGGGGGCGACGCCTCGACCATGTCGGTCACGGGCGGACTTGGCATCGGGCTTCTCACGGTCGGCCTCGCTGCCCGTTCGCTTATCCGCACCCAAAATTCCGACGAGAGGTAGGCCGTAATGGACCTTCAATCACGCGTGCAGCCCGTGCTCAAAGTTGCCCGAGAACACGCCCACGCAGTAGATGCCGATGGACGCTTTCCGCAGGAGGCCGTGTCGGCCCTGCGTGCGTCCGGTTTACTCGGACTCACTCTGCCCACTGATGTCGGTGGTCTCGGAGGAGGGCCGAGCGAGCTGGTTGAGGTCGTCAGTCTGCTTGCCGGTGCGTGCGGGTCGACCTCCATGATCTATTTGATGCACGTGAGCGCCTCGATGCCCGTCGCTGCCGCACCACCGGCCGGCATGCCGAGACTGCTCGAGGATCTCGCGAGTGGTCGCAGTCTTGCCTCCCTCGCTTTCTCTGAGGCGGGTTCGCGCTCGCACTTCTGGGCTCCGCTGTCACGCGCGACCACGACGCGGGACGGAATCCATATCAATGCGAAAAAGAGTTGGGTGACCTCCGCAGGCCACGCAGATGTCTACATCATCTCCACAGGGACTGCGGATGCCGAGACCGTTGACCTCTTTGCGATCCCGGCCAAGATGTCAGGGCTCAGCGTTGACCGACCATGGAGCGGCATGGGATTGCGTGGTAATTCCTCGAGCCCGATGACCATAAATGTGGACACTTCCGAGGAGTTCCGCCTTGGTGCGGCCGGTGGCGGATTCGACCTCATGATGGGCTCTGTACTGCCGTGGTTCAATCTCGGCAACTCAGCTGTATCCATCGGGCTCAGCCGCGCGGCCGTCGACGCAGCAGTGAGCCACACTGTGGGAACCCGGCTCGAGCATCTCGATCAGAGCCTGTCCGCGCTGCCGACGATTCGGGCGCAGCTGGCGAAGATGTCGATCGATCTCGCGAATGCCAGCGCATATCTTGATCAGGCCGCGGCGCGCGTGGCTGATCCGCAGGACGATACTCCTCTCTTCGTGCTCGGAAGCAAAGCGTCGTCGAACGATGCTGCGCTTCGAATTACGGATGCCGCGATGCGCGTCTGCGGTGGTGCGGCGTTTTCGGAACACCTGCAGATAGATCGATACTTTCGCGATGCCCGCGCGGGCCACGTGATGGCTCCGACATCCGATGTGCTGTACGAGTTCTATGGTCGGGCGATAACGGGTCGCCCACTTTTCGACGCCCCGGAAGCCGCAGTTGAAACTCGTGAGACTGCTTCGACGGGGGCTGCAGCATGAACGCGCCTCTCACCATCGGCTCCGTGGCGTACTCTCCGAATGTCGTCCCCATCTGGGAAGGGATGCGAGACTATTTCGCCGAGACCTCAACGCCGATCGACTTTCTGTTGTTCTCCAATTATGCGAGCCTGGTAGACGCCCTCATCGCGGGAACGGTCGATCTCGCGTGGAATACCAATTTGGCCTGGGTTCGCACCGTTGCCCAGACTGATGGGGCATGCCGCGCGCTCGCTTCGCGGGATACGGATCTCGTGTTCCAGACAGTGTTCGTCGCTCGCACAGGCAGCGGCTTCACCGGGCTGGCGAGTCTTCGCGGGCGTCGCCTCGTCCTTGGGTCGCGCGATTCGGCGCAAGCGGCGATCCTTCCTCTGCACTTTCTGCGTGAGGCGGGACTGAACGAAACCGATGTCGCTCTCACGCGCATCAACAGCGACGTCGGGAAGCACGGTGACACCGGCAGGAGCGAACTCGACGCCCTTCGTGCGGTGCTCGATGATCGGGCGGATGCTGCGGCGATCGGCATCAATACGTGGCAGGCGATCGGGCGCGGTGAGCTCCTGCCCGGCGCGTTTGAATCCTTCTGGGCTTCCCCCGAATACAGCCACTGCACCTTCACCGCCATGCCAGCACTGTCGATCGATCGGTCGGACGAGTGGACGGCAAACCTGCTCGCGATGGACTGGGAGAACCCTCAACACAGGCCAATCCTTGAGATGGAGGGTTTGCGAGCGTGGGTGCCGCCCAAGCTTGATGGTTATGCCGGGCTGGTTGAGGCTGTGCGCGAGCAGAAAATACCGGACCGATGGTAGCCGCGATTCCGCCAGTGAGCGCTGGTCTACTTCTTGACCTCGTCGATAGCGTAAGGCGAGTGCCCACGGGACGTAGCGTCTCCATCGATTTCGGGACATGCGACCGCGACGCCGCACTCGAACTCATCTCCGCATGGTGCCTGTCGAGTGGGAACGAGATCGTCAAAACTGAGGGGTCGGCCGTCACTGTGCTCCACGGCCGTTCGCCCGACCCGCTTGCGGGCCTCGATCCTGACCAGCTCCCAGGATCCCGAGTGTGGGTATATACCAACTTCGATTGCAACCTGGCTTGCGACTACTGCTGCGTGCGGTCTTCCCCGAAGGCCGAGCGGCGAGCAATCGGAGCCGACCGACTGCGGCAGATCGCGACCGAGGCTGCAGCAGCCGAGGTGACGGAGCTCATTCTCACCGGCGGGGAGCCATTCCTGCTCAATGATCTCGACGAGTTGGTCAAGACCTGCACCGACAAACTACCCACGACGCTGCTCACAAACGGCATGCTTTTTCGCGGTAGCCGGCTCGAGCGCCTCCGCCGAATGGATCGTTCCCGTCTCACACTTCAAATCAGCCTCGACTCCGCTACCCCCGATATTCATGACAGCCATCGCGGAGCGGGGTCCTGGGTCAAGGCCGTCGCGGGCATCCGAACCGCGCACGACGAGGGGTTCAGGGTTAAGGTCGCGGCCACTTTGCCCGCCGACCAGATGCATGAGCTTGAGCCGTTTCACGGCTTTCTCGATACTCTCGGCATCGTGCGGCACGACCAGGTTATCCGCGCACTCGCCCACCGCGGAGTCGCTGAGACCGGCATCGAACTCACCGTTGATTCACTCATTCCCGAGGTGACGATCACCGCCGACGGTGTTTACTGGCACCCAGTAGCCGCTGACCACGACGACCAATTCGTGACGCGTGACATTTTCCCGCTCGCAGATGCGATCGCGGAAATCACACGACAATTCATGGAGCACCGCCGTTCGGCCAACGCAATCGCCGAATGGTTTCCCTGCGCGTGACCCCGGCCCACGCTCTTGCGCACCCTGCTCACGTCTCGTCGCGGAAGCTCGACGCCGTTAACTCGACCTGCCACGCACCATACAACTTCCAGCTCCGACGTTCGCTGCAGGATACAGAGCGGCAGTACGCCGGTTCGGGGCGCTCCCGGCGGCCTTCCATGACGTCAACGCCGCAGTCGAATTTGTTGGAACCTGTCTGAACTCGCTCTTGGGGACAGAAGAACCCACCGGTTTTTGGGATCTTGGAACCGCAACGGATCTTGGAACCGCAACGTGGGGGCATCCCAAAGGGACGCCAGACCTCCCCGTCTGACGGCGGGCGCACAATCAGGCTTCGGGCATACATCCACGTCAACGACGAAGGCGCATTGTGCACGTTTTCCCCTACTGGCCGGGCGGGCAGTGGAAGCCGATGACGAGCTCAAGCGGCTCGCACAGTGATTCCAGAACTGAGAGAAGATTGACAGGTTGAAATATCTGCACGAGGATGTGAAACATACAAACGATTGGTTTCTCTCAATGGCGAGAATATATTTCCTTCTCTTTGTTCCGGGACACCAGATACGAGGAGAAACTCATGACGTTCGCGCTGCCTGACACCTTTGCGATCGTCGGAGCGGGTCCTGCCGGCCTCGTCACCGCCCGTGCATTCCTCAACTATGGGCTCAAGGTTGAAATCCTCGAGCGTCACAGTGCTGTCGGTGGAATATGGGACAAAAGCAACCCCGGATCTCCTGTCTATGAGAGCTGTCATTTCATCTCTAGTCGCGACTACGGAGGATTCATCGGCTATCCGATGCCCTCCACATATCCTTTATACCCCAAATGGCACCAAATTCGTGACTATGTTCGAAGTTTTGCGGATGCATTCGGCCTGACCGCGTTCATCCGAACCGATTCAGACGTTGTCAGCGCTGTGCCCGTGGATACCGACGCCGGCCGATATTGGGCGGTCGCGCTAGGCTCCGGTGAGACGCGCAACTACCGAGGCGTTGTCAGCGCAACGGGAGGTCAATGGGTTCCTGTCATTCCCAAGTTCGCCGGTTCCGAACGGTTCACCGGGATCATCATTCACAGCTCGGAGTACGACAACATAGATGTCTTCCGGGGTAAGAACGTGCTGGTCGTCGGTGCCGGCAATAGCGGCGTTGACATCGCAGCGGACGCGGCGTTCATGGCCGAGAAAGCTGTTCTCTCCACTCGTCGGGGATACTGGTTCCTCCCTAAGCTCGCCTACGGCGTGCCGGTGGGAGACCTCTTGCAGGGAAACATCCCCGATGAGAAACTGCCTGCTGAACTCGTCGGGCTGGATTCCGCAGGAATCATCCAGAAAGTGCTGGACGCCGTCGTCGGTGACGTCACAAACTACGGTCTGCCCGCGCCGGATCACCCATTGGGCGCGACGCACCCCATCACCAACTTCCAAGTGCTGCACGCTCTGGCGCACGGCTTGCTCTCCTATCGCCCCAATATTCGAGAGATCACTCCAACTGGGGTGATCTTCGAGGACGACAGCTTCGAAGCGATCGACGTCATCGTCCTTTCAACCGGATACGACAACAGCATTCCCTGGCTGCCCGAAGGGACGCTCGAGTATGAAGAGGGGCAGCCAAAGTTTCTGCTTGGGGCACTGGTCGACAACGTGGAGGGGCTGTACGGCGCTGGCGTGCTGCACTTCGCGGGCAACACGTACCCGGTCTTCGACCAACTCGTTCAGCTTGCGGCCGCAGACGCGAAGGCACTGGTTTCTGGCGAGAATAGATCTCGTCTCAAGGAATTACGGGCGTCGTATCGGCCCAGCTTTAAACACAACGGCACGTTCCTGGACGTGCGGCGCAACGCGAATCATGTTGACATCGCGGCGGTGAACGGCTATCTCAAGGAATTGGAAGAGGACTTCGGGGTTCCCGTCCCGTACTTCAACACTCCTGAATTCTATGTGTGAGTTCAACGGATGGCCCGTCGAGCGTGACCTCTCGAAGGCGGCACGCGCATGAACCGGGCTCTACCGATTCTTGACTGGGCTTTCTCGCAACCGGAGAAGGCGTGTCTGGTCACCGATGAACGTTCCTACAGCTACCGCGAAGTCAGCTTGGCGATCCAACAGGTGGCGGCCAGCCTCACGAGCGCTGTCGGCATCGGAACGCGTGTAGGCCTGTTCATCGACAGCACGCCAAACTTCATCGTCTATCAACACGCCGTTTTCTACCTTGGTGGAATCGTGATGCCTCTGAACCGGGCGCTGACAGAGCAAGAAGTTGTCGAAGTCGTGACACTCGTCGGCCTGACGCTCGTCGTCAGCGATACGTCGCTAGGGCTTCCTGACGGCGTAATGAACATCGTCGTCACGGGGGAGTTCGATGTGCCGCCGCCGGGGGCCGCGATCCCCGCCCCCGCCGTACTTTCCCCTGAGGCCGGCGCCTGTCTTCTGCAGACATCGGGGTCGACCGGGCATCCCAAGGGTGTGCTGCTATCCATGGGAAACCTCAGTTCTAACTATGACGCGACCTACCGTTGGATAGGTATCGGCAAGGCAGACCGCATTCTGCTCACCCTTCCGGTCTTCAACACCTATGCGCTGAACCAGGGCATAAATATGATGGCGATGACCGGTGCCACGTTGCGCTTGGTTCGTCGTTTTTCACCCGAGCGACTGCAAGAAATAATGAATGAATTCCAGCCCACATTCATCCCTCTCGTCCCCACCATGGTGACGCGCCTGCACCAAGCCGGCGTGCGCTTTGGTGGTGAGGTGCGGGTGGGTATCGGCGCCGCGGCGTCGCCCTCTCAAATCTCAGCCGATGCATGGGCGGTGTTTCCCAGAGCGCATATTTACTTCGGCTATGGACTGACGGAGGCCACCGCGATCGTCAGTACGAACCACGTAGGCACGAAGGAGAACAACACCGGGGACTATCTCTCAGCGGGCGAAGTCGTTCCCGGCATGCGGGTCACGATCCGGGACCCATCGGGTGAAGACGCCCGCGGCGAAGTTCTGGTTTGGGGTGGAGCCGTGTTTAGCGACTACGTGGGCACTGCAGAGCCGCGCCCCGTCGAAGATGGATGGTTGCTCACGGGTGATATCGGTCTTTTCGATAAGAAAAGACGCTTGCACATCGTCGACCGAAAGCGGGAGTTGATCATTCGCGGTGGGCAGAACATCTACCCCGGGGAGATCGAGCGCGTCCTGTCATCACATCCAGCCGTGAGTGAGGCCGCTGCAGTCGCCCGCGTCGATGCCGACTTCGGCGAAGTCCCTGTTGTGTTTGTCGTGCTGCGACGCGGGGAGAACGTCTCCGGTGCTGAACTCCTGACGTGGGCCGCGACCCAGCTGGCAGGGTTCAAGGTCCCGCAGGATGTCTTTGTTATCGATGTGATGCCGAAGACTCCCACCGGCAAGATTCGCAAATTGGATCTGCGCCGAGGCTTGGAAGTGCAGAACGCCCTCAGCTGAGGGGCGAGCCCACTGCGGTTAGCAGGGCGACAACTTCTGCGGGCATGACGCCCGTGGTCGCAGGTCGAGCCAAGGCGAAGGTCAACGGGCAGGACTGGTGAGATGCTGTCAGCCCCTCCATCAGCCAGGTGGGGGACTGCGCGGCTGCGAAACGGATGGGGCCGCCCAACGCCTTTGGAAATGCGAAACCCGCCGTCATCACGACGTCGATGTCGCTGGCGCGCTGGGCAACGCCGCTCGCGAGAACTTCTGCGGCTCCGACCAGCATGGAGCAGATGATGCGCTGTTGGATCTCGGCCGAGGTGAAAAGGCGAGGCGTGATGGACTGGGCGGCACGGCTTTCCGCGATGATCTTCGCGGTGTTCTCGCTGGGTATTCCCCGTTTGGCTCCATCGGGATAGGCGTACCACCCCTCGCCTGTCTTGGTGCCCAGGTGGCCTTGCTCGCAGAGGGTGTCGGCGATGGTCACGTAACGTTCAAGTGGGTTTCGAGAGCCGCTCAGACGTTTCCTTCGCGCCCACGCGATGTCGAGACCGGACATGTCGGACACGGCGAAAACGCCGATGGGGAGGCCGAGGGCGACCATGGCGGCGTCGACGTCGTGAGGTGCGGCGCCCTCTTCGACGAGGAATTCTGCCTGCGCTCGGTAGTCCGTGTAGATGCGGTTGCCGATGAAGCCTTCACCGACCCGCGCCGGGACGCCGGTTTTCCCCAGCGTTCGAACGAGAGCCGCCAGCGTGGAGGCAGTGGCGTCATCGGTGAAGCGCGTGCGGATGACTTCGACGAGCGGATTCTTGTCTGCAGGGTTGAAGAAGTGGAATCCGGCCAGGCGCTCCGGACGGCGAAGGCCCTGGGAGATTTCATCCAGATTGAGGTAGGACGTATTGCTGGCCAGAACGACGGTGGACGAAACAACGGACTCAAGAAGCCCCAGAAGATCCTTCTTCACCTGCATGTCCTCAAAAACGGCATCGATGATGACGTCTACGGTGGCCAGATCCTGAGCATTCAACGTCATGGTCATGGCGCCGTCGGTTGCTTGCTCCGGGCGGGCTTGTGCCAGAGATATCGTTGCGCGCTCAAGAACTGCGGGATTGGAGTCAAAGAGCGTCACCGCGAAGCCCGCCGTTCGGCACACCTGAGCGATCGAGGAGCCCATTGTTCCCGCGCCGGCGATCCCGATGTGTGACAGCCGGGCACCTGTCGCAGCCGTGCGGAGGCCTTTTGCGGCGGCTTTTGTGGCGAAGAACAGGTACCGGAGATTGATCGCTTCGGTGCTGGACCGCAGCTCGTCAAACGCCTGGCGCTCGAGTACCAAAGCGTCGGCCGGATCGCAGGTGACCGAGCCGACGATGAGCCCGACGGCGCGGGTGACATTGGGGCGGGCGCGACCCCGGCCGGCGGCCTTTTCAATGGCGCGCTCAATTCGAGCGGGAGGGTCAACGGGGGGAATCAGATCGAGTGTCCGCCGCTTGGACGCCAGGGCCCGTGCAGCGGAAATGGCTGAATCGAGAAGAGTATCCGGGGGAACGACGCTGTCGACAAGCCCCAGGCGGAGCGCCTCTTCCGCCGTGATGTGGCGCCCGGACGAGATGAGGTCGATCGCCGCAGCGACCCCCACGAGGCGAGGCAGCCGGACGGTACCGCCGGCGCCGGGAAGGATTCCCAAAGTTACCTCCGGAAGACCCATCATCGCTGTGGAGTCGGCGATTCTGGCGTCGCAGCCGAGGGTCACCTCAAGGCCGCCACCGAGAACGAAACCCGTGAGGGCTGCAACGACGGGGCAGGGGAGGGCTTCCAACGCTGCGATGACGGCAGGGAGTCGGGGCGCCTCGACGGGGTGATCGAATTCCTTGATGTCGGATCCGGCATAGAAGTCAGGGAGCCCACTGGCGAGGACGACCGCGCGCACCTCGGGCATGGTCGCAACGATTTCCACAGCGGCGAGCAGCTCTCTCCGCAAGGTGCTGTTGCCAATGTTTACGGGGGGACTGTCCAGAGTGATGATCGCCACGCCAGAGCGTACGAGCGTTGTGACGACTGCCATAGCGTGATGCCTCATCCTTGATCTGCTTTCAAACCACCCGATCTGCGTCGGCATGCAACCTATGCTATCAAACAATCATTTGGTTGTCAGAGCCAAAAAAACCCGTTGGAAATGCCGACAAAATACCAAACAATTGGTAGTATTTTATAAAGACATTAGAGGCACCGCGGCGCAGTCCACCCTGGCTGAGAAATGGGTAATCATGAAAGCGAAATCATCTGAACGCCCCTCGGTGGAGGGCCGGAACAGAGACGGAAGCGTCATCGCCGCAGCAATCTCCGTCATGTCGGAAAAAGGCTACTCCGGCACCTCAATTCAAGAGGTCGCCGATCGCGTGGGTGTGCTCAAGGGCAGCCTCTACCACTATTTCTCTTCCAAAGAAGAGCTCCTGTTTCGCATCCTCGATGAATCGCACTCGGAGTCCATGGTCATTGCCGACGCGGTTGCCGCCTTGGGCCTGGATCCGATCGACGAGTTGCTGGAATACGTGACGCGACAGAGCTTGTGGTACCTGGCCAACGTTGAACGCGCCAACATCTTCTTCACGGAGTCACGGAACCTCACGGGGGAGAGGAAGGCGCTGACGAAAGACCGCGGCCTGCAGTTTGAACGGCATGTGCGTGATCTGATCACCGCGGCGCAGGAAAGCGGACAGATTCGCAGTCAGCTGGATGCCAGGCTCCTGACACGCTTTGTGATCGGCGCGATGAACAACGTTCGTTTCTGGCCATCGCGAAGTGCGGGGAGCTTCTCGGACGAACAGCTCGTTTCCGCCCTTGTCGAGCTGACGTTCAACGGGCTGGAAGCCCAACCGGCCGCGCACGATTAGGGATCGGCCGCCGGAGGAAGGGCTGCCTCACTCTGGCCAGGGCGCCGCGTTTGCCTGACGTAACCCGGCTCAGGCGGAGGTGAGTTCCGCCGTGTCATAGAACGACCGGACGGCGGCGAACTTGCCGCCGATCACCGTCATGCAGTTGATGCCCCGAAGCGGGTATCTGATGCCTGCCGACGTGATGAGGACGGACTGCCACTCACATGCGGACTCGGCACCCGATGTGGTTTCGTGCACGATAGCGACCTCAAGGCCCGGATAGAGGTCGCTCGCGTTTGCATAGAAGCCACGAATGGCGTCGTGACCTTGGAGGTTCCAACCCGGTGCCACAAAAGTTGCATCGTCTCGGTAGGAGGCCATTATGGCATCGAGATCTCGCGTGATTTCGGCATCCCAGTAGGCACGGGCTATGTCGAAGTTCGTTGGCATGTCAGTTCCTTACGGTTGCGGACGTTGTCGCGTCGATGAGGGTGAATCCCACCAGCGTCGAGAGCTGACCCGCATCCAGATCATCGAAGATTTCGAGAATCCGAACGCCGGCAGGAATGACGTCGAACACGGCCACGTCCGTGTATATCCGTTCCACGCACTCGGCACCGGTGAGCGGGTAGCTGCAGTTCTGCACGAGTTTGCTCTCGCCGGTCTTAGAAAAGAGGTCCATCACGACGTAGACGTGTTTCGCTCCCGCTGCCAGGTCCATCGCCCCGCCAACGCCGGGAATGGACGTGGTCGAGTTCGTGCGCCAGTTGGCAAGGTCGCCCCGCGCCGAAACCTGGTAGGCACCCATGACGCAGAAGTCGATGTGTCCTCCACGCATCATCGCGAAGGAATCGGCATGATGGAAATACGACGCGCCGATCTCTTCGGTGACGTAGACCTTTCCCGCGTTGGTCAGGTCCGCATCTTCTTGTCCCGGGAGCGCGGCGCCACCCATTCCCAGCATCCCGTTCTCTGTGTGGAGAATGATCTCCCTGTCCTCGGGTAGATAATCCGCCACGAGTGTCGGTACGCCGATACCGAGGTTCACATAGGCGCCGTCGGGGATGTCTTTCGCCACTCGTGCCGCAATTTGGTGGCGAGAAAGCCTCATGATGTCACTTTCGGGTTGGTCGGGGCGTAGCCCGTGCTTATGAACCGGTCCACATAGATTCCGGGGGTCACGATGATCTCGGGATCCAGTTCGCCGAGTGCCACCACGTGATCGACTTCGGCAATGGTTACCTTGGCTGCGGCAGCCATCACGGGGCCGAAATTTCTCGCCGTCTTGCGGTAGACGAGGTTGCCCCAGCGATCTGCACGTGATGCCCGGATTAGGGCGAAATCTGCATGCAGGGGTGTCTCGAACACGTAGTGTTCCCCGTCGATGAGGCGCACTTCCTTGTCCGCGGCCAGCTCTGTGCCGTAACCGGTCTTGGTGAAGAAACCTCCGATTCCGGCACCCGCAGCACGGATGCGTTCGGCGAGGTTGCCTTGAGGGACGAGCTCGAGCTCAATCTTGCCGGCGAGAAAAAGTTCATCGAAAACAGTGGAGCCGATTGCTTTGGGGAAGGAACAGATCACTTTGCGAACGCGGCCGGCTCCAAAAAGTCGGGAGATGGCGTCCCCGCCCGCCCCGGCATTGTTGTTGATGACCACGAGGTCGCTGACCCCGCGGTTCAGGAGTGCCTCTATCAGCGCGACGGGCTGGCCGGGAGGGCCGAACCCGCCGATCATGATCGTGGCGCCGTTTTCGATTCCCGAAACGGCTTCTCCCGCGTCGTGGACTTCTTTGTCAATCACCGGACACCTTCACTTCGTGTTCTTGGCTGGGTCTTGAGCTAGTCAACCATACGTCTGTTCGATAAACCAGAATCAGTTTGTTGAACTTCGTATTGACAACAAAGCTTGACCGCCTCGTTGTGGTGACCATATACTAAAACTGCCAACCGATTGTTTGATTTAAACATGTCGGTCATAATCTGGCAGACCGAGAATGGCAAAGGAGCCCACAGTGAGTCTTTCGTCCGCTGATATCAATAGCATTGTCGCAGCCCTGCACGAATCGGACTGGGATGAGGCCGTCGTGAGCGTCGGCGACGTAAAGATTTCCGTTGCTCGTAACGGCGCCCACCTTCCCGGCGGATCAACCGCGATGACGACTCCTGCACCGGTCGCGGAGCCGGTCGTCGCCCCTGTTGCGGCCCCCGCAGTGGCGGTTTCCGCTCCGATTCCGTCCTCGCCGGCAGCAACGGCACACGCTCCGGCCAATGCCACGGACTTCGCCATCACGGCACCCAGCATTGGGGTTCTGTGGCGTTCCCCCGAACCCGGCGCCACTCCCTTCATTGAGGTCGGTCAGCGCGTTGAGGTCGGGGACACGGTGTGCATCGTTGAAATCATGAAGCTGATGAACAACGTTGCCTCCACGGTCACCGGGATCGTGACGGCTGTGCATGCCGAAAACGGGGCGACCGTTGAATATGGAACACCCCTGTTCAGCGTTGACGTCACCGCGAACTGACCCCGTGCGCAGCATTCTGATTGCCAATCGCGGTGAAATCGCCGTTCGTATCATCAAGGCTTGCTTCGACGAAAATATCGAGAGTGTCCTCGCCGTCTCGGCCGCCGACGTTGATTCGCTCGGGGCCAAACTCGCAGATCGAATCGTCGTCATCGGGCCGGCAGCAGCGGGGGAAAGCTACCTCTCCGTTGAACGGGTCGTGGCAGCGGCGCGTCACGCGAACTGCGATGCACTCCACCCCGGCTATGGGTTTCTTTCCGAGCGGCCGACTCTTGTTGACGCCTGTGAAGAAAACGGGATCACGTTCATCGGGCCTCCGGCTGAGGTCATGCGTCGCGCGGGCGACAAGCTTCAGGCACGCGCGGTGGCGGAGTCCATTGGTATTCCCACGGGCAAGGGATCTCCGGGGCTGACCAGCGTCGAAGACGCGATCCGGACGGCCGAGCACTTGAACGCATACCCTCTCCTGCTCAAAGCGTCGGCCGGCGGTGGTGGACGTGGAATGACCGTCGTGAGGAATCCCGATGACCTCAGCCAGGGTTTTGTCCGGTCGAGCACCGAGGCACTGCGTGCCTTCGGTGACGGAACCCTCTATCTCGAGCCCTACATCGAGAAGGCTCGACACATTGAGATTCAGATCCTCGCCGACTCCCAGGGAACCGTCTGCCACCTCGGCGAACGTGACTGCTCAGCGCAGCGTCGATACCAGAAGATCATCGAGGAAGCACCCAGTGTCGGTCTTCCGGACGACCTCATCGTCCGGATCAGGCAGGCTGCAGTTGACCTGGCGACAGCCCTCAACTATGTCGGGGCAGCAACAGCCGAGTTCCTGGTTGACGTAGAAAGAAACGCCTTCGTCTTTCTGGAGGTGAATGCCCGAGTTCAGGTTGAGCATCCCGTCACTGAGGCAGTATCGGGAATCGACATCGTGCGCGAACAGATTCGTATCGCCCAAGGCTTGCCCCTGTCGTTTTCGCAAGAGGATGTTTCTATCACCGGGCATGCCATCGAGTGCCGGATTAACGCCGAGAATTCTCGCAATAATTTTCTGCCCAACCCCGGACTGATCGAGGAGTGGACGATGCCTCAGGGCACGGGCATTCGCGTGGATACCTACGCACACAACGGAGCTCACGTGCCCCCTTACTATGACTCGCTCATCGCGAAGATAATCGTTCATGCGCCCGACCGGCAGCAGGCAGTTGACCTGATGGCCCGCGCGCTGGCCAAAGCGACCGTTCGCGGCGTCGACACGACAATCGACCTTCAGCTCGACATTATGCGTAACGAGACTTTCCGCACCCAACCCATCACCACCAAATGGCTCGAAGAATCATTTCTTCCGGCCCGGCCCGCTGCCTAAGCACGTTCCCTTGTCACCGCTCACTATGTGTGCATGCCCCGACGCTTCGAAGGAAAAAGCATGAATGTCGAATTTGTAGACCAGACCCTGCGCGATGGAACTCAGAGCCTCTGGGGATTGCGGATGCGCGCCTACGATGCCGCAGATGCCCTGCCGTACCTGGCCAAGACGGGATTCGAGACCATTGATCTCACGGGCCCAGGTGTCTTCACCGTCCTCGTTCGGGAGTTCAACGACGATCCATGGGACACGATGGACTTCCTCGTCAAGGGCCTGCCGGGCAACAAAACGCGCTGCGGAATGCGCACCCACAGCGTGATGGGATTCGCCCGCGCCCCTGAATCAATCATCGACCTGTGGGTCCAAACGCTGATCAAGCACGGCGTTGAGAATTTTTGGATTTACGACTGTGCTTTCGACCTCCCGGTGATGAAGCGCTTGGTCGATGTGATTGCCGCGGCTGGCGGGGAGGCGCTCCCGTCGATCATGTACGGCTTGACCTCGATTCACGACGACGCGTTCTTCGCCGCCCAAGCAAAGGAAATGGCATCGTGGGCAGGAGTGCGTTCCATCTATGTAGAGGATGCGCCCGGCATTCTGAAACCGGAACGCGCAAAGACCCTGTTGCCGGCAATCCGCGCGGCGGCCGGCGATATGCCTCTTGAGCTTCACTGCCATAACAACGCCGGGATGGCCCAGCACAACTACATGGTGGGGATTGAGAGCGGTTTTAACCGTATCCACACCGCGTCACGCCCTCTCGCCAATGGGGCATCTCTTCCGTCGACAGAGAGCATGGTCGACATCGTCGAATACATGGGCCACACCCATTCGCTCGACCGGAACATGTTTGCGCCCGTTGCCGAGAATTTCATTCGAGCAGCCAAGGCCGGAAACCACTTACTTGGAGTGCCTGCCGAGTTCGACCCCCGGATCTACGATCACCAGCTTCCCGGTGGCATGACGGGCACGCTCATCAACCAGCTCGGCAAGCATGGGATGGCTCACCGGCTGAATGAGGTCCTGAACGCGATCCCTCAGGTTCGTTTGGATTTCGGCGAACCGATCATGGCTACTCCGTTCTCCCAGTTCGTCGGAATACAAGCGGTGCTCAATATTGTCACGGGCGACCCCTACAGCCTGGTTCCTGACGAGGTCATCCATTACCTTCTCGGTCACTATGGGCCCATTCACGGCACCGTGAACCAGAACGTGCGCGACCGCGTTCTCTCCAGTGCGCGCGCCAAGCAAATTGCCCAGTGGGAGCGCCCCGAGCCCAGCCTGAAGGAGATTCGTTCGCGCTTTGCCGCCGGGATCTCGGACGAGGAGCTGCTGCTTCGCTACATGAACTCCGAAGATGAGGTGAACAAGACCCTCGCGGCGGGACCTGTGCGCAAGGACCCTCGCCGGAGTGCAAACAGGATCGTCGAGAACATCGTCGACTTGGTTGGAGAGAAGAGCACGGCCACAGCCTTCTCGGTGTCATCTCCTGACTTCAGCGTTCACCTCAGCAAATTGACCGGAAGCAAGTAAGGCCATGACCGCAGACTACGAAGCCATCACCCTCCTCGAGGAAGACAACGTCGCCTGGATCACGTTCAACCGGCCTGATCGGCTCAATGCCCTGAATGATCAGCTCTTGGAAGAACTAGGCCACGCGTTGGATTTCCTGGCAACGTCAGACAGCAGAGTCATCGTCATCAGGGGCAGCGGCCGAGCATTTTCGGCGGGCTATGACGTCGGTTCGGACTCTAACGAAATTGGCTACGCGCACGAGCGAAGCCCGGTTGAAGACCGTGACCGTCAGCTCGCCAACATCGACCTGTTTCTGAAAGTGTGGCGCCACCCGCTTCCTGTCATTACCTCCGTTCACGGCTTCTGCATGGCCGGAGCGACGCAGCTTTGTGTGTTCTCCGACATCACCATCGTCGCTGAAGATGCCGTCATTGCCGCGTCCCCGGCTGTTCCTATCGGGGGTGGGTTCATCTCCCCGTTGTGGGCAACCATCGTCGGTCCCAAGCGCGCAAAGCTCATGAGCTTCGACGCCGGCCATCGCATTAGCGGCGTGACCGCTGTCGAATGGGGCTGGGCCACAGAGGCTGTCCCCGCAGATGCTCTGGATGAACACGTTCGAGCGCTTGCGCTCTCCATCGCTCGTACGCCGACGGCGATTCTGAAGCTAAAGAAGGAGGCCATTAATCGGGTTTCCGAACTTCAGGGCCTCGTCACGATTGGGCGGATGGGTGCCGAAACAGATGCGCTCCTGCATCTCACGCCTGAGGTCCAACTCCTGCAGAACCTCATCAAGGAACGTGGGCTCAAGGGCGCCATTGCACACTTCAACTCCGGCGAAATGAAATTTTAGCCACGAATGGATCCCCATGATTCCCGCATTTGATGACCTCCCTGAAATCGGCACTATCGGCATCAAGCACTCGTGGGGCGTGCTCCCGGTGTCGTTGGGAACGCTCGCGTTTCTGAGCCCGGCGGCGACGCTGGAGGCCAGCCATGCTGTTCGTACGGGGGAGACGATTTCTCTCAACGTTCCCTTCGACGACTTCGCGCCGCCCCTCTTCGACCGCCCCAGCCTGGGGCACCTCATGACGGAGACCGGGAAGAACACGTTCGAAGACACCTTGAACGATTTCAATCCTCAGTCCTCATCACAATGGGACGGCCTGACGCACATCCGGGCCCGCGAATTCGGATTCTACGGTGGAATCACCGACGGCGACGAAGCCCGGGCAACACTGGGAATGCACCACTGGGCCCAGCGCGGCATCGTCGGTCGCGGATTGCTCGTCGATATCGTTCGGTATCGAGCCGCGCACAACATCGCGTGGGACCCGTTCGTGGAGGACGCCGTCGAAGCGTCTGAAATCGCCGACATCATCGCATTCCAAGGACAGCGCCTGCAGCCCGGAGACATCCTCTGTGTTCGCACCGGGTGGATGGGCGAATATCGACGTCGAGCTTCCACCGGCGGAGATGTCTCCCGCGTTGGGGACCAGTTTGCTGGAATAGCCTCTACCGAGGCAATGGCTCGATTCCTTTGGGACAATAAGGTTGCTGCCGTCGCGTCGGACAACCCCGCTGTGGAGAGCGCTCCTGGCGATCCTCGCAATGGTTCGCTTCACCGTCGGCTGATCCCCGGGTTGGGCTTCGCCCTGGCAGAGCTACTCGATCTGGATGCCCTCGCTGACAGGTGCTTCGAGCTCAACGCCTACGACTTCCTCTTTTCCGCCGCACCGCTTCCCCTGACCGGGGGAGCGAGCTCAACGGCAAACGCGCTAGCCATTCTCTAGGCGTACGACCGCTGCTATGGCTGCTCTGGCTGCTCGGCGCGGTCGTTTGGCGCGCCTGATCGTCTCCTCGATCGCGAACGTGGCCGCCCATCGGGGTGTTGCCGCGAGCCGGTTCTGATCCGGCATCCGCTCGTGAACCGCACACACCGTTCGCAGGCCGACCACGCAAACAGCCCCGGACCTTCAGGTCCGGGGCTGTTGTGCGTGGTGTACGTTCGCTAAATTGCCGCGGGGAACCGCTCGAAGACACCGGGACGACTGGACTGAACCAGGGGGTGTCCGTCGAGGGTGACGTCGACCACGAGCGAACTTGCGCAGCCCGGGCAGCTGTTTTCTCGAAGAACAACCTCTTCGAACTGCACGCGCTTGCGAACGTTCGACTTGAGCTCCGCGAAACGGCCGGAAATTTCTTGTTCTTTCGTCACCGCCTGTGTGCGCCAGTTGCCCGTGCTGGCGCCTAGGTCCTCGCCGCACATGTTGCAGGCCCAGCGCTCATTGACGATACCCAGAGGCGCGAAGGTCGGCGCGTTGCTCAGGATCGGACGCTTCACTTTGCCCCCGATTCGTGCTTCACGGATCGACTCACGAAGAGCCATGGTTCCGACCTCATCAACGCTGCCATTTTCGGCAAGCTCGACACCGTACACATCGTGAGCGACTCCAGCGGAGACGTAGCCGTCAGAGACGTCCGCACTCACACGGTGCGTTTCCCGCAGGAGCGGGTCACCGGCGCCGCCGCCGCCGCCGTGGATGACGGTGTAGACGTCACCTCGGTTGAGCGTGAGTGACGCGGATTGCGTAGGACCGGGGATGGAGTGTCCCTGAAGCGATTCTTCGGTGGGGTATATTCCCGTCTCCAGGAGGTCAAGAATGTTTGTGTCGCGAAGGAGCTTCCACGTGCCGGCCGAACCGGCGAATCCGCCGGCAACGCCACGAGGAGGAACATAGGCGCTGTTCGTGTAGGCGCCGGCATTCATCCGGTCGCAGTGCAGAATGGCGAGACAGGTGTTGACACCGTTACCGCCTCGGAACACTCCGGCGCCACCGGTGTCAGGTTCCACGCGGCGCCAGAGGATCATTCCGGGCTGGCTCATCTCTTCAGCCTCAACGTCGGGCATATCGCACCCGGCCATCGCCTGCGCGGCATAGATTTCCATGCCGTCGCCAACGCTTTGTCCCGCTCCGCCCGAGGACATACCCACGGACATCGAGAACGAAACAGTGGGGTTCCCCGTCCGGCGATCAACGCCGAAGGCGGTGAAATAGGTTTGATTCTGGGCAGGCTGTCCGGCAACACGAGCGCCGATGACGGGATTCTTGCTAAAGGAGCAGGCCTGGGAGAACACGTCGATGAGCAACTTGTTGACGCGCATTCCCGTTTGGATGTGTGACATCGTGACGGGAGCCGGGGCCACCGCGTTGACAATGGAACCCTTGGGTCCCAGATCGAAGTGGACCGGACGCCAAATTCCGGCATTGATGGGGATGTCATAGGCCAGCTGCGCCAAGATCGTCGTCCACGACTGGCCGAGAACCGACGGTTCGACACCGTTGACGAATGAATCCGTCTGAGGTCCACCGCGGAATTGCAGTGTTATCTCATCATCTTCCACGATGAGGCGGCAGTGAATCTCGTGGAGTTCTTCAATGCCGCGGGCGTCGAATTCGACCCAGTCGCTGCTGTCATACGTGCCATCCGGCATTGACGTGATGATGGCACGCAGGCCGATCTCAGAGAGCCGCTTGCTCTCTTCGTTCAACGTTGTGAAGCGGTCAAGGCCGATTTCAGCCAATGTCGCTTCGAGACGGCGTTGGCCGGCATTGTTGGCGGCGATCATGCTGCGAATGTCGTTGAGGACTGTTCCCGCCATGCGTACGTTATTAGCGATGAAACCTTCCCACTCAGGATCGATGGCGCCATCACGAGCAATTCGCGTTCCGGGGAACGCGAGGGATTCTGAGAAGGAGTCCACGGCACCCAGCGCGAAACCGGAAATGGCAGAACCGCCAATGTCGAGGACGTGTTCGTTCACATAGCCCCAGGCCACGAGCTTGTCCTCGAAGAAGAAAGGCATAACGATACCCACGTCGCCCTGGTGCACGGCGCCGGACGTGTGCGGGTCGTTGCAGGCGAAGGCGTCGCCGGGCCGAAGATTCGCGGGGTCGACTCGGCGCATCACGGCCTGAACGCCCAGGAGAGCGGTGCTGACGTGGAACGAGACGAATCCCGAGAACGCGAGCTGCTCACCGTTTGCATCCAGGATGCAGGTGCTGAAGTCTTTGGCGTCGGTGACGACCGGGGAACCCGATGTCCGCATCAGGGTGATGGCCATTTCGTTGGCAATGTTGCGAATCGACTTCTGGTGAACCTCGACATCGATCAGATCGTATTCGAGGGTCCCCTGCGTCTTTGCAGAATTCATGACTGTCTTCTCTCTGGTTCTTTACGCGGTGAGCGTGAAATTGAAGTACTGGTCACGGCCACATTCGGAGCCTTCGGGTACGTAGATTGTCGTATCTCCGACGTCAACGATGCAGGGGCCGTTGACCACGGCGCCGGGGATGAGGTCTGCTTCGGCGTAGATGGGGAGCACTGCGTCGCGTCGCTCGCTGGGTAGGAAGACGGAGCGTTCGCCGACAGGCTGCGGCGTGGGGACTCCGACGACAACCGCCTGCTGACGCTCAGTCGGCTTCGGGCGGTGGTGGATGACACGGGTCGAGAGGGTCATGAGAACAACAGGTGAGCCCTTCCATGCTGTTCCTTCGCCGTAGTTGCGCTCGTAGACGCGGGGGAAATCGTCCGCGAGGCGAGCAGCGTCGGCTGGAACGAAATCCACGTCTTGCAAAGGAACGGTCACTTCATATGTCTGTCCGAGGAAACGGAAATCACCGCTTCGCTCAACCGAGAGATCCCCTGGAGCAATCCCCTCGAGACCAGCGTCGTGCTTGGCCTGGCTGAGCATGACCGCCATGGCCTCGTTGATCCGATCGGCCTGGCTCGGATCGCTGAGATCCCAGTTGACTGTTTGCTCGTACTGACGCACGTAGTCCGCGATCAGAACGCCATACGCGGAAAACGCCGAGGAATTATCGGGGATGACGATACTCGGGCAGCCCAATCGGCGGCAGATTTCCACGGCAAACAAGCCGAGCCCTCCGCCGTACGAGAAGAACGTGAAATCACGAGGGTGATGTCCTCGTTCGATGCTGACAACACGTAAGGCGTTGGCCATTTCGATGACGGCAAGGTCATATATGCCTGCTGCGGCCTGCTTGACATCCCAGCCCAGCGGATCCCCAATTCGGTTCTTCACAGCTGCTGACGCATCCGCGACGCTGAGCTGGTGGCGACCATTGAGGTAGTTTCCTGGATCGATCAACCCCAGGATGACGTTCGCATCGGTAACCGTCGGTTCTGTTCCGCCGCGTCCGTAGCAGGCGGGGCCGGGCTCGGAACCCGCGCTGTGCGGGCCCACCTGGGGAACGCCTCGTCCGTCGAGCCATGCCACGCTGCCGCCGCCGGCGCCGACTGAGACGATGTCCAACATGTTGATTCCGGTGTGGAACGGTCCGAATGTCGCCTGCTTGGCGATGGACGGCTCGAGGTTGGGGAGAACCGCCGTGTCGAAACTCGTTCCACCCATGTCACCGACGAAGATATTCGTCAGTCCGAGTCGGGCGGCAGCGTGCCGGGCACCCATCACGCCGCCCGCCGGGCCGGATTGCATCAGAGTGACAGGCTTGGCCTGAACGGCCTCGGCGCCGACGGATCCACCGATTCCCTGAAAGAACGTGAGAGTACCGGTGAAACCCGCGTTGCCGAGCTGCGTCTGCAGGCCTTCGACATATCGTGTCGTAGCCCGGTGTGACAGGCAGTTGAAAACGGCGGTCATGAATCGCGGATACTCGCCGACGACGGGGTGAACCTCAGAAGAGAGAGTGATGAAAATGCCGGGGATCTCTTCGAGAACAATCTCGCGGGTTCGCTTCTCGTTCGTGCCGTCGCTGAACGACCACAGGTAGCAAATTGCAATAGCTTCAACACCATTGTCGCGAAGCCGACGGACGGCGGCACGGACTTCGACTTCATCGAGGGGAACAGCGATCTCGCCATTGCTCATCACGCGTTCACTGATTTCCTCAATGCAGTCCCGCGCAACGACGTCCGGCGGGGGAGTCTGGAGATGGTCGTCGTATTCAACGCGGCGGGCGCCGCTGGCCAGGCGAAACGTGTCCTTGAATCCGCGTGTGATGAGCACGCCTACTTTGGCACCACGCAACTCGGTGATGGCGTTGGTGACAATAGTTGAACCGTTGATGAACGCATGGCATTGGGCAAGAACTTCATCGCGTTCCTGGCCGAGCTGGTTCGCTGCAAGCTCAAGGGCATTGAAGATGCCAACACTGTAATCACCATGTGTCGTGAACGACTTACTGCGTACGAGACCATTGGGCCCCGAGAGGACGAGGTCGGTATGGGTCCCCCCGACGTCGACTCCAACGGCATAGTCGTTTTTTTCAACCAGCTGCGATTTCATAGTCCTTGTGTTCTCCATTTCATTGCAACGCCCCGTTGCGTCATGATCACATTTGCCCTGTTGCGCTCTGACCGCTTGCGCGGAAACGACGGATCCGTGAGCTCTCGATAAGTGTCGCAAAGGCGAGATAAATCTGTCAAGCGTTTGTTTGAATTGGTGTTTGTTTCTAGAGCGCTGCCGGCCAGAGAATTCGGGCGTGATCGACAAAAAAGCAATAGTTGACTTTCCACCAGACGATTGGTAGAAATATCAGGTACCTGCGGGATGGCGCAGCAGGTCGAGCATTTGCCCCTGTCCAACCCCGATCAATGAGGATCGAAAGGAGCTTCATGCCCTTCCGGACCTTTGTTGAATCCGAATTTGATGGAAGAAGAACCTGATGGAAGAAGTTCTGCGGTTTGCACTGATCGGCCTTGGCCTGGGTGCAATGTACTCACTTGCCTCGCAAGGTCTTGTTCTCATCTACCGAGGCTCGGGTGTTCTCAATTTTGCTCAGGGTGCCGTCGGAATGCTCGGGGCCTACGTCTATTACGAGGCTCGCACGACGTTCGAGCTTCCCTTCCTGGTATCGGCCTTGATCGGCGTCGTCGCCTCAGGAATTGTCGGTGTTCTCGTGCAGGTCATCATCATGCGCCGGCTCAAGAACGCCTCGCCGCTGGCGCGAATCGTGGCGACCCTCGGGATCCTGCTCACCCTGCAGTCCCTCGCGGTCTTGAAATACGGCGGCCGAACGACATTCGTGACGCCCGAGTTGCCTCAAGGCGTCATTCCCCTATCCGGATCGATAGTCCTTCCTTGGGACCGACTCATCATGGTCGTCATCGCCGTGGTCTTGACGGTCGTCCTCTGGGCTGTCTACAAGTACTCACGATTCGGACTCGGCACCTCAGCGGTGGCTGAAAATGAATTGGCGGCCTCGACCCTGGGCTGGTCGTCTGATCGCATTGCCATGATCAATTGGGCCGTTGGTTCCGCACTGGCCGGTATTGCGGCAATCCTCGTTTCGCCCATCATCACCCTTCAGGTCTCGGTGATGACGAACCTCGTACTTGCGGCTATGGCGACGGCGCTGATTGCCGGCTTCCGTTCGTTCCCGATCGCATTGGTGGCGGGGCTCGTCATCGGCATGATGCAGACCGCTGTGGGACGCTTCTCAGCGGACATCCCGGGGCTGGCGGACTCGCTTCCCCTTGTCGCCATCGTCATCATCCTGCTGGTGCGGGGCAAGTCTCTTCCGCTCCGGGATTACATCTTCCAGAAGCTTCCCCTGGTTGGCTCGGGACGCATCCGCTGGAGAATCGTCGTTCCTATTCTCGTTGCTGTCGCAATCCTGATCATCGCCGTTCCGCCTCGCTGGCAGGATGCCTTGACCATCACCATTGCCGCGGCCATGATCACGCTGTCCATCGTGCTTCTTACCGGCTATGCCGGACAGATTTCGCTGGCCCAATTTGCGATGGCAGGTTTTGGCGCATTCATCGCCGGTCGAATGGTTTCCATTTGGCATGTCTCCTTCGAAGTTGCTCTCATCTCCGGCATCTTGGCTACCATTCCGGTCGGGATTCTCATCGCGCTTCCCGCGGTGCGAACCCGGGGGATCACCTTGGCCGTTGTCACTCTCGGGTTGGGCACGACTCTCGAGTTCATGGTCTTCAACAGCGACTTCCTGACGGGAGGCTTCTTCGGGACCCAAATCGGGCAACCCCTGCTTTTCGGCCTCAACATAAGTGCCATCGTTCATCCCGAGCGATATGGACTCGTGGCTCTGGGACTCCTGCTCCTGATGACCCTGGTCGTGGGCAACATCCGTCGCGGACGAAGCGGCCGCAAGCTCATTGCGGTGCGAACGAATGAACGAGCCGCCGCCGCACTTGGAATCAGCATCACGTCAGCCAAGCTGTACGCCTTCGGTGTCGCTGCCGGCATAGCGGCGTGCGGCGGTATCATCCTCGCGTTCCGTAGCGAATCGATCGTCTTCGGTTCGACCTTCACGAGCTTCAACTCGATTTCGGCTGTGGGCTGGGCGATGATCGGCGGAATCGGTTTCCTCCTCGGCCCGCTCTTTGGCGCAACGCTGGCTCCCGGATCGATTGGTGCCGCTCTCCTGAACGCAATCCCGGGAGAGTTCAGCACGTTCCTGCCTCTCGTCAGCGGTGTGCTGATCATCTTCTTCGTGATCCAGAACCAGAACGGTGTTGCCAAGGAAATGTCGACTCTGTTCAAGGGACTTCTGCCCAAGCTGGCCCGTGATTCCAAGGCGCATTCCTCCAGGGAGCTGATGGTTCCCAACGCAGCTCCGGTGCGCGTCAGCCAGAAGGTATTGGAAGTCAGGAACCTGACCGTTCGATACGGCGGAACGGTCGCCGTGGAAGGCGTGACCCTGACGGTCCGCCCTGGCCAGGTACTCGGCTTGATCGGGCCCAACGGTGCCGGAAAGACCTCCATCATCGATGCGATCACCGGTTTCGCCCCGCAGACCGAGGGCGATGTCATCCTCGATGGAGTCAAGATGAATGATCTCTCGGCCATGCGGCGAGCACGGGCAGGAGTCAGCCGTTCATTCCAGTCTCTTGAGCTTTTCGAAGACTGTACCGTTCTCGACAACCTGCTTACGGCTGCCGATCCATTCGAGTCGGGTTCATACTTCCTGGAGATCTTTCGGCCGAGCAAACCGCGACTCTCCCCGGCCACAATCGAAGCGATCCGTGAGTTCGACCTCGCTGATGAACTCGACACGGTGGTTGAGAATCTGCCCTACGGCAAGCGTCGACTCGTCGCTCTCGCCCGCGCTGTTGCTATCGAACCCAGCATTTTGCTGCTGGACGAGCCCGCAGCCGGATTGGGCGATGTCGAATCGGCGGAGCTCGCAGAAATGGTTCGAAAACTTGCAAAGAACTGGGGCATAGGAGTCCTGCTCGTGGAGCATGACATGAACTTCGTCATGGGTCTGTGCGACGAGATCGTTGTTGTCGACTTCGGAAAGAAGATCGCCGAAGGAAGCCCCGCTGAAGTTCGCGGGGACAGCCTTGTTCTCGAGGCCTACCTCGGAGCTCCCTCGTCGGAAGAAATCACGGAAGGAATGAATCGATGAGCGCACTTGACGTTATCGGGATGAGCGCTGGATACGGCACCCAACCCGTTGTGGAAAACATCAACCTGACCGTTGAATCGGGCACCGTCACCGCTCTCTTCGGGGCAAATGGTGCGGGAAAGTCAACCACGCTGAAGGCCATCAGCGGGGCCATCGGCGTCTTGGCGGGAAGTGTGGCGATTAACGGCAGCGCAACCACAGCCCCTTTGTACCAGCGTGCACGCAATGGGCTCTCGTATGTCACGGAAGAACGGTCCGTTTTCAAGGGTCTGACCGTTGAGGAAAACCTCCGAGTCGGCGGTGTAGACATTCCCACCGTGCTCGCGCTCTTCCCAGAACTTGAAAAACGTCTGCGTATTAAGGCCGGACTCATCTCGGGAGGCGAGCAGCAGATGCTCTCGCTCGGCCGGGCCATGGTGCGAGGACCCAACCTGATTCTGGCCGACGAACTGTCACTCGGTCTCGCCCCGCTCGTCGTGACACGCCTCTTCAAGGCGTTGCGCACTGCGGCGTCGGAGACAGGGTTGGGTGTTCTCCTCGTTGAACAACACGTTCGGAAGGCACTCGACTACGTCGACCACGTCTACGTTATGAGGCGCGGGCGAGTCGAACTAGACCTGCCAATTGCCAAGGCGAAGAACCGCATTGAAGACATTGAGAACGCCTATCTCTCGGCCTGATGAGCGACCGGCCCGGCCGTTGGACTGGGGACCGAGAACCATCCCGTCAGCTTGCTGACACACGCTGATATTCTCAGCCGGGTCAAACAGACTGCCACCGCACAGACCCCATAATTACATCGTCGTCAGGAGAGAACATGGCAGAGGCCTACCTCGTTGGAGGAGCACGAACGCCCGTCGGTCGTTATGGTGGGGTGCTGGCGGGGGTGCGTCCGGATGACCTCGCGGCGATCGTGGTGGCGGAGGCGGTGCGTCGTGCCGGGATCGATCCGGCCCTGATTGACGACATCATTTTCGGCGCTGCCACGCAGGCCGGGGAGGACAACCGTAATGTGGCGCGGATGGCGGCTCTCCTGGCCGGTCTGCCCGATCATGTGCCGGGGATCACGGTCAATCGCCTGTGTGCGTCGGGTTTGTCGGCGATCACGATGGCGGCGCAGGCCATTCGCGCCGGCGATGCCGACCTGATGGTGGCCGGCGGTGTGGAGTCGATGACGCGGGCGCCCTGGGTTCAGGGTAAGCCGGACCGGGCGTGGGCGAAGCCCGGTGCGCAGTTCGATACGTCCATCGGGTGGCGTTTCATCAACCCGAAGTTGGCGGCGCGGGATAAGGCCACGTTTTCGATGTCGGAAACGGCGGAGGAGGTCGCTCGCATCGACGGCATCACCCGTGATGAGGCGGATGCCTTCGCCCTGCGCAGTCAGCAGCGCGCGGCGGCGGCGATTGATGCCGGTCATTTCGTGGACGAGATCGTCGGCGTGCCGATGAAGGCCGGCGAGGTGCTCGTGGATGAGGGACCGCGGCGGGATACGAGCCTGGAGGGGCTCGCCGGGCTGCGCACGATCGTCCGTGGCGGTTCTGTCGTGACGGCCGGGAATGCCAGTTCGCTCAATGACGGGGCTTCGGCGGTCGTGGTGGCGAGCGGCGAGGCGGTGAAGCGTTATGGCCTCATTCCTCGCGCCCGCATCGTGTTCGGCGCCAGCGTGGGTCTCGCGCCGGAGATCATGGGGCTGGGTCCGGTTGCGGCTACCCAGAAGGTGCTCGCTCGCACGGGACTGCGGGTGGAGGACCTGGGCGCGATCGAGCTGAACGAGGCCTTCGCTACCCAGTCGCTGGCGTGCATCCGGCGCCTCGGCCTTGACGACGAGATCGTGAACCGCGACGGCGGCGCGATAGCCCTCGGGCATCCGCTCGGATCGAGTGGGGCGCGACTCGTCGTTACCCTCCTCGGACGCATGGAACGTGAAAACGCCCGGCATGGCCTCGCCACGATGTGTGTGGGCGTCGGCCAGGGCTCGGCCTTGATCCTGGAGCGTGTCTGATGACCACAATCGGACTCGGACTCGCCGCGACGAGAACCTTCAGTTCTCCAGAGGTTTGGCTACAGTAACTCCGCTTCTGAGGCGGAAGCCCGACGCAAGGGCCGGCTGTCTTCGAGGCCGGCCTGAATTGCCTCAACAGCATCTCCCACGTCACCTCAGACGCTAACTGACTGGCATCTTTGGGTTTCTTCCCTCCGATGGTGGGATTCTGCGTTCTGGCGGTTCGCCCGAGGCGGGTAGCCGCATCGTGAACTGTGCAGGGTTCGGCGGCCTTCATGAGGTGGTCGCCGGCCTGTCCCTCTGTCGTTCCCAATCCGTCGCACTCCTGACGCATTCCGCGACCGGTTCGCCATAAGTAAGTCGTTGGATTGATGAACATAACCGCGCTGCTGACCGACTGCGTTCGCAGGTCGGGCTCGCCGTGATCGGTCACTTCGCCCAGGCAAGCCCGGAAAATTGCTGCTAGCGAGAAACTGTTCCGGTCCATGCGGCAACGGAGCGCAGCACGAGAGGTGTCGCTGCGAACCAAGCCGCAATCATGACCACCAGTGATCCTGCGAAAATCCAGAACCCCAACCACGTTGTGTTGTCCTGTGAGGCATACATGTGATTGAGGTTGCGCAGCGCACCTGTTGCGAGCACGAGTGTCACGTGAAGGATCGTGAACCCGGCGAACCAGAGCATGACGGGAAAATGAATTGCTCTGGCCATCGCCAGGGGGAACGCGGCGTTGATTCTTCGGGCACGTTGTGGCCAGGCTGAAGACATCCGGAGCCCGGTTGCGATCGCCAGGGGCGCGGCGACGAAGATTGTCGCCGAGTAGCTCAGAAGCTGAAGACTGTTGTAATTGACCCAGCCGTTGTCAGTGGGCCAATTCAGCGATAAATACTGAATGCCCACGGAAACAGCGTTCGGAAAGACGTCCCAACCCAGGGGGACAACTCTCATCCATTGGCCGGTGACGACGAGCAAAACAATGAAGACAATACCGTTGAGAATCCAGAGGAAGTCCAGGCTGAGGTGTAGCCACAGCATGATGCTGACTCTTTGCGGTGCCGATTTCGTGCGGAAGATACCGGAATTGCGTCTGGTCCAATAGGCCGCGGGTCGACGCTCGGTGCGTACCTGCCATCCCGATCGAATGATCAGCAGGATGAAGAAGGCATTGAAGAAATGTTGCCACCCCAACCAGACCGGCAGGCCCACCGGAGCGTTGGCGGGTAAGGCGGAATGCCCGGGGTAAGTCTGCATGAAAGAACGCACCTCGGGTACGTCGCGCACGGCCTGGGCACCGAGAACTGCTGCGAGTAGAAGGAGGACGCCCAGCAGCGCTGACCCGGCGACCTTGACCCATCGGCGGCGTACCGGCTCCCGCACCTTCAGGGAGGAGCTCAATGCCGGAACCGATGCAGGGCTTCAATGGTCTGCGGAATGACCGTGAAGATATCACCCACGATGCCGAAGTCGGTGAAGTCGAAAATGGGGGCGTCGGGATCTTTGTTCACGGCCACGATGACCTTGGCCGTTTGCATTCCGGCCAGATGCTGAATTGCTCCGGAGATGCCCAGGGCGATGTAGAGCTGGGGTGACACGATGGTTCCGGTCTGGCCCACCTGCAGAGAATGCGTGATGTACCCGGCATCCACTGCGGCGCGTGAGGCGCCCACGGCTGCTCCGAGAGCGTCGGCGAGTTGCTCAACGAGGAGGAAGTCTTCCTTCGAGCCGACACCGCGTCCGCCGGAAACCACGGTTGCGGCCCCACGAAGGTCGGGCCGGCCCGAGTCGGTGGGTGCTTCCGTTCGGGATGTGATCGTGGCGGCGGCAACGCTTGTGAGGGACAAGGTGATGGTGATCAGATCGGGAGTGTGGGCCGTGACCTCCTCGTCGATCGAGCCCTGTCGGAGCGTTATGACAGCCGGCCCGCCGTGGATGGACGACTCGACGTCGAAGGCTCCTCCGAAAACGGAGTTGCGGGCGACCACTCTGTCGTTGACGAGCGTGATGTCTATGGCATCGATTGTGAGGCCTCCACCGATTCTGACCGCGAGTCTTCCCGCAATCTCACGGCCTTCGACGGAGTTCGTCACGAGCACAGCGGCTGAGGTCTCGAAGTGGGAGAACGCTGCCGCGAGGGACTCCACTGCAGGAGTCGCCAACAGGGAATCGGTCTGGGTCGACTCCGCGATGAAGACATGGTGAGCTCCGAGATCGCCAAGCTGTTTCACGTGTTCGCTGTGGTCGCCCGGCGTGGTGCTGAGGACGGCGACGGGAGTTCCGAGTCGCGTCGCGGCGGCAAGCAGCATCTTCGCGCTTCCGCGAATCTCTCCCGACGGGGACACTTCAATCAAGGTCAGTGCAGTCGACACGGTGTCATTCCTTATGTTTGATCGAGGTTTGGCGGGGTTAGACGAAGCGCCCGGCGGCAAGGAACTCTGCCAGTTCGACGCCGGCATTTCCCGAGTCGACAATCTTGATGCCAGCGGTGCGTGCGGGGCGACGCGTGACGGTCGTTATCGTCGATCGGCCGGTTGATCCGAATGAGGTTTCCGGGTTGATGCTCAAGTCTGAGAGGGAGAGGGTTGCCAAGGGCTTCTTCTTCGCCTTCAGGAGGCCCTTGAAACTGGGAAAGCGAGCGTCAGGGGATTGTTCCGTCACCGAGACGATGGCAGGAAGCCGTGCTGTCACGGTGAGGGTCCCGTAATCGGTTTCGCGTGAGCCGTTGACGACGTCAACGGCTATGTGGACCTCGGACAGCGATGTCAGGTGAGGCACCGATAAATGCTCTGCAACCATGGCAGGGATTACGCCCCCGCGGCCGTCGGTTGACTCGTTTCCTGCAATCACCATGTCGAAGCCCTCATGGGTGATGGCAGCAGCAAGCACGCTTGACGTCCATGTCACATCGGCACCGGCGAGGGCGTCGTCCAAAACGTGAACCGCCGAATCCGCGCCCATCGCAAGGCAGTGGCGCAGCGCAACCGCGGCGGAGGCGGGGCCCATGGTGAGAACGATGACTTCTGCGCCGGTCTCATCTTTGTGGCGGAGGGCAACCTCCAGGGACCGATCACTGATCTCGTCGATGATGTTGTCGGGTGCGGAACGATCCAGCGCCCCGGTCGCCGAATCGAGGGATCGTTCGCCCCAGGTGTCGGGAACCTGCTTCACGAGCACAATGATCTTCACGGGGCACTCTTCCTGCTGTTTGGAGGACGGATGATGATGAGATGCTCGTTGTTCAGGGACAAGAAGCTTGTTCTCCATTGAACACCACGTATGTCGAGAAATCAATCAATCGTTTGTTTTGTTCTCACGCTTTTGAAAAGTTGTCAGGACAGCCGCTCGATGACCATGGCCATGCCCTGGCCGCCCGCAACGCACATCGTCTCCAGACCGAATTGCTTGTCATGCCACTGCAATGAGTGGATGAGCGTGGTCGTGATCCGCGCGCCGGTCATCCCGTAGGGATGACCGATGGCGATGGCCCCACCGTTAACGTTCACCTTTTCGAGCGGGATGTCCAGCTCTCGGTAGGAAGGGATGACCTGCGCGGCGAAGGCTTCGTTGATCTCTACGAGATCCAGGTCCTGGGCGCTGAGTCCAGCGAGGGCCAACGCTTTCTTGCTCGCCTCGACGGGGCCGAGGCCCATGATCTCGGGGGAAAGCGCGGAGACGGCCGTTGAGACTATCCGCGCGAGGGGCGTCAGGTTCAGTTCTTTTGCCCGCTGAGCACTCATGATGACGAGGGCCGCCGCCCCGTCGTTCAGACCGCAGCAATTACCAGCCGTGACAGATCCACCCTCGCGGAAGACGGGTTCCAACCCGGCTAGTTTCTCCATCGTCGTGCCGGGACGCGGTCCGTCGTCGCGGCTGACGACGGTGCCGTTCGGAAGCGTGATGGGTGTGATGTCGAGGTCCCAGAAGCCAGATAGACGCGCCTGCTCTGTCAGCGCCTGGCTCCGAAAGGCGTACTCGTCCATTTCCCGGCGCGAAACGCCTCGAATGCCCGCGATGTTCTCGGCTGTCGTTCCCATGTCGACAAATGCATTGGGCATGTCCCCGGTGATCCTGGGGTCAACCCAATCTCCGGACTGCGGTGTTCCGGAGGTGAAGGCACTGTTGCCGTACTGAGGGTCGTCTGGGTTTCCGTCGCGGATGCGGGAGACCATCTCGACGCCGGCGGAGATGAGCACATTGGCTTCACCCGCTTTGATGGCGTGCATGGCCATGCGCGTCGTTTGCAGGCTGGACGCGCAGAACCTATTGACCGTCGTGCCGGGGATGTCATCGTAGCCCATCAAAAGCGGAACAATTCGGCCGAGGTTGGCGCCCTGTTCCCCACCGGGGAGGCCGCAGCCGAGGAGGAAATCCTCGACGGTGGCAGGGTCGAGCTCGGGGATCTGGGCCAGAGCGGCGATCGTGATCTGCGCGGTGAGGTCATCGCCGCGGATCTCGGTCAGCGATCCCTTGAAGGCGCGACCAATCGGCGATCGAGCCGTGGCGACGATGACGGCTTCAGGCATGGTCACCGAGCCCCGTGACCATTTCTCGCAGGGTGATGAGGTGGCGCAAATAGAAGTGAAGACCCATCTCCCAGGTGAATCCGATGCCTCCGTGAACTTGAATCGCCAGCTCGACAGCGCGGATGCTGAGGTCGAGCGAGTAGACAGCACTGCGATGAGCGTTGGTGGGGTCCAGGCTGCCCCAGACGGCGGCGGTTTCCGCCTGTTCGGCGTCCATGTGGGCATTCGACAGGTGGTGTTTGACGGCCTGGAACGAGCCGATGGGCTTACCGAACTGCATGCGCTGCTTGGCGTACGTCACGGCATCGGCCACGGCGCGTTTGGCGATACCGCTGCCCTCCGCAGCCCACACGACAGATATTTCACGGGCGGCTTCCGCAGTGAACGTTGTGATGTGCGATGAGTGGGCGGCTCGCAGACTGGGAGCGAAAATGTCACTGGTGAGGCTCTGCACGGCAACGAGGGAGCTCGTGTCGGAGGTGAAATCGGCGACCATGTGCATGTGCGCGATATGGCCGAAAGGCACCATTCCGGTGCCGGCCGCGAGAGCCTGTGTGGGGATGCTGAAGGTGACGGGACCATCGTGCTCGGCTGCGCGGGCGGAGTGGCGCTTCGCCATGATCGTGGTCAGCAGAGGGAGCTGAACGGTGATTTCTCCCCAGGCCTTGGCGATTTCCACAAGGTCGCGAAGGGTCGCGGACTCGTCGTCCTCGGTGACGCCGACAAGGTCCCAGCCGGCATCAGAAATGTCGCTCCAGGCGAGGGGAGACTGCCCTTCGATATAAGAGGAGATGTTCGCCTGGTCCGTGGCCTTGACGAGGGCTGAACGGATCGCCCCGGCGGCAAGCAGACCGATCTCGCCCGGACGCGTGGTGAGAAGTGTCATCGTGGCAACCCCAATACTCGTTCGCTGATAATGTTTCGCTGGATTTCATTGCTTCCCGAATAGATTGAGGAGGCGCGGGTTTCGAGATACTGCAGACGCCAGTGATCCGATGTTTCGGGGGTCATGTTCTCGAGTCCGAGAATGGAGGTTTCTTGCCACAGCTCGCTCCACAGCAGCTTCAAAATGGATGTCGCCCGGAAGAAATCCGGTGAGTCGAGCTCAAGGTCAACCGCTTTGGAGACCTGCCAGTGGACCAGTTCGACCCGAATGTCCAACTCGTCGAGTTGCTTTCGCAGGTCTGGCCGGTCACCGAGCGTCGCGAGCAGGAGATCCATGTCGGAGCGAATCTCGACATAGCGGCTTGTCGCTTCGACGCCTCCGCGTTCATTCATCAGGGTCGTCATGGCGACTTTCCACCCTGACCCTTCCGTGGAGACCCGGTCGGCGTCGGAGACAAAGACGTCATCGAACTGGACCTCGGCAAAGTGTGTCAGTCCGGAGGCTTGTTTGATCGGGCTGATGTTCACGCCGGGCTGCTTCATGTCCAGCAGGAACATGGTGAGATTCTTGTGGCGGGGCGCGCTCGGATCCGTCTGGGCCAGAAGGAGGCAACGATGGGCCATCTTGGCGAAGCTGGTCCAGGTCTTCCGGCCCGAGATGAGATATCCGCCGTCGACTTTGACGGCTCGGCAAGATACGCCGGCGAGGTCTGATCCGGCATTGGGCTCGGAGAATCCCTGGCACCAGATTTCATCCCCGTTGAGGATCTTCGGCAGGAAGCGCGCAAGTTGCTCATCCGTTCCGTGGCCGATCAGGCTGGGTGCCGTCAGGATGCGGCCGATGCGGGCCAGCCCGTCGGGAGCCTGAGCCTGGGCGGCGAGATCGTGAAAGATGACCTCTTCAACCATGGAGAGCCCCTGGCCACCGAATTCCTTAGGCAGGGAGAGTCCGGCAAACCCGCCGCGGTGAAGCTGACGGTCCCACTCGTGTCGGATTTCGTCTGTTTCCTTCTCGCTCAGGCTGCCTCTGTTTTCCCTCCAACGCGCGGGGACGTTCTCTTGGAGCCACACGCGGGCGGCGCTGGTGAACACTTCCCTCGCATTGCGCTCTTGTGTGGTGGGCATTTGCACTCCTTTTAATTCAGCCAAACGATTGTTTGAATATTACACCCGGATTTTCCCCCGTGCCTAGTGCTGCGGAGAAACCTGGGAAATTGTTCGGCCCTGACGGTTATGGTTATTGCGGAACAATCGCGAGAGGCCGAATGGGGGAGCCGGTTCCTCCGCCGATGCGCAGTGGTGTTGCGATGAATGTGAATTCAGAAACGCCTGCCTTGCCCAGTTCTTCGAGGTCCATGGACTCCATGATGGGAATTCCCATTTCAACCAGGTTGTGAACGTGCACGGGCAGGTTGATGATGGCGGAAGAAGGCTTGTGCTCGTAGTTCATGGTGTCGGATCCCGTTGCGAGAATGCTTTTCGCACTGAGCCATTGAGCGCCCTCGAGGGTTACTCCGGGCAGTCCCGTTGAAAGCCCGATGTAGCGTTCGGAATCCGCCCAGTACTTCATCCAACCCGTGCGGATGAGCACGATTGATCCGGGGGCGGGGATCGTGCGACCGGTGAACCACTGCTCCAGTTCCCTGGGGCCGAAGCTGTCGGCCGGGGTGAGGTCGCGACCAAAGAGCTCAGGGCCGTTGACAAGGTAGCCCGGCCCAATGATTGGTGGCATCTCCTCGATGCTGCCGGCGTCGAGGCCGCCCAGCCCTTCGGCGCCCATGAGCACGTCGCGACACCCAAAGGTCATGCCGTCTTTCGACACATGACCGAGGGCGTCAATGTGCGTGCCGACGTGTGCGCCCATGGCGATCATCTCCATCGCGGCAGAGACGCCGTCACGATATCCGTGCCCGCCATGCGTTTTGGCCATGGCGAAAGAGTAGGGCGGATGGTGAGGGTGTCGAGCCATACCGTTTTCCAGACGTACCGCAAGGTCGAAGACGCGAACTCGTCCTTTCAGCGTGATGTCGAGTTCGGTATCGAGAAATGATCCGGACCAGTGGGTCATGGGGTGGTCTCCGTTTCGGTAGTAGGGAGGAAACGAGAGATCTCGATTTCCTCGGTGAGAGTGGTCGTGAAATATATTCTTCCGTCGGTGACAACCCGACTCAAGTGTCCCCAGGCCAGCAGGAGATGGGCGTAGGCAACGACGCGCGACACAACGAATCCGAACCAAGTCGAACCGGGGTCGGATCGGCTCAGCTGGGGAACCAGTTCCCCGGCGGACTGAGGTTCGTGGGCCGCCTTCAGTAATCGGTTGCAGACCTCGGTGTGTTTCGTCGCCTGTCTGGCGAGCGCGGCGGCAACGCCCCTGAAGGGCTCCTCGTGTCCGGGGAGGATGAGGGTGTCTTCGGGGATGGACCGTCGGATGAGGTTCATGGATGCAATGAACCCAGCGTAGGGATTTGCGTCGGGCTGGTCGGACATGACGGCGACGGGCGGCACGAGCCGGTCCGACAGTTGATCTCCACAGATGAATATGTGGTCTTCGGAGCAGTGCAGGCCAGATGCAAGAGGGGAGTGCCCGGATAGCGGGAGGATTTGAAACGTCCGTTTCCCCACTTTCACCGGATCACGAGGTCCGATCGGAATATAGGTTTCGGGAAGGGGGGAGATCAGGGACATGTTCTGAAAGCCTTCAGCAAGCCATCGGTCAAGCACCGGGAGGGCGGCGCCATGGGCCAGCAGGTAACTCCGCTCCCGGGCGTCGCGAGCTTGCCGTGGCTGATCCGCCTGACTCGCTCCGCGCTGGTGCTCCTCGTCACTGATTAGCAGAGTTGCTCCGGTGCGGCGAGCGAGCCAGCCGGCCATTCCGAGGTGATCGTTGTGCCAGTGCGTGACAAGAATACGAGTGATCGGCTTGGACGCCAGCGGTCCGGAGATGAGGGAAAGCCAACTCTCTCGGCTGGCCGTGCTGTCGACTCCGGTGTCGACAACGAGCCAAGCGTCACCGTCGTCAAGAACATAGATGTTGACGTGGTGAGGGGCGTAGTGAAGGGGAAGGCGCCCCCAAAAGATCCCGGGAGCGATCTGGGTGAGTTCGCCGTCGCGGGGCACAGCAAAGATGTTGGGCGCAGATTCTGTGTCATGCACGGATCCTCCTGAAGTGATGGCGTGAGAGATAGCTTGACCCAGCGATGCACTATCCGTCAATCGTTTGTTTGATTAAGTGCTGAGTCTGCCGGTTCGCCTGGCCCGAGATTACCGGAAAAGAATTTTCTTGACTCCTATAGAAGGGGGTGGTAGAAAATTAATCGACCAATCGTTTGCTTGAGCGAATGGATGGTTGTCGCTTCACCCACAGCATCCCCACCCGTAGGGAAATGAGCGACGTGACTCAAGCCTCGCGGTTCTGCCCGCACCACATTTCAGCTCAAGGAGGAGCTCAATTGATCAATTTCCGTATATCCACCCAGAAGCTGGGGGTCGTGGCTGCTGTCGCCGTTGCCGCCCTCATGCTGTCCGCTTGTAGCTCCGGTTCCGCCGCCGATGGCAGCGCGTCCGTGGCTGGCGCAGCGGCCGGCACCCCCATCAAGACCGTTACGGTGGCTGCCGCCGACTGGAACGGCCCGACGTACGAGAACATCTTCGTGGCCGCGAAGGCATACGAAAAATGGATCAACGACCAGGGTGGTATCGCCGGACACCCGCTCGAAGTCACTGTGTGCGATGACAAGGGTGACCCTACGCTCACCGCCGCTTGTGCGCGTGACGCAATCGCCGCGGGTGCAATCGCTGATGTGGGTTCATTCAGCTACAACGCATACGTCAACGTCCCTATCTATAGTGCCGCGAGCATGGCCATCCTAGGCGCGTGCTGCAACCTTGCCGCCGCTGAATACACGAGTCCGAATACATTTCAGATGGGCAACAACCCGGTGCTGAACCCCGCCGGTGTTGCTCGTGCGGTTCAGGACGGGTGCGAGGACATCGCGGTTCTTGAGCTAGACATCCCGGGCGTCACCGACGACACGAACATCATTTTCAGCAATATCGCCAAGGCGTACGGCTACGAGAAGGAACTCAAATTCATTCGCGTTCCCCTCACCGCCACGGACTACAGTTCCGTTGTCGCCCAGGCCACTGACGGCACTGACTGCATCAGTATGTTCCTCGGAGAGAACAACATCTCGGGCATGATGGCGCCGTTCGCTCAGTCCGGCGGAACGCAGACTCTGTACGGAGCACAGGGAAACCTCAACGCCGTTTCGACCAAAGGATATGAAGAGCTTGCCGGCGTCAAGAACAGCGTTGTCACCGGCGCTTACATGCCTTTGAACGACGCCGTCTGGGATGACTTCCGTGGAGCACTCAAGGCCAACGACGCCCCCGACACGTTCGACTACAGCTCGCTGGGAGCCTTGTCAGCTTGGTCTGGATACAGCGCCTTCACACAGATCGCCGAGTCGATCACAGGGGACATCACGCCGGAGAGCTTCCTCGCCGCCGCTTCGACAACCGTTGTAGACAACGGCGGCATGACCCCTGTCATCGACTTCTCCAAGACTTGGGATGCCTTCGACGGCCAGTACGCACGGGCCTTCAGCCGGCAGGTTACTTACATGAAGCTCGACGGCACTCCTGTTGACGGTGGCGGATGGATTGACCTTTCCGCGCCCATGCAGGGACTGGCACCGTAACGCGCCGGACATCGTTTGCCGATGAACCGGCGAACGACAAGTTTTAACGAAACATAGCCACGGGGCCTTCGCTCGGAGTCGATTAGTCAGAAATGACTACTTCTCCGAATCAGCGAGGGCCCTCCGTGCATCAGCCCTCAACGATAGGAAGTAGTGAAATGAATCGTCTACAAGGCAAAGTCGCACTCATTACCGGGGCAGCTCGAGGCATGGGAGCGGAGCATGCACGCCTCTTTAGCGAGGAAGGCGCACGCATTGTCATCGGCGACATCCTTGACGCTGAGGGGCAGGCCCTCTCTGCCGAACTGGGAGACAACGTTGTCTACGTTCATCTGGACGTGACGAAACCGGACGACTGGATCCACGCGGTCGACACGGCCGTCCAGCGATTCGGCGGCCTTGACATCCTCGTGAACAACGCGGGCATCGCAGAGTTCGCGCCTATCGCGGAGACCTCCATGGCCTTGTGGGATCGAACCCTCGCGGTGAACCTCACGGGCCCGTTCCGCGGAGTCATGGCAGCCCTGTCCGAACTGAAGAAATCGGGACGTGCGTCCATCATCAACCTGTCCTCGACGGCAGGCTTTGTCGGCTACGAAGGGCTCAGCGTCTACAACGCCTCCAAATTCGGAGTCCGTGGACTGACGAAATCCATGGCCCTGGACCTGGCGAAGCACGGCATCCGCGTGAACTCGGTACATCCTGGAGTCATCAAGACCCCGCTGTCGGAGGGACTCTGTGAGAGCCCCAGCCATGTGGCCATGCGCCGCATGGGCGAGCCACGAGAGGTCTCCTATCTGGTGCTCTTTCTTGCCAGCGATGAGGCTTCGTTTTGCACGGGCGCTGAATACCTTGCTGACGGTGGGGAAATCGCCGGCCTAGCCAACAACGCCATCTTGTCGCGCCACACCGTCTGACGGCCGCACGCGCGTGCGCTCAAGCCAGACAAATTCGAAAAACACGAATGTTGAAGGAGCAGAACCATGGCACGTTTAGCTGGAAAAGTTGCACTGATCAGTGGGGCCGCACAGGGAATGGGCGCAGCGCACGCGCGCACCATGATTCGGGAAGGAGCCCGTGTCGTGCTCGGAGACATCGGAGATGCCCAGGGTGAAGCGCTCGCCGATGAGCTCGGAGAAAATGCCAGATACGTTCATTTGGACGTCACTGACTCTGAGGACTGGGACCGGGCCGTTGCAGTCGCGGTTGAGAGCTTCGGGGGACTGGACATTCTGGTGAACAACGCAGGAATCGCAGAATTCGTGAGCCTGGAAGACACCACGATGGAGCTGTGGGACAGGACGATCGCCATCAACCTCACCGGCGCTTTTCGAGGGATCCAAGCGGCCCTGCCCGCGCTGAAGCAAGCCGAGCACGCATCCATAATCAACATCTCTTCGATCGCCGGATTCGTCGGGTTTGAGGGATTGGGCGTCTATAACGCTTCGAAGTTCGCCCTGCGCGGGCTGACCAAGTCGGTGGCCCTTGACCTCGCGGCCGATGGTATCCGAGTGAACTCGGTGCACCCCGGTGGTGTGAGAACCCCGATGACGGTAGGGCTGAGCGTGAACCCGAGCAACACGGCTATGCACCGCCTGGGTGAGCCTGAAGAAGTGTCGAACCTCGTTCTATTCCTTGCCAGCGATGAATCCTCGTACTGTACGGGAGCTGAGTACCTTGCCGATGGCGGCGAAGCAGCGGGACTTTCTAACCTGATTCCGCTGTCGCGTGTTGTCGTCTAATCTGGCTCGTTAGCCACGGGACCTGCTGGCTGGACTTCCCAAGGCAAAGTCGACGCGCGCCGCTCATCTCCGATCCGGTCACGGTACCCGAGGTAATAGTGATCTGAGCGGCGATCGCGGAGGCGATGCTGGGCACCTCGGCTGGGATCGGCGAGGTGCCCGCCGTCCGTGCCGGGATATCGACATCGCCTATGTCACTCGATACATCCGCTTGACCGGCACGATCGTGGAATGTAACGCCGAGCAAGCCTTTCGGATAGGAAGCCAATTCCCAGCAAGGTCTCAAATTCGTCCGTATACGATTTCAACATATCGAAACCGCTGAACAATCAGGTCGTCGGCGGCCTCAGCCCGGTTGGACCGGAGAAGCCCAAGAACAAGTCAGTTATTGGCGACGTATGGCGTTGGCATTGGAAGGGCGGCTTCCTCGCGGACCCGGTGAGAGAAACGTAGTCGATGTCCGCGCGCAGGAGCCACTTTCTCAGGGTGTCCGCGGGAATTCCAAGTTGCTGGGCGATGCGGGCAGACGCTCCGCGGGCACCGCCGGCATCCTCGCGAGCGGCAAGCAGGAGGCGCACCGCTCGTTCCTTCAACTCCGGCGGATATTTCTTCAGTGCTGGCATGATTCTCAACCTTTCCGGGTGATCAAGAACCTCCGTTGAACCCGGGGCTTGACATCGACGTCCGTGTCGATGCCGGCCAAATGGCGGTTCCGGAGCCATTTTTCTCAACCCCGGTATGACGGGAGGATAAGGACGATTGAGTTCCGAGTGATGGCGACTATCTCAACCTGATATGGGTACCGCGCATTGTTGCAGTCCCGCGGTTTCGTCAAGTCGGGGGTGTGGTCCTGATTCAGACGATTGTGCCGTTTCGGATCATGGTAAGGAAGACGTCGCAGCGGCGGCGGGCTACGGAATGAAGGCCTGGCTGCGATGTTTGCTTTGGGCGATCTTGCTGGTGCAGCAATTGCGTGAAACTGGTGCGTTGAGCGCGGCGAATGCGGCGAGAAACAGCGCGCGTTTAAGGATTTCGTTGCCTCATCTTGAGGAATGTCAGTCAGTCGCGGCCGGGCAGTTGGATTCCGTACTGCGCGAGTTTGCGGTACACCGTGGCGCGGCTCATTCCTAACTCGGTCGCCGCACCTTCTGAGGTGGCGCCGGGTCTACTGAGCACGCGCACGATCTCGTCCCGCTCAAAAGCCTTGATGCGCGAAAGGTGCTGGCTGCGGGACAGTATTTGTGGCGGAAGGTGGCGCACGTCGACTAAGTCGGTGCGGCTCGCGGCCTCTCTGACGGCCTGAGCGAGTTCCTCGACGTTTCCCGGCCAGGCGTAGTCGGTGAGCGCGCGTGAAGCGGCGGCGGTGAAATCGACCTCGCGGCGGCGTGCCCGCCAGGCTAGATGGTTGGCGAGGGGCAGGATGTCGGCCGCCCGCTCACGAAGCGGAGGCACCTGCACCACCGTTTCGACAAGGGTGCGAAGTGGCATCGGGATGGCATCGAAATGCTCCGCGGACACTGGGCAGGCCGTCGCGTCGGAGGTGCGCTCGCCGACCAGCATCGTGCGCAGGTGCTCGGCGGCGGGAGAGGAGAGATCATCGACGTCGCACAGCACGAACCCGGTGTTGGGACGGCTGAGCTCGGGCGTCCAGACCGAGAACCACGAATCTGTGTCGCGCGGCGCTGGGGCACGTACGGCAAACAACCGGTCGTGGGGATGCACCTGCCGAACGGCCTGGGCCAACAGCGTAGCTCGTCCCGAACCTCGCTCGCCCACGGCTGCAACCATCCGGCCCGCGGTGAGGGCTTCGACGGTGCGCGTGACGGCATCGTTCCAGGCGTCCGACAGGTAGCGCAGTGGAGCGTTCCCCGACTGCTCCCGCAGACCCTCGATGCGAAAGACCTGGCCGCGCGATACCCGCCGCGGGTGGTGGCCCTGCGATCGAGCGAGCATGAGGTTCGCGGTCGACCTGGCAGCCGTCTGCGCCAGCGCGAGCAGCAGGTCAGAGCCTTTCTCCGACCAGGTCGTCAGGTTCACCGCCCCCTCGAGGCGACCGCTCACCGGGTCGAAAACCGGGGCAGCGGCACAGCTGTACAGGCGCAGGCTCAACGAGTAATGGTCTTCCGCGCGCACGAGGGTGGGTACTCGATCGGCGAGGGCGAGGCCGAGCCCGTTAGTGCCCGCTTGCCGCTCGGAGTACGAGAACCCTGGTGCCAGGTGCACATCGTCGAGCGCGTGCAGCAGCTGGCGGTCTCCGCTGAGTCGGTTGAGCACGAGTCCGTCGGCATCGGTGAGCATGAGTCCGACCGGTTCGGACGAGAGGGTGTCGTGCAGTTCTGTCAGGACCTCACGCCCACACTCGACGAACAGCGACTCGTCGACGTAGGTGCCCGAGAACATGGGCTGAACGTCGTCAAGGGAGACGCCGTAGTCTTCGCTGCGCCGCCACGAAGCGAGAAGGCGAGGGGAGATCGCCGCCATCGGTGCGTTATGCACGTGTACACGGGAAGGAAGATAGTGAGCGTCCATCAGCACCTTTGCGGTAGTCGGTCACAGACAGCTTAGATGTTCCCGCCACTGAGGTGTCCCGACCGATCTCAGAATGAGACGGCGCCGCCACTCCGCTCCGGCAGGCGTCCATTAGCGTGACGTAGGTAATCACGATTCCCGCATGCAGCAAAGGAGCAGGTATGTATCAAAAGGATGGCGAGAGCTACTTTATTGTCGACGCCCATGTGGCGCTCTGGGACGCGCGCCCTGAGAATCAGCGCAACATCCACGGCAAGCAGTTCATCGACTGCTTCTACGATTACCACGCCAACCTGTCCCCAGCTTCGGAGAAGTGGCCCTACGAGGAGTACCTCTATCAGGGCGGCGAACGTTTCATCAAGGACATTTTCACCGACGGCTACGTCGACCACGCCATTTTTCAGCCTGCCCATCTCGGCGAGTTCTACAAGACTGGCTTCGGGCAGACCGAAGAGGCGTTCGCGCTCACCCAGGAGAACCCTGGACGGCTCACCTACAATCACAATTTCGACCCACGCAACGGCGAGGCTGGCCTGGACCAGCTGCGCGCCGACGCCGAGCGCTTCAACTTGAAGGGTGTGAAACTTTACACCGCCGAGTGGCACGGCGACTCCCGGGGCTACAAGCTCAACGACCCCTGGACCTACCGTTACTTCGAGTTGTGCCGCGAGCTCGGCATCCGTAACATCCATGTGCACAAGGGGCCGACAATCCGGCCACTCGATCGAGATGCCTTCGACGTGGCCGATGTCGACCACGCAGCGACCGACTTCACCGACCTCAATTTCATCGTCGAGCATGTGGGCCTGCCCCGCCTCGAAGATTTCTGCTGGATAGCCACGCAGGAGCCTAATGTGCACGGTGGGCTTGCAGTAGCGATGCCGTTCATCCACACGCGCCCGCGCTACTTCGCCCAGATCATGGGGGAGTTGATCTATTGGATCGGCGAAGACCGCATCCAGTTCTCCTCCGACTACGCGCTGTGGACCCCGCGCTGGCTTATCGAAGCCTTCGTGGACTTTCAGATCCCGGAGGACATGACGGAGTACGCCCCCATCACGATCGAGCAGAAGCGAAAGATCCTCGGGCTTAACGCGGCGAAGATGTACGACATTCCGGTGCCGGTCGAACTGCAGTTGCCGAGTGCAGATGAGACGGCGACGGGGCCGCGCCAGCCCGAACGGGCCGATCTGGCTGCAGTGTGATGGGTACCACGACGATGCCAGCCGCAGTGGCGGCCACTCTGCACTGGGAGGCAGTAACACCAGAGCCGCTCACGGAGGGCGACGTACTGCGGGCTTTGGATTCGGTCATCGACCCTGAGCTCGACGAGCCCATCACCGACCTCGGATTCGTGCGCTCGGTGACGCTGACGGGTGCGAGCGTTGAGGTTCATCTGCGTCTGCCCACGTCATTCTGCGCACCGAACTTCGCCTATTTGATGGCGTCGGACGCCAAGGACGTGCTCACAGCACTCCGCAATGTCGGGGTGGTGACGGTCGAGCTCGACGACCACCATGACTCCGACATCATCAACAGCGGACTGGCAGCGGATGCTGGCTACAAAGGAACGTTCCTGCACGAGGCAGAGAGCGATCTCGATGAATTGCGGGCCACGTTTCAGCGCAAGGCCCACACCGCGGCGATGGAACGCTCGCTCACCGCGTTCCTGCGCGCTCGGCCAGAACTCGCCGAAACGGCGGTCGCAAACGTGGTGTTGGGCGATTTGCCCGACGACTCGGCGAAGGCCGCCTTGCTGAAGCGGCGGGCGACGATCGGCCTGAGTACCGTCGACTCCGCATCGGTGCTGGTTGACGACAGCGGATCACCGTACCCTGCAGCATCCGTTGCTCTCGCCCTTCGCCGGGCTCGCTCGACTCGTATCTCGATCGACGGCAACGCTCATTTCTGCCGGGGTCTGCTCGCAACGCGGTATCCGGGCTCCGAGGTCGACCAACTCCCCAGGACAGAAGAGAATTTCTTGCCCCTGTCTTCAGTCATCCGCACGCACAGAAGGAAAATTGCATGAGCACCATGAGCACCATGAGAGCCGTTCAGGTCATCGACTACCACCAGAAACTTGTCATGACCGAGGTCCCAAAACCTCAGATCACCGGTCCGTTCGACGTGATCGTGAGGATCGGAGGCGCAGGGGTGTGCCGCACGGACCTGCACATCCTCGAGGGACAATGGGAGCAGAAGTCAGGAATCACGCTCCCCTACACGATCGGCCACGAGAATGCGGGATGGGTCGATGAGGTCGGAAGCGCGGTGACGAATGTGGCTATCGGCGACAAAGTGATCGTGCATCCGCTCATCACCTGCGGGTTTTGCCGTGCGTGCCGATCCGGTGACGACGTACATTGCACCGCGAGCGCTTTTCCGGGGATCGACACCCACGGCGGCTACGCCGAGTACCTGAAGACCTCGGCCCGCAGTATCGTGCGCATCGCAGATTCGCTCGAACCGGCGGATGTTGCGGCGCTCGCAGACGCGGGGCTCACCGCCTACCACGCCGCAGCCAAGGCTGCCCGACACCTGCGCCCTGCCGATCGCTGCGTCATCATTGGAGCCGGCGGACTCGGGCACATCGGCATTCAGGTGCTGCGGGCGCTCACGGCGTCGGAGCTGATCGTCGTCGACCGCAACCCGGCCGCACTTGAACTGGCGATGTCGCTCGGTGCCGACCGCGGCGTGATCGCCGATGGGTCGCACGTCGACCGCATTCTCGAACTCACTGATGGGGTCGGGGCCGAGGCCGTGATCGACTTCGTCGGCGAGGGCGGGTCGACGGCAGAGGGAATTCGGATGCTGCGCCAAGCCGGAAACTACTATGTGGTGGGCTACGGCGAGAACATCGACGTCCCAACGATCGATATTATTTCGAGCGAGATCAATTTCATCGGCAACCTCGTGGGCACCTACACCGATCTCACCGAGCTGATGGTGCTTGCCGCACGAGGCCAGGTCACGCTGCATACGACGGCCTACACGCTCGATGACTTTCAGCAAGCGGTCGACGATCTCGGAGCTGGCCGAGTGCGCGGTCGCGCCATCCTCATCCCTTGAAACTGGCTGCGCCGCGCCGAGCGCGGCCGCTCCAAATCATCAAGTGATTGCGAGCAGTCGCTATCGGCCGTCGCAGGCCAGGTTGCACGTTTCAAAGGGATGAGATGTTCCAGATGGGCGGCTGTCACGGACAGAGCGACCCTCCAGGCTCTCGCAGCCGCGTGGCCGGGTAAGTCGCTCCGTCATTTGCCACGGGCTGAGTCCGCGGGCACTGCTCCAGTGACCGAGAGCAGTTCCTCGGCTCGGTCGACGTAATGGTCACGCAGCGAGGTATTGCGTGAGCCCGACGAAACGGTACTCGTACGCCGGGTACGCCTCGTACCCATCCCACGACCGCTTGAGATCGGCGACCAGCGGCACCGCCGAATCGCGGAGGTCAACGATGTGCTCGCGTGCACGAGGAATTCAGCAGATCGAGCTCGCCAACGCGGCCAGCATCGCGATCAGCACGCAGGTCCGTGCGTCCTGCTCCATCCTCCGCATCGACGTCACCGAACGGCCCCTCGAATTCGCATCGAGCCCCGTGTACGTTGCCTCGTGAAGACGTTGGGAATCGCACAATACTCTGGTCTCTGATGACCCAACTGCTTTTTTTTTCGTTTTGGGGTGAGGAACGGGTTCCTTGCAGGGGCGTCGCGACGCTCCTGCGAGGGAAAGGCTTCGCGACAGTGTGGGCGTTGAGTTGGTGGGTGGTGGGCATTTGATGCGCGCACGTATATTCAATGTTTATTGCCTCGAGGCCCACCGAGAAGGGACGAGACGTTGAGATGATAGTCACGACATCCCACACAAGAAGCTCCTGATCAGATCGAGATAAGTCGAGATCAACCGAGGCATCAGTTCGCACTTGGTCTGGTCCGAAAAACCCTTGGCGCAAACCGTCGGTCCCGGGTTCAAGTCCCGGCCGCCCTACTATAAATTATATCTGATCAGGGTTTCTTGTCTGTACCGAAAGGGCAAGACTTGATACATTATCCGTTTATTAACCGTTTATTCAAAAATTTCCGCCTTCTCCGGGTGTTCGTAGAGAAGGTGCACGACCCAGTTCGAGTCGTCTGGAGTGACCACGATTACCTACGGGTTATGGACAGCGAACGACATTGTGGGCTCGACCTGGAGCCAGTCTTAACGACAAGTGAGCTTGCCGAATATCTCGGCGTGCAGGCTCAGGCGATCTACGATATGCGCACCGACGGCCGTGGGCCCTCCGGCATTCGAGTCGGCCGGAAGATCCGCTACCGCGTTTCCGACGTGGTGCGGTGGCTGGACGGGCTCCTCTCGGACGTATCGCCACAAGATTCACTGACTGAATTACTAGGTGCCAGGGTCTGAGGAGGATTGGTACGTAAATCCGCCCGCCACGGCCACCGAGTTCCAGAGGAGGAAGGACCGGTTGACCGTCCCCTGCTGAAGGAGCAAAAGAACTCCTCGGCGTCCCGGTCACGAACGTTCGCGAGATTCGACAGGCACATATCCGTTGAGAAAATCATTGAAGTTCCTTCGAAAGTCAGGCGACCCAGGCGGGGCAGCAGGAAGACACACGGCTGACCGTGGTGTGGCGACGTGTCGACGACGGTTGAAAATTGAGCCACTATCGACGGTGAAAGCTGAGCCACTTGTTGTGTGTTCTATTGTGCCGCGTTCTCGGCGCGGACTGAAGGTAGAGATTCGATTCCGGTGTTGTGCAGCCGGTAGCTGGCGCCTTTGAGGGTGATGACGTCGGCGTGGTGGACGATGCGGCCGATCATGGCTGCAGCGACGATCTGATCGCCGAACACGTCGCCCCAGCGGGCGAAGGCCAAATTCGACGTCAAAATCAGTGAGGCGTGTTCGTAACGGGACGAGACGGGTTGGAAGAACAGATTCGCCGCGTCTTGTTCGAAGGGGATGTAGCCGACTTCGTCCACGATGATCAGCCCGTAACGACGCAGTTTCACGAGCTCTTGCGGGAGCCGGCCGAGTTGGTGCGCGGTTTGCAGCCGGGCCACCCATTCGACTGCGGTCGCGAACAGCACCCGGTGGCCGGCGTGGGCGGCTTTGAGCCCGAGACCGATCGCAAGATGCGTTTTTCCGGTGCCGGGAGGACCGAGCAACACGACGTTTTGCGCTTCGGCCAGGAATGATCCGGTCGCCAGGTGGGCGATGGTGTCGCGGCGCAACGCGGGCTGATGGTCGAAATTGAAGTCTTCCAAAGAATTCCGGGCCGGGAACCCGGCAGCTCGGATACGGATCTCCGCCCCGGAGGCTTCTCGCGCGGATACTTCCCGGGAGAGGACCGCGGCGAGGTATTCCTCGTGAGTCCAGGCGGCCTGCCGGGCTTGCTCGGCCAGCCGGGTGGCGGCGTCGCGAATGCGCGGTGCTTTGAGCGCTCGAGCGAGATACTCGATCTCGCTGCTGGTCGTGTCGCCCATTACACGGCCTCCTCGTCCAGACCTTGGACGTCGAAGTTGACGCCGAACCCGGTGTCGTAGTCGGCCAGATCCCGCAGCAAGTCCGTGTCCGTCGGCGTGGGCGGATGTTGAAAAGCGCGGTGCAACCGGCCGGCCTGAACCACATGGGTGGGATCGGTGATGGTCTTTGCGGTCGACCACACCCGGTCATGACAGGCCACCACACGCTCGTCCAACCGCACCGTCACCTGAGACAAAGTCGCGGTGACGTCGACCAGCCGGCCGATCGCGGTCGGGTCCACCGAGTAATCGTTGCTGGCGACACGCACGCAGTAGTCCCGCGGCAGCCGCACCCGGGCGGTGAAGCCGACCAGCGGTGCCAGCGGCGGCACGGGCAGCATCGCCGCCCGGTCCTGACCGATGAACTCGATCGGTTTGCCGCCCAACCGGCGGACAGTCCTGGCGTTGGCCGTGGGGAGCCAGTCGGCTAGCTGCCGGTTGGAATCGTCAGGGCTGGTGAAGCTGCGCCCGGGCAAGAACGACGTCTCCAAGTACTGGTTGGCGCGTTCGACGATTCCCTTGGATTCCGGATCGAACGGTTTGAGCTGCACAATCCTGGTCGCCAACATTCCGGTGAATGCGCTAACCCCGGCGGCGAAATGGTTGCCACGGCCGATGCCGGCCTCGTTGTCCCAGATCAGGCGGCGCCGCACTGCCAGTAGCTGGGTCGAGATCAGCTGCCACATCCCGGCCAGCAAATCCGGCGTCGTTCGCGAGGGCAGCATCACCGCCGTGATGAAGCGGGAGAATCCAGACACCATCACCAGCACTGGCGGTGAGCCCGTCTGGCCGGCTCACAACGGGATCTTCACCGGCGGAAACCACAAGTCGCACTGGGTTTGATCCCCGGCCGCGTAGTTCAACCGGTCGGCCGGATCCGCCGGCGCGTACTCCGGCCGCAACCGCGCAACGGTTTCACGAAACCAAGTAATCGACCCGGTCCACGCCAACCGCTCGGCCAACACCGTCGCTGGCATCCGCGCGTTCTGCGACAACAATTCCCGAATCCGCGGTTCCAGAGACCGCATCCCCGACGACCGATCGACGCCCTCATATTTGGGCGGTTTCTCTGACTTGATCGCCTTCGCGATCGTGTTCCGCGCGATGCCCAACCGCTTCGCGATCTCCCGCTGCGACACGCCCTCATTTACATGAAGGCGACGAACCAAAGCCCACTCTTCCACCGTAATCACCCATCAATCGTGCTCGGGTGGCTCAGTTTTCACCGTCGATTCTGGCTCAATTTCTAACCGTCGCTGACACGCAGGCCACCGCTGAGCGGTCACGTCGTGTGGGGCCGATCCCGACCGGCACGTTCAGCAGGAGTAGCCGTTTGCCGGCTTATCTGCCCGGTGATCCACGATGGCCTGAACAACGGTCGCCGGGGAATCCTCAGCGGGGATGTCTGCGCAAGAGTACCCTCACTAGCGCGTAAGGAACTGATGTCGGTTCGCAGACAGCGCAGTTGCTCTTGTCTGGGTTAAGCGTAAGGTGCTTTTGAGGACGTCACCTACTCCAATGTTTCATTCTGGACTAGCGCCCTCCGTCCTTTGAAAGGTCTCCCGGAATACCGGCGATGGCATCCGTTCGTCAGGAAGGGCCGACAGACTGCGTTTGAACAAAGGCGTTTGCCCCAACGGTAATCATGAAAGGATTCGTCATTATGAAAGTTGTACGATTTTCTGCACCCAATACTGCCTTGGAGTTCGCCGAGTACGATCTTCCCGACGTTCTGCCCGGACACGTGCTCGTGAAGGTCGCGGCCAGTGGTGTGTGCCACAGCGATGTCATGCCCGCCACAGGCATGGCCTCCTCTTATCCCCGTGTTCCCGGACATGAGGTTGCCGGGACCGTCGAGACCCTTGGGGAGGGCGTCTCGCAGTGGTCAGCGGGCCAGCGTGTGGGAGTGGGATGGTTTGGCGGAGCCTGCTTCACATGCACCCCATGCAGGCGCGGGGATTTTGTTTCATGTGTGGTGGGAAAGGTCACCGGGCTGACCACGGACGGCGGCTACGCTGAGTATCTGCTCGCCCCCGCCGATGCCCTCGCGGCCATACCTGACGCTCTCGCATTCACGGATGCGGCTCCGCTGATGTGCGCCGGAGTGACCACGTTCAATGCTCTGCGTAACAGTGGTGCTCGGGCCGGGGATGTCGTCGCTGTCCTTGGACTGGGCGGTCTGGGTCACCTCGGGGTCCAGTTCGCGGCCAAGATGGGCTTCGAGACGGTTGCGATCGCACGCGGCGCCGAGAAGGAAGCATTCGCCCGCGACCTTGGTGCCCACCACTACATCGACAGCACCATCAACGATGTCGCGGCGGAACTGAAGAAGCTTGGCGGCGCGCGCGTCGTCCTGGCCACCGTTACCGATGCCCACGCCATGTCTGTAACTGTCCCCGGCCTCGAACCTAGGGGACAACTAATCGTCGTCGGCGTCCCACAGGAGCCCCTTGCTGTGAGCGCTGTGGACTTGGTGATCGGTAGTCGTTCCGTAGCCGGGCATGCCTCGGGAACAGCGAAGGATTCAGAGGACACTCTCCGTTTTGCCGCCCTGACCGGCGTTCGTCCGATGATCGAGACCTATCCGCTTGGAAAGGCAGCTGAAGGCTATGACCGCATGATGTCCGGTGACGCCCGATTCCGCGTGGTCCTAACCGCAGATTGACGAACTGGCAGCCGCTTATGCCGTCAGCCTCAGTGAGGCGGCACCGGCGTTTTTTTGGCGATACCCGGGCTTGACTAATCAAAAGTGAAATGGCCGTTGCTGTCGGCGATGGATATGGGTGGCTTGTGAATTCGCAGAATATCCGGCGCTGAGGTTGGGGGACTTATGAAGTCGTCAAATATCTGGCACTAAGAGTTTGTGGCGGGTGGCGTTCGGCAACGATGATTCGCCGAACATTCGGGGACAGTTTCAGCAATCCTGGAAACATGCAGCACCTCTTAACCGGGAACGTACACAGCGCACGCCCGAGAACATGAACATGACCTCGGGTGTCCGCCGTAGTGCTCAGTCAGATGTCGTTGGCAGTTTCAAACATTGAGACCTGGGGGGCGCTAGCTTGCAATGACCCCAGGTCGGCCGCACCCGCANCGCACCCGCACCCGAGCGCCACTCACGGTAGGCCGCTTCAGCGTCGGCCGACGCCCATCTCTCCAGCACGATCATGTGGGCGGGATCTTCACAATCAAGCAACACGTCGACGCCCAGACATCCGTCAAATGCTCGGGTCCCGGCGAGGATGTCTCGCAGCATGGCTGGCGCACCGAGAACGGCGTCCGGTTTCAGGCGAAGGTCAAGAAGAACTGTCAGGGCCATGGGAACTCCACTTCGTATCAGGGGGCAAGGGTCGGGCGTGGTGCTTAGAAGTTGAGGATCTGGTAGCCCTCGACGGCGAGAGAACGGATACTTGCTTCGCCCTTGTACTCCGTGAGCAGCGGCCACCCGCCGGCCTCGACAGCGTC
>NZ_SOHL01000030.1 GCF_004403985.1 Cryobacterium gelidum | reverse complement strand
AACTTAGAAACACCAGTAATACAAGAAACACCAGGAAAGCCATCCCTCACGGGGTGGCTTTCCTGCGTTAACGGCCACCCGAGGGTGGCCTTTTCGCGTTAACCCGCTGTCACGATGCCCACCACGCGCGGAGCCCACCACAACACCCCGACACGGTCACACCCCCACACACAACCCACCACTCCCCCCAAACACGAACACGCAGGGAATCTAGCGGCGGCGGAGGCCGTCCAAGGCGACGGCGAGCACGTCGTCGGCCAGCTGGGAGGCGTCTTCGGGGCCCTCGGCGCGATACCACTCGGCGATGGAGTTGACCATGCCGAAGAGCAGGCGCGTGACGACCCTGGGGTCGATGTCGCTGCGCAGTGAGCCCTCGTCTCGGGCCTCGACGACCAGGGTCGAGACGGCGCGGTCGAAGGCGCGGCGGCGAGACAGAGCAAGACGCTCGACCTCGGTGTTGCCGCGCACCCGGAGCAGCAGCGTGACGTAGGGAAGGCGCGTCGTGAGTACGTGCACGGCACCGCGAAGCACGAAGGCCAGGCGGTCGATCGCGCTGCCGGTCAGGGCGCCGGACTCCAGCAGCACGCCCTCGAGGCCGTTGAGGGCTTCGTCGAGAGCGAGTTGGAGCACCTCGTCTTTGGACGTGAAGTGGTGGTAAATGGCCGCTTTCGATAGGGCCAGGCGCGTCGCGAGGACTCCCATTGAGGTGGCGTCGTAGCCGAATTCATTGAACGCGGTGACGGCGATCTCGAGAATGGCCCGCTGGTCGTAGCCGGGGCGCCCGCGCTTAGGGGTGTGTACGTCAGACATAGATCTTGAGTCTCTCACGCAGGCAAGCCGACCAGGACAACTAGCGCAGGTCGTAGACGCGTTTGTGCTTGCCGGTGCTGCGCTCGAGGGTTCCGGGCTCGACGATGAGCACGTTGACGCTGGAACCGATCCGGTCCTTGATAAGGGCGATGAGAAGCGCGCGCGCTATGGCAGAGGCGGTGTCGTCGGCGTGCTCGTGCCGTTCGATGCGCACGGTGAGCTCATCCATGCGCTCCGGCCGGGTCAGTTCGAGCACGAAATGTGGGGACAGCTGCTCAATGCCAAGCACGATTTCTTCTATCTGGGTCGGAAATAGGTTCACCCCGCGCAGAATGATCATGTCGTCATTGCGACCGGTGATCTTCTCCATGCGGCGCATGCCCGGCCGAGCCGTGCCGGGGAGCAGCCGGGTCAGGTCGCGGGTGCGGTAGCGGATGACCGGAAAGGCCTCCTTGGTGAGGGAAGTGAAGACGAGTTCGCCGGTTTCGCCGTCGGGTATCGTGACGCCGGTGTCGCCGTTGATGATCTCGGGCAGAAAATGGTCTTCCCAGAGGTGCGGACCGTCTTTGGACTCGATGCACTCATTGCCGACTCCCGGGCCCATGACTTCGCTGAGGCCGTAGATATCGAGCGCGTCAAAGTCGAGGCGATCCTCGAGCTCGAGGCGCATCTGGTTCGTCCACGGCTCGGCGCCGAGCACGCCGGCCTTCAGACTCGAGCGACGCGGGTCCAGGCCAGCGGCGACCATCGCGTCGGTGATGGTGAGCAGGTAGCTCGGCGTCGACAGAATGACATCGGGCTCGAAGTCGGTGATCAACTGCACCTGCTTGTTGGTCTGGCCTCCCGACATCGGGATGGCGCAGGCACCGAGTGCTTCAATGCCGGCGTGCGCCCCGAGGCCGCCGGTGAACAGCCCGTAGCCGTACGCGTTGTGCACCTTCATTCCGGGACGCACGCCCGAGGCGCGCAGGCTCCGGGCTACCAGCCCCGACCAGATGGCGAGGTCGTTTTTCGTGTACCCGACCACGGTCGGCAGCCCGGTGGTGCCCGAGGAGGTGTGAATGCGCGCGACCTGGTCCATCGGAACCGCGAACATGCCGAATGGGTAGCAGGCGCGCAGGTCGTCCTTGGTCGTGAAAGGCAGCAGTGCAACGTCCTCGAGCGTGCGAATGTCGTCAGGGTGCACGCCGGCGGCGTCGAACTTGCGCGTATATAGAGGAACGTTTTCGTAGGCGTGCCGTACGGTGCGCTGCAGACGCGTGAGTTGCAGCGCGCGAATCTCGCCCTGGGACATCCGCTCAGCCGCGTCGAGCTCGTCGAGTGCCGGTGCGTGCAGACGGGTCTTGGTCAGCGTTGACATGAGGCCTTCCGAAAGGGTTAGAGGTGGTTGCGTGCGGGGATGGGCAAGTTGGTGGTGCGGCTGCGGCCGCGAAATTCGGCCACAGTGACATCGTTGTCAGCGGTGACGCGCACGTCGTAGATGCCGCTGCGGCCGCTCTTCACACGAAGCAGCGCGGTCGCTGTGAGGTTCTGGCCCGTCGTGGTCGGCTTCAGAAATGTGATGTCAGCGCCAGCGGCGAGCGTGACATGATGCGAATCGTTGCAGGCAATGGCGAACGCCGTGTCGGCGAGGGCGAATACGAAACCACCGTGGGTCACATCGAAACCGTTGAGCATGTCGTCCCGGACGACCATCGAGACAACGGAATGGCACCGCTCAGCACGGAGCACGATCATGCCGAGGGAAGCCGATGCCCGGTCGCGCTGCATCATGGCCTGGTTGCCGACGGATGCTGCTTCGGTCATTCGGTTCTCCTCGTTGAGTTGCCGTGGTTGTGAAGCTCAAGCGGGGGTTGCCCGACCGATAATGTGACTATATACTAACTGAACGATCGGTTGGTAATAGATTGCCGATCAGTGTGCGAAATTTCCGACCGGCATCACCTTAGCGCCGTCGGCGCTTCCCACGACCACCGCAGTCAACGCAGACCAGGAGCCGATGATGACAAGCACCATCACGCCCGACAGGGGTGCAGCCGTCGCTTTCAGCGTCGAAGAGCAGCAGTTCAACGACTTGATCGAAGCAGACTCCCGCATCGAGCCGCGCGACTGGATGCCGGAGGGCTACCGCAGGTCGCTCGTGCGTCAAATCTCGCAGCACGCGCATTCCGAGATTATCGGCATGCAGCCCGAGTCCAACTGGATCACGCGTGCCCCGAGCCTGAAACGTAAGGCCATCCTCATGGCCAAGGTGCAAGACGAGGCTGGTCACGGACTCTACCTGTACTCCGCCGCGCAAACCCTCGGCGCCACCCGCGACGATATGACGGATGCCCTCATCGCCGGCAAGGCCCGCTACTCCTCGATCTTCAACTATCCGACCCCGAGCTGGGCCGACATGGGCTCGATCGGCTGGCTCGTCGATGGCGCCGCCATCTGCAACCAGGTGCCGCTCTGCCGAGCCTCCTATGGCCCATACGGTCGCGCAATGGTGCGCATCTGCAAGGAGGAGTCCTTTCATCAGAGGCAGGGCTTCGAGATTCTGCTTGAGCTCATGCAGGGCACAGCGGAGCAGCGGCAGATGGCACAGGACTCGGTCGACCGCTGGTACTGGCCCGCGCTGATGATGTTCGGCCCGCCCGATGATGACTCGCCCAACTCGGCGCAGTCTATGGCCTGGAAGATCAAGCGTCACTCCAACGACGAGCTGCGCCAGCGCTTCGTCAACATGCTCGTTCCCCAGGCCGCCGTGCTCGGCGTCACGCTGCCAGATTCCGATCTGCACTTCAACGAAGAAACCCAGCAGTGGGATCTCGGTGAGATCGACTGGACCGAGTTTCACGAGGTGCTCGCCGGCCGTGGCGCGAATAATGCACAGCGCCTGCAGCGTCGACGCGACGCCCACGAAGAAGGCCGCTGGGTGCGCGAAGCGGCCGCGGCCTATGCGAGCAAACAGACCGCACGCAAAGAATCCACACTCACCACCGAGCTCGAAACGGCAGCCTCATGACTAGCCCCGGTGATTCCGCAACAGAAATCTGGCCGCTCTGGGAGGTTTTCGTGCGCTCCAATCGCGGCCTCAGCCACGTGCACGTCGGCTCGCTGCACGCTCCCGACGAGATCCTGGCCGTGCGCAACGCACGCGACCTGTACACCCGTCGCAGTGAAGGTGTCTCGGTCTGGGTCGTTCCCGCCGCAGCGATCACCACGAGTGACCCCGACGCCAAGGGCGCCTTCTTCGAATCGCCTGTTGGCAAGAACTACCGCCACGCGAGCTACTACTCCAAGAGCGAAGGGGTGCGTCACCTATGAACAGCACACCTGGGGGTGAGCAGATCCAGGCCGACGCCGACGACCACGGCCACGTCGCCGTCGACGTCACCACGCTTGACGCCGAGCTCATCGAAGGTCCGTCCGTCGCCACCCCCGACGTGGCCGAATATGCGCTGTGGCTCGGCGACGACTCGCTCATCCTGGCCCAGCAGCTCGGCGCCTGGATCTCCCGTGCACCCGAACTCGAAGAAGACGTCGCCCTCGGCAATGTCGCCCTCGATCTGATCGGGCACGCCCGGTCGCTGCTGCACTACGCCGGCACCGCGTCGAACCGCACCGAGGACGACCTCGCCTATTGGCGAACGGAGCCCGATTTTCGGTCGCTGCACATCGTCGAGCAGCCCAACGGTGACTTCGCCCACACGATCGCACGCCAGTTCGTTGTGGCGCACTACCTGTTCGAGCTGTACAGCCGGCTGCGGGCATCCGCTGACGCGACCCTCGCCGCGATCGCCGCCAAGGCGGTGAAAGAGGTCGACTACCACCGTGACCACTCCAACCAGTGGGTGCTGCGCCTCGCACACGGAACCGACGAGTCGCGCCGCCGCATGGTCACCGGGCTCTCCGACCTGTGGCCCTACATCGAAGAGGTCTTTCGCGACGATCCGCTCATCGACCGCCTCGAAGGAGTGGCGGTTCGCCCGTCCAGCCTGCGACCGGCGTTCGACGCCGCCATCGCGCCGGTGCTCGCCGAAGCCGAGCTCGAGATCCCTCGCGGTTTTGTCGCCTCCGGCGGCGGCCGCACCGGCAAGCACTCCGAGCACCTCGCTTTTCTGCTCGCCGAAATGCAGGTGCTCACCCGCGCGCACCCCGGAGCGTCATGGTGACCACGCATCCGCGCTCGACTGACCTGCAGGAGGCGTTCGCCCGGCCGCGTCCCGCTGACGCGGCGTCGCTCGCCGCCTGGGCGATTGCCGCCCAGGTCGTCGATCCGGAGATTCCAGTGATCACGATCGAAGACCTCGGTGTGCTGCGCTCGGTAACGGTCACAACGGACGCCGTCGCGGTCACCCTGACCCCGACCTACAGCGGATGCCCAGCCATGGATGCCATGCGCGACGACGTCCTCGGAGCGCTCACCAACGCCGGTTACCAGAACGTCTCGGTTCGCCTGGTGCTCAGCCCGGCGTGGACCACCGATTGGATGAGTGAGATCGGCAGGGACAAGCTGCGGGAGTACGGCATTGCCGCCCCGATCGGGCACGCGGCCGTGCGAGGTTCCGGTCCGGCCGGCCCGATTCGGCTGCAGCTGGGCGTCAAGTGCCCGCGGTGTTCATCGCTCAACACCCGCGAGCTCGCGCACTTCGGCTCCACCTCCTGTAAGTCCCTCTACGAATGCCGAGACTGCCTCGAGCCGTTCGACTACTTCAAGGTGCTCTAATGGCGTCAACACGTCTTGAATCCACCAACCAGGGCGCCATGACGCTGGCGCCTCTCAAGCACCGCGCACGCTTCCACACCCTCACAGTGGCTGAAGTTCGCCCGCTCACCGCCGACAGCGTCGAGGTCACCTTCACCGTTCCGCCCAAATTACAGGGCGCATTCGACTACCTGCCGGGCCAGCACCTCGCCCTGCGCGCCACGATCGACGGCCAGGAGCTGCGCCGCAGCTATTCAATCTGCAGGCCGGAGACATCCGGTCAGATCAGTGTGGCGATCAAACGCGACCTCGGTGGTGCCTTCTCGACCTGGGCCAACAGCGAGCTGCACGTCGGCGATGAACTCGACGTGATGAGCCCGCAGGGCAGCTTCACTTCGACCCTGCAGGGCCTGGAGCACAAGCACGTCGTGGGTGTGGCGGCCGGTTCGGGAATCACCCCGCTCATGGCGCTCGCGCACACCGTGCTCGCCGCCTCGGCGACCTCGAGTTTCACCCTCGTTTACACCAACCGCACGGCGCTCGACGTGATGTTCCTCGACGAGCTAGCCGAACTCAAGGACCGCTACCCGGCCCGCCTCGCGCTATACCACGTGCTGTCTCGGGAGCAGCGATCATCGTCGCTGCTCTCCGGCCGTATCGACGAGGAAAAATTTCGACGCATGCTCGACACGATTCTGCGCCCGGCCTCGGTCGACGAGTGGTTTCTATGCGGCCCGTTCGAGCTCGTGCAGCTCTGCCGCGACACACTCGAGAGTACCGGCGTCGACCGGGCGCGCGTGCGCTTCGAACTGTTCACCACGGGTGTGCCGTCAGCAGCCAACGGCGATCGCGGCCGGCCCGTCATCATCGGCACGGGGGACAAGACCTTCCAGATCGAATTCACCCTCGACGGCCAGAGCAACACGGTGACGACGCCGGTCAACGCGAGCGAGAGCATCCTGAACGCGGCGCTGCGTGTGCGGCCCGACGTGCCGTTCGCCTGTGCTGGCGGAGTCTGCGGCACCTGCCGTGCCAAGCTGGTCAGCGGTGATGTCACCATGACCGAGAACTACGCGCTGGAGCCCGAAGAACTCGCCCGCGGTTACGTTCTGACCTGCCAGTCGCACCCGACCACCGACACCGTAGTCGTCGACTACGACGTCTAGCCTTTTCACCCCAAATATGGCCCAAGAAAGCGGATGCCGTGATCGAGCTCTCGATAAACAACGACGTCGCCCACGTGGTGCTGAACGCGCCCGGCAAACTTAACGCCCTCGACGAGGCCTCGATCGTCGAACTCGATGCGGCCTACCAGACCGCGGAGCGGGCTGGCGTGCGCGCCTTGGTCTTGCGGGGTGAAGGGCCAGCGTTCTGCGCCGGCCGCGACATTTCGGCGGTCGACCCGCGAACCGACGACGTGCTGGGGTACCTCGGCAACCTGGTCACGCCCTTGCTGCAGCGCATGAGCCGGTTTCCGGCACCGACCTTCGCGGCCGCCCACGGTGCCTGCCTCGGGGTGGGCCTTGGACTGCTTATCGCCACCGACGTCGTCTACATCGCCGACACCGCCAAGATCGGCTCGCCGTTCGCGAACCTCGGGGCCACGCTCGACTCGGGTGGGCACGCCCTGTTCGTGGAACGCCTGGGCGCGCACCGTACGCTTGACCTCATCTACAGCGGGCGCCTCATGTCCGGAGCGGAGGCCGTCGCCAGCGGACTCTTCAGCCAGGTGTTCCCGGCCACGGAGCTGACCGAGGCCACCGTGCAGGCGGCCGCACGCGCGGCATCCGGTGCCACCCAGGCTTTTCTCGCGAGCAAAGCACTCGTGCAATCACTGCGCGACGAACGGCTCGGACTCTGGCAGAGCATGAGCGACGAGACCGCCGCCCAGGCCACGCTCTGCGCTACCGGCGACTATCGCGAGGGGTTCGCCGCGTTCCAACAGAAGCGCAAGCCCTCTTTCACCGGCCGCGTCTGAAATCGCCCCGCACGGAACCTACTAGCAGAAGCCGACGGGTCTGCTCGGTCCCGGCCGACTTGCCGGCCGTGGTCGACCACCAGCTCCCGCCAGTCTTCTTGCAGGGTCGGTCAGTTATTCTGGGAATGTTGCTCGGGAGAAGTCACCCTGGACGAGACCGGAGAGGGGCCGTCATGCACACACGCTGGGCCCGTTTTGCCCGCGGCTGGATCGTCGCCGTGTTCTCGACCTTTGTCGCTGCCCTGTCGCACACGCTCGGTGGTGCCTCAGTGCCCGGTCTGCTGGCGGTCGTCGTGTACCTGGCCTTCGCCGGCATGGTGTGCGTCGCTTTATCGGGCCGAACCCTGTCATTCTGGCGCGGCGCCGCATCCGTGTTGATCAGCCAGCTCATCTTTCACGGCCTGTTTTCACTTGGCGCACCCGGCGGTGCGCTCGGAGCCGAGGCCCTCGCCGCGTCGGGTACGCACCAGCATGCGGCACTGCCCGGTCTGATTGGCCCGCTCGCACCGGGCGGGGGCGCTGATGTCACGCACGACGGTGCGACCATGTGGGGCGCCCACCTCGGAGCCGCCATCATCACTATTCTGATGCTGCGTTTTGGGGAGCGCGCGTTCTGGGGCCTCGTCGAAAGCGTTCGCCTGGGCCTGCGTACCCTGTACGTCCCCGCACCGTTGGTCGTGCCGGTCGCGGCACCGGTTCGCATCGGGCACGAGGCGCCCGTGTCCGCGCCGCGCGACCTGGTTCGCGTGTTGTCGGCCATGCGGCATCGTGGCCCGCCGTCCGGCGCGCTCTTCGCCTGACACAGCCACGAACCAGACCATTCTCCCCGCCGCACCGAACGACTAGCAGAGGCAGCTCCGGCCCCGTTCGGTGAGCGCCGGGCACCCCACGCTGAAGGACAATCATGAAGTTCACGATCCCTCGCGGTGCCTCCACTGCACCGCCCGCCGCAAACAGTCGGTCCAGCACCGTGCGCGCCAACTCGACCCCCCACGGGACGACAGCCTCCATCGTTCGAACTGCGCACCAGCGGCCGACCCGCCGGCAGACTGCTTCGGCCGCTCGCCGCACGGCCCGAGCCGTATTCGCGGTCGTCGTCGCGGCAGCGGCCCTGGGCTGGGGTGCAGCACCGGCATCCGCTCATAACAACGCCGTCGGCTCCTCACCGGCGGCCGACTCGGTGGTGACCGAGCAGCCCGAGTTGTTCTCGGTCACCACGAGCGACCTGTTGCTCGATCTCGGCGGAACCGGCTCCAGCGCCGCGATGATCGTCACCGGGCCGGCCGGTGCGCCGCTGTTCTACGGGGATGGCTGCGCAACTGTCTCCGGTGCAACGATCGAAACCGCGGCGCAGCTCGGCCCGGCCGGACAATACAGGGTGATCTGGCAGGCGGTCTCCACCGACGGCCACTCGATCTCTGACGAGTTCACTTTCGACTGGAAGCCGGCCCCGGGCCAGTCGCTCGCCGACGGTGCGGCCACGGCTCCGTCTTGCGGGATCGAAGCGGATGCCTCCACCACGGACGCCACCACCGACGCCGGATCGAGCGCCGCCAGCGAGAGCCCCCTCTCGACCGTCGCCTGGATCGGCGCAGCCCTCGGCGCGGTAGTGCTCGCCGTCGCAGTGACCCTGCTCATCCTGCGCCAGAAGCGCCGCCGCTGATTCACCCGATAGCGGGTAGGTGGTTGCTTCAGGTGCCGTGAAGCAACCAGTTACCCGCTGTCGCGGATCTGACCGGCACGGGAGAACGTGTCAGGGGGCCCGGGTAAAGTTATGCAGGTGAGTTGGAACGCTGAGCTGCCCTGGAACCCTGACGACGTTGAAACACCCAGCGACTTTGAACCACCGACCGATTTCGACGCCCCCGACGACTTCGACGCACCGCCACCTCCCGAAGCCGACCGGCAGTACGGCGCCCGGCAGCCGGCTCGCGCGGGCGCGGCATCCGCGTCGCACCAGCCCCCTGCCAACCCACGCGGCCCGAACCGGCCTGCCGCTCGCACCGTTACGCCGATGCGCGCCGCCACCCGCAAGTTCGCCACCGCGGCTGAAGCCCTGCACACCGTATTCGGCTACGACTCCTTCCGCGGCGACCAGGCCGAGATCATCGCACAGGTCGTCGACGGCAAGGACGCCGTTGTGCTCATGCCTACCGGCGGCGGCAAAAGCCTCTGCTACCAAATTCCCGCGCTCGTGCGTGCTGGAACCGGCATCGTCGTCTCCCCACTCATCGCCCTGATGCAAGACCAGGTCGACGCGCTCACCGCCGTCGGTGTGCGCGCCGAGTTTCTCAACTCCAGCCAAGACTCCCAGGCCCGCAGCCAGGTCGAACGCGACTACCTGAACGGCGACCTCGATTTGCTCTACGTCGCCCCCGAGCGACTCGCCAATGAAGCCACCAAACGGCTTCTCGACCGCGGAACCATCGCCCTGTTCGCCATCGACGAAGCCCACTGCGTGTCCCAGTGGGGTCACGACTTTCGGCCCGACTACCTCGCGCTCAGCGAACTAGCCGATCGCTGGCCCGACGTACCGCGCATCGCCCTCACCGCCACAGCGACGGATGCCACGCACCAGGAGATCACTACCCGCCTGCAGCTGGGCGACGCCAGACACTTCGTGGCGAGTTTCGACCGGCCCAACATTCAGTACCGCATTGTCGGCAAATCCGAGGTGCGCAAACAGCTGCTCTCCTTCTTGAAGACGGAGCACCCGGGCGACGCCGGAATCGTCTACGCCCTCAGTCGCAAGACAGTCGACCAGACCGCCGAATTCCTGCGGCAGAACGGCGTCAACGCGCTGCCGTATCATGCCGGGCTCGACGCGGGCCTGCGCGCTCGCACCCAGTCCCGTTTTCTGCGCGAGGAGGGCGTCGTCATCGTCGCCACGATCGCGTTCGGCATGGGAATCGACAAGCCCGACGTGCGCTTCGTGGCCCACATCGACCTGCCCAAATCGGTCGAGGGCTACTACCAGGAGACCGGTCGAGCCGGCCGCGACGGGGCACCGGCCACGGCCTGGCTGGCCTACGGCCTGCAAGATGTCGTGCAGCAGCGCCGCATGATCGACGAGTCACCCGGCGACCTCGGCCACCGGCGCAAACTCTCCGCCCACCTCGACGCCATGCTCGCGCTGTGCGAAACGGTGCATTGCCGCCGGGTCAACCTGCTGCGTTACTTCGGCCAGGCCAGCGAACCCTGCGGCAACTGCGATACCTGCCTCGAACCGCCCGAAGCCTGGGACGGCACCATCCCCGCCCAAAAACTGCTCTCCACGATCGTGCGCCTGCACCGCGAACGCAATCAGAAGTTCGGCGCCGGCCACCTCATCGACATCCTCCGCGGCAAAGAAACCCCCCGCGCCACCCAATACCGGCACACCGAGCTGAGCACGTGGGGCCTCGGCGCCGACCTCAGCGACCAGGCCTGGCGCGGCGTCGTGCGGCAGATGCTGGCCCAGGGCCTGCTCGCCACCTCCGGCGAATACGGCACCCTCGTGCTAACGGATGCTGCCGCCGAGGTTCTCGGCGGCAGCCGCACGGTGCAATTGCGGCGTGAACCCGACCGCCCCGCGCGTTCCAGTGCCGCCCGCCGCCCGAGCGCAGCGAAGGTTGCTGCCGCCGACCTCAGCACGTCCCAAGAGACCCTGTTCGAGGCGCTGCGGGTGTGGCGTTCGGCCGAGTCGAAGGAGCAGGGCGTGCCCGCCTACATCGTCTTCGGCGACGCGACCCTGATCGCTGTGGCCGCCGCCGGTCCCACCACGCTCGCCGGGCTCGACGGCATCACCGGTATCGGTGCTAAGAAGCTCGAAGCCTACGGCGAAGCCCTCCTCGAGGTTGTCGCCGCTTCCGCGTGATCGCACCAGTACGCTATTTGTGTGGGAGCGCACGTGTACACGGTTCGAGGTTGTAGTAAACCTACAAAACGGATGCCGGGGGCGGCATCTATCGTTGTTGCCCCCGCACCGCGCGTTTCACGACCGCGACCATGCGGCCCTAACGTTGCGATCATCACTTTCGCGCGAACAGTTAGGACCACCCGTGGTTGACACGAAACAGCGCTCCAACACCCGATCGACGACGATCGATCCCAGCCTCGTTCCCAGTGTCGACACGGGACCCATCAAGTCCATCGGTGATCCGACCGCCCCTGCAGTCAACGTCGAACAACTCGGGCGCCAGCTGCTCGGCACCTGGGCCGACGTGCGCCTCGCCGCCCGAGAAGTCACCGCGCGCCCCGATATGCAGCGCATCGAGGGGCTCTCCATGGCTGACCACCGGCTGCGTGTTTTTGAGCAGCTCAAGGTACTCGCAGCCAACGGCCACGTACTGCGCGCCTTCCCCAAGCACCTTGGCGGTCAGGACGACCACGGTGGAAACATTGCCGGCTTCGAAGAACTCGTCATTGCCGACCCGAGCCTGCAGATCAAGGGTGGCGTGCAGTGGGGCCTGTTCGGCGCCGCCGTCCTGCACCTCGGCACCAAGCCGCACCACGATAAGTACCTTCCCGGCATCATGGACCTGAGCGTGCCGGGCGCGTTCGCCATGACCGAAATCGGTCACGGCTCAGACGTGGCAAGCATCGCGACCACCGCGACCTTCGACGCCGCCACCGGTGAGTTCATCATCAACACCCCGTTTCGCGCCGCCTGGAAGGATTACCTCGGCAACGCCGCGAAAGACGGCATTGCCGCCGTGCTGTTCGCACAGCTCATCACCCGTGGAACCAACCACGGCGTGCATGCCTTCTACCTGCCCATTCGGGGCGCCGATGGCGATTTCCTCCCCGGTGTCGGCGGCGAGGACGACGGCTTGAAGGGTGGCCTCAACGGCATCGACAACGGCCGACTGCACTTCACCGACGTGCGCATCCCGCGTGAAAATCTGCTCAACCGGTACGGCGACGTCGCCGAGGACGGCACGTACTCCAGCCCGATATCAAGCCCCGGCCGTCGCTTCTTCACGATGCTGGGCACGCTGGTCCAGGGGCGCGTGTCGCTCGACGGGGCCGCCACCGCGGCATCCGCTCTCGCCCTGACCATCGCGATCACCTATGGAAGCCAGCGTCGCCAATTCACCGCCGGCAGCGACACCGACGAGGAGGTCATCCTCGACTACCAGCGGCACCAGCGCCGGTTGTTTCCGCGCCTTGCCACGACGTACGCCCAGACCTTCGCGCACGACGAGTTCCTGGTGAAGTTCGACGACGTGTTCAGCGGCAAGGCCGACACCGACGATGACCGGCAAGACCTCGAGACCCTCGCTGCCGCGCTCAAGCCGCTCTCCACCTGGCACGCACTCGACACCCTGCAGGAGGCCCGTGAAGCCTGCGGCGGCGCCGGCTTCATGGCTGAGAACCGCCTCGTGGGGTTGCGCGCCGACCTCGACATCTTCGCGACCTTCGAGGGCGACAACAACGTGCTGCTGCAGCTCGTCGCCAAGCGTCTGCTCACCGATTACAGCCGTAAATTCGCCACAGCGGATGCCGGAGCCCTCGCGCGCTACGTCGTGCAGCACGCCGCCGGTCGCGCCTACCATGGCACAGGCCTGCGCACCCTCGGGCAGACGGTGTTCGACCGCGGATCCACCGCCCGCTCCGTCGGTGCCCTCCGCGATGCCGACGTGCAGCGCGAGCTGCTCACCGATCGGGTCGAGAGTATGATCGGCGAGGTCGCCGGCAAGCTGCGCGGTGCCACCAAGCTGCCCAGTAAGCAAGCCGCCGATCTGTTCAACGCGCACCAGAACGAGCTCATCGAGGCAGCACGCGCCCATGGCGAACTCCTGCAGTGGGAGTCGTTCACCCGGGCGCTCGACGCCACAACGGATGCCGGAACCAAGCAGGTGCTCACCTGGCTGCGCGATTTGTTCGGCCTCGGCCTGGTCGAGAAGAACCTGGCCTGGTACCTCATTCACGGTCGACTCTCCGCCCAGCGGGCCCAGGCCGTCACGGCTTACATCGACCGGCTGATCGCGCGCGTTCGTCCGCATGCCCTCGATCTCGTCGACGCGTTCGGCTATTCGCCAGATCACCTGCGGGCTACGATCGCGAGCGGTATTGAGCGTGAACGCCAGAACGAGGCGCGCGACTACTACGCCGACCAGCGGGCGTCGGGAGCCGCTCCCGCACCCGAAAAGTCGGTCAAACGGTAGGCCGGCGCGCATCGTACTCAGGTACGACACCGGTGGGGCACAACCATCCCCAGGTTGATGCGCCACATAGCGGGCAAACCATACCGTTTGGTATAGGGCTTCCGTGCAGTGAAACGGGGCCTCACCCACCAACGGAATGAGGCAGTCGTGATCCAGGCACAGTCCCTGACCAAGCACTACGGAAGCAAGACCGCGGTCGACGCGGTCGACTTCACGGTGCAGCCCGGCAAGGTCACCGGTTTTCTCGGGCCGAACGGCGCGGGCAAGTCCACCACAATGCGCATGATCGTGGGTCTAGACCGACCCAGCGCCGGGTCGGTCATCGTCAACGGTAAGCCGTACCACGAGCACAAAGCGCCACTGCGCGAGGTCGGCGTGTTGCTCGACGCCAAGGCCGTGCACACCGGTCGCAGCGCCTACAACCACCTGCGTGCCATAGCCGCGACCCACAACATCCCCACCAGTCGAGTGCACGAGGTCATCAACCTCACCGGTCTGGAGTCCGTCGCCCGCAAGCGCGTCGGTGGATTCTCCCTCGGTATGGGCCAGCGCCTCGGCATCGCCGCTGCCTTGCTCGGCGACCCGGCCACGCTCATCCTCGACGAGCCGGTCAACGGCCTCGACCCCGAGGGCGTGCAGTGGGTGCGTACGCTCACCAAACAGCTCGCCGCCGAGGGCCGCACCGTGCTGCTCTCCTCGCACCTGATGAGCGAGATGGCGCTCACCGCCGACCACATCATCGTGCTCGGCCGCGGTCGGGTGATAGCGGATGCCTCGGTCGCCGATATTATCGCCTCGGCTGCGCAGAACACGGTTCGCGTGCGCACCCCGCACTCGGCGGCCCTCGCCGCCCTGCTGGCACAGGAAGATGTCACCATCACCAACGTCGAGCAGGACGTGCTCGAGATCAGCGGATTGACCGTGAACGAGATCGGCGACCGTGCCGCTGCCGCCCAGATTTCCCTGCACGAGCTCTCGGCGGTGAACGCCTTCCTCGAGGACGCTTACATGAAACTCACGCAGAACGAAGTGGAGTATCGCACCGGCGATGCCTCCTCCCACACCGAAGCGGAGGTCGCTCGATGAGCACCCAGACCCACCAGACAACGCAATCCGCTTCTGGGGCCCCCTACGTTTCAACCGGCTCCGGGCTCAGCTTCAGCGGCCTGCTCAGGTCTGAATCGATCAAGCTCTGGAGCCTGCGCTCCACCTACTGGACCTTTTCCCTCGTCGTCGTAGCCTCCCTCGGACTCGCCGTGGCGATGTCCTTCGCATTGTCCCCGCTAACGGCCGGATTCGACCCGGCCACCGGTGCCGCCATGGCCGTCGATAACGCGCAGATGTTCGTGCTCGTCTCCACGACCGGATTGGGCCTCGGCCAAATGATCGTCGCGGTTCTTGGCGTGCTGTCGATTAGCGGTGAATATTCCAGCGGCATGATCAAATCGACGCTCACCGCGGTGCCGGGCCGCTTGCCCGCGCTCTGGACCAAGGTAATCGTGCTGTTCGGATTCACCGTCCTGGTGGGCCTGTTCAGTGTGGTCGGCTCGTTCCTCGTGGCCACTCCCATCCTGGGAGCCAAGGACGTCACTGCAAGCCTGTGCTGGCCGGCCTGGCCGCCTGGCTCACCGACAACCCGGCCGAGGTCCCGTGGATCCCCGTCGCCAGCCAATCCGCGATCATGCTGCTAGCCGCGACGCTGGTCGGCGTGAACATGGGCAACAGCAAGCGCTACGTGGCGTCGCTGCTTGACCTGGCCGCGCAGTTGACCCGCGAACGTGACCAGCAGGCGCAGCTCGCCCGCATCTCGGAGCGCACCCGAATAGCCGGTGAAATGCACGATGTGGTCGCGCACAGTCTCTCGGTCATGGTGGCGCTCGCCGACGGTGCCCACGCGATCGCACCGAAGGACGTCGAACGATCCCGCGCTGCAATGCTCGACGTCGCGGCCACCGGGCGCCGGTCGATGACCGAGATGCGCCGCCTGCTCGGGGTGCTCGAAGTTGAGACGGAGCCGGCTCCGCGAGCTCCGCAGCCGGGCATCGACCAACTCGCCGACCTCGTCGAGTCCTTCCGATCGACCGGGCTTCCGGTCGTCCTGGAACGCAGCGGCCGAGAGCCGAGCAACGCGAGCGTGCAGCTGACCATCTTTCGGCTCATCCAGGAGTCATTGACGAACGTGTTGCGCTATGCGGATACGCCGACCAGGGTGACCGTGCGTCTGACCTCCTCTCCCGGGACAGCGCAGATCACGATAAGCGACAACGGCCGACCGGCGGCAGCAGCCAGTGTCCAGGGCTTTGGCCGCGGCCTGATCGGAATGCAGGAACGCGTCGCGATCTACGGCGGAATCTTCGAGGCGGCGCCGGGACTCCACGACGGCTGGCGCGTGCATGCGACCCTGAGATTTGAGGACGAATCATGACCCCCCATTCCGCACCGATCAGCATCATGCTCGCCGACGACCAGGCGCTGTTGCGCGTAGGGTTTCGCATGGTTCTCGAAGCCGAAGAGGACTTCTCCGTGGTCGCAGAGGCTGGCTCCGGTGCCCAGGCGATTTCGCTCGCCGCGAGCCTGCGCCCCCAGGTCATCCTGATGGACGTGCGCATGCCGGGCGTCGACGGTATCGAGGCTACCCGGCAGATCATGACGGCCCAGCCGAACACCCGGATCATCATTCTCACGACCTTCGATCTGGACGAGTACGCCTTCGGAGGGCTGCGTGCCGGCGCGAGTGGTTTTCTGCTGAAGAACGCCGAACCGGGGGAGCTGATCGCCGCGATCCGCACGGTGGCCTCGGGAGAAGCATCCGTTTCGCCGAGGGTGACCCGACGCCTGCTCGACCTGTTCGGTACCAAACTGCCCCAGGCCGAAGCCGGTACTGCCGGCGACCCCACGGCGCTTGGAGCGCTCACCGAACGCGAGACCGAAGTCTTTCTCGCCGTCGCCGAGGGGCTCTCCAACACCGAACTGGCCGAGCGCTTCTTTCTCTCCGAATCGACCGTGAAGACGCATGTCGGCCGCATCCTGCACAAACTCGGCGTCCGCGATCGGGTTCAGGCGGTCATTCTGGCCTACGAACTCGGCCTCGCCGGGCAGTGACCGTCGACCGACTCCGCTACCGGTTGTGGCCTTCGACCTCCCGGGCACAGTCGATGCACAGTTCCGCCGTCGGGAGGGCCAACAGCCGGGCGGCCCCGATGCCTCTTCCGCATCGGATGCACGTACCGAAACTCCCGTCAGCAATGCGGGCCAGCGCACGATCGATCGCGGCGACTTTCTCGCGGAACTCGCGGTGAACACCGACGATTCGCGACCAGTCACTCGACAGGGTCGGACCTTCCGGATCGTGCTCGTCGTCGGCCGATCCGTCGCTTCGCGCTTCGCGTACGTTCGTGAGCGACTCCGCCAGCCTGTTCAGCTCAATCTCGGTCGAGTCGCGCTGATCCCTGAGCTCCTGGTCGAAGTGCCCAAGCTCGGCCTCCGTGAGAGATGTGCTCGCCATGATCTATCGTCGCACGTGGCGATCGTTTAGTGCCGGGGAATAGGCTCGAGGTATGCGTACTTTCTACCCCGAGCTCGACCCCTATGAGACCGGTATGCTCGATGTTGGCGACAATCAGACCATCTATTGGGAAGCCTCCGGCAATCCCGACGGTAAGCCGGCGGTCTATCTGCACGGCGGCCCGGGAGGCGCTTCCGGCCCCGACCAGCGTCGGGTATTCGACCCGGCGAAGTACCGCATCATCCTGTTCGACCAGCGCGGCTGCGGCTCGAGCACCCCGCACGCGAGCGAGTCCGACGTGGACCTGAACGTCAACACCACGTGGACCCTCGTAGCTGACCTGGAGAAAATACGCGAGCATCTCGGCATTGACCGCTGGTTGGTCTGCGGCGGATCCTGGGGCAGCACCCTCGCGCTCGCGTACGCCCAAACGTACCCCGACAAGGTCACCGAACTCGTCCTGCGCGGTATCTTCACCCTGCGCCCGGTAGAGCTCGACTGGTTATACGAGGGCGGTGCCGCCGCGATCTACCCCGACCTGTGGGAGTCGTTCCTCGCTCCGGTTCCCGAGAATGAACGCGGCCACCTGATCGAGGCCTACGGCCGCCTGCTGCACGATCCCGACCAGTTCGTTCGCCAGCGTGCCGGCGTGGCGTGGGCCACTTGGGAATCCTCGACGATCACCCTGCTGCAGGAGCCCGACAAGGTTGCGCACTTTGCCGACCCCGCCTTCGCAGTGGCGTTCGCCCGCATCGAGAACCATTTCTTCGCCAACAGGGGTTGGTTCACCCCGAATCAACTCATCGACAACGCCTCCCGCCTCGCCGACATCCCCGGCGTGATCGTGCAGGGTCGCTACGACATGTGCACCCCGGCCTTCACTGCGTGGGACCTGCACAAGAACTGGCCGGAGGCTGAATTCCACCTGATTCCCGACGCTGGCCATGCCCTCGACCAGCCCGGCATCCTCGACGCCATCATCGAGGCGACCGACCGTTTCGCCACAGAATAGTAGACGGCTTTACTCATCCGCGGGCGAACTGCTGATTGAGCGCGACGAGCCGAACATATTTTCTGCGCATTGAGATCGCGGCATGCACCGTGTTAAGAAGGAACATGAGGGCGTAGACCCAGACAAAAACGGTCGGCGCGCCCCAGAGTAGAAAGATCCAACAGAGTGTGCCGGTGTCGGTCGGTACGAGTACCAGCGATTGCTTGATCCCGGCGGTGTCGGATATCGGCACGGCGGGGCCGGCCAGCTGTTCCGACAGAATCTGGCTAAGGAACTGACCGCAGCTCACTAGGCAGTACCCGATGGCGATCAGAAGCGGCCAGGTTCCGATTCCGGGCACGGCATACAGCCCGATGAGCACGGCGAGGTGTATCGCCGGTGTGCGCATGGCATCGACCACGTGGTCGAGCCATTCGCCCGATGGGCCGCCGGTTTTTCCCAAGCGCGCGACCTGCCCGTCGGCTGAATCTAGAACGTAACCGATCGCCAGAAGAACCGCTGCTCCGACGCCGCTTCCAACGCTCGGGGGGAGCGCTATAAGGAGTGATAGACCACCTACCGAGAAGAGCGCGGAAGTCGCTGTGACAGCATTCGCCGACCAACCGCGGGAGTACGCCAACGCCGCCGCGAATCGGGCAAGACGCCGATTGACCCATCGGGTATACGCAGGTACCCCGTTGCCCGGCTTTTGCGCGGTGCGTAGGCCGCGGAGAGCGGCGAGGAAGGCGCGTTCGGTCGCAACGGCAGGTCGGGAGGTGTCGTCCGATGCCGGCAAGGCCGATGGTTCCGGCGCCAGCGAGGCTTCCGGCACCGGCAATGCCGTCGGCACCGGTAACGCCAGTGAAGAGCGTGTCATGTGATTTTTCCTCGTCCTACGTACCCATTTACTTACTGCACCACGGCCGTTAGCTCGAAGCTAGCGCTCGGGGTAGTGCGGTAATTGGAGTGCACCTCAGCCGTGATCAGGTTCGTCCCGGTCACGAACGCAGATCCCGGTACCGTGACCGTTACCGGGTTTGCCAGCGCGTTCGTGGCCGAAATAGCCGATGTGGCGTAGGTCGATGACGTTACAGTGCCGGTGCCGATGTTCGAACGCACCACCTCTGCGCCATTCACGTAGACGACGATTCCATCGTCCGCGCGTGTCGTCAGCTTCACTGAGGCGATTTTCGATGCATCGGCCACACTGAACGACTTGCGGTAATACGAGGTGAGGGCTTGAGGTGCAACCCTCGAGAGAGTCGTGCCCAGGGTCGTCTGTCCCCAGCCGATCGGGGCTGGACCGGTTGACCAGCTTGAGGCGTCATAGGTAGGCGCCTGCCAGCCGGAAGTTGGGTCCGTCGTCGAGTAGTAGTAACTCCACGTGCTTCCGGCGTCGATCAGGATGGGATTGCCTGAACCGGGCGGGGGCGTCGTTGAGACTAGGGCAGCCGGCGTGCTTGACGACCAGTTTCCTGAACCGTCAACGGCTCGAACAAAATACTTCGTGCCAACGGGGGCGGCTGCGACAGTGATACTGAGGGACGGTGCCGTCGCAATAACCCTGTCGTTCCGCAGAATCTGGTAGCTCACGGCTCCACGATCGTCAGACGAGCCGGACCAATTGAGGGTGTCACCGCTAGCCGATGTCGAGACCGTGAGTGCTGACGGTACGGTCGGTGCCTGCGAATCGTTATGAGCGAATCGCACGAACCCCCCGGACCATTGGCGAACGAACCCGGCTTTCACCGACGCCCTGTAGTCCCCGCCAAACCAGGTGTTCCCCAATGAGTCATTGAAGAGTGCCCACGCGCCCGCGCCGACTCGCTGATTCACAATCGGGCTGAACTGCGGGAGTGGTGCTCCGGTCACATTGTCCCAAGCGCCGGCGCTACTGATCTTCGTCGCTTGAGTCCAGCCGGTGCCCACCGACGGCCAAGTGTGCGAGCCGTGATAGTTCGAGAAGAAGCAGTGGCAGCCGCCGTAGATGACCGAGCCGTCAGTCGAGATGGCCTGGAAATCACCTCCGGCATTGCCGACATTGCTGCTCTTTTCCGTCATTGCAGTGCGGTCATAGCTGTACAGCATATGTTCTGATCCGCCGATCCAAACGATCCCTCCTACTTCCTTGACAGTTTGCTGATAGTTGGCTTTCGTGCTGGAAAAATTGATCGTCCATGGGATGACCGACGCGTCGGACGTGTTGATTACGGCGCCCTTCACGGCTGCCGTCGCCTTTGAGGCGCTGAAGAAACCGGCGAAATACACGCGGTCACCGATCGAAGAGGCGTCGAGCGAGACCACAGTGCCGTTGAACTCCGGATTCCAGGTCGAATCAGGCGTTCCGTTGCTGACCGAGACCCGACCGGCAGAGCGCAAGTAAACCTGACTGGTCGCCGTGCCGCCGGTCATATGTGTGAACGTGCCGCCGATGTACAGCCAGTCATTCTGCACGTCGAGCGCCCGGACAATGGGCACCCCGCCGCTCAGACTGTTAGTCAGTTGTGTCGTGAAGGCGGTGGCGGTGACGCCGGTCGTCGGGTTCAGTACGACCAGCCCCGGACGCGACTGTCCGTTCACTTGGCCGAAAAATCCGCCGACGGCAAGATTTCCGTTGGGTAAGACGGCGAGAGCCTTGACCTGTTTGTCAAAGGTGGGCCTGAACGAGGAGATCCACGCACCCGACTTCACGTCGAAGGCGGCTAGATACGCCTGTGCGACCTGGGATCCACCTGCAGCCGTCTTCTGCACGGTGAGGAAGTTTCCGCCGACGTACACGACGCCATTGCTCTCTGCGAACGCGGAAACTTCGTTGCTGCCCTCCACGGTATTCGGTCCGGCACCGATTCCACTGACACCCCAGGCGGTGGGGACAGCGAAGCTCTCCGCAACGCCGGCCTGCTCGACTTTTTCCGTTCCCCTGTCGGGAATTGCAGCGTAGATGGTCGAACTCAAAAGCTTTGGACGCAGGTACACCTGGGTGAACGGTCGCGGATACCCCGCGGTCGTGCTTGACGCCCAGATATAGCTGCTCGCATCGGGAGTGCCCCGAGCGGCACTGCCGAACCCGAATCCTGGTGAGTAGCCGGGGGTTGCCCCTGTAGCCGTCTCAATTCGGTCCTGAGTGGTGCCGGAACCGAACGCCTGAGTCAGGCCGGTGGTGCCCGTAACCGTTCCGATTTTCCACGAGGCGAGGCGCTGGACATTGCCGAACATCCACGACCATTCAACCCGCGGTGAGGAGAAAGCGAACGTCGACTCCTGCCAGGTCGTGCCTGCGGTGTTGGTTGCTCGGCTGAGTCGAATTCCATCCGGGAGCGCTTTGACCTGCTGGCCGTTGAGTAGGCCGCCGATCACTTTGCTGGAGAGTTGTTTCGGTGCGAACGCGGCCTGGCCGGTGATCGTGCCGTGAACGTCCGCTGGTGTTCCCGCGCCTTCATTTGATTGCGACCAGCCCTCCCGGCCGCGCCCGACCAGAACCCAACCGCCCCCGCTCGTGACCTGATCGCAGTAGAACTGTTGGGGTGCGCCCAGTGTGGGAGTTCCCAGCCAATACACGCCACTCGGTGCCGCAGGCGTGAGCTGCTTGACTTCCCAACATGACGCTGCCGCTGTGGCAGACGACAGCCCGTCAGGCGCCGGAATGCTTGTCGCAGCTTTACTACTTGTCGGTACGAGCACGGACATCAACACGATGCCGGCCGCCAGAAGCGGCCCCAAGCGTGAAGCCATCGAACGATTCGAAACGCCTGGGGTAAGCGTCATATCAATTCTCCTTGTTGGGAATGGCGGCGTTTTCAGGGGACTATTACGAATCGATGAGTGCTAGCGGTCAGCACGTGGTGTCGTTGGGGAAAGAGCGTGCTGTCACGCGCCAGGAAGTACCGTCGTGCTGCAGCTTGAAGATGTTCAGCGCCCGGTCGGGCTTCGCATCTCCTGGTCCAGCCAGCGGCTTCCCGTCGGAATCGAAGGTGACTACCGCGCTGGAGTCGATGCACGCTTGAACGACAGCGCTCGGCGGCGACGCGGTGGCGTCATTACTCACAATGCTCAACGAGTCCACTACCGGCGTGCCCTCCTGCGTCCAACCGTTGGCGACCAGTTCCTGCTGATCATTCTCGATTTCAGCGATGATGGAACCGGCTGCCACCTTCGCTAACTGGTCGGCGGTATCCGGAGCGTCCGGTGCGATGATCGCGGTGGCAGCAAGAAACTCTGACACCGTGACAGTGGCATCTTTCAGCGGAGGGGGGCTGGGGGTCGCCGGTGTGCTGGGCGAGGACGTCGAAATTGGCGCGCTCGGTGACGAGGTCGGAGTTGAAGTCGGAGTTGGAGTCAGCGTAGACGTTGATGCTTCGACCGGCTGATTAGGCGTCGCAGGGGCCCCCTCGGCGGTACTACTCTTCCCTGCAGGCCAAGCGTCCCAGGCCACGCCGACCACCGCGACAGTTGCGAGCAGGGCAACTGTGACCCAAGCGATGCGCTTCCGTGTGGCGCTGCGCCGCACTGACGGCTTTTGGGTGACGCCGTCTTCCGGCGTCGGGGAGCCCACGGGCGCGCTCATGCGAATATTCTCTCGTCTGATGGGAGCAGGTCGGCGTGACGCGAGCGCTGAGCAGTCATGGTTCGCAACGGCAAGACCGGTAGCGAATCCAGGCGCAATTTCCTGCAGATTGAGTCCGCAGGGTGCTCTGGGTCGAAACTGACACCGAAGAGAAGCTGACGAAATTTCAACATAAAGCACACACTACGCGTCTGCTTCGCACCCGACACCCCCCTTTCGGGCAATCTCCTGATGATCGCTTCGACAGAGGGTGGAGAAGACGCGCTAACGCCGTCGGGTGATTATGCGAAGATCGTGCAGGTGCAGCCTCTTTCGATCGAGCGCACACCATCCGACGAACAGAATCGCCCCTATTGCGGCTGCGAGAACTAGCGCCTGAAACGTAGCCCCAACGGTCAGCCTCAGGGTGATTGCGGGAGCGCCGAATGTGACGACCGGCACGAGCAGTGCGTAGGCGACTGTACCGACTCCCATTCGGATGCCGAGGAATCGCCGCACCTCGATCACCGCCAACGTCGCGTCGAGCAACATGCAAAACGCCCAGGACAGAGCCGCACCGGTGATGCCGATGAGCGGAATCAGGACTAGGTTGCCGGCCACATTGACCAGAAGTACGACTCCCTTATTGATCGCCGCCCACCCGCTTCGCCCGCTCATCAGGAGCACCGAGTGGATGTTTCCTGCAGTGAAAGCAAGGGTGGCGCCGACGCACAGAATGACGAGGGCCGTCGATCCCTGCTCGAATCCGGGTCCGAGCCAACTCAGTACGATAGGGGCGAAGACGGCAAGGAGCAAGTAAATCGGCGTGCCGAAAAGCACGAGGAAGGTGGCGGCGACCCGATAGAGCGCTTCAACCTCCACAAGTTTCTTCTCAAAGAGGAGGGTGCTGAAGCGCGTCGAGACCACGATCCGAAGCGCAGTATCGATAACCAATCCGGCGGCGACGAACCGACTCGCTCCTCCGTAGACTCCCGCTGCCGCCGAACCCGCGATCACACCGACCATGATCACGTCAAGCCAGATGAGGGTCTGCTCGAGTCCGGCCGACACCGTGCGGGGTAGTGCATAGCTCAAGATGCTTTGCCGCAGCGCCGCGATCGGGCGCCAGGAACCGCGCGTCTCGGCGGCCCGCTCGTGTCGACGAACTTGAAATCTCACGATGATCAGGACGGCGATGAGTGCAACTGGCAGAGGTGCCGCCCAAGCCAGCGTCACTGCGACAAAAGACCCACCCGCGGTGGCGGCCAGCCATACCACTATCGAGCGCACTACTGGCAGCCCAACGCTTCCGACACCCATGTAGGGGACGATGCCTCCGAGACCTCGCGTCACGGCCAAGGCAACCAAGAGGAGCGCTCCGGCCGGAAGAAACCAACCGGCAACCGTCACAGCGCGCACGACCTCGTCGGAATGGCTGTCTCCACTCAGAGCAAAGCCGGGGGCCAGCAACGCCGTGGCGACGGCGCACACCGAGCTGCTGATCGCCGTCACGAAAAACATCGTGCCGAGGGCGCTCCGGATCCGCACCGGATCGTGCGCGACAAGGCGCGGCATGATCCACACCGCGGCGGAGTCCATTCCGGCGCGGGCGAGGCTCAACACGATGGTGAAAACGGCGATGGCTTGCAGAACAACACCGGAACCAACGTCGCCGAGAGTGCGGGCAAGAACGACGATCAGGATGAAGCCCATGATCGCGCTGGTCGCCGACCCCAGAAAGCTCGCTACCCCCTGACGCGCGATCAGCCGCGAATCCTGTGCGCGGGATTCTAGCTCTGAAGCACTCACGTCACCTGGCTGACCCACGCCGCACGCTCACTACCTGCTTGCCGAGGCGGTAGAGAAAAGCCGGATTGCCCAGAAGATACCGGGAAGCGAGCCGCCGTGGCTCGATGATCAGCCGCCAGAGCCACTCGAGCCCAGCCGCAATCATCCAGGCGGGAGCACGCTTGTTGTCGCCGCTCACCCAGTCGAATAAGCCACCGCAGGTCAGAATGGCGGGAACCGTGAGTCGGTCGCGATACTGGGATACCCAATCCTGTTGCCGTGGTTCGCCCAGCCCCACGAACAGGATGTGAGCCCCGGAAGCGTTGATCTCATCAATCAGCTGGGGCATACCGTCATGCGAAACGTAGCCGTCTCGGGTTGCAACCTGCAGATCCGGGTGAACGTGACGCAGCTGGGATGCGGCACGCTCCGCCACTCCGGGTTTAGCGCCGTAGAAGAAGAGTTTCTTGCCGGTCAACGCTGAGATCGATGCAAGCGCGTCAATGAGATCGGTCGTTGCGACTCGCTCCGGAACGCGTCCGCCGAGAAGTCGCGCCGCCCAAACAACGGACTGGCCATCGGCGTAGCTGAGATCCGCCGCCATGACCTTCCCGTGAAAGTCGTCATTCGTCGCCGCTAGATTGCAGACCATGGCATTCACGCCGACGGCGACGTGTGTGTGCGGCCCGTCGGTCCATTTCATGACGATGTCGACGATCTGATCTTGCCCGAACGGATCAACGGGTACGCGCAAGACGCTCGTGCGCAACGCTTTATGGTCCGTCGTGCTCATTTCTGTGCCGGCGATGATACTGCGCGGGAATCAGCGTCGCTGCTCTTACGGTCGTGCATGTCTGGCGCGGTCGAACCGTTCGGCGCGGGGAGGCTGCGCTCCTGGGGCACAGTGATCGTGCCGAGAAAGGCGGTTCCCAGACGGGCGGATTCGGTGACGATATCCGCGACTCCGTCGACCTTGCTGTGACGCAGACCGACCACCACGATCGCGGCCTCGGAGAGGCGCAAGGCGGCAAGAACGCTAGATCGCGGGGCTGCTCGGTCGACTACCAAGAAATACAGCTCCTCCGTGCGGAGTTCGTCCACTCTCTTGCGTATAAATTTTGAAACTTCCAAGTCCAAGTCCAAGTCCAGGTCGCTCGCCCGTCCTGAGGCTGTCGGGAAGGTGGCATCAAGGTTGTGAGAGATGCGCGACCGATAGGTAACCCCCGACTCGTCAGGGCTGGGCTCGATGAGATCTAAATTGGTGTGGAGCGTTGTGGAGAAAACGCCAGATGAGCGCGGCAAGATCAGGTGGGTTGTTAGACCGCTTTGGGCTAGCACCACGGCCAAATTGATTGGAATGTCGGAGGGAAAACGACCCCCGGTGTCGTCAAAGATTGCAATGACTTGGGTATTGATCGGGAGGTCGGTGAGGATGCGTTCACGGGCGGTCCGCAGCAGCTCGAGAGTCCCTCGGCTCTCCGGGATTGACGCGCTCTTCGAGCGGATGTCCGCGAGCACGGGGAAATTCGTCGCCCGCGATACTTCTAAGGCGTTCCGCAGCCGTTGGTCACGCGGGTTGATCGCGAACGCGGCGATGAGTCCGAGGACCCCTCCAGCCAGTAGTCCGGCCCCGAGCGTCTGCGTCATGTCGGGATTCATCGTGATGTCGTTCTGGGAGGCTGTGGTGAGAATCGAGCCACCGGCAGTGTCAATTTGTGACAACACGCCCTTTTGCGTGAGGAGCGTGTTGAGTTCGATGGTGATGAGGGCGCTATCGCTCGTTGCTTGGTTCGCCCCCGCGCTCCTCGGGGCCGACGAACTGATGCGGGAGTTCGCGTCTGCGAGGTCGGCGCCGAGCGCGGTGCGGCGAGCTTCGATGCCCTGCAGGATCGCGTTGAGTTTTGATTGCGCTTGTGCGGTGCGATAGGCCAGGTAGGCGTCTGCGATGGCGTCAGCGCCCATGTGCGCCCCGGATGCAGTTGGGGACGTGAACGCGATGTGCACGATCGACGCTCCGGTGACGGCGGCGATTTCAACGTTGCGACGCACCTCGGTGGCGCTAACTCCCGACCCCATTTGCTCGGCGGCGTCTTTGGCGACGGAATATGAAGTAGCGATCTGGGTTTCCGTCGTGCCGTCAAGAAGGCCGGAAGCCTGCTTGCTAGCGTTGAACGGGTCAGTCGAAATGATGTTGATAGTCACATCGGTAGTGGCGGTGGCCGTCGACGGAATGATGACGAGAAATGCCCCGGCCGCCAGAGCTCCTAGTACCACTCCGCCCACAATCACGCGCCACTGTCGCCGGAGCACTATGCCGTAATACTCCAGGCCCAGTGCCGATCCATCTGCTGGTTGGGACATATTCTGTGTACCCCTAACATCGGTCCGGTGCGAGTCGCTTGCTCCAAAGCACTGGTTGCGTCGGTCGAATTCAACCGGATCCGCGCCCTTGCGGGGGAATCGCTCCATATACTAATGTCCCCAAGCACCGAATGTGATGTCAAAAGGCGTTTTTCGTCCGCAAGAGGAGACCACGAGCATGGCAGATGGGTTTGCACAGCGGCACGCCGTCGGCGGTACCGAGGGCAGCGTTGATGTGAGCGTTGACGGCTCTCGGCCGATAGATCAGCTTCCTCGGTGGCCTTTTACCTCAATGTTCGTTCTCTTTCCCGTTTGGTGGCTGCTAGGTCCTGGTGAAGCCATATGGATCGTGTTGGCGGCGGTCATGGTGTTCTATCTCCTGCGCCAACGTCACGTCGACGTGCCGCGCGGGTTCGGAATCTGGCTGCTCTTTCTCGTGTGGATGGCGTGCTCGGTGGTGGGAATCGATAGCGGAGGGCGTCTGATCGGTTTTATTTACCGTGCGCTGCTCTACCTCGCCGTAACCGTCGCGTTCGTTTACGTTTACAACGCGAGAAAGAACCTGACCGTGCGCTATATCGCCGGGGTGCTCACGGTGTTCTGGCTCATCGTCGTCGTTGGTGGATATGTAGGGGTGTTCTTCCCCCTTCTCTCCGTGCATACCCCGTTCGGTCTCGTACTTCCGTCATCGATCACATCGAATGAGCTCGTGCAGGAAATGGTTGTGCGCAAAGTGACGCAATACAACCCGACAGGGTGGCTGAAGCTTGATCCGAGACCGAGCGCGCCCTTTCTCTACACAAATGGCTGGGGCAACGCGTACTCGATGCTCACGCCGATCGTGGTCGCCTACCTCATCCTCGTACGGCGGGAGCGACGATTCTGGTGGTTGCTCCTGGCCGTCCCCGTCTCAATAGTTCCGGCTTTGCTCACCTTGAACCGGGGAATGTTTCTCGGTCTTGGCCTTGCTGCCGTCTATATCGGCGTGCGAGCGATTGCGCGCGGCAATGTGAAGGTTATTCTCGCCCTGGCCGGACTGGCCCTTCTGGTCGTGGCGGCCTTTTCCGTGCTTCCGATCGAGCAGCGGCTGACTCAACGAGTCGAGACGAGTTCATCGACGCAAGATCGGGCGAGCCTCTACGAGGAGACGTTCACTCGCGCTCTGGAATCACCTCTGTTCGGGTTCGGTGCTCCGCGACCATCGGCATCCCCCGACATTCCTTCCGTCGGTACCCAGGGGCAATTGTGGATGGTGATGTTCTCGCACGGATTCCCGGGCGCGGTGCTCTTCATGGGGTGGCTCGTCTGGGCGTTTTTCAGATCGATCCGGGAACGGGAACCGGTGCGTGAGGCGTGCAACACGGTGTTGCTGGTGGTTATCGTCGAGTCGACCTACTACGGGATCATGACAACGGGCCTACTGGTGGCAATGCTCGCTGCCGCGATAACGATGCGCCCCCAGTCCGGGGCTACATCCAAATTGACGCCCGCGTTGCGCTCCTCTCATCGGTTACACTGACGCCACGGTCGCGGCAATGCAGTGTTCGCTTTCCGAATGTTTCGTCGTCAACCGCGTACCCGTACACGCACTAGAGGCGCAGAGGTGGCCAACCGTGACAGACCAACAAGGCGTGCACGCGCCGAGCGTTAGTGTCGTTATTGCGACTCGAGGCAGGCCGGAGATGCTGCGTGCAGCGGTGAAAGGGGTCCTCGGCCAGGACTATGCGGGGGCGATTGATTTGACCGTGGTTTTCGATCGGATCGAAATCGATCTGCTTGAGGACATCGTCATTCCGGAGGGTCAGCGCAGGCTGCAAACCCTTGCAAACACCCGTTCGCCGGGACTTGCCGGAGGCCGCAATACGGGGATTCTCGCGTCCGATGGCGAACTCATCGCCTTCTGTGACGATGACGACGAGTGGTTGCCGTCGAAGCTTGAACGTCAAATGTCCCTGTGGCGAGAGGATCCCGCAGCGGTTCTCATTTCTACCGGAATTCGGATCGCTACAGCAGGCCGTTTGGTCGACCGGCTGCCGCCTGACCGCACGGAGTTCAGTGATCTCCTGAAGTCGCGAGTGACCGAAATTCATCCCTCGTCGTTTTTAATCAGGCGATCAGACGTGACCGGGGTACTCGGTCTGGTAGACGAAGATTTACCAGCGTCCTACGGGGAAGATTATGACTACCTGCTGCGAGCTGCTCGCGTCGGACATCTCAGGGGGGTGCAAGACTCCTTGGTCGTTGTGCATTGGAATCGAACGTCCTTTTTCGACGGTAAATGGCAAGGAATCATTGACGGGCTTAGTTATTTGTTGAATAAGCACCCGGAGTTCTCCGAGAGTCCGAAGGGATCGGCCAGGATCGAAGGTCAGATCGCTTTCGCCTGGGCGGCCCTCGGCCGACGAGCGGAAGCGCGCTCGTGGGCCGCTCGAACCATCAACCATGACCGCTCGCAATTGCGCGCATATGCCGCGCTGGCAATCGCGGCGCACTTGGTGCCGGCCGGCCCGCTCGTGCGCGCGGTCAATCGCAGTGGTAGAGGACTGTAAAACGGCGCCTGCATGACGAACAAGCCAGCCAGAGTTGTCCCTGGCTGGCCTGTTCGCAGGAGGCTGCAGTGCTGCGGTTAGCCGGCGCGACTAGCGCTGGTAGACCCGCACGTAGTCAACTTGATAGGTCGCAGGGAATGCGGTGTCTGCGTCGGGCGCGCCGGGCCAGTTGCCGCCGACGGCCATGTTCAGGCGAAGGTAAAAGTCCTTGACGAACGCTTCATCGAGCCACGACGTGGTCGAGATGTTGCGTTCCGCACTCAGGACGCCGTCGACGTACCACTTGATCGAGCCGGGGGCCCATTCGACTGCGTAGTTGTGGAAACCGTCAGCGGTTGTACCCGTGGGCAAAGTATACGTCGTGGCCTGCTGGGGGTGCGTGCCCACGTAGTCGTAGTGAATCGTGTGCACGAGCTTGTTCGCCGACAATGAGTCGGCTTTGCTGGTGCCTACTGCCTCGAGGATGTCGAGTTCGCCTATTCCGCCGCTGGCCGGGCGCATCCAGAATGCGGGCCAGAGGCCTTTGGAGGTTCCCTGGGTCAATGGGGTCTTCGCGCTGATTTCGAAGCGGCCGTATTCAAAGTCGATCTTGTCCTTCGTGCTCAGCATGGCTGATGTGTACGAGCGACCGTTCGGGAACCGTGAGTCATTAGTGCCGCAGGCGACCGGGGCCGATTCCTTGCGGGCGGTGATTGTGAGAAGGCCGTCAGCCGTTTTGACGTTCTCCGGCCGGTCCATCAGACACGCCACTTCATTGTTACCGTCACCGTACGTCGATAGGTTATCGACTTTCCACTTGGTTCTGTCGATGCCCGATCCGTTGAACTCGTCGCTCCAGGCCAAGTTCCAGCCGGCGGGAGGGGTCATGGTTGCAGTGGGAGTCGGGGTGGACGTGGGTGTCGGAGGCGCAATGGGTCGGTCGACGGATGAGTTTTCTGTGGTGTCGATGAGGGAAACGTCGTCGATCACGACAGCGTTCTCCGGTTGCATGTTCAGCGCGAGCACGTGGAGATCAATTGACGAGGCCGCGCGCGTGGCGGTGTAGTTCGTCGTGATCTTCTTCCATGCTGTTCCCGTGCGCCACTGGTGTGTCTGCTGGCTGTCGATGACGTCGTAGCCGGCATCCTCTTCAAGTAGCCGAAGGAGAACCGACTGGCCGGCCGTCTCGGAGCGCACCCAAGCGGTGGCCTCGTACGTGTGTCCGGCCACGGTATTCGACACGGCGTTGCTGCGATCGTTCAACATGACAGACGTCGCTGCAGACGACGTATTGGTCAGCCGCACGCCCTGCGTTGCGTCACGCCCCTCTCCGGAGGTCATCTTCGTCTCCGCACCGCCCATCCATCCGTCGAGCCCGGAGTTGAACGTATCGTTCGCGACAAAGTTCACTGCAGCGTCGGAGCCCGTGGTTGCCTGAGCGGTTAAGCCGGTCAGGCTGGAGCCGCCGACCGCAACAATACTTGTCGCGGTGATCGCCAGAAGGGTTTTCTTGAGTGAGCGCTTTCGTATGCGCCGGGTATGCCGGGGTCGCTGCTCACGGACACAATTCACGTCAGACTCTGTCATTGTTCTCCTCGCCGCGACCGACGTCGATCGCCACCACGGTCTTCTATTAGTTGCGCAGCCCTGTGCCCTGATCGGTCACACTTCCGGGGCTGAGCCCGGGTTCCGAGGGTGAACTCGCGCCTGTAGCAGTATCACATGGAGGAGGAATCAATGCCAGTTAATGACCCCAATTCGGGGGGATCACAGGCTGTTCCTGAATCAATGTCAGAAATCAGAGGTCTGCTCGTCAGTATCAGTGGATGGAGTTGGCGCGGAGACGAGAAGCTCCGATGGGATCGAGCGAGTTGAGCGCGCGACGGAGCAGGGTGCTCGATGTGGTCATTGTGTAGGGGAAGTACACGACCTCCACTCCAAAAGCGGCAAATTCGCGTTCGAGCTGCTGACCGCGTTCTGTTTCCTTCCAGTCGTCGCCCTTGAAATAGATGTCGAACGGTACGGCGCGCCAGGTATCGATCTTGTTCGGGAGTCGCTCCTCCACCGCCTCGTCGACAAAGGAGATGTGCCGAACGATTTCCAATCGTTCGGCCAAAGGAACAATCGGCCCTCGCCCTTTCGTAAGCTCGAGCATCTCGTCGGACACGACTCCCGCGATGAGATAGTCACACTGGCTTTTTGCATGTTTCAGGATGTTCAGGTGCCCGACGTGAAACAGGTCGAAGGCTCCGCCGGCATATCCAATACGTTGTAGCATTGCGTTCCCTCACACGGTTCGGATTGGTTCAGTGGATCGCTGGGACTGGACTGCTAGGCCACTGCGGGGCCGAACGGCCGCCCTCGCGGTGCACGTGGCGCTCGTAGGTCTCGACTTGACATGCAAGGAGCAAGGAGCGATCGAGGGCTGATCCGGCTCATCTCGCCGATCAAGATGTTCCTGGTCGTACTGCGAGGGTCGGCGTCAGGGGGGAGCAGGAACGGCATCGTTCATGGTGCGCTCAGCCCATAAAGAGGGCCTCGTTCCGGTGCGTGACGGAGCACGATCGCCGCCATGCTCGGCGGTTGGTAAATGGGGGATCGACGCATGGAATTCTTGGTCACGGGCATTCCCTGCAGTTCGGGTTTACAGGTTCAGGAGTACGCGGAAGTAGCCCCACGAGGGAGGTCACGTCGTCACGTTCGGGTTAGTGAGATCTTTTCAGTTACTATTTGCCTACCCTAGCGCTTCTTTTAGTTACTGCGCTGCCACCTGTGTGGGGGGCAAGTTGTCGCCATTGTTGCCATGCCCGCAGGGGGTCAGTGCTTCAGGCTGACGTTCTGCACGTCTCGTGGAAGTTTCTTGGACTTTAGGATGGTCACAGTTTCTTGATCTGTAGTGGGTTGGCGGTCGAGGAGCCCCGGGATTTGTTTCTTGTTGGCCGGGCTCATCTGCGGCATCGATGCGGCGGCGACCGCCTTGAGCGGGCCGTAGTAGAGCCCGGTGCGACGTTCACGCACCCGATTGAGCACGATGCCCAAAATGCGGGCATTAACCGCATCGAGCGAATCTGTGGTCGCTGCCAGCTGCTGACGAGTGGTCGACTTGTAGCGGGCCACCACGATGGCACCGTCGGTGAGACGGGACAGGCCGAGGGCGTCTGTCGCCGTCAACAGCGGAGGGGAATCGACAATGATGAAGTCATAGTCCTCACGCAGGCGTTGCATCAGTGTCTTCATCGCGGCCGAACCGAGCAGTTGACCGGAGTTGGGCGGCACCGCACCGGACGGCAGTACATCCAGTCCGTCTGACCACCGCACGATGGCATCTTCGGGTCCGACGTAGCCGAGCAGAATGGTTGTGAGGCCGACATCGCCTTCGAGGTCGCACAGTTCGGCAATCGACGGACGTCGCAGGTCGGCATCGATTATCAGCACTCGCGACCCGCATTCCGTCATGGCGAGCGCCAAATTGATTGCGGTCGTGGACTTGCCGTCGCGGGCGCTCGCAGACGTGACAACGGCGCTGCGCGGTGGGTTGTCGACATCGAGGAATTCGAGATTGGCCCGCACCCGGCGGTAGGCCTCGGCTGGCGCACTCTGCGGCAACACCCTCATGATCAGGCCGGCCGGGTCGCTGCGCCGCTTGCGGCCGATCATTCCCAGTTGGGGAGCGGTCGAGACCCGGTCGAGGTCCTTCTTCGTGCTGACCCGAGTGTCGAGCACCTTCCGTGCCAGCGCGTATCCAGCGCCGAGAACGAACCCGAGCAGTAGACCGGTTAGCACAATGAGCCGGGTATCGGGCGCAAACGGCCCGACCGGGAGTTGAGCGGGGGTCACTGTCGTGACCGCGATCGACGGCACGCTGCCCGTTCTTTTCGGCGCCAGGGTCAGAACCGTCCTGGCAAGGGAGTCGGAGATGGCATCGGCGAGAACGACGGCCTGCGCCGCGGATTGACTGGTGACGGCGATATTGATGATCACGGTGTTGAGCGGTGTGACGGCGGTGACGCGCGATGCGAGGGCCTGTGGGGTCGTGTCCAGCCCCAATTGGCTAATGACTGGTTTGAGAACGGTTGGCGTCGTTGCGAGCTGCGCGTAGGACTGCATCAGATTCTGCGTAAGCGTCGAGGATTGTAGAAGCTCGCTCGTGGTCTCGCCTCGGTCGCTGGTGACGAAAATGCTGTTGGTCGCCAGATACTGGGTGGGCAAGCTGATCGCGTAAGCCCAGGCCGACGCGCCGCCGAGCACGCCGACGATGAGAACGAGTAACCACTGGCTCGCGATGCGCCTCAGATCGTCGATCGGTCCCACAGTATTCTCCGTCCGGTAGCGCCAAGGCTACTGTCAAGCTGATCAAAACTCACTTATGAAAGAGCGCGAGAGCTCCCCCAGTACAGGTCACGCTGAGGTGAATGATGACAGCCGATGAGACGTGGCCGTTGGCCGCGACACAGGCGTCTCCGAGGGCGAGAAAGCAGCCAGACGGTGCTTCCCGGTCAATATGCCCCTACGGGTTGAATGACGGTCTTGAAGGTGCGCCAGATGATCATCAGGTCGCCGGCGAGCGACCAATTCTCGACGTAGTACAGGTCGAGCCGCACGCTGTCTTCCCAGCTGAGATTCGACCGGCCATTGATCTGCCACATGCCGGTCAGGCCGGGCTTGATGTACAGCCGACGGTGCACGTGGGTCTCGTATACCTGAACTTCCTCGGGCAATGGCGGGCGTGGCCCCACCAGGCTCATCTCGCCGACGAAGATGTTCCACAGCTGGGGCAGCTCGTCGAGCGAGTACTTGCGAAGAACGCGTCCGATCTTGGTTATTCGGGGGTCGTTGCGAATCTTGAACAGCGCCCCGGCGGCTTCATTCTGGTCGAGCAGGCCGGCCAGATCGTCTTCCGCGGTCTGCACCATGGAGCGGAACTTGATTATGCGAAATGTCTCTCCATTGCGGCCGCACCGCTCCTGCCGAAATAGCACGGGGCCGGGGCTGTCCAGTTTGATGAGCACGGCAATCACGGCGAGAACGGGGAGCAAAAACAAAATGGCGAAACTTGTCGTCACGATGTCCAGCGTGCGCTTGAGGGCATGGCGCCCCCCCTCGAAACGGGGAATTTCGACATGGATCAGTGGGAGGCCATCAACCGGGCGAAAATGGATGCGGGGACCAGCGACATCCGTCAGTCGGCTGGACAGAACAAGCTCTGCCGAGGTTCCCTCGAGGTCCCAGCCGAGGCTGCGAATATAGGAACTGCCGCCGCTGGGCTGCCCGGCCACGATGACCGTGTCGACAGCCATGGCCGCCGCCGCAGCAGCGACATGCTCCAAATCGGAGACGATCGGCACCCTGCGCGCGCCCGCCAGGATCTCGTCACCGATGCCGTCTTCGAGGGCGACACCGACGATGTAGTAAGCAGCACCGGATTTGTTGTCGATCTGGCTGACGACGTATTCCACGTCGGCGCGATTTCCGACAACGATCCCGCGAGAAAGGTAGTGACCGAACTTGCGCTGGTGCAGCAGCCATTTGCGCCACAGCCACCGTTCGAGAACCAGCGCGATGATGCCGAGAGGAAGCGCCAGAATGAAGTAGAGGCGGGCGATGTCGATCTGAAATATCAGGAAGATAATGGCGAGCGTGCCGAAGGTCACGGCGCTGGCGTTGATGACTTGTTTGTACTCGATCGCTCCGACGCCGACGACTCGGGAGTCTCGAGTGTGAAACAGCTCGAGGGTCGTGAGCCAGGTCGCCACGATAAGCAGCGACACCAGCCAATAGTTGGCGCTGAATGATCCCGGTTCTGCCGGGATGCCGTCTACGCCGAACCGGGCGACCAGCGCAACACCGACCGCGAGCACAATGACGGCGACATCGGTCAGTCTGAGCTTGGTTCGGTAGCGCCGCGCCCAGATCAACCCCGATGAAGCTGTGTCGACTGCAATGTCGGTGTGCGCCGGCACCGCCTGATCAACGAGTCGAAGCTCGGGGGTGCGGCCCAGTGGCCGGGACTGTGCGAAAGATGCGGAGGAATCTGACTCACTCATGCGTTGTCTCCCCTGCGGTCGAACGTGACAGCGCCGCCACAGGCAATTGGCCGAGTGTGGTGTAACACGAATCTGCGAAGTTGATTCTGACGGTGGATTGGCGAGACGGAGTGGATATCACGTTGGCATTCCCTGCAGTCGGGTTGACAGGAACAGAGGGGTTAAAGTGACAGTCTGCCGATGCTGGCACTTGTCGTGGCGGGCGGCGTACGAAAATGATTCTTTCTCAGCAACTTACTGGCAGAGAGTACCCCGATTCAAGTCGGCGGCGCAGTCACCTTTATGAGGGTCAATATCCCCTGCGAAGGGGAGGTGGCAGAAGAGTGCGAATCCGACGAACGACTACTCCCGCCCGTGGCCTGGCGTGGCGGGCACGAATACGGCGCATGGCGCCGGAAGTCGTCACCGTCCGAGCGCTCCAAAATGCCCGATAGTGGGGGTCCTAGGCTGGGCAAAGCGCATCGATTGCCGGGAAGAGTGCACATGACCGCAAGAATTCCGAAATTTGCCGTTATTGACGGGCACAACGACCTTGCCTGGGCCTGCCGTGAGCGTCGGGACTATTCCGTTACCGGGCTGGACTCCGAGCCTGATTCGGGGCGTAGTCAGTTGCAAACGGATGTCCCCAAGTTGCGTCGAGGAGGGGTACAGGGCCAGTTCTGGTCCGTGTGGGTGCACACCGACCTTGAGGGTTCCGATGCGGTGCAAGCGACGCTCGAGCAAATCGACTTCGTTCACCGCCTGATTGCGGCCTACCCCGATGTTTTCGAACGAGCTGTCACTGCCGACGACGTTGCGCATGCGCAGCAGAGCGGAAGAATTGCGTCGCTTCTGGGGGTCGAGGGGGGTAACCAGATGAACAACTCACTCGCGGTACTGCGCGAGTACGCCCGGCTTGGCGTGCGCTACATGACACTGACCTGGAACTCGTCCACGGCGTGGGCGGACGCAGCTGTCGGCGAGGTGATCCACAACGGCCTCAATGAGCGTGGCCGGGCCGTCATCGCGGAGATGAACCGCATCGGTATCATGGTCGACCTCTCGCACGTTTCAGCTGCCGCGATGCAGGACGCCCTCGACGCCACAACGCTGCCCCTTCTCTTCAGCCACTCTTCGTGTTTTGCCCTCAATCCGCACCCGCGCAACATTCCGGATGCGATACTCACCCGGCTCGCCGCCAACGACGGTGTGCAGATGATCACCTTCGTGCCGGCGTTCATTTCCGCCGACTACCGACGCTGGGAGGACGGCGGTTCGGTTGGTGAGAAACCGGTCGTCACGGTGGCGCACGTTGCCGACCACGTCGAGCACGCCCGCAGCGTGGCTGGCGTCGATCACATCGGTCTCGGCGGCGACTTTGACGGCTGTGCAGACATGCCGGTCGGCCTGGCCAACGTGTCGGAATACCCGAACCTGTTTATTGAGCTGTCCCGGCGAGGGTGGACGGATGCTGACTTGCAGAAGCTCGGCTACCAAAACGTACTGCGGGTACTCCGCGCGAACGACGTGGCCTATCGGGCCTTCATCGCGTAGTCGCTCTGCGCTCAGTGCTGCACAGGCGTTGCCCAGTGGGGGTGGCTACGGTCAAAACAGGTCGTGGAACGCGGCCCCGGACGATGGATCAGTACCCGGAACGCGACAAGACTGGCCGAGGAGTGTGAACCATGTCGTGGATTCTGCTAATTGTGTCTGGGGTGCTCGAGGCGGTCTGGGCGACAGCCCTGGGAAAATCAGAGGGCTTCACAAAACTGTGGCCGAGCATCATTTTTGGTGGCGCACTCGTACTCAGCATGGCAGGCCTGGCCTGGGCGATGCGCGAAATTCCGATCGGAACGGCCTACGCCGTGTGGGTAGGCATCGGTGCAGCCCTGACGGTGACGTGGGCGATGGTCAGCGGGGATACCAGTGTGTCCTGGCTGAAGATCGCGCTACTCGTCGCGCTCATCGGCTGCATCGTCGGCCTCAAGCTCGTCGACACCCCGTCCAAGGCCGCAGCCCTCGGTGATGGTTCTTCCAGGGTGTCGACGAGCACACGTTAGCCGAGAAGCTCGTCAATGTAGCACCAACGCCATAATTCCCGCGGCTCGGCGCTGCACATGATGGGGTGGCCGGTCTCCCGGAAATGCCTGGTCGCGTGCTGACCGACGGATGAATCGCAGCACCCCACGTTTCCGCACAGCAGGCACATTCGAAGATGCACCGGGCTGGTGCCCTCGCGCACACAGTCGCTGCACTCCGGGTCCTGCGGCACTGGATGTTCACCGACGGCCCGTAAATGCTCGCAGCCGCCCGCTCCCAGCGGGACTCCAGCGGTGTCGGGCCGGGCCGCGGGTTGGGTCTCGGCGCGTAAGTCGACACCGATGTCTTCGGACGAGGAATCCAACATGGATTCCTCGACATCGAGCATCTCAAGCACTTCACCGATCACCTCGTGAGCGTACTCGCCGGTACGGCGGAGTTTCAAGACCCTGGCCCGCTCCGCGTCGAGCATGAGCAGCCGTAACTGTACGTAGCGCTTGCTGGGAGTGCGGTCTGCGAGCTCCGAACGTCCGAGGCGCTCCCATGCCGCCCGGTTGCGTTCCTGCGTGCGGCGTTCGAGCATGTCGAGCACCTCCGGAGGATCGTCGGGCCGGCCGTGCCGACGCAGGTTTTCGATCCCGGCGGCGGTTGCCTGATCCATCAGAGCGGCCTGGCTGAGCGCATCCGCTTTCGTATCTGGTCCGCGTACACCCAGGATGCGTACCAGCCACGGCAGGCTGAGGCCCTGCACAACAAGCGTTCCGGCCACTACCCCCAGGGCCGCGAGGACAAGGACGGGACGGTGTGCCACGTCTTCTGGCAGGGCGAAGACCGCAGCCAGGGTGACCACACCGCGCATGCCGGCCCATGACACTATGGCGGGCAACTGCCAGGGCGGCGCGGGGTCGGCCTTCCGAATTTTGGGTATCAGGCGCGGTAGATAAATCGCGGGGAACACCCAAATCGGGCGCAACAGGAGAACCGCGACGAGTATGACAGCGCAGGCGCCCCAGATTCGCGCGGCACCGAGTGAGTCGCCGGAGGTGGCTTCGATGACCGACCGCACCTGTAACCCGATCAGCAGAAAGACGGAGTTCTCGAGCAAGAACTGCACCGTAGCCCAGTTGCTGCGCTGGCTCAATCGCGAGGCGCCGCCCGGCATGGCGGGCGTCTTCGTGCCGATCACGAGGCCGGCCACGACGACGGCCAACACGCCCGATGCATTGATCCCCTCGGCGGGGAGATAGGCCACGAACGGGGCCGCCAGAGACATAGACGTGTTTATGGCCACGTTGCGTACCCGTTTTCGGATCTGCAGCAGGAGCCACGCCGCGATCAAGCCGACGATGACACCTCCACCGGCGGCAAAAGCGAGGTCTGACGCCACTTGCCAGACGGTGACGCTACCGCCAATCGCAACGATCGCCGTGCGAAGAAGCACCAGTGCGGTCGCATCGTTGACCAGCGACTCACCCTCCAGAAGACTCACCACCCTGCGCGGTAGCCCGACGCGGCGGGCAATCGTGGTCGCCGCCACGGCATCCGGCGGGGCCACCACCGCGCCCAGGGCGAACGCCGCAGCCAGGGGAATCTCCGGCAGCAGCCACCAGACGATCAGGCCGATGGCCACGGTACCGAAAATAACGTAACCGACCGACAGCAGGCCGATAGAACGCAGGTTTGTGCGGAACTCGACCAGAGAGGTACGGATGGCGGCGGCGTAGAGCAGCGGAGGAAGAATTCCCACCAACACCAGTTCCGGATCCAGCTTCACCACTGGAATGAACGGCAGGTACGAGCCGATTACACCGACGACTACCAGCAGGAGCGGAACGGACAGGTTCAAGTGTCTAGCGAGGGCGCTGGCCGCGCAGACGACGACGACGAGAGTGAGCAGACCGAGTGATACATCCATTTTTTACCGCCAAGGGTTTCTGGGGCCTCACTACGGCAAGATATGTCCGGCGGCGGTGAAGAGTCGATACCATTCTTCCCTGGTGAGGGGAATGTCAGACCCCGCGGCCGATTCGAGAAGGTGTCGCACGCTGGTCGTCCCGAGCACTACCTGCATGTGGGCAGGATGACGAGTAATCCAGGCTACGGCGATGGCAGCCGCGGGAGCATCGTAGGTTCGCGCGAGGTCATCGATGACATCGTTCAACGCAGCGTAGTTTTCTCGATCGTTCAGAAAAATGCCGTCGAAGAATCCCTTCTGAAAGGGTGACCACGCCTGAAGTGTGATGTTGTTGAGCCGGCAATAGTCGAGAATGCCGTTGTCCCGGTCGATGGACTGGTCGAGGCCGGCCATGTTGGCCGAAACTCCGGCGGCGATCAGCGGCGCATGCGTGATGCTCAATTGCACCTGGTTGACGATGAGCGGCTGCGCCACCGAATGCTTCAGCAACTCGACCTGCCCGGGAGTGTGATTCGAGACGCCGAAATTGCGCACTTTTCCCGCATCGTGCAAAATGTTGAAGGCCGCGGCCACCTCGTCGGGTTCCACCAGTGCGTCCGGGCGGTGCAGCAGCAGCAGGTCGAGATAGTCGGTCTTCAAGGCCTTGAGCGATTCGTCGACCGACCGAAGAATGTGCTCCTTGGAGAAGTCCCAGAAGCCCGATCGAATGCCGACCTTCGACTGCAGGGCGACACGTGCCCGCTCCTCCGGTGAAAACGTCACCGCGTCGCCGAAACGTCGCTCGCACTCGTGGGGTTCGCTGCCGTACACGTCGGCGTGATCGAAAAAGTTTATGCCGACGTCTCGGGATGCTCCAACCAGGGACTGGATCTCCTGATTGGTGAGAGGCACGATCCGCATCAGCCCGAGAACTATATTCGAAACTTCGAAGTGTGTATTCGGTAACGTCATTGTCTTCATGCACCCAGTCTGGGTGTAGACGGGCAAAAACAACAATATGTACTGGTGGTCCCTGATTTACCCAGCGCTCGCAGGCAGCGTGCGAGGGCGAAACGGAGCCTCGAAACGGGCATAAAAAAGCCACTCCCCAGTTCTTCCTGAGGAGTGGCGGTGGTGGCCCCGACCGGCGTCGATCCGGTGACCTTTCGATTTTCAGTCGAACGCTCTACCAACTGAGCTACAGGGCCCCAAAGATGCGTCAAAACGCTTCTTCTAAGGAAAAAAGCCCTTCCTTTCGAAAGGGCTAGTGCCTTTGCGACCCTGACCGGACTTGAACCGGCGACCTCCGCCGTGACAGGGCGGCGCGCTAACCAACTGCGCTACAGGGCCTCGATGTAAAACTGTGAAGCTGTGTGCGAGGCACGTGGTAAGACTATTCTATTTTTTTGTTACTTTTTCATTTACTCTACGTACACGTGCTGTTTGCGTAGCCCCAACGGGATTCGAACCCGTGTTAACGCCGTGAAAGGGCGCCGTCCTAGGCCGCTAAACGATGGGGCCGTGAGCCATAAGGTTCATGGCTGCCGAAAAGTAAGCATACGGTCTTGTGGGGCGAAGGCCAAATCGACGCGCGGAACATCTGCCCAAATGGAAGGGGCTTTGCGATCGTGGTTCGCACCGCGCCCGCAAATATGCGGGCCACGCTGCACTTGGCGGGTTAGATTCGGCAGGAAGACTGGGCGAATGGCGCCCAACTTGTTACTGTGAAGAATCTGCTCCGGCGCACGTCGCGACTGCTTTAAGCCTGTTGGGAAACAATGATTCGTACTAAAACCGTGATCGGCCGTGGGGCTTTCGTGCCCGCCCGCCGCTCACGTATTGCCAATCGCTGGCCACGACACACCCTGGCGCTGACCAGCATCCTGGCGGCTATGACCCTTCTGCTGACCCTCGTGAACCCGGTCGCTCCGGCGCAGGCCCTCGAATACCCCTCGTGGCAAGACCTGCAGAATGCCAAGGCGAACACGGTCTCGGCCGCCGCGCAGGTGTCCGCTATCGAGAATCTCATCGCCGGCCTGCAGGCGCAGGAGCAAGAGACCCGGGCCGCCGCCGAGAAGAGCGCCAACGAACTCGAAGTTGCCCAGCAAGAGTTCGACGACGCCGCCCGCCGCGCCGCAGACATTCAGACGCAGGCAGACGCCAGCAAGGCCACAGCGGAAGCCGCCACCACGCAGGCCGGCCAGCTCGCCGCTCAGCTCTACCGCACCGGCGGAACCGACCTCAGCGTGAACCTGTTTCTCGAAGGCGAGGGTGACGGCGCCGATGCCGACCTGCTGCTGGCGAAATTGGGCAATATGAGCAAGCTGGTCGAGCGCAGTGCCGACGTCTACGAATCGGCGCAGACCGCCACGAACAATGCCCAGTCACTCAGTGATCAGGCCAAGGTCGCCCAGGCCGAACGTGAAACCCTGCGCGTCGCCGCCGAGCTGGCGCTGTCCGCGGCTCAGGCTGCGGCTCAGGCCGCAGCGAACGCCCTCGCCGAGTCCGAAGCCAAGAGCGTTGAACTGGAGCAGCAGCTGCAGTTCATGCGCGATGCCCAGGCCACGACGACGGCCGGGTACGAAGCCGGTGTCGCGGAACGTGCTCGACTTGAAGCCGTTCGGGTTGCCGCTGAAGCAGCGGCCAGAGCGGCAGCGGTACGGGCGGCCGCTGCCGCAGCTGAAGCAGCAGCCGCGAGCTCCGGTGGCTCCGGGGTGTCCGGTAGCTCTGCCGGGTCGGTGAGCATGTCTGGTTGGAGCGTTCCGGCCAGCGGGCGCATCACCGGCGGCTACGGCCCCCGGTCGACCATTTGCGGCAGTAGCGGCCAGTGCAGCGGAAGTTTCCACTACGCCACCGACCTCGGAACCGGATGTGGCGCACCGCTCTATGCTGCCCGCGCCGGCGTCGTCACCTGGGCCGGCGCTCTCGGCACATACGGCAACTTCGTGAAGATCAGCCACGGCGACAACGTTTCGACCGGCTACGCCCACATCGAGGACGGCGGCTACAACGTACGCGTCGGCCAGTCGGTGTCCGCCGGGCAGCTCATCGCCAGCTCCGGTGACACCGGAGCCGCCCAGGGGTGCCACCTGCACTTCGAAGTGTGGATTGGTGGAAACCGTATCAATCCGGTTCCATTCATGGCCGATCGGGGAGCATCACTTGGCTAAGAACACCTCAGATTCCACGTCCGCGAGTGCACGAGTGCACGCGACGTCGAAACGGCTGCTCTCCGCCGTGGCCATCGGCGCGGTCTCGGCGGTCACAGCATCCGTTGCCGCCGCCGGCGGCGCGGCCTTTGCTGCGCCGGACTACCCAAGCTGGAACGACGTTGAAAAGGCAAAGCAGAACGAGTTGACCAAGCAGGCCGAAATCGCGACTCTCGGCGAATTGCTCGACGGTCTGGCAACCCGAGCCGCGAAGGCCGTGACGACCGCGCAGATTGCGGCCGAGGCATACCGAGTGACGCAGGACGCCCTGGACGCCGCCACCACGCGCGAATCCAGCCTCGGTAAACAGGCGGAAGCGGCCCAAGCCACGGCGGCGATATCGAAGATGCGCGCCGGCCTGATCGCCGCGCACCTCGCAAAATCTGGCGCCAATGGTCTGTCGCTCAACCTGTTTCTGAACGGTAACAGCGCAGACGACCTGCTGGGCCAGCTCGGCACCGCCAGCAAACTCAGCGAGCAATCCGAGCGGATCTACACCGAGGCCGTGCAAGACAAGAACGCGGCCGAATCCCTCGGCCAGCAGGCCGCATCGGCGACCACGGAACGGGAGCGTCTCGCCAACGAGTCCAAGACCACCTTTGAGGCGGCCGCTGCCAGTTCCATCGCCGCGCAGACGGCATACGACACCCAGCAGCGCAGGTCGAGCGAGTTGTTCGAACAGCTGGCACTGCTCAAAGACACCACGGTCGAGGCCGAACGCAGCCTTCACGCCGCCGAGGAGGCGGCCGCTGCGGCCCGCGCGTTCGCCCAGGCGCAGGCCTCAGCTGCCGCGGTAGCGGAGGCCGCAGCGGCGCGAGCCCCGCGTGCCCCCGTTGGCTCCGGTTCCGCTTCGCGTTCCGGATCAGGCTTCGGTCTCGGGCAGCCCGCCCCAGTAGGGCAGCCCGCTACGGTCGTGCCGGCCGCCCCGGTCGTGCCGGCCGTCGGCGTCGTGCCGCCCGCCCCGGTCGTGCCCGCCGCCCCGATCACGCCGCCCGCCCGTGTCGTGCCGGTTACACCCGCCGCCGCACTGCCGCCAACCGCGCTGGCTCCCGCGCCCACTGCGAGCATCGTTGACACCGCGCTCACGTTCGCCCGCGCTCAGCTCGGTGACCGCTACGTCCTCGGTGGCTCCGGCCCCGACTCCTGGGACTGCTCCGGTCTGACCAAGGCTGCCTACGCAGCGGCTGGTGTGTACATCGGCTCCCACTCGGCCACGAACCAGTACAACACCATGGCTCAGCAGGGCACCCTTGTCTCCTTCGCCCAGGTGCAGGTGGGCGACCTGGTGTTTTGGGGCAGCCCGGGCAACTACTATCACGTAGCGATTTACGCGGGCGACGGTCAGATTCTCGAAGCCCCGAACCCGTCGGCCAGCGTGCGCGTGCACAGCATCTGGTCGTCCTGGGCCGTCGCGCCCTACGTCGGCCGCCCAGCCGCTTAACTCAAGAACGGGCTTCTGCCGCCGGGTTATCGGTGGCAGAAGCCCGTTCTGGTAGGGGCTAGTGGCCCTCTTCGGCCAGTTTCGCGATGCCGTCGACCACGATCTGGTTGGCTTCAGCGGCGTCGCCCCAGCCTTCGGTCTTGACCCACTTGCCCGGTTCGAGGTCTTTATAGTGCTCGAAGAAGTGCTCGATTTCCTTGCGGGTGTACTCCGGAATGTCGAGGACGTCCTGAATGTGGTCCCAGCGCGGGTCTCCGGCCGGAACGGCGATGACCTTGGCGTCTGAGCCGCCATCATCGGTCATGTTGAACACGCCGACGGGGCGCACGGAGACACCCACGCCCGGAAAGAGCGGGTAGTCGAGCAGCACGAGAACGTCGACGGGGTCGCCGTCGAGGCCGAGCGTGTTCTCGAAATAGCCGTAGTCGGTGGGGTACATAAAGCTGGTGTACAGCACGCGGTCGAGATAGACCCGACCGGTTTCGTGGTCTACCTCATACTTGTTGCGGCTCCCACGGGGGATTTCGATGACTGCGTCGTATTCGGCCATGGCCTTGTTTCTCCCTTGATCTAAGTCTGCGGATAACGTTACTGGATGGAATCCACCTGCCGCCCGCGCCTAACCCCGGCCATCGCCGATATTCGCCGGGCCGTGCGCACGCTGCTGCCAGCCGAGGGGCTCGTTCTGGTTGGCCTCAGCGGCGGAGCCGATTCGCTTGCACTCGCCGCCGCGACCGCCTTCGAAGCCGCACGCGCTGGTCTCGGGGCCGGAGCGGTCATCATCGACCACAACCTGCAAGACGGGTCAGCGGATGTCGCGGCGAGGGCTGCCGAGATAGCCCGCCAGCTCGGCCTCGACCCGGTACTCGTGATGAGCGTGACGGTCGACCGGGACGGAACCGGGCCGGAGGCCGAAGCGCGCACCGCTCGCTATGCGGCGTTCGACGATGCCCTCGAGCACAGCGGGGCGGGCGGCGTGCTGCTCGGGCACACCCTCGATGATCAGGCCGAAACCGTGCTGCTCGGCTTGGCCCGCGGTTCGGGACCGACGAGCCTTCGGGGCATGGCGGCGCGAACCGGGCCGATTCTGCGACCGTTGCTCGGTATCCGTCGGGTGACCACCCGACAATTCTGCGTTGATGCGGGCCTCGACGCGTGGACCGACCCCCAGAATTTCGACCCGCGCTATGCCCGGGTGCGGGTGCGGGAAACGGTGTTGCCGCTGTTGGAGAATGAGCTCGGTCCCGGCATCGGGGTAGCGCTCGCCCGCACCGCCGAGGCCCTGCGCGAGGATTCCGACGCGCTCGACGAGTTGGCGCACATCGCGCTGCACAAGCACTGGGCGAATGGTGAGATCACGGCCGTCGCGCTCGCTGCGCAACCCGCCGCGGTGCGGCAGCGCATGATTCGCTTCGGAGTCGAAGAGCACTGCGGGGTATGGCTGAATCGCGGGCAGACCCTGGCCGTGGCGGCGCTCGTGACGGATTGGCACGGACAGGGGGTGCTCAGTCTGCCAGGCATTAGAGTTGTACGTCAGGACGGAGTGTTAATCTTTTCCGTGCCCGCGTAAACCTGAAGAAATGGACTGCACCCTTCATATGGAACCTCGCGACATTGACGGCGACCTCACCGAGATCCTGATCAGCGAGGAGCAGATCCGAGCTCGCCTGGCCGAAATGTCACGCCAGATCGAGATCGACTACGCCGACACCGATCTGCTGCTGGTCGGCGTGCTCAAGGGCGCGGTTATGGTCATGGCCGATCTGGCCCGTGAACTGCACCATCCGGTCACCATGGACTGGATGGCCGTCAGCTCCTACGGCTCCGGCACACAGTCGAGCGGCGTCGTGCGCATTCTAAAAGACCTCGACACCGACCTGTCCGGCCGCAACGTGCTCATCGTCGAGGACATCATCGACTCTGGGCTGACCCTGTCGTGGCTGCTGGCAAACCTGAAAACTCGTGGCCCGGCATCCATTGAGATCTGCGCTTTGCTGCGCAAGCCGGATGCGGCGCGCGTCGACATCGACGTGAAATACGTCGGTTTCAACATTCCGAACAAGTTCGTCGTTGGCTACGGCCTGGACTACGGCGAGAAGTATCGCAACCTGCGCTCGGTGGGCATTCTGGCCCCCCACGTGTACTCCGGCGTCGCCGCAGCCGCTTTCTAGGCTGAGCCCGCGCACCAACCGGGTTTTCCTTTGGGCGAACACACGGCATTCCCTTGTAATCGAGCGCTAGCCTGAGGTCACCATGAACGTCAAGAAGCTACTACGCGGCCCAATTCTCTACATTGTGCTCGCCGTCATCGCCGTCTGGGTGGGGTCAAGCCTCATCACCATGTCCGGCTTTCGTGAAGTCAGCACCCAAGAGGGTCTCGGCTATCTGAAATCGGGCAACGTCGCAGAGGCCACCATCGTCGACGGCGAGCAGCGCGTCGACCTCACGCTGACCAAGGCCAGCGGCGACCTCGGCACCCAGGTGCAGTTCTACTACGTCGCCCCGCGTGGCCAAGAGATCATCACCGCAGTGAGCGCGGCAAACCCGAAGGACGGGTTCACCGACGAGGTGCCCCAGCCCAACTGGGTGCTCACCGTTCTGAGCTTCTTGCTTCCCGTATTGCTGATCGGTGCCTTCTTCTGGCTCATGATCTCGATGCAGGGCGGTGGCAGCAAGGTGATGAAGTTCGGCAAGTCCAAGGCCAAGCTCGTTTCCAAGGAGAGCCCGCAGGTTACTTTCGCTGACGTCGCCGGCGCCGACGAGGCCATCGAAGAGCTCGAAGAAATCAAGGACTTTCTGAAGGAGCCGGCCAAGTTTCAGGCGGTTGGCGCCCGAATCCCGAAGGGCGTGCTGCTGTACGGACCTCCCGGAACCGGTAAAACGCTGCTGGCCCGCGCGGTGGCCGGCGAGGCCAACGTGCCGTTCTACGCCATCAGCGGTTCGGACTTCGTCGAAATGTTCGTCGGCGTCGGTGCCAGTCGCGTGCGTGACCTCTTTAGTCAGGCCAAGGACAACGCGCCCGCCATCATTTTCATCGACGAGATCGACGCCGTCGGTCGCCACCGCGGTGCCGGCATGGGCGGCGGTCACGACGAACGCGAGCAGACCCTCAACCAGCTTCTGGTCGAGATGGACGGCTTCGACGTGAAAGCCAACGTCATTCTCATCGCCGCCACCAACCGCCCCGACATTCTCGACCCCGCGCTGCTTCGCCCGGGCCGATTCGACCGTCAGATCGGCGTCGACGCGCCCGATATGCTCGGCCGCAAGCGCATCCTCGAGGTGCACTCCAAGGGCAAGCCGATGGCAGAGGGCGTTGACCTCGAAGTGCTCGCCCGTAAGACGCCCGGATTTACCGGCGCCGACCTGGCCAACGTACTCAACGAAGCCGCACTGCTCACCGCCCGGTCCAACGCCCAGCTCATTGACAACCGTGCCCTTGACGAGGCCGTCGACCGGGTCATGGCGGGACCGCAACGACGCACGCGTGTCATGCGCGACAAGGAAAAGCTCATCACCGCGTACCACGAGGGAGGACACGCCCTCGTCGCCACCGCGATGAATTTCACCGACCCGGTCACCAAGATCACGATTCTTCCGCGCGGCCGGGCCCTCGGCTACACGATGGTCATGCCCCTCGAAGACCGGTACTCGGTCACGCGTAACGAACTGCTCGACCAGTTGGCCTATGCCATGGGCGGCCGTGTCGCCGAAGAAATCATTTTTCACGACCCGACCAGTGGTGCCTCCAACGACATCGAGAAAGCCACGGCGACCGCCCGCAAGATGGTGACCGAGTTCGGCATGAGCAGCGTCGTCGGTCCGCTCAAGCTCGGCCAGGGCTCGGGCGAGGTTTTTCTCGGGCGCGACATGGGTCACCAGCGTGACTATTCGGAGCGGGTCGCCGAGAGCGTCGACCGCGAGGTGCGCCAACTACTTGAAGACGCCCACGACGAGGCCTATGAGGTTCTCATCAAGAACCGCGTGATTCTTGACCAGCTCGCTTCGGCCCTGCTCGAGCATGAAACGCTTGATCAGACCGCCCTCGCCGAGATCTTCGCCAATGTCGAGCAGCTGCCGCCCCGCCCGCAGTGGCTCTCCAGCGACAAGCGCCCCGTCTCGGACGTGCCGCCGATCGCGATGCCCGCCCCGAAGGCCCCCATCGACGGCGACGCCGTCGACGGCGGCATCTCCAGCGGAGACGCACTCCACGCCAAACCAAAACGCGCGCCGGCTCTCAACCCCCGCCCCGCGACCGCCTAGGCGCTCGTGGCAGTGGACAGGGCGCGCATCAGGGTGGCCGTCTCGGAGATTCTCGCCGCAATCGGTGAGGATCCCGAGCGGGCCGGCTTGGAGAGCACCCCACGACGGGTAGCGGATGCCTACGCCGAGTTCTTCATCGGCCTCGACCAAAATCCGCAAGACCTGCTGCAGGACTTCGTTCCGGTCGCAGGCAGTACCGGCGAACTCGTGCTGCTGCGCGATATCTCCTTTCGCTCGATCTGTGAACACCACCTGCTGCCGTTTCTCGGCACGGCCCACGTGGCGTATCTACCACGGGATCGCGTCGTCGGCCTCGGGCGGCTGCCCTCCGTGGTGGAGACCATCGCCGCCCGGCCGCAGCTGCAGGAACGTCTCACCGAGGAGATCGCTGACGCCCTGCAGGAGGGCCTCGACCCGCTCGGCGTGCTCGTAGTGCTCGACGCCGTGCACGGCTGCGTCGGCACCCGTGGCCCGCGCCAGGCCGCGAGTTCTACCGTGACCATGGCGTCCCGCGGCACCCTGATGGAGCCGACGGCCCGCGCCGAGATCATTGCGTTGATTTCGGCTGGCGGGTGACCCTCATCATGGGTGTGCTCAATGTCACCCCCGACTCCTTCAGCGATGGCGGACAGTGGGCGTCAACGGATGCCGCCATCGAGCACGGACTGCTGCTGCACGCCCAGGGCGCTGACCTGATCGATGTGGGCGGCGAGTCCACCCGGCCCGGCGCCACCCGTGTCGCGCCGGAACACGAGCAGCGCCGAATCCTGCCGGTGGTCACAGAGCTCGCCAGTCAGGGGCTGCGACTGAGCATCGACACGCTCAACGCCGCGACCGCCTTCGCCGCCGCGAAAGCGGGTGCGAGCATCATCAACGATGTGTCGGGCGGGCTCGCGGACCCCGGCATGGCCGCCGTCGCCGCCGAAACCGGCCTTACTTATGTCGCCATGCACTGGCGCGCTCATGCCCAGCAGATGGACGCTCTCGCCGACTACGGTGATGTCGTCACCGATGTCATCGCCGAACTCAGCGCCCGCGTCGACGCCTTGACCGACGCCGGAGTGGCCAGGGAGCACATCGTGCTCGACCCCGGTCTCGGATTCTCCAAGAGGGCCGAACACAACTGGCAGCTCATCAACAGGCTCGACGCCTTCGCAGAACTGGGCCTCCCGGTCATGGTCGGCGCATCGCGCAAACGTTTTCTCGCCGGTGTGCTGCCGGTCGACGCGCCCGTGCTGGGTCGTGACCTGCCGACGGCGGTGGTCAGCGTGCTGGCTGCCCAGGCCGGAGCCTGGGCAGTCCGGGTGCACGACGTGGCCGGGACGCGCACGGCCCTCAACGTGCTCGCCAGCGTCCGCCAGCCGACGCCCCCGGGTGCAAGGCAGGTGCCGGGCGCCGCGTCGCGTCCGCCACAATGGACCCATGACTGATTCGATCACCCTCACCGGCCTGCGGGTGAACGCCCACCACGGCGTCTACGACTTTGAGAAAGAAAACGGTCAGGACTTCGTCATCGACGTAACCGTCTGGCTCGACCTGCTCCAGGCGGCCGCGAGCGATGACGTGACCCAGACCATCCACTACGGCACCCTCGCCGAGGAGGTCACCGACGCGGTGGCGCACAACCCGGTCGATCTCATCGAAACCGTTGCCGAACGCATCGCGAAGGTCGTGTTGGCCCACCCGCCAGCGCTGCGCGTGCAGGTCACGGTGCACAAACCACAGGCTCCGATTTCGGTTCCGTTCACCGACGTCGCCGTGCAGATCACCCGGTCGCGGCCATGACCGGTCGCAGTGAACGCGTCGTTCTCGCCCTCGGCAGCAACCTCGGTGACCGGGCGGCCACGCTGGCCGACGCCGTGCACGATCTCGCCGGCCTGGCCGGTGCCACGCTGGTGGCCGTCTCGCCCGTCTACGAATCCGCCGCCGTGAAACTCGACGGTGTCGACGAGAGCGCTCCGCGGTACCTCAACGCGGTGCTGACCATCGACTACAGCGGTGACCCGTACGCCCTGCTCGACGCCGTCAACGCCATCGAGGCGGAGCACGGCCGGGTGCGCGCCGAGCGCTGGGGAGACCGCACACTCGATATCGACGTCATCGTGTTCGGACAACGAAGCGTCGACGACGCCCGCCTCACCCTGCCGCACCCACGCGCGGCGGAACGTGACTTCGTACTGGTGCCCTGGCTCGATCTCGACGCGCAGGCTGTCATCCCCGGCCGTGGGCTGGTGCGCAACCTGCTCGTCGCGACCGGCAACACCGTGCGCCGGGCAGCGGATGCCGCCGCCCTCGACCCGGCACCGGCCCCCGGAGGCGGGCGATGAAGCGCTCTCACGCGACCGGATTGCTCGCCGTTCTGCTGATCGGCCTCGTGATCGGCTTTCTCCTCGAGATCGCCTTCGCGGCGTCCGGGGCGCCGATGGTCGTTCCGCCGGCGACCCTGCCATTGACGCTGATTCTGCTGGCCGCCGTCGTCGTGAGCCTGGCCTGGCAGGTGCGCCAGGGCAGCCGCCGCAAGGCACTGCGCCGGATCGACCCGTTCTGGGCCATGCGCGTTGCTGTGCTGTCGAAGGCGACCTCGCTGTCGGCCTCGTTGCTGCTCGGGATCGCTTTCGGTATCGTGCTGTACATTCTCACCCGATCGGTAGTTCCCGCCGTCACGTCGTTATGGCTCGCGATCGGCACGGCCCTGGGGGCGGCCCTCATGCTCACGGCCGGTCTCGTAGCCGAAAACTTCTGCACCTTGCCGCCCGACGATGACACCGACGAGCCCGGAGGTACGCGTGCCTGATCGCGAAGTACCCGAAAGGAACCCCGCCGTTCCCAAGCACGTGCCCGAATCACTCGAACCGTCTGCATCACCCGAACCGTCTGCATCACCCGAACCGTCTGAGCGCCTCGACCTGACCGAGGCGGGGGAGTGGAAGGGCGTCTCCCCGAAGTATGTGGTGGTGGAGATCGTCGGCACCATCGTGAACGCTGTCGTCGTCTGCGGCGGTGCGAGCCTGCTCTGGCTTCTGCTCGACCAGACCTGGGCGATGTGGGTTGGCATCTTGGTGCTGGTCATATCGATCATCAACCTCGTGTTCGAACCGCGGCGTGTGCGTGCCATCGGCTATCTGCTGCGGGGCGATGACCTGCTCTTTCGTCGCGGCATCCTCTTTCAACGTTTCGTTGCGGTGCCCTACGGGCGCATGCAGCTCATCGACATCACCCGCGGCCCGGTCGCCCGGTGGCTCGGCCTGGCCGATCTCAAGTTCGTGACCGCCGCGGCGACCGCTGGGGTGTCCATTCCCGGGCTGGCCGAGGGTGACGCCGAGAGCTTGCGCGACCGGCTGGTAGAGCTCGCGGAGAGTCGCCGGGCGGGGCTGTGAGCGAGCCCGTTGCTTCGGTTCCGGCGCCCCTCGCGGTGCCGCGAACCGATCTCACCGACGGTGAATGGCATCGCCTGCACCCGGCGACACCGCTGCTGCGTGGCGGTATCTTCATGGTCGCGATCATCGGCTTCATTTTCGCCAACCTGCGCGAACGACTCATCGACCTGTTCATCGGTCAGGAGAACCACGGCGGCGATCCGATCGACGAGATCTACCAACGCGGCGCCACCGGCTGGGCGCTGCTGATCATCGCCGGCGTGCTCATCGTCATTCTCGTCGTGTTCTACCTTTCCTGGCGCACGCACACCTTTCGCGTGAACGGCGAAATCGTTGAAGTGCGCAGCGGTCTCATCTTTCGCAGCAATCGAAAGGCCAGGCTCGACCGGGTGCAGGGCGTCAACCTGGCTCGGCCGTTGTTTCCCCGCCTGTTCGGTGCCGCCCGGCTCGAGATCACCGTCGCCGGGCAGGACGGCAACGTGCAGCTGGCCTACCTGGGATCGAAACTAGCGGATGACCTGCGCCGCGACATCCTGCATCTCGCCTCGGGTCTGCGGCAGGCCAGGCAGCCCGCCGATACGCCCGACGTTCTCGCACCAACGCCAGGGGATGACGCCGCACCGGCCCCGCTTGGCGACAGCGCAGCACCAACGATTATCGGGCCGCCCACCGCTCACTCGGCCCTCGGCGACTTCGCAACCGCGCGCTACAACGAGTTTCGGGCCCCAGACCTGGATCCGGAGGCCGCGCCGCCGGAGTCGGTCGTGCGCATTCCGCCGGGGCGGCTGATCGGGTCGGTCGTGCTCAGCGGCTTCACCGTCTTTCTACTCCTGGCCGCGATCGGACTCATCGTCAGCGTGATCGCCGGAAGCAGCGGCTGGGTGCTCGTAGCCGTGCTACCGGGCCTCATCGGCAGCGTCGGCTACTACTTCTCCCGCGTCACCAAGACGTTGCGGTTCAGCATCGCGGGAACAAGCGATGGCGTACGCATCGGCTTCGGTCTGCTCTCGACCAGCAGCCAGACCCTGCCGCCGGGGCGCATCCACGCCATCGAGGTGTCGCAGCCCATTCTCTGGCGCCGGTTCGGCTGGTGGCAGATCAGCATCAACACGGCCAGTCAAGCCTCCGGCCGTAGCTCTACCACCCCGACCAGCTCCATCATCCTGCCGGTCGGCTCCCTCGCCGACGTCGCAAAAGTGCTGGAACTGGTCCTACCCGGGTTTGAAACCGACACCCATCGGGCCCTGGTTGAAAACGGCATGCTCGGCGGTCGCAGGAGGGACGCCGGCGTCGCCGATTTCTACAGCAATGCCCCAGCGCGGGCGGTCTGGCTGCGCCCCTTCTCGTGGTGGCGCACCGGCTGGGCGGTCTCGGGCAACGTCGCTCTCATCCGCCGCGGTGTGCTCGCGCGCGACCTGATCCTCGTGCCCCTGGCCCGCATGCAGGGCGTGCGCATCAGCCAGGGGCCCGTGCGCCGAAGGCTACGCCTCGCCTCCGCGGACCTGCTCACGGTGGCCGGGCCCGTCACCGCGTCCCTGCGCGTCATCGACGTAGACGAAGCTGTGGTTCTCTTGAAGTGGATGTCCACGGGCGCGGTGCGATCGGCGCTCGCCGACACCAGCCACCAGTGGAGCCGGACCGAAGCGACACCACCTACCAAGGGAGCGACCGAATGAATGCCAAACCGGGACGTCTCGGCGTCGGAATTATCGGCGCCGGCCACGTTGGCCCCATTCTCGGCGCCGCCCTGGCCGGTGCCGGCCACGCGATCGTCGGCATCTCTGCGATCTCGCAGGCCAGCCGTGACCGCGCCGAAGCCATTTTGCCGCTCGTGCCGATTCTGACCGTGTCCGAGGTGGTCGAACGCAGCGAACTGGTCATTATCGCGGTGCCTGACGCCCAACTGGAGAGCCTGATCCAGGGCCTCGCCGCGACGAACACCTGGCAGCCTGGCCAACTCGTGCTGCACACCTCCGCCCGGTACGGCATCGCCGTGCTCGCTCCGGCGCAGGCCGCCGGGGCGATCCCACTCGCCATTCACCCGGCAATGGCGTTCACCGGCACGAGCCTTGACCTGGCCAGGCTCGCCGACAGCTATTTCGCGGTGACCGCTCCCGGCCCGGTATTGCCCATCGGGCAGGCGCTCGCCGTGGAGATGGGCGGCGAACCGCTCATCGTCGCCGAAGGCGACCGCGCCAGCTACGCCGAAGCCATCCAGATCGCCTCCGCCTTCTCCATCTCGATCGTCGAGCAGGCCACGAGTCTGCTTGCCAAAATTGGCCTCGAGCATCCGGGAGCTATTCTGGGACCGCTGTTGCACTCCGCGATGGAAAACGCCCTCGGACGCACGGGCCCCGAACGCCTGGACCTGGCCGGGTTCGATGAGATCGAGCCACGCCAGCATCCGCTTGACGACGATCGGTCGCGCGAATGAGGATGCCAGAAGTTATCAGCACCATTGCGCAGCTGCATGACCGGCTGGGGCAGGCCCGCGATCGCGCTGCGCTGACCGGCGGTGACACCCGCATCGTGCTCGTGCCGACCATGGGCGCCCTGCACGCCGGTCACCTCGCGCTGGTGCGCCGGGCGCACGCCCTGGGCGACATCGTGGTGGTATCGATTTTCGTGAATCCGCTGCAGTTCGGAGCTGGCGAAGACCTCGACAGCTATCCACGCACCCGCGACGCCGATCTCGCTGCCCTCGCGATCGAGAACGTGGCGTTCGTGTTTGCGCCCAGCGCTCGGGAAATGTATCCGAGAGGCGCGAGCGACACCCGGGTCAGCGCCGGTACAGTCGGCTCCCTGTACGAGGGTGCCGCGCGGCCCGGCCACTTCGACGGCATGCTCACGGTCGTGGCAAAACTGCTGAATATCGTCACGCCGGATGCCGCGGTGTTCGGTCAAAAAGATGGCCAACAGGCCTTTCTGGTGCGGCGCATGGTCGCCGATCTTGACGTGCGCACCGTCATCGAGGTCGTCGACACTGTGCGCGAACCGAGCGGGCTGGCCCTCTCGAGCCGCAACCGCTATCTCGACGAGCAGCAGCACACGGCAGCCGAGGCGCTGTTCTCCGCCCTCACTGCGGCCGCCCGGAACGCGCAGGCCGGCCCTGCGGCCGCGCTGTCCGCGGCACGCGCGCGCATTGCCGCCCAACCGCTGGTTAAACTGGACTATCTCGTGATCGTGCACCCGCAGACGCTTTTGGCAGTGCACGACGACTATCGCGGGCCGGCTCGGATGCTCGTGGCCGCGTGGGTCGGCACCACCAGACTGATCGACAACGCATCGCTGAGCCTCGGCTGAGCGCAGCATCCGCTTCTTGTGAACTGACAGCACCAACGGAGAACCGCATGAGCCAGAACCCATCGCCCATCGCCCAAGCCTCGAACGACGAAGCCGAGGGCTTCTCCGACGCGGAGATGAACGAGCAGAAGGCCGTACGCCTCGGCAAACGCGACCGCCTGAACGCGGCCGCCGCGAGCCCGGCCGGCGGCGCCTACCCGGTGTCGGTTCCGGTCACCCACACCATTCCGGCCGTGCGCGCCCAATACGGCCAGCTCGAAGCGGATGCCACCACCGGCGTCACCGTCGGCCTGGCCGGCCGCATCGTGCACCTGCGCAACACCGGCAAGCTCTGCTTCGCGAGCCTGCAGAGCGGCGACGGCACCCGCATCCAGGCCATGGTCTCGCTCGCCGCCGTCGGCGAGGAGTCCCTCGCCGCCTGGAAAGACCTCGTCGACCTCGGCGATCACCTGTTCGTCAGCGGCGAAGTCATCTCAAGCCGTCGCGGCGAGCTGTCGATCATGGTCACCGACTGGCAAGTGGCGGCGAAGGCGCTGCTGCCACTGCCCAACCTGCACTCCGAGCTCAGCGAAGAGACCCGGGTGCGCAGCCGCTACCTCGACCTGATCAGCCGAGAGCAGGCCCGCACCAATGTCTTGTCCCGCTCGAAGGCCGTTACGAGCCTGCGCGCAACGTTTACCGATCGCGGCTTCATCGAGATCGAGACTCCGATGCTGCAGGTCATGCATGGCGGGGCATCCGCTCGCCCGTTCCAGACCCACAGCAACGCCTTCGACACCGAGCTGTTTCTGCGCATCGCACCCGAACTGTTTTTGAAGCGGGCCGTGGTCGGCGGCATCGACCGCGTTTACGAGATCAACCGCAACTTTCGCAACGAGGGCGCCGACTCCACTCATTCGCCCGAGTTTGCGATGCTCGAAGCCTATGAGGCGTACGGCGACTACAACTCCATTGCCGATCTCACCCAGACGCTGATTCAGGATGCCGCGTTTGCGATCGCCGGGTCGCACGTGGTGACCTGGGCCGACGGCACCCTGTTCGACCTCGGCGGCGACTGGGATCGCATCGGCATGTACGACAGCCTGTCGGCAGCAGCCGGCATCATGATCACACCCGAAACGCCCCTCGCCGACCTCGTCCGGCTCGCCGCACGGGAAGGCATCGAAATCGACCATCCCATTCACGGCAAGTACGTCGAAGAGCTGTGGGAGCACTTCGTCAAGGGCGATCTGGTACGCCCGACCTTCGTCATGGACTTTCCAATCGACACCAGCCCGCTCGTGCGCGGGCACCGCTCTGTGGCCGGCGTGGTCGAGAAGTGGGACCTGTACGTGCGCGGTTTTGAACTGGCGACCGGCTATTCCGAGCTTGTTGACCCGGTCGTGCAGCGCCAACGCTTCATCGAACAGGCGAGCCTGGCCGCCGGGGGAGATCCGGAGGCCATGCGCCTCGACGAAGAATTTCTGCGCGCACTCGAGTACGGCATGCCGCCGACCGGTGGTATGGGTATGGGCATCGACCGCATGCTCATGGCGCTGACCGGCCTCGGCATCCGTGAAACGATCCTCTTCCCCCTGGTGAAATAATGAGCTATCTGCCGGACGATCAGTTGAAACCCGACCAGGGTGGGCGCAAGCCGCCATCCATGAATCGCATCGCCATCTGGGTAATCATCACCGGCGTCGGCGTCTACTACCTCGGTAGCGGCATCATCGGTCTGCTCGGCAAGTAGCTGCTCTCCCAGTCTTTGCGCGTAAGCTGAGGCTGTGATTGAGAATTTCTGGGGTAACGCGCTTTTTTCGGTCGTACCCACCATTGCGCTTGGCCTGATGTTCTGGCTGATGCTGCGCTCAATCCTGCGCGCCGACCGCACCGAACGTAAGGTGTACGCACAAATCGAAGCTGAAGAACGCGCCCGGCTCGGTCTTGACAAACCCGTCACCTGAGTACGAATGTTCGGCATTGACGGCCTGACCATCACCGTTCTGCTGGCCCTGATCGTCGATTTCTCCGTTCGCGCCGTGGCCATCATCGTCGTGCCCCGCAACCGCCGCCCGATGTCGGGCATGGCCTGGCTGCTGACCATCTTCTTTGTCCCCTACCTCGGCGTGCTGTTGTTTCTGCTGATCGGCTATCGAACCCTGCCAAAAAAACGGCTTGCCATGCAGGAGGAAATCAACCGGTTCATCCAGGGCAGCACCGAGGGGATGGAGCTGGTGCGCCGTGATCATCCGTGGCCGAACTGGCTGGAATCGGTCGTCGAGCTCAACCGCAACCTTGGAGCGATGCCGCTCGTCGGTGACAATACCGCGAGCGTGATCGGTGAATATCAGGTGGCGTTCGACACCATGATCGCCGACATCGACCTCGCCAAGAAGTACGTGCACGTCGAGTTCTATATTCTGTCGCTCGATCACACCACGGCGCCGTTTTTCACTGCTCTGGAGAACGCCCACAAACGCGGTGTGACCGTGCGCGTACTGATGGACCACATCCAATCGATGCGGAAGCCCGGATTTCACCAGACCAAGAAACGGCTGACGGACGCCGGCATCCACTGGGAACTCATGCTGCCGGTGCAGCCGTTCCGCGGCAAATGGCAACGACCCGACCTGCGTAACCACCGCAAGCTGCTCATCATCGATGGTCTGGTCGGATTCATGGGTTCGCAGAACATCATCGACCGTTCCTACAACATGCGCAGCAACATTCGGCGCGGGCTGCAATGGAAAGACTTCATGACCCGCCTCGAGGGCCCGATCGTCTCGGGACTGGGCGCGATCTTCATCACCGACTGGTACAGCGAAACCGATGAACTGCTCAATCGCGACGTCGAGCCGGTGCATCCGCGACCGGTGACACATGCCCTCGACTGCCAGGTGGTGCCGAGCGGTCCGGGGTTCAAGGGCGAGAACAACCTGCGCCTGTTCCTCGCGTTGCTTTATTACGCGCAGGACCGCATCATCATCACGAGCCCCTACTTCGTGCCGGACGAAGCGATGATGTACGCCATCACGACAGCCACCCAGCGTGGGCTGCACGTGGAACTGTTCGTCTCGGAGATCGGCGACCAGGCGGTCGTCTATCACGCGCAACGTTCGTACTACGAGGAGCTACTGACCGCCGGCGTGCACATCTATATGTACAAGGCGCCGTACATTTTGCATGCGAAGCACTTCACGATCGACGATGAAGTCGCCGTCGTCGGGTCGAGCAACATGGACCAGCGCTCGTTCAGCCTCAATATGGAGGTGTCGCTCATGGTGCGCGGCCGGTCATTCGTGCGCGACCTGCGCGTCATGGAGGACGAGAACCGGTTGAACAGCCGCGAGCTCACCCTCGAGGAATGGCGCCGGCAGCCGCTGCGCTCCACCATCCTCGACAACCTCGCGCGGCTCACCTCCGCCGTGCAGTGACAACCGGCTTGCGGAGGCCGCAAAGGGGGTCGCGCGCAGCATCCGTCACGCCTAGGGCGAACAAACGCGCGGAAGCGGCGCAGGCTGGCTACTCTCAATGTAACGGCACCAACTGCCCTGGTGCCAAGGGAGCGATCACATGTTTGAAAGATTTACCGACCGAGCTCGTCGCGTCGTCGTTTTGGCCCAAGAAGAGGCCAAGATGCTCAACCACAATTACATCGGTACCGAGCACATCCTGCTCGGGCTGATTCACGAGGGTGAAGGCGTCGCCGCGAAGGCTCTTGAGAGCCTTGGCATCTCGCTGGACGCTGTGCGCGAGCAGGTTCAGGACATCATCGGCCAGGGGCAGCAGCAGCCCACCGGCCACATCCCCTTTACGCCGCGGGCGAAGAAGGTTCTCGAGCTGAGTCTGCGCGAAGCGCTGCAGCTCGGCCACAACTACATCGGTACCGAGCACATTCTGCTCGGCCTGATTCGCGAGGGCGAGGGCGTCGCCGCCCAGGTTCTCGTGAAGCTCGGCGCCGACCTCAACCGCGTGCGCCAGCAGGTCATCCAGCTTCTCTCCGGTTATCAGGGCAAGGAGCAGGTGCAGGTCGGTGCCAATGAGCAGGCGGCCAACACGGCCGGCAGCCAGGTGCTCGACCAGTTCGGTCGCAACCTCACCCAGATGGCCCGCGACAACAAACTCGACCCGGTCATCGGGCGCGAGAAAGAGATCGAGCGGGTCATGCAGATCCTCTCGCGTCGCACCAAGAACAACCCCGTGCTGATCGGTGAGCCCGGCGTCGGCAAGACCGCCGTCGTCGAGGGCCTCGCCCAGGCGATCGTCAAGGGCGATGTGCCCGAGACGCTGAAGGACAAGCAGCTCTACTCGCTCGACCTCGGCTCGCTCATCGCCGGCAGCCGCTACCGCGGTGACTTCGAAGAGCGCCTGAAAAAGGTCACCAAGGAGATTCGCACCCGCGGCGACATCATCGTCTTCATCGACGAGATCCACACCCTGGTGGGTGCGGGTGCCGCCGAGGGCGCGATTGATGCTGCGTCGATCCTCAAACCGCTCCTCGCCCGCGGTGAGCTGCAGACCATCGGCGCGACCACACTCGACGAATACCGTAAGCACTTCGAGAAGGATGCCGCCCTCGAGCGCCGCTTCCAGCCGATCCAAGTGAACGAGCCGTCGCTGCCGCACACCATCAACATTCTCAAGGGACTGCGCGACCGCTACGAAGCGCACCACAAGGTGTCCATCACCGATGGTGCCCTCGTGGCCGCGGCGAACCTCGCCGACCGCTACGTCTCGGACCGGTTCCTTCCCGACAAGGCCATCGATCTGATCGACGAAGCTGGCGCCCGCCTGCGTCTCTCGATCCTCTCAAGCCCCCCCGAGTTGCGCGAATTCGACGAGAAGATCGCCGTGGTCCGTGCCGCCAAGGAACTCGCCATCGAGGAACAGGATTTCGAGAAAGCCGCTGGCCTGCGCGACGAGGAGAAAAACCTCCTCGGCGAGCGTCTGCGCCTCGAGAAGAAGTGGAAGTCCGGCGATGTCAAGACCACCGCGGTCGTCGACGAAGGCCTGATTGCCGAAGTCCTGGCCCAGGCCACCGGCATTCCGGTGTTCAAGCTGACCGAGGAAGAGTCCTCGCGGCTCGTCTTCATGGAAAAGGCACTGCACCAGCGCGTCATCGGTCAGGAAGAGGCCATCTCGGCGCTCGCCAAGACCATCCGTCGCACCCGTGCCGGTCTGAAGGACCCGAAACGTCCCTCCGGTTCCTTCGTCTTCGCCGGTCCTACCGGTGTTGGAAAGACCGAGCTGGCCAAGGCTCTCGCCGAGTTCCTGTTCGACGACGAGGCCGCCATGATCTCGCTCGACATGAGTGAGTACGGCGAGAAGCACACCGTGTCGCGCCTGTTCGGTGCGCCTCCCGGGTTTGTCGGCTTCGAAGAGGGCGGCCAGCTCACCGAAAAGGTCCGGCGCAAGCCGTTCTCCGTGGTGCTGTTCGACGAGATCGAGAAGGCCCACCCCGACATCTTCAACTCCCTGCTCCAGATTCTGGAAGAGGGTCGGCTGACGGATGGACAGGGTCGCGTCGTCGACTTCAAGAACACCGTCATCATCATGACCACCAACCTCGGCACCAAGGACATCTCGGGTGGCCCCGTCGGCTTCCAGCTGGAAGGCGACAGCACCACCGGGTACGAGCGCATGGCCGGCAAAGTGAAAGACGAGCTGAAGAAGCACTTCAAGCCCGAGTTCCTCAACCGCGTGGACGAGGTCATCGTGTTCCCGCAGCTGACCAAGCCCGAGCTGCTGCAGATCGTCGACCTGTTCATCAAGCGATTGAGCGTTCGCCTACTCGACCGTGACATGACCGTCGAGGTCACCCTGCCCGCGAAGGAACACCTGATCGAGGTCGGATTCGACCCGACGCTCGGTGCTCGCCCGCTGCGCCGCGCCATCCAGCGCGAGGTGGAGGACCGCCTGTCGGAGAAGATCCTGCAGGGCGAGCTCAACGCCGGTGACCACGTGCACGTGGATTACGTCGATGGCGCGTATGTCTTCACCACGACGACCCGGGTTGACCCGGTCGGCGTCGGAGTGAATATGTCCGCCGCGATCGGAACCGGTCCGGCTACGCCCGACCTCGCCATCACGAGCGACTAGCAGTCAAGACATGGCCCGGCAGATTCGTCTGCCGGGCCATTTCTGTGCCCTCCGCACCGCTCATCCGGCATAACTCCTGCAAATTCTGCACCCTCCGGCCAACTTCCTCATCTTTCCGGGGCTGGCCGGGCGGGCGCACACGCATGGCAGGAGTTATGCCCGGGGGCGAACCGGAGGGGCGGCATCCGTCGGTCTGAGCCTGACGTGTGGGGGCGAATGCGGGACGAGCGGGACGAACGGGGCGGCCGGGCCGCGAAACGGGACAGTACCATCCCTAGACTGGTGGTTTGATGCTGAATAAGCCACGAGAGGGGCCGGTGAGCGTGACTGCACTGCACCAGACCGCACCGGAACAACCCGAACAGGGATACACGGTGCGCCGTGCGCGCACCAGCGACGTGCCCGGCATAGAAGCGCTCGTCGAGCCGCTCGTGCAGCAACGCATTCTGCTCGGCAAGGACCGCGTCGTGTTTTATGAGGCGGTGCAGGAATTTCGGGTGGCCGTGGACTCCTCCGGCCGGCTGATCGGCTGCGGCGCCCTGCACGTCATGTGGGAGGACCTCGGCGAAGTGCGCACTCTCGCGGTGGACGCCCAGTGGCTCGGTCGTGGTGTCGGCTACACAATGATGCAGCGCCTCGAAGCGGATGCCCGCGACCTCGGCCTGAGCCGACTGTTCTGCCTCACCTTCGAGGTCGGCTTCTTCACCCGCAACGGGTTCAGCGATATGGGCACCGAAACGGTCGACCCGGCCGTCTACGCCGAGCTCGTGCGTTCGTCCGATGAGGGCGTTGCCGAGTTTCTCGACCTGGCGCGGGTGAAGCCGAACACGCTCGGCAATACCCGCATGGTGAAGCGCGTGAACTAGCCGATCGATCCGGATCAACTCTTTCGCGGTTATAACCATTGTTCATATGAGCAAAATATGCGGAGTTCACCTGCCGGACACGGTCCGTCGCTAGGCTGCGAACTATTGCACCCGCCGGACCCGTTGCCGGGGAAACAGCGCTCGCGTGATCCCGGGTGCAATGAGACGACCGTCGTTCTATGAATGAGGAGATCCATGTCATCCGCCGTCCGCCGCCGCTCCAGGCTGGTTTTCGCCACACTTCTTGGGGTGAGCCTCGCGGCCGCTCCGCTCATTGCCGTACCGGCCAGCGCCAACACCGCCGGCACCGGGGTCATCATCAACGAGGCCTATCTGAATGGGGGAAGCTCGGGCGCGACCTACCTGAACAAGTTCGTTGAGCTCTACAACCCGACCGACGCGACGGTCTCACTCGATGGCACCTCCATTCAGTACCGCTCCTCGGGGGGAACGTCGAACCCGACCGGGGTCGTCGCCCTGACCGGCACGATCGCCGCCGGCGGACACTATCTCGTGCAGGGCAGCTCGAACGCGGCCAACGGGGCCACCCTGCCCACGGCAGATGCCTCCTTTGGAACCTCTTTCGCCGCCGCCTCCGGCACGATCTTCTTCGCCAACCAGTCCACCGCGCTCACCGCGCCCGCGACCGGCTCGCTTACCGGGCGAGCCGAGATTCTCGACCTGATCGGCTACGGCAGCTCGAACACTTTTGAGGGAGTGGCCGCCGCCGCGGCATCCGTCACCACCTCGGTGAACCGCACTGCCGGTGGTGATACACCGGCCGTCGACACCGACGTCAATGCCGCCGACTTCAGTTCGGCCGCGCCGACGCCGACAAACTCTGCTGGCGACAGCGGCACCCCGGTCGAACCCGAGCCGGACCCCGACCCCACTCCGGTGCCGGACGCACTCACCGCGATCGACGCGATACAGGGCACGACCACCACGAGCCCGCTCGCGGGAACCGTCGTCAAGACCTCCGGCGTCGTGACGGCCGCCTACCCGACCGGCGGATTCGACGGGTTCTACCTGCAGACGGCGGCCACCGGCGGCGACGTGGACTTTGCCAGCCACACCGCCTCGCACGGCGTTTTCGCCCACTCCAGCACCGCGACCGCCGACGTGAAGATCGGCGACCACGTGCAGGTCGTCGGTACCGTCGTGGAATTCTTCGGCATGACCGAGGTCACCTTCGGCACGGTGAACGACGTCACCCAGCTCCCCGCCACCGACGTAGTGTCCCCGACCCTGGTCACCGTGCCGCTGCCGGTTAGCACGGAGCAGCGTGAAACCCTTGAGGGCATGCTGCTCGCCCCCCAGGGCGACTTCACCGTCACCAGCAACTACACGACCAACCAGTACGCCGAAATCGGCCTCGCCGCCGGAACCACGCCGCTGGTCAATCCGAGTGTCACGGCACGGCCCGGCTCGACCGAATATCAGGGCGCTCTCGCGGAGAATGCCGGCCGCGCGGTCACCCTCGACGATGGGGCCACGACCAACTACCTCGCCGCCGCCAACCAGGGCAGCCCGGTCCCGTACCTCTCGACCACCGCCCCAGTGCGTATCGGCGCCGCGGTGTCGTTCCTGTCGCCGGTCATTTTCGACTTTCGCAACGACGCCTGGAAGTTCCAGCCGACCACGGCCCTCGTCGCGGCCAACGCCGCGACCGTGCAGCCGGTGACCTTCGCCGACACCCGCACGAGCGCACCGGATGACGTGGGTGGGGACATCCGCTTGGCTAGTTTCAACGTTCTGAACTACTTCTCCACCACCGGTGACTCGCTCGCCGGCTGCCGCTACTACAGCGACCGGGCCGGCGTGCCGACCACGGTGAGCAGCGGATGCGACGCCCGCGGCGCCGCCACCCAGCTCAGTTTCGAACGCCAGCAGGCCAAGATCGTCTCGGCGATCAACGCCCTCGACGCCGACGTCGTGTCGCTCGAGGAGATCGAGAACTCGGCCGTATTCGGCAAGGACCGCGACGATGCCCTCGGCAACCTGACCGCGGCCCTCAACACGGCTGCGGGCAGTGACGTCTGGGCATTCGTGGCCTCGCCGGCGGCGCTTCCCGCCAGTGAAGATGTGATTCGCACCGCGTTCATCTACAAGCCCACCGCTGTCGAAACGGTGGGGGAGTCGGTCATTCTGACCGAATCCGTCGCGTTCAACGGGCGCGCACGTGAGCCGCTTGCGCAGGCATTCCAGCTCGTCGGAGACGATACGAGCAGCTTTCTCGCCATCGTGAACCACTTCAAATCGAAAGGGTCCGGCACCGGGGACAACGCCGACCAGGGCGACGGGCAGGGCGCCTCCAACCCGACGCGGGTTGAGCAGGCCGCCGCGCTCGTAGCCTTCGCCGACCGGGTCAAGGCCGACTCCGGTATCGACCGAGTCTTTCTCACCGGTGACTTCAATGCCTACGACCTTGAAGATCCCATTCAGGTGCTGCTTGAAGCCGGCTACATCAATCAAGGAAACAAGAGCGGCGAGTATACCTACGCCTTCGGCGGCACGGTCGGCTCACTGGACCACGTGTTCGCCTCGCCCGAGGCCGATGCAACGGTGAACGCCGTCGACGTCTGGAACATCAACTCGGTCGAGTCGGTCGCCCTGGAGTACAGCCGGTACAACAACAACGTGACCGACTTCTTCGTCGCCGACGCATACCGGTCCTCTGACCACGACCCGGTCGTGCTGGGCCTGAACCTCGAGACGCCCACCGCGGTCGAACTCAACCTACTCAACATCAACGATTTTCACGGACGCATTGACGCCAACACCGTCAAGTTCGCGGGAACCGTGGAACAGCTGCGCGCCGAGTACGGCGACCCGAACTCGCTGTTCCTCTCCGACGGCGACAACATCGGCGCCTCCCTCTTCGCGTCGGCATCCCAAAACGACCAGCCGACCATCGATGTTCTCAACGCCCTCGACCTCGCGGCCTCGGGCGTGGGCAACCACGAGTTCGACCAGGGCTTCGCTGACCTCACCGGCCGGGTGGCCGACGCGGCCAACTTCGACTACCTCGGGGCCAACGTCTACAACGCGGGCACGGAAACGCCCGCGATGCAGGAATACGCGCTCCTCGACGTGGCTGGCGTCACGGTCGGCGTGATCGGAGCAGTCACGGAAGAGACACCCACATTGGTCTCGCCCAACGGAATCGCGAACCTCAGCTTCGGTGACCCCGTCGCAGCCGTCAACCGCGTTGCCGCCCAGCTCGCCGATGGCGACCCGTTGAACGGCGAAGCGGATGTGCTGATCGCCGAGTTCCACGCGGGTGCCGGAGCGGGAATCCCTGATGGCGCGACGCTCGAGCAGGAACTCGCCGCCGGCGGAGCATTCGCGAGCATCGTGAATGACACCTCTGCTGAAGTCGACGCGATCTTCACCGGTCATACGCACAAGCAGTACGCGTGGAACGCCCAGGTTCCCGGCGCGGCCGACGGCGTGACCCGCCCGGTGCTGCAGACGGGCAGCTACGGCGAGAATATCGGCCAGATCGTACTCAGCTACGACATCGCCTCCGGCGACACCACCACGGTGAAGAACCGCAACGTGGCCCGCTCGACCTCGTCCGACGCTGACCTCGTGGCAGCCTACCCGCGCGCGCGTGCGGTCCAATCGATCACGAACGCCGCACTGGCCGAAGCCGCGATCCAGGGCAACGTGCCCGTCGGGTCGGTCACCGCCGACATCACCCGGGCCTGCCTCGGTGGTGTAGCCCCCTGCGCCGAAAACCGGATGGCTCCCTCGACCATGGGCACGCTGGTTGCGAACTCCCTCCGCGCCTCCCTGGCCGATCCGACAATTGGCGGGGCCGAGATCGGCATCGTCAACCCCGGGGGGATGCGGTCCGACCTGTCGCTCAGTCCCGACGGTGTCGTCACCTACGCGGAGGCGAACGCGGTACTGCCATTCCTGAATAATCTGTGGACGACAAGCCTTTCCGGTGCGCAGTTCAAGACGGTTCTCGAGCAGCAGTGGCAGACCAACGCCGACGGGACGATTCCGAGCCGTCCGTTCCTGCAGCTCGGCCTGAGCGACAACGTGAATTACTCGTTCGATGCCCGCCGTGCCGCGGGCGACCGCGTGACGGGCATCTGGATCGATGGCGCCCAGATCGACCCGGCGCAGTCCTACCGCGTCGGATCGTTCAACTTTCTGCTCACCGGTGGCGACAACTTTCGCGAGTTCAGAAATGGCACGGACACCCGCGACTCCGGTCTCGTCGACCGGGATGCCTGGATCTCCTACATCCAGGCGAACAGCCCGCTTTCGCCGTCGTTTAAGGCCAACCAGGCCTCGATCTCCGGTGAACCCACGGCTGCGGTTCGTCCGGGCGACACGATCACCCTCACGGTCGGCAGCCTGAACCTCACGTCGCTCGGTGCTCCAAAGAACACGCAGCTCGCGCTGCGCTGGTCGGGCACCGACGTGGGTACGGCATCCATTGACGCAGCGGGTACGGCTACCGTCAGCGTCACTGTGCCGACCGATGCCGCACCGAGCAGCGTGCTCGAGATGACTGCCGTCGAGTCAGGCACCATCGTGCGCCTCGCCGTCGCGGTGAGCGCCGAACCGGGGGAGGCACCCACCGCGGTCCCGGCGAAAGATCTCAGCAAGAAGCTCGAGAACGCGATCACCACCGACCGGGACTTCTACCGGGGCGGTGACTCGGTTGTCGTCGAGGTTGGGGCGGAACTAGCCGGAGAATACATATCGGTATGGGCCTATTCCAAGAAGACGGCCGAGAACCTCGGGGGCTGGCTGCTCGTGCGCGCCGACGGCACTGTGAGCATCACGCTCGCCGACGACCTCAAGCACGGCAAGTACAGCATCTCCGTGCAGAACGCCGACGGTGACGTGATCGGCTGGACCGACGTCAAGGTCGACAAAGCCGACAAGGCCGACAAGGCCGACAAGCCGCAGAAGAACGAACCGCGCTAGCCGGCGAGGTTGCACGGCCCCACCGGCAATCGGAATCCTTCCGGTTGCTGGTGGGCCCCGCCTTTTCCGAGAGCAATTGCTGCCGACACGCATGCCATTACCGGCTTCTGACACCGAACATCAATAGCCTTGGGGCATGTCGACGATCAAGCATCCGGTCGGCCGCCAGTCCAGCAAGGTCTACCGGCGCCGGCGATTCGTAGTGGGGCTCGGCCTGCTCGCCGTGCTCGTCATTCTCCTGCTCATCATCGTGCAACCGGGAGTGAGCAAGGGCGACGCAACCGCCCCGAAAACTCCCGCAGCTGACGCGCCGGCCGCATCGGCGGATGCCGCCGCCACCATTCCCGAGGTAGCCACCGCCGCCGACGGCGCGGCCTGCGATCCGTCTATGGTGCAGATCGCGGCGATCACGGACGCGACCAAGTACGCCGCCAACGCGCTGCCGAAGCTGTCGCTGAGCCTGACCAACACCGGAGCCACCAGCTGTGTGATCAATGCCGGCAACGCCAGGCAGGTGTTCACCGTGATGAGCGGTGAAGACGTCTACTGGGCCTCGACCGACTGCCAGACCAACCCGGTCGACGCGCAGGTGACCCTCAAGCCGGGCGTGGTCATGCCGCTTGCGACACCGATCACCTGGGATCGCACCCGGTCGGCCGTTGATACCTGTGACGTCGCAACCCGCACCGCGGTTCCGGCCAGTGGAGCGTCGTATTACCTGCACGTGGCCGTGGACGGCATCGAAGCGGCCGAGCCGGCGTTGATGATTCTCAACTAGAGTTTGCCCCCGGGGCTGCGGCATCCGTTCGCTCGTGGCGTGCGCCGCCAGCTGGGCACGCACGGCTGCGGCTGATTGAATGAAGGGGTGACTGATACGACCGCCAATACCCGTTCCGAGGCGCTTAGCGCTGCACTGGCGGCGCAAGACGTCGTCGCCGTCGCCTTCGCGCTGCGCAACGACTATATGATCGTGCCGCAACTCGTCGTCAACGGTGAGGCGGCGCAGGTGCGCGTGTTTGGCCGCGAGGGTTCCGACAAGCGGATGCTGCTGCTCTTTTCCGCAGCGGACAATTACGTGCGGGTGGTGCCCGACGATCCGAACCCGCAGGTCATGGTCTGTGATGGGCAGTGGCTGCGCGAGTTTCTCACCGTGCACGCCTCGACCCTGGAGATGGTCTTCTTCGACATCGCCGGGCCCAATGTTATGCAGGCAGCCCCGCACGATCTTCTCCAGGCCTTGAACCCGCAGCTCGGCGAGGGCGACGCCGAGTAACCGCCTCGCGAAGCACGAGCGCACTTTGACGGCCGGGTCAAGGCGTCAGCCGCCGCCGCGGTTGCGGAGCCTACCCCCACGCCCGATCGAGTTCGGCGTCGCGCGGATTGCGGGTGGTGCCGAGCGCCAAAGCAACCGCCGCGTGGATCGACCCGCAGGCGGCGTCGATCTGGGTCGTGAAGCCGAGGCGTACCGCTTCGTTCACCCGCTGCTTTGACATGAGTGCTCCGCGCACCTCGCCGGCCAGGCTGATCTCGCCGAACGCGACCACATTGTGTGCCACGGCGAGTCCGGTGAACGCCGACGCGATGGCCAGCGCGATCGCAAGATCGGCGGCCGGCTCACTGAGACGGATTCCACCGACCGTCGACACGTAGACGTCCTTGGTGGAGAGGTTCATGCCCGCGCGCTCCTGCAGCACCGCGAGCAGCATGGCCACCCGGGCGGAGTCGACGCCGCTCGTGACGCGGCGCGGATTGGGCGCCTGGGTTGCGGTGACGAGCGCCTGCACCTCGACCGGCATGGCCCGTCGACCTTCGAGTGCGACGGTCACGCAGGTGCCGTCGACCGGATCGGTGGCCCGACTGAGGAACAGCCCGCTGGGGTCGGGCACCTCGGCGATGCCATCACCGGTCATCTCGAAGCAGCCGACCTCGTCGGTGGGCCCGAACCGGTTCTTGAGCGCCCGGATGAACCGCAGCGAAGTCTGACGGTCGCCCTCGAACTGGCAGACCACGTCGACCAGGTGCTCAAGCACTCGTGGCCCGGCGATCGAGCCGTCCTTGGTGACGTGGCCGACGAGCAGCACTGGCAGGTTGCGATCTTTTGCCACCCGAATCAGAGTGGATGCCACCTCCCGCACCTGGCTGGGCATGCCCGGCGAGCCGTCGGAGAGTGCACTCGACACGGTCTGCACGGAGTCGATGATGATGAGGTCGGGCTTGACGGCGTCGATCTGCCCGAGGATCACCCCGAGGTCGGTTTCGGCGGCGATATACAGCTCGGGTTCGAGCGCGTTGGTGCGCTCGGCGCGCAGCCGCACCTGGCTTACCGATTCTTCGGCGCTGACGTAGAGCACGCGGCTCTTCGCCGCCGCAGCCTTGGACGCGACCTCGAGCAGCAGTGTGGACTTACCGACGCCGGGTTCCCCGCTCAGCAGAACCACCGATCCGGGCACGATGCCGCCACCGAGTACCCGGTCGAACTCGTTGATACCGGTCGGCCAGTGAGCGGCGGCATCCGTTTCAACGTGGGTGATGGGGCGGGCGATGCCATCGCCGACCAGCGTGATGGCCTTGAGTTTGCGGCTGATGCCGGCGGTCTGGCCAGCATCGACGACGGTGCCCCACTGCTGGCATTCGCCGCAGCGACCTGCCCATTTGAGGGTGGTCCAGCCGCACTCGGAGCAGCGGAAAGAGGAGACGGATTTTGCCATATTCCGAGCCTAGCCGTGGCCGCCGACAGGCGGCCGCGCGCGCGACGCTGCCCCTAGTCAGCGTCCTATGATGCCTGACCGACGGCGGAGAAACGGTGCGCGACATCGGCGCTGATCGAGGGGAGAAACGCCTCGGCCCAGGAGCGGTAGCCGCGGTCGTTGGGGTGAAACAGGTCCTTGGCGACGTGGGTCAAGATGCTGCGAAAGCCGGCCCGTTTGGTCGTCCCGTGCAGTGGGACGACGGTCAATTCATGCTCGGTGGCGACTCGGCGAATGATCTCGTTGGCCACCGCAACCTTGACCTCGTTGTGCGGCAAGTGAAAGCACGGAAGGTCGGCGACGAGGGCGTGCGGCGGCAGGGCTGCGAACACTGTGCGAATGCCAGCTTCGAACTCTTCCGGGTTCCACTGGGCGATGTCATTCGCGCCGATCGCGACCGTGACGAGGTCAGGCTTCAGCTTGTCGAAACGCGGAAGCTGGTCGCGCACCGCCAAAGCCACGGTTGCGCCGGACACGCTGAGATTCACGACACGCACCGTTTGGCTGGTGGCCAGCCGCACGTGGTCGGCGAGGACCCCGACGTAGCTCTTGTTCGGGCTCGAGGCCCCGATGCCCTGGGCGGCACTGTCGCCGATCGCGACGTAGAGCAGCTCGCCCGGTTGCTTGGCGTGGGTGCGCCACCACGCGGAGTGCACGGGCAGGGTGTCGTTGAGAATGACCTTCTGCTGTTCGAGGTCGCGGCGGAACCAGGTCGTGTAGAGAACGGCGCCGGTAGTGACGACGGCGGCGCCGGCAGCGATAAGCGAGCGGATGCGCGGGGTCGGTGAGGTCATCCGCTGAGGCTACTCCGCAGCATCCGTGTGTCTGCTGCGTGTTGGCCGATTCGCGTCGACCCCGAGTCTCTACTAGAATCAACGGCGGTACCGTGTCCGAGCGGCCGAAGGTGCGACTCTCGAAAAGTCGTGTGGGGGAGACTCCACCGTGGGTTCAAATCCCACCGGTACCGCCACGAAAAACCCCCTACATCCCAGTGTTTCACTGGGGTGCAGGGGGTTTCGTTTTGCCCGGATGGCCGTTTTGGCAACACTTGAAAAAATTTCGGTGCGAAAGACGATCATCAACGTGATGAACAGTGGCCCGCCGCGCCCATTGCGGGACATATGTTTGTGCCTCGCTTCGCCTGAAGCCACCGGTCGACGTGTCAGAATTTCGACTCCCACTGATCGCGGGTCAACTTGAACGTCGACGTCTGCGCTGGCCTCGGCCACCCCGAGCTTTTGGTAGGCGTCTTCGACCAGTCCGGGATCTGGCTACAGGTCGTGCGCGTCTACCGCGTAAGCCTGGTCCCTCACGCGATAGTCACCGTTTACCCTGCGGACTCGATCGCTCAAGCGTCGAAAACGATGCGATTCCGTGGCCGGGCCGGCGCTGATCCCGGCGAACAGGATCAGTGATGCCGACCGCCAACAGATTCTGTTGAACGAGAACGAGCAGGTCAAGGACCGCCGCCGCCACGCCACCCCGCCCGCCTCACCGACGCGAAATCGTTCATGGCCTCGTTCGTCGACGGCTATAACCACGAACATCGCCATACCGGGCGGCCTCAACACGCCCGCCGACGTCCACTACGACCTCGCAGCAGCCAAAGCCATCCAACGAGCAGCGACGCTGGAGACGCGGCCCGGAAACGCTTCCCTGAACGATTCAGCACCAACCACGCGCCCCAGATGCCTAAATGACGTGTCACCTAAACCTTCGTCCGTCCCGGTGGCATGTGGTCGACCGTTGCGGCGATGGTTGCGGCGATGGCTGCGGCGAGGTCTGCTGGTCGGCTCCACATAGGCCAGTGCCCGGTCGGGAGATCGATGAGTTCGAGATCGCGGAGGAGTGCGGCTTCAGCCATCATCGCATTACCTTCACGAGCCATTTGCATTAGCACCCGAGAGGGGTACGAACAGGCGATGATCGTCGATGGCACGTTTCGGCGGGAATCGTTCTCCAGACTTACCTGATCGCGCATCACACTTGCCGGCATCGGCACTGCTCGCTGACGGAATAGTTCGAGCGCTTCCTCGCTGAGGCCGTCGAGACTGGCAGCCAGTTGCTCGAACGGTGGCAGCGCCACCTCCTGCACATCAGACGGCACCGACGTATCGAACGCTGATCCATCAGCGACCGGCCCACTATCGACGTAGATGATGCGATCGACCACGGTTGGGTCCTGGTCGAGGAGCACGGAGGCGGGGAAACCGGCGCCACTGTGGGCTACGAGGATGACGGAGGAGTCGTCGGCACCAGCAGTGCTGACGGCCGAGCGTAGAGAGTCCACCTGGTCGCCCAAGGTTCTCTCCGCACGATGAGGGTCGTTGGGATCGAGACCCGACATCGTTACCGGGATGACGTTGTGGCCGCGGTAGCGCAGATGGGCCGCGACAGCGTCCCACGCCCATCCACCAAGCCAGTAGCCGGGTACGAGAACAAATGAGGTTTGGGTGAGGCTGTCTTTCTTCATGGTTTTATCTTTGTTCGCACCCGAGACAACGGCATGTCACTATTCATGTCACTAATCTGTTTCTTGTGAAAAGATCCGAGCGTCTTCAATCCCTGACCGAGTCGTTGCGTCGCGCGGGCTCTCGCGGTTGCACCGCGCAGCAACTCGCCGACGGGTTTGAGGTGACCATCCGCACAATCAAGCGTGACATCTCCGCACTCGAGGCAGGCGGTTTCCCCGTTTGGGGGCGTACCGGTCCTGGCGGGGGCTACGGGCTGACAGAGATGTTCCGTCTACCACCGGTGAACCTCACAGCATCACAAGCACTGGCCCTTAGCGCGGCAGTGGCAACGGCCGCGCAAGCTCCGTTTTCGGACTCGGCGCGTGCTTCGATCCTCAAAGTGCTTGACGTACTTGATCCAGTGTCCCGTCGGAAAGCCGCTGAGCTCTCCAGCCGCGTATGGGTTGACGTCGGCCCGTCAGCTGACCGGCGCGTGATGTCCGCGCTCGAGCAAGCCACCATTGACCAGGTCACCGTCAACCTCACCTATACCGACGCGGAGGGGCAAACCACACGACGCGAGGTGGAACCAATGATCTTCGCTCTCACCGCTGGCCAGTGGAAGCTCGTCGCCTGGTGCAGACTCCGGGAGGGCATTCGCTGGTTCGCCCTAACCAGGATTCAGCGCGCAACGGTCACACGCCATCCGTGTACGGGACATCAGATCGAAGAGATAGGTAGACCGCCCACGCTTGCGCATTCCGTCCATTTCTGAGAGTCGCTTCGGCGGACGCCAGCTATTGGCGCAGAAGTTGGTTGGTGTTCTCGTTCGATCATCGCTGCTACGGAGACCACGGATCACAAAGTAGACGTTCGATTAGCCGTGAGTTGCGTCGCAACTCCCACCCGACAACGCGCAGCTACCGGCCAGATGCCGCGCAGAATTATTGATGCCGACGACGTCGATCAGCCGGTGATTGCCGGAATGATGGCGCCGGAAAACACCTGCCAGGCGAGCGCCGTTTTGGCCACCAGGCTCAAAGTGATGTACGTGCGTTCGCCTTGAAGATAACTCTTCCACTTACCGACCTGCTTGTACTGCAGCCATTGGTTGATCGCAAAGGTATTGAAGAACAGGAACAGAGAAATGACAATGCCGACGACGAAGCTGGGGATAGCGACGTCGCTGGCGCTGCCCGGTCGCAGGAAGTAGATAAGGATGAGGATCCAAGGAACGATGCCGACCATGCACCCGAAAATGAATGGCACCAATCCGCCGGAACCGGGACGCTCATATTTCTCCTGCAAGGCACCGAACATGATCATGGCCGCATTGATAGCGAAGACCGCGAACAGCGCACCAATATCCGTAACGCCGTTGATCGCCAGGATGAGCCAGATCATGATCGACGAACTCAGGGAGTATTCGACCCAGCGGAAATAGTTGTGCGTGTTCTTGAGACCGTTCTTGTACCGCGCGAAAAACCACGGGCTCGAAATAAGGAAGTGGAAGAAGGCGCTGAGGGCGAGGAAAGCGACGACACCGGCACCGATATTCACCTCGAACACGGTGACCCGCTCCGGTGGAATTGGAAACCCGGGGGGACCAGCCAAATAGTCCGCCGTCACCGCGAACAGAACCTGCGAACTCAGGGTGCTCAGAATCACCGAAAAGAAGATCGCCTGGAGCAGGTGCAAACTTCCGGCGACGACGTTATAGATTCGCAGCCGATCGATCTGCTCGTCCGGTGTGTACATTTTCTTGGCCAAGGCCATCTCCTTCTTTGGGCGTGCCTGACCTCGCAACACGGCGAGCTGACGGTGCCAGACTCCTGCGGTCATCATGGCACTATCAGGCGCGTTGTCGGTGACGCGTCGCGACCACGTGGTGGCGGGGTTGACCCGGTCCCCTGCTATTCCCCACACCATTCGGGGCCTGGCCGCAGCCCGCGTACAGGGTTCATGTCAGGGTGCCCTTTCATTGCTGGCGCATGTCTTGTGAACGGAGACGGCTGCTTGGCTGGCGCCGAAGACCGAGCAGATTCCCACGCGGGAGACACATTGGATTGTGGCCGTCACCGGCAACGGGGCCCACCCTCCTGACCGGGTGACGTCGACGTTTTCAGATGATCACTGAGGCGAAACCGTTACCGGACGGCGGTGGATCCGCGGGGCTCAAGACCGCCGCTTCGACACACGAATGCCCAGTCTTAACCTGGCAACGGGGCGCGGGGCTGCGACTGAAACTGAAGTGCCGCAATGGCATCGCCACCAATGCGTCCACTGGAGTCTCCGCATCCATTGCGCTTTGGCGGCATTTTGTGATCCTTATTTGTCGTGGCACCGCGGTGATGCCGGTGAGCGCTTCGGCGAGGTTGCGGTTGCGGCGGAGGCGTTCGACGTGCGGTGGGCCGAGGAAGATGAAGATGGGGAGGGCACGAACGTGACCCAGATGGTCACGAGCGCCCCGATGCTGGCAGCGACCCAGGGGTCGAGGTCGGCGGGGTCGTGGTGGGCCCCGATGAAGCTGACGAACTGGACCACCATAATCAGGGGCCGAGTGTGGTCTCGGCTTCTTGGTTGCATCCCTGCGATGGACACCGCGAGTACTGGGGATAGACGCCTGTTGAGTTGCGACGCGGAATGCTGGAAACGTGAAAAACATGCGTGTCGTCTCCGCTCTGGCTGCCGTCCTGATCGTCGGTATTATCTGCCTATGATGCAGATCACGAAGCTTGACCTTGGGTACCTGTGGGTCAAGCGCGTTGTGGCGATTTTCGGAGTGATCGTCACCGCCGGCTCCGCTTTCGCAACCGGACCGATGCTGATTCACGGGCATCCGGCGTACATCGTGCTACTTGCGGTGACTCTCGTCGTCAGTGTGATTGTCGCCGTGAGGTCGTGGTCCGTACCCGCACCGCGTACACCCGTCCGTCGTGGGCGCAGAGTGGTTCAGGCGGTGCTGATTGCACTGAGCTTTCTGGTGATCGCGGCCGTTGCCTGGCTGGTGCCCCAGTCGGCCGAAGCTCCAGCATTGGCTGCCATGAAGTCCGACCGCACAGTTACGGTGATGGAGGACGCCACCGAAATCGTGATGATGCCAATGGGCGTCGAGAGCCCCGTTGGAGTGTTCTTTCAGCCCGGCGCTCGAGTCGACGCTCGGGCTTATTCGGCGATTCTTCGACCACTGGTCGAGTCGGGGCACCTGGTGGTTATTGCCAAGCAACCCCTCGGAATCGCTTTTCTGTCTACCGGAACGTTTGCGATGGCCCGGGCCGCGCATCATCCGGTCACTCGCTGGGTTGTCGGAGGTCACTCCCTCGGCGGACTTGTGGCGGCGACAGACGCTGAAACTTTTGCTGGGGCCGCTCGCGATCCGGTCGTCGGGCTGCTCTTTTTCGCTTCCTACCCAGCGACGAACATCGCTCAGGTGAACGTCGCAGTGTTGTCGATCTCGGGGTCAAAGGATGGCTTGTCGACCCCAGCCAAGATTGCTGCAGCGAAGCCGACTCTGCCGGCCGCTGCCCGCTACCTCGTGGTGAAGGGCGGCGTTCACGCGTTCTTCGGGGACTACGGGCCTCAGGAGGGGGACGGCAAACCTACCATCAGTCAGGATCAGGCTCGCGCGGAGATTGCCGCAGGAAGTGTCGCGTTTGTGAACGGGCTCGACGGCTAATCGATCTCGCCCGCCGTGCATGGCGGCGGCAGCGAGTGGGTAGGAGCAAACGCCGGCCGGTTTCTCGGCATCGGGGGGTGTCAGATTCCATGGCGTGGGAATCTTCCACATAAAAAAGGTTGGACCCCTAAGATTTGTGCGGGTCATGAATTACCCGATACTGGCACCACTAATCGAAGGCGGACCGTGAAATATTTTGTAGCTGCAGTCCGACTATCTGTCGCGACACTGGGCACGGTGGCGATTCTGTCGACATTTTTCGACACGGCCACGCGGGCGACGATCAACCCGTTCAACTTCTTCGGATTTTTCACCATGCAAAGCAACATTATTCTGGTCGTTGTGCTGCTGGTCGCCGCGGTCGTGTCCCTCTCCGGACGCCCCCAGTCCCGGTCGTTGATGTTGGCGCGAGGTTGTGCCACAACCTACATAGTCATCACCGGCGTCGTGTACAACGTGCTGTTGGCGGGACTTGAAGGTGGCGTGTCCCTCGCGTGGGCTAACTCCGTGTTGCACATAATCCTGCCCCTCTATGCCGCGCTCGACTGGGTGATCTTCAGCGACCGGAGTGCCCTGCCGCTCAACAAAATATGGGTCGCGCTTGTCTACCCAATCGTGTGGATCATCGTCGTCACCATTCGCGGGGCAACCGACGGATGGGTACCCTACCCATTCCTGGATCCGGCACAGGGCTACGGCGTCGTCGGGCTCTACGCTCTGGCCATTGCTATCGCAACTGTCGTTTTCGCTTCGATTATTTGGGCTATCAGTCGAGTGCACCTCGTGCGCAATCTAACACCGGGGGAGGGGCCCGAAACCCGTCTCTCGGAACTTGGGCTGCATCCCATTATTCAAAGATGACAGCCCAGACGTAGTTCCCGCGCCCGGTGTTTAGGGTTCCACTGCCGCCACGGGCGCCTGCCCATTGGCGAGGACGAAACCAGAGCACGCTTGTATTAGTGGCGCCACTGGAAGACCACGTCCAAAGCGGCTTGCGCACTGTTGCCCAGGTGGTCAGAGAACTGCACTATTCGAGCTCGCGTTCTGGACATGGTGCGCCGGAGAACGGAGCTGTGCCGGGTGTTGACCATGCTCGGAGGATATCCGGCGCCATCGCGGTGACGCCAGACCGCCGCGAGTCGATATCGAGTCGACACCCCTCTCGATGGTTTCTCCGATGCAATGTACGCCACGCATCTCACGATGTATGGGCATCCGCGACGCCTCTGACAGACCCCCTGGGGTAACCTGCGGGCGTGGCAACATTTTGGCAACGTTTGAAGGAGATTGCTCCGTTTTCTAACATGGCCAAAAGATTGCAAAACCGCGTCATCATGGGGATCTGAAGCTTGTTCCGCCTTCTCATTGGGGGACGCTTCAGGTTTCAAATCCCACCGGTACCGCCACGAAAAACCCCTACTTCCCAATGATGAGCTGAGACGCAGGGGGTTTTTGCCCAAGCGGTAAAGTGAAGCTCGTCGAACTCGATCGAATTGTTTCCCTTATCCGCACGAGTGAGGAAATACAGTGACGGACACCATGTCGTCGGGCTCCGTTCTAGTGACCGGAGCAACGGGAAACGTCGGCCGCGCCGTGGCCCAGCATCTGTTCGACCTGGGGCAATCGGTGGTCTCGGCTGCGCGCGATGAATCCACTCAGAACGTCGTCATCGGCACCGAGCGTCGGGCTTTTGACTTCGAATCGCCATCAGGCTGGCCGGCAGCGTTCGCCGGAATCGATCGCCTCTTTCTGCTTCGTCCCCCGGCCCTGGCAGATGTTCAGCGGTATATGTTTCCCCTCATCGACACGGCGCTGGATGCCGGTGTCCGCCACATTGTCTTCCTCTCCTTGCAAGGGGTGCAATTCAATACCGCGACCCCGCATCACGCGGTCGAGCAGTACCTCAGGGCGCGTTCCGCACCGTTCACGTTTCTTCGACCTAATTTTTTCATGCAAAACCTCTCCACGACCTATCGCGACGATATTCGTGATCGCGGAGAAATTTTTGTTCCCGCCGGGCGTGCTCACACGGCCTTTGTCGATACCGATGACCTTGGCCGTGTCACTGCCAGCGTCCTCACACAGGCGGGCCATCTCCACAAGGCATACACCCTGTCCGGCGAGCAATCCCTCGACTACTACGAGGTTGCCCGCCAGCTGACCACGACACTGGGATATCCGGTGCGGTACGTCGCGCCCGACGCCGTTGAGTACGTGAGAAGACTCACCGAACAGGGCGCCTCAGCCGATTTCATCGCGGTGCAGAAAATGATCTACCGGGTTGTCCGGATGAATGTGTCTGCGTTCCCCAACCGCAGCATCCGTCGTCTCACCGGCGCGCCCGCGACGACTTTTGCTCAATTCGCTGAGCGGGAGAAGAGCGCGTGGACACGATCCCGCACAACCAGATGACGTCCCGGTTCCCTGCGGCTTCCCTCGGCGGTGGCCGGAGGGGGCTTCGGCCATGCACGCTCTCGGTGGCAGACCCCTAAGGAGCGGATTTCAAGCTGGCCAGATGGAGAACGAGCGATAATCCTTCGGGCGTTCCCGGCCGCTGTCGATGGACTGCCTCACGGCCTGCGCGACGAGTCGTGAGGCTTCAAGAGATCCCGACCACGATGGATGAAATCCGAAATCAGGTCAATCGGTGACAGCAGAAACGCCAAGAGAACGGCCAGCCAAATTCGCACAGCGATCGATACGGTTCGATCGAAAGCGAGGCGTTTCAGCAAGCGCACGACATCGGGCCCGAGGTGAAGGAGCTCACGAAACGAAGTGCCGTTGGGATGCCGGCGTTGTTGGAGCCAGAGCAGCAGAACGTGGGCCGACGAGCACCAAGAACCCGCCGAGGAGTGGATGCGGAAAAACTCGGCGACAGCACCGGATGCGGATTGCGATCCTTTCTTACCGCTAATCGCCTACGTGTCGTCCGCTTGCAGCCCGCCGCCGGGGCCCTCCGTGGGCGAATTCGTGAACGGGACACTACCCAACACCTCCGAGGAGGTGCGGACGGGGCCGAGGGTGCGCTGGCGCAAGGGGTCGCGGCGCAGGTCGATATAGAGCGATACGCACAAGCCGATGATGATCAGAACGAACGGGCTGGCCGCCAAGATCGTGAAGGTCTGCAATGCGCCCAGCCCGCCCACGAACAGCAATACAGCGGCAACGGCACCGGTGAGGACGGCCCAGAGAATCACCAGGGGCTTCCACGGCTCTTTGCGTCCGCGGCTTGAGAGCGTCCCGAGCACGAGAGCACCGGCATCCGCCCCGCTGACGAAGAACACTGCCGTCAGCACCATCACCACCAAAGCTGAGCCGATGAAAAACGGATACTGCTGCAACGCTGCGAAGAACCCTGCCGCCTCACTGCCGGTTCCGGCGATGTCGACACCATTCAGCTGCAGATTCAGCCCAGCCCCGCCGAAGACGACGAACCAGAGGATACTGACCGCGGTGGGCACCAGCAGCACACCAAGAACGAACTCGCGAATGGTGCGGCCGCGGGAGATCCGGGCGATGAACGTGCCGACGAAGGGGGTCCAGGAGATCCACCACGCCCAGTAGAAGATCGTCCAACTCGCCAGCCAGTCGCTACCGCCGAACACCGCCGAGTGGAAACTCATCGGAACGAGATTGGCCAGATAGGCCCCGACCGATGACGGTATGAGGTTCAGGATGAACACCGTCGGGCCAACCACGAAAACGAACACCAAGAGAACCGCCGACAACACCATGTTCGTATTGCTCAGCCATTTGATGCCCCGTGCAATCCCGCTCGCAGCAGAGAACACAACCCCCACGGTCAATACGCAGATGATGATGATCGGCAGGGCGGTCCCTGGGTTTTCGTTGAACGTCCCCGTGCTGAGGAGGGACACCCCGGCCGCGATCTGCAGCGCGCCGAGCCCCAGCGATGTCGCAGACCCGAATTGGGTGCAGATGATCGCCAGGATGTCGATCGGCTTGCCCCAGCCCTTTCCCTCGATCCGCTCCTTGCCGAAAATAGCCTGGAAGGGGGCACTCATCAAATTGCCGCGGCCCATCCGGTAGGTCGAGTAGGCCAGAGCCAGGCCGACCACCGAGTAGATCGCCCACGGATGAAGGCCCCAGTGGAAGAAGGTGTACGCCATGGCCGCATTGGCGGCATCGGGACTGTTCGGCGCGGCCTCGACAAACGGCGGCGGCGAAGCCAGGTGGGTGACCGGCTCATAGACGCCGAAAAACATCAGTCCAATCCCCATACCGGCGCTGAACATCATCGACACCCAGGAGAGCGTCGAGAACTCGGTGCCTTGCCCCTCGCGGGAGAGCGGGATGCTGCCGTACTTCCCGAACGCCAGCACCAATGCGAAGATGACGAAGCCCGTGGCCCCGAGAATGAATAGCCACCCCAGGTTGGATGTGACCCAGCCCAGAGCGGATGCTGCGGCGTCGCCCACGGTCTTGGTGAATAGCACTCCGAGCAGGCAGATCACCACGACAATGCCGGCGGAAACGGTGAAGACCGTTTTGTCGACCGTGGCCCATCCCGTATGGCGCGGTTCATTCACCGCATCACCGATAGTGGATTCGAAGTCGTCGCTGGATGAACGCCCGGACATGTCGCTCCTCGCTGATCGAAATACTCGCCGACTGCGCACTTCCTCTAGTCGAACGCTGCCTGTACCAGAAAAGCGCCGAAGCGCGAAGAACCTGCCCACGGCATCATCAAACGCTACGCGGATGCCGCGCCGATTACTATAGTTGCTGCTATGTCTGACCTCGATGACTTTGTATCGGCGGAGCCGCCCTGGTACACCGGCCAGGGCGATTCTGGCCGCACTACCTTCGGCCGTCACGGCGACGTAGCCAAGACCGACGTGCGCGTCGCCGCTTATGCAGAGTGCGATGAGGCCAACGCTGCGGTGAGCGTCGCCATGGCGGTAGGTGGCCTGCCAATCGGAGTGACGTCCACCCTCGCCAGCGTGCAGAACGACATGTTCGACCTGATCGCCGACCTGTCAGTTCCTCTCGATGCCCCCGAGCCCGCGACCGCGCGCATCCGCGAATCGCACCTGACCCGACTCGAGCGTGCCGTCGATCACTTTGCGCAGGAAGCCGCCGATCTCAGTGGCTTCGTGCTTCCCGGCGGTACGGTCGCCGCAGCGCTGCTCTATCATGCGCGAGCCGTCGTGCGCCGGGCCGAACGCGCTGTCTGGGCCGCCGTCGAGGCGCACCCGACGGCGGTGAATCCGTTGGCTGCGCGTTACCTGAATCGGTTGTCAGCTCTCCTGTTCGTGCTGGCGCGTGGAGCCAATGTCGAGCACGGCGACGTGCGGTGGGTGCCAGAGGCCTCGGCGCGGGCGATGGCGCAGAAAGAGAACGGCGTGGACGCCCGGGCAGCGACCCCGGACGTTGATGGTGACGGCTGACCCCGCTGCAGGCCTCGGCCCCGAAGGACTCGGTCGACTACCGGGGAAGATCGGCCAGGGAGCCGGAGGGGAGCAATATCCAGCCCTCTCGGCGGGCCCGATCAAGCTCGGATGGCTCCGGCGGCTCGTAGAGTCCCAGTGCCGCGCTGCGCGCGGCCAGTGCGGCGATCACGGCGTCGAAGGCATCCGCTGAGGTGATCATCTGTGGGGCGAACGGGCCGAGATCGAGCCATCGCGCGGCCGCCTGAATGCGTTGGAGGAGCTGCTCCCGCACGGTGGGCTCCGTTCGGTACCCCGTCGTCGAGAAGCCCCACAGGCGTAGCGATGCTCCCGGGTAGATCTCTGCGACGATGCCAGAGCCCGACCTGTCGACGATGATGCCGGTCTCGGAGATTCTGCCCAGCAGCCCGGCGCACCGCATGGCAGTGAGTCCGAGCCGGTCGGTGGACACGCTGAGCGGCCATCGCCCGGTTCTTCTTCGTACTTGACGATCGGTCTCGCGGTAGGCAAGAGTGCGGCGCCAGTCCATTCCGCCGTCGACTCCGGGCTGGCTCTGATCATCGCTGGAGTGCGCGACCACAAAATGCACGAACTCGTCCGGCCAGCCGAACGCACAGTCGATGCCGAGTTTCTCCACAGTGCCCGCTGTGCGGGCGATGACGTCGTCGGCGACGCCGAGTTGTAGCTCACACAGTGATGCTCGGCTGTCGGCCCAGTCGATGACGGCGAGTGCGGTGCCTTTGGGCTCGGCGGCGAGATCCACTCCGGCAGTACGCATGCGCTCAGTTTACGGCGGGGCGAGGACTCTGGTGGGGATGCCCTGAGTGGCACGACAACTAGGTCGGCTCTTCTTCGTTGGCGACTGTTTCGATCCAGTCGACGTCGTCGTCGGATAGGTAGACGCCGGATTGCTCGCTGTCGCTATCGGTGGCAACCTCACCGCCGGCCCGCGTGATTTCTTCGACAACCTCCGGAGGCACGGTGTCGCCGTTGTTCTGCATCAGCCATTCCCGTGTCGACGGCGTCAATCTGGGCCACCACAGCTCAATATCCATACGGCGCAGTCTGGCACGCTGGCCGGTGCTGCGCGACGGGCGGCCGGCATCCGTTTACGGGGTCGACTGTGCCTGTTGCGTGGGCCGCAGCGACAGCCCGACGAGCGAGCTCAGAGTGCACGGATGCCTCCGCACCGAGCGGCCGTGGCACCGGTGTGTGATCGATAAACTCGAACCATGTCAGACCAGCACTTCGAGCAGGATGAAACCCTGCGCCTGCCGACCATCCAGTTTCGCGTCGTTCTCGATCTGGGCTCCCGGCTCGCCGCGGACATCACACTGCCGCCCGAACTGGCGTACCCCGATCTGTTCGCCGACCGCGACGACGAGGGTGGGGCGCTCAACCTGTCGATCGACTACGAGAGCGGACAGCTGCACATGTTGCTCGACGAAGCCGGCCCCAGCTTTCACTACCACGGCACGGCCGACGCGTTCGAGAGCCCGTGGCCGGCCGATCAAACCGAAGTTCTGCTCGAATGGGCGCTCATCTTGGTGCAGCAGATTGACGGTCTGGATGAACTGCTCGACTCGATTCTCGAGGCTGCCGAGTGGTTCGAGCAGGGGTTCACCCTGTACGTGCCTGAGACCGAACCGACCCAGCTCGAACTGATCGAGGTCGGTATCATCGGTGAGCTGTTGACGCTGCCCTGGCTCGGCTCCGGGCGCGTTGACCACGAGCACGTCGACGGCGACAACCACCCGATCGCCCTGCTCTGGAACCTGAACAACGATGATCCCGACCTGCCGATCGCCCGTGCCTGGCTCGACCCGGAAACAGGCGAGCCGCGCACCGCGGCGGAGCCAGGGGTGGACTGGAACGCCGTGGCCATGAGCGAAGACGAGGTGCTGCAGTGGCTGGTCGGAATCTACACGAACCACCACGTAGCCCCGACGCCCGAAGCACAGATCATGCGCGCGGCGCTCGAACGCATGGGGGGCATCAGCTGAATCTGCTCTGACCGGGCAGCGGCGTACGGGTGAGCGCGGCGAGCAGGCGTTCGAGGGGCCCCTTGCCCACGAAAAACCGCCAGAGACCGGCCACGATGAAGGTGAGCAGCAGCATCCAGAGCAGCAGCGGCCAGCCGGGATAGTCAATCTCCCGGCCGCCCGCGACGACGATGGCCAGGGCCAGAATCTGCAGCGTGTAGACGGTCAGCGCCATCGATCCGGTCGCACCAACCGGCCAGAGGATGCCGCGCAGCGCGCGACCGGGGAAGCGACGCTCGACGGACGTGAGCCAGAGCAACCCGCCGATCAGGGCGATGGCGAGGCCCCCCGAGCCGATCACTTCAGCGATCGATCCGGAGTGGGCCTCGACGCTGACCCCGGGGAACACGACGGCTGCACCGTAGCCGGCAAACGCCGCCGACCCGCCCACACCGACGAGGGCAACCTGGGTTTTCGGTCGGCGCAGATCGGAGCGCGCGATGATGAGGCCGGCCAGGAGAAACGGCATCCAGATCAGCACCGGGTAGGTGCCATTGAGAAAGAAATAATCGATGAAATAGGCGACCGGCGGCGCATCGGCATCCACGTCACCCTGGGCGGCGCCCAGCACGGGCGCTCCAATCAGGAATGCGATGCCGATCAGCCCGAGCAGCCACCGGCGCAGAAAAAGCAACGGAATCAGCAGTAGGAACATCAGCGCGTAGAAGTGGAGGATGACGGCAACGCCGCTGTGCAGGATCGCGAGCACGACCCCGAGCAAAAAGAGGAACAGCGCGCGCACCAGAATGCCGACGACCCGATCGGAACGCTGGCCGCGCGCGAGCGGATGCGCCGACCCGGTCATGATTCCAAGCGACACCCCGGCCAGGGTCGCGAACAGGATAGATGGTCGCCCGTCGACGAGCAGTTCGGCGGCGCTTTCGCGCGGGATGGCATGGGCCGCGAACATGCCGATGATCGCGAGACCCCGGGCGACGTCGATGGCGACGATCCGGTTTCTCATGTCGGACCGGATCTGCATGAGAACAGGCTACGGCTTCTCTCGGCCAATCACGCGGGCGGTTCGCGCTTTCCCGCAGCGCGCCGGCGACCTCGAGCGTCAGCGCACACTCGCTCGCTGGGCGCACGATCGAACCTGTGCCGGGCCATTCGACCTGCGCCGGGCCGTTCAACCCACCGAAAAGTGTGATCGTGGCGTCCGGTTAGTGGGCCGCGGGCCGCTGCCAGTCTGACAACAGCCCGCCAGTACCAGACGGCTGGCGGCAAATGGTAACGTCGGTTTTGTCTAGCAACTGGTTCGACGGTCGACGCCCACCTGCAAGGAAATAATGCTCCAACAATTCAATCTTTCGAAGAATCTTCCACGCACGTTGACCGGGCTGTCAAGCGAGATATTGCAAGACCTGCAACAGCTCGCTCGCACGCCGTCCTTGCTAGTGGCCTGCAACTACGGCGGCACCCTGTCGCATCACGTTGCATCCGACGTGCCATCGGTGTTGCTGAAGGAATCAGCGATCGCCCTGCGGGCCCTCGCGGCCCTGCCCAACACGCACACCGCCGTTTTGTCGGGCCGCCCCCTGCGCGACCTCGCCGCGGATTCCCGGCTGCCGCGCGAGGTGCACCTCGTCGGGTCGAACGGCGGCGAGTTCGACTCGGAATTCTTCGACGCGCACGAGCCCGCCGATGAGACCCAGCATTCCGGCGTGGCCCTCGAGCGCCTGCGTACCCGTCTCGGAGTGAGCGCCGCCTTTTTTGCCGGCGACGCCGAGAGCGACGAAATGGCCATGAACACCCTGCACGGACCCGACCTCGGCATTCGCATCGGCGAGGGTGAGTCCGTCGCAGCGCACCGCATCAGCGGACCGGAAATGCTCGCCCAGATGCTCGCCCTGCTGTTCGAACTGCGCAAGGACTGGCTGTTCGGCGAGAACGTCGTGGCCATTGAACGCCACTCCATGCTCGGTGACGGCACCTCGACCGCCCTTGTGACGCCGGAAGCGCGCATCTGCTGGATGACGCATCCGTTGCCCGACTCCGGCTCGTTGTTCGCGAGTATCCTGGGCAGCGAAGAGGCCGGACACTTCTCGATCGAGCCGGTCAAAAAGAGCCGCGTGCTCGGCCAGCGCTACGTCGACAACACCATGATCGTCGAAACCCGCTGGGCCGACGTCACCGTCACCGACTACATCGAGCCGTCGCCGCTCGGCATCACCAACCTCGTACGCAAGCTCACCGGCACCGGGCTCGCCCGCATCGAGTTCGCGCCGCGGCCCGACTACGCCGTCGCCTATTTCAACATGCACGCGGCCGACGGTGTGGTGACCATCACCGGCACCTCCGACCCGATCGTGCTCTCGGCGGCCGGCGTCGAGTTCACCGTCACCAGCGACGGCCGCAACGAAACGGCCACCGCCGTCGTCGACCTCTCGCAGGGTGCGATCATGCTCAACCTGCGTTGCGGCGACACCGAGGCATACATGCCGGATGCCGCCGGTGAGGCCGCCAGACGCGGTGCGGTCATGAACGACTCCCGTTCCTGGGTGAACACACTGTCGTTGCCGAGCGTGAAGCCGTCGCTGGTCGGCCGGTCAGCCCTCGTACTGCGCGCTCTCTGCTACGAACCGACCGGAGCGGTACTCGCGGCCTCCACGACATCGCTGCCCGAGGGAATCGGCGGCACCCGCAACTGGGACTACCGCTACTGCTGGTTGCGTGACGGCTCGATGACCGTCAAGGCGCTCGTCGACCTCGGCTCGACCGCCGAGGCCGAGTCGTTTCTGCGCTGGCTGGCCGGGGTCGTGGATGACAGTCCCGGCGCGCAGTGGCTGCATCCGCTCTATTCGGTCACCGGATCGTCACTGTCTACCGAAGCAAGCCTCGAGTCGCTGCCCGGCTATGCCGGCTCGCGCCCGGTGCGCATCGGGAACGCCGCCGACAACCAGGTGCAGATCGACGTGTTCGGGCCGGTCGCCGAACTGATCGACACGTTGAGTGCCCGGCAGGGAACGCTCTCGGACTTTCAGTGGCACCTGCTGATCGAGATGGTCGACGCCGTCACCAGTCGCTGGCACGAACCCGACCACGGCATCTGGGAGGCCCGGCGCTCGCCGCGGCACCATACCTATACGAAGACGATGTGCTGGGTGACCGTCGACCGGGCCATTCGCACCGCCATTCGGCACGGACGCGACGTGGGAGCGGGCTGGGTCGAACTCGCCGCCAGCATTCGCGACGAGGTATTGCGCGAAGGCTGGAGTGAGGAAGCCCAGTCGTACACCGTGGCCTACGACAGCCCCGACCTCGACGCCGCCGTGCTGCACATCGGCCTGTCGGGCCTGCTCGACGTGACCGACGAGCGCTTCCAGCTGACCGTGAGCGCGGTGGAGCGCGAACTGCGCGTGGGCCCGACGGTGTTCCGCTACCGCTACGACGACGGTCTGCCCGGCCTCGAGGGCGGCTTTCATATCTGCACGACCTGGCTGATCGAGGCCTACGTGCTCACCGGCCGTATAGACGAGGCTGAGGCACTGTTCAATCAGCTCATCTCCCTGGTCGGCCCGACCGGACTGTTGTCAGAGGAATTCGACCCAGCCACCGAAACCCACCTCGGCAACCACCCGCAGGCCTACTCGCACCTCGGTTTCATCCGCTGCGCGCAGCTGCTCGACGAGTATGGCAGCGGTAGTTTTCCGAGTGTCAGCCGTGAGGACGGGCAGCAGTCTCGGACACTTGTCCGAAAAGTGCTATAATAAATAAATGACTTCGTTGACTGCCCCCGGCCCCGTGGCCGAGGGGCAGGTCGATGTGGTGTCCGGGTCGAAGCTCACGCCCGATCCTCGCGCCGAACGGACTCGAGGACTGATCATCACGGCGATCCGAACGCTGATTGCCCAGCCAGCGGCATCCGTTTCGGTCGCCGAAATCGTGCGCCTGGCCGGCATCAGCCGCAGCTCCTTCTACGCACATTTCGCGAGCCTCGACGTTCTCGCCGCTGAACTGTTGCAGGCGCAGTTCGCCGACATCGGCTCGGCCGGTCTGGATTTGCGTCCCGTTCGGGCGGGCGAGAGTGCCGCCCGTTTCGGGTACGGCCGCCTCGTCGCGCACATGGTCGAGAATTTTCCCCTGTACGCGAGCGTGCTCGAGCTGCCACTGACCCGCAGCGCACATGATCAGATCATCAAGGCCTACGCCACCCGCATGCTCGAGTCGGTCCTCGTCTTCGACGACGCGGTGAACGCCGAACTCGTCACGACCTACGTCGCCGGGGGCGCGCTCACCTTAATCGGCGCCTGGATGCGCGGTCATCTCGACGTGTCCGACGATGAACTCGTCGACCAGCTGGTGGCCTTGCTGCCCGGCTGGCTGCTCGACTCTCAAACCTCAAGCGCAACGCCCCAACGCGTTGCATCACCCACACAACACTGAAGGCGCATGCTTATGAAGATTGAAATCGGCGAAACTCTGGTCTACCCGCACCACGGCGCGGTTACCATCACAGCCCTCGCGACGCGCACCATCAAGGGCGTCGAGAAGCAGTTCATGACCCTCAACGTGCACACGAGTGCGCTGACCATTCAGCTGCCGGTCGACAACGTGGAGCTCGTTGGCGTGCGCGACGTCATCGACGCCGCGGGCGTCAGCGCCGTCTACGAAATTCTGCAGAACGCCTTCACCGAGGAGCCGGGTAACTGGTCGCGTCGTTACAAGGCCAACCAGGAGAAAATGGCCAGCGGCAGCGTCTACCGGGTCAGCGAAGTCGTGCGCGACCTGTGGCGCCGCGACCAGGACAAGGGCGTCTCCGCCGGCGAAAAGCGGATGCTCGAAAAGGCGCGTCAGATCCTCGTCTCCGAACTCGCTCTGGCCCAGGGCCTGACCGACCAGGAAGCCGGCGACCTGCTGTTGATCGAAATTCAGAACTACGTCGTCAGTGACGAGCCGGTCGAAGTCACCGTCTAATCTGACCGATCTGGCACCCTCGTTCGCCACGCGCACGAGGGTGCGTGTGTGTGTGTGTGTATATGTGTGTGCTCACGCGGCGCGTGATCGTAGTGCACCACGACGCTGCCGCATCGATGCGAGCGGGGCAGACGCGCGTCAGGGGCGTTCGGACGGCGGTCCGGCGTTGGCCTTGCGCATCCGGCGGCCGTCGGCGACGGTCTGCATCTCCTTCAGCGCGGCTTTCTGGCTCTTCTTGGTGCCGCGCGGTGGCAGCTGAATGTTCTGCTCGGCCGCGATACCCGCCTGCAACTGCCGTCCGCGTTCGAGCTCGGCATCGAATTCAGCCCCGAACAGCAGGGCGAGGTTGGTCAGCCAGAGCCAGAGTAGGAAGATGACGATGCCGGCCAGGGATCCATAGGTTTTGGCGTAGTTCGAAAACGTCGTGACATAAAACCCGAATCCCAGGGAGGCCATGACAATGGCCACCAGGGCGACCAGCGCGCCAAGGCTCATCCAGCGACACTTCGGCTGCCGCACATTCGGTGTGAAGTAGTACAGCACCGCGATCAGCAGCACGACAACGGCCGCGAGCAGCGGCCACTTGGCAATGGACCAGACTAGCTGCACGGTCTGGCCGAGGCCGAGGGCAGCGCCGACGGCATCTGTTATGGGGCCTGAAACGGCCAGAATCAGCACGACCACCAGAATCAGCGCAATGCCGATGACGGTCACGAGCAGCTGTGTTGGCTTGAGCTTCAAAAACGAACGGCCCTCATCGATCTCGTAGATGCGGTTCATGGCCCGGCTGAACGCGCCGACGTAACCGGATGCCGACCACACGGCCACAGCGATACCCGCCACGAGAGCGAACCCCGCCGACGGCGAGGTGCTGAACTGCTCGATCGGTGCGCGAATGACGTCGAGGGCACTCGCCGGCGCAACCGACGCAAGGATGGTCAGGAGCGTGTCGGCGGACTGCCGCCCCTGCCCGAACACCCCCAGCAGCGAGACCAGGGCGATGAGCGCCGGAAACAGCGACAACACGGCATAGTACGTGAGCGAGGCCGCGATATCGGTGCACTGGTCGCTGCCGAATTCACCGAGGGTACGCTTTGCCACATATTTCCACAAGGTTTTGGTGACCTCGGTCGGCGAATCAGGCTTACGGTCGTCGTCCGGCGCGGGGGCGTCGGCGCGTTCCTGGCTCTGGCCTTTATCAACCATGCGAAATCTCCTGCTCGAGTGGAATGGCTCCGGGTTCGAATCGTGGGGATGCCAGCGTTGAGAAGCTACTGCGTCTCGACACACACTGCCGTACGGTCTTTCACCGCGGCGACAACCTCTTGAGCGGGCTGCCCTTCGCCGTGTGGGCGGCCTGATGCAGCGGCTCGCCGAGGGTGTCGGTCGTCATCCGCGTCGGCTCCACGCTGGTAGAGCGAAGACCGTCGGCGACACGCGCCTGTCATTTTTCTGACTGCTCGGTGAGCTGAATCCGAGCAGATCTTTGGCCTGCTTCGTGGGCGTGATAACTGACCGGACTGGTCACGTGCGGGTGAAGCGGGGCAGGGTGTGCGGCGGGCCGAAGGGCTGACCACACACCCCCCTGTGGTTATTTTTTGAAGACGTCCTTGACGTCTTCGCCAACCTTCTTCACGCTCGCCGCGGTCTGGTCGGCGCGACCCTCGGCAACTTTGGAGTCGTCGTTGGTGGCCTTGCCGACAGCCTCGGTGGCCTTGCCCTTGAGGTCCTGCGCGGCGTTCTTTATCTTGTCGGAAGCGCTCATCGTGTGCTCTCTTTCATGTGTTGTTTTCGGGGACGGTTCGGCGCGGGTGCTCCGAACGGGGTGGGTAGAAGGGACATCCGGTGCCGGCTAACGGATGCGCGAAGTGCGACTGGTGCGCACCCGAAAGCCTCCGCTGATCTGCAGCAAGGCAGGGATGCGCAAGCCGAGGAGTTCGTCGAGGGCGCCCAGGGCCTCCTCGACGATGCCTACGACATCGGAGGGGGAAGTTCCGCGACGACAGGTCACCGAGACCTTGAGCACGGCCGCGCGCGCGACGCGGTAGGTCGAGACGTGGGTTGACAGAAACTCCGGGTGCTCGCCGAGCGCCTGCTGCAGCGCCTGCTCGGCGACCGCCGAATCGACCTCGGTGCTGCCCGAGTCTTCGCGCTGCTCACTGATCAACCTTCCGGAATGACCGCCGCCCTGCCGTAAAATGAAACCGAGCAGCAATCCGACAACCGCCACCAGCAGGGCCAGGGCGATGATCCAGATCCAGCTGTGCTGTGTTCCGTTGAGTGGCGTGGCTTGGAACCAGCCCGACACTGTCGTGCGGGCCGTGTCGGCGGCCGAGGTCCAGGCTTGCCGCGTCGTGGTCTGCGTGGCGAGCAAAGCGAGCAGGGCAGCCGCAGCAAGGAGCAGCAGGCCGATCACGACAAGGACGCTGCGGTTGAGCGCACGGTTGGTGTTATTCACGCCCCGACCTTTCCGCTGAGGGCCACGACGACACGGGGCTGCAACGCCGGTCGCAGATGCAATCCGTCGAGCTGGTCGCGCGCGGCGCTCAGTACCGTGTCGCGATTCACCGGCTGCCCCGACGGCGGAACCAGGTGCACTGTGGCGAGGCGGCGCGAGATGCTGACCCGGGTGCTGTCCGGGTCGATACGGCCGACGCGGGCGGCGCGGCCCGCGAGAGTGGATGCGATCACCTCGTCATCGACAACAGTCACTGTGCGCTCCGAGTCGATCAAATGGCGCGCCCGGCGCCCCGGCGCGATCGCGACGGCCAGCAGCACGAGGCCGACCAGAGCGCCGGCGGTGGCAATACCGGCGAGCAGCGGGGCGGGTGCAGTCGAAGCGGATGCGACACCGTCGGCGAGATCGACCGGAGTCGCGAGTAGGGCTGGTTGGTCGATCAAGCGCAACACAATCTCGGCAGCCAGCCAGACGCACAGCAGGATGACCACGACGGCCACCGTGATTGCCGCCGCGGACCGCGATGAGTGCAGCTCGCGGCGGCGGATGCGCCCATAGGTCGCCGTAAGTGACCCTGTAGACGACGTGGTCATCGCACCCGCCGTTCCGGGATGACGTCCACGCCGGTCAGGTGTACCGTGACCCGGCCGATATCGGCACCGGTCAGCTCGCCGACGCGGCGACGTATCTCGGTCTGCGATGTGGCCGAGCGAGCCAGTATGGTTCCGCCGGTGCGCGCAATGACCGCCGGTTCACGGGTGACGCGCGACAACGCGACGACGCGGATCGGGGTGCTGATCGTGAGGGCGAGCATGCCATGATCGTCTCCGAGATCCACGCCGACCTGGTTGGGGTTCACTCCGAGCGACTCCGCCGTGACCCTCGACACGATCTGGCGCAGCGCCCGCGGGGCAATGCGCGTGCGACCGCGGGATGCGCGCGGCGCGACTGCCGGGGCGACCGGCTCGCGTGCGTCCCGGTCAGTACCACCGTGTGCATCTGCAGCGAGAAACCAACCGGTCGAGTCGGTCGGCACGCTCATGACGACGAACGCTTTCCCTGGAAAGCACCGATCACTGAGCCCAGGTCGAGACGGCCGTCAACCACGCGGCCTACGAGGGCGCCGACCAGCATGGCCACGCCCACGAACAGAAATGCCCAGAAGCCCAGAATCACCCAGGTCAGCGCGAGGATGGCGCCGACCAACATGCCGGTACGGGTTGCTGTGGTCACCGCAGTGCGGCTTTGGTCGGCTCAGCAGGATCTGCGTCGTCATCGCTCGGCAGGTGAATGTCGAGGATCGTCACGTTCACTTCGGTGACCTCGAGCCCGACGAGGTCTTCGATGGCGCGAATGACGTTTGTGCGAATGTCATTGGCTACCTGCTGCAACTGCACCGGGTAGTCGGCAACGATGGTCACGTCCACGGCAACCTGGGTCTCGCCGACTTCGACGGAGACGCCCTGGCTCACATCGGTGTTCTTCATCGCGTCGCGAATCGCGCCGAGGGCACGCGCTGCTCCGCCACCGAGTGCGTGCACGCCGGCCACGTCGCGGGCGGCAAGCCCGGCGACCTTCGCCACGACGCCGTCGTTGATGACGGTTTTGCCCGTGCCGTTCAGAGAAGCTTCGGCCCGAGTCATGCCGGCGGGGCCTTTGGGGGTGCTGCTACGCGGGGTCATGCTTGCGGAGTCGGTGCCGTTGTTGTTGGTGAGTTCCATGCGAATAGCTCCTTCGTGTCTGGCCCATCCGGCAGGGCCGGATCGGATTGTTACCTGTAGGACGAAAGCTGTGGCATATTCGTCACACGAAGATGAGAAAAATTTGCCAACGATCCAGGCAGGGAGATGACAATGCCCACCACAGCGCGTGAGCAGATAACGTCTCCCCTCGATATGGCCTCCGACCAGACGCTCGCCGATCGGGCTGCGGACGGTGACCTACGTGCCTTTGAGGTACTGGTTCGGCGGTATGGAGCGCTGATGCGCGTCTACGCGACCCGCGTTCTCGGCTCAAATGACGAGACCGACGACGTCGTGCAGGAATCGTTCATCACGGCCTGGCAGCAGCTGCGCACTCTCGAGGACGGCAGCGCCGTCAAGAGTTGGCTCATGCGCATCGTCAGTCGCAAAAGCATCGATCGGCTGCGCGCTCGGCGCCCGCACATCAATATCGATGACATGGATGCCCCGGCACCGGAGAGCCACGCCCCGCACGTGCTCGCCGAGGTTGAGTCGCAGACCGAAGCACTTTCCCGGGTGTTGGCCGCCCTGCCGGAGGACCAACGTCGGTGCTGGACGCTGCGGGAACTCGCCGAGTACAGCTACGGTGACATTGCAGCGGAAGTGGACCTGCCCGTGTCGACCGTGCGTGGTCTGCTAGCCCGTGCCCGGAAAACCCTGCTTCGAGAGATGGAGGAATGGCGATGACACGCTCAGAACACCCACCCACAGGCGAGCGGTTCGTCGCCTTCGACCTGAACGACACGGATCGTGAGCAAGCCGGATTGCACGGCCACACGATCGAAGAGCTCAGCGACTATCTCGATCGCGGGCGTACTCCGGCGGATCCGAGTATCGATGATTCGCCGGAATGTGAGATCGCGCTCCGCAGCCTCGAACGCCTCCGCCGAGTGCAGCTGAACCTGCTCGACAGCGACTTGAGTCGGGAATCCGCTCGCGACGACAGCTGGGTGTCATCCATCCTCGACAACATCAGCCGGGAGGCGCACCGAGGTCGGGAAATTCCGTTGGCCCACCCGTCGCCGACGGCGCGCCTCGTCGTGACCGAGGGGGCCGTGCGCGGCATTCTGCGGGAAACCGGCGATCGTATGGCGAACATCATCGTGGGGCGGTGCGTTTTGGTAGGCGACGTTGAAGTACCGGGTATGCCAGTCACCGTTCAAGTGGACGTCACGATATTTCAGGGAGAGAATATTCCGATGATGGCGGACCGCCTGCGCCAATTAATGTTCGCGGCGCTGCAGCAGTACACGGAACTCGTCGTCGCGGCCATTGATATCACGGTACGCGACCTGTACGTCGAGCCTGACGCGGCTGCTGCACCGAAGGGGGAGTGATGACGGTACTCACACCCGCTACCGAGCAACTCGATGAGCTCGTGCGTGGAGTGCAGGGCGTTGATGCGCTGTATCCCGCGGGGTCGATCGTAGAGAATGCCCTCATAACAGCCGCCCGAGAGATGGCCCATCGCCCGCCGGCTGCGTCGATGGTCGCCACTGAGCAACGTGCCGACGGCCTGCGAGTCACGGCCAAGATCGGCATTGGAGCGGCCGAGTCGTCCGGTGACGTCTGCCGGCGAGTACACGACGCCATTGACGCGCAGCTGCGGCAGAGTGGAAACTCGCCCATCGCCCAGATCGCCGTGATTGTGGCCCGCATCGGTTGACGGCTAGCCGATCAGGGGTACCCGTGCTAGCTTGCCCCAAATGAAGCAGAGAGACATGTTCCTGCAAGCGGATGCCGCGTTGCGATCCGTTATCGATCGGATCACTCCCGCGCAGCTTGGCCTGCCGGCACCGGCCGCGTGGTCACGCACAGAGAACCCGACGCTGCGGGACATCCTCGCCTCGCACGCTGAGGACGAAGCCTGGCTGCCCGCAGTGTTGGCGGGACGCACCATCGATGAGGTCGGTGACACCTATCAAGGCGAGTTGCTCGGTGACGATCCGATCGGCAACTACGACCGCATCAACGAGGCGACGACGATGGTGGTCATGGCTGATCTCGATCCAGACAAGGTCGTGCACCTCAGCTACGGCGACTATCCCCTCGCCGAAGTGCTGCAGCACACTGCCCTGTACCGCGCGTTCCAGGCCTGGAGCATTGCCAGGCACATAGGTCTCGACTACTCACTGCCCGATGAGCTCGTGGAAAACCTCTGGGAGCAGATCGCGCCCGACATCGAACTGTGGCGGGGTTTCGGCGTGTTTCCGCCCGAGGTGCCGGTGCCGGAGGGAGCAAATCGCGAGGTTCAGCTGCTCGGTAAAGCCGGCTACTGGCGCGAGCAGTCGGCATGACGCCCCGCTAGATTTGACCGGAGCAGGGCCGCAAACTATTCGGGAGCCACGCCGTTGTAGAAGTGCTCGAACACCATGCTGGTGCGGGTTGACGCGACAGCCGGATTGGCCGAGAGGTTTTCGAGCACGAAGTCGCGTACGTCGTCGGTGTCGCGGGCGGACAGGTGAATAATGAAATCTTCGGAGCCGCCGAGAAAGAACACCTGAACGACACGCGGCATGACCCGGATCGAATCGCGAAATGCCGGGATGTGCGTGCGGGCGCCAGCCCGAATGTTCACGCTGATCAGCGCTTGCAGGCCGAGCCCAATCGACTTCGGATCGACCATGGCCGTGAAGCCGGTGACGATTCCGCGGCTGATCAGCGACCGCACCCGGGAAACGCAGGTGGACTCGGCGATGCCCGCGGCGTTGGCCAGCCGGCTGTTGGTGGTGCGGGAATCCGCTTGCAGGCCCGCGACCAGAATGCGGTCGACCTCGTCGAGGGTTTCACTCACCCGAATCCTCTTCGTTTCTACCATCGCACAGCCCAATTCACCGCATATTTCGTGGAATATGCCTAAAGTCTTGCAGATCCTACGGATTTTACCAAGCAGCAACGAATCAATAGCAATCTTAGTCCTGTCAATGCCGACCGGTTCGGCAGTAGCAACCGAGACGGAGACATCATGTTGGTCGGCATTCCTACAGAGATCAAGAACAACGAGAACCGCGTCGCGATCACCCCGGCCGGTGTCAACGAACTCACTCGCCGCGGTCACGGGGTCATCATCGAACAGGGCGCCGGACTCGGCTCGAGCATCACCGATGATGCTTTCCGCCTTGCTGGGGCAACCATCGTCGACACCGCAGCCGAAGTCTGGGCCGCGGCTGAACTGCTCCTGAAAGTCAAGGAGCCCATCGCCAGCGAATACCCGCTGATGCGTCAGAGCCAGGTGTTGTTCACCTACTTGCACCTCGCGGCATCCGCTGAGTGCACCGACGCGCTGATCGCGTCGGGCACGACCGCGATCGCTTACGAGACCGTGCAACTGGCTGACCGCAGCCTGCCGCTCCTGTCGCCGATGAGCGAAGTTGCCGGCCGCCTCTCGGTGCAGGTCGGCGCGTACCACCTGCTGAGCGCCAACGGTGGCAGCGGCATTCTGCTCGGAGGCGTTCCCGGAACCCCGAAGGCCAAGGTCGTCGTCATCGGCGGCGGAGTGGCCGGCGAACATGCCGCGGCCAACGCGCTCGGCATGGGCGCGGACGTGACCATCATCGACCTGTCGCTCGCCCGCCTGCGCCAGCTCGAGGCCCGCTTCAGCGGCGAGATCCAGACGCGCGCGTCGACGCAGTACGAGATCGCTGAGCAGGTGCGGGAGGCCGACCTCGTGATCGGCTCGGTGCTGATTCCGGGCGCGCAGGCACCGAAGCTCGTCACGGACGCCATGGTGGCATCGATGAAGCCGGGCTCTGTGCTCGTGGACATCGCCATCGACCAGGGCGGCTGCTTCGAGGGCTCGCGCGCCACGACGCACGACAACCCCACGTTCGCCGTGCACGACAGTGTCTACTACTGCGTCGCCAACATGCCCGGCGCCGTGCCGGCCACGTCGACCCGGGCACTGACCAACGCCACATTGCCCTACGTCATCGCGCTGGCCCAGAAGGGGTGGAAGAAGGCCATCGCCGAAGACGCCGCCCTTGCCCAGGGCCTCAATACCCACAACGGGCGCATCACCAACGCGCACGTCGCGTCGGCGTTCCACGCCGAGTTGCTGACGGTCGCCGACGCGATCGCCTGACGCGGGTCGCGTGCGCCGGCATCCATTCAGCGGATACCGGCTCGCGCGCGTCAGGTCGTAGCGTTGATGACCCGGTGCAGCGCGTCACGCAGGGTGACCAGGTGGTCCAGAGGCAAACTGAGGGCTTCGACGATCCGCGGCGGAATGGTTTCGGCCACCGCGCGCAGGGCCGCACCATTCTCGGTCAGGGTGATGTCGAGCGTACGTTCGTCGGCCAGGCGGCGCTGACGGCGCACGTAGCCGGCCGTTTCCAGCCGCTTGAGCAGCGGGGAGAGGGTTGCCGGGTCGAGGCAGAGAGTCAGGCCGAGGCCCTTGAGCGTGCGCGGACTCTCGTCCCAGAGGGCGAGCATGACCAGGTACTGCGGGTGAGTGAGCCCGAGCGGCTCGAGAATGGGCCGATACAGGGCGATGACATTGCGCGAGGCGATCGCGAGCGCGAAGCAGACCTGATTGTCGAGAGCGAGGGGATTCTCGAGCCTTGACGATGTCATGGGGGTGTTCCGTTCCGGGCGGTTGTTCTCTGTGCGCTTCATTAGTACACTAACAGTTATGACACACGGCAAGGATTCCGGTTCCCGAAGCACGGGACCCAACGGATGGACGGCCCGGCTCAACGCTCGACTGTTTCCCATTCTGGGACCGCCGCCGGTCGGTCTGAGTGGGTCGGATCTGCTGCCAGCCGCACCCGCGCCCGTTCCAGGCTGCCCGGTCTGCGCCCAGCCAATGGACCAGCACGAAATAGACCGCACCGGCGAACGCACCCGGCTGCACTGCCCGGTCGTCGCACCCTAGCCCGCAGCCGCCCTCGGGCCCACTGACATGGCCCGGTTGCCTGTGCTGGTGGCACACTAGGCTGGTCGGCAATCAAGGGAGATCGATGTCCGCAGAGCTGAGCGGCACGGAACCGAACCGCACGGAGCCGAACGGCGCAGAGCTGAACGGCGCGCAGCTTGACCTTGCGCTCGCCGAGCTGGGCGAGGGGAGCGAGCGGTGGGCCTCGACCACCCTCGCGGCGCGCGCCGATCTGTTGGCTCGCACCGGAGCTTGCGTCGCGGCCGAAGCCAAGCGCTGGGTGACCGCGGCGTCCCGTGCCAAGGGGCTACACAAGTCGTCTCCGCTGATCGGCGAGGAATGGCTGACCGGGCCGTACGGCGTTCTCACCTCGTTGACCGCCCTCCGGCGCACCCTGCGGGCGATCGACGGGGGGCACAGCACGCTGGCTAGCCGGCGGTTCGGGCGGGCGCCGGACGGTCGCGTCACGGTGGCCGTGCTTCCGCTCAACCGGTATGACGGGCTGCTGCTGCACGGGTTTCGGGCCGAGGCCTGGCTGCGGCCGGGCGTCACTGCGGCGCAGGCGCGGGACCGGGCCGGTTTGGGCCAGCTCACTCCGACAACAAACGGCGGGGTCGGCCTCGTGCTCGGCGCCGGGAACATTTCATCGATCGCGCCCCTCGACGTGCTCTACGAGCTCGTGGCGCACAATCGGGTCTCGATTCTCAAGCTCAATCCCACCTTCGACGGCCTGTTGCCGGTCTATCGGGCGGCGTTCGCTCCGCTGATCGAAGCGGGCCTGCTCCGCATCGTCACCGGCGGGGCCGACGTGGGCGGCTATCTCGCCCACCACCCCGGCATCAGCCATGTGCACATCACCGGCAGTGCGGCCACCCACGATGCCATCGTGTTCGGCGGCTCCAGAACGGATGCCCCCCGCTTCACCAAACCGATCAGCAGCGAGCTCGGCGGAGTCTCACCGATCATTGTGCTGCCCGGTCGGTGGAGCGCCAGAGACCTGCGATACCAGGCTGAGCATGTGGCCACCATGCGGCTGCACAACGGCGGCTATAACTGCATCGCCGGCCAGGTACTCGTGCTGAGCGCAACGTGGCCGCAGAAGGCGGCGTTTCTCGAAGCGGTCGCGGTGGCCCTCGCTGCCGCGCCGACCCGAAGGGCCTGGTATCCCGGCAGTGACGGGCGGATGCGCGCGGCCCGCACCGCGTATCCGGCTGCGCGGTTGCTTCCCGGCGGGCGACTGCTCGTGGCCGTGGCGGACTCCGCCACGCCGGCAGCATCCTGGTCGACCGATGATATTCTCACAACGGAATATTTCGCACCCGTGCTCGGAGTCGTGGAACTGCAAGGCAGCGGCCAGGCCTATCTTGATGCCGCAGTGGAGACCGTCAATCGTGATTTTCTCGGCACTCTCGGCGCGAACATTCTCGGACTGCCCAGCAGCATCCGGCGGCTCGGCCCGGGGTTTGAGCAGGCCATGGCACGCCTGCGCTATGGAACCATCGCGATCAACGCCTGGACCGGTGTTGGCTTTCTGTCGGCGGCCGCGCCGTGGGGCGCGTTCCCCGGACACACCATGGACAACGTGCAGAGCGGCATCGGGGTGGTGCACAACGCGCTGCTCCTTGACGACGTCGAGCGCACGGTGGTGCGTGGCCCATTCCGGCCGTTTCCACGCTCAATCGCCCACGGCGAGTGGGCGCTGCTTCCGAAGCCGCCGTGGTTTGTGTCGGCCCGAAGCGGTGCGCTGACCGCCCGCCTGCTGACCGAATTCGCCGCCCGCCCCTCCGCACGCAAACTCCCGCGCATCCTCGCCGCCGCCTTTCGCGCCTGATCGGGTGCAATAGATTGGCAGCACACCCACTGATGCGAGGATCACGATGACCGGCTGGCGACTGCGCGACTTTCACTCCGACGATTTGGACGGCATTTTGCGTCTATGGGAAGAGATCAAGGCCTCCGACACCGAGCCGGTCTACGGCCTCTCCGAGGTGCTCGCCTCCTGCCAGAAAGATCACGCCGTCGTTGCGGTGCACGGCGACGAGGTCGTCGGCGCCGCCGTCGGCCGGGCCGCTCACGCGCAAGGCTGGATCGTTTTTCTCGCCACCGCCGAACACTGGCAGAGCCAGGGCATCGGAACGGCATTGCTCGCCGCACTCGAGGCCCGGATGGCCCCGCACGGCATGACCAAGCTGTCGGCGCTCATGCCCGAATCCGAAACCAAGGTCGATGCATTCATCAATCGCGGTTTCGAGGTGAAGAAGAACCTGCGCTACTTCGAGCGGCACATTCCCGTGCAGCGGGAAGAGCTCAAGCTGCTCGGCGAACTCGGCGGGCGGGTGCTGCCGCGCGACCTGTGGCAGAAGGTCGGCGGCATGGCGCGCGAGAAGGAACTGCTCGAGCGCAGGCTCGTCATGCCCCTGGCCAAACCGGAACTCGCCGAGCAGTACGGCGTCTCGCCGCCGAAGGCCGTTGTTTTGTTTGGCCCACCCGGCACCGGAAAGACCACCTTCGCCAAGGCGATCGCCTCCCGCCTGGAATGGTCCTTCATCGAGGTCTTTCCGTCACGCCTCGCGGCCGACCCGCAGGGCCTCGCCGGCGCGTTGCGGGAAACTTTTCTCAAGATATCTGAGCTCGAACACGCAGTCGTGTTCATCGACGAGGTCGAGGAGATCGCTGCCCAGCGGCAGGGCGAACCGCCGTCGGCCATGCAGGGTGTGACCAACGAACTGCTCAAGATCATCCCGGCTTTTCGGGAGCAGCCCGGGCGTCTGTTGGTGTGTGCGACCAACTTCATTCGCGCGCTCGACTCAGCTTTTCTCCGTCACGGCCGCTTCGACTACGTCGTACCGATCGGGTTGCCGGATGTCGACGCTCGCCACGCCATCTGGGAACGCTACATTCCGGAGGCTGTATCGGGCGAGGTCGACCTCGCCGTTCTGGTCGACAAGAGCGACGGGTTCTCTCCCGCCGACGTTGAGTACGCCGCCCATCGCGCCTCCCAGCATGCACTCGAGAAGGCACTCTACAAATCCGGCGACGGGCCGATCATCAACGGTCCCAGCACCGAGGACTATGCCGTCGCGATCTCCGAAACGCGCCGAACCGTGTCCGAAGAGGTCGCGGCCGAATTCCTCGAAGACATCGAGCGTCTCGCCCGGCTCTAGGAATGGCTTTTCGCCGGGTCAATCGGGCGCCCTGAGACCGGGCAGGCCCGGCAGGCCGGGCTGACCCGGCGGGCCGGCCAGACCCGGCAGGCCGGGCTGACCCGGCAGGCCGGGCTGACCCGGCAGGCCGGGATCGGACTCGGATACCGGCCGACGGTATCCGCTTGTCACGGCGCCGAAGCGACCCGGGAGTCAGCGCCCGGAGCGGCGGTGGAGTGCGACGGCGACGAGCGCCTGCCAGATGACAAAACCCTCGACGACGAGTGAGAGAAGGCCGAGCGGTTCCAGCCAGTTTCCGATGTCGCCGGTGGCCATCGGCATGCCGACGGTGCGATTGATGATGAACCCGACTATGACTAAGGCCGACAGCGCTGCAGCGGCCAGAAAGTCGAGTCGCGTACCGACAACGAGTACTCGCTCGATCGTGACAGCGGAGGCGATGATCAGCCCGATGTAAGCGATCGCCAGGTAGGGAGTTTCGGCGAACTTGCCGGGTAGATCGAGGATGTGAATTGAAGCAACGACGGCGAGCGAGAGCGCGACCGTAATGCGGCGAGCCAGCAGATGCTGGTCGATCACTCTCGTGCTCGCGGTGTCCGCGTGCACGTGTGTGGACTGCGCGCCTTCGGCCGACGATCGCGTGGTGGTTGTGGACATTATTACCTCTCGATTGGGTCTTTCCCCGCGCTCACCATGACATGCGTCGACCCTCCTCGGCCGAATCATCGGGATTCCATAGCATTCTCCGTGTTCCCTGTCAGGCAGAGACGAGGACTCAGCGTCTTCGAGAGCTTGCGTTTCGCCGAAACCCAGCGTGCCGGCCCGGGCTGAATCACACAATCCGCGGTTGTCGAAGCTGGGGGGCGTTACTAGCATTGCAGCGAACCTTCTTGCTCGACCGATATTGCAAGGACACCCCGTGATTATTGAGGCCCAGGGCCTGACCAAGACGTACCAGTCCAAAAGCGGGCCGGTGCACGCGCTCGCCGGGCTCGACCTGCAGGTTCCACGCGGCACGGTCAAAGCCCTTCTCGGCCCCAACGGCGCGGGAAAGACCACCGTCGTGAAGATGCTCACGACACTGATTCGACCGGATGCCGGCACCGCTGTCATCGACGGAATCGACGTCGTACGCCACCCCAAATCGGTGCGCCGCATCATCGGGGTGTCTGGCCAGTACGCCGCCGTCGACGAGAACCTCACCGGCTTCGAAAACCTGGAGATGGTCGGACGCCTGTATCACCTCGGCGGAGCGGCAGCCCGCAAACGGGCGCAGGAACTCATCGACCTGTTCGAGCTCACCGCCGCCGGCAACCGGCCGGTGAAGGGATTTTCCGGAGGTATGCGGCGGCGCATCGACCTCGCCGGTGCCCTCGTCATCAACCCCAAAGTGCTCTTTCTCGACGAGCCGACCACCGGACTCGACCCGCGCAGCCGCATCGCCCTGTGGGACGTGGTCAAGCGTCTCGTCGCCGACGGCACGACCGTGCTGCTGACCACGCAATACCTCGAGGAGGCCGACCAGCTCGCCGACGACATCGTCGTCATCGACGACGGCCGTGTTATCGCCGAGGGCACCTCCGATCAGCTCAAGGCGCAGATCGGCGGACACCGCGTGGTCGTGGCCCTCGTCGATGCCGCCGACGGCGCGGCTGCCAGCGAGATTCTCGCCCGGTACGGAACGGGGGACCCTTCGGTCTCCACCGACGGCCGTGGAGTGGAAGTTGCCGTCACCGACGGTCCGAACGCGCTGCAGAACATGCTCGCCGACCTGCGCGGCGCACAGATCAACCTGCACGATGCTGGCATGCGGCGCCCGACCCTCGACGACGTGTTCCTCAACCTCACCGGCCATAAAGCCGATCTCACCGTCACTGACGACGACCCCGCTTCCAGCGGACCCAAGCTCTCGAAGCGAGCGCAGGCCAAGCGCGACCAGACGCTTGCTGCGACTACCGACACGGCCGATCTGGAGAAAGTGAAATGAACCCACGACACGCTACCGTTTCGGCCGAGCCCACCACGCCAGGGCGGGGCAACGAGGAAAGTCTCGCGGCGGGAGAATCTCGAGTGGCGACATTGCCCCCGTTGCCCACCTGGAACCCGTTATCGCTGTGGTACTCCGACGGCTGGACCGTCACCAAACGCAACCTCATCAAGATCAAGCGTTCGCCCGACATGCTCGTGTTCGCTGTGATCCAGCCGATCATGTTCGTGCTGTTGTTCAGCCAGGTCTACGGCGGCGCCATTGCGGTTGCGGGCAGCGACTACACCCAGTTCCTCATGGCGGGCATCTTCGCTCAGACCGTCGTGTTCGGGGCGACATTCTCGGGCGCCGCCATGGCGCTCGACCTGAAGGAGGGCATCATCGACCGGTTTCGAAGCCTGCCGATGAACGCATCCGCTGTACTGATCGGTCGAACGAATGGCGACCTTGTGCTGAATTCCATCTCCATGGTCATCATGATGGCGACCGGCCTCGCGGTCGGCTGGCGGGTCACCACCTCGCCGGTCGAATTCCTGGCCGGAGTCGGCCTGCTCCTGCTGTTCGGCTATGCATTCAGCTGGGTGATGGCGTTGCTCGGCATGAGCGTGAAGAGCCCGGAGGTCATCAACAATGCGTCGTTCTTGATTCTCTTTCCGCTGACCTTCGTCTCGAACGCCTTCGTGCCGAGCGAAACCCTGCCGACCGCGCTGCGCATCTTCGCCGAGTGGAACCCGGTGTCTTCGCTCGTGCAGGCCGTTCGCCAGCTTTTCGGCAATCTCGGCACCGCTCCGGTGCCCGATATCTGGACCATGCAAAACCCGATTCTGACCGTGCTGATCGGCATCGCCGTGATGCTGCTCGTGTTCGTGCCGTTGTGCATTCGCAAGTTCGCGTCGATCAGCTCCCGCTGACCGGCCCCGCTTCACCGACAAAGGAGCCACTCTCATGACCCAGCACCAGGCCGAACACGGTGTCGGCATCATCGGCGGCTTCAGTGGTTTCGCGGTTTCAAACCTCGACGCCGCCCGCACGTTCTACGCCGAGACCCTCGGGCTCGAAGTGACGGTGGAGGAGATGGGCATGTTGCGCATTGCCTTGCCCGGCGGAGCAGCCGTCATCGTCTACCCGAAGCCCGACTTCGTGCCGGCCACCTATACGATGCTCAATTTTGTGGTGACCGACCTCGACGCGACGGTCGACGAACTCACCGAACGCGGTGTGGACTTTCTGCGCTACGACGGTTTCGAGCAGAACGACAAGGGAATCGCCGCCAGCGGTGGGCAGGGGCCAGACATCGCCTGGTTCACCGACCCGTCGGGCAACATTCTGGCGGTGCTGAAGAACCCGTAGGGGCAACGCCTAGCGGCCGCGGCTCTTGCCCTTGTTCGGGTTCTTGGTCGGACGCGTGCGGCCGGGGGAGCTCTCGGTTTTCTTGCGCACGGCGGGCTTGGCCTTGGCCGCGGCCACCCGGATGGCCTTGGCCGCGGCCTTCGCCTTGTCGGTCTTCCTGGGCTTGCGTGGCGGTTTCGGCGGGCGGCCGTCGCTGCGCGCGGGCGCTTCCTCGACCTCAGCGGATGTCGCGCCGTCGGCCGCCGTGCCGGTATCGGTGCGAGAGCTCGCCTTGGAGCGTCCGCGCACGATGCCGATGAATTCTTCGATGTCGTCGGTGGTCTCGCGGGTGAGCCAGGCCAGGGCGATCTGAGTGTCGGCGACATCCGTCACGGGGCGGGACACGACGTCTTTGCGGCCGTACAGCCGGGCGATCGAGTGCGGCACAATGATGATGCCGACGCCGGCGGCGACCTGCTCCATGGCCTCGTCGAGGTCACGCATCGGCGGCAGGGGCCGGCGGGTGCCATCACGCACCTCGTCGGCGAGGTCGCGCCACTCGGGCACGTCGTCGGGGTTCTGCAACAGGTGCTCGCCGGCCAGATCGGCCAGCAGCACGGTCTCCGCCTGCTCGATCGGGTGATCCTTCGACGCGACCACGACCGGAATCTCCCTGTACAGGTTGATGACGCTCAGATTGGTGTCATCGATCGGGAGACGTACGAGGCTGAGCTCGGCGCGACCATCGTGCAGCACCGCAATCTGCTCTGCGGTCTCGGTGCGAAACACGGTGAGGGGAACGTCGGGGCGGCGGTCGCCCCAGATGCGAGTCCACTTGGTGGGGGTCACACCGGCGACGAATGCGATGAAAAAGCTCACCGGCATCCTTTCTCGGTAGTTGCGGGTGGTGCACGCATTCAACAACAGCGTGCGATTTGCCCTTGGGAGGGTCCTCTCAGGCTATACGCTTGGACAATGAGTTCCGAGAAGAAGCCCCAGACCATGAAGCCCGCCACGGCGGCCCAGAAACTCGGGATTCTGCTCGACGCGGCACCGGCCGAGTTCCAGACCGAATTTGTCAGCCGCACCGAGCTCGCCGAGTTCATGGCCAACCCGCCGGAGTGGCTCACCCTGCTGCGCGCCAACGGGCCGCACCCGCGCCAGGTCGTCGCCGCCAAACTCGGCGTCTCGATTTCTGGCCTGGCCCGCAGTGAGGTCATCGACCCGCTCACCACCGCTGAAATCGCCGCCCTGCTGCAGCAGCCACCAGCGTGGCTCGTGCTCGAGCGCTCCACTCAGGCCGGCGTACGCGCCGACCAGATCGCGGTCAAAGACCGCGACGCCCACCGTGCGGCCAAGAAGGCGCACGTCGAACGCCAGGCCGCCCAGGAGCAGGCCAAGCGCGACCGCTAGCCGCGACACGTCGCGAGGTACCCGGCGACCCATCCGCTTGCCTCAGCGCGTTCAGGCGGTCGGTTCAGCCGCGGCTGCCACGTATTGCGTGCGCAGAAAGTTGACCACGTCGCCCAGTTCGACCTGCGAGATCGAGTGGGGAAGCCCCTCGTAGATGCGCTCGGTCAGGGTACTGTGGCCGGGCAGCCACGACTGGGTGCGTTCGATCGCACTGACCGGAATGACACCGTCGGCGGTCCCGCGGCCCCAGAACACCGGCAGCGGATGCTCGGCGAGCAGAGTGTCGCCGCTCTGCTGCCCGCTCGCGACGAAGCCGGAGAGGTTCACCGCGAAGTTGAAGCGGTCGGGCGCGGCGCGTAGCAGTTGGAGTGCCATGGCTCCGCCCTGCGAGAAGCCGAGCAGGCCGACCTCCCGGGGCTGGTGCGGCAGGGCGTCCAGCCAGGACAGCACGGCAGCGACGGCCGCGTCCACCGACGCGGTGTCGGGATTGCCCGGGTCACGGATCGGAAACCAGGCCCATCCGTCGCCGACCGGCAGTGGCGCGCGCAGGGCGGCGATCACCGGTTCGAGCGGCAAGTGTGGGGCGAGTGAGAACAGGTCGCCCTCGTGCGAACCATAGCCGTGCATGATGATCAGCAGCGGCCGATCGGTCTGGTCGGCGCCGCTCGCCGACCAGAGTACGGCGGCAGCGTCGATGGGGGTGCTGGTGGTCATGGGTCCTCCCAGGTACACGCGACGCGAGGGCGCCGCGCACCCCATACTTTCATTGCTTGGCGCGCTTCTCGCACCGGGCAGCGGCGCGCGTGCGCGAGCGGGGCCGGCGTAGGACAGAATGGCACTATGAGCGTGCGAACCCCTGACCCCGATCCGGACTGGACGCCGAAGCCTCCTGAGGGAGCCCCGAATACGAATCCGGGCTGGCTGAAAGACGTCGAACTCGCTGAGATTCGCCGCCGGCTGCCCATTCTCTATATCGAGGCCGTCCCCGTGCGGGTCGACGGTCTCGGCCAGGTCGTCGAGGTCGGCGTGCTGCTGCGCGCCCGCCCCACCGGCGAGATGACCCGAACCCTGGTCTCCGGACGCGTGCTCTACGGCGAAACCCTGCGCGACGCACTGTTCCGCCACCTGGAAAAAGACCTCGGACCGATGGCTTTTCCGCAACTGCCGGCCAGCCCCGTGCCGTTCACGGTCGCCGAATACTTTCCCATGCCGGGAATCACCGCCTACACGGATGACCGCCAGCACGCGGTCTCGCTCGCCTACGTCGTTCCCGTCAGCGGCACCTGCGACCCCCGCCAGGACGCCCTCGAGATCACCTGGATGACCCCGGCCGAGGCCGCCTCGCCGGGCGTATCAGCCGAGATGGAAGGCGGCCGCGGCACCCTGCTGCGCGCAGCCCTCGCCTCCGTGGGTCAGCTGTACTGAGCTGGCAGCGCGGCGTCGCGGCACTCGATGAAGAAGCGGGCACTCCTTTGAACGAGTGCCCGCTTCTCGAACGAGTGCCCGCTTCTCGAACGCGTGCCCGCTTCTCGAACGCGTGCCGTGACGTGCGGTGGCCTACCGGGGCGGGAGCGCTGAACCGAGGCCGAGCGTATCGAGGAACAGGCGCACGTAGCGGTCGACATCGACGTCGAGCGCGACCTCTGCGGCTTCCCAATCGCCGGCCAGACCGTGCACGATGTCCTCGCCCGGATGAGTGCGTTTGTCGACCAGTGTCTGTCCCCGGCCGTAGCCGGAGAGCTGGACGCGTAGCGGCAGCATCGCGGTCTGCAGGCCATCCGGGTCGACCAGGGCGCACAGGGCGCCGGCATCGCCGATCAGTCCGGTGTAGTCGGAGTTGCGGCCAGACCCGAGCGCGATGCGATTGGTCAGGAGCCGACCGATGACCTGTGCCAGGTGGGAATCGCTGTGCAGGAGTGCGGCGGCAACGGGCTCGGGTATGGAGACCTGGTTGAACACGTCGAGCCCGTACATGAACGTGGGCACGCCGGAGTCGAGCACGATCGCCGCAGCCTCCGGGTCATGCCAGACGTTGAACTCGGCGACGGCGGTGGCATTGCCGACCGTGGTGGATCCGCCCATGAAGACGATGCGCTCGATGTTGTCGACGACGTCGGGGTACTGGCGCAGCAGCAGCGCCAGGTTGGTCTGCGGGGCGAGAGCGACCAGGGTGACCGGGTGCGGGCTGGCCTGAAGGAGCCGGCGCATGAGTTCGATCGAACTGATCGACTCCGCCTGTCGGTCGCTCGGCACAAGCTGCAGCGTGCCGAGGCCGCTTTCGCCATGCACGTGCGCGGCTGACCTGGCCGGTTCCAGCAGCGGACGTCGGGCTCCGGCAGCGACGGGGATGGTCGGAGCATCTGCGACGTCGAGAATACGCAGGGTATTCTCGACGACACGCTCGAGCGAAGCGTTCCCGGCCACACAGCTGATGCCGAGCACGTTGATGCCGGGGTGCGCGAGCGCGAACAGAATGGCGAGGGCGTCGTCGACGCCGGTGTCGACGTCGAGGATGACGGGGATCGCCCCGGGGGCCGTGGAATTAGTCATCCGCTCACCCTATTGCGTCGGGTCCGCTTCAGAACCCGGCCGGGACGGCTACGACCACAACCCAGCGTCGGACGGCAGAATGTGCACGTCTGAGCAGGCTCGACCTAGCGAACCAGGCGCACCTCGTGCAGCGTCTCGCCGAGCACCCCTTCGTTGCGCTCGAGGCCGTCCGCGAAGTAGCCGTTGCGGGCATAGAAGGCGTGCGCCCGGGGGTTGTCGGCGGCGACCCACAACGACGAGGCACCGGGGTCGACCACGGAATCGAACAGCTGCTGGCCAACGCCTAAGCCGTGGTTCGCCTCGAGCAGGTACAGGAAGAACAGCTCGTGCGGAGTGGGCTGGTCGGCGTCGCGCGTCGGACCACTGCCGGCGAAGCCCACGATCTCGCCATCGACGAGCACAACGTTCTGGCGGTACTCCCCGCCTTGGCTCGTAAAGCGGCGCCAGAGGGCTGCGAGGCGCTGGGGGCGCAGCTGCGACAGTGCTGCCTGGCTGAGCAGATGATCATAGGTTTCATGCCAGCAGGCGGCATGTACGCGGCCCAGGTTCTCGGCATCCGCTTCGCTGACCGGTCGAACGACAACTATGGTGTTCATGCTTCGACACTAACCGTTTTTGCGGGTGTCGCCTGACGCGTGCAGACAAAAAACGGGCCGGCCTCGCAAAGAGACCGGCCCGTTTTTCAAGCGGATGCTGCGGACTGGCTAGCCCTGCGACCGGCGCGGAGCGGAGCGTCCGGCTCCACCCGAGCTCGGTCCGCGAACGAGTCCGCCGACCTGCAGGCTGCCGACGCGGGCTCCACCGGAACGGCCAGCGGCCGAACCCGAGCGGGGTGCGCTGGAGGACGCACCAGCCGGACGGCCGGTGCGCTCGCGACGGGCGCCACCGGCCGAAGCCGCGTCGCGGCTCACGCCACGGCCGCCGTCATTACGCTCGGTGCGGGCACCGCCGCGGCTTCCGCCGGAGCGGCCGGTACCGGCATCACGGCCGCCACGGTTCGAATCACCATCGCGACCGCTGTCGGCGCCCTGCGAGCGGCCACCTTGGGCACGTCCACCCTGCGAACGACCGCCCTGCGAACGACCGCCCTGCGACTGGCGCTGCTGCTGCGGTGCCTCGACGCGGGGGAGCGGCTTGACGTAGGCGGCGACGTCGCCGACGAGGGCGTCGACGGCGGGGGAGGACGCATCCACGCGCTGCGGGGTCACCTTGATGGCGGCCTTGCGCAGCAGGGCGTCGGTGTCGCGCTTCTGCTCGGGGAGCACGACGGTGACGACGTCACCGGCGCTGCCGGCACGGGCGGTACGGCCCGAACGGTGCAGGTATGCCTTGTGCTCGGCCGGCGGGTCAACGTGGATGACGAGTTCGATGTCGTCGACGTGCACGCCGCGAGCGGCGACATCCGTTGCGACGAGAACCTTGACCGTGCCGGCGCTGAACGCGGCGAGGTTGCGGTCACGGGCCACCTGCGAGAGGTTTCCGTGCAGGTCGACGGAGGGAATGCCCGCGTCGGTGAGGCTCTTGGCGAGCTTCTTGGCCTGGTGCTTGGTGCGCATGAAGAGGATACGACGGCCGGAACCGCTCGCCAGCTTCTGCACGAGTTCCTTCTTGGCGTCGACGCCGGCGACCTCGAACACGTGGTGGGTCATGGCCGAGACATGGCTGGTCGCCTCATCGACCGAGTGCATCACCGGGTCGTGCAGAAAACGCTTGACGATCTTGTCAACGCCGTTGTCGAGCGTGGCGGAGAACAGCATGCGCTGGCCGTTGCCGGGCGTCTTGTCGAGAATGCGGGTGACGACGGGCAGAAAGCCCAGGTCGGCCATGTGATCGGCCTCGTCGAGCACGGTGATCTCAATGGTGTCGAGGTTCACGAAGCCCTGCTTCATGAGGTCTTCAAGCCGGCCGGGGCAGGCCACGACGATGTCGACGCCGGCCTTGAGCGCGGCGACCTGGCGGCCCTGGGAGACACCGCCGAAGATGGTGGTGGTGTTGAGGCCGTAGGCCTCGGCGAGCGGGGTGATGGCGTTGGTGATCTGCGTGGCGAGCTCGCGCGTCGGCGCGAGGATCAGACCGAGCGGGCGGCCCGGGCGGCGCTTGCCGCCCGCGAGGTTGCCGCCGAGGCGGGACACCATCGGAATGGAGAAGGCCAGGGTCTTGCCGGAGCCGGTCTTGCCTCGGCCGAGTACGTCGCGGCCGTTCAGGGTGTCAGGAAGGGTGTCGACCTGAATCGGGAAGGCGGTGTCGATTCCCTGGGAAGAGAGAACCTTGACCAGGGGAGCTGGCACGCCGAGCGTGCTGAAGGGTGTAGACAAAGTGGTGCCTTTCGGGGCATCAGTCTCCTCGCCCGTTCGGTGTACCGTCAAGCGGCAATCAAACCAGGAGGATTCACATGGCGAAGGTGCCGAAGGGCACATCCGTTCGCCGTAAGAATGTTCATTCGCAAAATCAAGACGACCCGGTGGGTGGCCTCGATAAGAAGAGGGCGTTCTACGACGCAGCAAGCGCAACTACGCACTCGCAAGTACTCCTACTCTAGCGGATGCTGTCAAATCGGCTGCAGAGCCTAGGAGTGATCGCCGTGGTACAGCTCACCGACGGGCACCTCGACGTCGATCATGTTGCCGCTCTGTGGCAGGGGGCACGCCCACATCGGGTCGTAGGCGCAGGAGGGATTGTAGGCGAAGTTGAAGTCGAGAATGAGGCTGTCGTCGCCCATGCCCGGGCCGAGGTCGGCGCCCTTGATGGTGTCGAGCAGGTACCGTCCGCCGCCGTATGTTCCATCGTTCTTGCCGGCCAGGGCATCTTTCAGCGGAAGAAACAATCCACCGCCGTAGCTTGCGAGTCGCCACACATCGAGCGCACCCAGGTAGGGCAGTCGCACGGTCCCGACCAGATCGAAGGGTACGGTGCCATCGGTACCGGTCTCCACGACCATGCGATGGGGCTGCTCGGCCCGGTGCACCTGAGCCTCGAAGCGCCAGTCCGGGTCGTAGGCGGCGATCGGAAGCCCGGTGAAGGCCGAACGGTCATCGGGCAACAACGGTGACGCCGGATGCCCCGCGAACAGTTCGTCCCGCCCGGAACGCCACAACTCGTGCCCGCTTTTCGGGCTGCTCGCGCTCAACTGGCGCACCCCCGCGTACAGTCCGGTCACAAGACGGCGCCAGTCGGCGATCTGTAAGGCTCCGAGGGAAGAACTCATGGGGCTACGCTACCGTCGCCGGGCGCGGTGCGCACCGGATCGAGGTGTGGCAGGGGCCGGAGGGCTGTTCGGCCGGCACCGGAGAATCGCTAGTCGCCGTCGGTTTCGGCGGGTGCCACACGCTGCGACAGCGGCACAAAGGTCGGGTCATCGACGCCGACGTCGTGCTGCCAGGTGGGGGCGAGGCGCTTGAGCCGCAGCATCCGCCACTGCCAGAATGCCCAGAACGAGGGCCAGAGCGCGAGCGTGGCCGGTCGGCCGCGAAAAATAAGCTGGTCGCGGTAGAGCGTTTTGCCGGTGCCGGCCGGGTCTGGCGCGATCGCCATGCGGTGGTCCCAGAGTGTGACTGCAGACAGTGCGCCGGACACGCCGCGCCCGGTATCGCGCAGGATGCGCACCCCGTCGGGCCGGTTCGTCACGTTGGCGAGCCGAATGATCTGGGTTCCCATCGGCACCAGGCCCAGCGCCGTGAACACAGCGGGGTGTTCGCCGGGCTCCCAACGGGTGGGAAACCCGCCGGCCTCGAGCGATTCCACCGCCATGAACGGCGAACTCACCTCGCGAAACACGGCGGGGCTGTGAATGGCGTGCCAGGCAGCATCGGGTGTGCAGTCCAGGATTTCTTTCAGCAGTACGCGCATCTGACCAGTTTGGTCTGAGCGTGGCATGCAGTACAACTGTCATGTGGCAATTCGGTTCTGGCTCGGCGTTGTACACCGCGAGCATGTACTGCGCGGTGTCGATCTGGGGATTGCCCGCGCCAACCGCGGCGCCGGCGACGTGATCGCGCAGATGGGTGAAGCCGACGGCATCGTCTACTACTCGCCCAAGACAGCCATCGAGGGCGATCCGCTCAGGGAGTTCACCGCGATCGGCCGCATCGCGGATGCCTGCGCCTACCGGGTGGGCGACCCCGGCAACGAGTTTCGTCCCTGGCGACGCCGGGCCGACTACGACCTGGATGCCTGGCCGACGAGCATCCGCCCGCTGCTGTCGGTGCTGCAGCTGACCCGCGGCAACCCCGACTGGGGGTTTCAGCTGCGGCGCGGCGTGCTCGAGATCTCGCGGCACGACTTTGAGATGATCCGGCAGCAGATGCGGCGGCCCTCCGCTGACGATCGGTAGTGCCCAGCATCCCTCATTAGACTCCTCGATATGAATGGCGATCTCTGGTGGGTACCCTCGGTCATCGTTATCGGCCTCGTTCTGGCCGGAGTCTGGGCGCTGGTGGGCGCGTCGCGGCGGCGCACGCGGGCTCGGCTCGGGCAGGTGAGCGCCGCGGCCGCCGAACTGGACCGCAGCGCGAATATCAGCCTGGTGCGTGCCGACGATCTGGTGCAGGACGCCATCGACGAGCTCGATTTCGCGATCGCACAGTTCGGCGAATCCGCGACGCGGGAGTTTGCAACGGCCCTCGCGACCTCGCGGCGCCAGCTGAGCGACGCTTTCGCGCTGCAGCAGAAGCTCGACGATGCCGTGCCGGACAGCGCCGCCGAGCGCACCCGCTGGAACCTGCAGATCGTTCAGTTCGCCGATGACGCGACCGGCCGGCTGAGCAACCAGGCCCGCGACTTCACGGTTAAACGCGGCGTCGAGCGCAATGCGCCCCAGCAGCTCGACGAGCTGCGCCGGCGACTCGAGCGGGTCTCTGACCGGGTCGTGGGCGGCGCGAGTACCCTCACCCGGCTGGGCCAGTGCTATTCCGCGTCGGCGCTCGCGCCGATCAGCGGCAACGTGGGCCGCGCCCGCACGGCGCTCGAAGCAGCTCGGGCAAGTGCCGATTCGGCAGCCGAACACCTGGCGGCGGCATCCGCTGAACCGGTCGGTGAGCAGCTACAGGCCGCCGAGCACTCACTGTTTCAGGCGGCGCAACTGCTCGATGCGATCGAAACCGGCGAAGATCAGCTGCATCGCGGCTTCGCCAACCTGCAACAGGCACTGGTTGCCGCCGGGTCGGAACTCGCCGAGGCTCGCGCCCTGCGCGATGGTCACGAAGAATCCGATACGAGCGCCAACCTCAACCAGGTCATCAGCGAAGCGGCGTCGGTGCAGGCGTCGCTCCAGGGGCCCGGGCGGCTGAGCGACCCCGCCGAGGATCTCGTTCTGCTCGAGGTGGCCATGAACGGGCTGGACAGCATCCGTTCTGAGGCACGCAACCGGCAGCTGCGGCTGGACAATGCGCGCACCGCCCTGGCCGGGGCGCTGCTCACCGCCCGCAGCCAGATCACGCTCACTCGCGATTTTGTGGCCGCGCATCGCGCGCGGGTGCAGGCCCCTGCCCGCACCCGGCTGGCCGAGGCCGAACGGCAGCTGGCGCTCGCCGTGGCGGAGAGCGACCCGGTGACCGCCCTCGACACCGCCCGCCGCGCCATGACACACGCCACGGATGCCGACGCCCTCGCCCGCTACGACACGCACTGACTGGCTGCGCTGTCCCGCACGGACCGGCAGCACTGTCCCGCACTGACCACCTCCACTGCGCTGCTACAGGCCAGTGGATGCCGCGGCTCGGCGCCGGATCGCCGTCGTAATCTCGCGCCGCAGCCAGGTGATAGCGTTCGCATGGTCGAATCGGCGGGCACAGAGACCGCAGGCCAAGGGCCGGGTGGGTTGCCGATACCGAAAGTGCGTGTGTCCGGCGGGGCAGGTACCCACCCAGGGCGCAAGCTCGTTGGCGATCTCACCGTCGTGGGTGCGCTTGCCGTCGTAGCCGAGGTCGTTCGCCATTTTCTTCCAGCGCGGGCCGTGCCCGGCTCGGGGGCCGACCAGTGCGTGTGCGAGCTCGTGCAGCAGAATCTGGTGCACCTCGTCGTCGGCGTATCGCGAGGCGAGGTAGCGCGACACGGTGATGTGTTTCTTGCTGAAATTACAGAGACCGGCCCGCTTCTTGGCGTTGTCGAAGCCGAAGGTCCAGCTGGGGTCGAGGTGCAGAACGATGAGCGCATCCGCCCATCGGCGCACCCGGGCAAGATCGGCCATCAGGGCAGGAACCTTCCCGAGCAGCAAACGTGCGTCTGGGCGAGATCGGACGCCTGGATCATCAGGGTGTCACCGCAACCTGGAAGAGCCGGTCGTCGCCGGCCTCCGGGGACCCGCGGCCATCCGTATTGTTGCTCACAAACCACAGTGTGCCAGCAGGACCCGACACCACGTCGCGCAGCCGACCGAACCCGTGCACAAACCACTCCGCGGGGGTTGCAGTGGAGGAGTCGCTCGTGATCGGAATGCTCCACAATCGTTGCCCGCGCAGGCTCGCCATGAAAATGGTGTCATTGACGATGGCGATGCCGCTCGGGCTGGCTTCATCGGTCGACCACTGCCGTTCCGGGTCGATATACGCGGAGTCCCCGGCCTGGCCCTCAACCAGCGGCCAGCCATAATTGCCGCCGGGCACGATGCGGTTCAGCTCATCCCAGGTGTTCTGGCCGAACTCGCTTGCCCAGAGCTGGCCGCGCGAATCCCAGGCCATCCCCTGCGGGTTGCGATGCCCGAACGAGTAGACCAGCGTGCCGAACGGGTTGTCAGCTGGCACCTGGCCGGTGGGCGTCATTCGCAAAATCTTGCCGCCGAGAACGTCGAGGTTCTGGGCGTTGGCGGCGTTTCCGGCGTCCCCGGCTGTGGCGTACAACAGGCCATCCGGACCGAAGGCGATGCGACCGCCGTTGTGATTACCGGCTCGTGGGATCGAATCCAGAACCGGGTCGGGCGCCCCGAGGCCGTGGCTGCCGGGGGAGCCGGCTAGCGGCATCCGCTCAATGCGGTTGTCGGTCGCGGTGGAGAAGTAGGCGTAGACCCAGCCCGCGCCGCCGGGGGCCGCGGTATCGGCCAGAAAAGCCAGGCCGAGCAGCCCGCCCTCACCGTTGGGCTCGGCCGCCGACACCGTGCCGGCCTCCCGCAAGCTGCCGTCGGGCAGCAACTCGCGCACCCGGGTCGTGTCGCGTTCGCTGATCAGTGTGGCGCCGTCGGGCAGCCGCAGAATCGACCACGGCGCCGCCAGCCCCGAGGCGATCACGACCGGTTGGCCGAGCGGATGCACCGGCGCAAGCGGGCCTTCACCGGTGCCAGGTTCGGTCGGCGTCGATGTGGCCGGCGTCGAGGTGGCCGGTGCGGCGCGCGGCGCCTCGGCACTGCAGGCGGCCAGAGCGAGAATCATCAGGGCGGCTGACGCAGTGACAACCGCGCGGTGAAGCCCCTGCGTCCGATGGATCACCGTTTACCTCGCCTTCGTGGTGAACACAGCATGCCGTAGAACGTGCCCGACGGCCAGCACCGAGCTGACAGCACCGAGCCGACAGCACCGATGGGAATCAGACCTGAGGGCTGCGGGCCGCGATGTGCGACTCCACGACCGCCACGGCGAGCAGCGAGCTGTCGAGTTCGTCGGCGTCGGCGTCGTCTTTCTCGCGCAGAAACACCGCCGCGGTGAAGTCCGCGAGCGCGCCGTCGAGGTTGCCCTGGTCGAAGTACACCTTGCCGCGGTGCTGACGGGCGTAAGCGGCGAGGCGGGTCCACTCGTGCACCTCGGAATCGAGAATGCAGTGGGTCAGCTCACTCGCTGCCTCTTCGAGCTTGCCCTGAAACTGCAGAACCTGCGCCCGACGGATGCGACTGGCCACCGCCTGCTCTCGGTTGCCGGTGAAGCGCGACTGGCGCAGGGCCTCGTTCGCGATCTCCCAGGCTTCATCGAGCCGACCGACCAGGCGCAGCAAAGCGACCTTCTCATTGAGTGCGGCCAGGCTGCGCAGGTTGCCAAGTTCGGTGAGCCGCGCGCCAGCGGCCAGAAGGTCGACTTTTTCGCGCAGGGTGATGGGGTCGTAACCGATGATGAAACTCACGGTGTGTTCCTGTAGTGACGAGGGCGGACGCGGCCGCAGGGGGTAGACGGGTCCCCCCAGAGTACCGCCGCCGGCAGGCATCCGGCCGCAGCGGCTCCCGTGGCGAGGTGCGGAAACCCGGCGGGCCAGGCGCAACGCCGGTACTGTCCCGCACCCGGCCCGCATCTTTTGACCTGGCAGCGCAGACCGCTAGTGACCGATTTGAAAGACGGTGCGGCCGGGCAGCGGCGACTGCGTGGAGGTTTCGTCGGTTGCCACGAGTGAACCGGCCATGAACTGCTTGAGCTCGGTGCCCTCGATCACCTTCGCCGGGTGCGGGCCGTTGGCGAGCAGCCGCGGAATCCAGTTGAGGTCGATCGGGGTGTGCGCGGCGATGAAGACGATGTTGCCGAAGCGGCGGCCCTTGAGCACCTGTGTCTCGGCAAATCCGATCACGTGCGCGAACACCGCCGAGAGCGTGGCGGCCTGGCCGCGCGCGAAGGCGAGGCCGGGGCCATCCGCAACGTTGACCGCGAGTACGCCGCGCGGCGACAAGAGCGGAGCGGCGAGCGCGAAGAACTCACGGCTCGTCACGTGCTTGGGGGTGCGCGCGCCCGAGAAGATGTCGACCACGACGAGGTCGACGGCGCCGTGCAGCCCGGCGGGCAGCTTGCCGAGCACCTCGCGGGCATCGCCGTGGCGCACGCGCAGCTGGGCGCGTTTGTCCCAGGGCAGCGCGGCGCGCACGAGATCGATCAGGTCGCTCTCGATCTCCACGACCTGCTGGCGGGATCCCGGTCTGGTCGCCTCGACGTAGCGGGGCAGCGTGAGCGCGCCGGCTCCGAGGTGCACTGCGGTGATCGGCTCGTGCGGCTCCCCGAGCAGGTCGATCACATGACCGATCCGTTGGATGTACTCGAAGAACAACTCACCGGGGTGGTCAATGTTCACGTGTGATTGCGGAGTGCCGTCGACCACGAGTTGAAAGCTGCCCGGGGTGAATCGGTCGGGTTCGATCACCGCAGTGTGTCCACTCAACTTCAAGACGACCGAAGGGTGCCCCGCGTTGTCTGCCACGTCACTCTTCGCGCTGCGCCCTGTACTCATCTCTCCAGTCTGCGCCATCCGCTTCGCGAGAGCGCAAAAAGTGCCCGTTCGCGGGCGATGATCGGGCACGTGAAGCGCGTGTGTTGGCTGGAAGCGAACGAGCATGGGTGGGTTATACCTGAGAATTTGCAAATTGGCAAGAAAATGGTGGACACGTCGCGATCGGGGGCATACACTTGATCTTTGCGCTCCCAGACAAACCTTGCCTTCATATTGCGGTCGGCTTTGCGTGTTCAAGCCACCTTGAGGCACATTTCCTACGAGTTTCTTTCCTAGGGTCTGCGGAGTCATCACCAATAACAGTAACTAGACCTGACGGGGTCCACGGAGGTTATTTCCTTGGCTGCTGCGCGCAACGCAACCACCAATTCACCCAAGAACGGCCGCTCAGCTGAGCGTCTGTCGTTCGCGAAGATCAGCGACCACTTGAACGTTCCGGATCTGCTTGCTTTGCAGACCGAGAGCTTCGACTGGCTCGTCGGCAACGACATCTGGAAGGCTCGCGTCGCCGAGGCCCAGAAAGCCGGACGCCAGGACATGCCCAATCGCACCGGGCTCGATGAGATCTTCGAGGAGATCTCTCCGATCGAAGACCTCGGCGAAACGATGCAGCTGTCGTTCACCAACCCGGAGCTCGAGCCCGAGAAGTACACCATCGACGAGTGCAAGGAAAAGGGTAAGACCTACTCCGCACCCCTCTATGTGAACGCCGAGTTCATGAACCACCTCACCGGTGAGATCAAGACTCAGACCGTGTTCATGGGTGACTTCCCATTGATGACGCCCAAGGGCACCTTCGTGATCAACGGCACCGAGCGTGTCGTCGTGTCGCAGCTGGTGCGCTCCCCGGGTGTGTACTTCAACCGCGAGCAGGAGAAGACGTCTGACAAGGACATCTACTCCGCCCGCGTCATTCCGAGCCGTGGTGCCTGGCTTGAATTCGAGATCGACAAGCGCGACCAGGTTGGCGTGCGCATCGACCGCAAGCGCAAGCAGTCCGTGACCGTGTTCCTGAAGGCCCTCGGCCTCACCAGCGAGCAGATCCTCGAAGAGTTCAAGGGCTACGCGTCCATCGAGCTCACCCTCGAGAAGGACAACATCCTCACCAAGGAAGAAGCCCTCAAGGACATCTACCGCAAGCTTCGTCCTGGCGAGCAGGTTGCCGCCGAGGCCGCACGTGCGCTCCTCGACAACTTCTTCTTCAACTCCAAGCGCTACGACCTGGCCAAGGTTGGTCGTTACAAGATCAACCGCAAGCTCGGCCTCGAAGCGCCGCTGAGTGACTCCGTACTGACGCTCCAGGACATCCTGGCCACCATCAAGTACCTCGTCGCCCTGCACGACAACCAGACCACCCTCAAGGGTCTGCGCGACGGCAAGATGACCGACATCAACATCGACATCGACGACATCGACCACTTCGGTAACCGTCGTATCCGTGCCGTTGGCGAGCTCATCCAGAACCAGGTTCGTACCGGCCTGTCCCGCATGGAGCGCGTCGTTCGCGAGCGCATGACCACGCAGGACATTGAAGCGATCACCCCGCAGACCCTGATCAACGTGCGCCCCGTCGTGGCGGCGATCAAGGAATTCTTCGGTACGTCGCAGCTCTCGCAGTTCATGGACCAGAACAACCCGCTCGCCGGATTGACGCACAAGCGTCGCCTGTCCGCGCTGGGCCCGGGTGGTCTGTCCCGTGACCGCGCCGGCGTCGAGGTGCGAGACGTTCACCCCTCGCACTACGGCCGCATGTGCCCCATCGAGACCCCGGAAGGCCCGAACATCGGCCTGATCGGTTCGCTTGCCTCGTTCGCGCAGATCAATGCGTTCGGTTTCATCGAGACGCCGTACCGTCGCGTGCAGGGCAACAAGGTCACCGAGACGATCGACTACCTCACCGCGAGTGAAGAAGACGACTTCATCGTCGCCCAGGCCAACGCGCCGCTCACCAAGGACTCGCACTTCGCCGAGGCCCGCGTGCTGGCTCGTAAGAAGGGTGGCGAGGTCGACCTCGTTCCCGCTGAAGACATCGGCTACATGGATGTCTCGCCGCGCCAGATGGTCTCGGTCGCGACCAGCCTCATCCCGTTCCTCGAGCACGACGATGCAAACCGCGCGCTCATGGGTGCCAACATGCAGCGTCAGGCGGTGCCGCTGCTTCTGAGCGACAGCCCGCTCGTCGGAACCGGCATGGAGGTCTACACGGCCATCGACGCCGGTGACGTGCTCACCGCGTCGAAGCCCGGTGTGGTCTCCGAGGTGTCGGCGGACGTCGTCACCATTCAGCTCGATGAGGGCGGCACGCAGGACTACTACCTGCGCAAGTTCTCGCGCTCCAACCAGGGCACGAGCTTCAACCACCGCGTGATCGTCAACGCCGGTGAGCGCATCGAAGCCGGCGAGGTTATCGCCGACGGGCCCGCCACCGACCAGGGCGAGCTCGCCCTCGGAAAGAACCTGCTCGTGGCATTCATGCCGTGGGAAGGCTACAACTTCGAGGACGCGATCATCCTGAGCCAGAACCTGGTCAAGGACGACACCCTCTCCTCGATTCACATCGAAGAGTACGAAGTGGATGCCCGCGACACCAAGCTGGGTAAGGAAGAGATCACTCGCGACCTTCCCAACGTGTCTCCGGACTTCCTCGCCGACCTCGACGAGCGTGGCATCATTCGCATCGGAGCCGAGGTTCGCCCCGGTGACATCCTCGTCGGCAAGGTCACGCCCAAGGGCGAGACCGAGCTCTCCGCCGAGGAGCGCCTGCTGCGCGCCATCTTCAACGAGAAGAGCCGCGAAGTTCGCGACACCTCGCTCAAGGTTCCCCACGGTGAGCGCGGCACCATCATCGGTGTCAAGGTGTTCGACTCGCAGGACGGCGACGACGAGCTCGGCTCGGGCGTCAACCAGCGCGTGGTCGTGTTCATCGCCCAGAAGCGCAAGATCACCGAGGGCGACAAGCTCGCCGGCCGTCACGGCAACAAGGGTGTCATCTCCCGCATTCTGCCGATCGAGGACATGCCGTTCCTCGCCGACGGAACCCCGGTCGACATCATCCTCAACCCGCTCGGTATCCCCGGTCGCATGAACTTCGGCCAGGTGCTGGAAACACACCTCGGCTGGATTGCGAAGCAGGGCTGGAACGTCGAGGGCAAGCCGAAATGGGCTGCTCGTCTTCCGGAGCACGCCTTCAGTGCCGCCCCCGGCACGAAGGTCGCCACCCCGGTATTCGACGGTGCGCTCGAGATCGAGATCGAGGGTCTCCTGGACTCCACGACCCTGACCCGCGACGGCGAACGCCTCATCGGTTCCACCGGAAAGACCCAGCTCTTCGACGGCCGCTCCGGCGAGCCGTTCCCGATGCCGGTGTCCGTTGGATACATGTACATCCTGAAGCTCCACCACCTCGTCGACGACAAGATCCACGCTCGTTCGACCGGCCCGTACTCCATGATCACGCAGCAGCCGCTGGGTGGTAAGGCGCAGTTCGGTGGACAGCGTTTCGGTGAGATGGAGGTGTGGGCGCTCGAAGCATACGGAGCCGCTTACGCCCTGCAGGAACTCCTGACCATCAAATCTGACGATATCCTCGGCCGCGTCAAGGTGTACGAAGCCATCGTCAAGGGTGAGAACATCCAGGAACCCGGCATTCCCGAGAGCTTCAAGGTTCTGATCAAGGAAATGCAGTCGCTGTGCTTGAACGTCGAGGTGCTCTCGGCCGATGGCACCGCAGTCAGCCTGCGCGACACGGATGACGAGGTGTTCCGCGCTGCGGAAGAGCTCGGCATCAACATTTCCACCCGGTTTGAGTCGTCGTCCATCGACGACATCTAAGCCTGGCCCAAAGAAACTTCGAAAACTTTCCAAGGAGAGAAATTGCTCGACGTAACAACATTTGACGAGCTTCGTATTGGCCTGGCTACCGCTGACGACATCCGTCGTTGGTCGCACGGTGAGGTCAAGAAGCCCGAAACCATCAACTACCGCACGCTCAAGCCGGAAAAAGACGGCCTGTTCGGCGAGCAGATCTTCGGTCCCTCGCGGGACTGGGAGTGCTCGTGCGGCAAGTACAAGCGCGTTCGCTTCAAAGGAATCGTCTGCGAGCGTTGCGGTGTAGAGGTCACGAAGTCGTCGGTGCGCCGTGAGCGCATGGGCCACATCGAACTCGCTGCCCCGGTCACGCACATCTGGTACTTCAAGGGTGTGCCCTCGCGTCTCGGTTACCTGCTGGACATGGCTCCGAAGGACCTCGAAAAGGTCATCTACTTCGCCGCATACATGGTCATCACGGTTGACGAAGACGGTCGCCACCAGGACATGCCCGGCCTCGAGAACGAGCTGCGCCTCGAACTCAAGACCATCGAGTCCAGCCGCGACTCGCGCATCGCCGATCGCCTGCAGCGCCTCGAAACCGACCTCGCAGCACTGGAGGCCGAAGGCGCCAAGAGCGACCAGAAGAAGCGCACGAAAGACGCCGCCGAAAAGGAAATGGGCCAGGTTCGCAAGTCCCTGGACGAGCAGATCGCGCACCTCGAGCGCGTGTGGGAAGACTTCCGCACCCTCAAGGTCGGCGACCTGAAGCCGGAAGACTCCGTCTTCCACGAGCTCCAGGACCGCTTCGGCATGTACTTCGAGGCCTACATGGGCGCCGAAGCCATCAAGAAGCGCCTCGAGGCCTTCGACCTGGTCACCGAGAGCGAAAACCTGCACCTGCAGATCGCCGAGGGCAAGGGTCAGAAGAAGATCCGCGCCATCAAGCGTCTGCGCGTGGTCAACGCGTTCATCATGACCGGCAACTCGCCGGCCGGAATGGTGCTCGACGTCGTTCCCGTGCTCCCGCCGGAACTCCGCCCGATGGTGCAGCTCGACGGTGGCCGGTTTGCCACGAGCGACCTCAACGACCTCTACCGTCGTGTGATCAACCGCAACAACCGCCTGCGTCGTCTGCTCGACCTCGGTGCTCCCGAGATCATCGTGAACAACGAGAAGCGGATGCTGCAGGAAGCCGTCGACGCACTGTTCGACAACGGTCGTCGCGGTCGCCCGGTCACCGGTACCGGTAACCGTGCCCTCAAGTCCCTGAGCGACATGCTCAAGGGAAAGCAGGGTCGTTTCCGTCAGAACCTGCTCGGCAAGCGCGTGGACTACTCGGGCCGTTCGGTCATCGTGGTCGGCCCGCAGCTCAAGCTGCACCAGTGTGGTCTGCCCAAGCAGATGGCGCTGGAGCTGTTCAAGCCGTTCGTGATCAAGCGCCTGATCGACCTGAGCCACGCTCAGAACATCAAGGCCGCCAAGCGCATGGTCGAGCGTTCACGTCCACAGGTCTGGGACGTGCTCGAGGAGATCATCCGCGAGCGCCCCGTCATGCTCAACCGTGCGCCCACCCTGCACCGCCTCGGGATCCAAGCGTTCGAGCCTCAGCTCGTCGAGGGCAAGGCAATCCAGCTGCACCCGCTCGTTTGCGCGGCGTTCAACGCCGACTTCGACGGTGACCAGATGGCTGTGCACCTTCCGCTCTCGGTGGAGGCCCAGGCCGAGGCACGCATCCTGATGCTCGCCTCGAACAACATCCTCAAGCCGTCTGACGGCCGCCCGGTGACCCTGCCCACCCAGGACATGATCATCGGTCTGCATCACCTCACCACGTTGAAGGAAGGTGTGGTCGGAGAAGGCCGCGCATTCTCCAGCGTGTCCGAGGCCATCCTCGCGTTCGACCAGAAGACCCTGGACCTGAACGCCAAGGTGCGCATCCGTTTGACCGACAAGTTCTTCACCGAGGGCACCCAGCCCGAGGGCGTCGAACTGGTAGACGGCCAAGCCGTCGGAACCGTTCTCGTCACCACGAGTCTCGGTCGCGCCATCTTCAACGAGGCGCTTCCGGCTGACTACCCGTACTTCGAAGACGTTGCCAACAAGGTCACCATGTCGACCATTGTCAACGACCTCGCGGAGCGGTACGTCAAGGTGGAGGTCGCTGCAACCCTCGACCGGATCAAGGATGCCGGTTTCTACTGGGCAACCCGTTCCGGCGTGACCGTTGCGCTCAGCGACATCCTGACGCCTCCGAACAAGAAAGAGATCGTCGCCGGTTACGAGAAGCAGGCTGCCAAGGTTCAGGCGCAGTTCGAGAAGGGTCTCACGACCGACCTCGAGCGTCGCCAGGAGCTGATCCAGATCTGGACTCGTGCCACGGAAGACGTCGCCGCAGCGATGCAGGCGAACTTCCCGGCCGACAACACCATCAACCGCATGGTGACCTCCGGTGCGCGTGGTAACTGGCTGCAGGTGCGAAACATCGCCGGCATGCGAGGCCTCGTGAACAACCCGAAGGGTGAGATCATCCCTCGCCCGATCATCTCGAGCTACCGCGAAGGCCTGTCCGTCGCCGAGTACTTCATTGCTACTCACGGTGCTCGTAAGGGACTGGCCGACACAGCTCTGCGTACCGCCGACTCGGGATACCTCACCCGTCGTCTCGTGGACGTCTCGCAGGATGTCATCATCCGCGAAGACGACTGCGGAACGCGGAAGGGTCTCGAACTGCCCATCGCCGGAACCGATGCCACGACCGGTGCGCTCCTGCGTGACGAAGACGGCGGCCTCCTGGTCGACTTCAACGTCGAGAACGCGGTCTACGCTCGCAGCCTGGCCGCAGCAGCGGTCAACGCTGCCGGCGAGGTCATCGCCGACGCCGGAGACGACGTTGGAGACGTGCTCATCGCCAAGCTCATCGCCGGTGGTGTCGAAACCATCAAGGTGCGCTCGGTACTCACCTGTGAGTCGGCCGTCGGTGTCTGTGCGGTCTGCTACGGCCGGTCGCTCGCCACGGGCCAGCTCGTCGACATCGGTGAGGCCGTCGGTATCATCGCCGCACAGTCCATCGGTGAGCCCGGCACCCAGCTGACCATGCGTACCTTCCACACGGGTGGGTCGGCATCCGCTGACGACATCACCCAGGGTCTGCCGCGTGTTCAGGAGTTGTTCGAGGCGCGTACCCCCAAGGGTGCGTCTCCCATCGTCGACTCCGCCGGACGCATCACGATCGAGGATTCAGACAAGGGCCGCAAGGTCATCCTGACCCCCGACAGTGGCGACGAAGCAATCGCCTACCCGGTGCTCAAGCGTTCAACCCTCCTCGTCGAGGACGGCCAGCACGTTGAGCTGGGGCAGCAGATCATCATCGGCGCCGTCGACCCGAAGGAAGTTCTTCGCGTCAAGGGTGTTCGCGCGGTGCAGAAGCACCTCGTCTCCGGTGTGCAGGAGGTCTACCGTTCGCAGGGTGTACCGATTCACGACAAGCACATCGAGGTCATCGTTCGCCAGATGCTTCGCAAGGTGACCGTCGTCGAACACGGCGACACCGGACTGCTTCCGGGCGAGCTGGTTGACCGGTTGAAGTACAACGACCTCAACCGCACCGCGCTCACCGAGGGCAAGAAGACGGCATCCGCTCGCCAGGAGGTCATGGGTATCACCAAGGCTTCCCTTGCGACCGAGTCCTGGCTGTCGGCCGCTTCCTTCCAGGAGACCACCCGGGTTCTGACCCAGGCGGCCATGGAAGGCAAGAGCGACCCGCTGATGGGCCTCAAGGAGAACGTCATCATTGGTAAGTTGATCCCCGCCGGCACCGGCCTTCCCCGCTACCGCGACGTCTCCGTCGAGGCAACGGAAGAAGCCAAGGCTGAGCGTTACCCGAACCGCATCTTCACCGAAGATGCAACGTTCGCCGAGGGTGACCTCAGCTTCGTCGACTTCGACAGCTTCTCGTCGGATGACCTGACACCGGGCACGTACAACTAGTCCCCGGCAGCTCTACACGGATGGCCCCTGCTTCGGCAGGGGCCATCCGTCGTTAAGACACCCGGAAAGGGTGGTGGGTACCGTGGAAGCGCCCGCGCCGCCTCGCGGGGTACGCTCGAGGGACGAGTTTGTTGCCGATGCGCCCGAACTTGTTCCTGGGGGGGCGAGCACGTGCGGTTGAAAGTCACGTTGGCCCGGTCCAACGGTCAGAACGACGACATCGTCGTCACAGCGGATGCCGCGGCCAGCATTTCCGATGTCGCCGGTACGATCGCCAGGGTCGATCCGCGCTCGGCGCTCGCGCCCGGCGCCGCCGACCGGCCGCTCACCCTGCGCACGGTCGCTCCCGGAGGCACCGACTGGTTGCTCCTGCCGCCGGACGCCCTGATCGGCGAGGACTGGGTCGGCTCTGGCGCGAGCGTTGCCCTGGCGGACTCCGGCACGTTTTTTCTCTCTCACGAGCACGGTGCCGCCGCGACCCTGGCCGTGATCCACGTGCTGACCGGTCCGGACGCCGGAGCGCAGATTGCCCTCAGCCGCGGAACGACCATCATTGGGCGCGACGCCGAGTGCGACGTGGTGCTCAGTGACAAGCTGGTGTCGAAACGCCATGTACGTCTCGAAGTCGCCGCGGGTATCGATCTGGTGGACCTCGGATCGGCCAACGGTGTCGTCATCGACGGCGGACTGGTCACCCGGTTGCACATCGAGCAGGGCGAGACGGTGCAGATCGGCGACACCCAGCTGCGCATCACGGTCGTGCAGACCGTGGCCGCGATCGGCGACCAACACCGCGACGGTCCGGTGTACTTCAACCGGTCACCGCGGGTGGAAGGACGTTACGCCGGCCAGGAGTTCACGGCGCCCGAGGTGCCGACCGAGAAAGACGACCAGCCGTTCCCCTGGCTGGCCATGGTGGCACCGGTGTTGCTCGGAGTGAGCATGTGGCTCATTTTTAATCGCCCGGCGGCGTTGCTGTTCGTGCTGATGAGCCCGATGATGCTCATCGGCAACTTCTTCATGAACCGCTCCAAAGACAAGCGCCTGCTGAAGCGATCGATCGGCCGTTTCGACGTGCGTCTGGCTGCGCTCCGCGCGCAACTGCTCACCGAACGTAGCAGGGAACAGCAGGCGCGGCTCGGAGAGTCGCCCTCGACCCATGATGCGCTCAGCCAGTCGCTGCAGCGCGGCCCGCTCATGTGGACCCGCCGGCCCGAGCACTGGTCCTTTCTCAATGTGCGGCTCGGTCTCGGCACGATGCGCTCGCGCAACACGACCGACGCTTCCCTGCGCGGTGAACTGCTGCCCGAATTTCAGGAGCGTCTCGATACCGTCATCACCGAGCACGCCACGGTTGATCAGGTTCCGCTCATCGACAATCTGTTCGATGCCGGTGCCGTCGGTGTGGCCGGCACCGCCGCCGCGTGCGCCGGCACCGTGAATTCGCTGCTCGTTCAGCTCACCGCCCTGCACTCGCCCGCCGAACTGGCCGTCGCCTCGCTCGTGACACCGCACTGGTCGAGCGAGCTCGAGTGGCTGAAATGGCTGCCGCACACTTCCTCGCCGCAGAGCCCGCTCGCCGGCGGCCACCTGGCCGACAGCGCGTCGAGTGCGGCATCCGTTCTCGCCGCCCTGGAAGAGGTCATCACGCAGCGGCAGCAATCGAAGAGATCGGCGCGGCGCGGCGCCATGGACCAGGAGCGCGCAGCGCTCGAGCGCGGAGAAGAAGTGGGGTTGCACAGCACCGGCGATGGCACCAAATCGCCGATTCCAGCCATCATCGTGGTCATCTCCGACGATGTGGCCGTTGACCGATCGCGACTCGTGCAGCTCGCCGAGAACGGCGCCGACGCCGGCGTGTATCCGGTCTGGATCGCTCGCACCGTGGCGGCACTTCCCGCCGTGTGCCGCACCGCCATCGAAATCGACGAGAGCACCGGGCTCGGTACGGTCTCGTTCGTGCGGCTCGGTGAGACGATAGCGGATGTCGTGGTCGAGTCGGTCGACGCAGCCACCGCCCTGCACTTCGCACGCCGCCTCGCTCCGGTCATCGACGCCGGTGCACTTATCGCCGATTCGAGCGACCTGCCCCGCTCCGTATCGATGGTCACGCTGCTCGGCCACGACCTGATTGCGGCGCACGACGCCGTGATCGACCGGTGGCGGCAGAACGCGTCCATGCACGATCGCACCCCCGGCGCGGTGCCGTGCTCCAAACGTGCCGGAACCCTGCGGGCCATTGTCGGTTCCATCGGCGTGCAGTCCATGCACCTCGACCTGCGCACCCAGGGCCCGCATGCGCTGGTCGGCGGCACCACCGGCGCCGGCAAGAGCGAATTCCTGCAAGCCTGGGTGCTCGGCATGGCCGCCGAATACAGTCCAGACCGGGTCTCCTTTCTGTTCGTCGACTACAAGGGCGGCTCGGCCTTTGCGGACTGCGTGTCGCTGCCGCACTGCGTTGGCCTGGTCACCGACCTGAGCCCGCACCTGGTGCGTCGAGCACTGACCAGCCTGCGCGCCGAACTGCGCTACCGGGAGCACCTGCTCAACTCCAAGAAGGCCAAAGACCTCATCGAGCTCGAGAAGCGCGGCGATCCGGACAGCCCGCCAGCCCTCGTGCTCGTCATCGATGAGTTCGCGGCCCTCGTGAGCGAGGTACCCGAGTTCGTCGACGGCGTCGTTGACATCGCCCAGCGCGGCCGTTCGCTCGGCATCCACTTGATCATGGCCACCCAGCGCCCTGCCGGCGTCATCAGAGACAACCTGCGGGCCAATACCAACCTGCGCGTCGCGTTGCGCATGGCCGACGAATCCGACAGCAACGACGTCGTCGGGGTGAAGGATGCCGCCCACTTCGACCCGGGCCTACCCGGCCGTGCCATCGCCAAGACCGGACCGGGGCGGCTGCAGCAGTTCCAATCCGGCTACGCCGGCGGTTGGACCTCCCGCGAACCCGAGAGGGCCGAAATCGGCATCGCCGAGTTGCGCTTCGGCGGCGAGACCGCGTGGGAACCGCCGAGCAACCCGCTCGCCGGTCAGGAGCGAGAGCTCGGCCCGACCGACCAGCATAAGCTCGTCGCCGCCCTGGTCGGTGCCGCCGGTTCGGCGCAGATCCCGGCGCCGCGGCGGCCCTGGCTCGACGAACTGCCGTTGCTCTGCGACCTGGGGAGCATCCTGCAGCGAACGGATGCAGCGCTCACGCTCGGCCTGGCCGACGCACCGACCGAACAGCAGCAGCGACCGGTGTGCTTTCTGCCCGACGTCGACGGGCACATCGGCATCTACGGCACCGGTGGATCCGGCAAGAGCGTCGCGCTGCGCACCCTCGCGATCGCCGCCGGTAGTACGAGCGACGGTGGGCCAGTGGCGGTGTACGGGCTCGACTTCGCCGCGGGCAGCCTGCGCATGTTGGAACCGCTGCCGCACGTGGGCAGCATCATCGGCGGCGATGACACGGAGCGCATTATTCGGCTGTTCCGCCTGCTGCGGGCCGAGCTCGCATCCCGCGGCAACCGGTTCGCCGAGGCCACCGCGTCGACCATCGCCGAATACCGCGCCCTGGCGAACCGCCCGAACGAGCCGCGCATCCTGCTGCTCATCGACGGGTTTGCGACGTTCCGCGAAGAGTGGGAGGTCGCGAGCGGCCGGTCGAACTGGTACGACGTGTTCCGCAGCATCCTCGCGGATGGCCGTCAGCTCGGAATCCACGTGGCGTTCACCGCTGACCGTTCCGGCTCGGTACCGAGTTCGGTGCGCTCCAGCGTGCAGCGGCGCGTGGTGCTGCGCCTGGCCGACGATACCGGCTACAACCTGCTCGACGTGGCCGGAGACATCCTGAACGCGAAATCAGCGCCCGGCCGCGCGATTTTCGACGGCCTGGAAACCCAGATCGCGGTCTGGGGCGGCTCCGCGGTGGCTGCAGAGCAGGCGGCAGCGGTGCGCGTGCTGGCCGAAGAGTTGCGGGCGCAGAACATGCAGGCCGCCGTGCCCATCGGCAGCCTGTCCCGGCAGTATGCGGCGAGTGAGCTGCCCGACCGGGTCACGAACCGCCCGGCGCTGGGCCTGAGCGATGAAACTCTCACCCCGGTCGGTTTCGAGCCGCGCGGCACGCTGCTGCTGTCTGGCCCGCCCGCCAGTGGGCGCAGCACCGCACTACGCGCGCTTATGCATGCCCTCGTGCGGTTCGACCCCCTGGTCGCGCGGTACTACATCGGCAATGCGCGGTCTGGTTTGGCCGGGCTGCACGGCTGGGTGGCTGCCGCGACGACCATCGCCGAAGCCGTCGACCTGGCCAAGGAGCTGACGCAGGTGGTGAGCGCCGACCCGGCCACCCCCCGCATCGCAATTGTCATCGAAAACCTCGCGGACTTTCTGCAGACCCCGGCCGATGCTGTGCTCGTCGAGCTCATCAAACAGGTCAAGCGCAGCGATCACTTTCTGGTCGCCGACGGTGAGACGGCATCATGGAACTCGTCCTGGCCGTTGTTTGCCGAGATGAAGAACACCAGGCGCGGCCTGCTGTTGCAGCCCGACACCATCGAGGGCGACATTCTGCTGAAGACTCCGCTGCCGCGCTTGAACCGCGCCGAGTTTCCACCCGGTCGCGGCATGATGGTGACTGGCGGCAAGGTGGTCCGGGTACAGCTTCCGCTGGTCGAACAGGTGTGACTAACCGAGATCCCCCATTCACCCCATAGGGGTATTGGCACTAGATTGGGACGACACGCGGCCCGCTCGGGCTCATGCATTTGGGGGACACCATGGCCAATCTCAACGTGACCTATTCCGATATGACGGATGCCGCCGGTCGCCTGAGCTCCGGCAAAGAAGAGCTGATCACCAAGCTCACCGACCTGCAGACGCTCGTGAACAACCTGGTCGGTTCCGGCTTCGTGACCGATTCCGCTTCGGGTGCCTTCCAGACGTCCTATGACGCTTTCACGCAGGGCACGACCCTCGCGGTGAACGGCATCGACGGCATGAGCCAGTTCCTTACCGCCGCTGCCGACGCCCTCGGCAACACCGACACCGAGCTCGGCAACGCAATCCGCGGCTAGGCCTCCGCCGGCACCCCCATTGTGGGGGTACCCCACTTCCCCGAGTGGGTGACGCGGTCGGGCGCCATTGTTAAGCTTGAATCCTAGATCAGCCGCGTCTTTGCGAGTGAAAACACAGGCGCACTACAGAACCAATGCAGGTCGGGGGCAGCGATGGGCAGGCGACTCCCTTCTTCTCCGCCCGTATTGTCGGGCTACACCTACGTACGCCCCCTCGGCACCGGCGGGTTCGCCGACGTTTTTCTGTTCGAACAGAACATGCCCCGGCGTTCCGTGGCCGTCAAGGTCCTGCTGCAGGACATCGTCGACGACAACGTGCTGCGCTCGTTCAACGCCGAAGCAGACGTCATGGCGCGACTCAGCTCGCATCCGTCGATTCTCACCGTCTACGACGCGAGCATCTCGGCCGATGGTCGCCCGTACCTCGTGATGGAATACTGTCCCGGCTCCTACTCGTCTCGCGGGCGTGCGGAACCGCTGCCCGTGGCAACAGTGCTCAATGTTGCCGTACGAATTGCCGGCGCCCTCGAGACAGCCCACCGCTCGCAGGTGCTGCACCGCGACATCAAGCCGTCGAACATTTTGACCACCACCTTCGGCGGCCCGGTACTGGGCGACTTCGGCATCGCAGCGTCGCTCGCCGGTAACGCCCAGGGCGAACTGTTCGCCATGTCGCTGCCGTGGAGCGCCCCCGAGGTCGTCGACGAACGCACCACCGGCACGGTCGCGACCGAGGTCTGGTCGTTCGGTGCCACCCTGTACTCGCTGTTGGCCGACCGCGCCCCGTTTGAGTTGCCAGCAGGCTCGAACGGATCGCGCGCGCTGCAGCAGCGCATCGGCCGAGCCAAATACACCAGCATCGGGCGGGCGGATGTTCCCGCCTCCCTAGAGAGCGCCCTCGCCCGCATGATGAGCCGCGACCCGGCCGCCCGCCAGGTGAGCCTGCTCGAATGCGCCTACGACCTGCAGCGCGTGGAGCGGGACCTCGGACTGCCCCTCACCGCGCTCGAGGTGGCGGACGAAGCCTGGGCATCCGCTGGTTCCCCCATCGACTTTGACAACCTCGAGTCCCGTGGCACCGTCATCTCCGATGTCAGCATTCCCACGCTGCGCCCGGGCCCCCAGCGCAGCATTCGCCGCCCCGCCTCGCATACCCGCGAAGGCACCCTGCCCGACGGGGGCGACGCCGGGCGTAGGCAGTTCTCCCCGCTTGTGCTGACTCTGCTCCTGGCCGGTGCGGTCGTCATCGGCGGCGGCGCCACGGTGGGCGCGCTGCTGATAGCCGGGCTGATCTGATGGCCCGCAAACGGGCTCGTCGCCTCCTCCCCGCGCTGTCGAAAGCGCGCCTCAAGGTCATTCGCATCGCCGCGGTGGCCGCGATCGGCGCGCTGCTGGCCACCGTGGCCATCGTCGTCGATGGTTTCGACGTGAAACAGACGCCGGTCAACGCGAGTTCGATCTGGGCCTTGCAGAGCGGCGACGGCAACCGGTACGCCCGCATCAACACCGACCTGGGCGAACTCGACACCGTGAAGTCCGTGCCGGCACCGAGCGAACTGGTGCAGACCGATTCCACCGTGCTGCTCTACGCGCAGAACAACGAAAAGGTCGTCGACGTGAGCCTCGCCGCGCCGATCGACCTCGGTGACAACGCGGCCGACTACGACAGCACGCCGGCCGGTACCCGAACCATCGTGTCGTCGAGCTCGTGGGTCGGCTACCTCACGAGCGCGGGAACGGTCTTCGCCGGTGCGGTGGGCGCGACCGAGGCGCCCCGCCCGGTGAACCCCGACGACGCGGTAGCCGAGGGCGACACCCCGCACGCCTATCGGTCCGACGCGATCGCGATCACCCCGGACGGTGTGCTCTACAGCTACTCAAGCGAGGCCGAGAGCGTGCTGAGCTTCGATATCGCCGGCGACAAGATTCTGCGGCGTGACGCCGTCATCGACGGTCCGGCCGAACCCGAAAGTCAGCTGAGCGTGGTCGGCGAGACCTGGGCGCTGCTCGGCGCGGCCGGCGACGCACTGTGGCTGGCCGGCCAAAACGCACCGACCCCGACAAACCTGAGTGAACTGGCCGTGCTGCAACGCCCGAGCGCGACCGCCACCGACGTGCTCATCGCCGACCAGACCGGCCTCGTCTCCTTTGCGCTCGCCGACGGTGCCCGCACCGAACTGGTCGGCGACTTTGAAACGGTGCTCGGCGCCCCCGCCGCTCCGGCGCCCTTTCGAGGAGAACGCTACGCGGCCTGGCTGCCCGCCACCGGCACCGGCGGCACCCTGTTCAGCGAGAGCGCCGGCGAATCGATGCTCAGCTACGGGGCGGTCACACCGAACGGCGACGCCACCCCCGCGTTTCGCGCCAACGAATCGCTCATGATTCTCAACGACACCCGGAGCGGATGGGTGTGGACCGTTCCCGACGGAGCCCTCGTCGCCGGTTCCCAGGACTGGACCCTGGCCGAAGACTCGGAACCACAGCGCCAGGATGACGTCGAAGAAGCCGCCTCGCCCGCCGAGCCCAAGGCTCCGATCGCCGTGCCGGATGCCTTCGGCGTGCGCCTCGACCAGCTCGTGCCGCTGCCGGTCCTGCTCAACGACCACGACGCCAACGACGACGTGCTCAGCGTCGTACCCGCCTCGGTCACCGGCCTCGACCCCGCATTCGGCACGGTCACCGTCACCGATCAGAACCAGGCGCTCGCCGTGCAGGTCGCCCCCGGTGCTCGCGGCTCGGCAACCTTCAACTACGCCATTACCGACGGTTCGCGCACCGGCGGCCTCGATTCTGCGTCGACCACGGTCACGCTCACCGTGCACGGCGACGACGTGAATTCTGCGCCGGTCTGGTGCGGCACCGACGGCTGCCTGCAAGACTGGCCGAGCCCCGAGGTGCGACCGGGCGGAACCGTGACCGTTCCGGTGCTGCCGGGCTGGGTCGATCCCGACGGCGATCCGATCTTCGTCGCATCCGCTCGGAATACCACCGATACCGGTTCGGTCAGCGTGACGCCGGCCGGCGTGCTCGTGTACCAGCACCCCCAACAGGCCGAGCAGGCCGTGCAGTCGACCGCGATTCTGGTGCGCGTCTTAGACATTCACGGCGCCGGGGCCGACAAGGTGCTCACGATTGCGGTCACACCGACCCCACGGCTCACGGCCGTACCATTTGCGCTGCTCGCCTCGGTGAACGAGCGCCTCACGGTGAACCCGGCCGAATACGTTTCCGGCGCCGCCGGCTTGTATCGCATCACGTCGGCCACGATCCCGACGAGCGCCGACGGATCCACCGTGGGCATTTCCGCGAACGGCACCGCCTTCGACTTTGCCTCGACCGTTGTCGGCAACTACACGGTCAGCGTCACGATCGCCGACGAGGTGAGCGAGGTCGTGTCGCTCGTGCGCATTTCGGTGCTGAGCGCGGATGCGCAGGCGCTCACCACCTCCCCGGTGACGGTTTTCGTGCGGCCAAAGGCCGACACCAGTGTTGACGTCTTCACCGCCGTCTCCAACCCGGCCGGCCGGGTGCTGCTGCTCGGTGAAGCCATCCCCGAGACCGTCCTCGGCGCCTCGCTCAGCGTCGACGTGGTCGGGCAGAACATTCTGCGCGTGCGCGGCTCCACCGCCGATGAACGGCCCGGCAAGCTCGGCACCGTGCGGTACACCGTGTCGGACGGCACCGAAAACCCGCTGTACACCGTGCGCGGCGAGGCCACCGTGTACCTGCTGGGGCCGTCCGTTCCGCAGGCTCCGATCGCCATGAACGACCGCGTGTCGGTGCGCGTGGGCGCCCAGGTCGACATTCCGGTACTGATCAACGATGTGGCGCCAGACGGCAACATCGTGATACTCAACGCCGAATCGGTGCAGAATCGCAGCGAGCGCGGCCTTGCCTTCGCGGCCGGCGCCGAGCTGCGTTACCTCGCCCCCGGCGAACCGGGCAGCTACGAACTCGCCTACAGCGTCTACACCGCGGGAGCGCCGGAACTAATCGACTCGGCCGTGGTCTCGGTCGAGGTGCTCGCCGACGGCGACAACACGGCGCCGCAGCCGCACACCCTCTTCGGTCGGGTGCTGTCGGGGGAGTCGACCGAGATTCCCTTCGACAGCTTCGGCGTCGACCCCGACGGCGATACCGTCGTGCTCGATGGGGTGCTCACCCAGCCGGCCCGCGGCACGGCGTCGATCAATGCCACCGGCGACGCCATCGTGTATTCGAGCCCGCTCGACTATCACGGCGCCATCGAATTCCAGTACCGGGTGCGCGACAGCGTCGGCGCCACCGCCCTCGCCCTCGTGCGCATCGGAGTGCTCGACCAGCGCTCCAATCCGAGCCCGATCACCTTCAGCGACTACGTCGAGGTGCAGGTCGGAGCCAGTAACCAGGTCGTCGTCTTTCCCGCAGCCAACGACATCGAGCCGGGTGGCGGCAGCCTGACCCTGAGCACGGTCGCCCCCGACGCGGCGGCCGGTACCGCCGAGTTCGACGCGCTGGCGCAACGCATCGACTCCGTCACCGACGAGCATGTGGTGTTCACGGCCGGCACGGAGCCGGGCTTGCTCACTTTCGTCTACTCGGTGACCAACGCCAACGACGACGTCGGGCAGGGCCTCATCGTGGTCAAGGTGGTGCGCTCGTGGGTTCCCGACTATCCGGTCGTGCTCGACACGACGCTGGCCTCGGGCGAACGTGACATGCTCCCCGCTGGCGTCGACGTGGTCACCGACAAGGTGTCCTGGAACTCCGGTGACGTCTCCGGCCTCACCCTGAGCTTGTGGGGCCGCCACCCCGGCCTCGAAGTATCAGGCTGGAAGATCAGCGGCAGGGTCCCCGACGAGGGAGTGCTCGCCCCGTTCGCCCTGACCGGGCTGAATTTTCAAGGTGTCGAGGTGACCACCTACGGGTTCCTGCGCATTCCGGCGAAGGATGTGATCATCCTCTCGCTCAAAAAGGGCAGCGCCCCGCAGAGCGTGCGGGAAGACGCCTCCGTCACGTTCGACATGAAAAGCCTCGTGTCGATTCCGGCCGGAACGACGCTGGAACTGCAGCGCACGGGCGTCCGCTCGTCGGGGGAGCGCGGCAACGCGACCTGCACCTACAACTCCGACACGACGGTCACCTATGCGGCCGGATCCGATGCGCCGTGGACCGACTCCTGTACGGTGCCGGTGCGCATCGACGGGCAGGAGGACTTCACTCAGCTGGTCATTTTGATCGTGGTCGAGCCGCTCGACCCCCAACCAGAGCTGCGCCCGGCGGCGCTGACCGAGAGCCCAGGGGCCGACGCCTTGCGCTACGATCTCAGCCACATGGTCGAGTGGCAGGGCAAGGGCGCCGTGCCGGCCTTGACCTTTGCCATCGACTATTCCTCCGACCAGTTCAGCGTGACGCAGGACGGCGCGATTCTCACGATCGGTGTCGCCGACAACGCCGTGACCGGGCGTGAGGCTGCCGTCACGGTGAGCCTGTCGAGCCATCGTGCGGCGTCTCCGGCGGTACTCTCCCTCAAGGTGGGGCCGGCGCCGAGCGAACTGCCCAAGGGCGGCACCGTGGCTACGACCTGCACCCAATCGTCGGGATCGGGCTGCTCGATCGCGGTCGTCGGTACGGCCGGCGAGGTCAACCTCTACCGTGGCACCCCGCTCGTGCTGGTCGCCGTCAGTGCTCCCAGTACCTGCGTCGGCGTGTCGTTCGCGGTCGAGAATTCGCGTAACGTGCGGGCCACCTGGTCGGGTGACACCGCCGGCGGGGTATGCGAGGCGAGCTTTGTGGTGCGCGACGCCCAGGGCAAGCTCAGCGCCGGAAGCCGCGACGGGTCGGTGACGGTTGACCTGCGGGGCTACCCGAAAGCGCCGAACGCGGTGGCGCAGATCGCCTACGATGACCGAGCAATCACCCTCTCGGTCAGTCCCGGCGCTGCCAACGCCGCCTACCCGGCCCTGGCCGGCTTCAACCTGTACCGCAACGGTGCGTCGGTCGGCCGCTGCGACACGTCGGGAGACTGCGGCGTGATCCGAACGACCGCGAATGGCCAGAAAGACCGCTACGAAGCGAAAGCCGTGAACGCCGTCGGTGAATCGCGCACCGCCGTCAACGTGACGGCCTGGTCGTATGACACGCCCGGCATGGGCCAGCTCACGACCGAACCGGTCTTCCAGCAGGGCATCACGAGCGCGTCGACCGGTGCCGTCTCCGTGACGATCGAGAACAACGACCCATCAACCAACCGCTACAGCGTCAACGGCAGGGAACAACGGGTACAGACGCCCGGTACCGGAACGACCGAACTCACCCTCGCGCTCGGTGTCGGCAACCAGACCGTGGTCGTGACCCCCCTCAGCCGGGACGACCAGCCCGCTGGCAGCGGCCCGACCGAGGAGACGACGTCTCAGGCCGTGCGCGTTGCCGGATCGCCCGCGATTACCAGTGCCGGTTCGCTGAGCTCGCAAAACCGGTCGATCACCGTGCGAGACGCCCGGTTTGACGCGAATTCCAGCACACTGCCAGCAGACGTGCTGTACGTCGCCTCGCTCACCGAGGGCGCAATCTGCAGACTCACTCCGGCCGGCTTCACCTCGGCTGGAGCGGCCACCTCGGACGACCCCACAATCGGCAACCTCGCCCAGCATAAGAAATACTTCGTGACGCTCTGCTATTCCAACGGCTACGGCGTCACGTCGGCCACCGCCGGATCGATCACGACGTGGCAGGCGCCGGCAGCCCCGGGCGACAGCGAGTACACCTACCTGGTGGCGCCGCCGGCCAATGGCCAGTACCTGATCGAGGCGCCTACGTCGTCGGCGCCGGTGCCGACCGGCTTCCAGACCGACTTCGAGCGCTTCGACGAGACCACCGGCTCGACCGTTTTCGGCGCCGACCCTGGCATCCGCGTGCGGTACTGCCTGAGCGCCGATTCAACCCTGTGCAGCGCGTGGTCGACGGTCACGGCAGCCGACCCCAACCGCGCCTGGCAGGTGGAGTACGCGGTGCCGAGCCTGAATAACAACGGATGCGTCGCTGGCGGCACCCTCGCAGTCGCCGTGGACGCGACCTCCGCCGGACTGGCCAGGGCCCGGGTCACCTCCGCCTTCTACAACGTGCCGGATGAAAACGGGCCGCGCTGGAACGAGTACCCGGGCGCGGTGGCTCCCGCCGGGGCCACGCAGGTCAAAGACGTGGCCTGGACCATCACCTGGCACGCGCCCGAAACCTCAGGCCTAAACGAAGTAGCCGGCACGACCACACCGACCCCCGTCGACTGCACGTCCAACCTGCCGAAACCGTCCCCGAAGCCGTCTCCGTCTCCGCAACCGTCTCCGACAGCGTCTCCATCTCCGTCTTCGACACCATCGCCGTCTTCGACACCGTCTCCGTCTCCGTGACAATGAAAGAGCTACACACATGACAATCACCCCGGAGCAGTCAGACTGGTTCGCCGCGACCTTCACGATGATGGTCGACAACGTGGAGCAGGTCGTTCTCGGCAAGCGCCACGTGATCGAACTCGCCTTCACCGCAATGGTCAGCGAAGGCCATCTGCTGCTCGAGGACTACCCGGGCACCGGCAAGACCTCGCTCGCCCGCGCCATGTCGCAGACCGTGCAGGGCGTCTCGACCCGCATCCAGTTCACCCCCGACCTGCTGCCCGGCGACGTGACCGGCATCACCGTTTACGACCAGAAGACCGGCGAGTTCGAGTTTCACAGCGGACCGATCTTCGCCAACGTCGTGCTCGCCGACGAGATCAACCGGGCCAGCCCCAAAACCCAGTCGGCGCTGCTCGAAGCGATGGAAGAGGGCAACGTCACCATCGACGGCGTCACCCGTTCCACCGGGGTGCCATTTCTCGTCATCGCCACCCAGAACCCGATCGAGCAGGCCGGTACCTACCGGCTGCCCGAGGCCCAGCTCGACCGGTTCATGATGAAGGCCTCGCTCGGCTACCCCGACCTCGCCGCGACCATTCGCATCCTCGAGGGCACCGCCGACGTGCGCCACGAACTCGCCCCCGTCATCACTCCGCAGGCGCTCGTGAGCATGAGCGACATCGCCCGCGGTGTGTTCGTGAATCCGCTCGTCTACGACTACATCGGCCGCCTGGTGGAGGCCACCCGTCTGGCCCGCCAAGTGCGCATGGGGGTCAGCGTGCGTGGCGCGCGCGCCCTCACCAAGGCCGCCAAGACCTGGGCCGTGGCGCACGGCCGCGCCTTCGTCACTCCCGACGACGTGAAGGCCCTCGCCGATCGGGTGCTGGCGCACCGGATGGCGCTCGAACCCGAAGCCGAGTTCGACGGTGTCACCGCGAGCGCCGTCATCGGTCAGATTCTGCTCGACGTCGTCCCGCCCAGTCGGAGCGACCTGGCGTGAGCTTTCACACCGAATCGCGCCAGTCGCCCACATCGAGGCCGGCGCGCCGCGACACCCAGACCAGGTCTGCCACGCACACCCGGTACTCCGCGACGCACACCAACTACTCGGGGCGCACGAGCAAATCGACGACGTCGACCCTGGTTGGCGCGGTGGTGCTCTGGATGAAGGTCGCGCGCGCTGTGCGAAACGGTGTGCAGGCATCCGTTGAATGGATCGGCGAAACGGTCACTCCGGCCGGCTGGGTGGTGGTCGCGGCCGCGATCGTCTTGCTGCCGCTCGGCCTCGTCTTCGGCTGGACCGAGCTGATCGTGACCGGGTGTGTGGCGGTCGCCCTCGTTCTGCTCTCGCTGCCGTTTTTGGCCGGGGGCCGCGCCTACCGCGTGGACTTCGTGCTGCCGGCCGACCGGGTCGTAGCCGGTACCGAGGTGCTCGGCACCCTCACCGTCACCAACGTGTCCAAGCGCCTCGAGCTGCCGGGTCGCGTCGACGTTCCCATCGGCAAGGGTCTGGCGGATGTCTACGTGCCGCTGTTGCGCTCCGGCCAGGTGCACGAGGAGCGGGTGCGCGTGCCCGCCTACCGCCGCGGCGTCATCGATGTCGGCCCGGTCACGACCGTGCGCAGCGACCCGCTCGGTGTGCTCGGCCGCTCACGGCCCTGGGCCGACGTCAACCGCCTGTTCGTGCACCCGGTGACCGTGTCGATTCCGAGTACGAGCGCCGGTTTCGTGCGCGACCTCGAGGGCAACCCCACGAGCGACATCGTCGATTCCGACATCTCCTTTCACGCCATTCGCGAGTACGCGCCCGGCGACGGGCAGCGCCACATCCACTGGAAGTCCACCGCGAAGACCGGCCAGCTCATGGTGCGGCAGTTCGAAGAAAGCCGGCGCTCGCGCCTGGCCATCGTGCTGAGCCTGAACGCCGCGGAATATGCCTCGGAGGACGAGTTCGAAATGGCGGTCAGCGCGACCGGCTCGCTCGGTGTGCGTGCCATCCGGGACGGTCGAGACCTGGCCGTCGTGGCAAGCGCGGAGATCCCCGGCATCGTGCGCCGCAGCATCCGTTCGGTGCGCAGCCTGAGTGTCGTGTCGACGCGTACCCTGCTCGACGACCTCACCGCGATCGCGGTGAGCCCGCACGCCATGAACGTCGAAGACGTCTGCGAGCTCGCATCGAGCGTGGTGCCCGATATTTCCATCGCGTTCGTGGTGTGCGGCTCCACGATGACCGCGCGGCGTCTGCAGGCGCTCACCCTGAAATTCGCCGGGAACGTGCAGGTCGTCGCCGTGCTGTGCAACCCCAACGAGCAGCCGAGCTTTCGCGACCTGGCCGGCACGAGCGTGCTGACCATCGGCGTGCTCGACGACTTTCGTTCCCTGCTCAGCCGCAGAGCCGCATGAGCGCCTTCGAAACGCCCGTCGCTGGCCGACCCGTAACCGGCGTCGTGCCGACGGTTCGTGCGCGCCGGGCACCCGGCGGCCGCCGTGCCCGAGCGATCAACGCCCTGTTCGTCGTGGCGATGATGCTCGTCGCCGTCGGCGCGGCCTGGCCGATCTATCAGGACTCCAGCTACCTGATCATGGCGGCCGGCGCGATTGCGGCCGGTCTGGTGCTGGCCTGGCTCGGTGCCCGCCGCGGCTGGTCCTGGTTCACCATGCTGCTGAGCGTGCTCGGCACGTACCTGCTGCTGGGCGTTCCGCTCGCGGTGCCTGCCGCACTGTTCAGCGGATCGACGGGCGTGCCGAACGCTCTCGGCGGTCTGCTCGATCTGGTGACGGCCACGGTGTTCAGCTGGAAAGAACTCGTCACCATCCAGCTGCCGGTCGGCTCCTACCAGACCCTGCTCGTGCCGGCCTTTCTGCTGTTTCTCGGCGGCAGCACGCTCGCCCTGTCGCTGGTCTGGCGCGGCGGGCGACTCTTCGCCCTCGCCGTTCCCCTGATCTTTGCGGTGCAACTGTTCGGGCTGCTCTTCGGTTCGAGTGCCGTGAGCATTCCGCTGACCGTGTTCGGTGTCAGCGTGCCGGCACCGCGCGAAAGCCTGATCGGCCTCGCCGCGTTGCTGCTCGCCTTCGGCTTTCTCGCCTGGCGCACCCACCTGGCCCGCAGCGAGGCGCTCGACCTTGCCGCCCGCACGAGCGGGGTGCGGCGCACGCCCGGCGGTCTCGGCGGTCGCCTGCGCCGGGCCGCCCTCGCCGGGGGCGTTCTCGTGCTCGCCGTCGGCGTCACGCTCGGCGGGCTCTCGATGGCTGCCGCGACGCCGGCCCGTGAGGTGCTGCGCAGCAGCATCGATCCGGCCGTCGAACTGCGCGAATACGTCAGCCCGCTCAGCCAGTACCGGGGCTACTTCAGCGCCGAACAGTACGACAAGGAACTATTCACGGTGACCGGCGCGGCTGTCGAGAACGGCACGGGGTCGCGTGTGCGCCTGGCCGTGCTCAGCTACTACGACGGCGAGGTCTTTCGGGTTATGAACCCCGCCGCGGGCGAACGAGACCAGGCCACCGCCTTCGCCCGGGTGCCCCACGCGCGCGGGGCGACACCGAACAGCGTGTCCACCGGGTTCAACATTGCCGGGTACACCGGCGTCTGGATGCCGGGGGCCGGCGCGCTGGCCAGCATCCGCTTTGCCGGTGACCGGGCCGGTGACCTGAGCGACGGATTCTTCTACAACGCGGGTACGGCATCCGCAATTCAACTCAACGCCCTCGCCCGCGGTGACCGCTACACGATCATCTCGCAGCAGCCAGCGGATGCGACGGCCCTGGCCGGCGTCACCCGCCCGGCCGGTGACGCCATCGACGAGACGCTCATTCCGCAGAGCCTGAGCGACTGGGTCGACGCCCAGGCCGTCACGCGCGATGGCGCCGGACTGGCCGAACTCGTCACCCGCCTGCGCGAGCGCGGCTACCTCAGCCACGCCCTGACCGTGCCGGCCGTGGACTCCTGGACCGCCGACCTCGGCGACTACCAGTTCTCGCCCAGCCGGTCTGGACACTCGGTCGCCCGCATCGACGCACTGTTCACCGCCCTGCTCGAGAAGCAGAACAGCACGACCGCCACCGAGAATTCCCAGCTCGTGGCCGCCATCGGCGACGACGAACAATTCGCCGTCGCCACCGCCCTGCTCGCTCGCCACCTCGGGTTTGAATCCCGGGTGGTGGTGGGCTTCACCCTCGATGCGGCGGGCGCTGCAGTTTCGGGCGCCCCCGGCGCCTGCCCGCAGGGCGTCTGCTCGGGGCAGAACCTCGCCGCCTGGGTGGAAGTGGCCAGCGCCGACGGCAACTGGGCCACGGTAGACGTGACCCCGCAGTTTCAGAACCCACTGTCGCCCATGGACGACGCGACCCGCGACCCGCAATTCAACACCGAGGTCATCGCGGAGGGCGCCACCGAGCAGCGTGCTCCCGAAGCTGATCCGACCAGCGGCGAAGACCAGCAGGAACAGGACCCGGTCACCGCCCCCGACCTCGCCTGGCTGTTCGCGGCCCTCAAGATTGCCGGCATCAGCCTGGCCACGCTGCTCGCAATCAGCACCCCGTTCCTGGTCATTCTCGGTGCCAAACTCAAGCGTCGCCGTGACCGGGCCCGTGCTGCCACCGTCTCGGCCCGGTTCGCCGGCGGCTGGGACGAATACATCGACGCCGCCGTCGACCGCGGCCTCGCCGACCAGGGCAGCATGACCCGGGTCGAGATCGCCGCGCACTACCAATCGGTCGGTGGCGCGCACCTGGCGACCCTGGCCGACCGGGCCGTCTTTGGGGCGACCCCGCCGCGTGCCGCCGAGAGCGATGCCTTCTGGGCCCTCGTCACGGCCGAACGCGCTGGGCTCGCGGCGAGCGGAACCCGGCGCCAACGGCTGCGCGCGGCCATCTCGCTGCGCTCCTTTTCTCGGCTAGCGGATGCCCGCCGACTCTACACTTTTCGACCCAGCGCATCTCGACGCGACGTCACCACCGAGCGCCTGAACCGGCGCGACACGAACAGAATGGGGGAGCGGTCGCCCACCAGCGGCCGCGAATCATAAATGGATGAATCATCTGGAGCGATGATCGCGATCATCATGGTGGTCCTGCTGTTCAGTGTCGGCGTCTACGTCGTCTCGTCGATCGCCCTCGGCAAGGTCTTTGTGAAGCTCGGGGAGCAGGCCTGGAAGGGCTGGATTCCGATCGTCAACAGCATCACCCTGTTCGAGCTCGGTCGGTATTCGGCCCTGTGGGTGCTTGGCCTGTTCATACCGGCCGCAAATCTGGTGGCCCTCGTCGTCTTCATCATGGCGGTCAACAACGTCAATCGACGGCTGGGCCACGGCGGCGGGTTCACCCTGCTCTGCCTGGTGTCCTTTCCCCTCTGGGCCGGCGTGCTCGGATTCGGCAGGTCCGTAGACACCGGCTGGATGCCCGCGACCGCCGCGACCGGTTACGTTCCGTTTGTCCCGGTGACGCCGCTGTCAATGATGTTGGCAGCATCCGCGCCGGCGGGCCAAAGCGTCATGACGCCGACGCCGCCACCGCTGGCAGTGCCTCCGCTGGCAGTGCCTCCGCTGGCCGAGCCGCCCCTGCCCCCGGCCCGGCCCCCCGCAGTGCTGGAGACCGCACCTTTGGTACCTCCTGCTTCTCCCGCACCGCCGGCCGTGCGTGGTCTGCCCACCGGGCCGCCGCCGTTCTATGTGAGCGCCCGGCCTGTTCCACCAGCCGTCTCCGAGTCGTCCGCACCGCCCGCGGCAACGGATGCCTCCGCGGTCGCGGCACCGCCCGCGGCACCTACCGCTGCCGGAGGCGCGACCGCTCCGTCTTTTCCGGCGCACGCCGCAGCATCCGTCAATGAGGCCGCATCCGCCCCTTCCGTCGCCCTCGACTCGGGCGCCGAAGCCGACGACGATGACCTCGACCAGACCATGATCGTGGTGCGTCGTATGAAGCCGTGGACCCTCGAAACCGAACACGGCCTGAAGGTCTCGCTCACCAAACCGGTCGTGCTCCTCGGGCGCAACCCCGTGCGTGACGGCGCACACGCCGACGCGCAGTTAGTACTGCTGCACGACCCCGGAAGGACAGTCTCGAAGACCCACGCCCGCCTCGACTTCGTCGAGGGAGCCTGGGAAATTCACGACCTGCACTCGACCAACGGCATCGTGCTCATCGACGGCGGCGGCATCGAGAACGAGCTCGATGCGGGTGCGACCGCGCCCCTGACCGACCGGTTCCTGCTCGGGGAACTCGCGGCGCGCATCTACCTGGAGGCCTGAGCCATGACCCACCTTGCCGACCAGCGAGTAACCAGCGCTGAAGTGTCGCTGCGGTACGGCGCGCGCACCGACGTCGGCCGCAAGCGGAACGAGAACGAAGACTCCCTGCTGGCGGCGTCTCCGGTGTTCCTCGTCGCCGACGGAATGGGCGGGCTCGAAGCCGGCCACCGCGCCAGCGCCGCCGTGATCGCCGAATTTCAGACCTGCGTCGCCGGCACCGGCGTTCTGGCTGGCGACGTGGTGGCCGCGGTGGAGCGCGCCCACCGCGCGGTGCGCGTCGTGTCGGATTCGACCGGGCGCGGCGCCGGCAGCACGCTGACCGGTCTCGTGCTCATCGACCACGAGGATGCCCCGCACTGGCTCATCGTAAACGTGGGCGACTCGCGGGTCTACCGTTTGCACGGCGGAAACTTGCAGCAGCTCACGGTCGATCATTCCCTGGCCCAGGAACTCATCGACGCCGGGTCCCTGCTCAAAGCGGATGTCGCCACCTTCGCGCGCAAGAACGTCATCACCCGCGCCATGGGCGCCGACAACAGCAGCCCGGACTACTGGCTGCGCCCGGTCGTGACGGGCGAACGCCTGCTGGTGTGCTCCGACGGACTCAGCGGCGAACTCTCCGACGAGAGCATCAAGGCCAAACTGACCCTCGGCGGCACCGTTCAGCAGACGGCTGACATGCTGCTCGCCGGAGCGCTCGAACACGGCGGGCGAGACAACGTGTCGGTGATCGTCATCGATGTCATCGCTGGCGGGGTCAGCTCGTGGCACGGCGTCCCGATCGATGGCGACGATCATGCGCATATCGGAGACACCCGCACCGACGACACCCGACCGGTGCAACGCGTGGCCCGCCATGCCGTCCGGTGACCCGCGACGCCCGGCCTCGGTGCCAGCGCCCGAGACGGCCGACGACCTCGACGAGGCAACCCGCATTGTTCGCCGAGGCGCGCCGCGCCATGGCGCTTCGGTGCCGGCGCCAAGTAGCGAGTCCAACCAACCCGCTGAACCCGACGACGACCAGACGCGAATCGTGCAGCGCACCACCGACGAACACACCCTCGTCGTGGAAAGAAAGTCCGCGGCGAGCGGCCCAGGTGAGGCATCAGAAGCTCCCAGCGACGACGCAGATCCAACCGATGACTCCACAGTGCGTTCTTCCCGGGACAGCACGAGCAACGACACGCTCCTCAGCGGTCGGAGGGCGGCGTCAGCCGCACCCACTCCCGTCGTCGACGCACTGCAACGCCGCTACGAGCCGCCACAGGTGCGGAGCGGGTCGAGTGTGCGCTATGCGGCGCGGCCGGCCCCGGTCATCGCCGAAGCACCGGCATCAGCATCAGCCTCAGCCTCAGCATCAGCCTCAGCATCAGTATCAGTATCAGTATCAGTATCAGTATCAGTATCAGTATCAGTATCAGTATCAGTATCAGCATCAGCATCAGCATCAGCACCAGCCAACACGCCCGATCTGGCTCGCATCGCGCTCGCCGCGGCGGCCGCCCTCATCCGGCAGCGTACCCTGGCCAAATCTCGGCGCCGTCGACGCCTCACCCTGACCGCGATCGTCACGAGCACCCTCCTGGTGTTGCTCGGGGCGGCAACCTTCATCGCGTTCGCCATCACGACCTGGTGACAGCAGGCCCATTGTGCAATACCTTTCACGGTGCGCATAACACCCCCGAAAGGGGCCGTGGGAAGGGGGTGTGGGCTGGCTGGTTGAGGTAGCCTAAGGATCTATCGATAAGCCCCCAGTGCTCACAGGTGTAGCGGCCACGCCGTGTGTGTTTTGGCAGGTTTCCGCAGCAGATTGACCCGGGGGATGGTTGTGCCAAGCCTGACCGAGATTCTCATTTTGCACGGCCTGCTCCCGATCGAGCATCTCGACTCACTCGCGGTCGGTGACCCCGCCGATGAGAAGGCCGTGCGCGCCCTCGTAGACAGTGCGGTGATCACCGAGCTGCAATTCGCCAGGGCTCGGGCCGAGCAAGCCGGGCTGCCCTTCGTGGAGCTCATCGACTATCCTGTCGACCGGCTGGCCATTTCCAAGGTGACCGCCGCAGTCTGCCGTCGACACGAAATCCTGCCGATCGCCATCGAAGACGGCCGCCTGGTGCTGGCGATGGTCGACCCCGGCAACGTCTTCGCCCTCGATGACGTGGGCGAAGCGGCACGCATGCGCGTGGCCCCGGTCGTCGCCGAACGCGGAGACCTGCTCGCGGCGATCACCCGCCATCATCGCGCCGATGACGAGCTCAGCAACCTCACGACCACCCTCGAGGAAGAGAACGCGCCCGAGGCCGTCACCATGGGCGGCCCCGAGTCAACCGATGACTCGGCCCCGATCGTGCGATTCGTGAACCTGCTCGTGAGTCAGGCCATTCAGGACCTGGCTTCCGACATTCACATCGAACCCGGCGAACACAGCCTGCGGGTGCGCTACCGCATCGACGGTGTGCTGCACGAGATGCAGACCGCACCCAAGAATATCCAGAACGGCGTGATCTCCCGGCTCAAGATCATGAGCGACATCGACATCGCCGAGCGGCGCAAACCGCAGGACGGCCGCATGACGGTGCGTCACGCGGGCCGCCAGATCGACCTGCGCGTTGCAACCCTGCCCACCGTGTGGGGCGAAAAAGTCGTCATGCGTATTCTCGACAACTCGAACACGACCCTGGACGTGCGCGCACTGGCACTGCTCGAGCACAACTTCGAGGCCTACCAGACCTCCTATTCCAAGCCCTACGGCATGATTTTGATCACGGGTCCGACCGGCTCGGGCAAGTCGACCACCCTGTACACCACCCTCGGCGCGGTCGCCCGCCCCGAGATCAACGTGATCACGGTCGAAGACCCGGTCGAGTACCGCATGGCCGGCATCAACCAGGTGCAGGTGAATCCGAAGGCGGGGCTCACCTTCGCGAGCGCCCTGCGTTCCATCCTGCGCAGCGACCCGGATGTCGTTCTGCTGGGTGAAATCCGCGACCACGAGACCGCGCAGATCGCCATCGAGGCCTCGCTTACCGGTCACCTCGTGCTCTCGACCCTGCACACCAACGACGCGCCGAGCGCGATCACCCGACTGACGGAGATGGACATCGAGCCGTTTCTGGTCGGGTCGGCGCTGGACTGTGTGGTTGCCCAACGTCTGGCCCGCCGCCTCTGCGACCGCTGCAAGGCTCCGGCCGAACACGACTCCGAACAGCTCGCCCGGTTGCGCTTCACGTTCGACCCCGGGCAGCCGCTGCCGCAGACTTTTCTGCCGGTAGGCTGTGCGCACTGTTCCAAGACCGGTTACCGCGGCCGCATCGCGGTGCACGAGGTAATGACGGTCACCGAAGAAATCGAGCGGATGGCTGTCGCCCGTGCCTCCAGTTCTGAAATCGGCCGCACGGCGCGCGAGCAGGGAATGATCACCCTGCGCGAGGACGGCTGGATGAAGGTCCAGATGGGTTTGACCTCGATCGAGGAAATTTTGCGAGTTGTCGCATAGTGCACAAGGGGAGTTTTGCGTGAGCCAGCCAATTTATGACATACCATTTTCGCCAGCGGGGGATTCTGCGGCGGGGTGGAATCCGGCGGAGGACGATCGCCCCCATGGTGGCAATGAAGCGCCAGACCTCGTGGCGCAGCCGGAGGCTCACCCGGCTCCGGCCGACGGCGCGGGCGGTCGCCGGGAACATCGACGATCTGGCGGTGACGAGGTCTCCGACCTCGACCTGCTGAACGCGCTATCCGGGGTTCTCGACCTCAACGCCTCCGACCTGCACATCACGGTCGGCGCGCCCCCGAGCATCCGGGTCGATGGGAGCCTTCAACCCATCGAGGGCTCCACCCGCTGGATGGGCGATAAGGTTACCTCGGCGCTCTACAGCATCCTCTCGCCGAAACAGCGCGCACAGTTCGAGGAAGAACTCGAGCTGGATTTCGCCTACACGGCGGGTGGCGCGCGTTTTCGGGTGAATTATTACCATCAGCGCAATTCCATCGGCGCGGCTTTCCGACTGATCCCGCGCGGAATCAAGCAATTGAAAGAACTGGGGGTTCCCGATTCGGTGTCCCAGTTCGCGAAACTGTCGCGCGGCCTCGTGCTGGTGACCGGACCAACCGGATCGGGCAAGTCGACGACCCTGGCCGCCCTCATCGACGTGGTGAATCGCACGCGCGCGGAGCACATCGTCACGGTGGAAGACCCGATCGAGTTTCTGCACCAGCATCAGAAGTCGATCGTCAACCAGCGTGAGGTGGGGCACGATACGCACAGTTTCGCATCCGCGCTCAAGCACGTTCTGCGTCAAGACCCCGACGTCATCCTGATCGGTGAGCTGCGCGACCTGGAGACGATCTCGGTGGCGCTGACCGCGGCCGAGACCGGCCACCTCGTGTTTGCGACCCTGCACACGCAGTCGGCGGCTCAGACCATCGACCGCATTATCGATGTCTACCCGCCGCATCAGCAGGGGCAGGTGCGCACGCAGCTGGCCGCGACCCTGCGGGGCGTCGTCTGTCAGGCCCTGGTCAAGAAGGTGGGTGGTGGTCGGGTCGTGGCCACCGAGATTCTGGTGACGACCCCCGCCGTGTCGAACCTGATTCGCGAAGGTAAGACGTATCAGGTCGCGTCGTCGATGCAGGCCGGTCGTGCGCTCGGGATGCAGACCCTGGACCAGCACCTGGCCGAGCTCGTCAATGACGGTCTAATCACCCGACAGTCGGCGGAGGAGAAGGCGCAGGATCTCGAGGGGCTGGCGCAGCTCATTCGCCGGATCGATGTGTCCGACCCTGCGGCTAATCCGATGCTCACCGGCGGGATCGACTTCGGTGACTCCTTCTCCCCGCGGGATACCCAATGACGATCAGCCTGGCCTACGCCTATAAGGGACGCAACGCCGCGGGCAAGGTTGTGAAGGGGCGAGTAGATGCCCCGTCGCAGAGCGTGGCCACGACGCGCGTGCGCACCATGGGGCTGTCGCCGATCTCGGTGACTGAGGTGGCGGTGGGCACCGGGCTGAGCATGGAGATCAAGATCCCCGGCCTGGGCAAGGGGATCGGACTCAAAGACCTCGCAATTATGAGCCGGCAGATGGCGACGATGACCTCGGCCGGCTTGTCGTTGCTGCGCACCCTGAACATTCTCGCCGCGCAGACCGAGAACAAAGACCTGGCGAAGATTCTCACGACGATCCGCAACGATGTGGAGACCGGCATTTCGCTGTCGGAGGCGCTGGAGAAACATTCCATCGTCTTTCCGCCGATCATGATCAACCTGGTCAGGGCCGGCGAGACCGGCGGATTCCTGGAGAGCTCGCTCAACTCGGTGGCCGCTAACTTCGAAGCGGAGGGAAAGCTGCGCGACACCATCAAGTCGGCCATGGCCTACCCCACCATCGTGCTGATCATGGCCGTGCTGGCCGTGATCGGCATGCTCACCTTCATCGTGCCGGTGTTCGAGAAGATGTTCGCCGGTTTCGGCGGCGAGCTGCCGCTGCCCACCCAGGTGCTGGTGGTGCTGTCGAAGGCCATGGTGTGGCTGCTGCCGGTGCTCATCGTAGGCGGAATCGCATTCACGATCTGGTGGCGTAAGAACAAGAACACCGAGCGGGTGCGCAGGGTCGTTGACCCGCTCAAGCTCAAGCTCCCCGTGTTTGGCCCGCTTTTGACCAAGCTCGCTATTGCGCGCTTCAGCCGCAACTTCTCCACCATGATCGGCGCGGGTGTGCCCATTTTGCAGTCGCTCGCGATCGTGGGGGAGACCTCAGGCAACTGGGTGGTGGAGTCGGCGCTGCGCAAGGTGCAGGAGTCGGTGCGCGAGGGCAAGTCGATTGCCGGTCCGCTCAGCCTTGAGCCGGTCTTTCCGGCAATGGTGACGCAGATGATCGCGGTCGGGGAAGATGCCGGTGCCCTGCAACAGATGCTCGGTAAGATCGCGGACTTCTACGATCAGGAGGTGCAGGCCACGGCCGAGCAGCTCACCGCACTGATCGAACCGCTCATGATCGCCTTCATCGGTGTCGTGGTCGGTGGCATGATCGTGGCTCTTTACATGCCGATGTTTAGCATTTTCGAGTACATCAAGTAGTCTCCCCAAAAGTGGGGGTACGGCGCTGCAATAATTTCCTAGAAATAGTGGCTTAAAGCACTATCAGTCACCATATGCTCATCGTGGGGGCGATAAGGAGCCCTTTATCGGCCACCACACAGCGAAGAGGACTTCACATGACCAGCTCCATCACGGCTGCGCTTGCCCGCAAGCGTTCAGAACTCGGCAAGAAAGAAAAGGGCTTCACCCTGATCGAGCTCCTCGTCGTCGTCATCATTATCGGCATCCTCGCTGCGATTGCTGTTCCGATCTTCCTCGGCCAGCAAGCATCCGCAAAGGGAAGCGCTGTCGAGTCGGCTATCGCGACTGCGAAAGTGAATGTTGTCTCTGGGATAGTGAAAGGGGATGCGTTCCCGACTGCGGTCGCATCTGGCGATTCGAAAGTGACTCTCACTATCAGCGGAACTGTGGCAGCTTTCTGCATCCTTGGAAAGCACAGCGACCTCACTGCAACGACGGATTCGTGGGCTGCGGATGACAAGAGTGGCGTCATCAAGGGCAAATGCACTGGCAACGTTGCGACTCCGTAATCGCACCGTAGTCCACGCTCGTTCGTGACTGGGTGGGGTGCCAGTTTTGATGTCGCCCCATCAAATCGCTTTGAGATTTGCTCTCTTGAATAGGTGAATCATGAGGATACGTAAGCCGGTTCGCCGCGTCAGAGTATCAGAATCTGGCTTCGGTCTAATTGAAATCGTTATTTCGATGTTTCTTCTGGGTTTACTCGCCGTGGCCTTCCTACCGCTCCTCATCGCTTCCATGCAGACGACCGTTCGTAATTCGACGATCGCCACCGCGACACAGCTCGTCGGACAACAACTCGAACAGGCCCGATCGGCCGGCGATACCTGTGTTGCATTGAGCGTTTATGGCAGCGTCACGCCTCCCGCTGTTACCGATTCCCGCGGAGTGCGCTATCGGCCGACACGAACCGTGGGGGCTTGTTCTGTGCTGCTCACGGACTACCCGAAAACGGTTAGCGTGAAGGTCACAGTGTCCATGGTCGGCTCCGCGCAGCCGCCGGTGACCGCGGCGACCCTCGTCTACCTGCGGGCGCCATGAAGAAACTTATCAGCACGCTCGCAGAACGCCGATCCACCGAAGCTGGCTTCACGCTCGTCGAGCTCCTCATCTACTCGGTACTCTCCGTTGTTGTTCTCCTGATTGTCGGCGGGATCCTCATCAACTCGCTCAGAGTTGAGCGCTCCGTGCGAGAGGCCAGCCAGGCCAGTAGCGCCGGTCAGCTGGTGGCGTCATCCGTTAGCCTCGGTGTGCGTAATGCCAGCGGTATCTGGCAAAGCGCTCCCGGGGTCGTCCCACAGATTCTTATGGTGCGCACGGTCGGTTCGGCGGAAACTCCGAACTGGCGTTGCCAGGCATGGTCCTACGACAACGGGGAAGTTCGCACCAAGTACTCCACCGGGGCGATCTCAATGATCCAGACCTCGACGTCGGTGAAATCGTGGATGATCCTGGCTGAGGGCGCGCAACCGCTTATTGTTGCCGCGGTCCCCGCTCCAGTGTTCACCGTGGCCGGTCGGCGCGTCGACCTTGCGCTCGACATGAGCACCGGCGCAGGGCGGCCGGTGCTCATCAGTACGTCGTCGGTCAGCAGGCAGCCGACCACATCGATAGGAGGGCTGCCCACATGCTTCCCATAAAACGACTATGCGTCATTTATCGCGATGAGCGGGGCAGCGCCCTCATGGCCGTTCTCGGCGTCATGGCCGTGACCGCGATCGTGGGCATGACTCTCACCGCCGCGTCGATCAACGCGCTCAGCGTCACGAGCTCAACCCGCGCGTCGGTGCAATCACTGGCCGCGGCCGAAGCTGGCATCGACGTTGCTCTCACGGCATTGCGAACCGCGGGGGGTTGCACGGCGGGAGACAACGGTATTTTGGTGTTCGCTCCTGTCGCCGGCGTTCCGATATCCAAAATCCTGATCAAGCCCAATAACAAGAATGGCTGCCCCGACATCGCATCCACGTCGGTGCGCATCACCTCCACCGGGTCGGCGGTTAATTCGGGCGTCGCCGGGGCTACCTCGGGTGACAAATCGACCGTCGAGGTTCTTTATTCGTACGACCAGATCGTGGTGCAGGTGCCGATGGCGGGTGTCGCGGTTTATGCCTACAAAGTCGACGGGGTCCTGAAGAAATTCGTGCTGTCGTCGGGCGACAATAGCGTGGCCACATCCGTCATGATCAAAACGGGTGACGTGGAATGCACCAATAACGCGAGCATCGGTGGCGATCTCGTGCTCGGCGACGGTAGTGCAAAACTCGATATGTGCGACGTTGCCGGCTCGGTGCATGTGTCCAAGGATGCAGTGGTGAACAAGAGCAAGATCGGCGGAGACGTCAAGGCATCCGGGATCGCGACGGTTACTGACTCCGTCGTCACCGGCAGCATTCAATCGGGACCGACCGTTCCCGCTCCCATCGTGCCGGGTTGGGTTGACGTTGGTTTCAACCCGCTGACCTGGACCGCTCGAGGTTACAACGTTGTTGACTGGACGGGATCGTGTGCCATCTCGAAGGCGTCAACTGAGTGGGCAAACATCAAGAACTACACCTCGAAGACCGTCATTAACTTTCTTTCCAAATGCCCGCTTACTGCGGTGACCACGAGCAACAACATGGACAACGTGGCGCTGAGCGCTGATATTGTCTTCGTCGCCAAAGAATTCAAGTTCGACAGGCTCTATTTCTCGGCGGCGGCCGCCCGCCAAGTCTCGTTCATCGTGCCCGATGACCTGCCCAATCGCGCGCCGACATGCGTTCCTCCGCCCCTGCTCACTGGCGGTATCACGCTCTCGAACGAGGCGGATTTCGGCAGTAATATTTCTGCCATGATCTATACGCCCTGCAAGGTCTACAGCGACCGGAACGGGTTTCGCGGGCAGATCTACGCCGGAGAAGTCGAGTTCGGCCAGCAAGCGCAGCTCGTATTCGTTCCCGTGGGTATTGCCGGAGTCGACCTCACCGAAGGAATAACGGTCCCCAGGATCTCGGGGGCGGCCCTCGGTGAATTCTTGAGTCGGCGGGAGATGGTGCCGGTTGGCTAGCTTTGCGGTCATCCTCGCTGCCACAATCGGTTTGCTGATCGGGTCGTTTTTGAACGTCGTGATCTACCGGGTGCCGGCCAGGCGATCCATCGTGTCGCCGCCCAGCGCGTGCGCCAGCTGCGGTGCACGCATCCGCCCGTGGGACAACGTGCCGGTGATCTCCTGGCTGGCGTTGCGCGCCAAATGCCGCGACTGCGGGGAGCGAATCTCGATCCGGTATCCGCTCGTGGAGCTCGGAACCGCGGTGTTCTTCGGGGCTGTCGCCTGGTGGGTGGTCACCAGCAGCGGCTTTGGCTCGACCGGCATGTTGGGCGTGGTCTCGATTAGTTCGACCGGTGCGATCATTGGGATTGCCGTCACCCTGGTGGTGTTCCTCTATCTGGCCGCGGTGAGCGTTGCACTGGCCATGATCGACCTCGACACCTACACGCTCCCCAACAAGATCGTCGTGCCGGCCTACCCGGTGAGCGCGGCTCTGTTGGTGACGGCCGCGCTGCTCCTCGGCGAGCCCGGCCGGTTAGTCCCCGCGGTAATCGGCGGCGCCGCCCTGTTCGCCCTCTATCTCACTCTGGCGCTCCTGTACCCCGGCGGAATGGGTCTTGGCGATGTGAAGCTGGCCGGAGTGCTCGGCCTCTTCCTGGGTTTTCTGGGCTGGGGGCCGTTGGTCGTCGGCGCGTTCTCCGCGTTCCTGCTCGGTGGGGTGTTTAGTCTGGTACTAGTCATCACGCGGCGAGCAAACCGCAAGAGCAGCATCCCCTTCGGCCCATGGATGCTCGCGGGGGCGTGGCTCGGAATCTTCGGCGGCGAGCAGATTGCCGCGGGCTATCTCGCGCTGTACGGACTGACATGACGGCAACATCAGTAAGGAAAACGCAATGACTGCAAGTGTCGTCGGGATCGATATCGGCAAGGGTTCCGTGCGCGCGGTCGAGTTGAGCAGTTCGCGCCAGGACAAACCCACGATCGTGCGCTATCACCAGGTAGAACTGCCGGTGGGTGCGGTGAATCGCGGCGAGGTGCTTGAACCCAATACCGTCGCGGCCGCGCTCAAACAGCTGTGGTCTGCCGGCGGTTTCAAAACCAAGCGGGTGGTACTCGGCATGGGCAACCACCGTGTGCTCGCCCGTGAGCTGACCGTTCCCAAGACCTCGATGAAACTCATCCGTGAAGCATTGCCTTATCAGGTGCAAGACCTGCTTCCCCTTCCGGTTGCCGACGCGCTCCTCGACTTCTACCCGCTCTCTGAGAGCGCGGGTGACACCGGGCCACAGGTCAACGGTCTCCTGATTGCCGCTGTCAAAGAAGCCGTGCTCGGCAACGTTCGGGCCGTAGAACTGGCGGGGCTGACCCCCATTGATGTCGACCTCATTCCGTTCGCTCTTAGTCGAGTCACCCGCCGGGGAGAAACAACGGATGGTGCCGTAGTGCAGATTGACGTCGGCGCGGGCACCACCAGCGTCGTTATCTGCGTTGCAGGTGTGCCGCAGTTCGTGCGCTTCATTCCGACCGGCGGCGGCGATCTCACCCAGGCCCTCGCCGACCGGCTCGTCATTGACCTGGCAGAGGCAGAGACGCTGAAGAGATCGCTGGGCCTTGCCGCCACGGGGAACGTGTCAGAGAATCCGGCGGCGGCGATTATTATTCACGAGGTCACCGTTGAGCTGCTCAATAGCCTGCGAAACACCGTCAACTACTTCATCAATACGCGCAACCAGGTGAGCGTCACGCGCATCGTACTCACCGGCGGTGGCGCACAATTGCACGGCTTTGGCGAAGCGCTTGGCGAGATGACACGGATTCCGGTCTTCGTCCCGGATGCAGTGGGAACCCTCTCCCTCGGCCGGGGAGTCGACGCGAGTGCCCTCAAGAGCACCATGGGCACCTATCTCGTTGCACTGGGCCTGGCCCTGGGAAGCAAGGCATGAGCCGGCACAGCGGCGTCGATGACCTGGTCATCGGCGGGGAACCGCGAGTCGACCTCCTGCCGCCGGTCGTCAAGGCCCGGCAGAAGGCCAAGACCCTGCGCAAGATCCTGGGCGCATCCGTCGTTGCCGTGGTCATAGTGGTCGGGGCCGGCGTGGCCGCGGCCAGCTGGCAGGCCAGCGTGAGCCGAGAACAACTTGCCGTGACCCAGGCGCGAACGGCCGAACTTCTTCTGGAACAGACAAAGTTCGTCGAGGTTCGCACGGTGCAAGATGAAGTGGATGCGGTCGGCGCTGCTCGACAGATCGGTGCGTCGACCGAGGTGGACTGGCAAGGCTACTTCGCGGGCGTTCGCGCAGTCATCCCAGCGGACGTGACCATCGATTCGCTCGCGGTCGACTCGGAATCGCCGCTCGTGGCGTACGGTCAGCCCGAGGCGCCCCTGCAAGAGGCGCGAATCGCGACCCTGGTGATCGGTCTGACCAGCCCGAGCCTGCCCACGGTACCCGAGTGGCTGAACGCGATCAAGACACTGCCCGGCTACGCGGACAGCACGCCCGGTTCGATAACCCAGAACGAGACCGGGGCATACCTGGTGACTCTCACCGTGCACATCGACGAAGGCGCGCGTTCAAACCGCTTCGCCGTCGCCGCGGAAGGAAAATAGTCGTGAACGTGAATAGATTATGGGTTCTCGGCGCCGTGCTGCTGATGTCCGTTGTCGCCCTCATGGGGTGGTCGCTCGGTATCTCTCCGAAGCTCGGCGAATCGCGTGATGCCGCGGCCGAGCGGGTAGCCGTGGAGGCGCAGAACACCAGCTACGAGCTCCAGCTCGCCACGCTCAAGCAACAATTCGAGAGCATCGATGGTCTCCAGGTTGACCTGGCCGACCTTCGGGAGTCCGTTCCGCAGGGCGCGAACATTCCCCAATTCGTGGGCCAGCTCGACTCGATTGCCCTCCAGAACACTGTGAAGCTCACGACGATCACGGTCAGCGACGCACAGTCCTACGCAGCAGCGCTGGCGACGACAGCTGCGCCAGAGGCTGCGCCGCCTGCCGAGGGTGCTGCCGCTGCGGCTGTGCCTGCCGAGGATGCCGCCGCTGGTGCTACTGCGGCTGCCGACGCTGCCGTACCGGTTGCCCCGGTTGTGACTCCCGCCGACAACCTCATCGCCATTCCCATCTCCCTCTCGGTCGAGGGCGGCTACCAGAATGTGCTCGACTTCATTAGTGGTCTGCAGCAGGGCGAGCGGCTCGTGACGGTCAGTGCGTTCGGTACCACAGCCACTGCGGACGCGCCCGGCATGGTCACCGGCACCATCACCGCTCTGATCTACGTGCTTCTGAACGGCGCCGCGTAGCCCCACGCGGGTGGCGCGTCAATTCGAACGGCAAGCAGATGGAGCCGGGCGCCTACGAGAAGGCTTTGACCATACTGAGCACGGCGGGTGTGAGCAGCACGATGAACAACACCGGCAGGATGCAGAAGATAAGCGGGAACAGCACCTTGACCGGGATCTTCATCGCCTTCTCCTCGGCCCGCTGGCGGCGACGCAGTCGCATTTCCGCCGCTTGCACCCGGAGCACGTCGGCGATTGCGATGCCATAGGTATCGGCCTGGATGACGGAGCGCGTGAACCGGCGCAGGTCCGGTGACGAGGTGCGCGCGCTCAGTGATTGGTAGGCGTCCTTGCGTGCGCGGCCAATGCTCATGTCCTGCAGGGTGCGAACGAATTCCTCAGCGAGCGGCCCCTTGCCGTTCGTCGCTGCCTTGACCATGGCCGCCTCGAAGCCGAGGCCCGCCTCCACAGCAATCGTCATCTGGTCGAGGGTGTCGGCGAGGGCGAGCTGAATCTTCTCCTGCCGCTCTTGCCCCCGACTTTGAATGAGCAGGTCGGGCACGAAGAAGCACAGCACCGTGAGCGCGCCGCCGAGCCCGAACCGTAGCAGGACCGGGTCGCCGCTGATCCACAACACCGCGAGGAGCGCACCGCAAGCGGCCAGGATCAGCTTCGCAATGAGGATCTTGTCGATGGTCCACGCTGGTGGCCGCCCGGCGAGTGCGAGTCGATGATCGAGCATGCCGAGATAACCCTTGGGGGCGGCGTCGCGCACGCCCGTGATGAACGAACCGCCAGTGAAGACCGAACCCGCGGGTGCGCCGGTGCCTGCGGTGACCTCGCGCGGCTCGCGACCGCCGACCAGGATGCCGACGAGAGCTCCGAGCCCGCCGGCAACGGCGAGGGCGGCGAGGATGGTTATGAAAGGGGGCATGGGATTCTCCTAGAACTTCACTTTGACGACGACCATCATCCACAGCGAGCCGATCCCGAGCAGGATGGCGGCGACGACGAGGGCGGCGATTCCCCAGATGCTGCTGAAGAAGCCGCCGAAATAGCCCGGCTGGGTCAACAACAGAAAGGTGAAGACGCCGATGGGTAGCAAGATCAGCACCCAGGCGCTCATCTTGCCCTCCGCGGCCAACGCTTTCACCTGCCGCCGAATTTCGTTGCGTTCACGGATGGTGTGGCTCACCTGGTCGAGCACCTGGGACAGGTTGCCGCCGACTTCACGGTTGATTGCGATCGCCTGGGCGACCCATTGAAAATCGTCGCTGCGCATCCGCGTCGCGGTGTTGTCGAGTGCGTCGCCCAGATCGCGCCCGATTCGGGTTTCGTTCACGACCCGGGCGAGCTCATCGGCCGTCGGTGACTCCGTATCGTGCGAGGCAGCGTCGACGGCACGGAGCAGGCTGTGGCCAGCGCGCAGTGAACCGGCGAGAAGGGTGAGTGATTCGTCGAGCTGTTCGGCGAATTTGGCTCGCCTGCGCCCGGCGCGAAGGTTGATCAGTACCTTGGCACCGATCGGGGCGAACGCGGCGAACGTGACCATGAGTGGCACGACCCAGGGTGAGCCGGTGCCGAGAATGAGTCCGAACAGCGACAGAACGATGGCGGCAGAGATGACCATGAGCACGAATCCCGAGGGCTGCATCCGAATGCCCGCCTGCTCCAGTTCCGCCGCGCTGAACGGCGCCCGGCCGCCCCGGCGGAGCGCGCCATCGATCGCTTCGACCGTGCGGTCGGTCATCTTGGTCAGGGTGGACGTCTCGATCACGCCGGGGGCGCGACGGCGTTCCAAAGACACGCGGGGGGCCGGCGGCGCGATTACCACGAACACGAGAACCAGCAGGGCGATTAAACCGGCCCCGATCCCGGAGTAGAGAATAATCTCGCTCATCGCTGTGCTCGTGTCGTCAGTTCAGCCTGAAATATACCCGGCGAGAGCTCAATACCCAGATCGCGGAACTTGTCGGCAAACCGTGGTCGCACCCCGGTGGCGACCGCGTGGCCGAGCAGATGTCCGTCAGCGTCGGTGCCAGCGCCGTGGTCGAAGACGAAGGCGTCTTGCAGAGTGACGATCTCGCCCTCCATGCCCTGCACCTCGGTGACATGGGTGACGCAGCGGGTGCCGTCCTTGAGCCGACTGATCTGCACGATCACATCGATCGCTGAGGCGATCTGCTCCCGAATGGCGCGCAGCGGCAGGTCCATCCCGGCCATGAGCACCAGGGTTTCCAGCCGCGCGATCGCGTCGCGCGGCGAGTTGGCGTGCACGGTCGAAATGGACCCGTCGTGGCCGGTGTTCATGGCCTGCAGCATGTCGAGGCTTTCGCCGCCGCGGCACTCACCGATCACGATCCGATCCGGGCGCATCCGCAGGGAGTTGCGCACCAGATCGCGGATGGTGATTTCACCTTTGCCCTCGATGTTCGCGGGGCGTGATTCGAGACGGATGACGTGTTCCTGTTGAAGCTGCAGCTCCACGGCGTCTTCGATCGTGATGATGCGCTCGTCGGGCGGAATGTAGCCGGACAGCACGTTGAGCAGGGTCGTCTTGCCGGTTCCGGTTCCCCCGGAGACGATGATGTTGAGCTTCGCTTTTACGCAGGCATCGAGTAACTCCGCCATGTCCGCGCTCAACGTGCCGAATTCGATCAAGTCTGTGACCGTAAGCGGCTCACGGGAGAATTTGCGGATGGTCAGCGAGGAGCCGTCGACGGCTAGTGGCGGGATGATCGCGTTGACGCGTGAGCCATCGGCGAGGCGCGCATCCACCAGCGGCGACGACTCATCGATGCGCCGACCGACCTTGGAGACGATCCGCTCGATCACTCGCCGCAGCTGGGCTTCGCTTGTGAAGCGGGAGGGGCTGAGGCTGAGGCGCCCGTTTCTCTCGACGAAAATCTGTTCATGGCCGTTGACCATGATCTCGGATACGGCCTCATCAGCGAGCAAGACGTCGAGCGGACCATACCCGAGAACGTCGGCATCGATCTCGGCGATGAGGCGGGAGCGCTCGTCGGAGCTGAGCGGTACCTGTTCGGCTGAAACGATGTTGCCCAGCTCGGCTCTTGCGTAGGCATGTAGCTGCTCTTCGCTCAGGCTGGGGTCATTGAGGCGCGTTCCGATGCGCTCGAACAGCTCTTGGGCGGCTCGCTCCTTGATCTCGGCGAGGGGATCAACCGGGGGTGCAGGCGCGACCACCGGCACCGGCACCGGCAATGGCACCGGCACTAGGAGGGACTGGACATCCGCTGCTGAAATGGACAGCGGTCTCACAGCAGTCTTGGCCGCGGCCGGCTCGCTATAGTCAATTTTCACCGCGCCTAAAACCGGGGCGTGCTTGTCAAAGCGATGCTGGGGGCCTTTTTCCCGTGCCGCATCCGCTCGTTCGGTCAGTTTCATGCCACAACCACCCTTCGGTGTAGGCGGCCGCGTTTGAGCGAAGCCGATGGGTCGAATCGGCGCACCAGAGCGGTGAGCGCGGTTGATGCGGGGTTTCTGGCACCGTCAGCCAGGATCGGCACGCCACGGTTCGTCGACAATGCCACCAACTTGGATCGCCGAATGGCGATATCTACCGGCGCTCCGATCGTCGCCTCAATATCGCGCACGGAAATGCCACTGGTGTGGTCGCCCAGATTCAGCACGACGTGGCGGGCGGAAGGCATTATGCCGATACTCACCAGTGCGGCCAGCTCCTTGCGCAGTCCTCGCGCACTCGGTACCGACATGTCGCAGACGATCACGGCGTCGGTAGCCAGCTCGAGCGCGGCCAGGGCGTGGTCGCCGAGCCCGGGCGCCGTGTCGATCACGACGAATCGGAACACTTCTCTGAGTTGCTTGATCAGATGGCTGAGCTGGTCGCCGGTCACCCGGTCCCCTTCGACCGGGGTGTTCGCACCGCACACGGTATAGAAGCCGCGCTCGTGCGGGGTGAGGTAGGTCTTGAGCACCATCGTGTCGAGTTGCGCTGCTTCCGTGACCGCGTCGGGAAGGGTATGCACGGGCGACAGAGACAGGGCAGTGGCGACGTCGCCGAACTGCACGTCGGCATCGACGAGCACCACCGACATTGGCGCCTGCTTGGCCAGTCCCACGGCGAGGTTGGTGGCGACCGTCGTCTTGCCGACGCCACCCTTGGCCGACACGACGGCGATGACCTGGCAGCGGATGCCGGCGGCCGCGGCGACCGTCTCGATGGCCGGCGGAATGAGCGTGGCGACGTCGGGCTCCTTGGCTGAAGCCGGAAAAAAGTCCGATTCGAGCGCAAGTTGCGGTGTTTTCTCCGCGTCTGGCCGGTGCGGATTACGCACGCTGCACGGTACACCGCAGGAGTACCGGGCACCGGTGGGTGTGGGAGCCACCGCCTGCTCGTCGCTCGGGCTTAGGACCGTGTGGATGGTCAGATCGGAGACCCACTGGTCGGTTCCCGCCCGGTTTCCGCGCACGATCACGATGCCCACGCCGGGGTAGAGGATGGCGAGTCCGGTCGAGAGTACGTTCGTTTGCGCGAGGGAGAGAGCCGATCCGAGCAGGGCCACGTCCGGTCGGTCTGCCGCGTGCAGTCGGTCGAGCACGGCCGAGGGTCCGAAGGCCAGAAACTGCCCCTTGACCAGGCTGAGAGCGGCTCCGAGCAGAATGTTGAGACGGGTCTCGAATCCATGGCTGTTGCCGATGAGTAGTAAGCGACTCATTCGAACACCGCGTTGCCGTCGACGATGCGTGAGCCGGTCTCCTCGGCCTTCGCGTTATCCAGGGTGAGCCACACGGAGCCGAACTCCTGGCCCCAGACGAGTTTCTCGATGTCTGGCGTGGTGCGGGCGAGGGTGACCATGACCGAGCTGACCGGCTCGGACGCCGCATCGGCTCCGTCCTGACCCTTCGCGGGCGACGTCATGGTTCCTTCCTGTACAGCGGTCACGAGCACCTTATGGAAGACCTGCTTGCTCACCGGCCGCTCCTCGCTGCCGCCAGCGGGCTTGATCGACGCGGTGATCACGACGCCGACGGTGTCTCCCGCCTTGATGGTGCCGCCGACGACATGTTCGACGGGAAGCGCGATGGTCACGGCCTGCATGCCATCAGGCACTTTGACGTCGCCGCGGGCGGCGAGCTCGGCCGAGTTCACCCAGCGTGAGGTGAGGAGCTGCTCGCCGGGCTGGAGGGTGGTATCCGCCACCCGGCCGGCCAGGGCGCTCAGCTTTGTTACGCGACCGGGCACTGCGGCAACCGCGGGCATCTTCTTCTCGGCGATGAGCTCGCCAATCTTCTCCGCGGCGGTACCGGCGGGGATCTCTTCGGTCACGACATAGACGGATACCATCTCGGCGCCGTTGGTGGCACGGGCATCTGCGCCCTGCACATATCCGGTGAGCACGACGGTGCCGACGACGGCAAGCACGATCGCAAGGATTGCTCCAATGAGTCGGGTTTTCATGGCTTCTCCTAATTGATAAGTCTGACGGCGTCGGCGTTGAGGTTGGGTCCGCCGAGTTCGAAGGCGCTGTCCACGGACACCCAGTCTTGGAAGTATCCCTGGATGAATCGATAGTCGCCGCCAGTGCAGAGACACCCCGGGTAGTTATCGACGTTCACGAGTGGCATGCGGTTTCCGCCGCCGAATTTCCAGCCGGTGACCTTGAAGGACGCGAAGGCGTAAATGTGGAAGACCCCGTTAGCGCCGGTGCCGGTGGACGAATCGAAAATGGGAATGAGGATCGTTCGACCCTCAAGGTTGGCCAGAGTTTCCTCACAGTCAACAGGCTGGCTGTTACCGGGTCGGCTTGGCACCTCGGCGGCGTCGAGGTCTACCAGTACGTCGCACTGGCCGGGAACCTGGTCGAGCCAGCCGAACCCGCCCGGGATGTCATGGCCATCCCGCCTGCACGGATGGTTTTCATCGTAACGAATCGTGATCTTGACCTCGTTGATGAGGGAGCCGAACAGTAGAAACTCACAGTACGAGAGTGCGAGTGGTAAAACTGCCGGGCCGTCGCCGGGTGGGCCCCACTCCGCGGTAGCGGTGGCGCCAACGGTCGTCGAGTCTATGCCGATGAGCGAGGCGAACGGATGTCGGATGGCATTCGCCCCGGTGTCGGTTCGGGTCGAGTCGGACACCGTGACGGTTTGGTCGATCAGGTTGATGTGCGGCGCGAGAACGTTGGCGGCGCCGTCATTGGCATTCGCATTGGTGTAGCCGGCTGCCAAGCCTGAGGAGTTACTGCAGACGCCGTCAGCGCAGTCCCGGGCGATCGCGAGGGCCGCGGCGTCCGCCCCGTTTTGCAGCTGGGCGCGTTCGGCGTAGAGGGCGCCGACGTCGAGTGCAATGGCCAGGAAGCCAATAAGCGGTACCAGCAGGATGCCTAAGAAGACGGCGCTCGCGCCGCGCTCCGAGCGGAGTCGGGAATTCAACCACCGCACAGCATTACCCCCTTGCCGGTCAGTGGCAGGACGGTGCCAAAAAATCCGGTGAGGAGCCGTGCGTTGTAGACGATGGTCACGGTCACGGTCGAGCCGGACGTACAGTTCGACGGGCTGACGCTGATATCGCCGGCGGAGATCCGCGGGTTGACCGACGGTGCCGCCGCGATAACGGCGGACTTCGCGTTCGCCGAATTGTTTTTGATGGCCATGAACCTGGCACCCTCGCGGGCCGCGTTGGTCAGGGAGATTTGGTTGTTGAAGAGCAGGCTGAACTCGATGAGACCCATGACCAGGACGAGAAGCACGGGGAGGATGAGTGCGAACTCCACCGCTGCCGCGCCGCGTTCGCCTGGTTTGATGCGCTGATGAAGCATGTCTGTGCCCCTTCGGGTGGGCGGTAGTTGTGTGTAGCGGCGACTTCGAACGGGAAGCCGCCGCCACTACACGATCGTGCGGGTGACCGAGCATCGGCCGAATGTGGCGAGGGAACTTAGGGAGTGACGCGAATTCTGGTCGCGACGTTGCCGAACATGGTGTTGAGGTTCGTGCCGATCAGGGTGACGGCGACGATGACGGCGACGGCAATCAGGGAGACCATCAGGCCGTACTCCACCGCGGTGGCGCCTTCTTCCTCGCTGCGCATGCTGTTGATGAGGGCCTGGACCTTGGTATAGAACTTCACGGGTTTTCCATTCTGTGTGGAGCTGACCTAGGTAGTCGCTCGGTGAACGAAAAGATATGGGCCACTGGTGGCGGGTGCATTACCCAGAATGGGGGGTGCAAACATACGGTCGTTGAGCCCTACATTGGGCGTGATCGAATGAATTCGGGCGCGAATTCCATCGCGCAACACTTGTTCAGGGCGTCCTGCGTTTCGCCTCCGTAACCACGAGGCTGCTGGCTGTCGACTCGATCGAAAGATGCGCCGCGTGTCGACGTGTCCCGGAATTCAAGCGCACGATTGGTACAGTGGAGGTCAGTCACGGCGAAGGCCACAAGGAGTTCAGCATGAGCGACAACACGCCAACCGACGGCAAGAAGAATCATGAGCCGGATGCTGCAGCAGCGCCCGATCCGGCGAGCCGAGAGCCCACGTCCACCGACCAGACCGGTGCCCCCGACCACGCCGCCCCGGAGTCGGGCGCGAACGAGACTGTCGTGCCGGAGCCTGAGCACGAACCCCTAGTCATCGACTACGACGCCATCAATGCCAACCTGAGCGCGGCCGAACGCGGCGACGAGACGCCCGCCTCCGCTCCCGCCCGCCACCTGCCTCTCACGTCTTCGACCGATGCCGATGCCGACGCCTCCGCGCCGAGCCTCGCCGACGACTACGCACACACTTCTGCGCCCGCCGAAACCGTGCCGGCGAACAGCTCCACCGTCGATCCTGATCACGAAGTTCTGATCGCGCCGGTGGCGTACGTCGCCACAACAACCGCGGCTGCCGCGCCGCCCGTCGATGACGCTCCCGTCAACACGGCGCCGTCGTACACGCCGCAGGCCCAATCGCCCATCTACGTGCAGGCGCCCACCAAGCCCAAGGACCGCGGCAACCGGGGCGGCGGCATCCTGATCGCCCTGCTCGCCACGGTGGTCTTCGCGGTGCTCTACGCCGTCGCAGCGTTCATTATCATCGGTGTGACGAGCGCGACCATCGCCATGACCGTGGCCGGCTTCACCGCCTTTGCCTCGCTGCCGGTGTTCTACATTCCCGTCATCTTCTTCTTCCTCGCCTACAGCGGCCTGATCGCCCTGATCAATCGGGGCGGCTGGTGGGGCTACGTACTCTTCGGATTCGTCGTCGGCGCCGTGGTGTATTTCTCCTATATAGGCGGAGCGCTGCTCGGCCTCGTGATCGACGGCCGGGCCGACGGCCTCAGCCCCGCCGAAATGGGCCGCATCGTGCAGTCCCTGTGGCTGAACCCCGGCGCCATTGCCGCCGGCCTCATCGCCCGCGAGGTACCGATCTGGGCCGGAGCCTGGATCGCCCACCGCGGACGCCGCGTCACCGCCCGCAACCTCGAGGCGCGCACCGAATACGAGCGTCTGCTCGCCGAGGGCCCGCAGGTAACACGACCCTAGCGTTCGATTCGCGCTTTCCGGCCCCGGCTGCCCTTTCGGCAGCCGGGGCTTCGCTCGCTTCACCGGTGGGCCTACGCTGGTGCCATGCGGGAATACCGAAAGTACGCGATCACCATGGCGGCCTTCGCGGCCGCCCTCTACGCGGCCTTCATCGTGGCGGCGTTCGGAGTGCTCAGTCTGCTGCTCAATCGTGACGTCATCAACCAAACGGATGCCGGCGCCCTCCTCGGCCCCATCATGGTCACCATCGCGGCCCTCGCGCTGGTCTGGGTCGTTCTTAGCGCGGTTCTGCGCTCGCCCGAGCGCCTGAGGCACATACCGCCGCTGCCGATTTTCATGGCCGGCGTGGCCGCGTACCTCGGCTATTGCATCTCCGGGGGAGTCCTCTACAGCCTCGGCGCCGGGGAACTCTTTCGCTCGGTCGTCTTCATAGGCGGTGAAATGACGAGCCCGTTCGCAATCGCCATCGCGGTCAGTGGCTGGCTCATCGCCTTTCTGTTCTTCGCCGTGCTCCTGGCCAAACCCGCGGGCTCCGGCGCCCCCGCGTGGCCCTGGGAGAAAAACGACAACAACTAGCCGCGCGCTTGGGCCATTCTTGACATCTCGGAAAGCACGCCGGGCGAGTACTCTTAGGCACTATGGACAGGTCCATCGAGACGCGCGTCGAGCACGAGGTGGAGAACTGGCTGCGCTGGATCACCCGCTGGCGCCCCGCGACTCATCGCGGGCGGTCCCGACTGTGCCGGCAATGCTTCGGCTCGCCCATCGTTTCTGCCGCCGGGCTCGCCGTCGACGTGCCCCACGTCGTGCAGCACGCGCTGTCGATGCGCATGAGGATTGTGATCGACGCGTCGGTCGACGAATACACCGAGCTCAACCTGCCGTTGCTCGCGCACGAACTCAACCTGAGCGAGCGCCGCGAATCTGCCCGAGCCTACCGGCCCGCCGAGGGCCTCGACCCGGAGTTTCGTGGCCTCGACCTCGATCCGCAACCGACAGCGGATGCCCCCTACCTCTTCACCTTCAGCGAGCTCGCCGACCAGCAGCTCGCCGACCAGCAGCCCGCCGACCAGCAGCCCGCCGACCCCCAGCCGACGCCCACACAGGCCAACGACGACGACGAGCAGTCCGCCCTCCTGCCCCCGCTCACCCCGGAGGAGAAGGCGGCGCTCAGCGCCGAGTTGCGCCTCGCCGACACGTTTGCCACCCAGGTCGGCCGTCGAGTCTGCGCCGAGCTCACCCAGCAGCGGCCCCGCCTCCTCGCTGCGATCGCCCAGTTCGTCGAGCCCCAGGTGCAGGCCCTGCTCGCCGACCTGGAAAGCACCCTCGATTCCCCGCTCTGGCCGCGTAATCCCTAGCCGAGCCGCCGCATCCGCTGCCTGGGCCAGGCACGCATAACGGATCGCACGAAGCGGCAGCATGCGGGGCGCAACCCATTTGACCGTAGATGCTCCGCCGGGCTAGGATTACGCAGTGTGCGCTTTGTCGTGCGCCTGAATTATGCCCTCCCGATGTTCGCATCGAGGTAGCACCAGGTTAGGGCGAAATTCCACACATGCAGGGTTGACTCTTCGAGCTAACCCCCACGGCATACCCACCAAAACACGCACGAGCAATCGTGTGGGTTCAAGCGGGTCCAGATGAACTCGATCGCGAGGTCGAATGCTAACCATCACAAAGCTGTCACCGTGCAGCAATAACAAGGAGTAATTAGTGCCCACCATTCAGCAGTTGGTCAGAAAGGGCCGTAGCCCCAAGGTCACCAAGACCAAGGCTCCCGCCCTGAAGTCCAACCCGCAGCAGCGCGGCGTTTGCACCCGCGTGTACACGACCACCCCGAAGAAGCCGAACTCGGCTCTGCGCAAGGTCGCCCGCGTCAAGCTCTCCAACGGCACCGAGGTCACCGCCTACATTCCCGGCGAGGGCCACAACCTGCAGGAGCACTCCATGGTGCTTGTGCGCGGAGGCCGTGTTAAGGACCTCCCCGGTGTGCGTTACAAAATCATTCGCGGCGCGCTGGACACCCAGGCCGTCAAGAACCGCAAGCAGGCACGTAGCCGCTACGGCGCAAAGATGGAGAAGAAGTAATGCCTCGTAAAGGACCCGCTCCCAAGCGCCCTGTCATTGCCGACCCGGTTTACGGTGCACCCATCGTCAGCCAGCTCGTCAACAAGATCCTTCTCGATGGCAAAAAGGGCCTCGCCGAGCGCATCGTTTACGATGCCCTCGCCGGTGTCTCCGCCAAGAACGAGCTGGATGCCGTTGTCACGCTGAAGAAGGCACTCGACAACGTTCGTCCGACCCTCGAGGTGCGTTCGCGCCGCGTCGGTGGTTCCACGTACCAGGTTCCGGTTGAGGTCAAGCCGCACCGCGCCAACACCCTGGCCCTGCGCTGGTTGACCAGCTACGCCAAGGCGCGTCGCGAGAAGACCATGACCGAGCGCCTCACCAACGAGATCCTCGACGCGAGCAACGGCCTCGGTGCCGCTGTCAAGCGTCGTGAAGACACTCACAAGATGGCTGAAGCGAACAAGGCCTTCGCTCACTACCGCTGGTAGTTCGTCTATCGAGCATTCCTGATCATCGGTTCAGGCGCGTGCCGGCTTGCGTCGGCACGCGCCTGCCCGCTGAAAAGGCGGATGCTCACGGCCTTGTTCCGCATTCCCACCCCTACCCGCTGGAGGACCCCCGTGGCACTTGACGTGCTCACCGACCTGAGTAAGGTCCGCAACATCGGCATCATGGCTCACATTGATGCTGGCAAGACCACCACAACTGAGCGCATCCTGTTCTACACGGGTGTAAACCACAAGATCGGCGAGACCCACGACGGCGCCTCGACGATGGACTGGATGGCGCAGGAGCAGGAACGTGGCATCACGATCACCTCCGCTGCGACGACCTGTTTCTGGGACAACAACCAGATCAACATCATCGACACCCCCGGACACGTGGACTTCACCGTGGAGGTGGAGCGTTCGCTCCGCGTTCTCGACGGTGCCGTTGCCGTGTTCGACGGCAAGGAGGGCGTTGAGCCCCAGTCCGAAACCGTGTGGCGTCAGGCCGACAAATACGACGTGCCCCGCATTTGCTTCGTCAACAAGATGGACAAGCTCGGCGCCGACTTCTACTTCACGGTCGACACCATCATCAAGCGCCTCGGCGCAAAGCCGCTGGTTATCCAGTTGCCGATCGGTGCAGAGTCTGACTTCGAGGGTGTCGTTGACCTCGTGCAGATGCGTGCGCTGACCTGGCGTGGCGACTCCAAGGGTGACGTGGAGATGGGCTCGAAGTACGCCATCGAAGAGATCCCCGCCGACCTCGTGGAGAAGGCTGCCGAGTACCGCAAGCTTCTGCTCGAGACCGTCGCCGAAACCGACGACGACCTCATGGAGCGTTACTTCGCCGGCGAAGAGCTGACGGTTGCCGAGATCAAGGGCGCCATCCGCAAGCTCACCATCAACAGCGAGATCTACCCGGTTCTCTGCGGTTCTGCGTTCAAGAACCGCGGCGTTCAGCCGATGCTCGATGCTGTCGTTGACTACCTCCCCACCCCGCTCGACGTGGCCGCCATTGAGGCGCACGACGTTCGCGACGAGGAGAAGGTCATCATGCGTCACCCGGATGCCGAGGAGCCGTTCACGGCTCTCGCATTCAAGGTTGCGGTGCACCCGTTCTTCGGTCGCCTCACCTATGTGCGCGTGTACTCGGGCCGTCTCGACTCTGGAGCCCAGGTCATCAACTCGACCAAGGGCAAGAAGGAGCGCATCGGCAAGATCTTCCAGATGCACGCCAACAAGGAGAACCCGGTCGGTTTCGTCACCGCCGGTCACATCTACGCGGTCATCGGCCTCAAGGACACCACCACGGGCGACACCCTGTGCGACCCGAACGCTCAGGTTGTACTCGAGTCCATGACGTTCCCTGACCCGGTTATCGAGGTCGCTATCGAGCCCAAGACCAAGCAGGACCAGGAAAAGCTGGGCCTTGCCATTCAGAAGCTTGCCGAAGAAGACCCCACCTTCCGTACCGAGCAGAACCAGGAAACTGGCCAGACGGTAATCAAGGGAATGGGTGAACTTCACCTGGACATCCTCGTCGACCGCATGAAGCGTGAATTCAACGTTGAGGCGAACGTCGGCAAGCCCCAGGTGGCGTACCGCGAAACGATCCGCAAGGCCGTTGAGCGTCACGACTACACGCACAAGAAGCAGACCGGTGGATCCGGCCAGTTCGCGAAGATTCAGATCGCGATCGAGCCGATGGAAATCACTGCTGAGAAGTCGTACGAGTTTCTCAACAAGGTCACCGGTGGCCGTATCCCGCGTGAGTACATCCCCTCGGTGGATGCTGGAATTCAGGATGCGCTGCGCGTAGGCGTCCTGGCCGGCTACCCGATGGTGGGCGTTCGAGCCAGCCTGCTTGACGGTGCTGCGCACGACGTTGACTCCTCGGAGATGGCCTTCAAGATTGCCGGCTCGATGGGCTTCAAGGAAGCCGTTCGTAAGGCGAACCCCGTTCTGCTCGAGCCGCTGATGGCGGTCGAAGTTCGTACCCCTGAGGAATACATGGGTGACGTAATCGGAGACCTCAACTCGCGTCGTGGGCAGATCCAGACCATGGAGGATGCGCAGGGCGTGAAGGTAATTCGCGCCCACGTTCCACTGTCGGAAATGTTCGGATACATCGGTGACCTGCGGTCGAAGACCTCAGGCCGCGCGGTGTACTCGATGACGTTCGAGAGCTATGCGGAGGTCCCGAAGGCAGTTGCCGACGAGATCATCAACAAGAACAAGGGCGAATAGTCCTCTATTCTGGCCTTCGGGCCGAATCGCTTCGGCCACCTGGCCCGAGTACCATAAATAGACACATCCAGCGCATACCGGCCGCTCATAACGGCGGCCGTGCATTTGCAAGCGAGTCCTGAGGAGGACCCACAGTGGCCAAGGCCAAGTTCGAGCGGACAAAGCCGCACGTAAACATCGGAACGATCGGTCACGTTGACCACGGAAAGACCACGCTGACTGCAGCGATCTCCAAGGTTCTTGCCGATAAGTTCCCGTCCAAGATCAACGTTCAGCGCGACTTCGCGTCGATTGACTCGGCTCCGGAAGAACGCCAGCGCGGCATCACGATCAACATTTCGCATGTTGAGTACGAGACCGACAAGCGTCACTATGCGCACGTCGATGCTCCGGGCCACGCTGACTACATCAAGAACATGATCACCGGTGCTGCTCAGATGGACGGCGCAATCCTCGTGGTTGCCGCTACTGACGGCCCGATGGCTCAGACCCGTGAGCACGTTCTTCTCGCCAAGCAGGTCGGCGTTCCGACCCTGCTCGTCGCGCTGAACAAGGCCGACATGGTTGACGACGAAGAGATCATGGAGCTCGTTGAGCTCGAAGTTCGTGAACTTCTCTCCAGCCAGGGCTTCGATGGCGACAACGCCCCCGTCGTTCCGGTGTCCGCACTCAAGGCGCTCGAGGGCGACGAGAAGTGGACCGCCAACATCCTGACTCTCATGCAGGCCGTTGACGACTTCATCCCCGACCCCATCCGCGACAAGGACAAGCCGTTCTTGATGCCGATCGAGGACGTCTTCACGATCACCGGTCGTGGCACCGTTGTTACGGGCCGCGCCGAGCGTGGAACCCTCAAGATCAACTCCGAGATCGAGATCGTCGGCATCCGCCCGACGCAGAAGACCACGGTTACCGGTATTGAGATGTTCCACAAGCAGCTCGACGAGGCGTGGGCCGGCGAGAACTGTGGACTTCTTCTTCGTGGCACCAAGCGCGAAGACGTTGAGCGCGGCCAGGTCGTCGTCAAGCCGGGTTCGGTTACGCCGCACACCGACTTCGAGGGCACCGCGTATATCCTCAGCAAGAACGAGGGTGGCCGTCACAACCCGTTCTACGCGAACTATCGCCCGCAGTTCTACTTCCGCACCACGGACGTCACCGGCGTCATCACGCTGCCCGAGGGCACCGAGATGGTCATGCCTGGCGACACCACCGACCTGACTGTCGCGCTGATTCAGCCGATCGCCATGGAAGAGGGCCTCGGCTTCGCTATCCGTGAAGGTGGCCGCACCGTCGGCGCCGGTACGGTGACCAAGATCATCAAGTAGTCTTCTTCTACTTCGATCTCTAAAAAGGGGTCGGGCCTTCGGGCTCGGCCCTTTTTTGTACCCGCGACGCCCTGCCGGTTGTCGGGCGCATTCCCAACGGATGCCGTGGCGCGACGCCCGCAGACACGGTGAGAAAGTTTCGGTTAGTGTCGTCGTATGCAGCTATCAAAGCTTGAAATGCGCATCTTATTGGTGATGGTGGTTGTCATTGTGGGCATTCTTGCCGTGGTGATCGTGCCGCGCCTGGTCGCTCCCGCTCCCGCGGAGCCGGCCGCCGTGGCCCGAGTCACGGCCACTCCCACTCCCGCGCCGATAGCACTGCCCACGCCGAGCCCCACACCCACGCAGAAGTCAGAACAGCATAGTCTGGATGACATCGTCGCTAGCACCGTAAGTGTGTACAGCGTGCTGGTGTGCAGCAGCCTGCAGGAGTACTCCGCCGTGTCCATCCCACAAATCGTGGACCGCGTGCTCACGCAATACCCAACCACGGGCCTCTCCGACCAGTCCCGTCAGGTGATGGCGCAGCGCGTGCTGGCTGAATCTGCCGCCAAGAGCTGCCCCGACCAGGGCCCCCGAGTAGCCGCCGGCATCACCCAGGGTTGATCTGCAAGATTAGGGTGCTGCTGCAGTCGATCCTGCGGTCGCATGCGCTTAGGTCGGTCGCGGGTGCGTCCAGAGCGCACGTTTCCCGCCTGATTGTCGTTCACTCAGTCATACGTGGATCGGACGTCATGCTTGCCCCCTGCGTGAGAATGAGGTCGCCACCACGGGCGCGACTTGTGCCCGCGTGCTCAGTTCGGGTTCGGTTACGCCGCACACCGACTTTCGAAGGCACCGCGTACAGCCTCAGCAAGAACGAGGGTGGCCGTCACAACCCGTTCTACAAGAACTACCGCCCGCATTTCTACTCCCGCACCACCGGCGTCATCACGCTGCCCGAGGGCACCGAGATGGTCATGCCTGGCGATACCACCGACCTGACTGTCGCGCTGATTCAGCCGATTGCCGTGGGAGAGGGCCTCGGCCTCGCTATCCGTGAAGGTGGCCGTACCGTCGCCGCCGGCACGGTGACCAAGATCATCAAGTAGTCTTCTTCTACTTCGATCTGTGAAAGGGGTCGGGCCTTCGGGCTCGGCCCCTTTTTTTGTGCGCACGTGCACGCCCATGGCCTGTACCGGAACGGCAACGGGCACACGAAAGTGTCGGCGGGGGTGTGTCAAGTTTGGTAAAACGTCTAGAGGGGGAATCATGAGAATTTCTGTAATTGGTTGTGGCTATTTGGGTGCTGTCCACGCGGCGGCAATGGCTGAGCTCGGGCACGACGTTGTCGGAATCGACATTGATGCGGCGAAGATCAAGCAACTATCGCTAGGTCTGCCGCCCTTTTTTGAACCGGGACTCCAAGCAGTTCTGACCTCAGCGATCGCTTCGAGTCGGCTCAGTTTCAGCACCGATATGGCCGATGCACGGGGTGCCCAGGTGCATTTTGTGGCCGTCGGCACTCCGCAAAAGAATGGAAGTCACGCCGCAGATCTTACCTATGTGGATGCTGCAGTGGCCGCACTGCTTCCGCACCTTGGTGACGGCGATTTAGTCGTGGGTAAGAGCACGGTCCCGGTCGGTACCGCAGAGCGCTTGGCTGAGGTCATCTCCTCGTCGGGCTCCACCGCCTTGCTGGCCTGGAATCCAGAGTTCTTGCGCGAGGGCTTCGCAGTTGCTGACACGATTTCGCCGGACCGTCTCGTGTATGGCGTACCGTCAGGGGCTGAGGGAAAGACGGCCACAGCACTGCTAAACGAGGTCTATCGCGACGCGCTTGCACGGAACACCCCTCTGGTCGTAACCGACTATGCCACCGCCGAGTTGGTGAAGGTGGCTGCCAATGCCTTCCTGGCGACCAAAATCAGTTTCATCAATGCCATGGCTGAAATCGCCGAAGTGTCAGGTGCAGACGTCACGCAGCTCGCCGACGCGATCGGCTATGACGCCCGCATCGGTCGGCGGTTTCTAAACGCCGGTGTCGGCTTTGGTGGCGGGTGCCTGCCCAAGGATATCCGTGCCTTCACCGCTCGCGCCGAAGAGTTGGGCCGAAGTGAATCCGTAGCCTTCCTGAAGGAGGTGGACTCGATCAACCTGAGGCGCCGCCAGCGAGTTGTGACCTTGACGGTGTCGCAAGTTGGGCGCCCGGTCTATGAGGCGAACGTCGCAGTGTTGGGTCTCAGCTTCAAGCCAAACTCCGACGACGTGCGGGACTCTCCAGCGCTTGACGTCGCGGTTCAACTCAGCGGTCTCGGCGCGCGGGTCGTGGCAACTGACCCGCAAGGTATAGAGAACTCGCGCGCGCGCCACCCGCAGCTCACCTACTGTGTGGCGATCGAGGAAGCGCTGCGCGACGCTGATGCCGTGGTACTCGTGACGGAATGGCCCGAGTACCTCAGCATTGATCCTGCCTGGGCGAAAACCCTGGTGCGCACTCCCGTAATTATTGACGGGCGAAACGCATTAGATGCAGCAGCGTGGAGAGCCGCTAGCTGGACGTATGTGGGTCTAGGACGGCCGTAGGGCTTTGGTATGTATAAAAAAGTAGCCGGACCGTCATAGCCGGAATATTACCCCAAGTATCGAAATGCGACTTTGATCAGCGGAACGGGGTTGGGCGGCTGAGCCCGACCCCGAACTGTTGCATTCGATGCCTCGTCACCTTGTTCATAACCTCGCAGTATCTGACGGTCTGACGGTCTGACGGTCTGACGGTGTCGGCCTGTCGGGACCGGTATGACTGTTGTCCCGTTCGCTGATTACCGGGGCCGTCGGTACCAGACTCATTGCCGTCGCGTGATCACGGGCAGGGGTTCGATTAGGTCCAAAGCCGAGGTTGTTCGTAGCATGGGGCCGAGACTGACGCCGGAGACGAGGCTACGAGGAGACGTGCTCGAAAACTTTGTTAGCGACGACGTGTTCGTCGATGTTGGCTGAGTATTTAAAGTCCTGAGCGCAAGCGAATGGAGTGGTTCAGCGCCGGGGGATCGTGCGAGAGCGCACCAGCAAACGCGTGGATTGAACCCCTGACGCCCTCGGCAGACTCAGACCGCCGCGGACTGGGCAGGCTTTGGTTCGAGCCTGGCCCGGAGGCCGGGACGTCCTCGCTGGCTGGCGCAGGCCTAAGCAAGCCCTCGCAGCCCGTGACGACGGTGATGACCCATCTGTCGCTTTCGTGCATAGACGATGCTGCCAAGCCCCGCGTGGCTGATCTGTTGGCATGAGTGGGCAGGTTCGTTGTTACCATCGGGCAGTCGTCGTGACCGGCGATAGTTGGGTATTCCTGGGCGGCGCCCGTTCAGAAGATCGACGCAGCGCCAATCTGCCTTCTCAACGGGTGGTGCTCACCCGCACCAACGCTGACGCACACGTGCGCCAAATGGAATCTTGTAAAGGCGCTCACCTGCACCACCTGCAGCCCCTTTCAAGGCCAATATTCGCAATGGAGGCAAGATAGGGGCGGTGCTGCAAAAGCGCAAGCACTCGACGGTGCTCCTGGTCACCGACCAACAGGACAGAGTTATGAGTGCTGCGCGGGCGACAACTCTGGACCAGACTTTTGCCCAAACTCGAAAGCCGCCCGCCGATCCTCTTGCTGAGGATGATTTTTCCGGAGAAGGAGAAGGAGGGAAAGAGCAAAAATCAAGTAACGCCAATTCGAGTCGAACGGAGAAAAAAATATGTCCCAAGCTACCCAAACTGCCAAGAGTGTCTGCAGACCCGTGGTGTACGCATTTACACCCGAATACCAAAGGAACCAAGCAATCGCGACGAGAAGCACTAACGATAGTGCGAGCCCGACTAGTCCAAAGTTTGCCCACAGATCCGAAACAATACCGTGAAGACGAAACTGACCACCAAACATATAAGTGTCTATATGGTACGAATCCTCGTTGGCACCGATTGCTTCGAGTCCACGCTTTCCGACGGCCACGTCCTCCGGATTAGGAACGACTCCCGGTCCGAATCCAAGTGGGCTTTGGCGGAAGAGTGCAACTGCTGCGGCCCATTCTTGGCGCCCACCAACCAAAATTGAGCCCGACTCCGCTATCTGCTCCTGCGTACGCGTCTGCGCTATGGAACCCAGCGCCCCCCCCAGCAATAGCCAGGAAAGGCTGACAAACGCCAAGGCGGGTATCGCAAGGACAGACATCCCGAATCTGAGTCCTCGCTTCAGGTCGCCGCCGTTCTTGTTCCAGAGCGTGCAAAGATATAGCCCCACTGCGACCACGGCGAACGCCACCAGGCTCCGGTAGCCGCCTCCCACACTGACCGCGACCAAGGCCGCAACGACCAGGAGTGTCCAAAGCGGTTCTCTTTTTCGGCCAATCACGAGTGACAGCGCGATTACAGCGCACGGCCATGCATATCCGTACTTCCAGCCATTCTCACCCCATTCGCCAGCTCGAATGACACTGTCGAGTAGCGCGCCAGCTCCATAGGCAACACCAAGTGAAGCCAGGTTGATCGCTTGCCGCGCCCAAAGGAGGACGCCTAATGTTAGAGCGGAGAATAACATCGTCACGGGCAGTGCAGCCGCGCGTTGTGGAATGATTTCGTGAGTAGTCGAAGTTTGGAGTAGCAAGAGCAAACCGCAGACAATCGATGCAAGCATCAGTGCTTGGATCACTCGTGCACCGAGATAAGAAGTTGCCGCCCGAAACCATAGCGGCAGGCATGCCAACGAAATCAATATGCCCAAGTTAAGAGTCGCGATCCCGCCGACTCCAAACGAGCCAAGCGGCAGTAGGAACGTAATCGCTATTGCGATTGCGCTCCTAAATCTTTGGGTTCTGAAGGCGGTGCGCAGTCGGTTCAGCCCGCTGGACAGGGTTCTAAAACCTCCCGTGCCCTTATTAGCGTAATTCTTCACGCTTGATTTTCCCCCTGATAATTCATAACTGCCAAATAAAAAGCTTTTGTGTCTATTCCAATTTTCGGCCATTCAAGTGCCGTGAGATCTGGCGACCCCTTCAGGCTCGCGGTCCGCAGAGCCTCGTCAATAGCACTGCCCGTTAACGGCTGTTCATATGTGATGATCCAATCCTCGCCCACGGTCTTGCTCATTTCAGGAATTGCACCGATTCGTGGCGCCAGTACCCTAGTCCTCGTCTCCAGCGGAGGAAGGACGGAGGCACTGTTGAGAATCGACGTGTATGGATACGCGACTACGTCTGCTGCCTGCATCAGGTTGGCAAAACCTGTCGACCCCAGACGCTCATCATTGAATTGGATTCTCGAATCAGCGGAGGCGATGCATTCAATCTCCTGGGCGTAGTCTCTGTCCGCACAGCGTCCCGCGATTATGAGGCGCAGCTCCTTATTCGTTGAGGCATGCACGACTTGCGCCAGATCCAGCACCCCCTTGTAGCGCGCCACCTGCCCCACAAATACCACTAAGGGGTTTTCGCCGAATATTTCGTGCCTCGCGCGCGTGGTTTCACGCGGCTCTGACGGAAAGAATTCACCTGAATATCGGCCGATGGGGATAACGGCTTGTAGAGACTGTTTGGATCGAGTGATGATTTTGGAGAGGATCGGTGCACTGGCACTGCTGAGGTGAATATATCCGCCAACTGTGAAACCCAGCCCGACTCTGAGGAGAGCAAGTGACGCCCTGCGGTCTAAATCGTGCGGTCTGAGATTATGAACCGTCCACACGACTTTACGTCGCCTAACAAACCTGACCACGAATAGGACACCAACTACCGCAAGTATGCGGGCGAGACCATTTATCCGGCCACGTCCATTCTTTAAGACTCCCTCTGGCCAGTGAACGTGGAGGACGTCATATGAAGAAAAGAGTGCTCGACCGATGGAGAATTCGATAACAATGACACCACACAATTCCAGCGCTGTTGAAAGGCGACTTGTGTATGTGTTGTCTGCAGCGTTTACTCTAGAAGGCCATGCAAGCACGGTTAGCAAAATTCCGCCCAGTTGTGAATTGCTATCTCGACAACGAACGACCGGCATGCAATCGACATATTGCCCTCCCCTTTTCCAACACCAGCACTAACGTCTTCAGGCAGGGTATATATTCGCGATGCCGTTCTCTGACAGATGGCAGGCAGGCGCCCATTGTGAAATGCATCGGTTGGGCCCGAAGAGACCAAGAAATAAATCTTCTCACAGAACCGGTCTAAGACAGTACAGGTACCAAGGCGTGATCGCCTCGATCTATCAAATCCGCGGAGCAAAGACCACTGGTGGTCGCGAAGTCCATTGTGGTTTCTCGGAGCTGGCACTCCGCTGAAGCGCCCATCCCTGCAGCCAGCAGTGTGCCGGAGTGCCCAGCAGTGCTTCGAATTAAATCATTTATGTGTCTGGCCGTCGCGCCGGCCGCGATCCGACATCCTCGGATCGTCAAGCACACGCCGGAAGAAGTCCAAATGCGCGTGCGCGACGTCTTCATCAATCATCAAGCCTGCGGTTTTCGAAGCCGCGTCAGCCAAGCGTTCTCGTAACTTTGCATCCTCCGCTAGCGTCGAGAGTTTACGCGCCAAGGAGGCTCGATCTCGGGCTTGAAAAAAGATACCATTCTTCCCCGACTCGATCCATTCCGTTGGTCCTCCTTCGTTGGCCGCGATGATCGGCTTTCCCCGAGCGAGATACTGAAGAATGTTCTGGCCGAGTGGTTCCGGCCTCAGGGACGACTGCACGCAAATATCTAGACTGTCAATGCATTTTGCAACGTCGGTTACGTGCCCGAGGAAGTCGACCTGACCTTCCACTCCCAACTGCCGGGCCAATTTCCGCAACTCGGCAAGAAAGGCTTCGTTGCCGAATGCGGGCGAGCCTGCGAGTACGAGGCGAACCGAAGAGCCTGCAAAGTTGTCGGAGAAGGCCTCAAGCAGAAGTCGTTGTCCTTTCCACGGATCCAGCCTCGCAACCATGCCTATTCTGCTAACCTCGGGCTTGGATTGGGCCGGTATCGTGAACATCGGCCCAATTGGGCTAGGAATAACTACTGTGGGAATAGATGCACGTACGTATGCCTGTGCGGAGGCGAACGTTCCCGCGGAGTTAGATATGATTCCATTCGCTCTCCGCAACGCCAATTTTGTGAAAGCATGAAATCCAAAGGAGCCCAAACTCGGAATGTCCACTGAATCCCTCAAGTGAACGACCAGCGGCTTCCGCGTTCCCCAGCAGGCAATTGCTCCGTAAACCGCCGAACGAGACGTGTTCGCGTGAACAATGTTTGAAGATCTAAATTCCTTGTTCAGACGAATGGCCACGGCCTGGCCGAGAATCTGAATGGCAAACCTGACAATCGCTATCCCAGTTCGCGCCCGACTTGCACCTGAGTTTTGGGCGGGGCCGACTTTCCGCAGCCGAAAGACCTGCGCCCTACGCTCAAATGTGCTGTTTTCCATACTCGTTTCGTCAGCTGGCACGAGGATGGTGGCGGACCAAAGCGAGTAAGACAGGGTGCGACGAAGAGCGAGCTCTGCTCCACCTGGGGCTTGAGTATGATCCAAGTGCAAAATCTTCAAAGAACCATCGACTCGCAATTTTTGGTTTCCCTTCGGACGCGAGTCGAACCGTCTTCATAAATATGGAAAAGGACTAGCGATTCGATTAGCTTACCAGCGGCCGCTTCTCTTCCGTTTGCCCTGATAAGTAGGCGCGGTCGTTGGTCCTGTATTGCTTGGTCGCTCAAGTCCGGCGTACATTCTCTTCAGTAATACCGTGCGTTTTTAACATTTTTCCTGCGGCAAACACGGCCGGAGACTTGGGAAGAGCAGTCTGCCCGAACTGGTGGCTTTCGCGATCGTGTGCCGTGCGATGTCGACGCTTTCTATCTCGAGTCTCTACGGACCATCGCTGTGAACTTGCCGAGCTAAGTGGACTCATCCACGCTGCAGCCTGCATATTTACTGGGCGGCGGCTCCTCAATGCTATTGAATAGAACGAGTTTTCAACTGCCGCCAGCGCAAGTGACAAACTCCCTCCAGGTTTGGGAACCAGTACCGAGTCCGCGCGGTCAGCGTACTGAGGTGCGAGGAACGGATCTGCAAAATCTTGGGTGACGTTGGACGGCCAAAAAACTCGCTTAGACTGACCTGGGACATAGTAGGCGCCGATCGGCTTTTAGAAGGCCTGTCGGCAAAGGGGGATCTTTTGAATAATTTGGCTGTCAGGACGGCATTCACTCGCGACGTCGAGTCGCACATGGCCGAGAATTTTCTAGTTATAAGGGTGCCCGCGGTTGGCAAGCCCGACTCAGCTCACATGGTGGTGGATGCCGACATAGCCAAGTTCGCGTGCTCCGTCAGCCACGGGGCGGACGCGGCAAACCTCGTTGGGCTGGGAGTTAATTGACCATGACCGAAACCATTAAGGATGCTCGCGACCGTGTCAAATTCAACGCATCGGCCCTAGACCGAGATGCTCGGTTCTACGTCGCCGGGCACCGGGGACTAGTTGGCTCCGCCATCTGGCGGCGCTTGGAATCAGACGGGTTTTCGGATCTCGTCGGGCGTACGTCGGCCGAGCTGGACTTGAAGGACCGCGATGCCGTGTTCGCGTTCTTCAAAGAGGTCCAGCCTCGGAATGTCGTGCTTGCAGCGGCCAAGGTCGGCGGGATTCTGGCGAACAGTACGTACCCGGTGGATTTTCTGAGCGACAACCTGCGCGTTCAGGTCAACGTGCTCGACGCGGCATTGAAGTACGGCGTCGAAAGGCTCCTGTTTCTTGGCTCATCGTGCATTTATCCGCGATTAGCGCCACAGCCCATTCGGGAAGACTCTCTGCTTACCGGCCACCTTGAGCCCACGAATGATGCGTACGCCATAGCCAAAATTGCAGGGATATTGCAGATCCAAGCGATTCGCCGTCAGTACGGTCGACCGTGGATCTCGGCAATGCCGACGAACTTGTACGGTCCCGGTGACAACTTCTCGCCCACAGGCTCGCATGTTCTACCAGCGCTAATTCGTCGTTACGAGGAAGCTGCGAAGGCTGGCGCAAAGACCGTCACGAACTGGGGAACTGGCACGCCGCGCCGGGAGTTTCTTCACGTGGACGATATGGCCGAAGCCTGCCTCCACCTTTTGGATCACTACGATGGTCCTGAGCAGGTTAACGTGGGCACCGGCTGCGACGTCACGATCAGCGAGATCGCCGACACCATTGGCCGCGTAGTGGGCTTTAAGGGAACTACCGAGTGGGACGCGGACCACCCCGACGGCACGCCGCAAAAGCTACTGGACGTTAGCAAACTCGCTCATATCGGGTGGACCGCTAGGATCGGCTTGGAAGAGGGGCTCCGCAGCACAGTGCAGTGGTACCGTGACCACGCGGACAACTTGCGCGACGTCAGGTAGAGGGTTTCTTGCGAGTCGCCAAGTAGGAAATTGAGGGCAGCATCTCGGCCGGGGCAACGACAGAAACGATATTAGGATTAGGCACTGAATGAAGATCGCGGTATATCGGACTCGGGGCGTCTCGGTTCAGATGTGAGTCAGAATCGGGGCAGATCTTAGCAATTCGATCTGGCGGGGCCTGCATCTGGCGGGTGTGGTGCCGTGATGATGTTGTCACGGCATGCTAACGACGATAGAGACGGGAGATATGCCTCTCCGTAGCGCGATGGCGGCGAAGCAATGGGTGTGTGGCGCCTGGCGATAAGTGTTTGAATCCCTGAGCGCGGCTGCACCGCGCGGAGTGTTTACGCGGCGCTGGATTGCACGTTCCGCATCATCGGCGGCGCCCCAACTTACGTCCTGACCGACAACTAGAAAACGGTCACCGTGTCCCATATTGCCGGCGTTCCCGTGCGGGGAACGTCTCCACGGTTGAATTCGCCTGCCACTATGGCGTCACGGTCCTGACCTGCCAACCGGCGAACCCCGCGCCCAAGCGCGGGGTCGAATCATCTGTAAAGCTCGCCAAGGCCGACATCGTCCCCAAGACACCAACCCCCGGCCCGAATACGACTCCTCTGCCGATACCGAAACGGCTTGCCAAGAATTCATGGACCTCGTCAAAACCGCGAGCACCGCGCCACCCGCCGTGAACCCGCCGCGATGCTTTTGGAGGAAACCCCGGGTTACATCGCGTTCCCGACGTTGCCCACACCATCTCCTTCGGCATGTCCCGCCGTGTCCCGGACAACATCTCGATGGTCACGTTCGAGAACGCGCAATACTCGGTGCCGTCGTACCTGCTCGGCGCACTGGTGTTCGTGCGCAGCCACGGCTTCGGCCTGGACGAGCAGGTCATCGTCGTCCACTAGGGCCACGACGGACCCGTCGAAGCCGCTCGGCACCACCGCGCCGGGCCCCGCAGCCCGGCCATCGACGACGCTCACTTCCCCGACCACGCCCCCAAGATCTTCAGCGACTACGCCGTGAAAGCGCGAAGCGCGGCCGAGGCGCAGTTCTTTGCGATCGGCGCCGGCGCTCGGACCTGGCTGCTCGAAGCGGCCGCGGTGGGCACGATGTGCATCACGCAGAAGATGGCCGAAGCCGTCGCGCTGGCGAAGATCGCAGCAGGCCGACGTCGACCAAGCCCTCGGCGTCGCGGCCATCCGCGACCGCTTTGCCCACAAGGACCTCTGAACGCCGCGGGCCTGAGGCGAGCGCCCACACGGCCAGCGAAGCGCAGTCCATACTTAGAGGAACCCCTGGCTGGGCCGCGATCGGTCAACTGCACGCAACGTTGGGAACCCTCCGAAGTCGTCAAAGCCCTCCTCGTTGAGGAGGTCACCGGCCGGTCCCGGTCGATGCTCGCTACCCGACGGAAGGCCGCTGGTTCCCGACGGGGAAGAACCTCGACAGTTGGGACCCGGCCGCGTCCTCGATGCCGCTACCGACCTAGCACTCCCTCCGCACCCTTGAGTGGATCAGCCGGAAGGAGAACATTGTCGTTTGCGGGCCGTCCGGCACACGAAAGACGTTCGTCTTCGAGGCCCTCGGCCAGCAAGTCGTCGAGGCCGGCATGCGCGTGGCATGGTTCCGCTTGGATGACCTCGGCGCGCTGATGCGCGCCCACCACGCTGACGACAGCGTCACCCGAGTCGTCGCGCGCATCCTCCGCGGATCCCATTGTCATTGATGACATTGGCCTTGCCCCCGGTTAGTGGACACGGGTTAAGCGGCGAGTTGAACTTCCGCGGTCTCTAACGAGTATTGCAGTTCGAAGTCGACTGGGCTGATCTGCCCGATCGAGGAGTGCCGGCGTCGGCGGTTATAGCGGTCCTCGATCCAGGCGCCGACTTCGCGGGTGGCGCGGTCGCGGGTGGCGCGGTCGCGGGTGGGCCAAACTCGGCGGTAGTAGAACTCGGTTTTCAGCGTCGCGAAGAAGCTCTCGGCCATCGCATTGATGCCCCTATGTTGTCAATTCGTGCTGCGCGGGGTTTTTGTGCTGGTCGGGGATGGTTTTGAGGATGGTGAAGATTTCGCGTGCGAGGTATCGTTTGAGGCAGCGGATGACGTCTCGCTTGCTCCTATGTTGTNCCTATGTTGTCAATTCGTGCTGCGCGGGGTTTTTGTGCTGGTCGGGGATGGTTTTGAGGATGGTGAAGATTTCGCGTGCGAGGTATCGTTTGAGGCAGCGGATGACGTCTCGCTTGCTTTTCCCTTGCGCGCTGCGGTTCTGTAGGTAGTTTTGGGTGGTTTCATCCCACCGAAATCGCGTCAGCACGATTCGATATAAGGCTGCGTTGGCTTGGCGGTTCCCACCGCGATTGAGGCGCCGCTTCGTCGTTTTTCCTGACGAGAACTCGACCGGGCTGACGCCGCAGAGCGCTG
>NZ_SOHL01000020.1 GCF_004403985.1 Cryobacterium gelidum | reverse complement strand
GCATTGGCCCCCCGGTCGGCGCTCTGTCCGGCATCGAAGGACACCCAGAATGCTGCCTCCTCGTCGACGTCGACCCTCAGATGATGCCGATCATCAGTGCGATCGACGTCCGCCTCCCATGCTAAGAGACGCGAGGTCGTGAATCCGAGCGCCGCCGTTGACTCGGCAGGAGTCTTCCCGCCGCGACGCAGGTCGAGGTATTTCTCTCGTAGCCAGCGGTAGCCGACTTCCTTGCCGATGCCGGCGCCGCGGGCGGAGGGTTTGAGACCGCGCCCCTCCTTGATCGAGGCGAGAAACCGCACACCTGCTGCTGAAGAAGAACGATGAAGCATTTCAAACCACCTAAAAGTAGGTGTTGCTTCGATCAATAGAATCCCGCGGGTGCTAAACGCTACAGCCAAAACTATGACGGTTATGCCCACCGGCTCACCAAAGGTGTAGAGACAACGGCGTAGGCCGCGCGCTTTCGGAATATCCCGCGCCGCCTTCTATAGTCGGGCACGCTCCCTAGGGCTAATGCCAGACCGATCCGGTGACGAGACGGGCGACGGCGCCAGCTAGCGAGGACAGAACGCGCGCAGAGAACCAACGCAACCTTGCGAATTCCCTAGTTCGATCCGCTCGCGCGCGGGGGCTTGCCGACGCACAACTCCCCGCCGTGACAACGGAATATGGGCATCGCGTCACGGAACGAGACTATGGCCAGTTGCTCATATCAGAAGACTAAAGCTACGGCTTGTCCGAGCTATGTGGCAGAAGTCCGAACTAGCGTGGCACGTGACAACCGGTGTGTCACTTGACGAGCCATACCGGACAAATTGCCATAGCCGGACACTGCAGTTTTAGGGGTTGCGGCAGGCGCAATTGACGCGACGATTGCCAACCTACCCCGGACAGACACTGCGAAAACGGCCCCGTCATGGGGTATTCGGGATCACGCCGCATGTAGCCGTACGACATAGGATCGAAAGGACTAGGGAGGGGTCGGGCATTGGACGAAATGGAACCACTGTGGTTGTCGGGAACGAATACTTCGAATCGTCGTTCGCTAAGCGTGGGTCGGGCGGGACCACGAGCCGAGAAGGTCAATGTCCAGCAAACCAACAAGTACCAGAGCGAATTCATTGCGTTGGGCGTGGGCGACCACAAATGCACGGTAGTCGCCGATGGTGAGCAGCTGAACGTCGTTGTCGGCGAGGTCGTCGTCGGAAGACTGTACCCGAAGCAACTTGACCAGTCGACGCTCTACAAGATCGTTCACAACCGGCAACAGAAGCTGGTCATCGAGGACTCATCGTTTGCGGACGGAGTTTTCGCCCGGATCATGATCCCCGCGCCAAAGGCTCTACAGCCCCCCGCCTTTACAGCCAATCAATCAGCGGCCTTAACGTCTCCGATGCCCGAATCAACTCGGCCTCAGCCGGCGGGAGCAATGTCCTTTCTGAGAGGGATTTTCTCCCGTTAGTCGAGCGTGTCCTCGAACCCATAGCTGCGCCAACTGGGGTTCGCTCCGCACTTACGATTCCGGTGAGATGGCCAGCTTCAAGCCGTGAATCACCGCAAAAAAGGGGGATCGATTGTCATACACGGACACAAAGGCGGCGTGGTATTCAGGGCGACGGGTGATTGAGGGAGCTCTCGTTTTGTGCCTGATCCTCCCTCTTTCGGCGTGCTCAGGCTCGCGCCCGGATATCCGAGAGGAGGCCATGTTTGAGGCTCGGATCACTATAGAGAAGGTTTCCGCCCTCGCCGTCGAAAGCGCTATTGGTCACAACCTCGACAGCTACTTGGATGCGGTGTCCACAGGAGATGTCTGGCCCAAGCCGGCATTCGCCACAATCCGCGAGGACGCCGATGAACAGATCCCCGGCTGGGCTCACGGTGCGGCATTCGGGGCGGTAGTCGATCGATCACAGTCCTATCCGAAGGTGCTGGTCAGCTACGCCGCATCGGGGCAGAGCTCCACCGGAAGCGGATTCAATTCGAGAGTTGCCGACGTGTTGGTCTGCGTCAGCATCGAGGTCGAGTTCGTGGGCGACCGGGTTGATTCATACATGCCACCGTCTATCGCTGCCGTGGAATGCCCCGCCGACGTACAAAAATACTTTGGCGGAAACGAATTGGTCACGCTTGAGGAAGTGTTCGCAGCATCTCCATGACGTTGGCGATCTCACCGGAATCGTAGGGCTGGCTCGCTCGTCCGGGAAGAAATTCGTCGCATTCTCCTCAGAGGAAAGGAGGAGGCCGAGTCCTCCCTCAAGCGACGGCGACGCCTAGTTGCGCTGACCGCCGAGGTGTCCGAACTGGGTGGCAGGAGTCCGAACTGGCGTGGCACGCGACACGGTGCCCCCAGGCAGATTCGAACTGCCGCCCCTGCCTCCGGAGGGCAGTGCTCTATCCCCTGAGCTATGGGGGCCAGGGTGGTTCAAGGTTAGCATCATGGCTCGGCCGCCAGGACCCACCGGTAGCATCCGCTACCCGAGGTGTCCGAGCACCGACGACATGAGGCCTTCGGCGTCGCCGGGCTCGCCGAAGGCGGGGGTGCTCAATGTGACCCAGTAGGTTTCGGTGAAGACCTGAGCCTGGCCGTTGCCGCCGGCGTCGGTGAAGAACCCGTCGACGGTCGGCGGGGTGCCGTAGGTGGGCACGGGCTGGCTGTCGGCATCCGCTTGCTGCTTGAGTGTGGTCATCAACACATCGTTGGGTGCCACGACCGAAACCTCGACAAGCTCCCCGCTGGTCTGATTCGACCAGCCACAGCTCAGTCCGTTGTAGGTCTGTGCGATCGTGGCCAGACCATCGGCGGTCGGCGAGTAGTCGGGCGCCGTGCCGTAGTTCGGGTTGAATTCGTAGACATCTTGCAGGGTGAGCAGGTCACCACAGGTCTGCGCGATCGGAGAGCCGGTCGCTTCCGGTGTCGGCGTCGGAGACGACGAGGGGACCGCGCTGGTCGTCGGGTCAGCGGATGCCCCGCTCGTCGCAGCCGCGGAATTCGTCGGGATCGGGGTGTCGTCGGTGGCGCATCCACTCAGAACGAGGGAGAACAGTGCACCACCGGCGAGCACCAGGCCGGCTTGTCGGCGCGCGGAAAGCCGAGCGGCACGCGCTGCGGTACGAGTGAATAGGGGGTAGACGCGTGTATCAGTCACGCGTTGACCTTACCAACAGGACGGGCCGGTACGATCGAGCAGTGACTCCTGCCGAACTCTCCCAATCCCTTTTCGACCTCATCCAGGGCGTCAGCGAACGCCGACGTCAGGCTGACACGGTAGGGGCAGACCTCGGGCTCACCCTCGCCGATGTCGCCGTCGAACGCCCGCGCAACCGCGACCACGGCGACTGGGCCTCGAGCATCGCGCTGAAGATCGCCAAACCCCTCGGCGCCAACCCGCGTGAAATCGCGGCCGAACTGGCCGCCGGTCTCGAACAGCTGGCAGACGTCGCATCCGTTGAAATCGCCGGGCCCGGCTTCATTAACATTCGCCTCGAGGCGGCGGCAGCGGGCGCACTCGCCAAAACCATCGTCGACCAGGGCACCGTCTACGGCACCGGACACCGGTATGACGGGCTCAAAATCAACCTCGAATTCGTCTCGGCCAACCCCACCGGTCCGATCCACATGGGCGGAGTGCGCTGGGCCGCGGTCGGCGACAGCCTGGCCCGCGTGCTGGCGGCCCAGGGCGCCGCCGTGACCCGGGAGTACTACTTCAACGACCACGGTTCGCAGATCGACCGCTTCGCCCGCAGTGTGCTCGCCAGCTACCTCGACGAACCCACTCCCGAAGACGGCTACGGCGGAGCGTACATCGCAGAAATAGCCGCCAACGTGCTCGCCAAGTACGACGGCGACGTCGCCGCCCTGACGCGCGAGGAGCAGCAAGAAGTCTTCCGCTCGATCGGCGTCGACCTCATGTTCACCGAGATCAAAGACAAACTGCACGGCTTCGGCGTGGACTTCGACGTGTACTTTCACGAAGATTCCCTGCACGAATCCGGCGCCGTCAACCGCGCCATCGAACGCTTGCGCGAGCAGGGGCACATCTTCGAAGCGGATGGCGCCATCTGGCTGCGCACGACCACATTCGGTGACGATCGTGATCGGGTGATCATCCGCTCGAATGGCGAACCGGCCTACATCTCCGGTGACCTCGGCTACTACCTCGACAAGCGCGAACGCGGATTCGACCAGTGCCTGATCATGCTCGGTGCCGACCATCATGGCTACGTCGGCCGCATGATGGCAATGGTCTCCGCCTTCGGCGACGAGCCCGGCGTGAACCTGCAGATTCTGATCGGCCAGATGGTCAACCTGCTCAAAGACGGCGAACCGGTTCGCATGTCCAAGCGGAACGGCACCATTGTCACCCTCGACGACCTCGTCGACGCCGTCGGTGTCGACGCCGGCCGCTACGCCTTGGTGCGCTCGAACAGCGACTCGCAGCTCGACATCGACCTCGACCTGCTGGGCAAACGCACCAACGACAACCCCGTCTTCTATGTGCAGTACGCCCACGCCCGCACCTGCTCGGTCGCCCGTAACGCGAGCGCGAGCGGCGTTGACCGTACCGTCTTCGCCCCGGAATTACTCACCCACGACAGCGAATCCGCGCTGCTCGGCGTGCTGCAGGAATTTCCGCGCGTCGTCGCCCAGGCCGCCGAACTGCGCGAGCCCCACCGCGTCGCCCGCTACATCGAAGAGGTCGCCGGCTACTACCACCGCTGGTACGACAACTGCCGGGTCATTCCGCTCGGCGACGAACCGGTCACCGACCTGCACCGCACCCGCCTGTGGCTGAACGACGCGACCGGCCAAGTGATTCGCAACGGCCTGGGCCTCGTCGGCGTCACCGCACCGGAGCGCATGTAATCATGGCCAGGACCAAACGTCGCGGCCTCGTCCCGCTGATCATCGTTGGTGTACTCGCGATTCTGCTCGTCGTCGCCTATTTTCTCGTCGACAGCGGGGTGCGCGCGTTCGCGCAGGATCGCGCCGAAACTGAAATCAGCAACCGGATGCCCGCTTCCGTGACCGGTGACGTCACCGTCGCCATCGGCGGCACTTCCGTCATTGCACAGTTCATCACCGGCAGCTTCGACCAGATTGAACTCACCGCGCCGACCCTGACGGTCGACGGCGTACCGGCCTCCGTTCATGTCATCGCCCGTGACGTGTCGACCAACACCGCCAAGGCCATCGGCTCGCTCAACGCGACGCTCGACCTCGACCAAGACGCCCTCAACCAGCTCGTGCAGGCCTCCGGTACCGCGCCCGCGGACACCGTGATGACCCTCGGCGACGGCACGGTGGCGTACACCGGCACGGTGGCGTTGTTCAATTTCAACGTCGGTTACACCGCCACCGCCACGGCCAGCGCCACCGGCGACACCCTCAACTTCACGCCCACCGAGGTCACAGTGACGAGCGGCGTCGGCGACATCGACGCCACCCCCCTCGTCAACCTGATCCTGCAGCAGGCGCCGATCGGGGTCTGCGTTGCGAGCTATCTGCCCGAGGGAGTCGAGCTGAGCGGCGTCGATATTTCGCCCGAGCGGGCACGCGTTACGCTGGAGTCGAGCAGTCTTCGGCTCACCGCGCAGTCACTGACCACCCTCGGCAGCTGCGCCGGCTGATTAGAACGCCACCATCTGCGGCGATAGAATACGGCCTGGCACGCCCGTTCACCCGGGCTGTCCCATTTTCCGGCTTCAGGGACCAATCCGGGTTCGCTCGCTGAGATTCCCCTTCGACTCTCGTGAGGTACCTCCCGTGACACCTGCACCAAATCCGCTAGCGCCCGACTGGTTGCTCCTGCCCACCGACGCCAACGAGCTAGCGCCCGGGCTGTGGCCCGCCTCGGCTTCCCGCAACGGCACCGGCGAGCTCGTGCTCGGCGGCGTGACGGCCACGGCCCTTGCCGCCGAATTCGGCACCCCGCTCTACGTCATCGACGAAGCGGATGCCCGCGCGAGCGCCGCGGAGATGCTCGCCGTGTTCCAGGCCGAGTTCGCCCGCATCGGTACCAGCGCCAAGGTGTACTACGCCGGCAAGGCTTTTCTCTCGACCGAGGTGGTGCGCTGGATGATCGCCGCCGGCCTGAACATCGACGTGTGCAGCGGCGGCGAACTGGCCGTGGCGCTCGCCGGCGGTGCCGATCCGGCCCGGCTCGGTTTTCACGGCAATAACAAGTCACTCGCCGAACTGGATCAGGCCACCCGGGTCGGTGTCGGCACGATCGTGATCGACAGCGAGGTTGAAATTGGCCGTGTTGCCGAAGCCGCCGCTCGAAATGGTCGGGTGCAGAACGTGCGCCTGCGCGTGAACAGCGGCGTGCACGCGCACACCCACGATTTTCTGGCCACCTCCCACGAAGACCAGAAATTCGGGATCGTGCTCACCGATGCGCCGAGGCTCGTCGCCCTTATTCGCGCCGAACCGGCGCTCAATTTCGTCGGCCTGCACTGCCACATCGGCTCGCAGATCTTCGGCGCCGACGGATTCGCCGAGTCGGCTGCCCGGCTGCTCGATGTGCACGCCGCCCTGCTCGCCGATGGCCCGATTCCCGAGCTCAACCTCGGCGGCGGCTTCGGCATCGCGTACACGAGCGCCGACGAACCCACCCCGCTTCGCGAACTGGCCGTCGCGCTGGCGGACATCGTCGCCGCCGAGTGCACCCGACTGAACATTCCCGTGCCGGTCGTCGCGTTCGAACCCGGCCGCGTCATCATCGGTCGCGCCGGCGTGAGCCTCTACCGCGTCGGCACGACCAAGGCCGTCGACGTCTCCGGCAACCCGCGGCTCTATGTCAGCGTCGACGGCGGAATGAGCGACAACGTGCGCCCGGCCCTCTACGGCGCCGACTATGCCGTGCGCCTGGCCGATCGCAGGTCGAGCAGTGCGCCGGTACTCGTGCGCATCGCCGGCAAACACTGCGAGAGCGGCGACATCGTCGTCGATTCCGACTACCTGCCCGGTGATGTGACTCCCGGCGATCTGCTCGCCGTGCCGGCCACCGGCGCCTACTGCTGGGCGCTGTCCAATAACTACAACTATCAGGGACGCGCGCCGGTCGTCGCCGTACTGAACGGATCAGCGCGCATGCTCGTGCGCGGCGAGACGATTGCCGACCTGCTTGCGCGGGACACCGGGGTTCGGTCGCCCGCCGACGGAGCAACACCCACCGAGGGAACACTCACCGAGGGAACACTGTGAAGATCGAATACCGCAATCTGCGCGTCGCCCTCCTCGGCGGCGGATCCGTCGGCGGCCAGGTAGCGCGCCTGCTGCTCGAGCAGGGTCCAGAGCTTGCCAACCGCGTCGGGGCCACCCTCGAACTGGTCGGCATCGCGGTTCGCGATGTGAACGCGGAACGCTCTGTCGACCTGCCGCGCGAACTGTTCACGACCAACGCCGAGGAACTCATCCTCGGTGCCGATATCGTCATCGAACTGATGGGCGGCATCGAGCCGGCCCGCAGCTACATCCTGCTCGCGATCAGTTCCGGAGCGGATGTTGTCACCGCCAACAAGGCGCTGCTCGCCCTCCACGGATCCGAACTGTTCGCGGCCGCGAACCATGTCGGCGCGCAGATCAACTACGAGGCCGCGGTCGCCGGGGCCATTCCCATCGTTCGACCGCTGCGGGAGAGCCTCGCCGGAGACCAGATCAAGCGAATCCTCGGCATCGTCAACGGCACTACCAATTTCATTCTCGACCGGATGGATACCGAAGGGTCCAGTCTCGAAGACGCGCTGGCCGAGGCGACCGCGCTCGGCTACGCGGAGGCCGATCCGACCGCCGACATCGGAGGGTTCGATGCGGCGCAGAAGGCGGCCATTCTGGCGAGTCTGGCGTTTCACACCACGGTGCCGCTCGCATCCGTCTATCGCGAGGGCATCACCGCGGTGACCGCGGCGCAGATTGAATCGGCCCGCAAGGCCGGCTATGTCGTGAAACTGTTGGCCATTTGCGAGCGCGTCACCGACGAGAACGGTGTCGACGGGGTATCGGCGCGGGTCTACCCGGCGATGGTGCCGCGCAGCCACCCGCTCGCCGCGGTCCATGGAGCCAACAATGCCGTCTTCGTCGAGGCGGAATCCGCCGGCAGCCTCATGTTCTACGGTGCCGGAGCCGGGGGAGTGGAGACGGCGTCGGCCGTGCTCGGCGACGTCGTCTCGATCGCCAGGCGCCACGTCGCCGGTGGGCCGGGAGTGGCCGCATCGAGCTATGCCGCCCTGCCCGTCTTCGACATCGGCCGGGTCACCACCCGGTACGCGGTGACCCTCGAGGTCACCGACGAGCCCGGGGTGCTCGCGACCATCGCGAGCGTATTCGGCCAGCGCAAGGTGTCGTTGGCGCTCGTAGAACAGTCCATAACGCCGGCCGTGATCAAAACGGCGAGTCGTGCAGCCCGCCCGGCCACGGCTACCCTAGTCATCGGGACCCATGACGCAACGGAGGCCGCGCTCGCCGCCACCGTGCAGGACCTGGCTACCAACAGTGTCGTCACCGACGTTGCATCCGTACTGAGAGTTGAAGGAGTCTGATGTTCAGCCCAAGCGAGACCAGTCCCAGCCTGACCAAGCCCGGCGCGATTGTCAGCCGCCAGTGGCGCGGGGTATTGAACGAATACTCCGACCGACTGAACATCTCGGCCGCGACCCCGATCATCACCCTGGGTGAGGGCGGCACACCGCTCATTCCGGCCGCCGCACTCTCCGCCCGCACCGGCGCCAAGGTCTGGATCAAGTTCGAGGGCATGAACCCGACCGGGTCGTTCAAGGACCGCGGCATGACCATGGCCATTTCCAAGGCCATGGAAGACGGCGCGAAAGCCGTCATCTGCGCCTCGACCGGCAACACGAGCGCCTCCGCCGCTGCCTATGCCGCCCACGCTGGCATCACCGCCGCCGTGCTCGTGCCTGAGGGCAAGATCGCCATGGGCAAGCTCAGCCAGGCCGTCGCCCACAACGCGCAGCTGCTGCAGGTGCAGGGCAACTTCGACGACTGCCTCGACATCGCCCGCGACCTCGCCACCAACTATCCGGTGCACCTGGTCAACTCGGTCAACCCCGACCGCATCGAGGGGCAGAAGACCGCCGCCTTCGAGGTCGTCGAGGCACTCGGCGACGCCCCCGACTTTCAATTCGTTCCGGTCGGCAACGCCGGCAACTACACCGCGTATTTTCGCGGCTACAGCGAAGAGGTCGCGCGCGGCGCCACCACGAAGCTGCCGCGCATGTTTGGCTTCCAGGCCTCCGGCAGCGCCCCGATCGTGCTCGGCCACCGCGTCGACCAGCCCGAAACCATTGCGAGCGCCATCCGCATCGGCAACCCGGCGTCGTGGGACCTCGCGCTGAGCGCGCGGGAGCAGAGCGACGGCTACTTCGGCGCCATCACCGATGCGAAAATTCTCGAAGCCCACCGCATCCTCTCGGCCGAGGTCGGGATCTTCGTGGAACCGGCATCCGCGATCGGTGTGGCTGGTCTACTCGAGCGTGCCGAAGCCGGGTTCATTCCTCGGGGATCGACCGTGGTTATCACGGTCACCGGTCACGGATTGAAGGACCCGCAGTGGGCGCTGCGTACCGCCGACGGCTCCGACGTTTCCCCCACCATCGTTCCGGTGGACACCGCCGAAATCGCGAGCGTGCTCGGCCTGGCCAAGGCATGACCAGCCCCGTTTCACTGCTCGGCCGCGCGGTCTCGGTGCAGGTACCGGCCACGACGGCCAACCTCGGCCCCGGCTTTGATACCCTCGGCTTGGCGCTGGCCAAATACGACCAGCTCGAGGTGACCGTGCGCGCCGAACCCGGTGTGTTCGTCGAGGTGCACGGTGTCGGTGCCGGCCTGGTACCGACCGACGAGAGCAACCTCGTCGTGCGGGCCATCATCCACACCTTCATGGCCGTCGGCCAGCCCATGCCCGGACTCGATATCGTGGCGCACAACGTCATTCCGCACGGGCGCGGCCTCGGCTCCTCCGGCGCGGCCATCGTGTCGGGCATCATGGCCGCGAAGGGATTGCTCGAGGGCATCGTCGACATCGATGCCGAAATGTTGCTCGTGCTCGCCACCGAGATGGAAGGACACCCCGACAACGTCGCTCCGGCGCTGTTTGGCGGATTGACCATTGCCTGGACCACCCCGGAGGGCCCACGTCACAAGAAGCTCATGGTGCATCGTGGCGTCAAGCCGCTCGTGTTCGTGCCAGAGCAAGAAATGTCAACCGCGCTCGCACGCAGCCTGCAACCGGCCTCGGTGCCGCACGAGGATGCCGTCTTCAACCTGTCGCGTTCCGCATTGCTGATCGCCGCCCTCATTCAGAGCCCGGAGCTGCTGCTCGCCGCGACCGAGGACAAGCTGCACCAGAGCTACCGCGCCGCCGCGATGCCGGAGACGAACAAGCTCATTATTCTGCTGCGCGCCGCCGGCTTCGCGGCCGTCGTGTCCGGTGCCGGGCCATCCATTCTCGTGCTTGCGAGTGACCCTGGCCAGCGCCTGGTGGCGGCCGAACTTGTCGCGAGTCAATCAGATACCCCGTGGCGCGCCCTGATGCTCGCCGTTGACGTGCAGGGTGCCACCGTGCATCCGCTCACCCAGGAGAGCGCTGCGTAGCGAGCGTTCCGACGGACCGGCGCGCCGCGCGCGTCGGTCCGGCTGGCGGTGGAGTGCTAAGGTTGAAGCGCACCCGATAGAAACCGCCTTCGGCGACATCTTCTCCGGTGCATTCCCTCCCTCACTGCTATTGCGATTTCGTGCGTAGCTGTGTGTCTTTACACCAATCCCCTCCACTTGTCGGATTGGATCACCCGCAGCGCATTTGCCGCTGCATACATCTCCTGGCCTGAATTTTTGTTCGGCAGGGGAAAGGAACCCCCTTCGTGACTGATGTCAACCTCCGCGCCACTGGCTCGGATCTTCCCCGCCTGAGTACTCTTCGCGTGTCCGAGCTTCAGGCTCTGGCCCTTGATCTGGGGATCTCCGGCGCTTCCAAACTTCGTAAAGGAGAACTCGTGGCCGCAATTACCACGGCTCAGACAGGTGCCAGCGGCGCTGCTTCCGTCGAAGCTGCGCACGTAGTTGATACTGCTCGGGTTGATGCTGCCCCGGTTGCCGTCGTACCCGAGAGCGCACCGATCGAGAGCCTCGCCGAGGCTCTCGAAACCGCCCCGCGCAAGCGAGCACCGCGTCGTGCCAGTACCAGCACGGCCGCTCCCGCCAAGTCCCACGTCAATGCCGACGCCAGTACCGGATTTGGCATCATTCTGCCGGACGCTCCCGCCGCCGGGTCCCGCATCGCCCGCAACGCTCGGGGCGCGGCGGTTTCCAATGCGGTGACTTCCAGCACTGATTCTGCAACGGCGGATGCTGCGGCATCCGCTGCAGACAACGCCTCCACCGACGTCGCACCAATTATCGACAAGCCGGTTCGTCAAACGCGTAAGCGCGTGCAAGTGGCGACCACGCACATTGACGACGTTGCCATCGTGGTCTCCGATTCCGGTGATGTGCCCGTCGAAACACCCGTCGGGGCACCTGCTGAGGCACCCGCCGAGAACGCACCGGCCGCCCGCCGCCCGTCCCGTCGTGCCTCATCGCAGCGCCCTTCCGCTGAAACGCCCGCCGAGTCGCCCGCCGTGTCTGATGATGACGTGGCCGCCGAGTTTGCCGTCGTTGACGCTTCGGAGACCCTGACTGACGCACCCGCCGAATCGACGGAGGACTCGACCGACTCCGGCGCACCCCGCCAAGGCCGCAGCCGTAGCCGCAGCCGTGGTGCTGAGCGGGCGCAGGGCGCTGACCGCAGCCAGGGCGATCAGGCTCCGGCCACCGATCGCCAGAACAGCCAGAACAGCCAGAACAACCAGAACAACCAGAATAACCAGAACGACCGCAACCAGAACGGCACCAACGATGAGGGAATGACGCGGGCGCAAAGCCAGCGCCAGGCTCGCAACGAGCGAAACCAGGAACGCAACCAGGAGCGTGCACAGGCGCAGGCCGAGCGCAACCAGGGCCAGGGCGACCGCGGCCAGGAACGCAATCAGGGCCAGAACGACCGCGGCCAGGATCGCAATCAGGGCCAGGACCGCAACCAGGGTCCCGACCGCAACCAGGGTCCCGACCGCAACCAGCTCGACGACGATCTGAACGGCCGCGGCAACCGCAACCGGTATCGTGACCGCAAGCGTCGCGGCCCGAACCAGGGTGACGACTTCGAACCCGAGGTCAACGACGACGACGTTCTCATTCCCGTTGCCGGCATCCTCGACGTGCTCGACAACTACGCGTTCGTGCGCACCTCCGGCTACCTGCCCGGCGCGAGCGACGTCTACGTGTCACTCGGCCAGGTCAAGAAGTACAACCTGCGCAAGGGTGACGCCGTCGTCGGATCCATCCGCCAGCCGCACGAGGGCGACCAGTCCGGCCGCCAGAAGTACAACGCCATCGTCAAGGTCGACTCGATCAACGGCCAGACCGTTGAGGAGGCCCAGGCCCGCGTCGACTTCCACAAGCTCACCCCGCTGTACCCGACGGAACGCCTGCGCCTCGAGACCGAGCCGGGCAAACTCACCCAGCGCATCATCGACCTCGTCGCCCCGATTGGCAAGGGCCAGCGCGGCCTAATCGTCGCGCCGCCCAAGGCCGGCAAGACCATCGTCATGCAGCAGATCGCCAACGCCATCGCCACCAACAACCCCGAGGTACACCTCATGGTCGTTCTGGTCGATGAGCGCCCCGAAGAGGTCACCGACATGCAGCGCACGGTGAAGGGTGAGGTCATCGCCTCCACCTTCGATCGCCCCGCCGAAGACCACACCACGGTCGCCGAACTCGCCATCGAGCGCGCCAAGCGTCTGGTCGAACTGGGTCACGATGTCGTCGTGCTGCTCGACTCGATCACCCGCCTCGGCCGCGCCTACAACCTGGTGGCGCCAGCCTCCGGTCGTATCCTCTCCGGCGGCGTCGACGCATCCGCTCTGTATCCGCCGAAGCGCTTCTTCGGCGCGGCGCGCAACATCGAGAACGGTGGCTCACTCACCATCCTCGCCTCCGCGCTCGTCGAGACCGGTTCAAAAATGGACGAAGTCATCTTCGAGGAGTTCAAGGGCACCGGCAACATGGAACTTCGCCTGTCGCGCCAGCTGGCTGACAAGCGCATCTTCCCCGCCGTCGACGTGAACGCATCGGGCACCCGCCGCGAAGAAATGCTGATGAGCGCCGATGAAGTCAAGGTCACCTGGAAGCTGCGCCGCGCCCTCGCCGGGCTCGAACAGCAGCAGGCACTCGAACTCATCCTCGGCCGTCTCAAGGAGACCTCGTCGAACGTTGAATTCCTCATGCAGGTTCAGAAGTCGATGCCGACCCTGAACGGGTCAGACAAGGACAAGTAATGTTCGAATCCGTCCTCACGCTGCTGGCCGAGCACGACGACCTGCAGTCGCAGTTGGCGGATCCGGAGCTGCACGCCAATCCGGTCCGTTCGAAGAAGGTCAACCGGCGCTACGCCGAGCTGAGCCGCATCATCGCGGCGTACCACGAGTGGAAAGAGGTTGACGACAACCTCGAGGCCGCTCGTGAGCTCGCCGACGAGGATGCTGCCTTCGCCGAGGAGATTCCAGACCTCGTGGAACAGCTTGAGGTGTCGGCTGAGAAGCTGCGACGACTGCTGATTCCGCGTGACGAACTCGACGCCCGCGACGTGATCATGGAGATCAAGATGGGGGAGGGCGGTGCCGAATCGGCACTGTTCGCCGCCGATCTGCTGCGCATGTACCTGCACTACGCCGAGTCGAAGCGCTGGAAAACCGAGATCATCGAGCAGACCTCGAGTGATCTCGGCGGCATCAAAGATATTCAGCTCGCGATCAAGGGCAATTCGAGCGATCCGGCCGAGGGCGTGTGGGCGCACCTGAAGTATGAGGGCGGCGTGCATCGCGTCCAGCGCGTGCCGGCCACCGAGTCGCAGGGACGCATCCACACCTCGGCCGCCGGCGTTCTGGTCTTCCCCGAGGTTGATGAGCCCGAAGAGGTCGAACTGCACCCGAACGACCTCAAGATCGACGTATACCGCTCGAGCGGCCCGGGCGGCCAGTCGGTCAATACCACCGACTCCGCCGTACGCATCACCCACCTTCCCACCGGAATCGTGGTCGCGATGCAGAACGAGAAGTCGCAGCTGCAGAACAAGGAAGCCGGCATGCGCGTATTGCGGGCCCGAGTCCTGGCCCGGCAGCAGGAAGAGATCGATGCGGCAGCGAGTCTCGTGCGCAAGGGGCAGATTCGTACGATGGATCGCTCAGAGCGCATTCGCACGTACAACTTTCCGGAGAACCGCATCGCCGATCACCGCACCGGTTACAAGGCCTACAACCTGGATGCCGTCATGAATGGTGCCCTCGGCCCCGTCATCGACTCGTGCATCCACGCCGACGAGGAAACCCGCCTGGCCGAGCTCGGCGACCCCGAGTAGCCTCGCGCCGGTGGGGCGGCAGCGGCAGACCCGTTCGCGACGGGTTAGAGGTAGTATTCCGGTTCGAGGGTGCCTCCGCGGGCAGACTCGGCCGTTTCCGGGGTTTGTGGCCGTATCGTTGCGGGAACGCCCACGAGCAGCGAACGCGGCGGGGCGGTCTTGGTCACGACGGCGTTCGAGCCGACGGTGCTCCAGGCGCCGATGGTGATCGGACCGAGCACCTTGGCGCCGGAGCCGACGGTGACGCCGTCTTCCAGATGCGGATGCCGTCGCACCCCACGAGCATGCCCGTGACGGCTCTTGCCGCCCAGCGTTACGGCGTGGTACAGCATGACATCGTCACCGAGCACTGCCGTTTCACCGATCACGACGCCCATGCCGTGATCGATGAACAAGCGCCGTCCGATGGTCGCCCCCGGATGAATCTCAATCCCGGTCAGGAATCGCGCCAGTTGCGACACCAAGCGGGCCGGCAGCTGCAGCCCGGTCCGCCAGAGGCGGTTAGCGATCCGGTACGACCACACCGCGTGCAGCCCACTGTAGGCAAGAAACACCTCGGTGTTGCTGCGCGCGGCGGGATCGTGGGTGCGCGCCGCCGCGACATCTTCCCGGATACGGGCAAAAGGATTCATAGCGGGCAGTCGAATTTCGCTTAGTCCAGCAGGTCTTCGTAGAGCACGGTCGAGATGTAGCGCTCACCGAACCCGGGAATGATGACGACGATCGTCTTGCCCTCGTTCTCGGGCAGCTTGGCCTGCTCGAGCGCTGCCCAGACGGCGGCGCCGCCGGAGATTCCGCCGAGGATGCCCTCGTCCGTGCCAAGTGCGCGGGCCGTGGAGAGCGAGTCGGCCAGGGTCACGTCGGTGATCGAATCGTAGATACCGCGGTTGAGGGTTTCCGGCACGAAGTTGGCGCCGAGGCCCTGAATCTTGTGCGGGCCAGGCTTGCCGCCCGTGAGAATGGGAGAGTCGATCGGCTCGACACCGACGACCTTGAGACCCGGCTTCCGCTCCTTGAGGTAGCCGCCAGTGCCCGAGAGGGTCCCGCCGGTACCGATGCCCGCGACGAGAATGTCGACCGTGCCCTCGGTGTCGTCCCAGATCTCGACCCCGGTGGTCGCTCGGTGAATGGCCGGGTTGGCCGGGTTCGTGAACTGGCTGGCCAGTACGGCACCCGGCGTGTTGGCGACGATCTCGGCGGCCTTCTCGACCGCTCCGCGCATGCCATCGGCACCGGAGGTCAGTACGATCTCGGCGCCGTACGCCCGCATCATGACGCGGCGTTCCTTGCTCATTGTTTCGGGCATGGCCAGAATGACCGCATAACCGCGGGCGGCGCCGACCATGGCGAGCGCGATGCCCGTGTTGCCACTGGTCGCTTCGACGATGGTTCCGCCGGGCTGGAGTGAACCGTCCTGCTCCGCCGCGTTGATGATCGCCACGCCGATGCGGTCCTTCACACTGCTGGAAGGGTTGTAAAATTCAAGCTTCGCTAGCACAGTCGCGCCGAGGCCGGCGGTCAAACGATTGAGTTTGACGAGCGGGGTTCCACCAACAGCTTTGGTGATGTCGGCATAGATCTTCTGGGACACGAGGGCAACTTTCGTTCGGTGGAAAAGGCCGTCTCCAGCCTAGGTCTTCGGGCCCGCAACGAATTGGTGCGTTACATTTCACTACGTGCCATCTTCAGATTCTGCCCTGCCCCCGACCCTGACTTCCGTGCGAAACCGAGCGATCGGCCTGCTCACCGCGGCCGGCATCACCGATCCCGAGGTCGACGCCGACCTGCTGATCGGCCACGTGCTCGGCCAAAGCCGCGGTGAGGTGCAGGCCGGCAGCATCCTGGATCGACCGATCAGTCAAGAGGATGCCGCCGTCATCGACACCCTGCTGGCCCGCCGCAGCACGCGCGAACCACTGCAGCACATCACCGGCCGGGCCCCGTTCCGGTCCCTGTCCTTGAACGTGGGGCCGGGGGTGTTCGTGCCGCGCCCCGAAACGGAGCAGGTCGCCCAATTCGCCATCGACGCGCTGCGTTCCATGCCTGATCCGGAGCCGATCGGCGTCGACCTCGGCACTGGAAGCGGCGCGATCGCCCTGGCCCTGGCCACCGAGGTGCCGCACGCCCGCATTTTCGCGATCGAAAACTCGCCGGAAGCCTTCCCCTGGACCACCCGCAACTTCGACGAGATCGCCGCCGGCAACGCCACCCTCGCATTCGGTGACCTCGCCGACGCGTTCGCTCTGCTCGACGGCACGGTCGCCGTCGTCATCTCGAATCCGCCCTACATTCCTGCGGATGCGATTCCCCGCGATCCCGAAGTACGCCTGTACGATCCCGCCCACGCACTGTTCGGCGGCGCCGATGGCCTCGACGTGGTGCGCAGCGTGTCGATAACCGGCCTGCGATTGCTGCGGGCCGGCGGTGTGCTCGTCATCGAGCACGGCGAACTGCAGGGAGCGGACATCCGTGCGCTGCTCAGCGCCGACGGTTGGCGCGTACCGGCGACGCACCGCGATTACACCAGCCGTGACCGAGCCACCACGGCGGTGCACCCCTAGACCGCACCGTGCCCGTGAACTGGGCGCGCATCCGCTCTTTACAGCCGCGCTGGGCTAGAATTGCCGGAAATGACACGTATCTACGATTGCACGAGCGACTCAGACACGAGCGAGTCAGACACGAGCCCCTCGAACTACCGCGCGCACATCGCACTGGCGCGCACAGCGATCGGCCGCGGCGCGCTCGTCGTCGTCCCCACCGACACGGTCTACGGTGTGGCCGCTGACGCATTCAACGCCGAGGCAGTACAGCTGCTTCTCGACGCGAAGGGCCGCGGGCGCCAATCGCCTCCGCCCGTTCTCATTCCCGGCATTCCCACCCTCGACGCCCTGGCCGTTGACGTGCCCCAGCCGGTGCGCGATCTGGTCGCGGCGTTCTGGCCCGGCGGATTGACGGTCATCGTGAACGCCCAGCCCTCGCTGGTCTGGGATCTCGGTGAAACCCGCGGCACCGTTGCGCTGCGCATGCCGAGCAACCAGATCACGCTCGATCTGCTCGCCGAAACCGGCCCGCTCGCCGTCTCGAGCGCCAACCTCAGCGGGATGCCCGCAACCCGTGACGCCCAGGCCGCCGAAGCGGCATTCGGCGAGAACGTCGCCGTCTACCTCGACGGCGGCACCGCCGGCACAACGTATGACAGCGTGTTCGGCCAGACCGGCGACGGTTCCTCGACGATCGTGGACGCGAGCGGATTCGAGACGAACGGCGGTTTCCTCTACATCGTGCGTAGCGGCGTCATCTCCCGCGACGCGATCGAGGCTGTCGTGGGCGACCTGCTCGCCGCCGAGCCCGCTGTGCCCGGAACACCAGCAGAACCGGTTCCAGCGGATGCGGCACCTACGGTCCTTGCCCCGTCCCAGGACGCCGCTCAGGACGAATCGGATGCCAGCCGGTAGCACATGACTCTTTTTTTCCTGCTCGCGCTCGTTTCCGCGATCGTCACGTTCGCGCTCTCGATCGTGGTCTACAAACTCAGCCACAAGTACCGGCTGTACCCGAAAATTCGCGAACGTGACGTGCACACCCGGCCCACGCCGCGCCTCGGCGGCATCGCCATGTTCCTCGGCATCCTGGTTGCCTTCGGTATCGCCTACATTGTGGCGGGCGCCTTCGCACCGCTCCGGCTGGTGTTCGCCGATCCGCATCAGATTCTCGCCATTCTCGGCGCGGCCCTGCTCATCGTGCTCGTCGGCGTCGCCGACGACATCTGGGACCTCGACTGGATGACCAAACTGGCCGGCCAGTTCATCGCCGCCGGGCTCGTCGCCTGGCAGGGCGTACAGATCTACTCCCTGCCGATCGGCGGATTGACGGTCGGCAGTGGCTGGATGTCGATAGTGTTCACGGTCGTCGCCATCGTGGTGGTCATGAACATGATCAACTTCATCGACGGCCTCGACGGCCTCGTCACCGGCGTGGCCCTGATCGCCAACGGTGTGTTCTTTCTCTACAGCTATTTGCTCGTGCGTGACACCTCGCCGACCAACTACTTCAACCTCGCCTCCCTCATTGCCGCCATCCTGGTCGGTGCCTGTGTGGGGTTCCTCCCGTTGAACTGGCATCCGGCCAAGATGTTCATGGGCGATGCCGGCGCGCTCCTCGTCGGCCTACTCATGGCCACGAGCGCCATCGCCATCACCGGCCAGATCGACCCGACCGCTATCAACCGCTCGCAGCTCTTCCCGGCGTTCATCCCCATCCTGCTGCCGGTGGCGATCATGATCATTCCGCTGCTCGACTTCGGGCTGGCTGTGTTCCGGCGGGTGCGGGCTGGCAAATCGCCCTTCAGCGCCGACCGGAAACACCTGCACCACCGGCTGCTCGATATGGGACACTCCCACCTGCACGCCGTATTGATCTTCTACGGGTGGACAGCCGCAGCATCCATTGGATGCCTGCTCTACTACATCCTGCCGGTCTATTTCGCCCTGCCGACCTGGTATGCGACCATCTTCCTGGTGACCTCGCTGCTCATCTGCACCGTCGTCACGCTCGCACCGCTCGGCCGCCGCAAGACCGGTGAATGGATCAGCCAGTCGGCTCCGGTGCAGGGAGCCCTGCTCGATCAGCTCGACCCACTCGACGAAGCCGCCCAGGCTCACGACCAGACCATCCCCGCCACTGCAACAGCAGAACCACACACGACACGAGCGACCGCCTCCGCGGCGGCGCCTGCCGAGGAGAACGTATGACCAGCGCCACCCCACCCGCCTCCACCCAGCCCACCTCGATCCCCGTGCTGCGTCGCATCCTGATCTACGGGGCCTGGGTCGCCATCGCCATCGCCGTGGTCGGTTCCGTCATCGGCTATTTCATCGACGGCGGCACCGGTGTGCTCAGCGCCCTGATCGGAACGGTCATGTCGGTGGCCTTCATGGGCATCACGGCCGGCAGTATTCTGCTGGCCAATCGGGTGGCCGGAAACGAATCCGCCATCGGCGGCTTCTTCGGCATCATCATGGGTGGTTGGTTGCTCAAATTCGTCGTGTTCCTGGTGCTGCTCGTGGTGCTGCAGGATCGGGAGTGGATTCAACCGATGGTGCTCTTCTTCTGCATCGTCGCCGGCGTCGTGGGTTCCCTCGTCGTGGACGCTGTGGTGGTTATGACGAGCCGGATGCCGTACGTCAGCGACGTCAGACTGCCCCCCGCCCCGGTCGACGAGTAACCCTTCGACCCGTTCGCCCACGGATCCTGCTCTCGATTCGGCTCCGCGCGTGATCTTTGCTAGAGTAAACACCGATCCCACCCCGGTTTGCACCTGCTATTCAGCGTCGTAAACCTGCCCCATTCGTCGTTGCGCGAGCAGAGCTCACCGCCCCGAAACAGGAGAAAGCGCTGCTAGAAATCGCCGTAAACCTGATGGTCCCGTCTGCCACCGGCGACGGTGAATTTCACGGTCCCTCCATCAATGAGTTCTTCCCCGACGTAATATTTTTTGCTGATACTCCGTTCGAGATCAACCGCATCATTCTGATTCGCTTCCTCGCGATCACCGTTCTGATGCTGGTCTTCTGGCTCGGCACTCGCCGCATGAAGATCATTCCCACCCGCGGCCAGAGCCTGGCCGAAATGGGACTCGATTTCGTGCGCGTCAACATCGCCGAAGACCTGCTCGGCAAGAAAGACGGCAAGCGTTTCCTGCCGCTGCTGACGACCATCTTCTTCATGGTGTTGTTCATGAACATCACCGGAATCATTCCGTTCCTCAACATTGCCGGCACGTCGGTGATCGGGGTTCCGCTACTTCTCGGTGTCATCTCCTACGGCACGTTCATCTACGCCGGTGTCAAGAAGAGTCCGGCGAAGTTCTTCCGCAACTCGCTCTTCCCGCCCGGAGTGCCGCCAGCCCTGTACATCATCGTGACGCCGATCGAATTCATCTCGACGTTCCTGGTGCGACCGGTCACCCTGACGCTCCGACTGATGATGAACATGATCGTCGGGCACCTCCTGCTCGTGCTGTTCTTCAGCGCCACCCAGTTCTTCTTCTTCACTGCGGATGGCGGGTTCAAGCTCTTCGGCGCTGGCACCCTCGTCTTCGGCTTCGCCTTCACGCTCTTCGAAGTGCTGATTGCCGTCCTCCAGGCTTACATTTTTGCCCTACTCACCGCCGTCTACATCCAGCTCGCGCTGGCTGAGGAACACTAGACACTTTAGGAATCCGGCACTCGCCGAATTCACCATCACGGAAGGAAACATACGTGGACGCAACAACCGTTCTCGCGGAAATCAACGGAAACATCGCGACCGTCGGTTATGGCCTCGCAGCCATCGGCCCGGCAATCGGTGTAGGTATCGTCGTTGGCAAGACCATCGAAGGTGTCGCACGCCAGCCTGAGCTGGCCGGTCGCCTGCAGGTGCTGATGTACATCGGTATCGCCTTCACCGAGGCGCTCGCCTTCATCGGCATCGCCACCTACTTCATCTTCACGAACTAGTCCTCTTCACTACTTAGTTAGGAGGCATGATGCTTCACGCAGTAATTGCAGCCGCAACTGAAGAAGCGGCTAAGAACCCGCTCATTCCGGAGTGGTACGACATCATCTGGTCGGCGGTCTGCTTTGTCGTGATTTTGTTCTTCTTCTGGAAGCTTGTGCTGCCCAGAATGCAGAAGCTTCTTGACGACCGTGCAGAAGCCATCGAGGGCAACATCGCCAAGGCCGACGACGCCCAGCGCAAGGCCGAAGCTGCACTCGTGCAGTACACGGCCCAGCTTGCTGACGCCCGCGCCGAAGCCGGCGCGATCCGCGACCAGGCCCGCACCGACGGCCAGCGCATCGTCGCTGAGCACAAGGAGCAGGCTGCGGCCGAAGCCGGTCGCATCGCGGCCAGCGCCAAGACGCAGATCGAAGCCGAACGTCAGGCAGCCGTCGTATCGCTTCGCAGCGAGGTTGGCACCCTTGCCATCGACCTCGCCTCGGGTGTGATCGGTGAAAGCCTGTCCAACGACGCGAAGGCCAGTGCCATCGTCGATCGTTTCCTGGCCGAACTCGAAGCCAGCGAAGTACCAGCTCACGCAGCAGCTCCAGCAGCAGGAAAGATCTAGCAAATGGGAAGCGCCACCAGAGAAGCACTCGCCACATCGAGGGCGGCACTGTCCGTTCCCGACGGCACGACTGATCTGGCGACGGGCGAAAGCCTCTTCGGGGCCGGTCGTGTGATCGGGTCGTCGTCCCAGCTTGTGTCGGCCCTGGGCGATGCATCAGCGGAGCCGTCCGCCAAGGTCACTCTCGTTCGTGCCGTCTTCGGACGCGACGTGACGCCTCGGGCGCTCGACCTGCTTTCCGCCGCCGTTGCCGAACGCTGGTCCAGCCACGACGACCTGCTGGCCGGGATCGAAGAACTGGGCCTGCGGGCATCCGCATTGTCTGCTGCGGCCGGAACGTCAATCGAGGGCGAACTGTTCGCCTTCGGTAAGACGGTGTCGTCGGACGCTGGGCTGGAGCTGGCCCTGGCCAGCAAGCTCGGAAAAGTCGACGCTAAAGCCGCCCTGGTCGAGAAGCTCTTGGCCGGTAAAGTCTCCGGCCAGACGCTCGCCATTGTGCGGCATCTGGTTCAGCAGCCTCGCGGCCGCCGCATCGGTGAACTGCTGCGACACGCAGCAGCTATCGTGGCCGACCAGTCCGGAACGTCGATCGCGACCGTGACGTCGGCGAGCGTTCTGACGCCCGCCCAGCTCGACCGCTTGCAGAAAAACCTCCAGGAACGCCACGGACGCGCACTCACCATCAACCAGGTCGTCGACCCGGCCCTGGTGGGTGGAGTACGCGTGCAAATCGGCGATCTGGTGATCGACGGCAGCATCGCAACCCGCCTTGCAGATCTGAGACTTCAGCTCGCTCGCTGAGTGCCAGCAGGATCGGTACCAGCAGCACCATAAACCCAGCAGCACCAGATGACCCAGGGCGGCAGCGTCCTCGAACAGACAGAACCTGTACCCCCGTACAGAAAAGGGAAGATGATGGCAGAACTAACGATCAGCCCCGATGAGATCCGTGGCGCTCTCCAGGACTTCGTGAAGTCCTACGAGCCGAACAAGACATCAACGACCGAGGTCGGCTACGTCACGACGGCCGGCGACGGTATCGCCCACGTTGAGGGCTTGCCCGGTGTGATGGCCAACGAGCTCATCAAATTCGCCGACGGCACCCTGGGCCTGGCCCAGAACCTCGACGAAGATGAGATCGGCGTCGTCGTGCTCGGCGAGTTCGGAGGCATCGTTGAGGGCATGGAGGTGCACCGCACCGGCGAGGTTCTCTCCGTTCCCGTCGGCGACGGTTACCTCGGCCGTGTCGTCGACCCGCTCGGCGCCCCCATTGACGGACTCGGAGACATCGCGACCGAAGGCCGTCGTGCCCTCGAACTGCAGGCTCCCGGCGTCATGAGCCGCAAGTCGGTCCACGAACCGATGCAGACCGGTATCAAGGCCATCGATGCCATGATCCCGATCGGTCGCGGCCAGCGTCAGCTGATCATCGGCGACCGCCAGACCGGCAAGACCGCGATCGCGATCGACACCATCATCAACCAGAAGGCCAACTGGGAGTCGGGCGACAGCAACAAGCAGGTTCGTTGCATCTACGTCGCCATCGGCCAGAAGGGTTCCACCATCGCTTCGGTGAAGGGTGCCCTCGAGGATGCCGGAGCGATGGAGTACACCACCATCGTCGCTGCTCCCGCCTCTGACCCGGCCGGCTTCAAGTACCTCGCCCCGTACACCGGTTCCGCCATCGGCCAGCACTGGATGTACGCCGGTAAGCACGTTCTCATCGTCTTCGATGACCTCTCCAAGCAGGCTGAGGCCTACCGTGCGGTATCGCTGCTTCTGCGTCGCCCGCCGGGACGCGAAGCGTACCCCGGAGACGTCTTCTACCTGCACTCCCGTCTGCTCGAGCGTTGTGCCAAGCTCTCCGACGAGCTCGGTGCGGGATCGATGACCGGTCTTCCGATCATCGAAACCAAGGCCAACGACGTTGCCGCCTACATTCCGACCAACGTGATTTCGATCACCGACGGCCAGATCTTCCTGCAGTCCGACCTGTTCAACGCCAACCAGCGTCCCGCTGTCGACGTCGGCATCTCGGTCTCCCGCGTCGGTGGCGACGCGCAGGTCAAGTCGATCAAAAAGGTCTCCGGCACGCTCAAGCTTGAGTTGGCCCAGTATCGTTCACTCGAAGCTTTCGCGATGTTCGCCTCCGACCTGGACGCGGCCAGCCGTCGTCAGCTCGCCCGCGGTGCCCGCCTCACCGAACTGCTGCGTCAGCCGCAGTACTCGCCGTATCCCGTCGAGGACCAGGTCGTCTCGATCTGGGCCGGCATCAACGGCAAGCTCGACGAGGTTCCCGTTCCGGACGTGCTGCGCTTCGAACGCGAGCTGCTCGACTTCCTCGGCCGCAACACCGAGATCCTGAAGAACCTGCGCGAGACCAACGTTCTCTCTGACGAGACCGTGCAAGCCCTCACCGCAGGCGTCGACAAGTTCAAGCTCGAATTCCAGACTGGCGAAGGCAAGCCGCTTGCCTCGGTGGGCACGGAGAAATTCGAGGCTATCGCCGTCGAAGACGTCAACCAGGAAAAAATCGTCAAGCACCGCCGGTAGTCCCCGCGGACTCTGACGACGCAGTAACACTGATGACAACGAACTGAAAGACAAGGAAGCAGACACATGGGAGCGCAACTTCGGGTCTACCGGCAGAAGATCAAGTCTGCCCAGACGACCAAGAAGATCACTCGGGCCATGGAGCTGATCTCCGCCTCGCGCATCCAGAAAGCGCAGGCGCGGGTCGCTGCGTCGACCCCGTATTCGCGAGCGGTGACGCGTGCCGTTTCAGCGGTGGCCACATACTCGAACGTCGAGCACGTGCTCACCACCGAGCCGGAGAAGATCGAGCGCGCAGCAGTCGTCATCTTCGCCTCCGACCGAGGCTTGGCCGGCGCGTTCAGCTCGCAGGTTTTGCGGGAGGCGGAGTCACTCAGCGAGCTGCTCCGTGGCCAGGGCAAGGACATCTCCTATTTCCTGATCGGCCGGAAGGCCATCGCCTACTTCAGCTTTCGCAACCGCACGTCGGAGCGAGTCTGGACCGGTGGAACCGATCAGCCGCAGTTTGAAACGGCCAAGGAAATCGGCGAAGCACTGCTGGAGTCATTCCTCACGGACTACTCCGACGGCGGCGTCGACGAGATACACATCGTCTACAACCGTTTCGTGAGCATGGTCACGCAGGTTCCCGAAGTTGTTCGGCTGCTTCCCCTCGAGGTCGTTGAGGGAGTGGAAGAACCCGGCGACAACAAGGTTCTTCCGCTTTACGAGTTCGAACCCGACGTCGAAACGGTTTTGGACAGCCTTCTTCCGGTGTACATCGAGAGTCGTCTGTTCAACGCCATGCTGCAGTCGGCGGCGTCCGAGCACGCGAGTCGCCAGAAGGCCATGAAGTCGGCAAGCGACAACGCCGACAAGCTGATCACGGACTACACACGCCTGTCGAACAACGCGCGTCAGTCTGAGATTACCCAGCAGATTTCCGAGATCGTGGGTGGAGCCGACGCGCTCTCATCCGCTAAGAAGTAGTTCACATGTCCCATGGGCAGAGAAGAGAGAGCAATGACTGACACCGCAATCGCGCCAGTCCGGGCGGAGGACACGGCCGGTTCTGTTGGCCGCATCGCGCGCGTCACGGGCCCCGTTGTCGACATCGAGTTTCCGCATGACTCGATCCCCGGCATCTACAACGCCCTGAAGACTACGATCACCATCGGTGACCAGTCGAACGAGATCACTCTCGAGGTTGCACTGCACCTCGGTGACGACCTCGTTCGCGCCATCGCGCTGAACCCGACCGACGGACTCGTTCGCGGCCAGGAAGTTCGCGACACCGGCAGCCCCATCACGGTTCCGGTTGGAAACGTCACCAAAGGCAAGGTCTTCAACGTCATCGGTGAGGTGCTCAACGCCCAGCCCGGCGAAAAGATCGAGATCACCGAGCGCTGGCCCATCCACCGCAAGCCCCCGGCCTTCGACCAGCTCGAGTCCAAGACTCAGCTGTTCGAAACCGGAATCAAGGTCATCGACCTTCTCACGCCGTATGTTCTCGGTGGAAAAATCGGCCTGTTCGGTGGTGCCGGAGTCGGCAAGACCGTGCTGATCCAGGAAATGATCCAGCGCGTCGCGCAGGATCACGGTGGAGTATCGGTGTTCGCCGGAGTCGGTGAGCGTACCCGTGAGGGCAACGACCTCATTGCCGAGATGGAAGAAGCCGGCGTCTTCGACAAGACCGCGCTCGTCTTCGGCCAGATGGACGAGCCGCCGGGAACGCGCCTGCGCGTCGCGCTCTCCGCCCTCACGATGGCTGAGTACTTCCGCGACGTGGAAAAGCAAGACGTCTTGCTCTTCATCGACAACATCTTCCGCTTCACCCAGGCCGGTTCCGAGGTGTCGACCCTGCTGGGCCGTATGCCGTCCGCCGTGGGCTACCAGCCCAACCTGGCTGACGAGATGGGCATCCTGCAGGAGCGCATCACGTCGACCCGTGGCCACTCGATCACCTCCCTCCAGGCGATCTATGTCCCTGCCGATGACTACACCGACCCGGCACCGGCCACCACCTTCGCCCACCTGGATGCCACGACCGAGCTGTCCCGAGCTATCGCGTCGAAGGGCCTGTATCCGGCCGTCGACCCGCTGACCTCGACCAGTCGTATCCTCGACCCCCGTTACCTGGGTGCCGATCACTACAACACGGCCGTGCGCGTCAAGGCGATCCTGCAGAAGAACAAGGAACTCCAGGAGATCATCGCGATCCTCGGCGTTGACGAGCTCTCCGAGGAAGACAAGGTCACGGTTTCCCGTGCCCGCCGCATCGAGCAGTTCCTGTCGCAGAACACCTACATGGCGAAGAAGTTCACCGGTGTCGAGGGTTCGACGGTTCCGCTCAAGGACACCATCGAGTCGTTCACCGCAATCGCCAACGGTGAGTTCGACCACGTGGCCGAGCAGGCCTTCTTCAACGTCGGTGGCATCAACGACGTTGAAGAGAAGTGGGCTCAGATTCAGAAGGAGAACGGCTAAGCATGGCAAAGTCGCTGTCCGTCAGCATCGTGTCGGCCGACCACCAGGTCTGGACCGGCGAAGCGTCGATGGTTGTAGCCAAGACCGTCGAGGGCGAGATCGGCATCCTCGCCGGTCACGAGCCCATGCTGGCGATTCTGGCTCTGGGTGACGTCCGCCTGACCCTGCCTGACGGCTCGAAGGTTCTGGCCAAGGCAGAGGATGGTTTCTTGTCGGTCGATAACGACACGGTCACCATCGTGGCCCGCACGGCCGAACTCGTGGGTTCATAACACCTGCGTCTGCCACACCAGTGCTAATACTGCTTCCGCCGTCGGAGACGAAACGCTCCGGCGGCGAAGCTGTACCCCTGAACTGGTCGCTCCTGGCGTACCCGAGCCTGAATGTGAAACGTCGGGTACTCGCGCGGGCGCTCGTCGCCCTGGCGCGGCATCCGGAAGCTGCTCGTGCCGCCCTCAAACTGGGCCGCACGCAGCTGTTCGAGATCGACCGTAATCGCGAATTATTGTCCTCTCCGACGCTCGCGGTCATTGACCGGTATACCGGCGTCCTGTTCGACGGACTGGATGCTGGAACCCTCTCGGCGGCTCAGCGTGACTTCGCGCACGTCCACCTCGTCGTGCACTCCGCACTCCTTGGGCCCCTCGCTGCGCTTGACCCGATACCGGCGTACCGGCTCTCGCATGATTCGCGCGTGCCGAATGTGACCGTGGCCAATCACACGTTGAAACAGCACTGGAGCGCTGACATTCAGAAACTCCTTGGCCAGACCGGGGAGTTGCTGCTGGACCTGCGGTCGGAAGCCTATGTGGCTCTCGGCGCCCGACCCGTCCGACCGGAGTCGTTCTATCTGCGGGTCGTCGCCGACGGCGGGGACGGTCAGAAGCGTGCCCTAAACCACTTCAATAAGAAGTCCAAGGGCGAATTCACCCGGGTCCTGCTCGAACACGAACACGATTTTGCGAGTGCGGCCGAACTCATCGACTGGGCCGGATCTGTTGGAATTCGCCTGGAGCACGGTGCGCCCGGCGAGCTCGAACTGGTCGTGGAGCAACATTTCGCGTCAGCGGGCCGCGCGGCATCATCCACGATCTATACCGGGGTTAAGCTAGGCGCGTGACTACAGACGCCAGCACCGTACCCGAAGCGGCAACCGTAAACGTTCCCGTTACCCGGCAACCGGTCCGTGTGACCGTCACCGGTGCGGGCGGTCAGATCGGTTATGCGCTCGTGTTCCGCATCGCCGCCGGAGCGTTACTCGGCACGACGACGCCGATTCACCTGACCCTGTTGGAAATACCGGAAGGTGTGAAGGCGGCCGAGGGCACCGCCCTGGAACTCGAAGACTGTGCCTTCGATCTGCTGCGGGGGGTGACGGTCACCGATGATCCCGCTGTCGCATTCGAAGGCGTTAACATCGCAGTGTTGGTCGGATCTCGCCCGCGCGGTCCGGGCATGGAACGCGCCGATCTGCTCGAAGCCAACGGGCGCATCTTTGGGCCGCAGGGTACCGCCATCAACGCGGGCGGCGCCGATGATGTGCGCGTGCTTGTGGTGGGTAACCCGGCCAACACGAACGCGCTCATTGCGGCCGCACACGCGCCCGACGTGCCGTCGGACCGCTTTTCCGCAATGACGCGGCTCGATCACAACCGGGCCGTTGGGCAATTGGCGAATCACCTCGACGTCAGCGTGGGGGCGATTCACGGGCTGACCGTGTGGGGAAACCATTCGGCCAGTCAATATCCGGATGTCTTTCACGCGACGGCAGGCGGCCGTGCGGTTCGCGAGCTCGTCGATGAGCGGTGGCTGGCAGAGACCTTCATTCCGCGAGTCGCCCAGCGTGGCTCCGAGATCATCGCCGTGCGTGGCGGTTCGTCCGTCGCCTCCGCCGCCAACGCCGCCATCGACCACGTGCGTGACTGGGTTACCGGCCGCGGTGTGGACTGGACCAGCGCCGGAGTGGTCTCTGATGGCTCGTATGACGTTCCGGCTGGATTGGTCTGTTCCTTCCCGGTGCGATCCGTTGATGGGCAGTGGCGCATCGTGCCCGCGCTGCAGCTGAACGAATTCTCGCGCAGCCGCATAGCAGCCTCCGTCGCGGAGTTGGTGGAGGAGCGCGACGCAGTGCGGGCGCTTGGCCTGCTCCCGCTCGCTCGGCGCTGAACCGACGGGGAGTTCGGCGCGGTTATCGGTGTGCGATTTTCTCGTGGTCGAGCAGCCAGGCCTTGGTCGTGATGCCTTGACCGGCGCTGTAGCCGGTGATCTGGCCGCTCGTCGCGAGCACGCGGTGACAGCCGATGATGATCGGCACGGGATTCGCGCCGACGGCCCCGCCGATGGCGCGGCCCGATCCGACCCGACCGATCTCGCTGCCGAGCGCACCGTACGAGATGACGTCGCCGAATTTCAGGGTCGCCAGCCGCGCCCAGACGCTGCGTTGAAACTCGGTGCCCCGCGTCAGATGCACGGGAAGGTCGAAGGTCTGGCGGGTTCCGGCGAAGTACTCATCGAGTTGTTCGGCCGCACGCTGCAACACCGGGGAGGGCGTCTCCGCGGTCGCGTCGAGGGGCAGCTGGCCGTTGGTTTCAATGGAAAGAGTGAGGATGCCCCCCGCGTCTGCGGTGAGTTCGAGCCGGCCGATGGGGCTGGGAAGACGAAGGAGCGCGTGATTTGTTCGCGGCGTCGGGATGCTGTCCATGATTCGACTGTAGCCGCCGACCCTGTTATGACTTCGCGGGTTTCGGACATCGGTACACAACGGCCCCGCACCCCGCCTGTGCAGGAGGTGCAGATTGGTTCGCCAAAAACGGATGCCGCGCCCCTAGTCTGTAGGGATGGCTCAGATTGAATATCGCAGACTTGGCTCTTCCGGACTGACCGTATCGACAGTCGGGCTCGGCTGCAACAATTTCGGCCGCACGGGAACAGCGTCGGAGAGTCAGGACGGCACGACGGCGGTGATCGACGCGGCACTCGAGGCGGGGGTGACGTTGTTCGACACGGCCGATATCTACGGTGCCGAGCGCGGCCTGAGCGAAACGCTCATGGGGCATTCCCTCCGCGGTAAACGCGATCAGATCGTGCTTGCCTCCAAATTCGGCATGGACATGGGCGGGTTGAACGGGGCGGACTGGGGCGCACGCGGCTCGCGCCGCTACATCCGCCTGGCTGTCGAGGCCTCCCTCAGACGCTTGCAGACCGACTGGATCGATCTGTACCAGCTGCACGTGCCGGACCCTTCGACGCCGATCGAGGAGACCCTCGCCACGCTAGACGACCTCATCACCGAGGGCAAGATTCGCTATATCGGTCACTCCAACCTGGCCGGCTGGCAGATCGCCGAAGCCGAGTTCACCGCGCGCATGAATGGACACCCCGCGTTCATCTCCAGCCAGAACGAATACAGCCTGCTCGTCCGGGACGTCGAGGACGAGGTGCTGCCAGCGGTGAATGCATTCGGTCTGGGCTTCTTGCCGTTCTTTCCGTTGTATAACGGCTTGTTCACCGGCAAATTCTCCCGTACCGGTGGCCCGGCCGACAGCCGGATCATGATGATCCGACGCCACCTCGCCGACGACGCCCCGTGGGATGTGATCGAGCGATATCAGGAATGGTGCGACGCGCGCGGAGTGAGCATGCTCGCAGCGACATTCGCCTGGCTCCTGGCGCAGCCCGGCCTGACCAGCGTCATCGCCGGTGCCACCAAGCCAGAGCAGATCATTCAAAACGCGACGGCGGCCACCTCATGGAACCCGTCCGTCGACGAAGTCGCATACATTTCGAACCTCTTCGCCTGACCTCAGGATCGACTCCGCGCGCATCGTGCTCGACGGCTATGACGTGCTCGACGACCAGGGCAACGCTGTGCGCGCCGACGAAATGCTGCTGCTCGCCGCGCTTCCTCCCCAGCAGTAGACCCGCCCGGTTCATCCTCAGATGCGGGCGGGGCGGCCATTGCGGGTGCGCTCCCCGGCACAGTGGCTGCATGCAACCCACCATTGTCAAAGCTCAGAAGGCACAAGACTTTCTGGCACTCGTTCCCCAGTTGCTCGGTTTTCTGCCCGAGACCAGCGCGGTTCTGGTTGCTTTTCGCGGCAACCGCACCTGCGGTGCGCTGCGTTTCAACCTGCCAGAACCAGGCGCACCCCAGAAGGTGTATAAGCGCATTGCGACGACTCTCGCCGGCATGCTGTGCAAGATTCCGGGAGTCGACGCTGTCGTTCCGGTCCTGTACACCGGGGCGTCCTTCGCGAGCACCACCGGCATCCCGGGTGAACGGTTTGCCGAGATCTTGAATCGGCGACTCGAGCTGAGCGGTTTTCTGCTGCGAGATTCTCTGTGTGTAGCAGCGGATGCCTGGGGCAGCTACCGTGACCCGCAGTGCCCGGCGGGCGGGCATCCGCTCAGTGACATCGCAGAGTCGCAGGTGTTCGAGGCGGCGACGACCGCCGCAGAGCATCCGCTTGGCACCTTGCAGAACGGCGTCGAGCCGATCGGCGTTGATTCGGCTACCAAGGAACGCCTGGCCAGGGTCTACCGGCGGTACCACCGCCTGCTCATGCGGGCTGAGAACGCTCCGGCGCTATTTCCCACCCTTGGTTTTATGCTCGACCCGGTAATGATTGCCGAGGAGGCGCTGACCTGGCAGAATCCGCCCTCGGAGGAGAACGCCGCGGCACTGCTCGTGCTCGTGCAGTCGCCGCCCAATCGCGACCAGATCATGGTGCAGTTCGCGTTCGGGCGTGCAGAGGGAATGCGCGCCCACGAACTCAATCGGCGATACGCACGACTCCAGTCCGAGACCGGGCGCAGTCTCGACGACCTGGTCACCGAGGAGATGCACACCGGCGACCCGAACGCCAAGCACACCGGCGACATCATGCTTGGCCTGCAGCGTGAACGACCCGACGTTGACCGGATCCGCATCGCGATCACCCTGCTGCGTACCGTCGTCGCGATGGCGCCGCGCGCGGCCCGGCCCGCGCCGCTCTGCATGCTGGCATGGCTGTCGTGGGCTCTCGGCAGCGGTTCCGTTGCCGGAATCTTCGTGGACCGGGCGCTCGTCATCGACTCGCAGTACAGCATGGCGACCCTGCTGGACCTGCTGCTCACGTCGGGGCACCTGCCGGAGTGGGCGTTCGCGGTGCCGCGCACTGGTGAGGAGGAAAACGACGGCTACGCACGCGATGAAGACTTGGATCAAGACTTGGATCAAAACTTTGATGAAGACTTCGACGAGCGCGCAGCCGGCCGCTGAAGCCGGCCTCCATCAACTACATGTGCTGTGGTGCCTCCGAGAGCACCCCGTGCAGAATCTCGCCGATCTCAGCGAATTCATTCGGGCCGATCGTCAGCGGGGGAGCGAGCTGGATGACCGGGTCGCCACGGTCATCGGCGCGGCAGTACAGGCCAGCGTCGTAGAGCGCCTTCGACAGGTAGCCGCGCAGCAGACGCTCCGACTCCTCGTTGTTGAAGGTTTCCTTCGTGCCCTTGTCCTTGACCAGTTCGATGCCGAAGAAGTACCCGGCGCCGCGCACGTCGCCGACGATGGGCAGATCGAGCAGTTTCTCCAGCTCCTGGCGGAACAGGGGCGAGTTCTTTCGAACGTTCTCGTTGATTTTCTCCTCTTCGAAAATGTCGAGGTTGGCCAGGGCCACGGCCGAGGAGACCGGGTGGCCACCGAAGGTGTAGCCGTGGTAGAAGGTCGTTTCGCCGTGTCTGAACGGTTCGTAGATGCGGTCGCTGACAATGGTCGCGCCGATCGGTGAGTATCCGCTCGTCATGCCCTTGGCACAGGTGATCATGTCGGGCTGGATATTGTAAGTCGTCGAGGCGAACATGTTGCCGATGCGCCCGAACGCCGTGATGACCTCGTCGGCGACCAGGAGTACGTCGTACTTGTCGCAGATTTCGCGCACGCGCTTGAAATAGCCGGGCGGCGGCGGAAAGCAACCGCCGGAGTTCTGAACGGGCTCCAAGAACACGGCGGCGACAGTTTCGGGTCCTTCGAACTCGATCATCTCTTCGATGCGGTTCGCGGCCCACTGGCCGAACATTTCGAGATTGTCCCCGAGCCCGAGGCCCGGACTCATCTCGTCGGCCCGATAGAAGTTCGTGTTGGGTACGCGGAACCCGCCGGGGGTGACCGGCTCGAACATCTCCTTCATCGCCGGGATACCAGTGATGGCCAGTGCGCCCTGCGGGGTACCGTGATAGGCGACATTGCGAGAGATGACCTTGTGCTTGGTCGGGCGCCCCATCAGCTTCCAGTAGTACTTGGCGAGCTTGAACGCGGTCTCGACGGCTTCACCGCCGCCGGTCGAGTAGAACACCCGGTTGAGGTCGCCGGGAGCATAGGAGGCGAGCCGGTCTGCGAGTTCGATCGCGTTCGGGTGCGCGTACGACCAGATCGGGAAGAACGCGAGTTCCTCGGCCTGCTTCGCGGCGACCTGGGCGAGACGTTTGCGTCCATGCCCGGCGTTGACCGTGAACAGACCGCTCAGGCCGTCAATATACCGCTTGCCCTTGGAATCCCAGATGTGGTGGCCCTTGCCCTTGACGATGATGGGCACGCCGGCGTCGGATTCCATCACCGACTGACGCGAGAAATGCATCCAGAGGTGATCTTTGGCCTTCTGCTGTAACTCGGCGTTGTGGGCGTCGCTGTAAGCGGTCGGTGCATCGACGGGTGTGGTGAGAGTCATTTTTTTACCGTGTTCCCCAGTTGTAGAACTGTTTGCGGAGTTTGAGATAAACGAACGTCTCGGTGGAGAGGACTCCCTCGAGATTGCGGATCTTGGAGTTGAGCAGTTCGAGCAGTTCGTCGTCGTCTTCGCAGACAACCTCGGCGAGGATGTCAAAGGTGCCGGCCGTGAGCACGACGTAATCCACGGCATCGATTGCGGCCAGGTGCTCGGCGAGCACGCGGGTGTCGGCCGAAGCGCGGATGCCGATCATGGCCTGGCGAAAGAAACCCAGCTGCATCGGGTCCGTCACGGCGACGATTTGCATGACGCCCGAGTCGGTGAGCTTCTGCACTCGTTGGCGCACGGCCGCCTCGCTGAGACCGACGGCTTTGCCGATCTCCGCGTATGACCGACGCCCGTCGGCTTGAAGCTGTTCGATGATCTTCTTCGACACATCGTCGAGCTGGGCCGGCTTGGGCGGGTGACCACGCCTTTGTCCATTCATGCATCGATTCTGTCAGTCTAAATACACTTCGGCAAGCGAATCAGTCGCACATTATGCAGATCACCGTTGATTTCATTTGTGGATCTGGGTGCAAATCAAAATGGAATAGGTACACTGATTCGCATGAGTGCCCCCGAACTACGCAACTTCATCAATGGCCAGTACGTCGACTCCACATCGTTGGATCGGTTCGACCTCGTCGATCCCGCGACCGAAACGGTCTACGGCAGTAGCCCGGTGTCGAATGCGTCCGACGTGGACACGGCCTACCGGGCTGCGGCATCCGCTTTCCAGATCTGGGGAGAGACGACACCGGCAGTGCGGCAGCTCGCGCTCTTTCGAATAGCGGATGCGGTGGAGGCGCGCGCGGAGGAATTCGCCGACGTCGAGTCGCTCGACACCGGGAAACCACGCTCTACCCTGGTCGACGATGAGATTATGCTCTCGGTCGACCAGATTCGCTTTTTTGCCGGCGCCGCCCGCACTCTCGAAGGCCGTGCGGCCGGCGAGTATATGACCGACCACACTTCTTTCATCCGGCGGGAGCCGATCGGCGTCGTCGGCCAGGTCACACCCTGGAACTACCCCTTGAATATGGCGGTCTGGAAGTTTGCGCCCGCCCTCGCCGCCGGTAATACCACGGTGCTCAAACCGTCTGATACAACCCCGAGCGCGACCCTGCTGCTCGCCGAAATCGCTGCGGAATTCTTGCCAGACGGCGTGCTCAACGTGATTACCGGAGACCGCACGACCGGCGCGGCCATGATTGACCACAAGACCCCGCAGCTCGTCTCAATCACCGGTTCGGTTCGGGCCGGAATGGCCGTGGCCGAGGCTGCGTCACGCGACCTCAAGCGGGTGCACCTGGAATTGGGAGGGAAGGCGCCGGTGATCGTGTTCGACGACGCCGATATCGAACTCGCCGTTGCCGGGATCGTCGCCGCCGGCTTCTTCAACGCCGGCCAGGACTGCACCGCGGCTACCCGACTGCTCGTGCAGGGCGGCATTCACGACGAATTCGTCGCCGCGCTCGCCGCCTACGCACGGGACAATGCCCGCACGGGAACTCCCACCGAGCAGGGGATCTTGTTCGGACCGGTCAACAACGCCAACCAGCTTGCCCAGGTCTCTGGCTTTGTCGACCGGCTGCCCGACCACGCCGTGCTCGAACTCGGCGGTCATCGGTTGGGTACCACCGGGTATTTTCACGAAGCGACCATCGTCAGTAATCTGCTGCAGACCGACGAGGCGGTACAGCAGGAGATCTTCGGCCCGATGATGACCGTGCAGCGTTTCACCGACGAGGCCGAGGCGCTGCGGTGGGCGAACGACGTGCAGTACGGTCTGGCATCGTCGGTATGGACCCGCGATCACGGTCGCGCGATGCGCTTGGCCAAACACCTCGACTTCGGCTGCGTATGGATCAACACGCACATTCCGATCGTTGCCGAGATGCCGCACGGCGGTTTCAAACACTCCGGCTACGGTAAAGACCTCTCGATGTACGGGTTCGAGGACTACACGCGCATCAAACACGTGATGTCGTACATCGGGCACTAGTCGGTCCGGTGGGCCCGAGTGGTGACGTTATTATGGTCCAAGTCCTTCGGTGAACGTTGGAACGGCGGGGACGGATTCGTGCCCCACACTCGGAAGGCACCACCCGTGACCCAGATTGGTCAAGGTTCGACCGAATTTCGCGTCGAACTGCCCAGCGTCGGAACGACGGTAACACTGGCTTGGGCAGCCCTGACCGATGTCGGTCATCGCCGCGAGGTCAACGAAGACAGCTTGCTTGCCGCACCGCCGCTGTTCGCCGTCGCCGACGGCATGGGCGGTCACTCGGCTGGCGATGTCGCCAGCGGTGCCGTCGTAACCAGGCTCGCGGAACTCTCCGGAACGCTCGTCGCCGAGGCCGAATCGATCGATCGGGCACTCGCTCTCGCGGTTGAAGACATGGCGCAGGGTGTCGGAGTCACCGATCAGGGTACCGGCACCACGGTGACCGGCGTCGCATTGGCCCTGGTGTCGGATAACGCCAGCTGGATTGTGTACAACATCGGTGACTCACGGGTGTACCAGCTAACCGGCGGTATTCTCGAGCAAATCACCAACGATCACTCGGTCGTGCAGGAACTGGTCGACGCCGGGCGCATCACCCGCGAAGAGGCCGACGTACACCCCCACGGCAATATCATCACTCGCGCCGTCGGCTTCCACGAACCGCCGATTCCCGACTACCGTATCGTGCCGCTTCTGGCTGGCATGCGCATTCTGATCTGTTCCGACGGTCTCACCAAGGAACTCACCTCCTACGGCATCCGGCATTTTTTGCTCGAAAAGAAGCTCGCACAGGATGCCGTCGCGGCGATGGTCGAGGCGGCCCTGGAAAATGGTGGTCGCGACAACGTCACGGCGATCGTGGTCGACGTGCTCGCGGTCGAACCGTACGAGACGCCCGAAGCCTGACCGCGTCAGCTGCCTGCCGTCGCCGTCCCTGGGCAGTCGCGTATCATGACACGAGTGGATGAGACCCTGCCCCCGTGCCCTGAATGCTCCAGCGACCTGACCTACGAGATGGGCGCGTTGCTGGCTTGTCCGCTCTGCGCTCACGAATGGTCGAACGAGCCGGCGGACGACGAGCAGGATCAGGAAACCGTGGTCAAGGACGCCTTTGGAACCGTCCTGAACGACGGGGACACCATTTCGATCATCAAGGACCTCAAGGTCAAGGGCCAGTCGCTGTCGATCAAGGTCGGCACCAAGGTGCGCAACATTCGCCTCTCCGATCCGGTCGACGGCCACGACATCGACTGCAAGGTCGATGGTTTCGGCTTCATGCAGCTCAAGTCCAGCGTGGTCAAGAAGGTCTAGGTCGAGGCGATCGTGACCTGTCAGATATGCGGTGCCTCGTTGTCGGTTGGGGCTATGTTCTGCGGTGGATGCGGCAGCTCCCGCACCGCCACCGCGGAGTCGCGCAAGCGCCCGGACCCCCGCCCGAACGACACGACGATCATTGCGCGCCTGCCGCGCCCGACCGGCGTCATTTCTGTGCCGATCCCCGCGGGCGTTGCGACTACCGTACCGACCGCAGCGCCGACTAACGCACCGACCGCCGCGCTGCCGAGCAGCGTGACCTTCGTCATGAGCTTCAGCACCGGCCAGCGGGTGTCGGTGCAGGGCTCCGGTCTGATTGGACGAAAACCCTTGCCCCAGCCCGACGAGATTTTCGACGATCTGATTTGGGTAACGGATGCCGACCGATCCGTCTCGAAGACCCACCTCGAATTCGGCCAGCACGATGGCGAGTTCTGGGTCAGTGACCGCGTCTCGGGCAACGGTACGGTGATTCGCCGACCCGGCGAAACGGCCGAGTCACTCGAACCAGGACGACGGTACGTCCTGCCGCGCGGTACCCGGGTCGAAATCGCAGACCACTCCTTCAGCGTCGCCTGAGGCGCTCGACCCAGGATGGCTCCTGCACCGGCAAGCACAACGCCGGTTGTGCACTGATAGCTCGATCGTGGCCCCTCCGTGGTCGCCGATCTGGTCTGCTGGACGCGTGTCCGCCGTCGATGAAACCCTGTCCCTGCCGCCCGCGCCGGCTGCGCTGCCGCACGTTGGGTTTCCGCTACTGGCCACGGTGGCGCCATTGGTCGCCGCTGGAGTGATCTGGATGATCACCGGCTCGGCCTTTGCGCTGATCTTCGCCGTTCTCAGCCCGATCATCGCTGTGGCCAGCATGTTCGATTCGAAACGCTCGGGTCGCAACCGCCACCGTGCCGAAACGGCCTCGCGCGCCGCGGCAGTGGCGCTGTTGCGTACGGTCATCGCCGAGCGTCAGTCCCGCCAGCGCGACGAAGCCTGGCAACACACACCATCGGCCCGAAATATTGTGTTCGGCCGTGCGGCGGCCGCACGTTGGCGACAAACGGATGCCACGCTCGTCGCGCTCGGGACGGGCCCGGTTGCGAGCGGCATCAGACTCGGCGGGGCGAGCGCCACGAACGAGCACCGGGAACTTTCGGAGTGGGCCGCGACCGTCACCGGTGCTCCCATCGTCGTCGACCTGACCCACGGGCTCGGCATCGTCGGGCCGCCGCCGTTGGCGACCGCCCTTGCCCGCGCCGTGTTCGTGCAGCTCTGCTTTGCCCTGCCGCCGACCGACCTCGGCGTTTCTCCAGATGGTCTCACCGGTTCCACAAACTGGAACTGGGTGGCTCAGCTTCCACACGTCGCGTCGACGCCGAGCAGGTTCACGCTTGTGCTGCGTGAGGCGGCGGCCGGAATGTCGAAGTCGGTCGTTAGTACCCCGGAACCCCGCGGCGTCGAGCCAGCCCGGGGGCGGCTGCTCCTTGCCGTGGCCACGCGGCTCGAAGATCTGCCCCCGGGCTGTGGAACGGTCGTGCGCGTCGGTGGGCCGGCACGGGCGCAGATTATCCGTTCGCCAAATCGCGCGCCGCCCCTCGATTTTTGCCCGGAACTGCTCGCACGGGCCGAAGCGGTCACCTTCGCGGTGACGATTGCCGGGCAGGCCCGGGCCGCCGGACTCCTGACAGCGGCCGGGCAACTCCCGGACACGGTCCCCATTCTGGAACTGCTCGAGCAGGTCGAGCAGGTCGACAAGGCTGCCGCGATCGACGGGGCGATCGACCGGGCGATCGATCGGGATACGGCACCGCCAAGCCTCGACTGCCTGATCGGCGTCGGCCGCGACGGGCCGGTGCGCATCGACCTGGTGCAGTCCGGGCCGCACGCCGTGGTTGGAGGAACCACCGGCAGTGGCAAGAGCGAGCTCCTCACCACCTGGGTCGTGGCGCTCGCCGCGACCTACTCACCCGGCCAGGTGAACTTTCTGCTCATCGATTTCAAAGGCGGCGCTGCCTTTCAACCACTCGGTCGGCTGCCGCACTGCGTCGGCCTCATCACCGACCTCGATTCGAACACGGCCGCGCGGGCCCTGGCCAGTTTGGGGGCCGAACTTCGCTACCGTGAGCGCATGCTGAGCGAGGCCGGAGCGCGGGACGTGACCGACGTGCGGTTGGAGCATCCGCTTCCCCGGCTTGTCATCGTCGTCGATGAGTTCGCGACCATGCTTGGAGTGTTTCCTGAGCTGCACGCTCTCTTTGTCGACATCGCCGCCCGGGGACGGTCGCTCGGCGTCCACCTGATTTTGTGCACGCAACGGCCGGCCGGCGTGGTGCGTGACGCGCTGCTGGCGAACTGCAGCCTGCGATTGTCGCTGCGCGTGAATAACCGCGCCGACAGCCAGGCTGTGATTGGCACGGATGCCGCGGCCGCGTTGGCGCCGAATCAGCCCGGCCGGTGCATGATCGCCACCGAGTCGAGCGCGCCGGTGCTCTGCCAGGTGGCCACAACCGGGGATCTCGACATTGCGAGCATCGCCGCGGCCCCGCTGTCGATGCCCCGCACAGGCGCCCCGCGTCGTCCGTGGCTCGATGCGCTCCCGCCGCGGGTGACCGATGTCGACCTGGATGTGGCCGACCTGCAGGCTGCCGCCGCCGGCGAGGCCGTGACGACGGGCTACCGCCTCGGGTTGCTCGATGAACCCAACCGTCAGCGGTACCGCGTGTGTGCCTACAGTCCCTCCCACGACGGGAACCTGCTCGTCGTGGGAGGGGCGGGTTCGGGTAAATCCACACTGCTGCGCACGCTCTCCCGGGTGGCCGAACACCGGACCGAGGCCCAGCTGGTCACCGCCGACATCGAATCAGCCTGGGATGCCCTGGCGCAGATCAGTGCCCAGGTGGAAACGGGGCAGCAGACGTGGGAGTCGCCTCGGTTGATGCTCTTCGACGACTTTGACTCCGTGTGCGCCCGCTGGCAGCCAGACCATCGACTAGCGGCCGTCGACCTGCTCACCGGGCTGCTGCGCGACGGACCGGCCGCCGGTGTGCACGTCGTCGTCGCCGTGCAGCGGCAGACCAGCATGGTTCCCGGTCTGGCTGCCCTCTGCCAGAGCACCCTGCTGTTGAAACTGCCCTCCGTGCAGGATCACCTTGCAGCCGGCGGACAATCAGCCAGTTACCACCCGTCGCTGCCGCCAGGCGGGGGAGTCTGGCGCAGCCTGCGCGTGCAGCTGGTGGCTCCCGTGCTGGCGCTTCCCGTGCCGCCCGGTGCGTCCATCCCGGCCCTGCCCATTCCAGCCCTGCCCACGCACGGCCCGCTCCTGATCGTGTCGACGTCACCGGTCGGCACCGCAACCCGCCTGCGCGGTGCCTTGGGCATGCCGGTGATCGAACTGGCGGGAACGAGCGGGCCGGCGGCATCCGCCCTGCTGGTGTCGAGGGAGGAGAGTCAGCCGGATGCCCCTGGCCGACTGATCGTCGTCGGTGACCCCGAAGCCTGGCAGGCGCACTGGACGCTGCTGGCGCGATTGCGCGGCCCCATTTCGAGCGGTCAGGCTGCGAGTGAGCAAACGGCGAGCGGCCCGGCCAGCCTGGTGTTCGACCGGTGCAGCCTGTCGGACTTTCGGCTGCTCAGTCACCGCCGGGAGCTTCCACCGCCGCTGGCACCCGGGCGCGGACGAGTCTGGGTATTGCACCCCGACGGCGCGGTGACCCGGGCGACCTTGCCGGAGCCGGACTGCGGTGACAGGCCCGACCGGTGACGGCCCGACCGGTGACCGGCCCGACCGGTGTTGCTAGCGAAGAGCCTCGGCCACGGCCTGGTGCGGTAATCCGTGGGCGAGCGCGACGGGAGCGCTGGTCAGCCGCCCATCGAAGGTATTGAGCCCTCGGGCCAGCGCGGAGTCCGCCCGCAGGGCGTTGACCCAACCGAGAGTGGCAAGAGCACGCACATAGGGCAGCGTCGCATTCGTCAGGGCATAGGTCGAGGTATGCGGCACGGCGCCGGGCATGTTCGCCACGCAGTAGAACAACGACCGGTGCACGGTGAAGGTGGGGTCGGCGTGAGTGGTCGGGTGGCTGTCGGCAAAGCAGCCACCCTGGTCGACGGCGATGTCCACGAGTACGCTGCCCGGCTTCATCCGAGCCACGAGCTCGTTACTGATCAGCTTGGGGGCCTTGGCGCCCGGAATCAACACCGAGCCGATAACCATATCGGCCTCCGATGCGGCCCTGTCGATCTCGAAGCTGTTCGAGGCGATGGTCTTCACCCGGCCGAAGTGCAGGGCGTCGATCTCACGCAGTCGAAACAAGTTGGTGTCCAGTACGCTGACCTCAGCGCCGAGACCAAGCGACATCTGCATCGCGGCGGTGCCGGCGACACCGCCGCCGAGCACGACGATCTTCGCCGGATGGGTGCCCGGAACGCCGGGCACCAACAGGCCAGGACCGCCGTTCGGCTTGAGCATGGCATTGGCCCCGACGATCGGCGCCAGGCGGCCGGCGACTTCGCTCATCGGCGCCAACAACGGCAAGGCCTGCGAGGGCAACTGCACGGTTTCATAAGCGATCGCGGTGACACCGCTGGCGAGCAATGCCCGGGTCAGATCCGGTTCGGCGGCGAGATGCAGGTAGGTGAACAGCACCAGGTCGGCGCGAAAATAGCCGTACTCGCTCGCGACGGGTTCCTTGACCTTGAGCAGCAGGTCGGCGGCCGCCCAGATGCTTGCGGCGTCCGGCAGAATCGTCGCACCGGCCGCCGCGTACTGCTCATCACTGATCGAGGAACCTATGCCGGCACCGGCCTGTACGAGCACATCCTGACCGTGCAGCACGAGGTCATGCACTCCCGCCGGGGTGATCGCGACCCGAAACTCATTGTTCTTAATCTCGGTCGGAATGGCGATTCTCATGGTGTTCCTCTCGTGAAGCGTGCTCCTCAGTCGAAGCGTTCAGCGCCACTTCTCGCCACCACCCTAGTCGCGAAGAACGGGTGATTTCGAGGGCGGATGTTGAGAGTTTGTGCTGATTTCGTGACAAATCGGTTTCAAAATCACTGTTTAGAACTCTTTTCGGTGTGTCCACCACCGAAATGTGCAATTATCGACCAACTCGCAACGCAGCGAGTGCCGACCGTGTGCGTGCCCAGAATGCTAGGAGAACCATGATGAAGTCCAAGCCGCTGCCCGCCGATCCCATGATCCGCCAGCTCATTCGTCAGGCGCAGAACACTCAAATGGGCCGTCGCACGTTGCTGGCCGGTGCCGGTGCCGGTGCGACCGCTATCACGCTGGCCGCGTGCTCGTCCGGAGCCGCGGCCAAACCTACCGCTGCGGCCGATACCTCGGCCACCAACAAGACCCTCCGCTGGGACAATTGGGCGCTGTACATCGACGTGGATGATGCCGGCAGCTATCCGACCCTCGACGCGTTCAAGGCGCAGACCGGCATTTCGGTCAAGTACACCGAGGCCGTCGATGACAACAACTCCTACTACGGCAAGGTGAAGGACCAGCTCGCCCTCGGACAGGACATCGGCGCCGATGTCGCCTGCCTGACCGACTGGATGGTCAGCCGCATGATTCGGTTTGGTTACACCCAGGAACTGGACCACGCCAACATTCCCAACCTTGCCAACCTGCTGCCGTCCCTGCAGAACGTCGACTTCGATCCGGGCCGGACCATGAGCGTGCCGTGGCAGGGCGGTTTCGCCGGCCTGGCCTGGAACAAGGAGAAGTATCCGCAGGGACTCAAGTCGGTCGAAGACCTGTGGGCCCCTGAGCTGAAGGGCCGCGTCGGTGTACTCTCCGAAATGCGCGACACCATGGGCCTGATCATGCTCGATCAGGGCATCGACATTTCCGGCAAATGGGGCGAGGAGGAATTCACCGCCGCCATTGACGAGTTCAAGAAGCGGGTCTCCGACGGCCAGATTCGCAACATCAAGGGCAACTCCTACAAGGAGGACCTCGCGAACGAAGATACTCTCGCCGCCATCGTCTGGTCGGGAGATATCGTGCAGCTCAACGCTGAAAATGGCGACAAATGGGGCTTCATCGTTCCCGAAAAAGGCGGCACGCTCTGGAACGACAACTTTGTGGTGCCGATCGGCTCGCCCGGCAAGAAGAACGTCGAAGAACTCATCAACTACTACTACGACCCGGCCGTCGCCGCCGAGGTCGCCGCATACGTCAACTACATCACCCCCGTCGCTGGCGCCAAGCAAGCCATGATGGCCATCGACCCGTTACTGGCCGAAGATTCGCTGATCTTTCCCGATGACGCGACCCTCGCCAACGCTTACGTCTTCCGAGGTCTCGATGGCGCGGAGGAACAAACCTTCAACGGACAGTTCCAGTCGATTCTGCTGGGTGCAGCCTGATGACCATCGGTGCGTTCGCTGATCGTGGCGCCGACCTGCAACTGGTCGGTATCGAGAAACGTTTCCCCGGGTTCACCGCCATTGAAAATCTCAACCTCACCATTCCGGCCGGGTCGTTCTTTGCGCTGCTCGGCCCCTCCGGCTGCGGCAAGACGACGACCCTGCGGCTGGTCGCCGGACTGGAAGAACCCACCGGTGGCCGAATCCTCATCGGCGGAGCGGATGTGACGAATCAGAAATCCTTCCAGCGCCCGGTCAACACCGTGTTCCAGAGCTATGCTCTCTTTCCGCACATGACCGTGCTGGAGAACGTCGCATTCGGGCTACGCCGACGCAAGATCGGCGATCCGGTCGCCAAGGCACACGAGGCACTGCTCCTGGTGGAGCTTGATCACCTTGCCCACCGCAGGCCACAGCAACTTTCCGGCGGCCAGCAGCAGCGAGTGGCCCTGGCCCGCGCCATCGTCAACCGACCGGCGCTGCTTCTGCTTGACGAGCCGCTCGGGGCCCTCGACCTCAAGCTGCGACGTCAAATGCAGCTTGAGCTGAAGACCATCCAGGAAGAGGTCGGCCTCACCTTCCTGCACGTGACGCACGATCAGGAGGAGGCCATGACCATGGCCGACATTATCGCGGTCATGAACAAGGGCCGCATCGAACAAATGGGCGAACCGCAGCAGCTCTACGAATTGCCCAAAACCGCGTTCGTCGCGAATTTTCTCGGCCAGTCCAACCTGTTCACCGGCCCGGTCGTCTCCACCACGGGTACCGCCATCGCGGTGGACGTTTCTGGGCAGAAGATCGTTGTGCCGCTTGAGCGTGCACACCGGGTGTCGGGCGCGGTCACGATCGGTGTGCGCCCCGAAAAACTCACGCTGCACGACGTCGCGCCGACGTACTCCGATGGCCGCAACGTGCTCGGGCCGGGCAGGGTCATCGACGTGTCGTTCAGCGGGGTCAGTACGCAGTACCTCGTGGCCGTGCCCGGAATTGGCACCCTGGTCGTGTTCGCCCAGAACATGGCCTTCGGACCGGCCGCGCACGTCGGCGCTGAGGTCTGGCTCAGCTGGAACGTCAACCACGGCTTCGGACTCGACGACGATCCCACCGATGCGCCGCGGTTTGAGGCGGACCTCGACACGAAGACCATCGCGCAGCAGCGTCGGTCCTCGCTGATCACGGAGTTTGAGGAGGCGTAGCGATGGCCTTCGCCGCATTTTCTTCGACAGCCCCGTCCGCTACGGCCGCGCCGTCGACCGATCCGGTCGCTCGGCGTCGCAGCCCGGTGGCGCTGTTCCTGCTGTTGCCGGGCATCCTCTATCTGGTGCTGTTCTTTCTCACGCCGCTGGTGTCGTTGCTGCTGACGTCGTTCCAGTCGCCGCGGGAGTTCGGCGATATCGGCCAATTCGACTACGCCTTCCGCTGGCAGAACTATGTCGAGGTCGTCACGACCTACTGGCCGCACATCGTGCGGTCATTCAGCTACGCGTTGGCCGCCACGTTCTTCGCGTTGCTGATCAGCTACCCACTCGCCTATTTCATCGGTGTGAAGGCCCGAAAGTGGCCGCTGTTGCAAAGTCTCATGCTCGTGCTCGTGATCGCGCCCTTCTTCATCAGCTTTCTGCTGCGCACCCTGGCCTGGAAGCAGCTGTTCTCCGATGAGTCTTTCGTCGTGCAGTCGTTGAAGGCGTTATCCCTGCTGGGGCCGGAAGCGCACGTGACCGGTACCGCTTTCTCGGTGATCTTCGGCCTGACCTACAACTTCATTCCGTTCATGACCCTGCCGCTGTATACGACGCTCGAACGACTCGACGTGCGCTACCTTGAAGCTGGCAATGACCTCTACGCGAGCCCGTTCCAGGTGTTTCGCAAGATCACCATTCCGCTGTCCATGCCCGGCATCGTGGCGGGCACCCTCCTCACCTTCATTCCAGCGGCCGGTGACTATATCAACGCCAGCCGCGACTTTCTCGGTGGTACCGGCACCCAGATGATGGGAAACGTGATCGAGGCGAACTTTCTCGTGCTGCAGAACTACCCCTCAGCGGCGGCCCTGTCGATCATTCTAATGACGGTTATCCTCGTGATCGTCAGCATCTACGTCAAACGATCCGGAACGGAGGAACTGCTGTGAAGCTCTCCCTCGGCAAGTGGCTGCTGCCCGTGTACAGCGGTCTGGCGCTGTTGTTTCTGATGATTCCGATCGGCTACACCTTCGTCTACTCGTTCAACGACTCGCTCAAATCGAACATCACCTGGCGCGGTTTCACCTTCGACAAGTGGCTCAATGTCTGCAACGTACAAAACGGCGCCGTCTGCCAGGCCTTCGGCAACAGCCTGTTCATCGGAGCCGTGGCCACGGTCGCAGCCACCACCCTGGGCACCATGATCGCGATCGCCATCGTGCGCTACCGGTTCAAGTTTCGGTCGCAAACCAGCTTGCTCCTGTTTCTGCCGATGGCCACCCCCGAGGTCGTCCTCGGCGCCGGCCTGGCCGCACAGTTTCTGTCGCTCGGTGTTCCGAAAGACATGCTGACGATCATTCTCGCGCACACCATGTTCTGCATCAGCTTCGTGGTGGTCACCGTCAAGGCGCGTGTCGCGAGCCTTGACCCCGCATTGGAGGAGGCTGGCCGCGACCTGTACGGCTCCGCCTGGCAGGTGTTCGCGCGCATCACTTTTCCGCTGCTACTGCCCGGCATTCTGGCGGCCGCGCTGTTGTCGTTCGCGTTATCGTTCGACGACTTCATCATCACGAATTTCAACTCCGGAGCGGTGACGACTTTTCCCAAGTACATCTACATATCGGCGGCGCGCGGCATTCCGGCCGAAGCTAACGTGCTCGCCTCGGCCGTGTTCATTCTCGCGCTCGTCGTCGTCGTCACGGTGCAGGTGTCGGGGGCGGCGAAGGCGCGGCGGCTGGCCAAGCTCAGCTGACCCACCCGGCACCGTGAAAAGCCTCGACCCGCTGGTCAACCCGGCGCCGGCGCCGGCCTGCCGCTGACCGGATCGATACGTTCTGTCGACGTGGTCGATGTGGGTGGGCGATCGCCACGCACCGTTCGACCACGTACCGCATAGTCATCGACGGCCGGCTTCGACCGCATCGCCCCGCCCGGCCGAACCGGCTAGACGTAACAGGCGCGAATCTCTCCCACCGGCCGTCCGCCGCCGGTCACGGTGAGACCCAGCTCGGGCAGCAGCTCGGCGACATCCGTTCGAGCGATTGCGCCGGCATCGGCCAGCAGGCTCAGCGCGACCGCCGCGGCGGCGCGAAGGTTGCCGTCGAGGATTTTCAGGGCCACGGTGGTGCCGTTCTCGGCTGCGGCAACCATGATGCCCTCGGCGCCGCCCTTCATGAACAGACCGAGCCGGTCGATCACGATGCTGTCGGAGTGGCCTGGTCCGGCCACGACCCAGCCATTGGCGCGCACCGCTTCGGCAAGAAAACCCGCCTCGCGGTAAATCGCAAACGGTGAGTTGGACTTGCTCGTGGCAATGCGCGCGATGCCTCGGGCCAGCCCGGTGAGGGAGATCGCGTGCACGGGGGCGCCACAGCCGTCGACGCCCGACGCCAACGGTCGTTCGCCGGTGAAGCGTTCGAGCACGTCGAGAATGCGTTTTTGCAGCGGATGCGCAGGGTTTAAATAGCCCTCCACAGCCCAGCCGTTCTGCTGGCACGCCACGAGCATCGCCGCATGTTTGCCCGAGCACTCCATGTACACCGGTGCTTTGCTGGCACCGAGGCGTACGAGGGCGTCGCGGGCGGCGGAGTCGATCGGCCAGGCCGTCGGGCAGGCGAGAGCTGTCTCGGGCACTCCGGCCCGGGAGAGGAGCCCGCGAACGAGATCGACGTGGGCGGCGGTGCCGCTGTGACTGGCGGTGGCGATGGCAGCGTCCGCCCCCCGCAGGTCGGCGCCGCTCGCCATGACCGCAACGGCCTGGAACGGTTTCATCGCCGAACGTGGAAAGACCGGGCTGGTCACGTCGCCGAGCGCCCGCAGCACCTCACCGTTGGTGCCGAGCACGATCGCCGCACCGGCGTGCCGGGATTCGACGAAGCCGCTGCGCTCGACGACGGCGAGCTCGACGGAGTCGTCGACCGTGAAAGTTTCCGTCACGGCGTTAGTGTGACGACGCGGTAAGCGCTGCGGTAAGCGCTGCAGCGTGCGCGGCGATGGCGTCGTCGATCACCGAGAGGGCGTCGATGATCAGGGAATCGGACAGGGCGAGGCTCGGCAGGAAGCGCAGCACGTTGCCGTAAGTTCCTGCGGTGAGCAGCAGAACCCCATGCTGGCCGGCGTAGGTAGAGATGGCGCTCACCGCGGCGGCGTTCGGCGTTTTTGTGGTGTCTCCGGTGCCTGGCTGCACGAGCTCGATCGCCATCATGGCGCCGTGGCCGCGAATCTCGCCGATGATGTCGTACTTGTTCTTCAGCGCGGTCAGCCCCGTGGTGAGGGACTTCCCGATGCGCACGGCCTCGCCGAGCAGATTGTTGGCCTCGATCGCGTCGAACACGGCAATGGCGGCGGCGCAGGAGACCGGGTTGCCACCGAAGGTGCCGCCGAGGCCGCCGGGCTGCGAGGCATCCATGATTTCGGCGCGGCCGGTGACAGCGGCGAGCGGGAAGCCGCCGGCAATGCCCTTGGCGGTGAGGACGAGGTCGGGGATCCAGCCGAAGTGCTCGCTCGCGAAGTACTTGCCCGAGCGGGCCATGCCACTCTGGATCTCATCGGCGATCATGACGACACCGTTTGCGGTGCACCATTTCTGCAGGGCCGGCAGATAGCCATCCGCTGGAACCATGAATCCGCCCTCACCCTGGATGGGTTCGACGACGAGGCAGGCCAGATCGGATGCCCCGATCACCTTGTCGAGGTACGTGATGGTGCGGACGGCCGCCTCGGCACCGGTCAGACCGTCGTGGTAAGGGTAGGAACTCGGTGCGTGGTAGACGTCGCTGGCGAGCGGGCCGTAGCCGGTGGCATAGGGCATGGCCTTATAGTTCATGGCCATGGTCAGCACGGTGCGACCGTGGTAGGCGTGGTCGAGCACGGCGACGGCGCGACGGCCGGTGTACTTGCGGGCGATCTTCACGCCGTTCTCGACGGCTTCGGCTCCGGAGTTGATGAGCACGCTCTTCTTCGCAAAATCCCCCGGGGTGTGCTCGGCGAGTAGCTCGGCGACGCGCACATACTCTTCGTAGGGCGTGACGGTGAAGAGTGTGTGAATAAAGTCCTGAGACTGTTCGACAGCCGCCGCGACAACGCTTGCCTCGGTGTGGCCGATCGTGGTCACTCCGATTCCGGCGCCGAGGTCGATGAACTGGTTGCCGTCAACATCGACGACGATCGCGCCATTGGCCTTGGCAATGTAGACGGGGAGCATGGAGCTCACACCATCGGAGACGACCGCCCGGCGCCGCTCATGCAACGCTGCCGAGATCGGACCGGGGATCGCGGTGCGGATCTTTCGTTCTTGCGTCACGACGTACTGGGTGGACGCAATGTCAGCGGCGGCAATGGGGGCGGAGTCTGTGAGGGTGTCAGTCATGATGCCTCCACTTTACCGACCGTTGGCGGGGTAAACCTGAGATGTCCTGCAAGAATCTTGTAGAGCCAAGGGAGAAGCATGAACGGAGTGCACGAATATGCGGTGCGGGTTGAGTGGACCGGGAATCGCGGTACCGGAACGAACCACTACAAGGCGTACGGGCGCGACCATCTGATCTCGCCGGCCGGTCGGGCATCCGCCGACAAGGCGACGATCCAAGGCTCGTCCGACCCGACGTTCCACGGAGACAACGATCGGTGGAACCCCGAAGAGCTGCTGCTCGCGGCGCTTTCCCAGTGCCATCTCTTGTCGTATCTGCACGTCGCTGCCCGCAACGGGGTCACGGTGACGGCGTACGCGGATGCCCCGATCGGCACCATGGAACAGCTATCAGCGGGCGGCGGCCACTTCACCGCGGTCACCCTGCGGCCGCGCGTGACGATCACCGACCCCGAGCAGATCGAGTTCGCGCAGTCGTTGCATGCCGAGGCTGCCCGCGAATGCTTCATCGCGGCCTCGGTCAACTTTCCGATCGGTCACGAGCCTGTCACCACCGCCTGAGCGCGCCACGCGTCGCCGAGCCGGAAGTTCGAGCGCTTTTCGGCGCGCTGAAACGAGTCGAAACTCACGGCTGGGCGAGCAGGTCTAGCAGTAGAAGGCGCTCGTCGTATCGGGCGCCACGATGCTGACCACTTCTCCGCCGGTCGCCAAGCGGGAGACGCCTCCGTAGGCGTTGCTCTCGCCCCACGGGGACGCGTCCGCTACTTTGTCGTAGACGAAGGGCCCAGAGCCGTCGTTGTACTCATCGAAAGCCAGCTCGGGGGGAAGTGCATCGAAGAAGGCTTGGGCATTGTCGCCGACCGCGAAGTGGCCGCTGCTTTCCAGGGCGATACCGTTGACGCTGGGCTCGTCCCCTCCGCAAAGTCAACGCTGGACAGCGGCTGGTCGGTAGCCGTCTCACTCATCAACTGCGAACCGCTCATCGTAATGGTCGAAACGGTCGCGGCCGTCGCTGGTGCCACTGGCTTTGGGGTTGTGTCGGCTTGCGTTGGTGTCACGTTCGCTCCCGGGGCAGCTGGCGCTGGCGAAGCGCACCCAGAAAGCACTAGTGCCGACAGCATGATTATCGCAGCACGGGCGATCACCGTAGCCTGCCGGCGCCTCGATGACTCCATTGCGCGTGGGGGCAGACCGCTGCGTGAAATATCGCCACCGGCAGTACTGAAATCCACTGACTCCCCGCCCGTTCACTGTATGAAATGTGCTTTTAAGCGCAAGTGTAGTCCGGTCGGTCAGGAGCCGGCCCGGAGTCGGTTACTACCGTTGAAGCGCGCTGCGCGTCGCCGAGCCGCGAATTTGAGCGCTTTTCGGTGCTGAAACGAGCTGATACCCACGGCTTGGCGCGGTCGACCAAAGTTGCGCATGGCGCGGTAGTGTGGTTGGCGTAGTAGTCTGGAATCCGTTGAGGGCTAGCGCCGATCGAAAGGATGCCGATGGATACCACCCAGTTGCTCAAGGGGGTGCTCGATATGGCCGTATTGGCCGTGATCGTCGACGACGACGGCTACGGCTACGACATCGTGCGTCGGTTGCGTGCCGCCGGACTCGATGAGGTCGGCGACGCATCCGTCTACGGCACACTCCGGCGGCTTTACAGCGCGGGGGCGCTGTCGAGCTATGTCGTTCCGTCCGACGGCGGGCCGCACCGGAAGTACTACGCAATGAACGCGAACGGTCGGGCCATGCTGGCCGAACAACGCACAAACTGGACCCACTTCGCCGATACCCTCACCCAGCTGCTCAACCAGCCGCAACCCACCGTCCACCTACGTACGATCGGTGAAAAGTCATGAGCGAAACCGCCACGATCCAGTCCATTCACGACTTCGCCCTGGCCGTGCGGGCCGCCCTGAGCGATCTGCCGGCCGACGAGATCGACGACCTCACCGAGGGGCTAGAAGCCGACCTGACGGAGCAGGCAGCGGATGCCGCCGCCGATGCGGATTTCGCCTCGCTCGGCTTCGAGTTCGGTGATCCGGTCGCCTACGCAGACGAGCTGCGCGGCGCTGCCGGGCTTCCCTTGCGGGGAGCGGGCGCCGCTGTTCGGGTGCCGCGGCTACGCCGGCTGCGCACCCTGGCCGGTGCCGTGCGGGCTGGCGCGGCCCGGCGCATCCGCTCGAGTGCGGCCGGTGCGGCGGTACTCGACTTTCTTCTCGTGTTGCGCCCGCTGTGGTGGGTGCTGCGCGGCTGGGTCGTCTATGCGGTCGCGGAGATCTTTGTGGGCGGCGCCATCAGAACGGTGCCGACCGACCCGGTGCGTTGGATCGTATTTGGGGCCTTCGTGATCTTGAGCGTGCAGTGGGGCCGCGGACGGTGGTTGCCGTGGCGGTGGTTGCCCGGCTTTCGCACCGTGGTCAGCGTGTGCGCGGTCCTCGTGCTGCCGCTGGTGCTGGCGGTAACGGCGAATCAGGCCAGTGCGCAGACCAGCGCGTATGTAGATGACACCCCCTACAGCACGCCTGGACTCATGCAGAACGGCCAGGAGGTCACCAACGTGTTCGCCTACGACGCCGACGGCCAGCCGCTCACCGACGTGCAGTTGTTCGACCAGGACGGCCGCGCGCTCAACGTGGTGAATGACCCGGTCAATACCCACTACGTGCCCCAGCTGGATGCAACCGGCGAGCAGGACATGGTCGTGCCGAGCCTGTTGGTGCCGGGCGGCAGCGGCTGGAATGTGTACCCGCTGCGGCTGGTGACCTCAGGAGATATCGACTACTCCTACGACTATCTCGGGCAGGCACACCAAGCGGATGCCGCAGCAGCGCCGCTCCCGTTCACCCAGGTGCAGCCGCTCGTCGACGTGCCCGCTGCGGGAGAGCCATCGCCCACGCTATCGCCGGCGACGACACCATCTGCTGCACCAGTGGCCGAACAATGACGCGCCACGCGATGGCGCACGGCGGGTACCGAGATGGCACTTCTTGTTCTCACCGGCTGCGCGACCGGCGAGAGCGTGGCTGCCGACACCGTCGACCACATCGCTGCGGAACTCACCGGCGACCTGGACTCGCCGGTGTCGCGGGTGTGCGATGCGGAGTGGTTCCCGGCCACCTGCATCACTCCGCTGAATTCCGAGGCTGGCGGTCGAGCGAGCGTCGCCTGCCCGCACAATCCAGAACTTACGCGGGGTAGGCGGCGACGAGGGCGGTCAAGGCTTCTTCGAGCACGGTCGCCGCGTCGTCGATGAGTTCGTCGGAGATCACGACGGACGGCATGATGCGCAGCACGGAATCCCAGCTGCCGGCATCCAGGGCAATGACACCGTTCGTGGTCGCGTGCTTGATCAGCGCGGTCAGCGCTTCGGGGTAGGGCTTCTTGGTGCCCGGGTGCACGAGCTCGACGCCGAACATGGCGCCCTTGCCGCGCACTTCGCCGACGATGGAGAACTTCTCGGCCCAGTCGCCGATGCGCGCCCAGAGTGCCGCTTCGACCCGCTGCGCCTCGCCGAGCAGGTTGTCCCGCTCGATCAGGTTGAACACCGCGAGGGCGGCTGCGGTCGAGACCGGGTTGCCACCGAAGGTGCCGCCGATACCGCCGGGCTGTACGGAATCCATGATGTCGGCGCGACCGGTGACGGCGGCGAGCGGAAGACCGCCGGCGATGCCCTTAGCCGTGGTGATCAGGTCGGGCACGACACCGTGGTGTTCGATCGAGTACCAGACTCCGGTGCGGGCAATGCCAGCCTGAATCTCATCGGCGACGAAGACGATGCCATTCTCGGTGCAGAATTCGCGAATGCGCTTGAAATAGCCGGGCGCGGGAATGACGACGCCGCCGTCGCCCTGGATGGGCTCGACGAAGAACGCAGCGACCTCACTCGCGCCGATGTGGGTGTTGATGTAGTCGATGGTCTTTTCTGCCGCTTCCAGACCGCTCAGGCCGTCCCGGAACGGGTAGCTGGTCGGCACGCTGTAGATTTCGCCGGGGAACGGACCCATGCCGGCCCGTTCCGGCCAAGGCCGGTATGTCATCGTCATGGTGAGGTTGGTGCGACCGTGAAAGGCATGGTCGAGGGCAACGATCGCGCGGCGACCGGTGAACTTGCGGGCGATCTTCACCGCGTTCTCCACCGCTTCCGCACCGGTGTTGACGAGCACCGAGTGCTTCTCGAAGTCGCCGGGGGTGATCTCGGCGAGTTTCTCGGCGACGGCCACGTAGTTCTCGTATGGCGTGACGGTGAATAGGGTGTGGGTCAGTTTCGCCGCCTGAGCGGATGCCGCAGCTGCGACCTCCGGATGGGCGTGACCGATCGTGGTCACCCCGATGCCGCACCCGAGATCGATGATCTGGTTACCGTCGACGTCGACCAGGATGGCTCCCGCGCCGTGGTCCATGTAGATGTTGGCGAGGGTTCCGGCCCCGCGGGCGACCGTCTTCTCCCGCCTGGCCTGTAATTCAACCGACTTGGGGCCGGGAAGAGCCGTCACGAGCTTGCGTTGCTGGGGCACCGAATACGTTGCAGTCATTCCTCCAGCCTATGACTGTCGGCTGTGTCCGCCCTCCGCGCCGCCGACAAGCCGGAGCCTGCTGTTACAGGCGTTCGCGCGGAAAGACCCGATGGGCGAGGCGATTCAGCGTTCCGACCGGTGGGGATTCGTTGTAGGCGTGTGCCAATTCCTGGCCGGACAGGCTGTGAATGGCCGCCATGACCTCATCCGTGGCCTGGCGGCGGGCCTTCCCGGAGTTGGCATGGCCGTGATGGCCGAGGTCGAGCGGTTGACCGAAGCTGACCGTGACCCGGCGGATTCGCGGAACCTTGGTGCCGACCGGCTGAATTTCCTGGGTGCCGATCAGTCCGACCGGCACCACGACGGCGCCCGTGCTCAGAGCAAGCCAGGCGACGCCGGTGCGACCCTTATAGAGACGCCCGTCGAGGGAACGTGTGCCTTCCGGGTAGATCGCGAAGGCGCCCTCGGCTTCGAGCACGGCGCGACCGGCGTCGAGCGCGACTTGCGCGGCCTGTCCGGCGCCGCGTTCGACACCGATCGCACCGATCGCGGTGAAGAACGTGCGGGACACCCAGCCCTGAAATCCGGTTCCGGTGAAGTAGGTCGATTTCGCGAGAAACTGCACGCGCCGGGTCGCGACGAGTGGAATGACGATGCTGTCGATGAAGGAGAGATGGTTGCTCGCGAGGATGACTTTGCCGGTCGCCGGGATGTTCTCGCGGCCAACGATGTGCGGGCGAAACACGATGCGGGCGACCGGGGCCATGATGCCGTAGCCGAGAAAGTAGACGAATCCTGGACGCTTCACGCGTTCTGGTTCGTCGGGCACGTCGGCGATGACGGCTGAGGCGTCGCTATCTTGGGGACCGGCTTCGTCTTTGTCTTTGGGTTCTGCTTTGGCACCAGTCACCCGTTGACACTACAGCTCCGGCGGCGTGCACCTAGCATGGAGGGGTGCAAAGAGTAATTGTCCTCGGGTCTACGGGCTCCATCGGTACCCAGGCCCTCGACGTCATCCGTGCCAATCCCGAGCGGTTTGAGGTGGTCGGTCTCGCTGCCGGAAGCAACCGCGAGATGCTCGATGGGCAGGCCATCGACTTTCGGGTCGAGCACACCGCTTTAGGGGCCGATGCTGCCGAGCAGCTCGTGCGCGACGTCGACGCCGACGTCGTGCTCAACGGCATCACCGGTTCGGTCGGCCTCGGACCGACACTCGCCGCGCTGAGGGCCGGTCGGACCCTGGCCCTGGCCAACAAGGAATCGCTCATCGTCGGCGGCGACTTGGTGAAATCGCTCGCTGCGCCCGGACAGATCGTGCCCGTCGATTCTGAACACTCCGCTATCGCGCAGGCCTTGCTCGCAGGAACCCAGCATGAGGTGCGACGACTCGTGCTGACGGCATCCGGTGGGCCATTTCGCGGTTTCACCCGTGAGCAGCTTGCCCGGGTCACTCCCGCGCAGGCCCTCGCACACCCAACCTGGAACATGGGCCTCGTCGTGACCACCAATTCGGCCACCCTTATGAACAAGGGGCTGGAAATCATCGAGGCGCACCTGCTGTTCGACGTGGAATACGACCGCATCGACGCCGTCGTGCACCCGCAATCTGTGGTGCACTCGATGGTTGAATTCATCGACGGGTCGACCATCGCGCAAGCGTCCCCGCCCGACATGCGGTTGCCGATCTCGCTCGGACTGGACTGGCCAAACCGGGTCGCCGCAGTCGGCACCCCGATCGACTGGACGGTGCCGCACAGCTGGACCTTCGAACCGCTCGACACGAACGCCTTCCCGGCGGTTGAACTGGCCAAGACGGTCGGCCGCAAGGGCGGTACCTATCCCGCCGTGTTCAACGCCGCCAACGAGCAGGCCGTCGCTGCTTTTCACGACGGACGCATCGGTTTTCTAGACATCGTCGACACGGTACTACGCGTGGTCGAATCCCACGAACCCGACGGTGCCCTCACCCTCGACTCGCTCGCCGACGCTGAGCGCTGGGCGCGGGCCGCCGCCGATCGGCTGATCGCCGCACGATAGCTGCCAGGCGCCAGGGGCTAGTCACACTGTGCGGACGAGTCCTGGTCTCCGTCCTTGAGACACTCTTCCCACGCCTTCCTCGCGTCTTCAGCGGCCTTCTTCTCCGCCTCGCGAGCGTTGTCGGCCGCCTCCCTGGAGTCCTCGGCCGCCTTTTCGGCGTTATCGGCGTTCTGCTGTTCGGTGAGGGCTGCGGCCTTCGCTGCGGCCGCAGCAGCCGCTTCGGCCGCCACCGCTGTAGCCTCGATCTCCGCCGTCAAATCGGCGCTGACCAGGTTGATCGCGGTTTGAATCGACGAGGATCGTTCGGCGCTCACCTGCCCGGCTACGGCGGCAGCGTGCAGGTTCGCCTGCAGATCGGTCAGGAGTGATTGGGCCGCGCTGAAGTCGCCGGCCGCGGCTGCCTCGGTGATGTCGAGCATCGCAGCCTGCAGATTCCCGGCGGTCGAGGCCTCAAGCTGGACCGGCTCACCAGCGCAGCCTGCCAGCGGCACCAGAAGGAGAAGTCCGGTGGCCACGGCCACGGTCAGACGATTGCGGATGCGTCGATTCACGGGTTCACACTTTTCTGTAGCTGTTCCAGGTGCGTGCCGAGGGTGCCGTCGACCGCTGGATAGTTCGGCGGAACCACGGCCGGCTCGGCGCCGCCGCGCAGGAACAGCGCACCAAGGGCGATCACGGCGACGACCAGAGTGGCCGCCATAGTCCAGAGGATGGTCCGGCGGCTGCGCGTAGCCGGGGCCGGCTTGGTCCCGGTCTGCTTCCAGGAAACAGCCGCGGTCGCCGGCTTGGGCTTCGGCGCAGGATCCGCCGTCAGGACCTCGGTCGGCGCGGCGTCACTGCCCGTACTGGCCGGCAGCACCAGCGTGGCCACGGCCTGATCCTCGGTTTCAGTGGCGAGGGCGCGCAGCAGCAGGGAGGCCTCGGCGGCGGTGGACCGGTCGGCGGTGTCGCGGGCGGTCATGGCGGCCAGTACCTCGATCCAGTCTCGGCCGAGCGCGTTCGGAATCTCGGGCTGGCGTTGTAGCCGGGCCATTGCCGATTCCACAGCCGTTCCGGGATAGGCGCGCAGGCCGGTGAGGCACTCGAGCAGAACCAGGCCGAGCGAGTAGACATCCGTTGGTGCCCCGATCGCGCCACCGAGGGCCTGCTCGGGGCTGAGATAACTGGCTGTACCGAGCAGTGACCCGGTCGCGGTGAGCCGGGTCTCATCGAGCAGCCGAGCGATGCCGAAGTCGGCGAGCTTGGCGTGCATGCTGCGGCCGGGAAAGCCAGAGGTCGCCAGCAGAACGTTGGCCGGCTTCACGTCACGGTGAATGATGCCCTGCTCGTGCACGTAGTGCAGCGCTTCGGCGAGGTCGGCACCCATCACGGCCACATCGAGGCTCGGTAGTGGTCCACCCTCGATGCGTGCACGGAGGTCGGGGCCGTCGACGAGTTCCATCACGATGAACGCGCGCGGCACGCCGTCGACCATCGCGGTGCCGGCATCGAACAGGGTGACCAGGGCGAAATGGTTCAGGCTCGCGAGCAGGGCGATCTCGCCGCTCTGGCGCTCAGGTTCGGCGGCAGAGCCGTCGGCTCGAAACAGTTTGACGGCCACCGTGCGGCCAAGCGCCGTGTCCGTCGCTCGATAGACGGATGCCATCCCCCCGGTACCTATGAGGCTCTCGATCATAAAACGGTCCGCTAGCAGGCTGCCAACCAGGCCGGGTCTAGCCGAAGCGGGCAACTGCTGCGTGGGAATAGATTCGTCAGACAAGGGACCTCCTCGTGCGTCCATCCTCTAGCAAAGCACATGCGCTCCCGTATCGGGAGGTCGGGCCGCACGGCCAGCCCCTTTGCAGCTTGATGCGGTTACTCTACAAAAGTGGAAACCGTACTGCTGTTCATACTCGGTGTCGCTATTGTCGTCGTCGGCCTTGCGCTCTCGATCGGCCTGCACGAAATCGGCCACCTGGTGCCCGCCAAGCTGTTCGGCGTCAAGGTGACCCAGTACATGATCGGCTTCGGCCCGACCATCTGGTCTCGCACCAAGGGCGAGACGGAGTACGGCGTCAAAGCCATCCCTATGGGTGGATATATCGCCATGATCGGCATGTTCCCTCCCGCCAAGAAGGGCGGAGCTCCCCGGAGCACCACCACCGGATTCTTCGACCAGATGGTGCAGGAGGGCGCGCCGGAGAAAAAGACGAGCGCCCTGTCGACCCTGGTCGATGACGCCCGCCAGGCCAGTGCGGAGACCATCGGCGAGGGCGAAGACCACCGCGCGTTCTATCAGTTGCCCGTCTACAAACGTGTGATCATCATGCTGGGCGGGCCGGCCATGAACCTGCTCATCGCGATCGTAATGTTCGCCATTTTGCTCATGGGATTCGGTACCGCGCAGATCAGTACCACCGTTGGCAGCGTGAGCCAGTGCGTGCTGCCCGCATCGAGCGACCGACAGACCTGCGCGGCCACCGATGAAGCCTCGCCCGGGGCTGCTGCCGGATTGCAACCGGGCGACGGCCTGGTCAGCATCGCCGGAATCGCCATCACCAGCTGGGCACAGTCGACCGAGATCATCCGCTCGTCTCCAGGGCAGACCCTCGCGGTGGTCGTCGAACGTGACGGCGCCAACGTGAATCTCACGCTCGCCCCCAAACTCACCGAACGCTACGTGTACACCGACGGCGCCACGATCAAAACGGATGCCTCCGGCGCTGCGGTCACCGAGGACGTCGGCTTCGTCGGCATCGGGGCGGCCACCGAGCTGGTGCCGCAGCCGGCGACCGCTGTGCTGCCCATGGTCGGCGCCAACATCGCCAATGTCGCGCACCTCATTCTCAACCTGCCCGACCGGCTCGTGGCCGTGGCCAATGCTGCGTTCGGGCCGGGGGAGCGCGATGTGAACGGTCCGATCAGTGTAGTCGGTGTGGGCCGCGTTGCCGGCGAGCTCGCGAGCATCGATACGATCCCGGTCGCGTCCAAGGTTGCGAGCATGCTCGGTTTGCTCGGGTCACTGAATATCGCCCTGTTCGTCTTCAACCTGGTGCCCCTGCTGCCCCTCGACGGCGGCCATGTTGCCGGGGCGCTATGGGAGGGAATCCGTCGCTTCTTCGCCAAACTGTTCAAACGACCCGATCCGGGCCCGGTCGATATGGCCAAGCTCATGCCGCTCACCCTGGCTGTGGTGGTTCTGCTCGGTGGGATGAGCCTGTTGCTCATCTACGCCGATATCGTCAAGCCGATCAACTTCTTCGGATAGGGCACTGCTCCCCGGGGCGGATGCGGCGCCCCGGGCTGAGACGAAGTATCGAGTTATGGCACAGGGCGGCATCGACGAGGTGGAGTACCGTGCCGGGCTCGAAGTACTGCGGGCCAATCGTCTAGGCAGCCAGGCCCCGTCTGCCTGGCAGTACCCAGCCAGAAGCTACCTCGACAGCAGCAGCGCTTCGCCCTGGCCGCCGCCGCCGCACAGGGCCACGGCGGCCTTGCCGGTGCCGCGACGCGCCAGTTCGAGCGCGGCATGCAGGGCGATGCGCCCGCCGCTCGACCCGATGGGGTGTCCGATCGCGATGCCACCGCCGTGAATGTTCACCACGTCGGCGCTCACCCCGAGCACCTTCGATGACTGCGCCACGACCGAGGCGAAGGCCTCGTTGATCTCGATCACGTCGAGGTCCGCCACGGTCCAGCCCTGGCGGGAGAGTGCGTGCGCTATCGCGTTGGCTGGCTGGGAGTGCAGGGAGTTGTCGGGGCCGGCGACCTGGCCGCTGGCCTCAATCACGGCCAGCCAGGGCAGGCCGTGCTTCTCGGCCCAGGCACGGCTGGTCACGACGACCGCGCTCGCCCCGTCGCTCAACGGGGCGGCATTGCCGGCGGTGATGCTTCCCGCCGGGTCGAAGGCGGGGCGCAACCGGCCGAGCGTCTCGGTCGTGCTCTCCGCACGCACACCCTCATCGGCGCTGATGACGCGCGGCTCGCCCTTGCGTTGCGGCACGCTGATCGGCGTGATCTCGTCGCTGAACACGTCGCTCGCGGCGGCCGCTGCGGCGCGCTGGTGTGATGCGGCAGCGATTTCATCCTGCTCGATCCGGGTCTGACCGAGCTCAATGTTGGCGCGCTCGGTCGAAAGTCCCATCGAGAGACCGTCGAACGCGTCGGTGAGGCCGTCGTAGGCGGCGTGGTCGAGAGCGGACACCGTTCCGTAGGCCCAGCCCTGGCGTGCGCCCGGCAGCAGGTGGGGAGCACGCGACATGGACTCCTGCCCGCCGGCCACGACGACATCCGCTTCGCCGAGCCGTACCAGGCGGGCGGCATCGACAACCGCGGCCAGGCCCGAAAGACACACCTTATTGAGTGTCATAGCCGGCACGTTCCACGGGATGCCCGCGGCCACGCTGGACTGCCGAGCCGGGTTCTGCCCGCAGCCGGCTTGCAACACCTGCCCCATGAGCACGAAATCAACCTGCTCCGGAGCCACTCCGGCGCGGGCGAGGGCGCCAACGATGGCGGCGGCGCCGAGATCAACGGCGGTGAGGGACGAGAGCTGCCCGTTCACGCGACCCTGTGGGGTGCGGGATCCGGCCAGGATTACGACGTCTGTTTCGGTCATCGGGACTCCTTTGTCAATGATGTGCTTGAATGCCGCGGCTCTGCCACCTTCCCAGCATATTCGGGCGTGGCGTGGATAGATTCGCACGCCTCGAGAGCGTGATGCCGCTCGTCTTGCTGCGGCGCTGAATCGGGGCGACATTCAGCTTGGTGCACGCTACGACAACTAAGCTAGATAAGTGGCTGCAATCAACTTGGGGATGCCCAAAGTACCTGAGGTACTCGCTCCCAGACGTAAATCCCGTCAGATCAAGGTCGGAAAGGTCTTGGTCGGTGGCAATGCTCAGGTGAGCGTGCAATCAATGACGACGACTCCGACGACGAACATCAACGCGACGCTCCAGCAGATCGCAGAGCTCACGGCGACCGGCTGCGACATCGTGCGCGTCGCGGTACCCACGCGCGATGACGCCGAAGCCCTGCCGATCATCGCGAAGAAGAGTCAGATTCCGGTCATCGCGGACATTCACTTTCAGCCGAACTATGTCTTCGCCGCGATCGACGCGGGCTGCGCCGCCGTGCGAGTGAACCCCGGCAACATCCGCAAGTTCGACGACCAGGTCGGCAAGATCGCCGCAGCCGCCAAGGCGGCGGGCGTGAGCCTGCGCATCGGCGTCAACGCCGGCTCGCTCGAGCCGAGCCTCATGCAAAAATACGGCAAGGCTACCCCCGAGGCGCTCGTCGAGAGCGCCGTCTGGGAGGCGAGCCTGTTCGAAGAGCACGACTTTCACGACTTCAAGATCTCGGTCAAGCACAACGACCCGGTGATCATGGTCAAGGCATACCGGCTGCTCGCCGAACGCGGCGACTGGCCGTTGCACCTCGGTGTCACCGAGGCGGGCCCGAGCTTTCAGGGCACGATTAAGAGCGCCACGGCGTTTGGTCTTCTGCTCGGCGAGGGAATCGGAGACACCATTCGCGTGTCCCTGAGTGCCCCGCCGGTCGAGGAGATCAAGGTGGGTCTGCAGATTCTGCAGTCGCTGAACCTGCGCGAACGCAAGCTCGAGATCGTCTCTTGCCCGAGCTGCGGCCGGGCCCAAGTGGATGTCTACAAGCTCGCCAACGATGTCACCGACGGACTGGAGGGCATGACCGTGCCGCTGCGCGTCGCCGTCATGGGTTGCGTCGTCAACGGACCGGGCGAGGCTCGCGAGGCCGACCTTGGCGTCGCGAGCGGAAACGGCAGGGGCCAGATCTTCGTGCGCGGCGAGGTCATCAAGACCGTGCCCGAGTCCGAGATCGTAGCGACACTCATTGAAGAAGCCAACCGTCTCGCCGCCGAGATGCCCGCCGCAGCGCTCGGCAGCCCGACGGTGTCCGTCGGCGCAAAATAGCCGACAGCAGCTCCGCACGCTCCGGCACACGCCTGTCAGGTGCGCCAGGGTGGATCAGCACTGGGGGAGTTGGCACTGGGGGTGTTGGCGCGGTGGGTGCGGGCGGGCCGCCAGGTTTGGGTCGGGTCCCAGAGCAATGGCCCCCGCACCTGGGGTCGGCCGTTGACCATGCGGATCTTCCACCCGGCGGAGTCGATCGTGTGGTGGTGATACCAGCACAAAAGGGTTCCGTTGCCCACACAACGCTAATGTGACCCCTATGAAGACAGTGACGGCTGCGGCTGTGTATGCACGTATTTCCTCCGACCAGACGGGCGAGGGACTCGGAGTTCAACGCCAACTCGAAGACTGTCGGAAGCTTGCCGCGGAGCGTGGCTGGACGATCGCCGAGGAGTACGTCGACAACGATATCTCGGCATATCGAGGCAAGGCGCGCCCGGAATACGCGCGCATGCTCGCCGACATCGCTGGGGGCCGCCGCGACGCCGTGATCGCCTATCACCAGGACCGTCTGACCCGCCGCCCAATGGAATGGGAACAGTTTGTCGATCTTTGCGACACTGCAGGTGTCGAGCAGTTGGCCACGGTCACCTCGGATATCAACTTCGGCAACGACAACGGCATGCTCATCGCCCGAATCACAGCCGCCGTCGCCGCGAACGAGTCCGCACGCAAGTCCGCCCGGATCAACCGCAAGATCCAGCAAAACGTGGAACAGGGCAAACCCAACGGCGGCGCACATCGCCCATTTGGATACGATCGGGACAAGCTGACCATTCGAGAATCCGAGGCCGAGGTCGTGCGCGAAATTGTAGACCGCTTCCTTGCGGGCGAGTCGGTGCGGTCTTTGGCAGCGTGGATGAACGAGCAGCAGATCCCGACGACGGCGGGAGGCGTGAACTGGAGCACCACTACTCTCCGCGGAATTCTCCGCTCCGGACGCATTGCCGGCCTGCGGGATCATCACGGCGAGGCGGCAGGGCCGGCTGCGTGGCCGGCCCTCGTCAGCGAAGCGAAGCACCACCAGATTCTGGCAATGTTCGAGACGAAGAAGAACTCCGGAAGGCGTGCTCCGCGTCGGTATCTCTTGTCCGGAATGCTGCGTTGTGGAAAGTGCGGTACCCCGCTCTACAGTGCGGCTCGTGCCGACCGCCGCCGGTACGTGTGCTTGTCCGGCCCGGATCACCGCGGTTGCGGGCGGCTTACCGTTGTCGCGCAGCCCGTGGAGGAACTGATCGCCAGTGCCGTGCTGATGCGCCTGGACACACCGGTAATGGGCGACGCCCTATCCGGACGGGCCGCAGCTGACGAACGCCAAGCGGCCCTTTTGGCTGAGTTGCAAAGCGCTCAGTCGAAGATGACCGAGTTGTCCGAGATGTGGGCAGCGGGAGAGATTTCCCGACCGGAATGGAAGGCCGCACGGACACCGCTCGAAGCACGAGTCGAAAACGCACAGCGACAGCTCGACCAAATCGCGGGCACGAATGCTCTCGATGGTCTGGTCGGTCATGGTGAGGAACTGGCAGCGGGTTGGGACGGCCTGAACCTCGACCGCCAGGTAGCGATCGTCCGGGCCGTGCTGGACTACGTGACGATTCTTCCCGGCGTCTTAGGCGCTCGAACGGTCGACCCGTCCCGTGTCGTCCCCAGCTGGCAGCTGTAACGGACGGCGTGCCGCGTCCGGCGCTCCGCGCCCGTCCCGCTGCACCCCATCCCTCATCAGCACGCCAACAAGGGCAACCACAGCGGGATTCGTCACCCCAACGGGCACACCCTGAGCCCGGCATGACGCCTCGAGCCACGCCCGCACCGTAACCTGATCGATGCCCATCATCGACCCCACTGCGCCCATACAGCGGGCGGACCCTTCCAATCCTCATTTTCCGCCGACGACCACTGATGCACCGGAGCCGACGAGAACAAGTCCGAAGCCTGCGCCAACACATCGCCCGCAGTAGTCCCCGACAGCGACAACACCTCCGGCTTGAAGCCTTGGGCGACGTCATACCGGTGTAAACCCAACACGCGGGCATCCAGATCCGTAAACGTCTTTGCCACGTACTTGGACAAGTAGCCTGCCGCCCGCCGTGCCTCCGTAAGAGACCCCGAGCCAACCGGCAAGTCCGCGAGCAACTTGATGTGCACGAATCCATGCCCCCACGCGGCATCGATCAGCGACCTCTTGATGTACCGGCCCACGGCGAAGTGCGCGTGCAGGCCATGGCCGGACTTGTGCCACTCCGGAACCCAGACATACGGCAACGGGTTGCCACCCAACGAGGAGCGCAGTGACCGGAAGAACTCGCCCAGGTGCGTGCGCAACAGCGCTGGTTCGTGGCACCCATCGCCTGCGAAGGTCAGCGTGCCGAGTCGGTTGAGGCGATTCGCGGCGCAGTACCGGCGCAACGACGCACGGGCACGACGCCCGGCCTCTGCCGCAGCACGTTCCGGATCAGCAGCAAAGCCGCGTGAAACATACGAGGGCGCGCGGCGAGTGGACCCGTGGAACGTGCCGCCGCCTTCGCTGGCACCCGGGAACAGGGAGAACGTCCACCCAGAGTCAGGGCGAGCGAGGGTGCGCAGGTGTGCATGGGTTGAATCCGGGAGCATAGGGAACCAGAGCTAGACGCCGACAGAGGAGTGTCGAAGCAGAACGCCAACACCGTGAACCGGGGCGTACGACTTCGGATCCCGGAATTCGACCGGGTCTGGCCTCTAGATGCATCTGTTCGAGCGGGGACGCTGGCCTTTTAGCGCCGCTCAACCCCGACTGGGGTTCCATTCACCTAATGTGTTTATGCAGAGCCACAAGCTCTGCATCGTTACGTATTACTACATCATGTCTACCCGACGAATTACACCCCTGTCATTCATTCACAGGGTCTTCCAAGCTGCCGCGGTTTCGTCCGTCCTACGGACGGCCAAAACCTTGCCCTCGATCGCCCTGCCGGGCTCCCGAGTTATGTTGCTTATTCAAGTGAAGAAGTGCTACCCCGCTAATCTCCCAGCTCCGCCAGCAGCATGACGATGTCATCGATCTCATTGTCGAGGATCTCTACCTGTCTCTCGGCATTATCGTTCTCGAGTTTGTTATGGCGATCAATCCTCCGCAGTTGCTGGTCGAGTTCGCTCAGTCTTGCATCGAGATCTTCGCCAGTCTCAGTCACGTGCGACAGCAGCAGCCTTGAGTCTTCGCTTTGGTCCGAATCTGCATGAACCTGAGATGCTTGCATAAACAACAACCTGTTGCGCTGAGAGACCAACTTGTTCCGCTCACCGAACGCCTGCTCCCGACTCCGCAGGATCTGCATTCGCAGACGCTCCACAGTCCGGTCTGCACCGTCGCCCGTCGTACGGTCTAGGACGCGCTTCGCGCTGGCTCGCATTCCCTGAAGATCAACAAGTCGTCGCTCAGCAGTCGCGCGCGTCTTGTCCGCTTGACTCGAAACGTCTTCCACTTCGTCGAGTGACCGCGCGCTCACGGTGACACTTACTCTGGACTGTGCGTGCCGGAGAAACTGTTCTGGACTGTAGAAGTGGATGCGCTTCCCAGAGCTTGCGAAGTACTCATCCACGAGTTCAGCGCGTGGTCCAAGTCTTTGACCCTTTACGACTCGCCACCAATCCTCCTTGGAATCAGCTGTTACGAAGATGGCGGCGTCTTGCTTCTCGTTGGACCGATCCAACAGTTGTTTCCAAAGCACCAGATCGCCGTACTTCCCCGGCTCGCCCTTCGAACTGTCCTTGTATCCGGGAGGAACCTCTTTTGCGTACCTTGACGTGCCTTCGTTATGAACAGCCGCTAACTCGGTCTCGGTGTACGGCTTACCAACCCGTCCGTCAAAAAGGGCGGTGACTGATTCCCAAATATCATCGCGTGGGAAACCTCGATCGGAGTGTGGTGGCTGCGCTGCCTCCTGGCGAGTCAATTCCGCAGCCAGGGCGTCGATCGCAGCACCGTACTGACTTAGGAGAGCCTCGGAATCGAGTGTGGAGTGGTTCTTGAACTCCCTCACTTTGCTCTCGAAAGTACTCCGAGTACTCTCAAGTGCCTTCGCTATCTGACCGAAGGCTGCCTTTTGATCGTCGATCACGCCGAGTCGATGAACTTGAAATTCCAAACCAACCTGTGCAGGAATCCAAAGCCGATCTCTCAGCTTCTCAAGCACCAACAAGAATTCTCCCCGAGTCTCGTCGGAGTAACGGTAAAGGTTCAGGAGCGCATTCGTGTCAAGGACTATTGATCCAGATGACCACATCTCGTCCAGTTCCTCATTGGACGGCGGATAGTAGCCACGAAACAAGTCTTTCAACCGGTCCCCCCTCGGTCTCGGAATCAGTTATTAACAGACTAATGGAACGTAAAGTCCTCGACTAGGGGATGTACTCCCAACTTGTGCCGTTGTCGATGTTGGTCGGCCCATGCTGCTGCCAGGGTGTGACGTGGTGCACTTCGCACCAGCGGGCGGGGATGGTGCAGCCGGGGATGATGCAGCCCTCATCGCGGGCGGCAATTGCAGCGCGTTGCTTGGGGGTGAAGCAGCGGATGGTGTTGCCGAGGGAGAGCACGTTGCCGTTCTGGCCGAGCAGTACTTGTTGATACCCACCGGCGCAGATGAGTTCACTGACGCGGCGGAAGCTGAGGGGGGCGTCGATGCCGTCGATCCAGCCGACGCCGCGGCCGTGTTCGAGGTCGACGGCGTTGATGTGCACCATGACGGTGGGGGCGGCGCCGCCCATGGTCGGGGTCTGTGGGTCGCGCGCGGCAGATTCAAAGATCGAGCGAAGGATGTCAGCTCGTTTCTCCCCGCCGGTACGGCGGTCGCCGTCGAACCGGGTGTCGCCCGTGAATGGTTCGTCGCTGAACGGCTCAGTGCCGGTGCCGGTGCCGGTGCCAGCACCAGGCTCGCCGTTGAGCAGTTCGGTCGGCACAAACTTGGGTGTGGTCGACCGCGCCGACAGGTAGGTGTCGAATAGGGTGTCCATGATGCCGCGGAGTTCGGGGGTGACGTCGGCGCGCAGCGGGTAGAGCCCATTGCGCAGCAGCCCGAACGTCAGGGTGCTTGTCGCTTCGACGGCGTCGTCGTTGGGGGCGGTGCCGTCGGGATCGAGGCGCCCTTGCCACTCCAAGGCTTGGGCCTGTAGCAGGTCCGGCGCGAAACGGATCCCTGCGCCGGGTAGCCCGGCGGTCTCTGGGGTGATGGCGCCGGTCGCCGAGGCGACGAGGGCGCGTTCGACCCGGTCGAGGTCGTCCTGCCCGACCCGGCCGTGCAGGCCGGTGAGGGTGGTGGCGATGATCTCCGCCGACTCCAGCCCGAGGTCGCCACTGATCAGGCCGTCGGCAATGACCGGATACCGGGCAGGCACCGGCAAGCCAAGCGGCGTGCGTTCCACCGCGGTCTCGCCAAGCTTCAGACGCCGTTTGGCTTCGCGGGCGGAGATGCCGGCGAGGTGGCTGATGAAATCGACCCGGTTGCGGCATCCGTTCCTGTAGGCGAGCGACCCGGTGCCGAGGTCGGTCTCGGCGCGAGCACCAATGTCGGTGGTGGCGCGGAGCCTGGCCCCATCAACCTTGCGACCGAGAGCTTCCAGGGCGGCCATTACCGCGATGGCTTCGGTGTCGTCGAGGTGACCAAACCGCACCCCATCCAACGCCTCAGCCAGAATCGCACCGGCTTGGGCAATTGCCGCGACCCGAGAAACCTCGGGATCCGGCACGGAGCCGGCTGCGGCGGGCGGGGCGGTGAGGGTCATGGCGACGGTGCCTCCTTCACCCACAATTCTAGCCCAAATCGCTTTTGTAAGCGAGCAAATCTCAGCAGTTTAATGACTAGAATTCAGAAGTATTTTCCAAACTGGCGGCAGCCTTCCGGAACCGCACATCAGTCGCACTGACAATTTCAGAATAAGAGCATACGGTCCACGAACACGTAGTCGAGATGGAAGCCTCCCGCCTCGTGGGGGCTTCACGTTTTTTCGGCAGTCGATACTCTGACCGGCGATTAACAGTTCGTGCCGCTGCAGTAGACGTTCGCGCGTGCGCGCAGGCAGCCTGAGAGCGGATGCCCGAAGCGGTACTGTCGGTAGGTGCCCGGACGGCGCCGACAGGAGCACCGTGCGTATCAACCGCGACCAATTGAGCGGAATGGGAGCCCAGCTCGCCACCGAAGTCAGTATCAACTTCGGGTCGTCAGTGGCTGGCCTGCTCATCCCGGTGATCGGTGCGCCCGTCGTCGTCGCGGCCCGCCAGATTGTCATGGTTCTCGTCGTGCTGCCGCTGGCCCGTCCCCAGCTGAAAAAGATGACCTGGGGCCGAATCTGGCCTCCGTTGGCCCTCGGGGTCATACTCGCCGTCATGAACCTCAGCTTTTATCAAGCCGTCAGCATGATCGGACTCGGCGTGGCGGCGACGATCGAATTTCTCGGACCGTTCGCCCTCGCCCTCGTGACCAGCCGCCGCCTTCTCGACTTCGTGTGCGCCGCGGCCGCCGCCGGGGGAGTGTTTCTGCTGACCTGGTCGGACGGCACCCTCGATGTGCTCGGCATTGTGCTCGCGCTCACCGCGGCCGCCTCCTGGTTTTGCTACATTCTGCTGACTCGCCGGGTGGCGACCCAATTCCCCGGCCTCGAAGGCATTTCGATCGCGAGCCTGGTGAGCCTCGTGATCGTGGTTCCGATTGCCGTATTCACGCTCGATCTGTCGGCGTTCACCTGGGGCATCGTCGGATTGCTCCTGCTCGTCGGCGTCGTCTCCTCCGCCTTTCCCTACACGCTCGACACCTTTATTCTGCGTCGGATCAGCCCGCGTTTGTACGCGATCATCACGAGTTTCGGCCCGGTGATCGCGGCCGGTTTCGGTGCGCTCGTGCTCGGCGAGTCCTTCACCGCGCTGCAGCAGATTGCCATCGTCGTCGTGTGCGTGGCGGCAGGGGCGGCGATCGCGACCCAGCGTGACCGGCCTACCTCCGACCTCGAGCTGACCGCGACCGCCATTCCCTGAAGCCGGGCGAATCTCGCGGCCAGCCCTGGGCATCCGCTCCGGGAAAGAGGGTGACTCGACGCGTAGGGCGAGGTGGGCGGCGAGCAGCGGCGCAAACGGCTTGAACCGGGTGCCGCTCGACGCTGGGCGGTGCGTGTTTTACGCCACCCTCAGGTGAGCGGTTCGAGCACGAAGACGGGTATCTCGCGGTCCGTCTTGGTCTGGTACTCGGCGTAGTCGGGGAACGCCGCCACGGCGCGCTTCCACCAGGTGGCCTTTTCGTCGCCGGTGACCTCGCGGGCGTGCATGTCCCACTTCTGCGTGCCGTCCTGCAACTCAACCTCGGGGTGCGCCACGACATTCGCGTACCAGACCGGATTCTTGGGGCTGCCGCCGAGCGAGGCCACAGCCGCATACTGACCGGCATGCTCGACCCGCATGAGCGGCGCCTTGCGCAGCTTGCCGGACTTCACGCCGAGCGTCGTCAGCACGATGACGGGCATCCCGCGCAGGGTTGTGCCCTCGGTGCCACCGGACTTCTCGTACTGGTCGACCTGGTCGCGCACCCACTGGGCGGTGCTTGGCTCGTATTCTCCGATGAGAGGCATACCCACGTCAACCACGATGGAAGCGGGATCATTCCGCGCCCGTCGGCCGCACGGTTGCGCTCTAGAGCAGGTGGCGTGGCCGATGGGGGGCGAACCGGGGAATGTAGCGGCGCAACAGCACGGCTCCGACCAAGCCGAACACCCCCATGATGCCGCTTGCGATCGAGAGTGAGGCGAGGGCGGTGATGCCGGCCAGGGCAAGCGGCGCGGCGGCGCTGCCGAAGTCGGCGGTGAATCGCCAGGCGCCGAGAAACGGCGCCGGATACCGCTGCGGCGCGAGGTCAGCGCCGAGCGTCATGAGCAGGCCGCTGCCGATGCCGTTGGCGAGGGACAGAAACATCGCGACGCCGATGAACCAGCCGAGGTTGCTCGGCAGATCGTGCGTGAACGCGAGCGCGACGTGGCCGAGGCCGAGGCCGATCATCGAGGGTACCGCGCTCCAGATACGACCGAAGCGATCCATGATCTGACCGCTGGCGTAGAACAACAGGAAGTCAATGCCGCCGGCGATACCGATGATGAGGGCCGTGTCGGGCGCACTGATGCCGATGCTGACCGCCCAGAGGGGCAGCATGACGGTTCGGCTGGCGCGCATCGCGCCCACGAGGGCGGCACCGGAGCCGAGTCGCACGAGTACGCCGCGGTGGCTGCGGATGGTCTGAAAGAGGCCCTGGGCGGTGAGTGCTGCGGCATCCGCTTCGGCGGCCCTGGTCGGTGCAACGTCGGCGGGTGCAACGTCGGCAGGTGCAACGTCGGCAGGTCTAGCGGGTGCTGCCCGCTCCGGCACAGCGCGTTCCGGCGCGTCGAGGCCACGGGTAGGGTCCGGGAGGATCAACAGCAGTGTGATCGCGAGTACGCAGCACACGATGAATACCCAGAACGCCGCCTGGGTGCTGCCGGTGAGGTGGATGAAGGCGGCGGACAGGAACGGCCCCACGAACCAGCCGGCCCGAAACACGCCGCCGAGCGTCGACAGTGCGCGGGCCCGGTAGACGAGGGGCACGTAACTGGTCATGAAGGCGTGCCGGGCCAGGGCGAACACGGCCGTCGCAATGCCGATCAGAAAGATTCCCAGGCCGAGTATGAGGGGGTTGGGTGCCGCGAGGCAGATGATCACGGCACCGACGGTGATGACGGATGCCCAAATCATCGAGTTGCGTTCGCCGATGCGGGAGACGACCCAGCCGCTGGGAATGTCGCCGACGAGTTCGCCGAGCATGATCATGGCGGCGATCACCCCGGCGATGGCGAGCGTGGCGCCCAGGTCATTGGCGACCAGTGGAATGAGCGGAATTATCGCGCCCTCACCGACGGAAAACAACAGTGTGGGCAGAAAAGCCGTCAGGGCGATCGCACGCAGGTTGAGGGGGCGTTGGGCATTGCTCATCAGAGACGATGCTACGCCAGCCCGGTAGGCTGAACAGAACATGATTGACTTGGATTTCTCAGTACAGATCGCCGCGCTGCGGACCACGTTTGGCGACATCCGTTCGGTGATCGACATTGACCGACTGCGCGCGGACATCGACGACCTCAGTGGCGAGGCCGGTATGCCCGACTTGTGGGACAACACCGAGCACGCGCAGAAGGTGACGAGCGACCTCAGCCATCGGCAGTCGCAACTGGCGCGTATTGAGAGCATCACGACGCGCCTCGACGACCTCGAGATGCTCGTCGACATGGCCAACGACGGCCAGGGCGATCAGGAACTGGCCGATGAGGCAGCGCTCGAGCTAGTGAGCCTGCAGAAGCTCCTCGGCGAACTCGAGGTGCAAACGCTGCTCAACGGCGAATTCGACGAACGCAACGCCGTCATCACCATTCGCGCTGGCGCCGGGGGAGTGGACGCGGCCGACTTCGCCGAAATGCTCCTGCGCATGTATCTGCGGTATGCGGAGCAGCACAACTGGCGCACGAGCGTGCTCGACATCAGCTACGCCGAAGAGGCCGGCATCAAGAGCGCAACCTTCGAAGTCGACGCTTCCTACGCCTTCGGCACGCTCAGCGTCGAGGCCGGTACGCACCGCCTGGTGCGCATGAGCCCGTTCAACTCGGCCGGCAAACGCCAGACCTCGTTCGCCGCTGTCGAGGTGGTGCCGCTGATCGAACAGACCGAATCGATCGAGGTGCCCGACGGCGATATTCGCGTCGACGTGTTCCGGTCGAGCGGTCCCGGCGGCCAGTCCGTCAACACGACCGACTCGGCCGTGCGCATCACCCACTTGCCCACCGGCACCGTCGTGAGCTGCCAGAACGAGAAGAGCCAGATTCAGAACCGCGCGGCCGCCATGCGCGTATTGCAGTCGCGACTGTTGGTGCTGGAGCGCGAGAAAGAAGCGGCCACCAAGAAAGAACTCGCCGGCAACATCACCGCAAGCTGGGGTGATCAGATGCGCAGCTACGTGCTCGCGCCGTACCAAATGGTCAAGGACTTGCGCACCGAGTATGAGGTGAACAACCCCAGCAACGTCTTCGACGGTGACCTGGACGGATTCATCTCGGCCGGCATCCGCTGGCGCAAAAAGGCACCCGAAGACTAGAGGCATGCTGAGGCTTGGCCCAACGGGTATGTCGCTGTTGGGAAAATGCCCCTGGTTGCCTAGGCTCTAAGAGCTATGATCCGTTTTGATCACATAACCAAGAAGTACCCCGGCACCACTCGGCCGGCACTGAACTCGATCGACGTCGAGATTTTGCGAGGCGAATTCGTCTTTCTGGTCGGCGCCTCCGGATCGGGAAAATCGAGCTGCCTACGGCTCGTGCTCAAGGAGGAGAAGCCGACCAGTGGCAGCATTCACGTGCTCGGCCAGGACCTGAGGTCGATCTCGAACCGTAAGGTTCCGTACTTTCGTCGCAACATGGGCGTCGTCTTTCAAGACTTTCGTCTGCTGCCGAACAAGACCGTCTTCGACAACGTCGCCTTCAGCCTGCAGGTCATCGGCAAGAGCCGCGGTTTCATCCAGGAAGCCGTGCCGGACACGCTCAAGATGGTCGGCCTGGCCGAAAAATCCCAGCGCCTCCCGCACGAACTCTCCGGTGGAGAGCAGCAGCGGGTGGCTATTGCCCGCGCCATCGTGAACAAGCCACAGATTCTGCTGGCCGACGAGCCAACCGGAAACCTCGACCCCACCACGAGCGCCGAGATCATGTCGCTGCTCGCGAGCATCAATGCCAGTGGCACCACCGTCATCATGGCCACCCATGAAGCCGGCATCGTCGACCAGATGCAGCGCCGCGTGATCGAGCTCGTTCACGGCGAGATCGTGCGAGACGAGCGCCAGGGCGGCTACGCCACGGCATCCATCCCGACCATTCTGCCGGCGCCCACAACGGATGCCCCCGCCAGCGAGCCGGCGCCCGTCGCGGCGGTCTACGCCCGGCCCGCAGCTGCACCCAAACCGGCGCTGACGCACCCGTCGGCCCCGGTTCCCGAGACCTCCCTTTCCTTGCATCAGGCGGCGGCTGCCGCGGTGGCCGCTGCCGCCTCGCCGGTTTCCTCGCCGGTCTCCAGGCCGGAGCCCGCTGCCCCTGCCCCGGTCGTCGTGCCGCCGACCGAGGACGCCCCGCACACGCCGGTACCGCCGATGACACGGCCGGTACTGCCGGTTGCGCAGGACGATGAACCCGAGCAGCTCACTCTCGCCGAGAAGCTCGGCCTGCGCGCGCCGGGGGAGAAACCCGACCAAACCGGCGAGCAGAACGTGGGGCCGACCCGATGAGGCTCGGTCTGGTGTTCTCTGAGGCCGCCAACGGTCTGCGGCGCAACGCCTCGATGGTCGTCTCCGTCGTGCTCGTGACGTTCATCTCGCTGACCTTTGTCGGCGCGGCCATTCTGATGCAGATGCAGATCGGCCAGATGAAGAACTTCTGGTACGACAAGGCGCAGGTCGGCATCTACATGTGCTCCGATATATCCCCGGGCGAAACCTGCACCGGCGGCGACGCCTCACCGGAGCAGATCGCCGCGGTGGAGGCGCAACTCAAATCGCCCACCCTCGCGCCGTTCGTTGACAACTACTACTTCGAGACGCACGAGCAGGCCTTTGAGAACTTCAAGAAGCAGTTTGCGGGCAACCCGGTCGCCGACTATGTCACGGCCGAGCAGCTCAACCAGACGTTCTGGGTGAACCTGAAGGATCCGTCCCAATCCGCGGTGCTGGTGGAGAGCCTGTCGGGAGTCGCCGGCGTTGAAAATGTCGCTGACCAGCGTAAATATCTCGACCAGATCTTCTCCGTGCTCAACGTCGCAAGCTACACCGCCATCGGCATCGCCGGGTTGATGCTGATAGCGGCGGCCCTGCTGATTGCCACGACCATTCGTTTGTCGGCGTTCTCGAGACGCCGGGAACTGGGCATCATGCGGTTGGTCGGCGCGAGCAACCGGTTCATTCAGACGCCGTTCATTTTGGAGGGTGTCTTCGCGGCGTTGCTCGGTTCGCTGCTGGCTGGCGGCGCGATCCTGGCGCTCGTGTACTTCTTCGTCCAGGGCTACCTCGGCGCGCGGCTGACCGGCTTCGCCCTGGTCGGCATGGATGATGCGCTCGTGGTGGTGCCCATCCTGCTCGTCGTCGGTGCGGTGCTGGCGGCGTTCTCGGCGAACTTCGCGATCACCCGCTACCTCAAGGTCTAACCCTCAAGCGGAAGCCGGGGGGCCAGCCGGCCCCCGGTTCCGCTAGACTGGTGGGCTGCTGAGCAGGCCGTGTGCCCGCTCGACCGGCGGCATCCGCTGGAAGAAACGAAGGGAGGTGAGGCAACATGCCCAGGGAACGTGGCGAAAAGGTCGTAGCGACCAATCGCAAGGCCCGACATGACTACCTCATCAGTGACACCTACGAGGCCGGGATGGTCTTGAGCGGCACCGAGGTCAAATCCCTGCGCGCCGGCCGCGCTACCCTGGTCGACGGTTATGCCTTCATCGAAGGCGGCGAGGCCTGGCTGGATGCGGTGCACATTCCGGAGTATTCCGGTGGGTCGTGGACCAATCACCCGCCGCGCCGCAAGCGCAAACTCCTTCTGCACAAGAAGGAGATCGTGAAAATCAGCCATAAAACCAAAGAGGGCGGCTTCACGCTCATTCCGCTGCGCATCTATTTTGCGGACGGCCGAGCCAAAGTGGAGATCGCCGTGGCCAAGGGCAAGAAAGAATACGACAAACGCCAGACGTTGCGGGAACGCACCGACAAGCGGGAGTCCGACCGTGCCATGTCGGCGCAGCGACACCTCGGCGACTAGCCAGCTGCGCGCTTCTGTTGGGGGGCGCTTCTGGTGTAGTATGGAGGGCTGTACCGAAAGGTGCCGTTTGGTAACTCAACAGCGTGTGACATGAACCCATCGCGAGCCAGTCGGTTCGCTATGTGTATGGGGATGATCGGTTTCGACACTGTTTGCGCAATTGTGAGAAGCGGGTCGAGGATGCAGGGTTATCTCGTAAACGATCTCTGCAAAACAATAAGTGCCAAATCAAACCGCACTGACTTCGCTCTCGCTGCCTAAGCGAAAGCACTAACGAAGTCCGCCAGACCGGGAATGCTCTCTACCCGGATCCTGACGCCATTTAGAGAGCTTGCTTCTACGCTGAGCCACGGGGCATAGAGGGACTTAAACGAAGGCTGGGCCTGTCGGAGTAGATGCCAGTGGCAAATTCCGGGGCCGAGAAAGCGACTTCACTGGATACACCCGTAGAAGGCATATGACCACAGCAGTGGACCGGGGTTCAATTCCCCGCATCTCCACCATCGGTTCTGTCACACGCTGTTTTGCCCAAATCAGGCCGCCCTCTGGGTGGCCTGATTTGATTTAAGCGCGATTCGCCGGTCAGAGCAGGCGCAGGCCGATCGCGGTGCGGATGGGGTCGCGCTGGCCGCCGGAGTGCACGACATCGTCTCCGTCGACACTGAGCTGACTGGCATGAAAGCGCAGGGCCGCCACGACGGTCTCGCGCTCGGCGTCGAGGTCGAACCACTCCGCATCCGCGGCACAAGCACCGAGAATTTCCGCGTAGGGGATCGTGAGCGCTCGGCTGGCGCCGAGCGCGGCGTCGTGCACGCGCACGTGGTCGGGATGCCCGTAACCGCCAATGGCGTCGTAGCTGATGACGAGGCTCGGTCGCACGTACCGCAGCACGGCCATAAGGTCGTTGATGACCTCGGCGAGCGGCGCGCGAGCGAGCGCATCCGCCTCGGAATCTGCGGCCGGACCGGCCAGGCCGGGGCGGATCCACTCCATGCCGGAGTCCCGGTAGCGGCGCGCGGGCAGCCCGGGCGCGCGGGCTGGTATTTCACCGAGCCAGAAGCCCTCGTCGACGCCGAGGGCGCGGGCGGCGCGCTCGAGTTCCCGCTCGCGCTCCTCGGCCAGGGCGGGGGTTCCGGCGAGCACTGAAAGCGGCCCAGCGACGACCTCTCCGCGCTCACCGCGCGTCGCCGTGACCAGGCTGACCCGGATGCCGCGGCTCGCGAGATACGCGATGAGGCCGCCGGTGCTGATGGTCTCGTCGTCGGGGTGCGCGTGCACGAAGAGCACGGAGGTGACGGAGTCGAGCAGACTCATGCCTCGATCAACTTCTGGCCGCCAGGGGCTGATTGATCGGCCGGCGGGTCGGGGTCGACGAGGTCGTCGTGGTGGATGGAATCGATGAGAGTGTGCAGCGGCTTCCCGCTGCCGCCCCACTGCAGCGAGATGATCTCGGCGGCGATCGAGACCGCGGTCTCCTCGGGTGTGCGGGAGCCGAGGTCGAGCCCGATCGGGCTGCGTAGCCGGGCCAGCTCGGCATCGGTCACCCCTGCCGCGCGCAGGCGCTCGAGGCGGTCGAGATGGGTGCGGCGTGACCCCATAGCGCCGATATACGCCACGGGCGGGCCGTGCAGGGCCGCTGCGAGCAGGGGAACGTCGAATTTGGGGTCGTGGGTGAGCACGCAGATGACCGTGCGGGGGTCGATGAGCCCGCCGGCGATCTGCTCGCGCAGGTAGCGGTCGGGCCAGCTCACCACGATCTCGTCGACGCCGGGAAACCGGGCGGCGGTCGCGAAGACGCCGCGCGCATCGCAGACCGTGACCCGGTAGCCGAGAAAGATGCCGAGCCGGGCGAGGGCGGTGGCGAAATCGATCGCCCCGAAGACCAGCAGACGGGGCCGCGGTGCGTAGCTCGCGAAGAACACCCGCATGCCCTCGCCCCGACGCTCGCCGTCTGGGCCGTAGGTGAGGGTGGCGTTGCGGCCGGCAGCGAGCAGACCCTGGGTATCGTCGCCGATGGCGTGGTTGGCACGGTTCGAGCCCAGGTCGCCCTCGAATCCGTGCGGCCGCACTACGAGGTGGCGGCCGATCCAGCCGGCATCCGGATGCTCGATCACCGTGGCGACGCCCACCGGCAGGCCGGCATCGACGTCATCATGCACCCCCTCGAGCAGGGCAAAGGTGTTGCGGGAGACGGGCTCGACGAAAACGTCGAGGATGCCGCCGCAGGTGAGCCCGACGGCGAACGCATCGTCGTCGCTGATGCCGTATCGCACGAGCACGGGCACGCCGTCCTCGGCCACCTGCGTGGCGAGCTCGTAGACGGCGCCCTCGACGCAACCGCCCGAGACCGAGCCGGCCACGGTGCCATCGGCACTGACCAGCATGGAGGCGCCGGGCGGGCGGGGCGCGGACTGAAAGGTTCGCACGACCGTGGCGAGGCCCGCCGTGGCGCCATTCTGCCAGCCCGTGAAGAGGGTATCCAGAACTTCACGCATGTCGGTATCCCTTCGGTCGGTGGGTCAGCGGCCGGACGCGCGCCGACCAATTCGGTATGCGATAAACGCTACCGTGGCCAGCAGACCCAGGAGTTTCACCGGGTCACTGAGCTGGTCGGTGATGACGCCTTTGACCAGGGTCATCGCATCGAGGCTCGGCGCGGCGCTAGGTACAGACCGGTGCGGCGGCAGGGTCGCCCGCGCCGGGGCATCCGCCGTAACGTGGGGGAGCCTGTCGGCGGCCGGGGCGTCCCCGGGCGGAACGTCGGTCAGGTCGGCGACCGCCCGCGGGGAGGCCTGGGCGATGGCAGCCGGGTCGTCGACGTGCTCGCCGACGCCGGGCACCGCACCAGAGCCGTCATCGCCTGTGATCAAACCTTGCAGGTTGCCGGCGAACAGGGTCATCATCTGTTCGGTGACGCTGCTGATGACGCCCTTGCCCATGGCAGCCGCCTTACCCGACAGCGACAGGTCGGCGCTGACCGTGCCCCGGGTGACACCGTCGGTTTCGACCAGTACGAGCGTGACCGTGGCCTGGGCGGTGCCCTGCCCGCGGGTCTCCTGCGCCTTGCCGGAGAAGACAGCGCGGAGGCCCTCGACGTCGCGTTCGTCGACGTTCATCTGGCCGCGGTACTGCATGGTCACCGGGCCGAGCTTGACCTTCATGCCGACCTGGTAGTTGTCGTCGGAAAGCTTGTTCAGAATCTGCGCGCCCGGCACACAGCCGGCGACGCGTTCGAAGTCCATCAGGGTGTTCCACACCGTGTCGACGGGGGCGATGACGGTGAAGGTACTGTCGAGTTGCATCAGGGTGTCCTCTGCTGGATGGTTACGGATGGTCGAGCGGATGCCGACGGGTCGCCGCGAATGGCGGCCGCCACCTCGAGGAGGGCCGTGTAGCTGTGCCCGCTGACAAACGCGTCGCAGTAGGGCAGGGCGGCGGCCATGCCGCCGACGAGCGGCCGGTAGCTGGCGGCGGCTTTGCGCGGATTCACCCAGACAATGCGATGCGCGAGCCGGCGCAGTCGTGCCATCTGGGCGTCGACGTCGGCCGGGTCGTCCTGTGCCCATCCGTCGGAGAACAGCACGATCACCGCGCCGCGAGCCAGGCCGCGCCGCCCGAAGTCGTCGATGAACAGGCGGATGCTGGCCGCCAGCCGGGTGCCGCCGGCCCAGTCGGTCACGGTGGCGGATGCCTGCGCGAGCGCCTGGTCCGGGTCGCGTATAGCCAGCTGGCGGGTCAGCCGGGTGAGGCGCGTCGAGAACACGAACGCTTCGGCCCGGGCGCCGGACGCCGCACCCTGCAACAGCGACAGGAAGACCCTCGTGTACGGTTCCATCGAACCCGACACGTCGCAGAGCAGCACCAGTCGGCGCGGCTTCGGGCGGCGGCGGGCGTAGTGCAGGGTGATCGGGTCGCCGCCGGTGCCCTGCGCGGCCCGCACGGTGCGGGCCACATCGAGCCGGTCGCGGCTGTGCGGCGACGGATAGGTCCGGCGGCTCAGCCGTGTCGGCGTCGACAGGACGATGTTGGCGACGAGCCGGCGCAGGCGGGCCAGTTCCTCGGGGTCGAGGTCGGCGAACGCGATCTCGTGCAAGTGCTCGTCGCGCGAGGCCATGGCAAGGATCGCGTCGCGCTCGGGACCGTCGCCGTCGCCCGAGTCGTCGAAACCGGGCAACGGAGCCGGCGGGCGAGCTTCTGGCTGCAATTGGGGGGCAGAGACCGGGCGGTTGGTTGGCGGGGCAGCTTTCGTGCGCATCTCGGAGCCGATCGCCGGGGGAGCGTTCGGGTCACCGCGTCCTTCGGCCGGGTCGAGCCGGCCGCCGAACACGGCGCTGAACACCGCGTCGAAGCGGGCAAGGTGCTGTTGCCGGGAGACGAACACGATCCGGCACGCCCAGTACAGGGCGGCCCGGTCCGTCGGCGGGACCAGCCGCAGCGCCTCGGCCAGTCGGGCCGCGCGGTCCGGCGATACCGGCAGGCCGGCCCGGTGCAGGGCCGTGCTGAAGCCGGCGGCAAGGGCGGCCGCTTCGATCGGTCGATAAGGGCCGCGGTCATCCATGCGCAGCCTCCGCCACCCAGGCGCCGCCGCGGGCTGCAGCGAGATCCAGGTCGTCCCGGTTCTTGAGCACGGAGCCCCAGGTCTGCTCGACCGCGCGGCCGCTGATCTGCTCGATGCCGAGCACTCCGAGGGCGCTGACCCAGTCGATGGCCTCGGCGATACCCGGCGGCTTCACGAGGTCGAGCGATCGCAACCGGGTGATCGCCGCCGCGGCCTCGGTCGCGAGTGCCTGCGAGCTGCTCGGCACCCGGCGGCGCACAATCTGCGCGATCCGCTCCGGCCCCGGGTAGTCGATCCAGTGATACAGGCAGCGCCGGGTGAGGGCGTCGTGCAGGTCGCGGGTGCGATTGCTCGTCAGTATCACGATCGGCGGATGCTCCGCCGTGACGGTTCCGAGCTCGGGAATGGTGACGGCCGCCTCGGCCAGCAGCTCAAAGGTGAAGGCTTCGAATTCGGCGTCGGCCCGGTCGATCTCGTCGAGCAGCAGCACGGCCGGACGCGGGCCGGCGTGTTCGATCGCCCGCAGCAGCGGGCGACGCAGCAGATAGTCGCGTCCGAACAGCTCCGTTTCGGCCAGTTCCACCCCGCGCGCTTCGGCCAGGCGAATGCCGAGCAGCTGCCGGGGGTAGTTCCACTCGTAGAGTGCCTCGCCAGCGCTGATTCCCTCGTAGCACTGCAATCGAAACAGTTCGGTATCGAGCAGCCGAGCGAGCGCCTTGGCGATCTCGGTCTTGCCCACCCCGGGTTCGCCCTCGAGCAGGAGCGGCTGCCGCATGCGCACGGCCAGGAATACGGCGGTCGCGAGGCCCTCATCGGCGAGGTAGTCCTCGGCATCGAGGGCACGCTGCAGCGCGCCGACGGACGGCACCAACTCGGGCACGGTCACCATCGCCGGCACCGGTCAACCGGGCCCCTAGCGCGCGGTCGCATACTGCTCCGGATGTCCGAGAAACACCGTGCGGCAGCCCGCCGCGCAGAAGTACACGGTCGTGCCGTCGTGCTGCACCTGCAGCGACGTGGGCAGCGCGGCCACCGTCATGCCGCAGACAGGGTCGATCGCGATCGCTTCCACTGCCGTCGCCGTCTCAACCACCTCCGCGGCTTGCGGTTGCCCGTGCCCGGCCCGGTCCTGCACCAGCTGCGCGAAAATCGACACCGCGATCTCTCCGGGGGTGCGCGCCCCGAGGTCGAGGCCCGCCGGGCTGAACACACGCGCGCGCTGCTCGGGCGACACGTCGAGCGAGGCGAGCACGGCAGCGCCGCGCCTCGGGCTCGCCACGAGCGCCACATAGGGCACCCCGGCGGCGAGGGCGGCGAGCAGGGCTGGCTCCTCATCCCGGCCGTGCGAGGCAACGATCAGGGCGGCGTCGCCGACCTGCGGGGCGGCGGAGGCGCCATCCGTTTGGATGAGGTCGAAGCCGACGAGCGGTGCCAGGGCAGCAAGCGCCTCGGCATCGGGCGTCGAGCCGACGATGATCATTCGGGGCAGCGGAAGGCGCGGCTCAAGAAAAATCTCGATCGCCCCGCCGCTCACACAGGGGTTGGAGACCTCGACCGCGCCGTCTCGCACGGTGCTCGACGGCACGCCGGCGACGACCTTGAGCAGCAGCGGCTGCCGGCTCGCGAGTACCTGCAGGCTGTACAGGCGAACGGATGCCTCCACGCACGTTCCTCCGACGAAGCCCTCGATCTCGCCGGTCGCGCGAACGAGCGCCGTGTCTCCGGCGTGCGCGCTCGTCGGGCGCTGGGCGCGCACGACGGTCGCGTGCACGAACGCTTCGCGGCGATCGATGAGCTCTTGTGCGCGGGTCGGGTGGGCAACGGGCATGCTACACCGGCGGTCTCGTGCCGCCCTGCATGGCCTCCCACACCCGGGCGGGGGTGCAGGGCATATCCATGTGCACAACCCCGAACGGGGTGAGGGCATCGACGACGGCGTTGACGACGGCCGGCGGTGACCCGACCGTGGCAGACTCACCAACGCCCTTTGCTCCGATCGGGTGGTGCGGCGACGGGGTCACGGTGAAGCCGGTCTCCCAGTCGGGCACCTCCATGGCGGTGGGGATGAGGTAGTCCATGAACGAGCCGCCGAGGCAGTTGCCCTCGTCGTCGAACTCGATGATCTCCATGAGTGCCATGCCGACACCGTCGGTGAGGCCACCATGAATCTGGCCCTCGATGATCATCGGGTTGATGCGGGTGCCGCAGTCGTCGACGGCGATGAAGCGGCGCACCTTGACATGGCCTGTACCCGGGTCGACGTCGACGACGCAGATATAGGCGCCGAACGGAAAAGTGAGGTTGGGCGGATCGTAGGTGACCTCGGCGTCGAGATTGCCGTCGATACCCTCGGGTAGCGCGACCGTGCCGTGGGCGCCCATCGCGATCTCGGCCATGGTCTTGCCCACGCTCGGATCGCCCTTGACGAACCAGCGGCCCTTCTCCCACTCGAGGTCTTCCGGTCGGGTCTCGAGCATGGCCGCGGCGATGAACCGGGCCTTCTCCCGCACCTTGCGGGCGACGAGCGCCACGGCGGCGCCGCTGACCGGAGTGGACCGGCTGCCATAGGTGCCGAGGCCGAACGGCGTCTGGTCGGTGTCTCCGTGCACCACATCGATGTCTTCCGGCGGGATGCCGATCTCCTCCGCCACGATCTGCGCGAACGTCGTTTCGTGGCCCTGACCCTGGCTTTGCACCGAGATGCGCACGACGGCCTTGCCGGTGGGGTGGATGCGCAGTTCGGCGCCGTCCGCCATTCCGAGGCCGAGAATGTCCATGTCTTTGCGCGGGCCAGCACCGACCGTTTCGGTGAAGAACGAGATGCCGATGCCCATGAGCTCACCACGTTCGCGTTTCTCTTTCTGTTCGCGGCGCAGCTCGTCGTAGCCGGCCATCTTCATCGACAGCCGCATGGTGGGTTCGTAATCGCCCGAGTCGTACTCCCAGCCGGTCTTGTTGGCGTAGGGAAACTGTTCCTTCCTGATGAAATTCTTCAGGCGCAACTCGGCTGGGTCCATGTCGAGCTTGCGGGCCAGGATGTCGACCATCCGCTCCACCAGATAGACCGCCTCGGTGACCCGGAAGGAACAGGCATAGGCCACCCCGCCCGGGGCCTTGTTGGTGTACACGCCGGTGACGGTGCAATGCGCTGCCGCGAGGTCGTAGCTGCCGGTGAAGATGTGGAAGAACCCGGCCGGATACTTGGTGGGCTGGGCGGTGGCATTGAACGCGCCGTGGTCGGCGAGTACGTTGGTGCGCAGGGCCAGGATCTTGCCGTCCTTGGTCGCCGCAATCTCGCCCTGCATGATGTAGTCCCGGGCGAAGGAGGTGGACATGAGGTTCTCGGAGCGGTCCTCGACCCATTTCACCGGTTTGCCGGTAACGATGGAGCCGACGACGGCGAGGATATAGCCCGGGTAGATTCCGACCTTGTTACCGAACCCGCCGCCGATGTCGGGGGAGACCACCCGAATCTTGTGCTCGGGAATGCCGGAGACCATCGCGAACAGGGTGCGGTGGGCGTGCGGCGCCTGCGTCGTCTCGTACAGGGTGAGACGGCCGTCGATGGGGTCGAAGTCGGCGACGGCGCCGCAGGTTTCCATCGGCGCCGGGTGCACGCGCGGATAGACGATCTCCTGCTTCACCACGACGTCGGCGCTCGCGAAGACAGCATCCGTTTCGGCTTTGTCGCCGGCTTCCCAGTCGAAAATGTGGTTGTCGGTGCGGCCCGGAAGGTCGTCGCGAATGACGGGAGCGCCCGGGTCCATCGCCTTGCGGGCGTCGACGACGGGCGGTAATACGTCGTACTCGACCTGGATCAGTTCGAGGGCATCTCGGGCGGCGTAGCGGTCTTCGGCGACGACGAAAGCGACCTCCTGGCCCTGGAAGCGCACCTTGTCGGTGACCAGCACGGCCTGCACGTCCATCGAGAGGGTCGGAGCCCAGGCGAGGCCGAGGGCCTGTAGGTCGGTGCCGGTGATCACGGCGAGTACCTTGGGGTGCGCGAGCGCCTCAGACGTATCGATCGAGACCAGCCGGGCGTGGGCGACGGGAGCGCGCAGAATGGCGCCGTGCAGCATGCCGGGCAGCACGATGTCGTCGACATAGCGGCCCTTACCGCGCACGAAACGCGGGTCTTCCTTGCGCTGCATGCGGCCATGGCCGATGGGCCGATCGTGGTCGCCGGCCGCCGGGTTTGACGGGCGGTCCTCGAGGATGGTCATGCGTGCACCTCGTGCTCGGTTGATTCGGACGTGGTCGTTTCTGGGGCCGCACCGGCGGGATGCTCGGCGGCCCACTGGATCGACCGCACAATGGTGGCGTAGCCGGTGCAGCGGCAGATCTGGCCTGAGATGGCCTCGCGAATCTCCAGCGGTTCCGGGTGCGGGTTGTGGTCGAGCAGGGCGCGGGCGGTGAGCATCATGCCGGGGGTGCAGAAACCGCACTGCAGGCCGTGCTCCTCCATGAAGCCCTGCTGCACCGGGTCGAGGGTGGCGCCATGGGCGAGTCCCTCCACGGTCGTGATCGTGTGTCCGTCGGCCATGGCGGCGAGCACGGTACACGATTTCACCGGTTGGCCGTCCATCAGTACCACGCAGGTGCCGCAATTGGTGGTGTCGCAGCCCCAGTGCGTCCCGGTGAGACGCAGGTCGTCGCGAATGAAGTGCACGAGCAACACGCGCGGTTCGATCTCGCGGGTGACGTCGGTGCCGTTTATGGTCATGCTGATCTGCATCGGGCTCAGCCTTCCTGGATTGTCACGTCTGGAACGGATGCCGCGGCGCGGCTGCACGCGACCCGCAGCACGCGGCGGGTCAGCTCGTCGGCGAGGTGCCGCTTGTAGTCGATCGGTCCGCGCTGATCGGCGAGGGGATCGCAGGCATCTGCAGCCAGCTGCCCGGCTTCGGCGAAGAGTTGTTCAGTGGGTACCTGACCGACGAGCACGGCTTCGACCTCGGTCACGTTGCGGTCGAGTCCGACCGCGGTGAGGCCGACGGTCGCCTTGCTGATCGTGCCGTCGGCGGCGAGCGTCACGCTCGCACCGGCCGCGGCAACAGCCCAGTCTCCGACGCGCCGTTCCACCTTCTCGTAGGCGCTGCCGGAACCGGCCCGAATGGGAACGCGCACCTCGATGAGCAGTTCGTTCTGGGCAACGGCCGTCTCGTAGGGGCCGCGGTGGAATTCGGCCATCGACAGCATCCGTTCGCCGGCCGGCCCGCGCACGACGGCCACCGCGTCAAGAACGTGGCACACCGTGGAGAGGTCTTCGGCCGGGTCGGCCTGGCAGAGGGAGCCGCCGATGGTGCCGCGGTTGCGCACGATCGGATCGGCGATGACGTGTTCGGCGTCGGTGATGATGGGGAACAGACGCCGCACGTCGTCGGATTCGAGCAGGGTCGTGTGCCGGGTCATCGCGCCGATGCGTAACACGGGGCCATCGACAAGCAAGTAATCCAGCTCGTACAGGTCGTTGATATCGATGAGCCAGTCCGGGCGGGCGAGGCGCAGCTTCATCATGGGAAGCAGGCTGTGTCCGCCGGCGACCACCCGGGATTCGGCCCCGTGGCGATCAAGCAGGGCGAGGGCATTGTCAACCGAACTGGCGCGAACGTAATCGAACGGAGCCGGAATCTGCACGGGCTTCTCCTCACGAAAGAAGGTTCCACGGCGCCGCGCATCGTTGCGCGACACTGTCGTGCCACAGCTTGCTCCCCGCTCCGTTGGCTGTCAACATCGTCCTAAGCGAAAGCTTATGAGCGTGCGCCCTCGCTGTTTATTTCGCGCGGAGCACGAACCAGCCAGGCACCGAGATGGGTCCGGGAGAGGAACGACATGGCTGCGGCGTGGCTGCGGAGGTGGGTGCCGGGAATCGATAGGGCGCTCGGCTACCGGCGCGCCTGGCTACTGCCCGACCTGCGTGCGGGCGTCGTCCTGACCGCTCTACTTATACCGGTCGGCATCGGCTATGCCGAGGTGGCGGGGCTTCCGCCGGCATCGGGCCTGTACGCCACGATCATTCCCCTGGCCGCCTATGCCGTCTTCGGACCGTCGCGCATCCTCGTGCTCGGCCCCGATTCGGCACTGGCGCCGATCATCGCGGCCGCGATCGTGCCTCTCGCTCTCGGCGATGATGCACGCATGGTCGGCCTCGCCGGGCTCCTGGCCATCATGGTCGGAGTGATTCTCGCGCTTGGTGGCATTCTGCGCCTCGGGTTCGTGACCGACCTGCTCTCCAAACCTATCCGCGTTGGCTACCTCAACGCTCTCGCCGTGCTGGTCATCGTTTCGCAGTTGCCCACCCTTTTCGGCTTCTCTATCTCAGCGGACTCGGCGCTGCGCGACGCGATCGGGATATTCGTCGGAATCGCCGGGGGTCAGGTCAACCTGACCGCGACGCTTTTCGGCCTCGGTTCGCTGGCCGTCATTGTCGTCCTGTCGTGGCGCAGAACCCGGATTCCGGGCGTGCTCGCGGCGGGCGTGCTCGCGGCGGTCGTACTCGCGACGGCGGTGACCGCGGTCTTCGGGCTGCGGGATGCCCTGCCCGTCGTCGGTGCGTTGCCCCGGGGCCTCCCCGCACCCGCGCTCAATGGTGTGCAGTGGGCGGATGCGGCGGCCTTGGTGGCTCCGGCACTGGGCATCGCGCTCATCGCCTTCGCCGACACCGCCGTGCTTTCGCGATCGTTTGCTGCCCGCGGCGGAGAGAATGTCAACGGCAGCCAGGAGATGAGGGCGATCGGCGCGTCGAACATCGCGAGCGGACTGCTTGGTGGATTCCCCGTCTCGGCGTCGTCCTCGCGCACCCCCGTCGCCGAGAAGGCGGGGGCTCGCTCCCAGCTCACCGGAGTCGTCGGCGCCGCCCTCGTTCTGGCCTTCATGCTATTCGCGCCCGGCCTCACGGATTTCCTGCCCTCGGCGGCGATCGCCGCGGTCGTCATCGTCGCCGCTGCCGGGCTCGTCGATGTGAAAGGGTTCATCGCGCTCGTGCGCATGAACAAAGTCGATGCCACGCTCTCGCTCGCGGCCTTTCTCGGGGTGCTGGTGGTCGGCGTGATCGAGGGTATCGTCGTGGCAATCATTCTCTCGCTCGGCGCATTCGTCAGCCAGGCCTGGCAACCATATCGGGCCGAACTCGGCCGGATCCGCGGTCTTCGCGGCTACCACGACCTGTCGCGGCATCCCGAGGGCGAACGCCTACCCGGCATCGTCATCGTTCGTTTCGACGCGCCGCTCTTCTTCGCCAACGGGGGGATCTTCGACGACTATGTGCGGGTCACGGTCGCGGCTGCCGGTAGTGGGGTACACACGGTCATCCTCGCGGCGGAGCCCATCACCGACATCGACACGACCGCCGTGGAGGAACTGCTCGAACTCGACGATTTCCTGGTTTCCCGCGGCATCACGCTCGTCTTTGCCGAGATGAAAGGCCCGGTGAAAGATCACCTGCGTGACTACGGATTGAGCGGGCGGTTTCCTCCCGAGCGGTTCGCGGGCACTGTCGGAGAGGCTGTCGATGAGGCCACCGGAACGCTGCGCGGCGACCTCGACGGGACCCAGTGGGACACGGACGCCTGACGAGGCCGGAGTGACCGGCGCCGCGCATCGGTGCGCGACACTGGTGTGGGCCGCAGCTTGCTCCGCACTCCCATGGCTGTCACTATCGACCTAAGCGAAAGGTTATGAGCTGTGACAATGACGCTGAACCAGCTGAGGGCCTTCGCCCTCGTGGCTCGCCTCGGGTCGCTGCGTGCCGCTGCGGCCGTGCTCGGAATCAGCGAACCGGCGGTATCGTCGTCGCTCGCCGCGCTTCGCCTGGACCTCGGGGACGCCCTGGTCAGGCGGTCGGGGTCGGGGATCGCCCTGACGGCCGGCGGTCGGGCGCTCGCCGATCACGCCCAGGAGATCGTCGGCCTGGCCGACCAGGTGCGCTGGGAGGTCTCGCACGCCGCGGAGTCCGCGGCGTGCCTGCGCGTCGTTGCCACTGCGGGCTTCGCCGAACACGCGGCCGGCCGGCTGCTCGACGCGTTCACCCGCCGGGTTCCTGTCCACTCCGGCGGGATTGACGTGGTGGTCGAGTCCGCCGATGACATCGGGTCGCTGTTGCAGGACCATGCCTACGACGTGGCTCTCGGCTCCCGGCCACCGCAGGGAACGCAGCTCGAAGTGGTGCCATTCTTGCGCTACCAGCGGGTGCTGGTGGCCGCGCCGGGGCATCCGCTTGGCCAGCGGAAGCAGTCGTTGCCGCTCGCCGCCCTGCTGGGGGAGCCGTGGTTCACCGGTCCGGCCGGGGTTGAAGAGTTCACGGCCGAGAGCAGCTGGCTGGCAGCAGCATTCCTTGCCTCTGCGCTCGGCGTTCCGGAGATCGTGCCGCTCAGCAGCGAAACAGATGCCCTCGCTGCGGTTCGCGCCGGCGAAGGGATCATGCTCGCGTTCATGCACATCGTGCGGGCCGAGGTCACGGCCGGGTCGCTCGTGGTGCTGCCGGTGCCGAATACGCCGATCGCGGGGCTGTGGTGCGCGAGCACCCTCGATCACGGACGGGCGTCGACCCCCGCGCGCACCCTGCAACGTTTCGTCACGACCGCCGAGGCGACCGCGGCGATGCTCGCCCCCGGTGGATCACGCGGCGTCGCCCGGCGCGGCTCCAAGGTGCACGTGGCGCTCTGGAGCTGATCTGTCAGGGGCGGTGCGACCAGGCCTTCCAGAAGAGAGCCTCGGCATCCGCTGCTTTCTGCTGTTCCAGGGCGTGCAGGCGGCCGTAACTGAAGGTGTTCTCGCCGCGAAGGTAGGCGTCGACCCCGCCGCGGCGCAGCAGGCGCTCGCGGGCGATGACACTGTCGTGCTGGTCACCGAGAATGGTCTGCAGTTTCTGGGCGAATCCGCTCACCCGCGCGGCACGCTTCGGGTTGAGCGGATGCGCCGTCTCGGCCGCGTAGCGCAGCCTCTTGGCGCGCTTGCGCACCTCGTGCAGGGCGAGGTCACGTTCCGGCCCCGGCACGGTCCCGGTGGCGCGGCGCACGGCGCGGCGCAGTTTCTTCCATTCCTTCGTGACCAGGGCGGGCACGACCACGCGGGCGTCCTGACCGGCCGTGGCCGTGAACGGCGGCGAGGCGGCGAGGGCGTCGAGGGCGTCGAGCAGCCGAAAGTAGCGGTGGCTGTCGAGGGCGACGACGAGCGTGTGTCGGGCGGTGGCGGCATCCGCTGCGGAGCGGGTCGTCAGGCGGTCGCGGATGGAGCCGAGCAGCACTGCGGGATCCTCGCGGTCGAGCAGGCCGGCGAGGCGGCGTTGCAGCACCTCCTCGTCGCGGGAGCCGCCGAGCACGGCGGCGAGCCAGCCGAGTTCGGTGCGGAGGTGTTGCACGACGGTCGGGTCGACGAGGGATCGATAGGTGGCCAGCACCGAGCGCAGCCGGCGTAAGGCGACACGCATCGCGTGCACGGAGCCGAGCGTGTGCTGGCGAATCCGCGGGTCCTGCGCGCGAATGACGCCGATCTGCTCGCCCAGGCTGGCCAGTAGGACGTTCCCGGCCGGTCCGGTGGGCGTCGGGCGCTGCCGATTCCGGGGCGATTCCGCAGTCAACCGGTCGCCGAGGGCACGCGCCAGTTTCGACGCGTGCCCTGACACGAGGATGCCGGCGACCGCGAGCACAGCCTGCCCCGCGTCCAGCAGGTCTTCCGGTGCGTCGACGAGCTCGAACTCCCATTCGCGCCAGGCTGCTGAGGCCGGTTCGTGAACGAGCCGCTCGGCCTGCACCCGATCGTCGCAGAGCACGGCGAGGGTTTCACCACCCGCACCGATCAGGGCATGCACGACGCGGATGGTGGTGAGGCGTGCCACGGGAACGAGCGGTGCGGCGCGCACGTAGACCCGCACGAGTTGCGCGAGCGACTCGGGTACGGCATCGGCTTCGCCCTGCCTGTCTCGGCCGAGGGGCGCGTGGATCTCACGGCGACGGCCGGCGTTTTGTGGCAGTTTGAGGTGCCATCCCGCGTCGTCGCCGCCGGTACGCCGGCGCAGCGTGATACGTGCGGCGCTGAGTACGAGATCGTTCGTGTCGAAATAGACGGCCTCGAGGTCGTGAACCACCGGCTCGGCGATGGCCTGCACGCCCGGCAGGTCGATCAAGGGAGGCAGCACGGCCAGTTCGTCGACGTCAAACTTGCGTTCTATCTCGATACCACCGTTAGCATCCACGATCCAAACCTAGCGTGGGCCGACGCTCAGGCGTTGGCGAGCCAGAGGTCGGGGCCGAAGATCTCGTAGTGGATGCGATCGGCCGGCACGCCGGACTGCAGTGCCTGGGAGCGCAGGCTGCGCATGAACGGGAGTGGACCGCAGAGGTACACCGAGGCATCCTCCGGGATGGCCACGTTCGCCAGCGACATGAAACCCTCGTGGTGGCCCTCGCTCGGGATCTCCAGCCAGAGCTCGAGTTCGGCCGCCTCCAGGAGCGCGACGTCCTCATTCATCTGTTCGCGCAGCGCCCAGCGCTCGAGGTTGCTTTCGGCATGCAGCACGAGCACCTCACGCTTCGATCCCGTGTCCACCAGGGAGCGCAGGATGGAGGCGCTGGGCGTGCAGCCGATTCCGGCCGAGGCCAGGATCAGCGGGCCGGTGCCCGCATCGAGGGTGATATCGCCGCACGGCACGGAGAGGATGAGCGTATCGCCGACCTGCACGTCGCGGTGCAGCACGGGGGAGACCTCGCCGTCGGCGTCGAGCTTGGTGGTGAAGACTCGCGTCGTGGCCGTGCCGGCTGAAAGGGAGTACTGACGCACTTGGCGGATACCGTCGGGCATGGTGGCGGTGACGCTGACGTACTGGCCCGGCAAGGCGGGCGTCACTGGAGTGTCGTCGGCCGGTTCGAGGGTGAACGTGACGGCGTCGGTTCCGGCCGCTTCCTTCTTCACGACGATCCAGGGGGCGAGCGGCTTGTCGCTGGCGAGTCCGGCGTAGAGGCCCTTCTCCATCTTGATCAACGCATGGGCCATCAGCCAGTAGACCTCGGTCCAGGCGGCGGCGATCTCGGCCGTGATGACGTCGCTGAGTTCGTCGGCGATGCCCTCGAACAAATACTTGTAGACGATGTCGTACTGCTCGGGCTGAATGTCGAGGGAGATGTGCTTGTGGGCGATGCGGGAGAGCATGGCCTCCGGCGTGATGTCGGGGTTCTTTACCATGTGGGTCGCGAAGACGGCGATGCTGCCGGCGAGAGCCTGCTGCTGCGTGCCGTTCTTCTGGTTCGAGCGGCTGAACAACCCATCGAACAATTCGGGGTGGGCGGTGAGCATGCGCTTGTAGAAGTTCCGTGCGATCTGGGGCATCCGCTCACCGACCAGCGGCAGGGTGGCTTCGATGAGGGGGAGGGACTGGGCCGAAAGCATGAATACTCCTTCTATGTGACCGACTCCCGTTTGTGGGGGCCTTCCACAAAAGTAGCATTTGATATGCCAATTAAACGGATGCTTTCTACTAGTCGTAGAAAGTAGGGACTTTAGTCCTACCGCACCGATCCCAGTTCCACGAGGATCGGTCCATTCGGCTTTCCGTGCGGGAGGCTGGCGATGACGAGGCTATCCAGCTCGCGGTAAAAGGCTTCCCTGGCCCGGCGCAGGCTGCCGCGGAGGCCGCATCCGCTCAATAATGGGCAGGGATCGTTGGGGGAGTCGCAGGCGGCGAGGTCGGTGCGCGTGTCGAGCTGGCGCAGGAGTGCCCCGACGGTGACGTCGCGCCCGAGCGGGCTGATGCGCACGCCGCCGCTCCGCCCCCGAATGGCCTCGACCAGGCCGAGCTCGCGGAGGCGCAACAGCGCCTTGCTCACATGGTTGTAGGGAGTGCCGACCTCGGCGGCAACCACTCGCGAGGTGAAGGTCACGCCGTGCGGCGCCGCACAGAGCAGCATGACGATCCGCAGGCACACGTCGGAAAAAGCGTTGATCCTCATGGTTCAACTGTAATTGCGCCCGTCGCCTGCGCCGAGATGAGAGAGAATGGGGCAAGTGAACACTGAGTCGGAGACACTGTTTGAGGTAATCCGCTTCGTGGACCTGGCTGGCGTGCTCGCCAACGCCATTCTCGGCGGAGTCGCCGCGCGCACGGCCCGCCTCGACATTGTCGGCTTCGTGGTACTTGCCATCATGAGCGGGCTCGGCGGCGGCATGATCCGCGACACCCTGCTTCAGCAGGGCAGCCCGGCGGCACTGCTCGACCCGGCCTATCTGATCATTGCCATCCTCGGCGGTGTCATCGCCTTCTTCGTGACGTTCAACGGCCGGTGGACCCGACGCGTGCTGTTGCTGACCGACGCGCTCGCCGTGGGATGCTGGGCGGCGGTGGGGGTGCAGAAGGCGCTCGATGCCGGTCTCGGTTGGCTGCCCGCCATTCTGCTCGGCATGATCACCGCGGTCGGCGGCGGTATGGTGCGCGACATCATGCTGCTCAAGGTGCCGACGATCTTCGGCGGCAATACGCTCTATGCCACGAGTGCCCTGCTGGCGAGCACCGAGATGGTGATCCTGAGCCAGCTCGGGTTCGTGGCGGTCGGCACCGGCGTGGCCATTCTCAGCGGCGCCGCGCTGTCGCTGCTGGCCAAACGTTACGGCTGGGTTCTGCCGACCGGGTACGCGTTGCGCATTCCGAAGCCGATTCTGCTGCTGAACCCCCGGGCCTGGCGCCAGCGCCAGCGCCGGCTCGATGCGCGCAACGCTCGCAACGGCAACTTTCCGGACGATCCGGGTGCTTCGGTCTGACTGTTAAGACAATGCCTGGCCCGGGTTCAGCACGGCGAGCGTCGCCGCGTGCAGCAGCCCGTTTGTGGCCAGGGCGCTGCCGTGCCAGGGGCCAGGCTGGCCGTCGACCGAGGTGAACGTGCCGCCGGCCTCCTGCACGATCGGCGCGAGGGCGGCCATGTCGTAGGGCTGCAGGTCGAATTCGCCGGCCACGTCGAGGTGGCCCTCGGCGAGCAGCATGTACGACCACATGTCGCCGTAGGCCCTGGTGCGCCAGACCTGCCGGGAGAGGTCCACGAGCTCGTCGAGGTGCCCGGCCGCATCCCACTGCTGCAGGCTGCCATAGCTGATGGATGCCTCGGCGAGCGTGTCGATGCCGGAGACGCGCAGGCGCAGGGGGGTGTCATCCGCGGTGCGCGTATCGATCGACCAGGCGCCACTGCCGGCCGCGGCCCACCAACGCTTGCCGAGCGCGGGGGCACTGACCACGCCGAGCACCGGTACGCCATCCACGGCGAGGGAGAGAAGGGTGGCCCAGATTGGTATGCCGCGGAGGAATCCGGCGGTGCCATCGATGGGATCGATGATCCATTGGCGGGTCGTCGACCCGATGATGCCGAACTCTTCGCCGAGAATGCCGTCGTCGGGGCGCTGCTCGGCCAGCAAACCGCGGATCGCACGCTCAACGGCCTGGTCGGCGTCTGTCACCGGCGTGCGGTCGGGCTTCGTCGTCACCACGAGATCGAGCGCGGTGAAGCGCGCACGTGAGATGGTGTCGGCGGCATCGGCGAGGGCGAGTGCCAGGTTGAGGTCCTCGGAAAGGGAATACATTCGCTGTTCGGTCACCCTCCCAAGGATAGTAATTTCACGCACGGATGCCGGTCGTGGGCCCTTTTCGGCCTCGATTGGCATCGAGCCTGCTTGGGGTGTTAGGGTTACACGTTGCCGCGGGTTGTTCCACTGCCGCACAGGCACCTCTAGCTCAATTGGCAGAGCAACTGACTCTTAATCAGTGGGTTCCCGGTTCAAGTCCGGGGGGGTGCACCAGCAATCCCGTCGTCACTGTCTCGCGCAGTGTCGGCGGGTTTTTTGTGTTCGTTTCGGTTGACGCGCGAGCCGGGCATGCCGTTTCACACGCAGCAACCAACTGGGGCTTCTCGGCTCATACAGCGCTAGGCTCAGCCCATCGAGCTCGACCAGGGTGGGTCAGCCGGCGGGGGAGTGTCATGAACGTTGCACGCAAATGGATCTTTCCCATCCTTCGACTGGTCGTGATTGCGGCCATCGCGGTGGCGCTCGTCAAGGTTGCGTTCTACCCCGACAACGCGGCAGACAGCAACCCGGCTGAACCGACCGGAGTCATCGTCGAACCCCAGATTCCAGTCGCCCTCGGCACGATCAGCAACGACGTGACCCTGCCCGGCACGGTCACGGCCGATCCAGCCGTCGCCGTCAAAGCGACCGCCATCGGCACGGTCGACGAGATCTTCCTCGCAGCCGGACAAACGGTGAACAAAAACGACAAGATCTACGACATCCGGGTCGAAACAATCAAAGACCCGGTCGAATCAACGGATGCCGATGGCAACATCACCATCACCCAGCCGAAACCGGTGATCACCTTCGTCAAAGTGCTGGCCCCGATCACCGGCACCCTGAGCTCGCTCGGCGTCATCCACGGCCAGAGCGTAGCCGTGGGGGATGCCACCGGCCAGGTCGCACCACCGAGCTTTTCCGTGAGCGGCGCCCTCAGCCCCGAGCAGCAATACCGCCTGCTGAGCAAGCCGACCGAGGCATCCGTCGCCATCACCAACGGGCCGGCGCCGTTCACCTGCACCGGCTTGACCATCACCACCCCGCTGGCCGGTGCCGCGGCCGGTGCTGACGGCGTATCCGGCGGCGAGACCGGCTCGAGCGGCACCACCGTCACCTGCGCGATTCCGGCCGAAGTGACCGTCTTCTCCGGTCTGGCCGCCCAGATCACGATCGCTGCAGGCCTGGCCGAAAACATACTCATCGTGCCCACCACCGCGGTGAAGGGCTCCGCCCAGACCGGCGTCGTCTGGTTCGTGTTGCCGGACGGCGGCACCGAAGAGCGCCCGGTAACGCTCGGCATGACCGACGGAGTGAACGTCCAGGTCATCGACGGAATCCTCGAGGGCGACCTGATCAACCAGTTCGTTCCGGGCGCCACCGCTGTCAGCCCCGGCGGCGAGGGCTGCGATCTGCAACCCGACGGCAGCACGGTCTGCTTCGGAGACAGCCTCTCCAGCAGCGGGATCTCCAAATGACCCTGCTGCACCTTGAGGGCGTGACCCGCACCGTGCAGCTCATCGATGCGCCGCCTCTCACCATCCTCTCCGGCGTCGACCTCGACGTCGACGTGGGCGACCGCGTGTCGATCGTCGGCCGGTCCGGTTCGGGCAAAACCACCCTGCTCAACCTGCTCGGGCTGCTCGACAACCCCACGAGCGGCACCATGCTGTTCGAAGACCGCCCGGTGCATTCGCTGTCCTCCGGCGCCCGGGACCGGTTGCGCGGGCGTGAGGTCGGCTTCATCTTTCAACAGTTCAACCTGCTGCAGGGCCGCACCGCCCTCGAAAACGTGATGACTCCGCTGCTCTACGCGGAAGGTCGTCAGTTCTGGCAGCGCGCCCGAATCGCCACCGAGATGCTCGAACGGGTCGGCCTCAGTGACCGGCTCGGTGCACTGCCCGACCGATTGAGCGGCGGTGAACAGCAGCGCGTGGCGATCGCCCGCTCGCTGGTGCGCGGCCCCCGTCTGATTCTCGCCGACGAACCCACCGGAGCACTCGACCTGGAAACCGGGGAAACGGTGATGGACTTGATCGATGAGGTCGCCACCGAATCCGGGGCCGCCCTCGTCACCATCACCCACGATCCAGCCATCGCCGCCCGAGCCACCCGGCACCTGCGGCTCGACCATGGCGTGCTCCGGGTCGTAAGCGCGGTGCCGGCATGAAGCGCGCCGCGAGCAACCTGGTTGGCTCCGTCATCGAAGCCTGGCAGGAGGTGAGAATCCACAAGACCCGCGTCATGCTTTCACTGATCGGCGTGGCCGTCGCCGTCTGCGCCATCACCACCGTCGTCGGACTCGGCGCGGTCGCCCAGCAGGCGACCCTCGAATCGAGCGAGCGGTCGGGGGGGCGCGCCGCCAGCCTCTCCCTATTCGTGTCGATGAACGATGGCTCCACCCCGACTGAAATGACCGAAATCTGGCGCACGGCGCTCGAACGCTACCAAATCGACTATGCCAGCCGGGTGATCAACACCAGCCAGACGGTGCAATTCGCCGACGGCGCCGTCCCGGTGCAGACCCTCGGCATCGATCCGCCCTACGGCACCATGCACCGCATCACCCTCGAGAAGGGCGTCTGGTTTACCGACGATGACCAGGCCCGGCTCGCGCCAGCCGTGCTGGTCAACTCCATCTTCTGGGACCGCCTCGGCCGACCCGACCTGCGCACCCACCCAACCGCGACCCTGGTGGGCGAACGCACCACGACGGCCGTCGTCACGGGTGTCTACCCCGCACTCTCGTGGGAGACCGAACCGGCCATGTATATGCTCGCCGACGCGCTCACCGCCATCACGCCGGTCGTCACCGACCCGAACCAGCAATTCGGACCACCGTCCTACGAGCTGTGGGTGCCCGTCGACGTGTCCGAACAGCTGGTTACCGCCCTGCAGCGTGACGTGCAGGGTGCTTTGGGGAGTGAGGCATCCGTTCAGCTGAACCGACAGGACTTCGGGGCGTACATGGATGGCGACCCGTACCTCTCGCTCAAACTCACCGTCGGCGCCATCGCCGGACTCGTGCTGCTTCTCGGCGCCCTCGGCCTGGTCAACATCGCCTTGGTCACCCTCAAGCAGCGCATTCGGGAGATCGGCATTCGACGCAGCTTCGGCGCAACCGCCGCCCGGGTGTTCTTCGCCGTCATGATGGAAAGCGTCGTCGCGACCGTCGTGGCCGGAATTGTCGGGGTGATCGCCGCCGTGCTCATCGTGAAAAGCCCGATCGTTGAGAATTTCATCAGCCAGGGCCAGGTCACCGATTTTCCACCGTTCCCGGTCGAAGCGGCCATCTTCGGCCTGGTCTGCGCGACGGTCGTCGGCGCCCTGGCCGGGCTGATTCCCGCGCTGGTAGCGGTGCGGGTGAAGGTGATCGACGCTATCCGCTATTAGTACCAACGGGTGCGCACGAGCGGATGCGCCGCGCGGCATTCGGCATCTGTCCGCTCGCCAGTCGCACCGACCATGGGCGTGGGGTCGGGGGAATGTCGCCGGTGCTTGGTAGCGTTATTTCATGGCTACGAGCACTAAGTCGTCCGGGCGTGCCCGCACTCCGGCAACGAAGGGCGTCCCGGCGCGCAAACCGGCAACCCGCGGGGCCGGCGCGACCGCCGCGCAGAAGACCGTCAAATTCACCGCCGTCGACGTGAAACCGAGCCTCGGTGCCCGCGCCTGGATGGGCCTGGCCCACCTCACCGGCGGCGCGGCCCGCGCCCTCGGCCCCGAAAAACTCTCCAAAGACGAACGTCGCGACGGACTTCCGTTCTTTCTCGTGCTGCTCGCCATCTCGGGAGCCATCGTCGAATGGTTCCTGATCAACGATGTCGTCGCCCAGAAGCTCGACGCCTACACCTTCGGCGGATTATTCGGCCGGGTCGCCTTCGCCCTGCCGGTCATTCTGCTGGTGTTCTCTGTCTGGCTGTTCCGCAAACCCAGTTCCGTGCACGACAACGGCCGCATCGGCATCGGGCTGAGCCTGCTCCTCGTGACCATTTCGGGGCTGTGCCACATTTTCGGTGTGCAGCCAGAGCCGCAAGACGGCATGCCAGCGCTCGCGCTGGCCGGCGGGGTGATCGGGTGGATGATTGCCGCCCCGCTGATCCTGCTGACCACGTCGATCGGCGCCACGATCGTCGTCATCCTGTTGTTGCTGCTGAGTTTGTTCATCATCACCAAAACCCCGCCGAACCGGGTTGGTCAGCGTTCCCGCGAGCTGTATGAGTGGCTGTTCGGCGCGCAGCTGACCGATGACGAAGAACGAGCCGCTGCGAAAAAGTCCACGGGTGGTAAGCCGGGCACGACCGCGCAGGTTGAGCTGGACGGCGTCGACGATGAACCAGAGGGCGCGCTCCCGTGGTGGCGCCGGAACAATAGCAAGCGGGAGGAAGACCCCGACTTCGGCGGTGCCCTGTCGACTGAAGCTACGGTCGCTCCCGATGCCACTGACCCGCTCAGCGTGCTCCTGGGCGGTGGTCAGTCGCGGGGCGGTTTCGACAGCGCCATCGAGCCCGAAGTCACCGACCATACCGTGCTGCCCGAACGAGATCACTACGGTACCGAGGTGCTCGAAGACCTGCGTAAGGCCGAACTCGCCGTCAAACGCTTCACCGGCGAGGTCGACCTCGGCACGTCCACCGGCCTGCGCTCCGACGACCCGGCCGGGCACACCGATGTCCTTCCCGGCTTCGACGATGTCTTTCCCGAACTGAGCCAGGCAGTGGATGCCTCCGGCACGGCCCTGCCGCCGCTCGCAGGCTCCGATTCCGATCTGGCCGGCCCGCACCCGGCCATTCCGTATCTCGTGCCCGCGGCATCCACTCTCACCGCCGGACCGCCAGCCAAGGCCCGCTCGGCCGCCAACGACGAGGTCGTCAAGTCGATCACCGAGGTGCTGCGCCAGTTCCAGGTCGATGCGAAGGTCACCGGATTCTCCCGTGGCCCCACGGTCACCCAGTACGAGATCGAACTTGGCCCGGGCGTCAAGGTGGAGCGGGTCACCGCCCTGAGCAAGAACCTCTCCTACGCGGTCGCCTCCAACGAAGTGCGCATTCTCTCGCCCATCCCCGGCAAGAGCGCCATCGGTATCGAGATTCCCAACACCGACCGCGAAATCGTCACCCTCGGTGACGTGCTGCGATCGAGCACCGCCACCAACGCCACCCACCCGATGACCATCGGCGTCGGCAAAGACGTCGGCGGCGGTTTCGTCATTGCCAACCTCGCGAAAATGCCCCACCTGCTCGTGGCCGGTTCGACGGGCTCTGGCAAGTCCAGCTTCGTCAACTCCATGATCACGAGCCTGCTCATGCGTGCCAAACCGAGCGACGTGCGCATGGTGCTCATCGACCCGAAACGGGTCGAGCTCGCCGCCTACGCCGGCGTGCCGCACCTCATCACCCCCATCATCACGAACCCGAAGAAGGCGGCCGAGGCGCTGCAGTGGGTCGTGAAAGAGATGGACATGCGTTACGATGACCTCGCGAGCTTCGGCTTTCGCCACATCGACGACTTCAACAAGGCCGTCGTCAACGGCGAGCTCGTGCTGCCGGTCGGCAGCGAACGCAAGCTCAAGCCGTACCCCTATCTACTGGTCGTCGTCGATGAGTTGGCCGACCTCATGATGGTCGCCCCGCGCGACGTTGAAGACTCCATCGTGCGCATCACCCAGCTCGCCCGCGCCTCCGGCATCCACCTCGTGCTGGCCACCCAGCGGCCCAGCGTCGATGTTGTCACCGGGCTGATCAAGGCCAATGTGCCGTCGCGGCTGGCCTTCGCCGTCACGAGCGTCACCGACTCCCGGGTCATCCTCGACCAGCCCGGCGCCGACAAGCTCATCGGTCAGGGTGACGCGTTGTTCCTGCCGATGGGCGCCTCCAAAGCCGTACGCGTGCAGGGCGCCTGGGTCACCGAGGATGAGATCGAGAAGGTTGTCAAGCACGTCACCCTGCAGGCCCGGCCGGACTACCGGCCCGACGTCTCCATGGTTGCTCCGCGCAAGGAGATCGACTCTGATATCGGCGACGACCTTGAGGTGCTCCTCGCTGCGGCCGAACTCGTCGTTTCGACCCAGTTCGGGTCGACCTCGATGCTGCAGCGTAAGCTGCGGGTCGGTTTCGCCAAGGCCGGCCGTTTGATGGACCTGCTCGAATCCCGCGAGATCGTCGGCCCGTCCGAGGGTTCCAAAGCCCGCGACGTGCTCGTGACGGCTGAACAGCTGCCGAGCGTGCTCGCCCGCCTGCGCGGGTCCGACGACGAACAGCATGCTCTGAAGGCGCAGTCCGTCGATTCAGCGCCCGACGCTCGCTATGCCGACGACCCGGTGGAGAAAATGTCACAGGGGTATTCTGAGGTGGATGGCGCCGAGGACGACGAGGACGCCTGGAAACTAACCGGCAGGGACTGAACCATGGCGACACCGCACGAATCCGTCACCCGCCCCAGCAACTGGAACGTGCCCAACCTGATCACGGTCGTGCGCATTCTGCTCGCTCCGGTCTTCATCTGGATGCTGCTGGCCGACAATGGCGCCCATGACGCCCTGCGCTGGGCGGCCGCCGTGCTGTTCATCATCGCGATCGCTACCGACGGTATCGACGGCATGATCGCCCGGCGACATAATCTGGTGACTGACCTCGGCAAGATTCTCGACCCGATCGCCGACAAGATCCTCACCGGTGGTGCCTTGGTCTGCCTGTCCATCCTCGACGAGCTGCCCTGGTGGGTGACCATCGTCATTCTTCTGCGCGAAATCGGCATCACCGTGTTTCGGTTCGTCATGCTGCGTGACCGGGTCATTCCGGCCAGCCGCGGCGGCAAGCTCAAGACCATTGCCCAGTCTGTGGCTATCGCGCTCGCGCTGCTCCCGTTCCAGCTGGTCTTCGGCGACTGGGTGGACTGGGTCAACACGGCCACCATGACCATTGCTCTCGTCCTGACCGTGGCATCCGGCCTCGACTACCTCGTCTCGGCCTGGCGACTGCGAAAGCATGACGTTGCCTGACTCTGCTCCGATCACGTCGTCAATGCCCGTCATTCACTCGCCTGAATCAGCCGGGCCGGCGGCTGGTCAGGTGGATGCGGCGGCCGAGCTGATCGCGGAGCTCACCGCCCGCCGTCTCACCATCGCCGTCGCTGAGTCATTGACCGGGGGCCTGCTTGTGGCCGAACTCGTGCGTATCCCCGGCGCATCCGCTGTGCTGCGCGGGGGAGTGGTCGCGTACGACACCTCTCTTAAACGCAGTCTGCTCCACGTCGACAGCAGTGTGCTCAACGTGCACGGCCCCGTGCACGCCGATGTCGCCAAGCAGATGGCGGTCGGCGTGCGCGCCCTGCTCGCGGTCAACGAGGTGCGCGCCGATATCGGCGTGTCTACTACCGGCGTGGCCGGGCCCGGCTCCGCCGACGGACACTCGGCCGGAACGGTGTTTATCGGCCTGTCCAAAGGCACCGCTTCCTGGGCTGTGTCGCTACATCTTGGCGGCAACCGAGCCGAAATTCGCGCCGAAACAGTGCGGCAGGCCATCGATGCTGTGCGTGCGCTGATAGGGCACGGGGACGCGGAATAGTTCCTCTTACGGGCTGGTTACATCGAGGACATTCACAAGCAAAGCCCAGTGATTCTCGGTAATGTCATCGAGTCGGATGAATGCAGTATTGTAAGCGTCCAGCACGGCAGTCCGGTTGTCATAGGCTCAAGCTATTAGGCATTAGAAGGAGGTTCCGATGATTCTTGTTCGTCAGGAAATCGGCGATGTGCTCAGGGACTTCCGCCTGCAAAAGGGGCGTACCCTGCGTCAGGTCGCAAGCAAAGCCAGTGTCGCGCTCGGCTACCTCAGTGAGGTAGAACGTGGACAGAAAGAGGCCTCCTCGGAGATCCTCGCGTCTGTTGCCGACGCATTAGACACCCCGATCTCGGTCATCATGCGCGAAGTTGGTGACCGTCTCGCCGTCATCGAAGGAGTCGACCAGTTCCCGGATACCGTGCCGGACGAGCTCGTCAACACGTTCGATGTCGATTTCATGGTGCGGTAGTCAGGAACCGCTTGAGGAACCACATCATGACACCACCGCCGACACTGCGTGTCGGCGGTGGTGTCATGTCGGGAGCATTGTCATTTCAGGAGCGACTGTGTACCAGAGCCAGGTAGAAGGAGCGTCGTGCGACTGAGTGAATTTCGCACCGCGATGAAAAACGAGTTCGGCGACGCCTACGGGCGCGTTCTCACCGGCGACCTTGTGCTTACTCCGCTTGGGGGTCGAACCGCGGACCAAGCCCTCGCCGCCGGTGTTCCCGCCCGCGAAGTCTGGTTGGCGCTCTGCGCCGAGGTCGACGTTCCCCGCAGCCGCTGGTACGGTGCCGGCACTCCAGCGCCCCGCCAGTAGCGCCAATTGGGTTGCTTCGCCTTCGGCTGGCATTTCGACACGCCGCAAAATATCCCTGGCGTTGCTCGAATACCTGTTCGGGCTTGATAGGCTCCTCTACAGCAGACGATCTGACAGATTGTGTACCGTTCGAACGTGCTCCCGGCCAATGTCGGAGGTGCGGCGTACAGTCGAATTTGTCCGAGAAAGTCAGCATTTGCCTTGTCGAAACGGGCATCGGGGTCCTCCCGGTGTGCGGGTCGACAGCCTATAGGCGCCACCATGCACATCGTCACGACGACCGCGCAGAACCCAGGAGAAACGACCATGGCATCACAAGCGAACCGCGAAAAAGCCCTCGAAACTGCCCTCGCGCAGATCGACCGTCAGTTCGGCAAGGGATCGGTGATGCGCCTCGGCAGCGACGAGCGCGCTCCCGTTGAAACCATTTCGACCGGGTCGATCGCCCTGGATGTCGCGCTCGGCGTCGGCGGGCTGCCGCGCGGCCGCATCGTTGAAATCTATGGCCCGGAATCCTCGGGAAAGACCACGCTCACCCTGCACGCCATCGCAAATGCGCAGAAGAATGGTGGCATTGCCGCCTTTATCGACGCCGAGCATGCCCTCGACCCGGAATACGCCAAGAAGCTCGGCGTCGACATCGACGCCCTCCTGGTCTCGCAGCCCGACACCGGTGAGCAAGCCCTCGAAATCGCCGACATGCTCGTGCGAAGCGGATCCATCGACCTCATCGTCGTCGACTCCGTTGCCGCCCTCGTGCCGCGCGCCGAGATCGAGGGCGAGATGGGTGACTCCCACGTCGGCCTCCAGGCCCGCCTCATGTCCCAGGCCCTGCGCAAGCTCACCGGTGGCCTCAGCCAGACCAACACCACCATGATCTTCATCAACCAGCTGCGCGAAAAGATCGGCGTGTTCTTCGGCAGCCCCGAGACTACCTCGGGCGGTAAGGCACTCAAGTTCTACGCTTCGGTGCGCCTCGACATCCGTCGCATTGAGACTTTGAAAGACGGAACAGAGGCCATCGGCAACCGTACCCGGGTGAAGGTTGTCAAGAACAAGATGGCGCCGCCCTTCAAGCAGGCCGAGTTCGACATCATCTACGGCATCGGCATCTCCCGTGAGGGCAGCCTGATCGACTTCGGTGTCGACCAGGGGATCGTCAAGAAGTCGGGCGCCTGGTACACCTATGACGGCGACCAGCTCGGCCAGGGTAAAGAAAACTCGCGCAACTTCCTGCTCAGGAACCCTGATATGGCCAACGAGATCGAGCGCAAGATTCTGATCAAGCTCGGCATCGGTCCCGAAGGCATCGCGGCCAAGGCGGCCGAGAAGGCCGCTGCGGCCATTGCGCTGGAGGCCGAAACCAAGGCCAAGGCCGAAGCGGATGCTGCGACCCTACTCAGCGGCGGCCCGATCGTCACCAAGGTGGCCCCGGCCGCCCGCAAGAGCGCGTAACAGAGCAACACGGCACTATTACACACACCGAAAGGCAGGTCACGGGAATGGTTCATTTTGAACCCCAGGATGATGCAACAGAACGCGCAGACGCCGGTTTGGCCCCCGTGACCTACCTGCCCGGGGCGGCACCGGGTATGAAACGTCGTTCACCGCTGCAGCCGCGGCCCGTTGACGGCGTCACCGACATCGAAGGCGCTGCTGGTGCTGAGGCCGCTGCTACCGCGGAGGCCGCTGCTACCGCGGCCGCTGCTACCGCGGCCGCTGCTACCGCGGAGGCCGCCGCTGCCGCCGATGAGTCCGACACGGACCCAAGAACCAGCGACCACATCGACGAAGACGCCAACGATGAGGCCGACTTCGCCGCCGACGCGCTCGACGAGCGTGAGCGGGCTGAAAAGGTACTGCTGCACCGGCTGCGGGGCCGCTCCCTTTCCACGGTCGAGGCCCTCCTGGTGCTCGGCACCACCGGGGTCGACTCCGGTGAGGCGAGTGAGATCATCGAGAAGTTCCTTGAAATGAACTACCTCGATGAGGCCAGGCTCGCCGATCAGATCATCCACAGCCACAACGTGCGCAAGGGCCTCGGCCGCACCGGCGTTGAAGCCGAGATGCGTCGGCGCAAGCTCGACCCGGGCGTCATGCTGGACAAGCTCGAAGAACTTCCCGACGATGAAGCCGAACGCGCGATCGACCTGGCCACCAAGCGCATCGCGCAAATGGAACGCTTCGACGACCAGACCATCGACCGCCGCCTCACCGGTTTTCTGATGCGCAAGGGTTACAGCTCGACACTGGTTCGACTCGCGGTGAAGGCCGCCATGGACAGCCGCGGCGGCGGTGGCGCCTCCCGCGTGCGATTCCGCTGATACCGGGTCACTCAGCGCACACGGCCCGCACACCGAATTGCTCGCGTAAACTATACCCACTATGAGTATCGTCGCCCCCGAACAAGCCCGCCGTACCGTGATCACCCCCTCGGCAGCCGCGATCGACGACTCGGGGCGCGCGCGCACCTACGAGGTACGCACCTTCGGCTGCCAGATGAATGTGCACGACTCCGAACGGCTCAGCGGCTCGCTCGAAGCTGCCGGCTATGTCTCGGCAAACGGCGGCGAAGCCGACATCGTGGTGATCAACACCTGCGCGGTGCGCGAGAACGCCGACAACAAGCTCTACGGCAACCTCGGCTACCTCGCCTCGGTCAAGCGCAAGCACGCCGGCATGCAGATCGCCGTCGGCGGTTGCCTCGCCCAGAAGGACAAAACCACCATCCTCGAGAAGGCGCCGTGGGTCGACGTGGTCTTCGGCACCCACAACATGGGCTCCCTGCCCAGCCTGCTGGAGCGTGCACGGCACAACGGCGAGGCTCAGCTCGAAATTCTCGAAGCGCTCGAGACCTTCCCCTCCACCCTGCCGACCAAGCGGGACTCCAGCTACAGCGGCTGGGTCTCCATCTCCGTCGGTTGCAACAACACCTGCACCTTCTGCATCGTGCCGGCCCTGCGCGGCAAAGAAAAAGACCGCCGTCCGGGTGAGATCCTCGCCGAAATTCAGGCACTCGTCGACGACGGCGCCATCGAGGTCACCCTGCTCGGCCAGAACGTCAACTCCTACGGGGTCGAGTTCGGTGACCGCCTCGCCTTCGGCAAGCTGTTGCGCGCGGCCGGCAAAATCGAGGGGCTGGAGCGCATCCGCTTCACCAGTCCGCACCCCGCAGCCTTCACCGATGACGTCATCGATGCCATGGCCGAAACGCCCGCCGTCATGCCGCAGCTGCACATGCCGCTGCAGTCCGGCTCGGACCGCATCCTCAAGTCGATGCGCCGCTCCTACCGCGGGGCGAAGTTCCTCGGAATTCTTGACCGGGTGCGTGCGCAGATGCCCAACGCGGCCATCAGCACCGACATCATCGTGGGCTTCCCCGGAGAGACCGAGGAAGACTTTCAGGAGACCCTGCGCGTCGTCGAGCAAGCGCGGTTCGCGACGGCATTCACCTTCCAGTACTCCATTCGTCCCGGAACTCCGGCCGCGACCATGCCCGACCAGGTTCCCAAGGTCATCGTGCAGGACCGTTATGAGCGTCTCGCGGCCCTGCAGGAACGCATCTCCCTCGAAGAGAACGAAGCGATCATCGGCCGTGAGGTCGAATTACTCGTCGCCAACGGCGGCCGCAAAGACAGTGATACCCATCGCCTGAGCGGACGCGCCCCCGATAGCCGCCTCGTACACTTTGATGTTCCGGCCGGTTCGGCCCGCCCCCGTCCCGGCGACATGGTCACCGTCATCGTCACCCAGGCAGCACCGTTCCACCTCATCGCCGACTCGACAGACGGCGCGCCCCTGCGCATCCGGTCGACGCGTGCCGGGGATGCCTGGGACCGCATGGAAGCGGAATCCTGCGGAGTCCCCGCCCACGGCGGCGCATCCAATGCATCCGGCGGGGCCGGTCCGATTTCCCTGGGGCTGCCGACGATCGGGCTGCCGACGATCGGGCTGCCGACGATCGGGCTGCGCCTCGATGGCGGATCGACCACCATTCCCATTTACAACGTGAACGACGACGAGCGCTAGGAACGGTGTCGTCTGAACCAGAGGCGCCCGTCGAAACTGCGGCGCTGATCGCAATTGTCGGTTCGACCGGCACGGGCAAATCGGAGCTGTCGCTCGACCTGGCCGAGCGGCTCATCGCCCGCGGGCAGTCGGTGGAGATCGTCAACGCCGACGCCATGCAGCTCTACCGCGGCATGGACATCGGCACAGCAAAACTCACCCTGGCCGAACGTCGTGGCATTCCCCACCACCTGCTCGACGTGCTCGAGGTGACGGATGAGGCGACAGTCAGCAACTACCAAAGGGATGCCCGCGCGGTTGTCACCGCGATCGTTGCGCGGGGGGCCGTGCCGATTCTGGTCGGCGGCTCCGGACTCTACGTCTCCTCGGTCGTGTTTGATTTTCGCTTTCCCGGCACCGATCCAGTGCTGCGTGGCCGGCTGGAAGCTGAGTTGATCGACGCTGGACCGGGGCTGATGTACACCCGACTGCACGCCGTCGACCCGCAGGCCGCCCTGCGTATCGGCCCGCGCAACGGGCGCCGACTCGTGCGCGCGCTGGAGATCGTCGAACTGACCGGCGCTCCGCACGTGGCCGCTTTACCGGAAAACCCCGTGTACTGGCAATCCAGTGTGCTGCTTGGCCTGCGCACCCCGCGAGAACAACTCACCCCCCGGCTCGATACCCGGGTAGAGCGGATGTGGGAGGCCGGCATCGTCGATGAAGCGCGCGGTCTGCTCGCGCGTGGCATCGAGAACGGTGTCACGGCGAGCCGCGCGATCGGCTACGCCCAGGCGTTGGGTCAGGTGCACGGCACCCTCAGTCAGGTCGAAGCTATCGAAGCCACTCAGCAGCTCACTCGCCGGTATGCGCGGCGGCAGGTGAGCTGGTTCAAACGCTACGCACACACTCACTGGATTGAATCCGATGCGGCCGGGCGGGTCGACGACGCCCTCGCGCACGTCGAGCGGGGGATCGCCTCCGTCCCCTCACCCCGTTGACGGTTCGGCCCGCCCCGGACAATGTGCAGCCACCGCCCCGTAAACTGGAGGCATGGGCATCACATTGAACTTCACCAAGGGCCACGGCACGGGTAACGACTTTGTGCTGTTCGCCGACCCCGACGGAACGATGGAGCTCACCCCGGGGCAGATCCGCGCCGTGTGCGACCGCAAATTCGGTGTCGGCGCCGACGGCATCATCCGTGCGGTGCGCAGCAAAAACCTGCCAGACGGTGCGGCGTCCCTCGCCGAAGACGACGCGGCCGAGTGGTTCATGGACTACTGGAATGCCGACGGTACCGTCTCAGAGATGTGCGGTAACGGCATCCGTGTGTATGCCAAATTTTTGATTGAGAACGACCTGGCTGAGCTGCAGCCCGGCGACACCCTCACAATCGGCACCCGTGGCGGCGTGCGCGACGTGCAGCGCAATGCCTCGGGGTTTCAGGTCGACCTCGGCCGGTGGAAGCTCGACGGCATCGATCCGCTTGTGCGCACCAAGAACCTGCCCGTGGCGCGTCCGGGCCTCGGTATCAACGTCGGAAACCCGCACACGGTCGTCGCCCTCGCCGACGACGATGAACTCGATGCGGCCGATCTCACCTTCATTCCGCAGCTCGATCCGGAACCGGGCGGCGGCGTCAACATTGAATTCGTGCTGCCGAACGATCCGCTCGTTGTCAACGGCGTTGGCCGGTTTCGCATGCGCGTGCACGAGCGCGGCAGCGGGGAGACCTTGTCCTGCGGTACCGGTGCAGCCGCGGCCGCCCTCGCCACCCGGCACTGGGCCGGCACGTCGGCGCCGCACCAATGGCGGGTAGAACTGCCGGGCGGCGTGCTCGGGGTGCGGATGTTCCCGGCCGAGGACGGCGAGCATGTGTCGTTGTCCGGGCCGGCGGAGCTGGTTTTCGACGGGGTGCTCAACCTCGGTTAGTCGTGATGCACCTGGAGCACGCGAAAGCCCTTGCTGATGGCCTCCCTCGTCGTCTCAAAAGTGGCCGGGAGTTCGTCGGAGAGCCAACGCTGGAGCGAGTCCGAGCCGAGGTTGCGCTGCACGACGAGCCAGGCATCCGCTTCTGATTCAAGGCGCGGCAGCCAGGTCTGCATGAGACCGTGCAGTTCGTCTTTGCCGACCCGGATGGGCGGGTTCGACCAGATGGTGCGAAAGCTGATATCCGCGGGTACGTCAAGAGCCAGTACCGCGTTGATGTTGGTCAGGCCGAGGGCAGCGGCGTTGGTGCGCACGAGGTCGAGCGCCCGCTCGTTGACGTCGACAGCCCAGACGGTAGCGCCAGGGGAGGCGAGCGCCAAGTGCAGCGCAATCGGACCCCAGCCGCAGCCGAGATCGAGAAAGTGACCGTCGACGGGTGGCTGAGGGGCGTACTTGAGCAGAACTTCGGTGCCGGTGTCGATGTGCGCGGGGCTGAACACCGAGTTGGCGGTCGTCAGTTCACGATCCTGCCCGTGTAACTGCACCGTGATCTGGCGAGTTTTCAGTACGGTGCCGGGCGCCGGAGAGAAATAATGATCGGACGACATAAGGGAACCTTTCAACTTCGTTGAACTAAGGTTAATGGGATGAATGATCCAACGGAGCCCCGCGGCAACGACGCAGTAGAAAACGTGGCCGCAAACGCTGCCCTCGACCCAGACGATGTCGTCGCGCGGGTGCTGGCCAGCGCCGACAGCAAGGCTGCCGGCTACTCCTTGTTCCGGAGCGGATCGGCGCAGGCTCTGCACGAGCAGTCCTCGGGTGAGTATGACGGCAGCGACCACGACGGCGACCAGTCCGAACGTGCCGATCGTAACGCCCTGCGCCGCGTCGGCGGGCTCTCCACCGAGCTCGAAGACGTCACCGAGGTCGAGTACCGCCAACTGCGCCTCGAAAACGTCGTTTTGGTGGGCGTGTACACCCACGGCACCGTAGACGACGCTGAAAACTCCATGCGTGAGCTCGCCGCCCTTGCTGAAACGGCCGGCGCCACGGTGCTCGATGGCCTACTGCAACGTCGGGCCACCCCCGACCCCAGTACCTACCTCGGTAAGGGCAAGGCACAAGAAGTCGCCGACATCGTGAAAGCGCTCGGTGCCGACACCGTCATCGCCGATACCGAACTCGCACCCAGCCAGCGGCGCGCCCTCGAAGACGTGGTCAAGGTCAAGGTCATCGACCGCACCGCAGTGATCCTCGATATTTTCAGCCAGCACGCCAAGAGCCGCGAGGGCAAGGCGCAGGTCGAACTGGCCCAGATGGCCTACATGCTTCCCCGCCTGCGCGGCTGGGGCGACTCGATGTCCCGCCAGGCCGGTGGCCAGGTCGGTGGCGCCGGCGCCGGCATGGGCTCCCGTGGCCCCGGTGAGACGAAGATCGAACTCGACCGACGTCGTATCCATACCCGGATGTCCAAACTGCGCAAGCAAATGGTCGAGATGAAGCCGGCCCGCGAGGCCAAACGCGCCAACCGCAAGCGCAACGCCGTTCCCTCGGTGGCCATCGTGGGCTATACCAACGCCGGCAAGTCCAGCCTGCTCAACCGGATCACCAAGGCCGGCGTGCTCGTCGAGAATTCCCTGTTCGCGACGCTCGACGCCACCGTGCGCAAATCGACGACCACTGACGGACGCCTGTATACCCTCACCGACACGGTCGGCTTCGTACGCAACCTCCCGCACCAACTGGTCGAAGCCTTTCGCTCAACTCTCGAAGAGGTCGCCGACGCTGATGTCATCGTGCACGTCGTCGACGGCTCCCACCCCGACCCGGTCGCGCAACTCGCCACCGTGCGCGATGTCATCTCCGAGGTGGGTGCCCGCGACATTCCCGAACTCGTCGTCTTCAACAAGAGTGACCTGATCAGCGACGACGACAGGCTCGTGTTGCGAGGCCTGGAGCCGAAGGCGACGTTCGTGTCGGCCCGCACCGGCGAGGGCATCGACACCGTGCTCGCCGCAGTGGCGCTGCTGCTGCCGACGCCGCAGATCGAACTGAACCTGCTCATTCCCTACGACCGCGGCGACCTTATCGCTGTGCTGCACGACGTAGGCCGCATCGAGACGACCGAATATGTGGAGACCGGCACCCATGTGACGGCGTTCGTCACCCCCGAGATCGAGCCGCAGTTCGCCCCGTTCGTCATTCTGCCCGCGCTCTCCGCCTAACTGCTGTTCGCCGTTGGCGTTGAAGCGGCATCGGTCTGGGGCGGTCTGGGGCGGTTTCGCGCTGTCCGCCGCAGCGCTGAGCCGCCCTAATGCAGCACCGATGACACGAACTGTCACATTCGCCCACGCCGGCGGCGGTGTTGTTAGTGTCTAATCAATCGTTGCCGACGGAATTCGTTCCCCGGCATGGAGCGACAGCCGAGCCCGGCATCCGCCCGCGAAGTACCGCCAGTCTTGGCGTGTCCGCGGCCGCCCGGCCACCACCGCTTCTGCCGAATGAGGAAACATGACCGAGATTGGGATTTCCGCGTGTGACGTCCGCCCGGCGTTCTCGTTCGAGGTGTACCCGCCGAAATCGACGGTCGCAGCAGCCGCTCTCACCCGCACCATCGATCACCTGGCCGCCGCCGGTCCAGAGTTTATCTCGGTCACCTACGGAGCCAACGGTTCGTCGCGCAGGTCCTCACTCGACGTTCTGCGCTACATCAAGGACCACACGACCGTGGATGCGATGGCGCACCTCACCTGCGTCGGCTCCTCGCACGCCGAGGCGAGCCGCCTCATCCGGGAATTTCTCGACGCCGGAATTCGCAGCTTCCTGGCCGTGCGCGGCGACGCACCCCAGGGTGCAGTCGAAGGAGACAGCACCTTTCTGGGCGACCTGCACAGCGCGGGAGAATTGGTGCAGCTCATCCACCGCGTGCAGACCGAACGGGTGCCGTACACCGAGACGGTGATTCCCGGTCTGCCGGGCGCCCGTGGGGTGAAAACCGAACGCAGCAAGGTGCGCATCGGAGTTGCGGCCTTCCCGAATGGTCACCCCAGCTCTCGCTCGGTCAGCCAGGACATCGACACCCTGCTGGCCAAGCAGGCCGCCGGGGCAAACCTCGCCATCACCCAGCTGTTCTTCCACGCCGACGACTACCTGAGCTTTATCCAGCGGGCCCGCTCCGCCGGGGTGCTCTTTCCTATTCTTCCCGGCATCATGCCGGTGACCAGCCCGAACCGGTTGCGGCGCATTGTGCAGCTCTCCGGCGAGAAACTGCCCGCCGAACTCTCGATCGAGCTGGAAGTTGAACCGACCGAGGAAGGGCAGCGCCAGATCGGCGTTGACTATGCCGTGCGCCTCGGCCGGGACGTACTCGCCGGTGGCGCCCCCGGGCTCCATCTCTACGCTTTCAACCAGCACGACACCGTGCTCGAGGTGTTGGAGGGGTGTGGGGCGCTGGCGGTGCCCGTTGCCATGCCCTAGGCCTCACGCCCGGCTTCCGGCGTAGGCCCGCCCCACCACGTTCATTCTCGCCGACCATTCACCGACCGTCCCAGCGCCCATTGCACCAGTGAAGGATCTATCATGCCCATTTCGTCCGCATCCCCCGCCTTCCCCACCGGCACCATCCTTGGTTACCCACGCATCGGCCGACGGCGGGAGCTGAAGAAGGCCGTGGAAGCATTCTGGTCGGGAAAGATCGATGCCACGGCCCTCGAAAATGTCGCCACCGGGTTGCGCCAGTCCAGCCGCGACCGGCTCGTTGCCCTCGGGCTCGGCCAAACCGATTCGTCGATTCCCGAGTCGTTCTCGCTCTATGACCAGGTGCTCGACACCATCGTCGCTGTCGGAGCGATCCCCACCCGGTTCGCCGCGCTCGTCGCCGCCGACGGCAGCCTCGACCTGGCTGGCTACTTCACCCTGGCTCGCGGCGAGGGCGAGAACCTGCCACTTGAAATGACCAAGTGGTTTGACTCCAACTACCACTACCTCGTGCCCGAAATTGGCCCGGAAACCGTGTTCTCGCTGGCTGGCGACCGCATCGTGCGCGAATTCCTCGAGGCGAAAGCGGCCGGGTTCCTCACGCGCCCGGTTCTGGTTGGCCCGGTCACGTTCCTGCTGCTGAGTAAGGCCAGCGACGCGGCCCCGGCCGGATTCTCCCCGCTGTCGCGACTCGATGACCTCATACCGGTCTATGCGGCACTGCTGACCCGACTGGCGGATGCCGGCGCCGAGTGGGTGCAACTCGACGAGCCGGGACTGGTCAGCGAGAGCATCGAGGGGCCGCGCGCCGATACACTCGCGGCCGTCGCATCCGCTTACGGGGTACTCGGACGGCTGACCGGCCGGCCCTCCCTGTTCGTCGCGGCGCCCTACGGCAGCCTCGATGACGCCCTGCCGGAACTCGCCGCCACCGCCGTTGAAGCGATTGGCCTCGACCTGGTGCGGGGCACCCTGCCGGAGGCGGTGCCCGGGCTGGCCGGGAAAACTCTGGTCGCCGGGGTGATCGACGGGCACAACATCTGGCGCGGCGACCTGGCCGCCGCCTTCGAAGCCGCCGAGAGCGTGCGGACGTTGTCCGACTCCGTTTCGGTGTCCACCTCGACGTCCCTGCTGCACGTGCCGCACGATGTGCTCGATGAAACGTCTCTCCCAGGCACGCTGGTGAGCTGGTTGGCCTTCGCCGACCAAAAGGTCGGCCAGGTCGCGACGCTCGCGCTCGGCCTCACCGCCGGGCGGGCCGCCATTGCGGCCTCGCTGGCGGAGGCCGAGGCGGCCCTGGCAGCGCGGCGGAGCGCTCCCGGGGTGCGCGACGGAGCCGTGCGTGCCCGTGCCGCCGCACTAACCAACACCGACTTCACTCGTGGAGCCTACGCCGATCGCCTGAGCGCCCAAGACGCGGCGCTGCAGCTGCCGCCGCTGCCAACGACCACGATCGGATCGTTCCCGCAGACCGCGGACATTCGCCGGGCACGCGCCCGGTACCTCACGGGAACGCTCGCCGCCGACGACTACCGCGACCTGATGCGTGCCGAGATCGGCCGAGTCGTGGCGTTGCAGGAAGAGATCGGACTCGACGTGCTCGTGCACGGCGAACCCGAACGCAACGACATGGTGCAGTACTTCGCCGAGAACCTCGACGGGTTCGCCGTGACCGAGAACGGCTGGGTACAGTCCTATGGCAGCCGCTGCACCCGGCCATCCATTCTGTGGGGCGACGTGTCGCGCCCGGCACCGATCACGGTGGACTGGTCGGTATATACGCAGAGCCTCACTGCCAAGCCCGTCAAAGGCATGCTCACCGGGCCGGTGACGATACTGGCCTGGTCCTTCGTGCGCGATGACCAGCCACTCGGCGAGACGGCACGCCAGGTGGCCCTCGCTCTGCGCGATGAGATCGGCGACCTCGAGGCTGCGGGCATCCGGATCGTTCAAGTCGACGAGCCAGCCCTGCGCGAATTGTTGCCGCTGAAGGCGAAGGACCACGCCGACTACCTGGACTGGTCGGTCGGCTCATTCCGGCTCGCCACTTCCGGGGTAGCGGATGCGACCCAGATACACACACACCTCTGCTACTCGGAGTTCGGCGTTGTCATCGAAGCCATCCGAAACCTCGACGCGGACGTCACGAGCATTGAAGCGGCTCGGTCGCGCATGGAGGTCGTGCGTGAGATCAAGGCCGGCGGGTTCGACCACGGCATCGGGGCTGGCATCTACGACATCCACTCGCCCCGGGTGCCGAGCGTCGATGAACTGACGACGCTGCTCGACACCGCCCTGGAATCCATCCCCGAGCGTCAGGTTTGGGTGAACCCGGATTGCGGGCTGAAAACGCGCGGCTACGAGGAGACCGTGCAGTCGCTGCACAACATGCTCGCCGCGACCCGAGTGGTTCGCGAACGCCGCGGCGCGCGGGTCAGCGTCTGACTCGACCCGCCGCACGCTCCGACGGACAGTCTTGAGGCCCGATCACCGGTCGGTGGTCGGGCCTCTGGACTGCCTGTCGTGTTGCCTGAAATCAGGAAGCTAAACCGAGCGCAGTACCGCGACGACCTTGCCGAGGATGTCGGCGAAATCTCCGACGATGGGTTCGAAGTTGCTGTTGCGCGGCAGTAGCCAGGTGTGGCCGTCGCGTTTGCGCAAAACCTTCACCGTGGCCTCGTTGTCGAGCATGGCCGCAACGATCTCGCCGTTCTCTGCGGTCTTCTGCTGGCGCACGACCACCCAGTCGCCGTCGCAAATCGCGGCATCGATCATCGACTCGCCGACAACCTTGAGCATGAACAACTCGCCCTGGCCCACGAGCTGACGGGGGAGCGGGAAAATCTCGTCAATCTGCTGATCTGCTGTGATGGGGATGCCAGCGGCAATGCGGCCGACGAGCGGAACCATTGCGGCATCACCGACCTGCACGCCCGGGTGGAAGCTGTCCTGGTCGCTGCTGGCGACGTCTTCGGGGGCACGTGGAATTTCGATCAGCACTTCGAGTGCCCGCGGTCGATTCGGGTCCCGGCGCAGATACCCGCTGAGCTCGAGTTGGTTGAGCTGATGGGTCACGCTCGACAGCGAAGCGAGACCGACGGCGTCACCGATCTCGCGCATACTCGGCGGGTAGCCGCGCGAGCTCACCGACCGTTGAATCACGTCGAGAATGGCGAGCTGGCGTTGGCTCAAACTCTTACGGCGCCGAGTGCCGCCTTTGTCGCGGGTGCCGCTGGTGTCTCGTGTCACGATGAGCGCTCCTGAGGTCGGTCCCGCACGGTCTGAGCAGACGTGTCGCGGGGATGTCGGTGGTGTCTGGTTGAGTATGAATCAAGCAATCGTTCTATCGAAAGTTTATCCAGTTCTCGCCCCTGAAACAAACACTTATTCGAGTGTGTCGCGCGAAATTCCGGGCTAAAACCAGAAAAAGCTTGCATGTTCGATTGTTCGAAGTTATATTCGGAACATAGTTTCGCATTCGGCCCTCCCGGCCGAGGGCCGGATACGAGACTCGCAGCCCGCCAACCTTGGAGGTTTGACATGACCACAGCATCTGCAACCGCATCACCGCTCTCTGCCGCAGCGCACACACCCGTCACCCGTCTGCGCCTCACCCGTCGTGGTCGAGTAGTGCTGACGGCCCTCACTGCCGTGCCGCTCGTGCTCGCTGCCGTCGTCTTCTCCCTCAACGGGGGACCGGCCGGCGCGTCGGATTCGGCCACGGGGGTTGATCTCATGTCGTACACGACCGAATCCGGCGTTGTCGCGACGCTGGCATACTCGCCCACCGACGTCGGTTCCGCCGTCTTCATGACGGTCGAGCCCGGCCAGACCCTCTGGGACCTCGCCGAAGAGATCTCTCCGGCTGCCGACCCGCGCGACGTTGTGGCGGAGATTAAGCGATTGAACGCCCTGGCCGTCGAAACCCTGCAGCCGGGCCAGCGCCTGCAGGTCCCCGCCAACTCGTAACAGGCAAAGCCGTGCGAGGCACGGGCACGGAGCCGGAACACGGCGCGTAGTAGAGGGTCGTAGCATGGAACCTGTGACCAGTCTCGAAGATCTTCCGCTCCGCGCCAACCTGCAAGGCTTGACACCCTACGGAGCTCCGCAATTGCACGTTCCGGTGGCACTGAACGTCAACGAGAACACGCATCCCGTTCCCGAGGCGGTTGCTCGCGATATCCTCGCCGACCTGGCCGAGGCCATCCGCACGGTCAACCGGTATCCCGACCGTGAATTCACCGCCCTGCGCGAGGCACTGGCCCGGTACCTCGGCGAAGGACTCATCGCCGACAACATCTGGGCGGCCAACGGCTCCAACGAAGTACTGCAGCAGGTGTTGCAGGCTTTTGGCGGGCCCGGACGCAGTCTGCTCGGCTTTGCCCCGACCTATTCGATGTACTCGATTCTCGCCTCGGGAACAGACACCACCTGGATTGCGGGCACGCGCGACGCCGACTACGAGCTCTCGCCGGCCACCGCCGTGAGCGAGATCGCACGCACCAACCCCGACATCATTTTTCTCTGCTCTCCGAACAACCCCACCGGCACCCCGCTCTCCCTCGAGACCATCGCCGCCGCCTACGACGCGACCGACGGCATCGTCGTCGTCGACGAGGCCTACGCGGAGTTCGCGCCGACCGGCACGCCGAGTGCGCTCACCCTGCTGCCCGGCCGGGAGCGTCTGCTCGTCTCGCGCACGATGAGCAAGGCCTTCGCCTTCGCCGGTGCCCGGGTGGGGTATCTGGCCGCGGATCCGGCAGTCACGGACGCCCTGCGCCTGGTCCGCCTGCCGTACCACCTCTCCGCCCTGACTCAGGCCGCCGCGAACGCGGCACTGGCGCACAGCGCCGAGATGCTCGCTATGGTCGATGACATTCGGGGGCAGCGTGACCGGCTCGTGGTTGAGCTGTCCCGCCTGGGCTATACCCCCCACCGCAGCTGGAGCAACTTCGTACTGTTCGGGGGAGTGGCCGACCCGCACGCGACCTTCGAGGCACTGCTCGCGGAGGGAATTCTCATTCGCGATGTCGGCATCCCCGGCCATCTGCGAGTGACCGCGGGGACCGAGCACGAGACGACGCTGTTTTTGAATGCCCTGGCCCGGCTGGGGCGCACCGAAGTGAGCGGTCAAGCGCCGCCGGCCCGAGCCGAATAAGCTAGTGCCATGAGTTCAACTGTCGGTATCATCGCGCCCCGCGTCGCACGCCTGCAACGGGAGACGAGTGAATCCAGCATCGACCTCTCGCTGAACCTCGATGGCAGCGGCGTCAGCGATATCCACACCTCGGTGCCCTTCTACGATCACCTGCTCACGGCGTTCGCTAAACACTCGCTCACCGACCTCACCGTGCGCGCCTCCGGCGACATCGAAATCGACGTGCACCACACCGTCGAAGATGTGGGAATCGTGCTCGGTCAGGCTATCCGTCAGGCCCTCGGTGATAAGTCGGGAATCTCCCGCTACGGCGACGCCCTGGTCCCGCTCGATGAGGCGCTCGCCCAGGCCGTCGTCGATATCTCCGGCCGCCCCTACCTCGTGCACACCGGCGAGCCGGCCGGCTTCGAATTTCACCTCATCGGCGGACACTTCACCGGATCCATGGTGCGTCATGTCTTCGAGGCCATTACCTTCCACGCCGGTCTCACCGTGCACGTCACCGTCTTGGGCGGTCGCGACCCCCACCACATCGCTGAAGCCGAGTTCAAGGCTTTCGCCCGCGCGTTCCGCCTGGCCAAGGCTCTCGACCCGTTCGTGCTGGGCATCCCGTCGACCAAGGGAGCACTGTGACCCAGGTTGTTGTCTTCGACTACGGCACCGGTAATGTGCACTCGGCCGTCAAGGCCCTCGAGTTGGCTGGGGCTGACGTCACTTTGACGAGCGACCGCAAGACCGCGCTCGAAGCCGACGGCCTCGTCGTGCCCGGCGTCGGTGCGTTCAGCGCCGTCATGGCTGCCTTCACGGCGGTACGTGGCGATGACATCGTTGATCGTCGCCTCGCCGGCGGCCGCCCCGTGCTCGGCATCTGCGTGGGCATGCAGGTCATGTTCGAACACGGCGTCGAACGCGGCGTTGACACGCCAGGCCTCGGCGAATGGCCCGGAACGGTCACCGAGCTTCCCGCCGCGATCCTGCCGCACATGGGCTGGAACACCGTCAGGAGCGCTCCCAACTCCGAACTCTTTCGAGGGATCGAAGAGGAACGGTTCTATTTCGTGCACTCGTACGCTGCCCAGTCGTGGACGCTGGAGGTTATGCCGCCGTTTCCCGAACCGCGACTGACCTGGGCCGAACACGGCGCACCCTTTCTCGCAGCTATCGAGAACGGTCCGCTGAGCGCCACCCAGTTTCACCCAGAAAAATCGGGGGCGGCGGGCATCCGCTTGTTGAAGAACTGGATCGGCACTCTCAACCGTTAGGTCCCTGCGGCGAGCTGCGCAGTTGGCCCTCAGTACGTCTTTACTTCCCACCCTGCACCCCCGGACGTCCCCATGGACATCATCGGCATATTCCATGACATTGGCCGCAGCACGCGACCGCACCAAGCAAGGACATCAATGAGCGAGTTCAACAAGACACCGAGGCTCGTCCTCCTGCCCGCCGTCGACGTGGCTGGCGGCAAAGCTGTTCGCCTGACGCAGGGTGAAGCTGGCACCGAAACGAATTACGGTGATCCCGTCGATGCTGCGGCCGACTGGGCCCGCCAGGGTGCCGAGTGGATACATCTCGTGGACCTTGACGCGGCATTCGGCCGGGGCAACAACACCGGAGTGATCGAGAAGGTCATCCATCAGGTCACGGGTGTCAACATCGAGCTTTCCGGTGGTATCCGCAATGACGAGTCACTCGAAGCGGCTCTGGCCACGGGCGTCAAACGCATCAACCTGGGCACTGCGGCACTCGAAAACCCGGAGTGGGCGGCGAGCGTCATCGCGCAGTACGGCGACGCCGTTGCCGTGGGCCTCGACGTACGCGGAACCACCCTCGCCGCCCGCGGCTGGACCAAGGAGGGTGGAGACCTCTGGCAGGTGCTCGAACGGCTCGAAGCGGCCGGCTGTGCCCGCTACGTTGTGACCGACGTCACCAAGGACGGCACCCTGCAGGGCCCCAACATTGACCTGCTGCGCCAGGTGCTCGATCGCACCCGCAAGCCGGTCATCGCCTCCGGCGGCATCTCCAGCCTCGATGATATTCAGGCCCTGCGTGACCTCGTACCGCTCGGCCTCGAAGGGGCGATTGTGGGCAAGGCGCTCTACGCTGGCGCGTTCACCCTGGCCGAGGCCCTGGACGTCTCGGGGTCGTAATGTCCAGGGCGCGCAACCTCGGTTCCACGGGCGATCCCTCGGGTCGACCGGGTGTACCGGCGCCGTCCGACCAGCCCGACCAGCCCGACCAGCCCGACCAGCCCGGCGCACCGGGCGTGGCCAACACGGCTGACTCGGCGGGCCAACCCTGGGCCGGGCGTGAGTTCGAAGCCAATCTGGATGCTGGCGACGACGGAGCGGCTCCGGCCGCTCTCGCCGAGGCGCTTGCCCGCTTTCAGGCTCGGGAGACCGGCGAAGAAAGCGTCATCGATGCCATCCGCGGGTCCCGTTTGCTCATCCCGCTCGTGACCAAGCTCGGCGACTCCGCCCTGAACGGGCGCGGCCACACAATTGACAAAACCCAGGAACTGTCGATCATCACGGTGGCGGGCCCCGATGGTCGCACGGTACTGCCGGCTTTCTCCTCGACGGCGGCCATGACGGCTTGGAATCCTCGCGCGCGACCTGTTCCAGCGGATGCGGTGCGCGTCGCCCTGGCCGCCGCGCAGGAAAATACCGACCTCGTCGTGCTTGACCCGACGTCGCCCGGCGAATATGTCATCCGGCGGCCGGCGCTGTGGGCGATCGCGCAGTCGCTGCCGTGGACGCCGAGTTATGCCAGTCACGAGGTCGCCGACGCATTCACCGCGTCGATCGCTACGGAGCTTTCGATACTGACCGTTCAGCTCGTCGCTGGCGATCCCCAGGCGCGACTGGAGGGCCCCGAACTGGTCGTGCAGCTGGAATTGGTCGATGGCCTCACCCAACACGACCTCGACGCGATTTTGAGCCGGCTCGGCACGCGATGGTCGGAGAGCGCGATCATCACGACCGGTGTCGATTCGCTGCGGGTGAAGCTCGTCGCTTCGACGTAGTTTGTGACACTGGGTGTGAATATGGCGCTGTCGGTGGTTTAGGCGACAATGAGCGTATGAGCGACGTTCTCGAACGATTCTCCTCGGCCGCCCGAGCCTGGTTCACCGAGGCTTTCGCCGCGCCGACGGCAGCGCAGCTCGGCGCGTGGAACGCCATCTCGTTGGGATCGCACGCCCTCGTCGTGGCTCCGACGGGATCGGGCAAAACCCTCGCCGCGTTTTTGTGGGCCATCGACCGGCTGGCTACCGACTCCGCCGTCCCGGCCGTGCCCGGCACGCGCGTGCTCTATATCTCGCCGCTCAAGGCACTCGGCGTCGACGTGGAACGCAACCTGACCGCTCCCCTCGTGGGTATCACCCGTGCGGCCCAGCGGCTCGGTCTGGAGCCGCCACGGGTCACGGTCGGAGTGCGCTCAGGAGACACTCCGGCCGCCGACAGGCGCCGGCTGGTCACGGCGCCGCCTGACATTCTCATCACCACCCCGGAATCGTTGTTCCTCATGCTGACGTCGGCGGCCCGCGAGTCGTTGAGAGGCGTGCAGACGGTCATCATCGACGAGGTGCACGCGGTGGCCGCGAGCAAGCGGGGCGCGCACCTGGCCCTCTCTCTCGAGCGCCTCGACGCACTGTTGACTCGGCCAGCCCAACGCATCGGGCTCTCGGCCACCGTGCGCCCGGCCAGTGAAGTCGCCCGGTTCCTCGGTGGGGCCGCCCCGGTGCAGATCGTGGCGCCGCCCGCGCACAAACGGTTTGACCTGCGCGTGGTCGTTCCGGTCGACGACATGAGCGACCTCGGACCGGTACCTCAGCGCGAGGGGGCCACGTCGGCCGCCGCGCCCCAGACCGGCTCCATCTGGCCGCACGTCGAAGAAGCCATCGTCGACGAGGTACTCGCGCACTCGTCGAGCATCGTGTTCGCGAATTCCCGGCGGCTCACTGAACGGCTCACGGCCCGGTTCAACGAGATTTATGCCGAACGGCTGGCCGAGAAGGAGGAGGAGGAGGCATCGGTTGTGTCTCCTGCACTGTCAGAGCCTGCACTGTTGGAACCTGCACTGTCGGAGCCAGCACTATCGGAGCCTGCGCTGTTGGTCCCTGCGCTTGCGCTGCCTGCGCCATCGGTGCAAGGGGCTTCGGGTGTGAACGGTCTGGTGGGCACCCTGCCAGCAGCTCGTCCGCCGGCCGAACTGATGGGTGCGAGTGGCCAGAGCTTGGGCGCCGAACCGCTGCTGGCGCGCGCGCATCACGGTTCGGTCAGCAAGGAGCAGCGTGCGCTCATTGAAGACGACCTGAAATCGGGCCGGCTGCGCTGTGTCGTCGCCACGTCCAGCCTCGAACTCGGCATTGATATGGGCGCCGTCGACCTGGTCGTGCAGGTTGAATCGCCGCCGTCGGTGTCGAGCGGGCTGCAACGGCTCGGCCGGGCCGGGCACCAGGTCGGCGAGGTCTCCCGCGGAGTGATCTACCCCAAACACCGGGCCGACCTGATCCACGCGGCGGTCGCCGCCGAGCGCATGGTGGCCGGCGCCATTGAATCGCTGCGGGTGCCCACCAACCCGCTCGACATCCTGGCCCAGCAGACCGTCGCGGCCTGCGCGCTCGAGCCGATCGACGTGGAAACCTGGTTCGACACAGTGCGGCGCAGTGCACCGTTCGCGACCCTGCCCCGCTCCGCCTTCGAGGCCACCCTCGACCTACTCGCTGGCCGTTACCCATCTGACCAGTTCGCCGAGTTGCGCCCGCGCATCGTCTGGGATCGCGACGCCGGCACCCTCACCGGGCGCCCCGGAGCGCAACGTCTGGCCGTCACAAGCGGCGGCACAATTCCTGACCGCGGCCTGTTTGGCGTCTTCATGGTCGGCGGCGAACAGATCACCGGCAAACGGGTCGGCGAACTCGACGAGGAGATGGTCTACGAGTCGCGCGTGGGCGATGTCTTCGCGCTCGGCACCACGAGTTGGCGCATACAGGAGATCACCCACGACCGGGTGCTGGTCGTGCCCGCTTTCGGGCAGCCCGGGCGGCTACCGTTCTGGAAGGGTGATGGCCTCGGCCGCCCGGCTGAACTGGGCCAGGCCATCGGTGCTTTCGTGCGCGAGGTGGGCAATTTGCCGCCCGATCAGGCCCGGTCTCGCTGCGCCGTTGGCGGTCTCGATGAGCGGGCGATCAGCAACCTGCTGGCCTTCCTAGACGAGCAGCGCGCCGCAACCGGGCAACTGCCGACCGACCGCACCCTCGTAGTGGAACGGTTCCGCGACGAACTGGGGGATTGGCGTGTCGTGCTGCACTCCCCGTTCGGTACGCCGGTGCACGCACCGTGGGCGCTCGCGGTCGGCGCCCGGGTGCGTGAACGCTATGGAATCGATGGCTCGTGTGTCGCAAGCGACGACGGTATCGTCGTGCGCATTCCCGACACCGAGACCGAACCGCCCGGCAGTGAACTGTTCGTGTTCGACCCTGACGAGCTCGAACAGTTGGTCACCGACGAGGTCGGCGGCTCCGCCCTGTTCGCGTCCCGATTCCGGGAGTGCGCCGCCCGAGCATTGCTCCTGCCGCGCTACAAGCCCGGTTCGCGCTCGCCGCTCTGGCAGCAACGACAAAAGGCCGCGCAACTGCTCGACGTGGCACGCACCTTTCCGACCTTCCCGGTCATTCTCGAGACCCTGCGGGAATGCCTGCAAGACGTTTACGATCTGCCGGCCCTCACCGGTCTGGCCCGGCAGATCGCCTCCCGTGAACTGCGCCTGGTTGAGACTGCGACCGACACTGCCAGCCCGTTCGCGAGCACCCTGCTCTTCGGCTACGTTGCCGCTTTCATGTACGAGGGCGACACCCCGCTGGCTGAACGACGCGCCACCGCCCTCGCGATCGACTCGAGCCTGCTCGCCGAACTCCTGGGCCGGGTCGAACTTCGGGAACTTCTCGATCCGGCCGTCATCGACCAGACCGACCGGGAACTGCAGCGGCTCGCGCGGGATTACCTGGCCAAGGGAGTGGAGGGCATCGCCGATCTGTTGCGCACCCTCGGCCCGCTTAGCACGAGCGAGGTCACCGAGCGGATGCTCATGCCGACGCCCGACGCGTCGCGCGTGCCCGACGAGCCAGGCCGCATCCTCGCCGAGGAAGCCCTGCTCAGCCTCGTCGACGCGCGCCGCGCCATGCGCGTGAGCATCGGGGGCGAGGAACGCTGGGTAGCGGTGGAAGACGCCAGCCGGTTGCGCGACGCGCTCGGAGTCCCCCTGCCGATCGGGGTACCCGCAGCGTTCACCGAATCCGTGGCTGACCCGCTGGGCGATCTGGTGAGCCGCTACGCACGCTCGCACGGACCATTCACCACCGGCGCCGTCGCCGACCGGTTCGGCCTCGGCACCGCCGTCGTGCAGATTGCCCTCGGACGCCTCGCCGACGCCCGGCGTGTCGTAGCCGGCGAATTCCGGCCGAACGGCACCGGCTTGGAATGGTGCGACGCCGAGGTGCTGCGGCGCCTGCGTCGGCGTTCCCTCGCGGCGCTTCGGCACGAGGTGGAACCGGTGGACCAGCAGGCCATTGGACGGTTCCTGCCGGTCTGGCAGCACGTGGGAGGCAAGCTGCGCGGAATCGATGGCGTCGCATCCGTTGTCGAACAGCTCGAAGGGGCGCGAATTCCGGCGTCCGCCTGGGAGACGCTCATTCTGCCGGCCCGGGTGAGCGACTACCAACCGGGCATGCTCGACGAGCTCACCAACGCAGGGGAGGTGCTCTGGGCGGGCGCGGGAACCCTCGCCGGCAATGATGGTTGGGTCAGTCTGCACCTGGCCGAAACGGCCCAACTCACCCTGCCGCTTCCCATCGATGTGGAGACGACGCCGCTACAGCAGGAGATCCTGACGACCCTGGGCGGTGGCGGTGCATATTTCTTTCGACAGCTGTCTGACGCCGTCGGCAGCCAGGACGACGCCGTACTGGTGCAGGCGTTGTGGGACCTGGTCTGGGCCGGTCTGATCAACAATGACACGTTCGCTCCGGTGCGGTCGCTGCTGGCTGGCGGGCACACGGCCCACCGGCAGAGCCGGGCCGCGCCGCGCGCCCGTCTGCATCGCGGGCGGTCGATGCCGCGGCCGAACCTGCCGAGTCGCAGTGGTCCGCCGACGGTGTCGGGTCGCTGGTCGATCCTTCCGGTGGCCGACGAGTCGCCAACGCGTCGCGCGCACGCCCTGGGGGAGACGCTGCTCGAACGCTATGGCGTGGTGACCCGGGGGGCGGTAATGGCGGAGAGTGTGATTGGCGGCTTCTCACTCGTCTACCGCACCCTCACCGGGTTTGAAGAGATGGCCCGCTGCCGCCGTGGCTACTTCATCGAGGGGCTCGGCGCAGCCCAGTTCGCTACCGGCGGCACCATCGACCGGCTTCGCACCTTCGCTGTGGGAGCGTCCCAGACTTCCGTGGACGTGAGGAACACCGCGCCCCTGGCCGCGGTGGCCCTGGCCGCAACGGACCCGGCGAACGCCTATGGCGCCGCGCTGCCCTGGCCGACCCTGCCTGGCGACACCACCCACCGACCGGGCCGGAAGGCGGGTGCACTCGTCGTTCTTGTCGACGGTGCCCTCGTGCTGTATGTCGAGCGCGGCGGTAAAACCGTGGTTGCTTTTGAAACGGATGAGCAGGTGCTCACGGCGGCCACCGTGAGCCTGGCCGCCCTGGTCACCAACGGTCGCGTGCAGAGGATAGCGGTGGAAACGGTCAACGGTGTGTTCGTGATCGGCACCGACGTGGGCGCGGCCCTGCGCGCCGCCGGATTCACCGAGACCCCGAAAGGACTGAGGCTGCGTGCCTGAGGGCGATACCGTCTATCGCACCGCGCGTACCCTCGACCAGGCCCTGCGCGGCAGCATCCTGACCGGCTGCGACGTCCGGGTACCCGCTTTCGCAACCGTCGATCTGACCGGGCAAACCGTGCACGAGGTTGTCAGTCGCGGCAAACACCTGCTGCACCGGGTCGGTACCACGAGCATCCACTCACATCTCAAAATGGAGGGCGCCTGGCACCTCTATCGGCCCGGCACGCGGTGGCAGCGCCCGACGTTTCAGGCGCGCATCGTGCTGCACACAGCGCAGTGGGTCGCCGTCGGGTTCGAGCTCGGCCTGCTGGAGCTGGTGCCGACCCGAACGGAGTCGGAGATCGTCGGCTACCTCGGACCCGATCTGCTCGGCGTCAGCTGGGGCGCCGCTGACAGCGCCGAAGCCGCGGCACGCATCGCAGCGATGCCGGAGCGCCCGATCATCGTTGCCCTCGCCGACCAGCGCAATCTCGCCGGGCTCGGCAACGTCTACGTCAACGAGCTGTGCTTTCTGCGCGGACTATCGCCGGAGCGGGCCGTGGCCGAAGTCGGCGACCTCGCCGGGCTCGTGCACCTCGCCCGCCGCCTGATCCTGGCCAACAAAGACCGCGACGAGCGCACGACGACCGGAAACCTGCGCCGTGGAGCCCAACTGTGGGTCTACGGGCGGGCCGGCCAGCCGTGTCGTCGGTGTGGCAGTCGCATTGCGCGCGGGCGCCTCGGTCGTAACGAGCTGGAGCTGCGGGATACCTACCGGTGTCCACGCTGTCAGACCTGAGCTGTTAGACGGAACGAGCTAGTTGACGGGGCCGGTGTACTTCTCGCCGGGGCCCTCGCCGATCGCGTCGGGAATGGTAGAGGCCTCGCGGAACGCAAGCTGCAGGGAACGAAGGCCGTCGCGCAGGCTGCGCGCGTGCATGTCGGCGATGTCGGGAGCGGCCGCCGTGACCAGTCCGGCCAGAGCCGTGATGAGTTTGCGCGCCTCGTCGAGGTCGATCTGGGCGTCGGGGTCGTCGGCGAGGCCGCACTTCACGGCGGCCGCGCTCATGAGGTGTACGGCGGCCGTGGTGATGATCTCCACGGCGGCCACGTCGGCGATATCGCGTGTCGCCTGCGCCGCATCTTGCTCAAAACCCGTATCGTGCTCAAAACTTTGGCTCACTGCATTCCTCTGCTAGGCTCATCTTTGGTTCCGGGACATTAGTCTCGGTACGAAAGTGGAGAATCTCCCACCCGCGCATACCGCTTCATCAAGGTTACCGGGTAGATTGCACTCCGCCGTCGCATTGCCGCCTCCTTCGGGAAGGTGACACAGCGAGGGTAGACAGGGTGGCGTGTAATGCAGGTCAATGAAATAGTTGGCCTGGAAAACGCGTGATTTTCCTCTCTTCGTCCCAGTCGGCATCCGCTGTCTGGTTGTGATCACGAAGTTAACCAAGAGGAGAGACGCATCAGCGATCCCCGTACAAATGACCGTATACGCGTCCCCGAAGTTCGTCTCGTTGGTCCCAACGGCGAGCAGGTCGGGGTTGTGGCGATTGATGTTGCCCTGCGCCTGGCACAGGATGCCGACCTAGACCTCGTCGAAGTTGCACCCGAAGCCAAGCCGCCCGTGGCCAAGATCATGGACTACGGCAAGTTCAAGTACGAGGCTGCGCAGAAGGCCAAGGAGGCCAGGCGCAACCAGGCGAACACGATCCTCAAGGAGGTTCGTTTCCGTCTCAAGATTGATACGCACGACTACGAGACCAAGCGCAAACGCGCCGAAGGCTTCCTGAAGTCCGGTGACAAGGTCAAGGCCATGATTCTTTTTCGTGGCCGTGAACAGTCCCGGCCTGATCAGGGCGTACGACTGCTCCAAAAATTTGCCGAGGATGTCGCCGAGTACGGTTCCGTGGAATCTACTCCGATGATCGACGGTCGAAACATGGTCATGGTGATTGGCCCGTTGAAAAACAAGTCAGAAGCCAAGGCCGAGATCAACGCCCACAAGGCTGCCGAGAAGGCAGACAAGGTCGCCGACAAGGCCGATAAGGTTGCCGACAAGGCAGCGAAACAGGAGGAACCACATGCCTAAGATGAAGACCCACTCCGGAACCAAGAAGCGTTTCAAGGTCACCGGAAGCGGAAAGATCATGAAGCAGCAGGCCGGACTTCGTCACAATCTCGAGGTCAAGAGCACGCAGCGCAAGTCCCGTTTGAACCAGGATCAGGTGCTGGCCAAGTCGGATCAGAAGACCATCAAGAAGCTTCTCGGTCTGTAATTTTTAGGTCCATAACCCGGCCTCGTCAACGAATAAGGATTTGTAAAAAATGGCAAGAGTAAAGAGGGCCGTAAACGCCCACAAGAGTCGCCGCGTTATTCTCGAACGCGCCAAGGGCTACCGCGGCCAGCGGTCACGCCTGGTCACCAAGGCCAAGGAGCAGCTCACACACTCCTTCACCTACAGCTACCGTGACCGTCGTGCACGCAAGGGTGACTTCCGTCGCCTGTGGATCCAGCGGATCAACGCTGCGTCGCGCGCCAACGGCCTCACCTACAACCGTCTGATCCAGGGCCTCGGCCTGGCCGGCATCGAGGTTGACCGTCGTATCCTCGCCGACCTCGCGGTCAACGAGGCAGCCACGTTCGCCGCCCTCGTCGAGAGCGCCAAGGCAGCACTGCCCGCAGACACCTCGGCACCGAAGGTTGCCGTCACGGCGTAAGGCTTCAACCCGATCGGCTCACCACCCGCTGCCTCCTGGGCGTGAACGTGGTGATCAGATCGATAGTTACGAGTTCCAGGCAATTTCGATTTGCACAGTGAGGAGCGGGCGACCTGGTCGCCCGCTCCTTTTCTGCACGTAAACTGAGCATCATGCTTGATAATCCACGTTCACCGCGCGTCCGTGCCGTCGCAAAACTTGCCAAGCGCGACGCGCGCCTCGAGTCCGGTCTTTTTCTGCTCGAAGGCCCGCAGGCCGTCTCCGAAGCCCTCACCTTTCGTCCGGAACTCGTCGTGGAGCTGTTCGCCACGCCCACCGCGCTCGACCGCTACACCGACCTGGCCCAGAAGGCGATCGACGCCCAGGTCGAGGTGGAATTCGTCTCCGAAGAGGTGCTCGAGGCCATGGCCGACACGGTCACCCCGCAGGGCTTCGTGGCTATCTGTCACCAGTTCCCGACCTCCGTGAAGAAAATCTTCAACGCCGAACCCAAGCTCGTCGCCATCCTCGAAGAGGTGCGCGACCCCGGCAACGCCGGCACCATCATTCGGGCAGCGGATGCCGCTGGCGCGGATGCCGTCATCCTCACCGGTCGCAGCGTCGACCTGTACAACCCCAAGGTCATCCGTTCCTCGACCGGCTCCATTTTTCACCTGCCCGTCGCCATCGCGGCCGACCTCTCCGATGTGCTCGACCGTGCCAGGGCCGCCGGCCTGCAGCTGTTTGCCGCCGACATCAAGGGTTCAGACCTGCTGACCGCGCGCAACGAAGGCTTGCTTGCCGCTCCGACCGTGTGGCTGTTCGGCAACGAAGCTCGCGGCCTGACCGACGAAGACCTCGCTCGGGTCGACCGCAGCGTGAGCGTGCCGATCTATGGCGAAGCCGAGTCGATGAACCTGGCGACCGCGGCATCCGTGTGCCTGTACGAGAGTGCGTTCGCCCAGCGCGCCTGACCCGCTACGCAGCACCACTGCCCGAGGCCCGGACTGTCACAAATGCGTTACTGTCCGGGCATTTGGCATGCCCAGACACGCGTTCTGTCCTAAGTTGGAAAGTATGGAGCCAACAGATTCGTCCCCGGCCACCTCGAACATCACCGTTCGTCGGGGCGAACCGCTAGTCGTCGTAAAAGACATCAATAAGCACTACGGAGAACTGCACGTTCTCAAGAACATCAACGCCGTGGTCAACCGGGGCGAGGTGGTCGTAGTCATCGGACCGAGTGGGTCGGGCAAATCCACCCTCTGCCGGGCCATCAACCGTCTCGAAACCATCGATGACGGCCTCATCACCATCGACGGTGTGAAGCTACCGGCCGAGGGCCGCGCCCTGGCCACACTGCGCGCAGACGTCGGTATGGTCTTTCAGGCGTTCAACCTGTTCGCGCACAAAACGGTGCTCGAGAACGTCACGCTCGGCCCGATCAAAGTACGCGGCCTGTCGAAAGCGGATGCCGAGAAGAAGGCCATGGCCCTGCTCGAGCGCGTCGGCGTGGCCAACCAGGCCAAGAAGATGCCGGCCCAACTTTCCGGTGGTCAGCAGCAGCGCGTGGCAATCGCCCGGGCGCTAGCCATGGAACCGAAGCTCATCCTGCTCGACGAGCCGACTAGTGCCCTTGACCCGGAGATGATCAACGAGGTGCTCGAGGTCATGGTCGACCTTGCCAACGACGGCATGACGATGATCGTCGTCACGCACGAGATGGGCTTCGCGCGCAAGGCCGCAGACCGTGTCATCTTCATGGCGGAGGGCGAGATCGTGGAGGAGACCACTCCCGAGGAATTCTTCACCAATCCCCAAAGCACGAGAGCGAAGGACTTCCTCTCCAAAATCCTTGCCCACTAATCGGTGAGCAGGCTCATCAGCAGCACCTCACAGCAATCAGGAGCACGTCCATGAGACTCAAAAAAGGCCTAATGTTCTCGGCCATTGCCCTCGCTGGTGCCCTCGTGCTCAGCGGCTGCACCGACTCTGGCGCCGCGCCGGAGGCTGCCCCCGTCGAGAAGGCACCCGAATTCGCAGCGGGTACGACGATGGCCGATCTTGCGGCAGCCGGCACGATGACCATCGGTACCAAGTTTGACCAGCCGCTGTTCGGCCTTCGCGGCCCCGGCGACATTCCCGTGGGTTTCGACGTTGAAATCGGCAAGCTCATCGCTGCCAAACTCGGCATCGCCCCCGACAAGATCAAGTGGACAGAGACCGTCTCGGCGAACCGCGAACCGTTCATTCAGAACGGTCAGGTCGACCTCGTCGTCGCTACCTACACGATCAATGACACCCGCAAGCAGGTTGTCTCCTTCGCGGGGCCCTACTACTCCGCCGGCCAGGACCTGCTCGTCCTTGCGGGCAACCCCGACAGCATCCAAGGCCCCGAGGACCTCACCGACAAGCCGGTCTGCACGGTGAGTGGGTCGACGTCGGAGAAGAATATCGCGGCATACACGACAAACGTCATCGCCACGGACACGTACTCCAACTGCCTCGGCCCGCTGCGCAGCGGTGAAGTCGTCGCCGTCACCACCGACAACGTGATCCTCGCCGGAATCGCCGACCAGAACGAGGGCGAGTTCGAGGTCGTCAACAACCCGTTCACGGAAGAGCCCTACGGTATTGGTCTCGCACTCGAGGACACCGAGTTCCGTACCTTTATCAACGACGTACTCGAAGAGTCCTACAAGGACGGAGCCTGGGTTGACGCCTGGAAGTCCACCGCCGGGAAGGTTCTGGACACCCCAGAGCCGCCCGCCGTCGACCGCTACTAGACGACAGTCCACCTCAGCGCGGCACGCGCACTAAGCCAGGATGGCCCGTTCGTTATCGGACGGGCCATCCCGGTGAGTATTCGACCCAGAACACGTGTTTCACCACAGACAGAAGAAGAGGAGGTGAGTTGTGGACGCAGTTATCGACAACCTGCCGACGTTCCTGGAAGGCTTCCGGAACACCCTGGGCCTCCTCGCCCTCGCCGGGATCGGCGCATTCATCCTCGGCATCGTCATCGCAGCGATGCGCATCTCGCCCGTGGGATCGTTTCGTGCCTTCGCGACGATCTACACCGAGATCGTGCGCAACACTCCGCTCACCCTCGTGCTGTTCTTCTGCGCGTACTTACTTCCGTACCTGCAGTTCAGCCCGGGCTACTTTCAACTGGCCGCGATCGGCCTGACGGTCTACACCTCGCCATTCGTCGCCGAAGCCTTGCGTTCGGGCGTCAACGGTGTCCACGTCGGTCAGGCCGAGGCTGCGCGCAGTATCGGCCTGACCTTCGGGCAGACTCTGTCGTTCATCGTCATGCCGCAGGCCATTCGCATGGTTGTTCCGCCGCTGATCAACGTCTTCATTGCCCTCGCCAAGAACACCTCGGTCGCCGGTGCTTTCTTCGTGTTTGAGCTCTTTGGAGCTGCGCGGCAGATAACCAATGAGCGTGGCGATGCCGTCATCGCGATCCTGCTCGCGGTCGCTGTGTTTTACCTCATCATCACCATCCCGCTCGGCGTCATTGCCGGACGGATCGAGAAGAAGGTGGCGGTACTCCGATGACCTCCGTACTCTACGACGTTCCTGGCCCCAAAGCGCGGGCCCGGTCCAGAGTCATCTCAGTCTTCGGCATCGTGCTCATCGTCGCGGCTCTGATCGCTCTCGTCGTCGTGCTCGGACTGCCCAAAGCCAGCGCCAACGGTGCGGTGCAGCCCGGGCTCTGGGACGCGTCCCGGTGGGATGTCTTCAACGACCTGCAGGTGTGGCGAACTCTGGGCATCGGCGCGCTGAACACGCTGCGCATGGCCGCTGTGGCCGCCATCCTGGCCCTCGTGATCGGCATCCTCTTCTCCTTCGGCCGGGCATCGGAAAACGCCTGGGTGCGCGTTCCCACCACGGTGATCCTGGAATTCTTCCGCGGCATGCCCGTGCTGCTCATGATGCTTTTCATCTTGTTGGTGTTCTCGACCGGGTCGTTCTGGGCGGGAGTCGCTGCCTTGGCCGTCTACAACGGCGCCATCATCGGGGAGGCGCTTCGCGCCGGTATCAAGGCGCTGCCGAGCGGTCAACGCGAAGCGGGCCTTGCCATCGGCCTCACGCCGATCGCGACCAGGTTTCGTATCGAGTTTCCGCAAGCGTTCCGCCAGATGCTGCCGATCATCATCGCGCAGCTCGTCGTGCTGCTGAAGGACACGTCCCTGGCCTTCGTCGTCGGGTATAACGAGCTGTTGCGCAGCGGAAACTACAACCTGTCGCAGTTCTTCGGCAACCGATACTCGTTCTCGTTCTTCTTCATCGTGCTCGCGATCTACCTCGCGATGAACCTGTCGCTGTCCTGGCTCGCCCGCGTGATCGCTCGTCGCACCGGCTCGAACGGTGGTGGGGTCAAGCCGACAGGCTCGACCGCGCCGCCGTCGAAACCGGCCGACCCCAACCTGATCTACTCGAACGCACTGGGCGCTCAGAGCACGGCCGGTGGCGTCGTCTAAGGCCGCTAAACTTGAGCCTTGTGTCTGATCCCAGCGTTCCCCCAGAGCCCACCACGTCAGTCGAGCCAGCAGAGCCGTTGATCTCCGAAGCCGCCGTCAACGCCGCGGTTGACGCCGCTCTGGCCGCCATTGCTGCCGCCGACACGACTGCCGCCCTCAGGCGCGTGCGCAGTGAGCACGCGGGGGAGTCCTCGCCGCTGTCGAAGCTCAATGCCCTGATGCGCAGCGTGCCCGGCAACCAGAAGGCTGCAGCCGGCAAGCTCGTCGGCCAGGCGCGCGGCGCCGTCACGAAGGCGTTGACCGCTCGTGAAGACGAGATCGGCACCGCTGAAGCGGCCGCCCGGCTGCTCGCCGAAACGGTCGACGTGACTGCCGCAGCGTCCGCGTGGAAGCCTGGGGCGCGGCATCCGATCTCGCTGCTCACCGAGCGGGCAGCCGACGTCTTCGTGGCCATGGGCTGGGAGGTGGCCGAAGGGCCGGAGCTCGAGAGCGAATGGTTCAACTTCGACGGACTCAACTTCGATGAGGACCACCCGGCCCGCGCCATGCAGGACACCTTTTTCGTCGAACCGACGGATGCGCACCTCGTTCTACGCACGCAGACCTCACCCGTGCAGCTGCGCGCGTTACTCAGCCGGGAACTGCCGGTGTACGTGGTCGCGCCCGGACGCGTTTTTCGCACCGACGAACTCGACGCAACACACACACCGGTCTTTCACCAGATCGAGGGCATCGCCATCGACAAGGGCCTCACCATGGCCAACCTGCGCGGCACTCTCGACCACTTCGTGCAGGCCCTGTTCGGTCCAGAAGCCAAGGTGCGGCTGCGCCCGAACTACTTTCCGTTCACCGAGCCGAGCGCCGAGCTCGACGTCTGGCACCCCACCTTCAAAGACGGCGCACGCTGGATCGAGTGGGGCGGCTGCGGCATGGTGCACGCCAACGTGCTGCGCTCGGCCGGCATCGACCCCGAGGTGTACTCCGGATTCGCGTTCGGTGTGGGCGTGGAACGAGCAGTGATGTTTAGAAATGACGTAAAGGACATGCACGACATGGTCGAAGGCGATATTCGGTTCAGCCAGCAGTATGGGATGACGGTCTGATGCGGGTGCCACTTTCCTGGCTCGGCGAATTCGTCGACCTCGCCCCCGGCACCACGCCGGAAGACGTCCATGCTGCCCTCGTGAGCGTCGGCCTCGAAGAGGAAGACATCCACCGCTTCGAGGTGTCCGGACCGATCGTGGTCGGCGAAGTGCTCGACTTCGTGGGCGAAGAGCAGACCAACGGCAAGACCATCAACTGGTGCCAGGTGCGAGTTGCGCCGGGCGACGAACTCGCCGCCGACGGCGGCCCGGCCATCCATGGCATCGTCTGCGGCGCACACAATTTCGCCGTCGGCGACAAGGTCGTCGTGACCCTGCCCGGCGCTTCGCTGCCGGGCCCCTTTCCCATCGCCGCGCGCAAAACCTACGGCCACACGTCCGACGGCATGATCGCCTCGGCCCGTGAGCTCGGCCTCGGCGACGAGCACGACGGCATTCTGCTGCTGAAGAACCTTGGCATCGACGCCCCGGTCGGAACGGATGCGATTGCCCTGCTCGGCCTGGATGACAGCGCCGTCGAGATCAACGTCACCCCCGACCGCGGCTACGCCTTCTCCATTCGAGGCGTCGCCCGCGAATACTCGCACGCCACCGGCGTGCCGTTTCGCGACCCTGCGCTCGCCCTGACCGTGGTGGCGCCGGTCACCCGGTTCCCCGTCACGATCGACGACCAGGCTCCGATTCGCGAGCAAACCGGCGCGACCGTGTTCGTCACCCGCGTCGTGCGCGGCGTCGACCCGACCCGCCCGACCCCGGCGTGGATGATCGCCCGGCTCGGGCTGGTCGGCATCCGCTCGATCTCCCTCATCGTCGACGTCACCAACTATGTGATGTTCGAGCTCGGTCAGCCGTTGCACGGCTACGACCTCGACAAGCTGGCCGGCGGAATCATCGTGCGGCGCGCGACCGCCGGGGAGAAATTCACGACGCTCGACGCGGTCTCCCGCACGCTCAACGTCGAGGATCTGCTGATCACCGACGAATCCGGGCCGATCGGCCTGGCTGGCGTGATGGGTGGGGCGAGCACCGAGATCACCGCGCAGACCGTCAACGTGCTCGTCGAGGCCGCCAACTTCGACCCGGTGTCGATCGCACGCTCGGCCCGCCGCCACAAGCTGCCGAGCGAGGCGAGCAAACGGTTCGAACGCGGCGTCGACCCCCGCGTTGCTGCCGTTGCCGCCGCCCGCGTGGTGCAGCTGCTCGTCGACCTTGCCGGAGGAGCCGCCGACGACCTCGGATCGGTCTACGACGAGGCTCCGGCCCCACAACCGATTCTGCTGCCGACCGGGTTCGTGTCGGGCCTCATCGGCCTCGATTACACCGGCGACGAGGTGCGCGATGCCCTCGTCGACGTCGGAGCTTCGTTAGTCGAAGCCGACGGCGACCTGCAGGTCACCCCGCCGAGCTGGCGCCCCGACCTCACCGACAAGTGGACGCTCGCCGAGGAGGTCGCCCGCATCGTCGGCTACGACCGCATCCCCTCCGTGCTGCCCGTCGCCCCGCCCGGCCGCGGCCTGACCCGCACGCAGACTTTGCGCCGGACCGTCGCGCAGACCCTGGCCGCCACCGGTCACACCGAAGTCTTGACCTACCCGTTCGTGTCGGAGCAGGCGAACAACCTGTTCGGCGTGGCCGTGATGTCGACTGAAGCGGATGCCGGCGCGACCGTGGCCGGCCCGGGCGCGGCATCCGCTGTGCCGGTTTCGGTGCCGCAGATGAAGGTCGCCAACTCGCTTGACGGCGAAGCGCCGTTCCTGCGCACCTCGATGCTGCCGGGCATGTTGCAGATCGCGCACCGCAACCGCTCACGCGGCCTGGTCGATGTCGCTATCTACGAGCAGGGACTGGTCTTTCGCCCCCAAGCCGGGATGACCTACGGCACGGCCGTGCTCCCCGCCGGAGCGACGCGCCCGAGCGATGAGGCTGAGGCGGCGCTGAACGCGGGAATTGTGCCGCAACCACTCCTGGTCGGGGTCGTCCTCGTCGGCAACGACGTGCGGCACCAGCCGGGACAGCCCGCTGTCCCCGCCGGCTGGCAGTCGGCGCTGGCCGCCGTGCAGCAAGTGGCGTTGGCCACCGGCGCGCGCATCGAGGTGCGCCAAGGCCTGCACCCGGCGATGCACCCGGGTCGTACCGCGGAGCTTTTCGTCACCGTCACCGGCGCTGCGACAGCCGCGGCCTCGACGGTGTCCGTCGGATTCGCCGGCGAACTGCTGCCGGCAGTCGCCGACGACTACGACCTGCCCGCTGTCGTCGCCGTCGCGGAGATCAACCTTGCGCTCGTCTTCTTGCACGCTGCCGAGGACCTCACTGTCACGCCGATTCGCACGATGCCGGCAGCCACGCAGGACCTGTCGCTCGTCGTCTCGGCATCCGTACCGGCTGCGGCCCTGCGCGCGGCCGTAGCCGAGGGCGCCGGTGACCTGCTCGAGAGCATCGAGCTGGTCGACGACTACCGCGGCGCCGGCGTTGAACCCGGTCGGAAATCGCTCACCTTTGCGCTGCGTTTTCGCGGCACGGAGCGCACGCTGACCGCTGCCGAGGCGAGCGCTGCGCGCCTGTCCGGCGTCGCGGTCGCCGCGGATCGCTTCGGAGCAACCCTGCGCGAATAGGCCGCCGGGGCCTGTGTCTCGCGTGCAGCGGATGCCCGCGTCCCGCGGCATCCGCTGGTCGCGGCACTCGTCCGGGAGGTGGGCACTCAGTGCCCGGGGTGCCGCGAACTGTGACGAGTGCCGTGAGTCGTCCCCATCAGGTGGACGCGCGGGATCCGCTTGTGGTGGCACTCGTTCGGGACGCGGGCACTCGTTGCCAGGGGTGCCGCGAACCTCCGGAGGTGCCGCGAACCCCGACGGGTGGCGCGAGCCTCTGGAGGTGCCGCGAACTCCAACGGGTGCCGCGAACCCCAACGGGTGCCGCGGACCCCAAGGGGTGCCGCGAACCTCTGTAGTTGCCGCGAACCGCAACGGGCGCCGCGAACGCAGGGTGCAGCGTCAGCGGGCGCGCGGTACACCCTTTTCGCAGAGGAACCGGTAGAACTCGACGGCGTTGAGGGCCAGGTTCCACCCCCACCGGTTGAAACTGGTCACAAATGGGCGAAGTGCGCTCTCCCGATCCTTCTCAGCCACGACCACCCCCACCACGTCCTTCCCGTTCATGACCGCCGCGCGGGTGTACTTGATGTGCCCGTCAAACTCTCCGATCTTGCGCACACCCCGCCAAAAGTAGTCCACGAAGTACGAGCGGCCAGCGACGTCGAAACGCACCTGCAGTTCGGGAATCTCGAACTTCAGTTCCTCGAACCGCACTCTGCTGAGTGACTCGCCAGCGTTGGCCGAGAGTTCGTCGGCAAAGGTGATGGCCCGCTCGGCGGCCTGCCGCCCCGTACGGGGACGCACCGCGTCCAGTTCCGCGAAGAGCACCGCCTTCGTGATCGCCGGAACGCCCGGATTCCCCGTGCCGGGCACCACCCGCCTGCTCTCCTGGTGGAGCACGTGGTCGATCATTGTCACTCCGGCAAGAAAACTGCCCCCAGCAGCCATATCGACAAGGGTACGGGCGAGGCTGGTCACCGCGACACCGGTGATAAGTGTTGCATTCGGATCGGCGACGGCGCGATGCGTGGTGAGGAGGCGCTGACTGCTGCCGCCATGGGCATCGGGGACGAGGGCATGCACCGTGGCGGGCCAGGCGCCAATCATCGGCAGTCCGTGCATGGCCGCGGCGGAATGATGCGAAAGCACGAATGGTCGTTTGGCCGCACCGGCAGTGGCACGCGCGAACAGGCGGTATTGCCCATCGAGACCACACGCCTGCCACTTTGCGCCGAGGGCGTACCAACCGCGTCGAAGACGCCGGAGCTCGCCGCGTCTCACCAGCAGGTCCACGGCGTGCGCATTCATACCGGCCACACGGAGGGCATCGGCCGTGATGAGGCCGTCGCCGAGCACATCCTGCGTTTCCAAGGCCTCCAACATGTCCCCACCCTGCCGCAGAACGGGAGCCGGTCCTCGTTTGGCGCAACAACTGTGTGGAACTCGGCACGGGCATGCACTGTGCAGAGAGCGGATGCTCCGACTCTCGTGGCACTCGTTCGGGACGCGGGCGCTTGGTGTCAGGGGTGCCGCAAACACTAACGCGTGCCGCGAGTCGCGCCTGGGGGCCGGCCCGCGGCATCCGTCGCCGCGGCACTCATTGGGGAAACCGGCACTTCTAGTTGGGGGTGCCGCGAACCAAAAGGGGGTGCCGCGAACCAAAGGGGGTGCCCGAACTCTACCGAGGGCAGCGACGGCCAACGGATACCCGCCGCACGCGTGACGCCCCGCGCGAGCGCGGAAACGGGGCCGCCGGGGCCGCGCTAGGTTTAACCCATGGTTTTTTCGGTGGCAGTGGCAGGCGCGAGCGGGTATGCGGGCGGCGAACTGCTGCGGCTGCTCGCCGGTCACCCTGAATTTGAGGTGCGCACGGTCACCGCGCACAGCAACGCCGGGCAGCGCCTGGTCGACCTGCAACCGCAGCTGCGTTCCCTCGCCCACCTGGTGCTCGTCGATACGACACCGGAGAATCTCAGCGGGCACGACGTGGTCTTCGTTGCCCTGCCGCATGGAAAATCCGGCGAGCTGACGGCGCACCTGCCGAAGGATACCCTCGTGGTGGACTGCGGCGCCGACCACCGCCTCGAGAACCCCGACGACTGGGCCGCGTTCTATGGCGGGGACTACTTCGGCGCGTGGACCTACGGCGTGCCTGAACTTTCCACGTCTGAAGGCAAGCAGCGCAGCCGCCTCGTCGGCGCGCGCCGTATCGCCGCGCCCGGCTGCAACGCCAGCACGGTCGCCCTCGCACTGGCCCCCGGCATCCACGCCGGCGTGATCCAGGCGCAGGACCTCGTCGCCGTACTCGCGGTCGGCCCCAGCGGTGCTGGCAAGAGCCTCAAAGTGGCCAACCTCGCGGCCGAGATCCTCGGCTCGGCCAACCCCTACGACGTCGGCGGCACCCACCGGCACATTCCCGAGATCGTGCAGTCGTTGCGTTGGGCCGGAAGCGCTACCGACGCCACCATCTCGTTCACACCGGTGATCGTGCCCATGTCGCGCGGCATCCTCGCCACGTCGACCGCCCGGCTGGTACCCGGAACAAGCGCCGCCGCCGTGCGGGCCGCCTGGGAGAGTGCCTACGCCGATGAACCCTTCGTGCACCTGCTCCCTGAGGGACATTTTCCGCGCACGGCTGACGTTCTCGGTGCCAACACCGCGCTGATCGGACTGGTCGTCGATGAAGCAGCCGGCCGCGTTGTCACGGTTACGGCCATCGACAATCTTGTCAAGGGCACCGCCGGCGCCGCCATCCAGTCCGCCAACATTGCCCTCGGCCTGACCGAAACGCTCGGTCTGGCCATGAATGGAGTTGCTCCGTGAGTGTCACCCTTCCCGCCGGTTTTGCTGCTGCCGGCGTCACCGCCGGCTTGAAGAAGTCCGGCGGGCTCGACCTCGCCCTCGTGCACAACCTCGGTCCGCTGCAGAACGCCGCGACGGTGTTCACCAGCAACCGCTGCCAGGCCAACCCCGTCATCTGGAGCACCCAAGTCATGAGCGACGGCCGGGTCAGCGCGATCGTACTCAACTCCGGCGGCGCCAACTGCTATACCGGCAGCATCGGCTTTCAGACCACGCACGCCACCGCCGAAGCTGTCGCGACCCGCCTCGACATCTCCTCAGGGGACGTTTTGGTCTGTTCCACCGGCCTGATCGGTGAACAGCTCGACCTCGACCTCCTCACCGCCGGAGTGTGGGACGCCACCCTCTTCCTCAAAACGGATGCCGCAACCACGCCCGCCGCCGGCCTCCTGGCCGCGCAGGCGATCATGACCACCGATACCCGCCCCAAGCAGGCCGCGCACACCTCTGCCGCCGGTTGGAGCATTGGCGCCATGGCCAAGGGTGCCGGCATGCTCGCTCCGGGCCTGGCCACGATGCTCGTGGTCATCACGACCGACGCCGTGCTCGACTCGGCCGACCTCGACACGGCGCTTCGCGCGGCGACCCGGGTCACCTTCGATCGCCTCGATTCCGACGGCTGCATGTCGACCAACGACACCGTGAGCCTGCTCTGCTCCGGTGCGAGCGGCGTCGCCGCCGACAAGGACGAATTCAGCATCGCCCTCATCGAGATCTGCCGCGACCTCGTCTTGCAGTTACAGGGAGACGCCGAGGGTGCCGCGCACGACGTGGCGATCACCGTCACCAACGCGGTCTCCGACGATGAGGCGGTGACCGTGGCCCGTGCTGTCTCGCGCAGCAACCTGTTCAAGTCGGCCATCTTCGGCAACGACCCGAACTGGGGCCGCGTGCTCGCCGCCGTCGGAACGGTGCCGGTCGACGACGCCGCCTTCGACCCGTACGGCATCGATGTCGCCATCAACGGCGTTCAGGTGTGTACCGCGGGCGAGCCCGACCAGCCGCGCGAACTCGTCGACCTCTCGGGCCGCGGCGTGACTGTGCTCATCGACCTGCATGCCGGCAGCGCAACCGCCACCCTGTGGACCAACGACCTCACCCACGACTATGTCGAAGAGAACAGCGCATACTCAAGCTGATCATGACCGACATCGACACCCCGGCTGCCGCAGCCGACGAGACCAGCCAGGCCGAAGCATCCGTCAAAGCGGCGACGCTGATCGAAGCGTTACCGTGGCTCAAGCGCTTTCACGACCAGATCATTGTCGTGAAGTTCGGCGGCAACGCCATGGTGAGCGAAGAACTGCAACGCGCCTTCGCCGAAGACATGGTCTACCTGCGGTATGCGGGCATCCGACCGGTCGTGGTGCACGGCGGCGGCCCGCAGATCTCGGCCATGCTGGCGCGCCTCGGCATCGAGAGCGAGTTTCGTGGCGGCTACCGGGTGACCACGCCCGAAGCGATGGACGTGGTGCGCATGGTGCTCACCGGCCAGATCAACCGTGACCTGGTCAGCCACATCAACCAGCACGGCCCGCTCGCCGCCGGACTCTCCGGTGAAGACGCCGGCCTGTTTCGCGGGCGTCGGCGCGGCGTGGTCGTCGACGGCGAAGAGGTCGATCTCGGGCTCGTCGGCGATGTCATCGGCGTCGACCCGGAAGCGGTGCTCGCCCAGCTCGCGGCCGGCCGCATACCGGTGGTCTCCTCGATCGCTCCCGATATGGATGTTCCGGGCCAGTCCCTCAACGTCAACGCCGACGCTGCTGCTGCCGCGCTCGCGATCGCGCTGGGCGCGGCCAAGCTAGTGATTCTCACCGACGTCGCCGGGCTCTATCGCGACTGGCCGAACCGGGATTCGCTCGTGTCGATCATCAATGTGCTCGAGTTGCGCGGTCTGCTGCCCGAGCTGGAATCGGGCATGATTCCCAAGATGACGGCCTGCCTCGATGCCGTCGACGGTGGCGTCGCCAAGGCCGCGATCATCGACGGGCGAGTGCCGCACTCGATCCTGCTCGAAATTTTCACTGGAAGCGGCATCGGCACGGAGGTAGTACCGGCATGACCACGCCCGAAGAGAAACCCTGGCAAGATCGGTTCGCCGATTCGATGATGCGCACGTTCAGCCCGCCACTGGCCATGCTCGTGCGCGGTGAGGGCTGCTACGTCTGGGACGAGAAGGGCACGAAGTATCTCGACTTTCTCGCCGGCATCGCCGTGAATTCGCTTGGCCACGCGCATCCCGAGGTCGTTGATGCCGTCACCAAGCAGATCGGCACGATCAGCCACGTCTCCAACTATTTCGCCACGCCGCCGCAGATTGAACTGGCTGAACGCCTCAAGCGCATCACCGGCGCCGGCGACACGGGCCGCGTCTATTTCTGCAATTCCGGCGCGGAGGCCAACGAGGCTGCGTTCAAACTGGCCAGGTTGAACGTGACGGGCGCCCGCCGCACCCGCATCATTTCGCTGCACGACTCCTTCCACGGTCGCACGATGGGCGCGCTCGCCCTTTCGGGCAAGCCGCACATGCGCGAGGCCTTTGAACCCGTGCCCGGTGGTGTCGAACACATCGACAGCACGATCACAGCCCTCGAGGCCACCATCGACGACACCGTCGCCGCCCTGTTTCTGGAACCGGTCAAGGGCGAGGCGGGCGTCATCGACCTGCCGGAGGGGTTCCTTAAGCGTGCCCGTGAGCTGTGCACCGAGCACGGCGTGCTGCTGGTCCTCGACGAAATCCAGACCGGCATCGCCCGCACCGGCGCCTGGTTCGCTTACAACCATGCTGACATTCTTCCGGATGCTGTCACCATCGCGAAGGGGATGGGCGGCGGCATCCCCATTGGCGCGCTCGTCACCTTCGGCTGGGCCTCCGAGCTGTTCCGTCGCGGCCAGCACGGCTCGACGTTCGCCGGCAACCCGCTCGTGACGGCGACCGCCAACGCCGTGCTCGGCGTGATCGAACGTGACGATCTGGCCGCCAACGCCGCCCGCCGCGGTCACCAGCTGCGCGAGATCATTCTCGGCTTTCACTCACCGCTGATCGAAGAGGTACGCGGACGTGGCCTGCTGCTCGGCGTCGGGCTGACCGAACCGGTCGCGTTGAAGCTCGGCGCGGCCGCGCTGGCCCAGGGTCTCATCGTCAACGCCGCCAACGAGACCAGCATTCGTATCGCGCCGCCGCTGATCGTGGGCGACGCCGAACTCGGCGACTTCCAAGCGCGGTTCGGGCGCGCCCTCGCCAGCCTCTAGGCTGGACGAATCCCACTTTGCGCAGGCTTCGGGCGGCGCGGGCGGGTCTAACCGGGGAGCGGCATCCGCTTGCCTTTTGAACACACTCCAAGAGAAAGTGACACCGTGACCCGCCATTTCCTGCGCGACGACGACATCTCCCCGGCCGAACAGGCCGAGATTCTCGATCTGGCCCTGGAGCTGAAGCGTGACCGATTTGCGGTGCGCCCGCTCGCCGGCCCGCAGACTGTCGCGGTCATTTTCGACAAGTCCTCAACGCGCACCCGGGTGTCCTTCGCGGTCGGTATCGCCGACCTCGGCGGCAGCCCCCTCATCATCAGCACCGCGAACAGTCAGCTCGGTGGCAAGGAGACCGCCTCCGACACGGCCCGCGTGCTCGAACGCCAGGTCGCCGCGATTGTCTGGCGCACCTACGGCCAGGCCGGACTCGAGGAAATGGCACTCGGCACGACCGTGCCCGTCATCAACGCGCTTAGCGATGACTTCCACCCCTGCCAGCTGCTCGCCGACCTGCTCACCATCCGCGAACACCGCGGCGACCTCGCCGGCCAGACCCTCGCCTTTCTCGGTGACGGCGCCTGCAACATGGGCCAGTCCTACCTGCTCGCCGGCGCTACCGCCGGCATGCACGTGCGCATCGCGTCACCGGTGGGCTACACCCCGACCGACCAGGTAGTAGCGGATGCGACGGCCATCGCCGCCCGCACCGGCGGTTCGGTCGCCCTGTTCACCGACCCTCGCGAAGCTGTCACGGGGGTCGACGTGGTCGTCACCGACACCTGGGTCTCGATGGGCAAGGAAGAAGAGAAGGCCACCCGGCTCGGCGACCTCGGTCAGTATCGGGTCGACGCTGCTCTGATGGGCCTGGCCAAGCCGGGCGCGCACTTCATGCACTGCCTGCCGGCCGACCGCGGCTACGAGGTGACCGCCGACGTCATCGACGGGCCGCAGAGCATCATCTGGGACGAGGCCGAGAACCGCCTGCACGCCCAGAAGGCTTTGCTGGTCTGGCTGCTCGCGCGGAACGCGGCCTGACCGGGCCTAGCGCCCCAGCACGTAAACTTTAGACAGATCAAGATTTAGGGAGAACCATGGCGGAACGCGTTGTACTCGCATACTCGGGCGGACTGGATACTTCGGTCGGTATCGGCTGGCTCAAGGATGCCACCGGTAAAGAGGTCGTAGCCCTCGCCGTCGACGTCGGTCAGGAGGGCGAAGACATGGACGTGATCCGTCAGCGCGCCCTCGACTGTGGCGCCGTCGAGTCCATCGTCATCGACGCGAAAGACGAGTTCGCCAACGACTACATCGTGCCGACGCTCAAGGCGAACGCCCTGTATCAGAAGCGCTACCCGCTCGTTTCGGCCATCAGCCGTCCGTTGATCGCCAAGTACCTGGCCTCCACCGCCAAGGAGCTCGGCGCCGACAGCGTCGCCCACGGATGCACCGGCAAGGGCAACGACCAGGTTCGGTTCGAAGCGGCCGTCGCCGCCCTCGCGCCCGACCTGACCTCGCTCGCGCCGGTGCGGGACTTCGCACTGACCCGCGACAAAGCCATCGAATACGCCGCCAAGCACGACCTGCCCATCGTGCAGTCCAAGAAGAGCCCGTACTCGGTGGACCAGAACGTCTGGGGTCGCGCCGTGGAAACCGGATTCCTCGAAGACCCGTGGAACGCGCCGATCGAAGATCTCTACACCTACACGCAGGACCCCTCGGTCACCCGGGACCCCACCGAGGTGGTCATCTCCTTCGAGCAGGGTGTGCCCGTTGCCATTGATGGCAAAAAGGTCACCCCGCTGCAGATGATTCAGCTGATGAACCGTCTTGCCGGCGATCAGGGTGTCGGCCGCATCGACATCGTCGAGGACCGCCTCGTCGGCATCAAGAGCCGCGAGATCTACGAGGCTCCGGCCGGCATCGCACTGATTGCCGCCCACGAGGAACTCGAGAACATGACCGTGGAACGTGACGTCGCCCGCTACAAGCGCGGCGTCGAGAGCAAGTGGGCCGAGCTCGTCTACGACGGTCTCTGGTTCTCGGGTCTGAAGAAGAGCCTCGACGTGTTCATCGAGGACACCCAGAAGCACGTGACGGGCGATATCCGCTTGAAGATGCACGCCGGCACCGCCGTCGTCACCGGTCGCTCGAGCACGACCAGCCTGTACGACTTCAACCTCGCCACCTACGACACCGGCGACTCCTTCGACCAGTCCATGGCCAAGGGATTCATCGAACTGTGGTCGCTGCCGAGCAAGATCGCGGCCCGCCGCGACGCCAACGGCAAGTAGGGCGCCACGGTGTCGAGTGAGCAGAACGCGAACCGCGCCGGAGCGGCGGGCGCCCTCTGGGGCGGCCGTTTCGCCGGGGGACCGTCACCGGAACTGGCGCGGCTGAGCAAGTCGACCCAGTTCGACTGGATGCTGGCCGAATACGACCTGCAGGGCAGCCGCGCGCACGCCAGGGCCCTCGCCGCCGCCGGGTATCTCACCGACACCGAACTCACCCAGATGGTCGGCGCGCTCGAAGAGCTCGAGCGTGCCGTCCTCGCCGGCGAATTTCTTCCGGCGGAGGCCGACGAAGACGTGCACTCGGCCCTGGAGCGGGGTCTGATCCAAATCATCGGCGTCGAGATCGGCGGCAAGCTGCGCGCTGGCCGCAGCCGCAACGATCAGGTCGCGACGCTCGTGCGCATGTGGCTGCGCGACCACGCCGTCATTCTCGCCTCCCTCGTCATCGAACTCATCGATGCCCTCGCGGCCCAGGCTGAAACGCACGAAAGCGCCATCATGCCCGGCCGCACCCACCTGCAGCACGCCCAGCCGGTGCTGCTCGCGCACCACCTGTTGGCGCACTGCTGGCCGCTCGTGCGTGACCTCGACCGCTTCGCGGACTGGGGTCGGCGAGCGGATGCCTCCCCCTATGGTTCCGGCGCCCTCGCCGGCAACACCCTCGGTCTCGACGCGCATCTCGTCGCCGTGGACCTGGGCTTCGCCGCCGTGGTCGAGAACTCCATCGACGGCACCGCGAGCCGCGACCTGGTCGCGGAATTCGCCTACATCACCGCGCAAATCGGCATCGACATGTCGCGGCTGGCCGAAGAGATCATTCTCTGGAACACCCGCGAATTCGGTTTCGTCACCCTCGACGACGCCTACTCCACCGGCTCGTCGATCATGCCGCAGAAGAAAAACCCCGACATTGCCGAGCTGGCCCGCGGCAAATCGGGCCGCATGATCGGCAACCTCACCGGGCTGCTGACCACGCTCAAGGGTCTGCCACTCGCCTACAACCGCGACCTGCAGGAAGACAAGGAACCGGTTTTCGATTCGATCACGACTCTCGAAGTGCTGCTGCCCGCCTTCACCGGCATGGTCGCCACCCTCACCTTCCACACCGAGCGCATGGCCGAGCTGGCGCCGCAGGGTTTCTCCCTCGCAACGGATGTCGCGGAATGGCTGGTCAAACGCCACGTCTCGTTCCGCGATGCCCATGAAATCACGGGTTCGCTGGTGAAGTTCGCCGAAACCAACCAGCTCGACCTGCACGAGGTGAGTGACGAAGCGCTGCTCGCAATCTCGCCGCACCTCGTTCCCCAGGTGCGCGAGGTGCTCACCATTCGTGGATCGGTCGAGAGTCGCGACGGCGCTGGCGGAACCGCCCCCGTGCGCGTCGCCGAACAGCGCGCACACCTCGTGGCCCGCGTACGCGACCTGACGGCCGCGCTTAGCCGGTAGTCCGTGCCGTTTGCGCCGCTCACCGTTCGATGCGACGTGCCGGTGCGGTGCGGGATCTTCGTGACGGGCCACACACCGGCGTGAGCGGCTTCGGCGAGGAATCGCCTACCGTGGCGCTTGTGGATGCCGGGAGGCATCCTTTCGGCGTCTCGGCGGCACGCGCCTATGCCGGCACGCGCCTATGCCGGCACGCACCTGTGCCGGCACGCAGTTAAGCCGGCTCGTTAGGCCAGGGCCATCGGTACGAGGGCGGCGCAGGCGCACGCCCAGATCAGGCTCGACAGGGTGCCGATGATGAACCGCTCGCGCGATTCGGCCGCGGCCAGCTCAGTGAAGCGGCCCACGCCCTTGATGGCCACGACCACGGCGATCGCTTCGGGAAAACCGGCCAGGATCGCGCCGGCCACTGCGAGGCGTTCCAGGATGCCGATGGTCACGCCGCCGCGCAGCACCTCGTGGGTCTCCAGGTCGCTCACCCCGGCCATGGTCGGGGCTGGTTTGCCGGCGTTGAGCACCATGATTCCGCCGTGCTGGCCCGGTGGTACCGAGTTGTTGGTGGCGAGATCGAGCGCCAGCACAGCGATCGGGCCGCCCCCGATCACGGCGAGGGCGAGGGCGAGCATGCCGATCACGATGCCGAAGGCGCTCGGGCCGGTGCCAACGGGCACCGCGGCGAGCACGAGGGCAACGACGAGACCGGCCATGGCCCAGATCGCGAAGAGCTGCCGATGCAGTTTGAAGGCGATCGCGGCGCAGGTGAGCGAGGCGAGCGTGACCAGGAGCAGGGCGACCCAGTAGAGAAACGTGAGAACGGTGAAGGTCATGCGGTAGTGTCCGTTTCGTTCGGGCCACGGTCTGGGCCGTGGTCGAGCTGCTCCAGCAGCCTAACCAACGCCGGCCGTGCCGCCTGCTCAACGCGGTACTGCGCCGCCTTGAGCCGCTGGCTCACGGCCCCGGTGGTGATGCCGAGCGACGCGGCGATTTCGGTCTGGGCCAGTCCGCTTTCAAACAGATCGCCGGCCTGCCAGCCCTGGGGGGTGCGACGCTGACGCAGTAGCAGGAGCATGGTCAGGAGCGCTTCGATGCCGGGGGAGGCATCATTTGTGTGACCGACTTCGAGGGCAAAGTGTGCCTCGGTTCTTTTCGCCCGCAGCACGGCGTCGCGGGCCGCGATGAACGCGCCGCCGGTGGCCTGCCTGGTCGACGGCGGCAGGGGAGTGCGCACGGTGCCCACGCCGAGCCCGACGCTCCAATGACCGGAACGGTGCAGGGCGAGTATCGCGTCGAGTGTCGGCTCGGCCTCCGACACCAGCAGCTGGATCTCATCGCCGGCAGTCTGGTCGGGCGGCAAGCTGAACCCGTTCGGACTCGGTGCCACGAGGCGCGCGATCATCTCGCGCGCCCGATCGTGATCGTTGCGACTGTCAATCTGGTCAGCAGTGATAACAAACATGGTGTGAGGCTCCGTCCTTCATTCAGTGTAATTTAGCTCACAGGCTAAATCAAGCCGATTATAGGCTCCAGCCTGATTGCCTGACCAGGGAACGAATACTGCGCGATTCGGCGCGGCGGACCCGGCTGGTAATCTGAACGCGTGTCAGACCCCACCATTCTTGCCCAGCAGACCAATGATCCCTCCTTCGACTCGGTTTGGGAGGAGATCAACTGGCGCGGCCTCGTGCACGTCTCCACCGACGAGACCGAGCTCAAGGCGCTGCTCGATGGTGACCCGATAACCTATTACTGCGGATTCGACCCGACCGCGCCGAGCCTGCACCTCGGCAACCTCGTGCAGCTGCTGTTGATGCGGCGCTTGCAACTGGCCGGGCATCATCCGCTGGGACTGGTCGGCGGTTCGACCGGACTCATCGGTGATCCGCGCCCCACCGCCGAGCGCACGCTGACCCCCGTGGACACCGTCGCGGAATGGGTTGGCTACCTGCAGGCGCAGGTCTCGCGGTTCCTCAGCTCCGAAGGCGACAACGCCGTCACCCTGGTGAACAATCTCGACTGGACCGCACCGTTGTCTGCCATCGATTTCTTACGCGAAATCGGTAAGTACTACCGTGTGGGCACCATGCTCAAGAAGGATGCCGTCAGCGCGCGCTTGAATTCCGACGCTGGCATCAGCTACACCGAATTCAGTTACCAGATTCTGCAGGGCCTCGACTACCTCGAACTGTTCCGCAGCTACGGCTGCGTGCTGCAAACCGGCGGCAGCGATCAGTGGGGCAACCTGACGAGCGGAACCGATCTCATCCGTCGCGCCGAAAGCGGCACCGTGCACGCCATCGGTACCCCGCTCATCACCAACAGCGACGGCACCAAGTTCGGCAAGAGCGAGGGCAACGCGGTGTGGCTCGACCCGAACCTCACCAGCCCGTACGCCTTCTATCAGTTCTGGCTCAACACCGACGATGCCGACGTCATCTTTCGGCTGAAGGTGTTCACTTTTCTCTCCCGTGGTGAAATCGAGCGGTTCGCCGAGCTCGTCGAAAGCGAACCGTTCCGCCGCGAAGCGCAGCGCCGGCTCGCCCTTGAGGTGACCAGCCTTGTGCACGGTCAAGCGGCAACGGATGCGGCCATCCACGCCGCCGAGGCGCTCTTTGGCCAGGGTGACCTCGCCGAACTCGACCCCGACACGCTCGAGGCCGCACTTCGCGAACTCCCGCACACGACGACGGCACCGCACGCGACCGTGCTGCAGCTGCTCGTCGACACCGAACTGTCGAAGAGTCTCGGCGATGCCCGTCGAGCGGTGCAGCAGGGTGGGGTGTACCTGAACAACCAAAAGGTCACGAGTGTCGACCTGACCATTGAAGGATCGGTGCTTCCCGGGGGAGTGGCGGTACTGCGCCGTGGCAAGAAGACGCTCGCGGGGATTTTCGTCGAGTAGCTGTTCCAGCGGGTGCGGTGCAGGGGGTCAGCAGGTGCGGGTGGCAAGATGACGTCGTGGAAACTCTTCGAACCGAACGCCTGCTGCTGCGCCCCTGGACCCTGGATGACACCGACTTTGTTTTCGGGCTCTACTCGCTCTGGTCCGTGCAACAACACATCGGCTTGCATCCGCGCGTCATGACCGACCGGGCCGAGGCGATCGCCGTCATCTCGCGCTGGCAGGGTATGGAGCATCCCATTCACGCCATCAGGGCGGTAACGGATGCCGACACCGGCGAGATCTTCGGCAATCTGCTGCTCAAGTCCATCCCAGCATCGAGCGCGGTGACACCGCTCGAGCCATCGGGGGACACCGAGATCGGCTGGCATTTTCACCCGAACGCGTGGCACCACGGCTACGCGACCGAAGCAGCGTCAGCTGTACTGGCTGAAGGCTGGAAGACCGGCCTTGACCGAGTGGTTGCCGTGACGACTCCGAGTAATCGCCCGTCGCAACGGGTCTGCCTGCGCATCGGAATGACGCACAACGGCAGAACCGACAAGTACTACAACTCCGTGAGCGAACTCTTCGCGGCCGTCGCCCCCGAGTCGTAACCGGCTTTCTAAACGGTCGATGCCGGGTGCGCGGGCTGGTTTGTGTTGGTGGGGGTGGTTGCTGGGGGTGCGACACGCCCGGGTGGGGGGCGTTTTGACGGGTGGGCTGGGGGACCGTAATGTATCTATACGTACCCCAAAGGTGCGGAAAGCCGCAGTGCTTTTCGGCCTCACGTGGGACCGTCTTCTAGTCAGATCAATGTTGGGTTCTTGTTTCAAGTTCTCTGGTGTTGGGCTAGGATTGTAAGCCTCCATCGGGTGTGTGTTGCTGGTTGGGTCGTGTTGTCCGAGTGTTTGTGGTGTCTTTTTGGGGCCGGAAATTGCTGGGTGTGGCCGATTTGACAGGGACTGGCCGGGTGGGTAAGTTAGACAAGTTGCCCCGGAGCGACAGCCCAGTAGGGCCTGAAGTCGGGTGCGTCCGA
>NZ_SOHL01000002.1 GCF_004403985.1 Cryobacterium gelidum | reverse complement strand
CCGAGCGTCCGTCCTACAGTGACCGTGCGCCGCGCACCGATCGTCCGGCCTACAACAATGACCGTCCGGCCCGCACCGAGCGTCCGTCCTACGGTGACCGCAGCAGTGCGCCGCGCACCGAGCGCCCCTCCTACGGCGACCGCAGCAGTGCGCCGCGCACCGAGCGCCCCTCCTACGGCGACCGCAGCAGTGCGCCGCGCACCGACCGTCCGGCCTACAACAATGACCGTCCGGCCCGCACCGAGCGTCCGTCCTATGGTGACCGCGCACCGCGCAGCTTCGAAGACCGCGCGCCGCGTCGCTCCAACGACGACCGGCCGCCCCGTCGCGATTTCGGTAACGACCGTCCCAGCCGTTCCGACGATGGCGACAGCAAGTTCTACCCGAAACGCAGCGAAAACGGTGCCAAGCCCAGCTTCGCCGGTGGCGACGACGTCGTGCTCGAGCGTCTCGAAGCCATCGCGACGACGGCATCCGATGTCGTCGGTGTGACCTTCGGTGACCTGGGCCTCGGCGAGAACATCGTGCGTGAGCTTGCCGCCCTCGGCGCTCCGTCGCCCTTCCCGATCCAGGCTGCGACCATCCCCGACGTGCTCGCCGGGCGCGATGTGCTCGGCCGCGGCAAGACCGGATCCGGCAAGACCATCGCCTTCGGCGCTCCCCTGGTGGAGAAGCTCATGGAGAACAACGGCGCCAAGGACCGCAAGATGGCCCGCAAGCCTCGCGCGCTCATCCTGGCCCCGACCCGTGAGCTCGCGCTGCAGATCGACCGGACCGTGCAGCCCATTGCCCGCAGCGTCGGCCTGTTCACCACCCAGATCTATGGAGGCGTTCCCCAGTACCGCCAGGTCAGCGCCCTCCAGCGCGGCGTGGATATCATCATCGGCACCGCCGGCCGCATTGAAGACCTCATCGACCAGGGTCGTCTCGACCTGTCCGAAGTCGTCGTCACCGTGCTTGACGAGGCCGACTACATGTGCGACCTCGGGTTCCTTGAGCCGGTCCAGCGCATCCTGCGCCAGACCAAAGCCGGCGGCCAGAAGCTGCTCTTCTCCGCCACCCTCGACAAGGGCGTCGCCTCGCTGGTCAAGGAATTCCTGACCAACCCGGCCGTGCACGAGGTCGCCGGTGAGGACCAGTCCTCCTCCACGATCGACCACCGCGTGCTCGTCATCGAGCACCGCGACAAGGGTCGCATCATTGAAGAGCTCGTCAACCGCGACGGCAAAACGCTCATCTTCAGTCGCACCCGCGCCTACGCTGAGCAGCTCGCCGACCAGCTCGAGGATGCCGGCGTCAAGGCAACGAGCCTGCACGGTGACCTCAACCAGGCTCGTCGCACTCGCAACCTGCAGATGCTCACGAGCGGCCGGGTCAACGTGCTCGTCGCAACGGATGTCGCCGCTCGCGGAATCCACGTCGACGACATCGACCTGGTCATCCAGGCCGACGCCCCCGACGAGTACAAGACGTACCTCCACCGCGCGGGACGCACCGGCCGTGCCGGCAAGACCGGAACCGTCGTGACACTCATTCCCAAGCAGCGCAAGCGCCGCATGGACGAGCTGCTCGACCGTGCCGAGATCGATGCAAGCTACACCTCCGCCACCCCCGGTGACGCAGCTGTGCGCGAACTGGCCAATATCTAGCATTCGTTGATCTGTAAAGGGGCACCCGCCGTTCGGCGGGTGCCCCTTTTGCGTGCCGCGCGGGTTGTGTGAACCCACCCGAATCTGCCAGAATTACTTCCCGAACGATCGGTAGCTTATTCGTCGTTCCCGCACGCGCACGCAGATACCGTCGTCAGGAGAGAATATGGCCGAGGCCTACCTCGTTGGAGGAGCACGCACCCCCGTTGGCCGGTACGGCGGCATGTTGGCCACAGTTCGTCCCGATGACCTCGCCGCGCTCGTCGTCGGCGAGGCCGTGCGCCGCGCCGGTATCGACCCGGGCCTGATCGAAGAGATCATCTTCGGCGCCGCCACCCAGGCCGGAGAAGACAACCGCAACGTCGCCCGCATGGCCGGGCTGCTCGCCGGACTGCCCGACCACGTGCCGGGCATCACCGTCAACCGGCTCTGTGCCTCCGGAATGTCGGCGATCACCATGGCCGCGCAGGCCATCCGTGCCGGTGATGCTGATCTGTGCGTCGCCGGTGGCGTCGAATCGATGACCCGCGCCCCCTGGGTGCAGGGCAAACCCGATCGTGCCTGGGCCAAGCCCGGCGCCCAGTTCGACACCTCCATCGGCTGGCGCTTCGTGAATCCTAAACTCGCGGCCCGGGACAAGGCCACCTTTTCCATGTCGGAGACGGCTGAAGAGGTCGCCCGGCTCGACGGAATCACCCGTTCAGAAGCGGATGCCTTCGCCCTTCGCAGCCACCAGCGCGCCGCCGCCGCGATTGACGCCGGCCATTTCGTCGAGGAGATCGTCGGCGTTCCCACCCAAATGGGCGAGGTGCTCGTCGACGAGGGCCTGCGCCGCGACACCAGCCTCGGGGGACTCGCCGCCCTGCGCCCAATCGTTGCCGGCGGCTCTATCGTCACGGCCGGCAACGCGAGTTCGCTCAACGATGGTGCCTCGGCGATTCTCGTGGCGAGCGGTGAAGCCGTGAGACGTCACGGCCTCACGCCGCGGGCCCGCATCGTGGTCGGAGCGAGTGTTGGGCTGGCCCCGGAGATCATGGGCCTCGGCCCGGTCGCTGCCACCCAGCGTGCCCTCGACCGCAGCGGGCTGACCATCGCCGACCTCGGGGCGATCGAACTCAACGAAGCTTTCGCCACCCAGTCGATCGCGTGCATCCGCCGCCTCGGCCTCGACGACGAGACCGTCAACCGTAGCGGTGGCGCTATCGCGCTGGGGCATCCGCTCGGATCGAGTGGAGCGCGCCTCGTCGTCACCCTGCTCGCCCGCATGGAGCGGGAAAACGCCCAGCACGGCCTCGCCACCATGTGCGTTGGTGTCGGCCAGGGCTCGGCCCTCATTTTGGAGCGGGTGTGATGTCTGCGTCTGAACTTGAGCTCGGTGATCGTGGAGAGTCGGGGGTCCCCGCCCGGGTCGGCGTGCTCGGCGGCGGGCGCATGGGCGCCGGAATTGCGCACGCGTTCCTGCTGGCCGGAGCCCACGTGACACTCGTCGAACGCAACAACACCGAGGCGACGGCCGCCCGCGAACGCGTGCTGCGCGCCGTCGAGGCGAGCATTACCCGCGGTGCAACCGGCGAGACCCGCCCGGAACTGGAAGCTCGTCTCGCCGTCGGCGCCGATTTCGGTCTGTTCCGCGACCGGGAACTCGTCGTCGAGGCCGTTCCCGAGGTGCGCGCACTCAAGGTCGACGCCCTGCAAAAGGTCGAGGTGCAGCTAGCCGACGACGCGGCCCTCGCCAGCAACACCTCGTCGATCTCGATCAACGACCTCGCCGATGAGCTTCAGCGCCCGGCGCGCTTTCTCGGCCTGCACTTCTTCAACCCCGTGCCCGCCTCGAACCTGGTCGAACTCGTCACCGGCAGCGCCACCTCGCCCGAACTGGTAGCGGATGCCCGGAACTGGGTGTCTGCGCTCGGCAAGACACCGATTACCGTCAGCGATGCGCCCGGCTTCGCCTCCTCTCGGCTGGGAGTGGCTCTCGGACTCGAGGCCATCCGCATGCTCGAGGAGGGCGTCGCGAGCGCCTCGGATATTGATGCCGCGATGATGCTCGGCTACAAGCATCCGGTGGGGCCGTTGGAGCTGACCGACCTGGTCGGTCTCGATGTGCGTCTCGGTATCGCCGAGTACCTGCACCAGCAACTCGGTGCTCGCTTCGAACCGCCGGCGCTGCTGCGCAGGCTCGTCGGCGAGGGCAAGCTGGGCCGCAAGTCCGGCCAGGGCTTCTACCGCTGGGACGAATCCTGATGCCCGCCCGCACCGCGGCCCCGCTCGCACCGCGCACGCACCACAAAGGAGGCCCCATGACGACCATTCTGCCCAGCTACGTGCAGGGCGCCTGGTGGACGCCACCCGACGAAGATGCCTTCGCTGCCGACGTCTGTGACGCCTCGACCGGTGAGGTCGTCACCCGTGTCAGCACGCAGGGCCTCGATCTCGCCGCGGCGCTCGACTACGCGCGCACGGTCGGCCAACGGAAGCTCGGCGAGCTCACCTTTCACCAGCGTGCCGTCCTGCTCAAGCAGATGGCACTGCTGCTGACCGAGCGCAAGCCGGAGCTGTACGCGCTGTCGAGCCGCACCGGCGCCACCACGGTGGACTCCTGGATCGACATCGACGGCGGCATCGGCGTGCTGTTCAGCTACTCCTCGAAGGGCCGCCGGGAGCTGCCGAATGCCCGCGTCTACGTTGACGGGCCGGTCGAGCAGCTCTCCAAGGACGGGTCCTTCATCGCCCGCCACATCTACTCGCGCCTGCCCGGTGTTGCCGTGCAGATCAACGCGTTCAACTTTCCGGTCTGGGGCGCCCTCGAGAAGTTCGCGCCGGCCTTCCTGGCCGGCGTGCCCACCGTGGTCAAGCCCGCGACACCCTCCGGGTACCTCGCCGAGGCGTTCGTGCGCATCCTCGCCGACTCCGGCCTGCTGCCGGAGGGTTCGCTGCAGCTCGTCTCCGGCAGTGTGCCGACCCTGTTCGACGACGTGCGCCTCGGCGACCTCGTCGCCTTCACCGGATCGGCCTCCACCGCCGAGAAGCTGCGTGCGAGCGACTCGGTGCAGACCGGGAGAGTGCGTTTCACCAACGAGACCGATTCGATCAACGCGTCGATTCTCGGAACGGATGCCGCCACCGGCACGCCCGAATTCGATGCGTTCGTCAAGCAGGTCGTCGCCGAGATGACGGTCAAGGCCGGCCAGAAGTGCACCGCCATTCGCCGCGTTATCGTGCCGCGTGCGGCCATGGACGACGTCGTCGCGGCGGTGCAGGCTCGTCTTAGCGAACGCGTCGTGCTCGGCGACCCCCGCGCCGAGGGCGTTACCATGGGTCCGCTCGCGTCGACAGCGCAGCGCCTCGAAGTGCTCAAGCAGGTGGGCCGCCTGCAGGCTGCCGGCGGCGATCTGGTCGTCGGCAGCACGGATGCCCCGGCCGTGTTGCACGCGGACGGCACGACCGCCGTTGCTCCCGACGGCGCCTTTGTCGAGCCACTTTTGCTGCGCTTTGACGACGCTTCGGTCGCCGCCGTGCACGAGGTTGAAGCCTTCGGCCCGGTCTCCAGCGTGCTCGGCTACGACACCCTCGATGAGGCAATCGCCCTGGTGCGCCGTGGCGGCGGGTCGCTCGTGACCAGCATTGCCACGCACGACCCCGAGGTTGCCGTCACCCTGATGACTGGAATCTCCGCCTTCAACGGCCGCGTGCTCGTGCTCGACCGCGACGACGCACGCACCTCAACCGGGCACGGTTCGCCGGTACCGCAGCTCGTGCACGGCGGCCCCGGCCGGGCCGGCGGCGGTGAAGAGCTCGGCGGCATCCGTGCAGTACTGCACCACATGCAGCGCACCGCCATCCAGGGTTCGCCCGAGATGCTCACGGCCATCACCGGAATCTGGCACCAGGGCGCGCCTGCACAGGCCGGCGGCACGCATCCGTTCAGAAAGAGTCTTGCTGAGCTCGTGATCGGCGATCAGATCAAGTCGGACTCCCGCACGGTGACCCTCGAGGACATCGAGACCTTTGCCCAGTTCACCGGGGATACCTTCTACGCCCACATGGACGAAGCGGCGGCCGCGGCCAACCCGTTCTTCCCGGGCCGGGTGGCGCACGGCTACCTGCTGGTCTCCTGGGCCGCCGGCCTGTTCGTCGATCCGGCCCCCGGGCCGGTGCTGGCGAACTCCGGCCTCGAGAACCTGCGGTTTGTGACGCCGGTCTCGCCCGGTGACAGCATCCGCGTCGCGCTCACCGCGAAGCAGATCACGCCGCGTGAAACCGACGAGTACGGCGAGGTGCGCTGGGATGCCGTGCTGACCAATCAAAACGATGAACTCGTCGCGTCCTACGACGTGCTGACCCTGGTCGCGAAGCACGGGGCCGGTCACATTCGAGAAGCGGGCTCGCGCACCGTGCGGGCCCGCTGATGAACCTGACCAACCAGGGGCGAAGATTTGACGGCAGTTTCTGTGCACTCGAATTGGTCCCGATTGACCTGCCATCGCCGTCCAGAACACCATCGTGCTCTGCTGACGGCAGTGTCTAAGCGACGGGTTTAGACCATCGCGGTGTCGGTGCGAACGGCCGTTCGAGCGTCGATTGTCGTCTTCGGTCGCCCTGCAAGAGTGGTGACGGGCAGCGAATCGGCCTCGCTGACGATGGCGAGTCCCTGAGCGCTGTTGGCTAAGCGGCTGAGGTCCTCGATCCACTGCCGGTTGATCGCGGCGGCGTGCCCGCCGGCGTACTTGAAATACAGCGGGATCGCTGGGTTCAGCCAGATCGAGCTGCGACCGGAACCGGCCCCCGCGGCATCCTGCCAGGACAGCAGAAAACTTTCACCCCGTCTCAGTTTCTGCACGATCACGAGTTGCAGGTGCGCGAGGGTGCGATCTTCGATCTCCACAACGACGCGGTCATACGTGAGAGAACCCATGATTGCCTTTCTGATCGAGTCAGCGGTACCGCCGATATCCAGTATCTCGGATGTGTTCAGGGCGCACTAGAGGCCAACGTCCCCACCTGCTCCTGCATCCGCCGGTCTGCGCCAAGCACCGGCATTCGCTTAGCCGGCGTCGTCGTCGGTCGTGCCGGCGCGGACGCGCGCAACCGTTTCCCACGCCGCGACGGTGACCAGAATGAACGAGGTCGCCGCCCCCAGCCCGAGTGGAGTCATGACCGCGGATGCCGTACCGGCCACAGCGAGCAGCGCGACCCCGATAAAGTGCGATGCGAGCACGGTGCGCGTGACAATCCAGCGAAAGAGCAGCAGCCCCACCAGATAGAACAGCGGCCCGCCAACGATGGTGACGGCAACTGGAAGCGTCATGGCGTCCTCAGGGTGTTCGAGCACCGACTTGTCGGCGACCGAGGTCAGTACGATCCCCGCGATGATGATTGCGTGCACATAGGTATATGCCAGCCGCGCAATGCGGCCGGGCTCACTCGATGCTGAAATCGACTTGCTCCCGGCCTGCTCCCCGTGATCGAAGTAAAGCCACCACATCGCCACCCCGTTCACAAAGGCGAGGAACAACCCGAAGATCCCGAGAGTGGATGCCTCCTGATCGACAAATGCAAACCCGGTCACCAGAAAGGACTCACCGACGGCGATAATCACGAACAGGGCGCTGCGCTCCGCGATGTGGGGTCCGGAGACATCCCAGTCATCAATGCCCGGAGCCTTCAGCCCTGGAATGCGAAACCCGAGGCTCGCCGAGCCGTATTCGATAGCCAGTGCGATCAGCCAGGCCGGCAGCCGGACCGACAGGGGCATAAGGGCCCCGACAATCCAGAACACGCTCGCGACTGAGAGCCACAGCAGAATACGCAGGAAGGTCGCGTGCAGAGCCGGATCATGCCGGGCCAGAGCGAGCACCATGAAGACGGTGCGACCCAGTTGAAGGGCAACGTAGGCGATGGCGAAAACCAGCCCTTGATCGCCGAACGAATCGTAGATCGACGTGCTGATCACAAGGCCGATGAGGGAGAGCCCGATAACGACGCCGCGCACTGGAAGCTTGGCCGGGTCGAGCCAGTTCGTCACCCAGGTCGTGTAGACCCACAGCCACCACAGAGCGAGCACGAGAATGATCGACTCCAGCGCACCGGCCCAGGACTGGTTGGCATACAGGTACCGTGACAGCTGGGTGAGCGCGAAAACAAAGATGAGATCGAAGAACAACTCGATATAGGTGACCCGATCACTGCGTTCGGAATCCTCCGGCCGCAGGAGGCTGCGTCGAAAGCCGAGGCGCAGAATCCACCTGCGATGCTCAAGCGGATACTGCTGCGTCGGTTTCTCTGATCGGCTCACGCCCCCAGTCTGCCCGGCACCCCGGCATTCGCCCATCTATTTCCACCCATTTGCGGTTCGGACGCTTGTTCCGGGGAGGGTGCGTCTTCTGTCGTGGCCTTGCCTTATCCCTGAGGCTCCGGGCGGAGGTCGGGCGGCTGGGCGTGTGATCAATCGTGGGCTGGGTTGCCGTTCTACCGCCGGGCCTGCGCGGGCCGGTTTGTGTTGGCGGGGGGGGCNGGGTGGTTGCTGGGGGTGCGACACGCCCGGGTGGGGGGCGTTTTGACGGGTGGGCTGGGGGACCGTAATGTATCTATACGTACCCCAAAGGTGCGGAAAGCCGCAGTGCTTTTCGGCCTCACGTGGGACCGTCTTCTAGTCAGATCAATGTTGGGTTCTTGTTTCAAGTTCTCTGGTGTTGGGCTAGGATTGTAAGCCTCCACCGGGTGTGTGTTGCTGGTTGAGTCGTGTTGTCCGAGTGTTTGTGGTGTCTTTTTGGGGCCGGGAATTGCTGGGTGTGGCCGATTTGACAGGGACTGGCCGGGTGGGTAAGTTAGACAAGTTGCCCCGGAGCGACAGCCCAGTAGGGCCTGAAGTCGGGTGCGTCCGATCCTTGAGAACTCAA
>NZ_SOHL01000013.1 GCF_004403985.1 Cryobacterium gelidum | reverse complement strand
GTTTGGGTGGGGTCCCAGATGAGTGGTCCTTGTATCTGGGGTCTTCCTCGGACCATGCGGATTTTCCATCCGGCGGTGTCGATGGTGTGGTGGTGGTACCAGCATAAAAGGGTGCCGTTGTCGATGTTGGTGGGTCCGTTTTGCTGCCAGGGTGTGACGTGGTGTACTTCGCACCAGCGGGCGGGGATGGTGCAGCCGGGGATGATGCAGCCCTCGTCGCGGGCGGCAATGGCAGCGCGTTGCCTGGGGGTGAAGCAGCGGAGTGTGTCGCCGAGGTTGAGGACGTTGCCGTTCTGGCCGAGCAGTACTTGTTGGTAGCCGCCGGCGCAGATGAGTTCACTGACGCGGCGGAAGCTGAGGGGGGCGTCGACGCCGTCGATCCAGCCGACGCCGCGGCCGTGTTCGAGGTCGACCGCGTTGATGTGCACCATGACGGTGGGGGCGGCGCCGCCCATGGTCGGGGTGTGGGGGTCGCGGGCGGCGAATTCGAAGATGGTGCGGAGGATGTCGGCGCGTTTCTCCCCGCCGGTGCGACGGTCGCCGTCGAATCTGTCATCGCCGCTGAACGGTTCGTCACTGAACGGCTCAGTGCCGGTGCCCACACCAGGTTCGCCGTTGAGCAGTTCGGTTGGCAGAAACCTGGGCGTGGCCGACCGTGCCGACAGGTAGGTGTCGAACAGGGTGTCCATGATGCCGCGGAGTTCGGGGGTGACGTCGGCGCGCAGCGGGTAGAGCCCATTGCGCAGCAGCCCGAACGTGAGGGTGCTTATGGCCTCGACGGCGTCGTCGTTGGGGGCGGTGCCGTCGGGGTCGAGCCGGCCCTGCCATTCCAGGGCTTGGGCCTGTAGCAGGTCGGGCGCAAAACGGATCCCCGCGCCGGGCAGCCCGGCGGTCTCCGGGGTGATGGCGCCGGTCGCCGAGGCGACGAGGGCGCGTTCGACCCGGTCGAGGTCGTCCTGCCCGACCCGGCCGTGCAGGCCGGTGAGGGTGGTGGCGATGATCTCGGCCGACTCGATGCCGAGGTCGCCGCTGTTGAGGCTGGCGGCGATGACCCGGTAGCGGGCCGGCACCGGCAGCCCGAGCGGCGTGCGTTCCACCGCGGTCTCACCGAGCTTGAGGCGGCGTTTGGCTTCGCGGGCGGAGATGCCGGCGAGGTGGCTGATGAAATCGACCCGGTTGCGGCATCCGTTCCTGTAGGCGAGCGACCCGGTGCCGAGGTCGGTCTCGGCGCGCGCACCAATGTCGGTGGTGGCTCGGAGCCTGGCCCCATCAACCTTGCGACCGAGAGCTTCCAGGGCTGCCATTACCGCGATGGCTTCGGTGTCGTCGAGGTGACCAAACCGCACCCCATCCAACGCCTCAGCCAGAATCGCACCGGCTTGGGTAATTGCCGCGACCCGAGAAACCTCGGGATCCGGCACGGAGCCGGCTGCGGCGGGCGGGGCGGTGAGGGTCATGGCGACGGTGCCTCCTTCACCCACAATTCTAGCCCAAATCACACCTGAAAGCGAGAGAAACTCAGTTGAATGCTGATGTTTTATAAGAGTTGTCTACGGGCCGCGAGGGCGGGTGAATGCTCGCTGAGCACATGCTGACGCAACCATTTACCCGCTCTCGAGGAAACTGGCGCCGGAAGCTGGAGGGGAGACGTACCGGTGGCTTGGTACCGTTGAGGCACACGGATGTCGGGAGGCCCAGATGACCATCAATTCACCCCAGGGTCGCCGGCAGTCGGCGCGCCTCCCCGAACAGGCGCCCGTGTCGACCCCGCCCAAACGTCGCGGCGGCATCGCCCGCGCCGCACTCATCGTGGGCGTCAGTGCCTTCGTCACTGGCTGGATTCCGATTCTGGGACTGCTGCTGGGCGTCGCCGGGATCGTTCTCGGCATTCTGGCAGTGCGCAAACCGGGCGGTAAGCCGTTCGGCCGCGTGGGATTGATCGGCTCAGCCCTGGCCGTGCTCGCCAACGTGTCGGTGACCAGTGTGATCGTGATCTCGCTGGTGAACTCGGGGATTGGCACGGCGATCCTCAGCGACGCGCAGCCCATTGTCACCCCCTGCTATTCGTTCAACGGTCCCGTCGGCTACATCAACAACCAGTCCGCAGAGAAGACGGAGGGCTGCGTCACGTCCCTGGAATTGCGGGGCGAGTACGACTCCAATGGTGAGATCAACAACACCGGGGTGGGCAGCATTCTCGGCAGCGTGCTGGTGGAACCCGTGCCGGTTGCCAGCACCGACGCATGGGCTCCGAGCGGACGTCTCGACGACATGGTCGATTTCTTGAACCGGAGCTATTTTCCCGATGCGGGCGAGGTCACGAGTTTGCGGGAGGCCGTAAGTCTCGACGGCGTCGAGGCCAACCTCACACGCCTGACGAGCACCGCCGAAAAAACCCAGACCAAAGCGTTCCTCACCGTCTTCGCCCCGGAGCGCTATCAGTCAGCCGGGGAACCGGTGAGGTTCTTCGTGATCTCCTTCGTCATCCCCGATGACAACGGCGAGGAGATCATCGCTGCCGCCGCGGATTCCTGGCGTTGGCTTTAGCGACCGGCACTAACCGAAGGCCTCGACGATGGGACGAAACTTCATTTTCGTCTCGGCTAGCTCACGGTCAGGGTCAGAGTCCAGTACGATCCCGCAGCCGGCGTAGGCCGTGATCGCGCCGGTCGGGGCCACTTGGGCGCAGCGCAGGGCAATCGCCCACTCGCCGTCGCCGTCGGCGCCGACCCAGCCGACCGGCCCGGCATAGCGGCCACGGTCGAACGGTTCGAGCTCACGAATCAGCGCAAGAGCTGCGTCGGTGGGAGTGCCGGCGACTGCAGCCGTCGGGTGCAACGCCGCGATCAGGTCGAGGGACGTCGACCCGTCGCTCAGGGTGCCTTCCAGGTCGGTTGCGAGGTGCCAGAGGTTCGGCAGCTTCACCGTGAATGGGATCTCACTCGTCGCGAGCACCGAGGTATGTGGGCGCAGCGACTTGAGCACGCTTTGCACGGCAAACTCGTGCTCGTCGCCGTCTTTCGAAGACGTGGCCAGGGTGAGGGCAGCCTCGCGGTCGTCCTCGGCATCCGCTCCCCGCGAGATGGTGCCGGCCAGCACCCGGGCGTTGACCGAACCGTTGTCGGCACGAATGAGAGTCTCCGGGCTCGACCCGATAAGTCCGTCGATGGCGTAGGTCCAGCAGTCCGGATACCCGAGCGCGAGCTTGGTGATGGCGCGGCGCAGGTCGGACTCGGCCGGTACCCGCCCAACGAGATCACGCGCCAGTACGACCTTATTGACCTGTTGGGCCCGAATGGCCTCGATGCCCGAGCTGACCGCTGAGCGGAAGTCGTCGGACGGCAGCGCGCCGGGCAACAGCACGATGCGATACTCGTCGCCAAGCGGATGCAACACCAGCGGGATTTCCGGGGCGCTCTGGTCGCTTGCCCAGATGCGGGTCACCCAGCACTGGCCGTCGTCGCGACCGACGATGATCTCCGGCACGATGAGCACGCTGGTCTGCGTGGATGACGCATCGAAGGCGAACGCGCCGAACGCCAGCAACCCGGTGCCGGTGCGGGCGAGGGGGTCGGTCACGGTGGCCAAGGCGACGACCTGTTTCCAGGCGGCCGCGGCATCCGTCATGCGGGTAGGGCCAGAAAATTCGAGCCGAAGCGCGCAACCGATGCCGGCCAGACCCTGATTGCGACGCATCCAGAGCAGGGGCGCGCGGCCGTCCAGCAGCAGGATCAGTTGGCGGATATCGGCTATCGGGGAGGTTTCGACCGTCAAGGCCTGCACATTCACTTCTGTAGCCTACGCCCGCGTCTCAGCGCCCCGGCAACCGTGCAGTATTTGCCGGGTTGCGCATCCTAGAATGATGGGGTGAATAGAGCAGACCTGAACAAACGGCCCGCGCAGGTGGCTGCCATGTTCGACGAGGTTGCCGCCCACTATGACCGCACGAACGCGCTGCTGTCGGTCGGCAACGCGTCGCTCTGGCGCGTCGCGACAACCCAGGCGGTCAACCCGCAAGCGGGCGAACGCATTCTCGACATCGCCGCCGGAACCGGAACGTCCAGCGCTGCCCTCGCCCGCAGTGGCGCTCACGTCGTCGCCGCCGACTTCTCGGCTGGCATGATCGCAGTCGGTACAGCCCGTCACGCGCACAACGCGAACATTGACTTTGTGCAGGCCGACGCCACGGCGCTGCCGTTCAAGGACAACGAATTCGACGCCGTCACCATCTCGTTCGGACTGCGCAACGTGGTCGAACCGAAGAAAGCGCTCGACGAGTTCTACCGGGTAACCAAGCCCGGCGGCCGCGTTGTCATCTGTGAGTTCTCCACGCCGCCGCTGTCGCTCGTGCGCCGGAGCTACTTCGCTTACCTGAACCATGTCATGCCGAGGGTCGTGCGGCTCGCCTCATCGAACGCCGAAGCCTACGACTACCTGGGTGAGTCCATCGCGGCGTGGCCGACCCAGCCGGTATTGAGCGGATGGCTGCGCTCGGCTGGCTATTCCGCGGTCGCTTACCGCAACCTCACGCTCGGTATCGTGGCCCTGCACCGCGGAACCAAGTCCTGACCAACTCGATAGGCAGACTCACGTGAAATTCAGAGCCCCCGTGATTCGACGCAGCGCGTCGGTGACCAGCCAGGTGGGCCTCGGCGACCGTATTTTCTCAACTCCCGCCGACCGTGGCCTGGCCGCGAACATCGATGCTGGCATCGAAAAGGTGGAAGCTGCGCTGATCGACGAGCTCGTCTACGCCAATGAAATCGCCACCGTTACCAGCCGCTACCTGCTGAACGCGGGCGGTAAGCGGGTGCGCCCTATGCTCGCGCTGCTCACCGCGCACCTGGGCGAGGGCGTGGTGCCCGATGTGATCACCGCGGCGACGGCCATCGAACTGACCCACCTGGCCTCGCTCTATCACGACGACGTCATGGACGACGCCGATAAGCGCCGCGGCGTGCCGAGTGCACAGACCGTGTGGGGTAACTCGATCGCGATTCTGACCGGCGACCTGCTGTTCGCTCGCGCCAGCCAGCTCATGGCCCGGCTCGGCGAACGCGCGATCAAACTTCAGGCGACCACCTTTGAACGCCTGGTGCTCGGCCAGTTTCAAGAGACGGTCGGTCCACGCGCCGGCGACGACCCGGTCGAGCACTACATTCAGGTGCTCGCCGGTAAGACGGGTTCGCTCATTGCCGCTGCCGCTCAGGGCGGTGTGGTGTTCTCCAACGCCCCGGCCGCGTATGAGCAGCCCGTGGTGGATTTCGGCGAGAAGATTGGCGTGGCCTTCCAACTCATCGACGACGTGCTCGACCTGTCGCCGCAGCCGAAGGAGACCGGCAAGGTGCCCGGGACCGACCTGCGGGCCGGTGTCGTCACTCTTCCCCTGCTTCGGTTGCGGGAGCGCGCTGTGAGCGATGGGGCATCCGCTTCGCTGCTCGAACGCCTTGAACGGGACGTCATGGTCGACGGTTCCGCGCTGACCGAGGCGGCCGACACCGCGATCACCGCGCTGCGCGAGCACGTTGTCACCGCCGAAACCCTCGCCGAGGCCCACGGCTGGGCCCGCGACGCCGTCGCAGCCCTGGCGCCACTACCCAACGGTTCGGTCAAAAAAGCTCTCACCCGATTTGCCGAGACCATCGTCGAGCGCTCCAGCTAAACCCCAATCGAGGGCGTGCCGGGTGCGTTTCTTCGCGCGGCCCGCTCGCGCAGTAAGGAAAACCTCAGTGACCAAATTGAGACTGGCCATCGTCGGCGCCGGACCGGCCGGAATTTACTCCGCCGATATTCTGCTCAAAGCCGAGCGCAACTTTGAGGTCTCAATTGACCTGTTCGACCACCTGCCGGCACCGTACGGACTGGTGCGATACGGCGTCGCCCCCGACCACCCCCGCATCAAAGGCATCATCACCGCGCTGCGCGGCGTGCTCGACAGCGGCGATATCCGCGTGTTCGGCAACGTGCGGTTCGGCGTTGACATCACCCTCGACGACCTCAAAAAACACTACAACGCGGTCATCTTCGCGACCGGCGCCGTGCAGGACGCCGACCTCAACATTCCGGGAGCATCACTTGACGGCTCGTACGGCGCCGCCGACTTCGTGAGCTGGTTCGACGGGCATCCCGACGTGCCGCGTACCTGGCCGCTTGAGGCGCGCGAGATCGCCGTGATCGGCAACGGCAACGTGGCCCTCGACGTATCCCGCATGCTCATCAAGCATGCCGACGATCTGCTACCGACCGAGATTCCCGCGAACGTCTATGACGGCCTCACGGCGTCGCCGGTAACCGACGTGCACGTATTTGGGCGCCGCGGGCCGACATCCGTGAAGTTCACGCCACTGGAATTGCGTGAGATCGGCGAGCTGAATGATGTGGACATGATCGTCTACGACGAAGACTTCGTCTACGACGAGGCAGCGACGGCCGCCGTCGCGAGCAACAAGCAGGTCTTCGTGATCGACAAGACGCTGAACCAGTGGCGTGCCCGCGAGACCGGTACGGCCAGCCGCCGCCTGCACCTGCACTTCTTCGCCAAACCGGTCGAAATCGTCGACGACGGCGCCGGCCGGGTAGCCGCTTTTCGCTGGGAGCGCACCATAACGGATGGCGCAGGCGGCGTCGTCGGCACCGGCGAAATTCGCGAGATCCCGATTCAGGCCGTCTACCGGGCGGTTGGCTATTTCGGTTCAGAACTGCCCGACGTGCCCTTTGACAAGAAGCGCGGTGTGATTCCAAACCGCGAGGGGCAGGTGCTGCGCCGCGACCCTTCGGCTGGCACCGGCGGGCTGTTCAACCAGCAGATGTACGGCGTCTACGTGTCCGGCTGGATCAAACGTGGCCCGGTCGGCCTGATCGGCCACACCAAGAGTGACGCGATGGAAACCATCCGGCACCTGATCAACGACCTCGGCAACTGGTGGCGCCCCGAGTTCCCGTCGGAGGAGAGCATCGTGAAACTGCTCGACGCGCGCGGCGTGAAATATACCGGCCTCGACGGGTGGCACAACCTCGACCAGCATGAGCTCGCGCTCGGTAATGCCGTGGGCCGCACCCGTATCAAGGTCGTGGGCCGCGACGAAATGGTAGCCGTCTCCCGAGCCGAGTGACCACGGTCCGGACCCGGACCGTGCGCCCGGTTTGCAGTAGGACCGGGCCCCTCGCTGCTAGCGGAAGTTGGTGAACTGCAGGGCCACGTCGAGGTCTTTGCCCTTGAGTAGTGCCATCACCGCCTGCAGATCATCGCGGCTCTTCGAGCTGACCCGCAATTCGTCACCCTGAATCTGGCTCTTGACGCCCTTGGGGCCCTCGTCGCGAATGATCTTGCCGATCTTCTTCGCGTTCTCCTGGTCGATGCCGGCCTTCATGCTCGTTTCGATGCGGTACTCCTTGCCGGAGGCGAACGGCTCGCCGGCATCGAGGCTGCGCAGTGAGATGCCCCGCTTGATCAGCTTGGCCTCGAACACCTCGAGGATCGCCTTGACGCGCTCCTCCGTGTTCGCCTTCATGAGCACCTTCTCGCCGCTCATCGCGATCGAGGCTCCCACGTTCTTGAAGTCGTAGCGCTGTGCGACTTCTTTGTGCGCCTGGTTGAGGGCGTTGTCGACCTCCATCGGGTCGACCTTGCTGACGATGTCGAAAGTTGAATCTGCCATTCCCCCATGGTATCCGACCGACGAGGGCGCAAAAAGTGTCGGATTGACAGTCTGCGCGGACCCTTTCTGAACTCTCATTCCGAGGCGCACGCTGGGACACGGACGCTCGCAGCGCCGCTGATTTCTCGGTGAGGCGTTTCGTCTTGTATTGTTAACCCGCGTCTCCGGTCAAGTGATTACACCTGGTCGGGAGCGCCTGGCGAGTTACCCAAGCGGCCAAAGGGATCTGACTGTAAATCAGACGGCGTAGCCTTCGTGAGTTCGAACCTCGCACTCGCCACCAGCAGCACCATCAGGCAGGCCCTCGGGCCTGCCTGATCTGGTTGTGCAGCTGCCTGTAGCGTGAGGGCATGACGCATCCTGCCCCGACCGAGCTGCTTGATCTTGCGCGCACCGTCGCCCTCACCGCCGGCGCACTCGCCCACCGGCGCCGTGGCGAGGGGGTCGAGATTGCCGCCTCGAAGTCGTCACCCGAAGATATCGTCACCGCTGCCGACCGCGAGGTCGAGCTGCTCATTCGCGGCCTGCTCGCCGACGCCCGCCCGAACGACGGGTTCTACGGCGAAGAATCCGACGCGACTCGCGGCACAAGCGGGCTCACCTGGGTGGTCGACCCCATCGACGGCACCGTCAACTACCTCTATGGCATCCCGTTCTACGCCGTCAGTATCGCCGTCGTGCAGGGAGACCCCGACCCGGCCAGCTGGAATGCCCTCGCGGGTGCGGTCGTCAATCCCGCCCTCGGCGAGGTGTTCACCGCATCGGAAGGCTCGGGTGCCTGGCTCGGTGATCACCGCCTGCACGTGAATCACGACGTGCCGCTCTCGCTCGCACTGGCCGGCACCGGCTTCAGCTACGAGGCAGCCCGGCGGATGTGGCAGGCGAGCATCGTGAGTGGTCTCATCGGCCAGGTGCGGGACATTCGTCGTATCGGTTCGGCCGCACTCGACCTCTGCTCGGTCGCCTGCGGTCGCCTCGACCTCTATTTCGAACGCGGACTCAACCCGTGGGACCACGCCGCCGGCGGCTTGATCGCGCGCGAGGCAGGTGCTCAGGTCGGCACTCTGCAAGCGGATGACGAGGGTCGCGCGCTGCTCATCGCCGCCGCGCCCAGCCTCTACGGTCAGTTCGAACCCGTTCTCGCCGGCCTGTTCGAACGCTTCCCATTTGACGCGCAAGCCCGATGACATCGTGCCCATATACCCAGTTGGGGTGTGATTGGCGACCTTTCTCTGGTAATCTCGGGGTTGCGCGTTTTCCTTGATCAATTCGTTACATGGGCATGTCGTCACTGAGCGTTATCGAGTACGAGCACCTGATCCCGTCCGCTATGCCGAAAGATGCACCTTGTCACGTCACACTGCTTCCTTGGACACCTCCGTGTCTGACAAGAGTGTCGGCACCGTGTTTCCCCCGGCAGTGCCGGCAGCCCTGACCCGCCGCCAACTGCGCGAGCGCGAGCGGGTGGCTTTTTCTGCTGCGGCGCCGGCGCCGGTCGACGACCACGTCGTGCGCCTCAGCCCCGCCGCTGACCTGATCGTGGCCGCCGATCTGACCGAACCCGACCTCGAGCCGGCCGTCATCCTCGAGAGCGATCGCATCATCGCTGCGGTTCCGGTCGCCGACGCCGAACCCACCGACTTCGAGAAGTTGTTGGCTCCCGGTCTCACTCAGTCGATTCCAACGGTGATTCCCGCTGTCGGTGACCGTCCCCGCCGCCGCCACCGTATCGACCAGTCGGCCGGGGAAGCCTTCGCCCCAGCGCGCGCCTTCGTTCCGGCCGGGTCGCTGCCCCGTCGCGCACCCCGCGATCGTGCGCTCGGCAGCACGGCGCGCAAGCGTGCGGCCACGGGCGCCTCGATACTCGCGATGTCGTTTGTGGCGCTGATGGCCGTGGCAACGTCCATTCCGGCGGAGGCGTTGCTGTCCTCACAGGACGTACGGGCATCCGCCTTGGAAGCGCAGCGTGTTCTGCCAGCCGAAGAGGCGCAGACCATGGACCCGGCCGGTGGCGACACCGTCACTGTCGAGCGCGACGGCTACGAGTCGAGCACCATCGCTGAGATTGCCGCTGCGAGCGGTATCCGCATGGAAGACACCTTCACCAACAACCCGAACGGCACCATTCAGTGGCCGTTTGCCGTCGGCGTGCACGTCGGCGACCAGATCGGACCGCGCAGCTGCGCCGGCTGCTCGGCCAATCACGGCGGCCAGGACTTCAACCCGGGCGTGGGCGCGCCGATCCAGGCCATTGCCGACGGCGTGGTCAGTTCCGCTGTAGACGGCGAAGCCAGCCTCGGCGTGAACATGATGATCGACCACATGATCGACGGTCAGCTCGTCACGAGTGTGTACGCGCACATGATCCACGGATCGATGCTCTTCAAGGAGGGCGACGTGGTCAAGGTCGGCCAGGTCATCGGCAAGACCGGCAACACCGGAATGTCGACCGGCCCGCACCTGCACTTTGAAATTCGCGAGGGTGGAATCACCGGCACCAAGGTCGACCCACTCGCCTGGCTCTACGCCAACACGAACTAGCCCGCCGGCCTACTCGGGCTCGACGCGCCCGCGCATAAACGACTCGAGCAGGCCCCTCGGCAGAGGAAACGGCGGCAGGCCGTCGAAGCTGAACAGGTCGGCCCCGTCGGCATCGACGGACTCAAGCTCGACGACCTGGTCGTGCAGCAACTCCATCTTCACATCGAGGCGATTGGCGGCATCTGCTGCCTGCCGCAGGTCTTCGACCAGCGTGTCGGGCACAGCGCCGTTGTACTTGTAATAAATCTTGTGTTCAAGGCTCGCCCAGAAGTCCATGGCGATCGTGCGAATCTGAATCTCGACCGTCACCGGCTGCACGCGGTCTGTCATGAACACCGGAATGGCGACGATCAGGTGCAGGCTCTGGTACCCATTGGCCTTCGGTGCGTGAATGTAGTCCTTCTCGTGCAACACTGTGACGTCTCGTTGCCCAGCAAGCAGATCGCGGATGCGATAGGTGTCTGAGATGAAGCTGCAGGTGATGCGAATTCCGGCGATGTCCTGAATATTGTCGCGAATGCCGGTCAATTCCAGCGGGAACCCCTTGCGGACGGCCTTTTTGAGGATTCCCTCCGGCGACTTGAGTCGCGAGCTGACGTGCTCGATCGGACTGTAGTCATGAATGGCGCTGAATTCCTCCTTCAAGATGTTGATCTTGGTCAGCATCTCGTCGGTCGCGAACTTGTACGACATCATGAATCGGGTCAGTTCGAGTTTCAGCTCCCGCATGGCAACGATCGTCGACACGGTGCTGGGCACGACGGCGCTCACCAGGGGAGCGCCGTCATCGAGCTGGTCGGACGGTGCGGTCATACCTGAACGGAGCGCAACCAGGCCGTAGCATCTCCCGGCAGGGTGCGGCCGGTGAGCTCTTCGCTCGCCAGTACTACGTCGCCAGCGGGCAGCTGAACGGATGTCGCGCCCGTGTTGGCCACGATGATCACGTCACCGTTGCGGTACGCCACCACCTCGGGGCCGAAGCCAGCGAGCCACACGACCGTGCCGGCGGCGAGGGCATGCTCCCGGCGCAGGCGCAGTGCCAGCTTGTACAGCTCGAGGGTCGATCCGGTCACGCCGTCTTGCTGGTCGCGGGCGAGTGCAGCCCACTCGGCCGGCTGCGGCAGCCAGCTCTTCGCGCCGGTGCTGAAGCCGAACGATTCGCCGGCGGCTTCCCAGGGAATCGGCACCCGGCATCCGTCTCGCCCGTACCGTTCGCCGTTGGTGCGAAACCAAGTGGGGTCTTCGCGGGCGTGATCGGGCAGGTCCACGGCTTCGGGCAGGCCGAGTTCCTCGCCCTGATACAGGTAGCTCGAGCCCGGCAGGCTCAACATCAGAGCGGATGCCGCCCGCGCGCGTCGCAGTCCGAGCACCGTGTCGGGCAGCCCGACCGTCTCCGGGCCGATGCCGTGTCCCTGCAGGTTCTCGCCGGTGAGGGCAAGCCGGGAGGCGTGGCGCACCACGTCGTGGTTGGAGAGCACCCAGGTGCTCGGCGCGCCGACGTTGCCGAAGGCTTCCAGGGACTCATCGATGACGCTCTTGAGCAGCGGGCCGTTCCACGGGGTTTCGAGGTAGGCGAAGTTGAAGGCCTGGTGCATCTCGTCTGGACGCACCCACTTGGCCATCTGGCTGAGCGGGTCGACCCAGGCTTCGGCCGCGAGCACGCGGTCGCCGGGGTAGGCGGCGAGTACCCGGTGCCAATCGCGGTAGATCTCGTGAACACCGTCCTGCGCCCAGTACGGGGCGGTCAGCGGCGTTTCGGCGGTGATCCCCGGCTCGAGAGCGGATGCCGGAGCCCCGCCCATGCTTCCACCCTCAGCGGGAGGCGTGTAATCGGGGAGGCCGGGAGCCTTGATCATGCCGTGCGCGACATCCACCCGAAAGCCGTCGACGCCGCGGTCAAGCCAGAAGCGCAGCACCGCGCGAAACTGCTCGCGCACCCACTCGCTGTCCCAGTCGAAGTCAGGCTGGCTGCTGTCGAACAGGTGCAGATACCACTGGCCGGGGGTGCCGTCTGGGTCGGTCGTGCGGGTCCAGGCGAGGCCGCCGAAGACGGACTCCCAGTTGTTCGGGGGCAGCTCGCCGTTCTCGCCCTTACCGTCGCGGAAGGTGTAGCGGCCGCGTTCCTCGCTGCCCGGGCCGGCCGCGAGGGCCGCCTGGAACCAGCCGTGGTCGCTCGAGGAGTGGTTGGGCACGATGTCGACGATGACGCGAATGCCGAGGTCGTGAGCGGTGCGTTGCAGCGTCTCGAAGTCGTCGAGGGTGCCGAACAATGGGTCGACGTTGCAGTAGTCAGCGACGTCATAGCCAGCGTCGCGTTGCGGAGACGTATAGAAAGGAGAGAGCCAGATGGCGTCGATGCCGAGATCTTTGAGGTGGGGCAGTCGCGCGCTGATGCCGGCGAGGTCGCCCATGCCGTCACCATTCGCGTCGGCGAAGGATCGCGGGTAGATCTGATAAATAACGGCTGTGCGCCACCATTCGGTGCCAGGGGTCAGTTCGATGCCAGTCATCCTAAAATGCTACGGCATCCTCGCTGGTGCCTGTAGCGTGGTGGAAGTGGTCCTAAGTTCGCTGTCGGGGTGATAATGTTTCTAGGTTGCCAAAAACGCGGCAGTGCTACCGTTTTGGTTGTTCTGCCCCCTTAGCTCATTGGTAGAGCACTTCCTTGGTAAGGAAGAGGTAGTGGGTCCGATTCCCACAGGGGGCTCAGGCTTGGAAGCGAACAGCCGACAAGTCGCGGCGGGGTAGCTCAGTTGGTTAGAGCACACGGCTCATAATCGTGGTGTCGCGGGTTCAATTCCCGCTCCCGCTACACATAAAGGCCCTTTGACCAGGAATTCTTTCGGTTAGAGGGCCTTTCTTTTTGCCCGGATGCTGGCCGACTCCGCTCTAAACTCCGCTTTAGGTCTGAGTTCCGGCAGTCGGTCTCCCTCGGCTCTGATAGTCAGGGCTGGATGTGTTGTGTGCACTACTGGCCCGATTCGGGCGGCTGCCCGTTCAGCAGCCTCGACCAGTGTCGCCCCCCCCGAACTCCCTCAGTGCGGAGAGATGTTCATCCCTGCCCCGCGCGGCGAAGGAGCAGGAACGTGAGGTCGCACAAATAGACTTCAACGCGTCGAAGTGTGTTCGCAACGACGATCACCCCGGATGTCATTGCAGTACGGATCTCAGTGTCCGTCGATTCCAGAATATCGTGCTCAAGCAGATCCTTGAGCGTCGCTCTTCTGCCGTGCATCGCGCCGCTCGTCAGTCCTCAGAATCGTGTATGGCTGCGGGCTGCAGAATTCCTGCGCGGCGGCTAGTCTCGTCGCGATTGACGGTGCCCCTAGGCTCGCGGCTCGCGAGGCCAGGACGCGCATCCCGCTGAGCCTCCAGCATGACCTGGACCGGGTCATTTGGTGGGAATTTCACCGATAGTCGGGCGAGCTCATTCGACGCGTTTACGGAATCCCGACGTCCCTCCAGCGCTGCCTGGAGCGATCGCAAAACACGAGGGTTGCGCGAGGTCGGTCCGAGAAGCCAAAACCCTGTTCCAATCATGTCAAGCGCACTGCGAAGCAGTCCGAACTACGCGAGCGAAGGTCACCGGGAATGGCAGGTCGAGCCAGGCGAGCAAGTCTGCGCGGCGCGCTAGCAGGGCACGCGCGGACGGGTATTGCCACTCCGTGGTCCGCGCATCCTCGCTCGTGAACCTGTTGACGTCCTGGAGAAAATTTTCCCGTGGCGCCCAGCCGGGGCCGTGATAGAGCGAGTCGATCTCGGTGTGCTGTCCGCCGGTGATCGCTGCGATCCGTGACGCGAGCGTCGACTTTCCTACGCCACAGACGCCGGCGACGAGTACGCGGCGAAGGCGAGGCGGAAGGGAGTCTTGTGCGCGCAACACCTGTTGAGCGTAAACCTTTAGGGCCGACCCGATCCGATCCGGAGCTGTGGACGCTCAAGGTTGCGCCAATGGGCAGTGTTCGGTAGTCGATCAATCATTCCCACGGCCGCCCTGTCTGGTGGCCAGCGACCGTGCCCGACTTCGCGCGAGCGGAAGTTCGTGGCGGGGGTACCCCTGTAGACTGCAACAGGCACCACGCAGTCGCTCCAGTCCTGCGCCGGAAGGCCGTAGGGGGAGTTGTTGACCGGGAGTAACCCAATGACGGGTAGGGCACTAGCCGACGACCGGGGCGCGGTGCTCGTCGTCGATGACGACGAGATGATCGTGGGCCTGGTCGAGCAAGGGCTCCTCGCAGCCGGCTACCGCGTCACGACGGCCTCCAGCGGCGCCGAGGCGCTGGAGAGACTGGCTGAGGCGGTCCCGGACGTCGTCGTCTCCGACGTCAACATGCCGGACATGGACGGCTTCACCCTCGTGCAGCGACTGCGCGAGGACCCCCGACTGCGTTCCCTGCCCCTGTTGTTCCTCACCAGCCGCGCGGAGGCCGCGGACGTGGTGTCCGGCATGCGTCTCGGCGCGGACGACTACCTCACCAAGCCCTTCGACCTGCCGGTCCTGGTCGCTCGCGTGGACGCCAAGCGGCTACGGCCACCGGTGCCTGCTGACCGACTGCGGACTGACCGTCGCACGGGGCTGGCCTCGTCCGCGACGTTCATGGACGAGCTCGACCGGGAGCGCGAGCGGGCGCTGCGCAGTGGCCGCTCGGGGCACTTGGCACTGCTCGGGCTGAACGAGTCCGCGAGCATCCGTGCGCGCTTCGGGGAGCGCGGGGTCGACGAGGTGTTGCGGCAGGTCGCCGATGTGCTCGGCGCCGTGGTCACGCCGCTGGAGACGGCCGGCCGTACCCCCGATGGCGGCTTCGGGCTGCTGCTGCCGGAGACGTCGTCGGACGACGTGCGCGACCTGCTGCAGGGACTCTCCGAACGCCTCGCCGGCCGCCGCCTGGACGTCGAGGGCTCCAAGGTCAGCGTTACCCCGCTCGTCGGATACGTCCCGCTCGACGCCGTCCAGTCGGCCAAGCAGGCGGTCGAGCAGGCCGGTGCGGCGCTCGAGCACGCGCAGATGCACCTCGATCTGCGGCCGATCGCGTACCGTCCCGAGATGCTCGCCGAGGCCGCGGCACCGCGCCAGCCTCGGCCGCTTCTCGAGCGGCTGCGCACGCCGTGCCAGGTCGCGCTGACGTTCGTCATAGGCATTGTGCTGCCGTACTTCGTCTACCTGTTTGCTGACCGCGCGGGTTTCGACATCACACCGTTCGCCTACCTCGTCGTCGTCTTCTCACTGCTGGTGACAGGGATCGCGATCTGGGTCGAAGGACTGCTCGCCCTGAACCCGGCGCAGCCGCCTCCCGCACCAGAGGAGCAGGACGGCGGTCCGGCGTACCCGCCTGCGAGTGCAGTCATCGCGGCGTACCTGCCGAATGAGGCCGCCACCGTCCTGGAGACCGTCGAGGCCTTTCTGAGCGTGAACTACCCCGGCGACCTGCAGGTCGTGCTTGCCTACAACTCGCCCGTCCCGCTCCCGGTAGAGCGCGTCCTCGGCGAGCTCGCGCAGCGCGAGACGCGCTTCACTCTGCTCAAGGTGGAGGGGAGCACGTCCAAGGCGCAGAACGTCAACGCCGCCCTGCAGATCGTCACTGGTGAGTTCACTGGTGTCTTCGATGCTGACCACCTGCCCGCGGCAGACAGCTTCGTGCGCGCCTACCGCTGGATGGCCGATGGGTACGACGTCGTGCAGGGCCACCCGGTAGTACGAAACGGCGACGCCTCCTGGGTAGCGCGAACCGTAGCGGTCGAGTTCGAGATGATCTACGCAGTCAGCCACCCCGGCCGGGCGAAGCTGCACCAGTTCGGCATCTTCGGCGGGTCAAACGGCTACTGGCGCACGCAGCTGCTGCGCGAGACGCGCTTCCGCGGCTCGATGCTCACCGAGGACATCGACTCTGCCCTGCGGGTCGTCGAAGCCGGCTACCGGATCGGCTCCGACCCGTACCTCATCAGCCGCGAGTTGGCGCCGACGACGCTGCAGGCACTGTGGGACCAGCGGATGCGCTGGGCGCAAGGGTGGTTCCAGGTGTCCCTGGGCCACCTCTTCGGGGCGCTGCGCAACCCCGGGCTCACGCCCAGACAGCGGTTCGGCTTCTTCTTCCTGCTGGGCTGGCGCGAGGTCTACCCCTGGCTGAGCGTCCAAATGTTCCCGCTCATCGCCTTCTACGCCAATCGCGCCGGCGGGCCGCAGCACCTCGACTGGTTCGTCCCGGTGTTCGTCCTCACGACCATCTTCACGCTCAGCGTCGGGCCGTGGCAAACGTTGTTCGCGTATCGCCAGGCCGATCCGGAGATCCGCTCCCGCACGGCGTGGTTCTGGCTGTACCTCGTGGTTGCCTCGGTCTTCTATACCGAGTACAAGAACGTCATCGCACGCGTCGCGCAGGTGAAGCAAGCCATGCGCGAGAAGGCCTGGAAGGTGACGCCCCGGGCCGCAGGGACAGGGGGGGCGCCGGAGGGCGGACTCACCGCGCAGGCTGTCGGACCAGCGGCCAACGACCCCGAGCACCCGGCGGACGAGCCGCTGGTCCCGCCGCCGCTGCCCCACCACACGACTTCCCCAAGCCGTACGTCGTGACCACCTCACGCGAGCACACCCGCGTCAAGGCGCTGCGGGCGCTAGCGCTGCTCGACCAGCCGGGCCAGGAGCGCTTCCGCCGGATCGTGGATCGTGCGAAGCATCTGCTGGACGCGCCGGTGGTCTACATCAATCTCGTCGACGAGACGCAGCTGTGGGGCGTGGCCTGCACCGGACAGACCGACCCCGCGCTGGATCACGACGCGTCGTTCTGCCACTTCGTCGTCGTCGACGACGCCCCGGTACTCGTCGGCGACGCATCCACGGACCCGCGATTCTGTGACAATCCGCTCGTCGTCGGCCCTCCCCGCCTGCGCGCCTACGCCGGCTACCCGCTGCGCTGGGACGGGCAGGCTGTGGGAACGCTATGCGCCTTCGACGTCGTGCCGCGCACGTGGAGCCGCGCGGACCTGGAAGTCCTGGCCGACATGTCCGCCTGGGCCGAGCTCGAGCTCGGCGCCGAGGAGGTGCAGCGCCGGCTGGCTGCCGCTGAGCTGGCACAGCGGCTCACAGAATCCGTACTGCGTTCGGCGGGCGACGGGATCTGCGCGACGGACGGGGAGGGCCGGCTGGCGCTCGTCAACCCCGCGGCGTGCGACCTGCTCGCGGCACCGGCCGAAAAACTGCTTGGCCAGCCGCTGCACGAGTTGCTGCACCCCCAGGACAGCTCGTGCTACGACGACGACTGTGCGCTCGGCGCGGCGCTGCGCTACGAACAGGTGCTCGTCGGCGTGGACGACGCCTTCCGTCGGCAGGACGGTGAGGTCTTCCTGGCGCAGCTTTCGTTTGCGCCGTTGCGGCAGGACGACCGGACAGCCGGCGCAGTGCTGGTCTTCCAAGACGTCAGCCAGCGACGGGAGGTGGAGCGGCTCAAGGACGAGTTCGTCTCGGTGGTGAGCCATGAGCTGCGCACCCCGCTGACCTCGATGCGCGGCTCGCTCGGCCTCCTCGCTGCCGGGGTCGTCGCCGAACTGCCGCCCGAGGCGCAGTCGCTTGTCGACATCGCCCTCACCAACACCGACCGCCTCAGTCGGCTCGTGGCCGACATCCTCGATCTCGAGCGCCTGTCCGCGGGGCACATGCACGTCGTGCGCCGTCCTCACCGGCTGAGCGACCTGGTCGCGCTGGCGCTCGCAGCCGTAGAAGGGATGGCCGCTCAGGCCGGCGTTCGACTGGAGCAGGAGACCTCCGACGACATTTGCTGGGGCGATGCCGACCGACTCGCCCAGGTGCTCGTCAACCTCCTCGGCAACGCCGTCCGCTTCAGCCACTCCGGCAGCGCGGTCCGCATCACCGCCCGGATGCGAGAGGGTGAGATCCGCTTCGAGGTGTGCGACAAGGGCCGTGGCATCCCGCCCGACCGGGTCGAGCAGATCTTCGAGCGCTTCGTGCAGGTCGACGCGAGCGACGCCCGCGAGAAGCAGGGCAGCGGCCTCGGGCTCACCATCTGCCAAAGCATCGTGCATGCGCACGGCGGCCGCATCGACGTCGACAGCATCCTCGGGCATGGCTCCACGTTCACGGTCGTGCTGCCGCAGCGCAGGCCGCGGAACGGGACGTGGACCGGCCCCCTCCGGCGCAAGGAGGAGACGTGACGCGCTGCGTGCTCGTCGTCGACGACGAGCCGGACATCCGCGCAGTCGCCCGACTCAGCCTTGAGCGAGTCGGTGGCCTGCGGGTGATCGAGGCGTCCTCCGGCATGGAGGCGCTAGATATAGTTGCCGCCTCCCAGCCGGACGCGGTCCTTCTCGACGTGATGATGCCCCGCGTCGACGGCTTGACAACGTATGCGCTGCTGCAGGCCGACCCGCGCACCCGCGACATCCCGGTACTCCTGCTCACGGCCCGGGCCGATGCTGCCGAGCGAGAGCGGTGGCTGGCCGAGGGCGTGCGTGGCGTGCTGGCGAAGCCCTTCGACCCGATGGAGCTGCCGCGTCTGGTGTCCGAGTCGCTGGGATGGGAACCGTGATCGACCCGGTCGACGGTTTCCTCGCCGAGATGTGGGAGCGGTACGGGTACCTCGCCGACCAGCGCGTCGCGGCACTCGAGCGGTACGTCGAGGCCGGCGGTGGAGACCGCTCGGGCGATGTGCTGGCCGACGAGGCCGAGTCCGCCGCCCACAAGCTCGTCGGCGCGTTGGGCAGCTACCGCCGGCCCGGATCGGAGCAGGCCGCGGTTGTCGAGCGGCTGGTGCAGTCGCGCGCTCCGCTCGACGACGTGGCTGCGGCCGTGCGCGAGCTACGCCGGCTCGTCGGCTGAGGTCCAGCGTCGACGCAGTTTCAACGGCAGCTCCTGAGCTGGTTCATGACCCCAATGCCAGGGCCCACGGCGTGGGCCAGCCACTCCCAAACGCCATTCCCCCGAGACTCCGGAACTTCGGCGAATTGTAGCCAACCTACGTCCGTGGACGTCCCGCTGACGAACCGTTGCTTAGGTGCTGGCGATCGCAGCGCTTCGGTGCATCGGGCGAGCACGCGGTAGATTGGCCGGTCAACGGACCAACTCGAGTTTCGTGGGTCAACAGCCAACGCGACGATGCTCACTCTCATCCTTCCTTGGCGACACTGCTTGGAATTCAGTATGGAATTCTGCCGCGCGGCATCACCACGATCAGGAGCGTTGCGATCAGCCCGAGGACCAGAGACAGCAACCACCAGATCAGTCGACCGCGTCCCTTCGACTCAGCAAGGCCCGCGTTCACGAGCGTCAGCGCGAACTACCATCCACCAATCGTTGCTTGATTGCCAATGTCCATGGCCTCATGATCGCAGACACTCAGCCACGGAGAATCAAGCGAACAGCCGACAAGTCGCGGCGGGGTAGCTCAGTTGGTTAGAGCACACGGCTCATAATCGTGGTGTCGCGGGTTCAATTCCCGCTCCCGCTACATATAAAAACTCTTTGATCAGGTGTTTCACTGGTCAGAGGGTTTTTTTGTGCCCATGAATGACCCGGTCATGAACAAGGCACTCATGCGCAGCGCAGTCGGAGGTGCACTGTCTCACGCTCGCGGCGACAGTTAGCAGCAGCTCTCGTGCTCGAGGGGGCGTTCACCGGTCAGTGTCGATACCGGTGTCGCGCAGGTGTCACCTTTCCACGCTTCGATACCTTCTCGGATCGCGAAACCGGCAATCACGAGTGCGGCGATCGCATCCGCCCAGGCCCAGCCGAGCAGGCTGTTCAGTAGCAACCCGATGAGGAGCGCAGCCGAGAGGTAGGCGCAAAGCAGGGTTTGCCTGGAGTCGGCGACAGCGGATGCGGAGCCGAGCTCTCGGCCGGTGCGACGTTCGAACCAGCTGAGGCAAGGCATCACCATCAGGCTGACCGCCGCGAGCGCAATTCCGACCGGGCTGTGTTCGGGCGTGCGCAGTCCAGTGATCGACAGCGCTGCGTCGACGGTGACGTACGCGGCTAGAGCAAAGAAGGAGAAAGCGATCACCCGCAACGCGACCTTCTCGCGCTGCTCCGGTTGCGGCGCGGCGAACTGCCAGGCGATTGCGGCGGCTGAGAGCACCTCCACGATCGAGTCGAGGCCGAAACCGATGAGCGCTGCTGACGATGCGATGGATCCGGCAGCGAGAGCGATGACCGCCTCGATGAGGTTGTACGTTATGGTGAACGCGACGATCCAGCGGATCCGCCGCTGCAGGAGACGTTTGCGCAGCGGGCTGAGCACCCGACCAGCACGCGTTGAAGTTGCGCTCATCCGCCGGCCCCGCAACACAGCGGGACGTTGCAGGCGACGTCCGTGCATTCGTCACCGTCATCGACAGCGAGGACCACGTCGACCAGCGCGACCAGCGCATGTGTCAGGTGCGGGTCTGCGATCTCGTACCGCGTTGCGCGGCCTTCCGGGGTCGCCGCGATGATGCCGCACCCGCGCAGGCAACTCAGGTGGTTGGACACGTTCGAGCGGGTCAGTCCGAGGTTCTGTGCGAGCTGGCCGGGATACCCGGGGGCGTCGAGGAGGCTCAGCAGGATTTTGGACCGGGTCGGATCCGCCAGGGCCCGGCCGAGCCGGTTCATGACATCCACCCGTGACGCAATAGTCAGCATGCACTGACGTTACAGTGATGGCTGACTCATTCGCAAGTGCTCGACAAGCATCGGCACGGTCCGTACCACTGCCCCTGGAGCAGGTCATCGCCCACGGACTCGCCGCGGACGTGCTGCCCGACCGGCCTTTGCGGCGGGAACGAGCGAGTCGGTGATGGTGCATGCATATAGGCTTACTCACTGACACGGGGTGCCCCACACAATGTGGGAGCTGAGATCAATACCCGTTGAACCTGTCTAGTTAGTACTAGCGAAGGAATGTCACCGATGATCGATCGAATCTCCGACCACACGCTGAACGAAACGCCGCGAATCCTCAGTATCGCCGGGACCGATCCAACCGGCGGTGCTGGAATCCAGGCCGACTTGAAAAGCATTGCGGCCAACGGTGGCTACGGGATGGCGGTGGTCAGTGCCCTGGTTGCGCAGAATACGCTCGGGGTGCGCTCGGTGCACATCCCGCCGGTTGCGTTTCTGCGCCAGCAATTGAGTGCCGTGAGCGACGACGTGACCATCGATGCCGTCAAAATCGGCATGCTCGCGGATCTCGATGTGATCAATGAGGTGCGTTCCTGGCTCGACGTGTGCCGTCCTCCGATAGTCGTGCTCGACCCGGTGATGGTGGCAACGAGTGGGGACCGGCTGCTCGACCCCTCCGCCGAGCAGGCGTTGCGCGACCTGATCCCTCTCGTCGATCTCGTCACGCCCAACGTTCCCGAGCTGGCCGTTCTGCTCGCCGAGCCGCCGGCGGCCGACTGGGCAGAGGCCGTCGCGCAAGGCAGACGATTATCAGCCCGTGCTGGCGTGACCGTGCTGGTCAAGGGGGGACACTTTGACGACACCGACTGCCCGGATGCTCTGGTCAACACCCAGGGCCTGTTGGCGCACAGTGTTGTCGAGTTCACGGCACCGCGAATCATAACCAAGAACACCCACGGCACCGGGTGCTCACTCTCCTCGGCAATGGCGACCGTGCAGGCAAGAACCGGGGACTGGGCACAGTCCCTCGCCGAGGTCAAGGACTGGCTCCAGGACGCACTGACCTATGCTGACGACCTCGAGGTCGGGCGGGGAAACGGCCCGATCCATCATTTTCATCGGCTGTTTTCCGAAGCGTCAGCCGCGTCAGCCGTGCCTGCTGATCCGGCGCCGTTCAGCTCGACCCTGTGGCGAGACGTCGAGCTGATCCGCCTGCAAATCTTCGATCTCCCGTTCATCACGGACCTCAGCAGCGGTGCACTGGCAGAAGAAGATTTCTCCTATTACCTCGCCCAGGATGCCCTCTATCTCGCCACTTATGCACGCGTTCTCGCGCATGCCAGCGAGCTCGCGCCGACCGTGAGCGCGCAACGTTTCCTGGCCGATTCTGCAGCGCGGTGCCGCGACGTCGAGTCGGAATTGCACCGCAGCTGGCTTCGGCAGCAACCTGACCCTGACGAGGCAGGCCCGGTGACGACGGGCTACGTGGATCATTTGCTCGCGACCAGTGAGGCCGGAAATTATGCGGTGCTTCTCGCGGCGCTGTTGCCTTGTTTCTGGCTGTACTCGGATGTCGGTGACCGACTGCACGCCGAATTCCTGTCGCGCACCGAAGAGGAGGCGCATCCGTATGCAGCCTGGCTGGAGACCTATTCCGATGAGGAATTCGCCGCGGCCACGCGGCAGGCGATCGCGCTCACCGACGACGTTGCGGCGACGGTCTCGGAATCGGAATGCGCGGCAATGCGCCAGGCGTTTACGACCTCGGCGCGCTTCGAACTCGACTTCTTCGACGCCCCTCGGCAGCTAGTGAAAGCCTGAGATGACCGCGCGGAACGAAGTGCTGTTCGCGCGACTAGCCGAAGGCGGGCAGTCGGGCCAGAAGCCGCTGCGCGGCATCCGTCGGGTCGCTCGCCTCGGTGATCGCGCGCACTACAACCACCCGAGTTGCGCCGGCGTCGACGACCTGATCGATGTTGCCGAGATCGACGCCGCCGATTGCAAACCAGGGACGAGTGCTGTGAGCGGATGTGCTGCGCGCGGCCGCATAGCTCAACAGGTGCGTTCCAACCGCCGCACGACCGGGTTTCGTCGGCGTTGCCCAGACCGGGCCGACACAGAAATAGTCGAGCACTTCGGTGGTCAGGGCGGCATCCACTTGCCCGGTGGTGTGAGTGGACAGCCCGATCAGGGCTGCCGCGCCGAGCAGGCTGCGTGCGGAGGCCAGCGGCAGATCGGTCTGGCCGACATGAAATACCGGCGCGCCCGCGAGGCTGGCGATATCGGCCCGGTCGTTGACGGCCCAGAGTCGTGCGTATCGGTCGGCAACCGTGCGCAGGATCTCGAGATATTCAAGCTCCTCGGCGGCGTCGATGTTCTTGTCGCGCAGCTGGATGATGTCGACTCCGCCAGCGAACGCGGCATCTATGAATTCAGCGAAATCGCCGCGATCCTTTCGGGCATCGGTGCAGAGATACAGCCGGGCGTTGGTCTGGTCCATGCGACCAACCCTAAAGGGCAACGACGGCAGCTTTCGCCGAGGCTCAGTCGCGACGCCGACGGTGCGCACCATGAGTGAACGCAGCCTCACGGTCGACGTGGCCGTGATCGGCGGCGGCATCGTGGGACTCGGCATCGCCTGGGCGGTTGCGCATTCCGGCCGCACGGTGGTCGTCATCGACCCGGATCCGGCCGGGGGCGCCACCTATGCGGCCGCCGGAATGCTCGCGGCGGTAAGCGAACTGCACTACCGGGAAGAGGCGTTGCTTGAGCTCATGCTCGCCTCTTCCTCGCTGTATCCCGCGTTCATCGAATCACTCGGAATGGATTCCGACGCAACCGGATACCAGAGAACCAGAACCATGAACGTTGGTGCCGAATCGGCCGACCGACAAGCGCTCGCCGACCTGCGCAGCGTGCAACTGACCAATGGGCTGAGCGTTGAACCCCTGACCATTCGCGCAGCGCGCATGCTCGAACCGCTGCTGAGCCCCCGTGTTTCCGGTGCCTTCATGGTGGAGCAGGATCATCAGGTCGACCCACGCCGGCTCGCCGAGCGCATCCAACTCGCGCTTGCCGCGCTGGCGGAAAACGACGGGTGGGGCCACGACACCCTGATCCGCGTGCACGCCACTGGGTTGGCGCACGAAGATTCAGCGGATGCTTCATCGCGCGTCACCGGTGTCGCCCTGGCCGATGGTTCATTGGTCAGAGCCACCGAAGTAGTTGTGGCCAATGGCCTCGGGGCAGCCGGGCTGAGCGGGCTGCCCCAGCGATTGAGCCTGCCGCTTCGCCCGGTCTACGGGGATATTCTTCGGCTGCGCGTGCCCGCGCATCTTCAGCCAGTGCTCACCTGCACGCTTCGCGGGTTGGTGCATGGCGTGCCGGTGTATCTGGTTCCTCGCTCGGATGGAACGCTCGTGATCGGAGCCACGCAACGCGAGGACGGTTCCAGTGCGGTGTCGGCTGGTGCCGTCTATCAACTGTTGCGTGACGCTCAGGTGTTGGTGCCAGCGGTCAACGAGCTCGAGCTGATCGAGATGACCGCGCGGGCTCGTCCCGGAACGCCCGATAACGCGCCGCTTCTCGGTCGCGTTGGCCGAACGGGAGCTGAGAGTGACACTGATGACATTCCTGGCCTCATCATCGCCACCGGGTTCTTTCGTCATGGCGTACTGCTCACCCCGATCGCGGCCCAGTACTGCCTTCAGCTGATCGAGGAGATCACGGTCGATCGGTGGCGAAACTTTCGGCCCGATCGTTTCTCAGCGAGCCGCGCCCCGGCATCCGCTTCACCGACAGGAGCCCGCTCGTGACCGAATCCCCAGGCATTGAGATCACCGTCAATGGCCAGAAACGAACCGTGCTGCCCGGCAGCACCGTGACCGACCTCGTGGCCGAGATCACCGATCGGCCCATCGCACAAGACGGCCGCGCAACCGACGGACAACGTCTCGGCGTGGCCGTCGCATGCAACGCCGAGGTCGTTCCACGCAGCCAATGGTGGCGCACCGAGCTCACCGCCGGTGATGAAATTGAAATTGTTACCGCAGTTCAGGGAGGTTGACCGTGGAGACCGCGCAACACACGAACACCGACCGCCTCGTGATCGACGGCGTTTCGTTGAGCTCGCGTCTGATCATGGGCACCGGGGGCGCACCGAGTCTGGACGGCCTCGGGGCTGCCCTGCGCGCCTCCGGAACCGAACTCACCACCGTCGCCATGCGGCGTCACAGCGTGGCGACCACCGGGTCTCTCTTTGATCTTCTGGTAGAGAATTCCATTCGCGTGCTGCCCAATACTGCTGGCTGTTTTACCGCGCGAGAAGCCGTCCTGACCGCCGAGCTAGCCCGAGAAGCCCTCGAGACCGATTGGATCAAACTCGAGGTCATCGCCGATGAGCAGACCCTTCTTCCCGATGCGGTCGAACTGGTGGATGCCACTGAACAGCTTGTCGCGCGGGGCTTCAAGGTTTTTGCCTACACGAATGACGACCCGGTGCTCGCGCTGCGGCTCGAGCATCTGGGCGCTGTCGCCGTGATGCCGCTCGGGGCGCCGATCGGCACCGGGCTGGGCATTCTCAACCCGCACAATATCGAGCTGATCGTTGCCCGCGCCGCAATTCCCGTGGTGCTCGATGCTGGAATCGGTACCGCCTCCGATGCTGCTCTGGCGATGGAGCTGGGCTGCGATGCTGTGCTGCTGGCCACCGCGGTGACGCGCGCGCAAAACCCGGTTCTCATGGGCGATGCCTTCAAGCACGCCGTGATTGCGGGCCGGCGTGCCTCGCAGGCCGGCCGCATTCCGAGGCGTAACCACGCCCTGGCGTCGTCAATGATGAACGGGCGGCCTGACCTGTGATCAAGGTTGCCGCGCTGGCACCGCTCGTCGAACCGGGCGAGGAGCTCTCCGCTGCGGAACGCGAGCGGTACTCGCGCCACATCCTTATCCCGGAAATCGGTGTGCTCAGCCAGCGAAGGCTCAAGAATGCGCGCGTGCTCGTGATTGGCGCCGGCGGCCTCGGTTCGCCGGTTCTGCTCTACCTGGCGGCTGCCGGGGTGGGCACGCTGGGCATTGTCGACCATGACACCGTGGACCTGAGCAACCTGCAGCGTCAGATTATCCATGGCGTCGCAGGACTGGGCCGTTCGAAACTCGAGTCGGCTGCTGCGGCGGTAGCGGCGCTCAATCCCCTGGTCACGGTGCGCCAACACGATGTCTGGCTTGACTCGGCGAACGCTCTGGGCTTGTTCGACCAGTACGACCTGATCGTTGACGGAGCCGACAATTTTGCCACTCGCTATCTGGTCAGTGATGCCGCAGCGATGCTCGGCAAGCCCTGCGTCTGGGGGTCCATCCTGCGCTTCGAGGGCCAGGTCAGCGTGTTCTGGAATCTGCACGGTCCTACCTATCGGGACCTGTATCCGGACGCCCCACCGGCCGGCTCCGTACCCAGTTGCGGCGAGGGTGGAGTGTTTGGGATGCTGTGCGGAACGATCGGCGCGACGATGGTCGCCGAAGCCGTGAAGTTGATCACCGGGATCGGACGCACGCTCGTGGGCCGGGTCGTGCTGTTCGACGCGCTCGACGCGTCCTGGCGCGAGCTCACGATTGCGCGCGACCCCGCCAGCGAAGTGGTCACGAAGCTCATCGACTACGACCTGTTTTGCGGAACGTCGACTGGGGATGACGATTCGATTTCCGTGCAGGAACTCGCTGTCATGCTTGATACCCGCGCTCGGGGCGAGAGCGACTTCGACCTCGTCGACGTTCGGGAACCGGAGGAATACGAGATTGTGCACATTGCCGGGGCGCTGCTCGTTCCGCAGAACGGAATCCTCTCGGGCAGCGCGCTATCTGCTCTCTCCCGGGACCGCGATATCGTCGTGCACTGCAAGGCTGGCCCGCGCTCGGCCGCCGTTCTCGCCGAGCTGCAGCGCCGTGGCTACGACCGTGTACGCCACGTGCAGGGGGGCATCCTGGCGTGGGTGAAGGAAATCGCGCCCACGCTCCCGACGTACTGACGCTCCGGCAGCCGGGGGTGACAGGGCCAACCGCGACCAGGCCGCGACGCTCTAACGGATGCCGTCAAGGACACCCGTTTCGGCCCCCTCAAACGACACCCGATTCGACCCTCTTAAGGGGGGTGCGATAGACGCAATCGGGACTTCCCCGCGCATGAAGGAAAGGTCGGACCATGAACCCGCTACTCATCATTGTGGCAATTGTTGCGGTCGTGCTTCTCATCACCGGCGGCTTGGTGTAGTCGCTTCAGTTCCTGCTCTGGGTTGGTATCGTGCTCGCCGTCATCGCCGTGATCATGTTTCTGATGCGGTCGATGTCCGGGCGCAAGAGCGTCTAGCCCGGCAGGACCGAAACAGCCGGCCGCAGGAGGATGAGCTCCTGCGGCCGGCGGTTTTCTATGCCGGGTCCTGCGCTTCCACGAGAGTGGCGCAGGTCAGGGGCGGCGCCGTGCAGCGCGGCTGGCAGCCAACAGGCCTGTGGGGAAGCCCTAGACTGTGCCGACCGGGCTCATCGCTCGCAGCTCAGGAGAGATTGGACCCCATGCCTGAACTCAACGTCCCCGCCCGTGTCGTCGTCGTCGGCGATGCCCTGATCGACGTACTGCGTGACTCCGAGGGGAGCCGGGAGTTTGCCGGAGGTGCCGCACTGAACGTGGCAGTCGGCTTGGCCGTTCTCGGGGTGCCGACGACCCTGATCGCGATGGTCGGCGACGACGCCGATGGCGCGACTCTTCGGTCGTTCCTCGACCAGTATGGCGTGCAACTGATCGCGACACCGGGCCCGCTCGGGTCGTCCCGGGCCGTGTCCGATCGCACCGACGGTGAACCCCGCTACTTCTTCAACGACGCCGCGAAAGCGCGCCGCATCGAGTTCGGCGCAGTCGAGCGTGACGCGCTCGAGGGCGCCGCGCTCGTTGTCGTGAGCTGTTTTCCGTTCGACGACACCGCGCAAACCGAAGCGCTCGCAGCCTGCGTCACCGACCCCGAGCGCCGGCTCGTGATCGATCCCAACCCCCGGGCCGGCATGCTGCATGATGGGCCGCGGTTCGTGCGCAACTTTGAAGCGCTCGCCGCGCGCAGTCTGCTCGTGAAGGTCGGCGACGACGACGCCGACCTTCTGTATGACAGTACGCTCGATGAGCTGAGGGAACGCCTCGTCGACGCGGGCGCACACACGGTGTTGGCGACAGCCGGGAGCCTCGGAGCCTCGGTCTCATTCGCGAACAATGAGCTGGTCAGCGCGGCGATCGCTGAGCTCGACGGCGCTGTCATCGACACGATGGGTGCCGGGGACGCGACGCTCGCGGCATCCGTTTTCACGATCGTGACCGATGGGGTGCCACCGGATTCCGCCGCCTGGCAGGTCCTGCTGAGCGACGCCATGCTGACCGCCGCAGCCACCTGCCGACACGAGGGAGCGCTGCTCCGGCAGCCGTAGCGAGTTCCCAGCGGATGTCAGGGCCGCGTCTGCTACTCCTCGGGCTCGGTCGTCGACTCGGTGGCTTCCGTCAGCTTGAGACGCGAACGGATCGCGTCGCGGGCCTGCTGGGCGGCGCGGCGCACCTCCTTGTCGGAGTCGCGCAGGCGCACCTCGATCGTGGCGATGTTGTCGGCGGTGCCCTGGTCGGCAAGGGCGTGCAGCGCGGCGGAACGCACGCGCGGGTGCTCGTCGGTGGTGAGGCGCACGAGCTTGGGAACCACCTGCAGGCCGCGCAGCAGTACGACCTTGGCGCACATCTCCCGTACGCGCCACGATTGGTTGTTCAGCCCGACGACGATGTACGGCGCGGCTGATTCGCCCCAGACGTGCAGCAGCGCACGGGCGCCCCACAGCTCGGGCCAGTACAGCGCCGGGGCACCCTCGAGAATGCCGAGCGCGTGGCGGCCGCCGGCGTAGAGCAGAAAGTCCTTGCCGGCGTTCTTGGCACGAAGCAGGGCCACGGAATTGTCGATGACGACGTTCTCGCCGTAGTGCGCGACAGCGGCGCGAATGCGCTCGTCCGTCGGCAGGTCGATCGGAAGGTCGGGGTGCGGAATCAATTTGTTTTGCATAGCCCTCTAACGCTACCTCCCCGCCGCTCCCTGAGCTATCGAAACCGCTCCCTGACAGCGATCTCGTTCAATTAGACCAGCGACGCCGTCAAACCCTGTTCTGCCGCGACTGTGCCAGGTGGTGGTGTCAGGTGAGGGCGATCTCGAAACCGGAGGCGTGCTCGTAGATGCCGTAGTTGCCGATGTCGGTGAAGCCGAGACTGCGGTACAGGGCCAGGGCCTCGGGCTGGGCGTAGCCGGTTTCGAGGCGCATCCGCTCGTAGCCCAGGTTGCGGGCGAGGGCCTCCAGCTCGCGCAGAATCGTGCGAGCGTGGCCCTGGCGGCGGTAGTCGGGGTTGGTCCACATGCGCTTGACCTCGGCGGTGGTGGCGTCGAACTGGCGGAGGCCGCCGCCGGCGACCGTCGTCGAGCCGTCGACGAGCACGAGAAAGCCGCCGCCGGGTGGGTCGAACTCGGCCCCGTCGACGTCGTGTACGGAATCGCCGTCGCCGTATCGGGTTTCGTATTCACGGTGCAGGTCCAGCAGAAGGGGGGCTACTTCGGGGTCACCGAGGCGCACGGATACACATTTCACGCTTTACAGTGTGCGCCTTGTCGTGGCGTGCTCCCGACCGATGAGCGGGAGGTCACTGGGTAGACTCGACGAGTGTCAGTGAACCCAGAGTTGCAGGGGCGGGTCTTTCCGCCGGTCGCACCGTATCTTGTCGGACGTGAAAAGGTGCGCGAATTCTCCCGCGCCGTGTTCGCGGCGAACCCGATCAACCTCGATCCCGAAGCGGCCCGTGCGGCCGGTCACGCGGACGTCGTCGCCCCGCCCACCTTCGCCGTCGTCGTGCAGGAGGCCACCCTGGCCCAGCTCTTGAGCGAACCGGATGGTGGCATCGACTTCACCCGCGTCGTGCATGGCGACCAGCGCTTCAGCTATTCTCGCCCGATCGTTGCCGGCGACGAACTCACGGCCACCCTCGCGGTGACGAGCATCAAGACCCTTGGTGGCCACTCGATGGTCACCGCTGAGTCCACCATCGTCGACGCGGCGGGCGCCCACGTCGTGACCGCCATCTCCACCCTCGTCGTCAGGGGAGACGAATGACCCCCATTCTGGCAGACCTCACGGTCGGCAGCGTCGTCGCCGAGGCGACTTTCTCATTGACGCGCGATTCCCTCGTGCGTTACGCCGGGGCATCCGGTGATTTCAACCCCATTCACTACCGCGATGACATCGCGCAGTCCGTGGGTTTGTCGGGCGTACTCGCCCATGGCATGCTCACCATGGGCCTGGCCGTGCAGCCCGTCGTCGACTGGGCCGGTGACCCGGCCCGGGTAGTCGACTATCAGGTGCGGTTCACCCGCCCCGTCTTCGTCGACGCGACGGATGGCGCCATCGTGACCGTGGTCGCCAAGGTGGGTGCGCTCGACCCCGACGCTGATGTGGCCCGCATCGATCTCACCGTCACGTTCAACGACGCGACCGTGCTCGGCAAGGCGCAGGCGCGCGTCAACCTGGCCTGAGACCCATGATGGAACCCGTTGAACTGAGCATGCTCACCACCTTTCGCGTCGGTGGGCTCTCCGCCGCGCGGGTGGCGCCGGCTACCGAACAGGACCTCATCAATGAGACCCTCGTCGTCTGGGGCCTGGATGAGAACTGGCTGCTGCTGGGCGGCGGCTCGAACACCCTCGTCGCCGACGCGGGCTTCGACGGCATCGTGATCCAGGTGGTGACCCGCGGCATCGAGGTGCTCGGCGGCGAAACCGGTGGCGCGGCCAGTGCCGAGACCGGCAGCCAAGCGGATGCCGCCAGCGCCGGCACCCATGTACGCCTGCGCGTGCAGGCCGGTGAACCCTGGGATGACCTCGTCGCCTACGCCGTGCAGCGAGGCTGGGCCGGCATCGAGGCGCTGTCGGGCATTCCCGGATCGTGCGGCGCGGCTCCGGTCCAAAATATCGGTGCCTACGGCCAGGAACTCTCGGACAGCCTCGTGGCGATCGATTTTCTCTCCTACGAAACCGGCGAGGTCGAACGGCTCGAGCGGGTCGACCTCGACCTGGGCTACCGCACGTCGGCGCTGAAGCAGGGCCTCCGCGGTGTCGTGCTGGCGATCGAATTAGAGCTGCACGATACCGCGGCCGAGGCATCTGTTTTGGGGAGCACCCTCGGCCAGCCGTTGAAGTATGCCCAACTCGCCGGGGCGCTCGGCGTGCAGCTCGGCGACCGGGTGCCGCTGCAGATCGTGCGTGCGACCGTGCTTGGGCTGCGGGCGGGTAAGGGCATGGTGCTCGACCCCAGCGACCCCGACACCTTCAGCGCCGGATCGTTCTTCACCAACCCGATCGTGACCGAGGCATTTGCGCGCTCGCTCCCGACGGATGCGCCGCGTTGGCCGCTCCAGGCGGAACCGGCCGATCGAGTCATTCCCCTCGAGGAGTATCTGGGTGTCGGGCCGATGCCCGGCGAAGAACCGGTGCGCCTCGTCAAGCTCAGCGCCGCGTGGCTGATTGAGCATGCCGGGGTCAGCCGCGGTTTTCGCCTGTCGGGATCGAAGGCAGCCGTGTCGAGCAAACACACCCTCGCGTTGACGAATACGGGTGGGGCGACCGCGGCAGAGGTGGCCGAACTCGCCCGCTATGTGCTCGGCCGGGTGCAGGCGGAGTTCGGCGTGAACCTGCACCCGGAGCCGGTGCTGGTCGGCCTGACACTGTAGTCGATCGATCGATCGGACGGACGGATGGTCGGTCGGTCGGACGGTAGTGCGGCGTCGGTCAGTCGGCTTGGCGGGCGGCGGCAGCGATTCCGGCCACGACAAGGCCCAGTCCGACCGCGATCACGCCGCCGAGTAGCCAGAGCGTGGGGTCCGGCGGCACCGGCAGCAGCGTGAAGACCGCCATGTAGGTGGCGAAGGCGAGCAGCAGGACGCCCCACAGGATGGTGGCGAAGCGAGGTCGCAGGCGGGCGGCGGGCGCCGCGGCTGCCGGGGTCGCTGGCGGTGCGTCGGTGGGCGGTGTGAAGAAGTTCGGCTCCGAGTCGTTTTTTCGGGGAGGAAGAACCGAAGCCGGGTACGGCTCGGTCGGGGTTCTCGGCCCGGTCTCGGTGGGGGGCGCATCACCATTGCTCACGTTCGCGGAGAAATCTTCGGTGGGGGCGTCGCCGTCGGGGCTCGTGGAGGAAAACGGAGTGGTCATTGGGGTCCTAGTTGTTGGAAGAGTCGAGCGTGACGACGCCGGCGAGGGTCCAGATGCGCAGGAGCGGCCCGCCGCTGCGGCTCGTTGCGTTGAAGGTGCGCTGGTCGGAGTCGAACACTCCCGTGCGCTCGCCGTTCTCGGCGTCGACTTCCCGGCCGTAATAGTCGACGCCGCCCACCAGAGCGCGCGATTCGATGCGCACCGGGGAATCCGTTGGCAGCCGGATAGTGGTCACCCCGGCACCGAGAAAGACATCGATAATGCTGTTCTCGTTGAGTCCGGGATTGTCGAAGTCGCGTAGGTCGAGCGTTGATTTGCCCGCAATCATGGCATAACTCGACGTCGGGTTCGCCGAGGTAGTAGTCGCGGTGAGGTGCCAGATGTTGTCGCCGACCGCCGAGAACTGGGTGCCCTGCGGGAACACTCCGAGCGCGACAAGCGTGGCAGCGGCCAGAACCGCGAACGCGCCCATGGAGCCATCGGTGCGCCCGCGGATTCCGGCGATGACAATGCCGAGCGCCAATGCGCCGAGCGTGAAGGCAACCCCGAGAATGACCGCGTCCTGCGACCAAACGCCGTTTGAGAAGACCCCCGCCGCTACAGCGCCGCTGGCCAGTGCCAGGCCGAGCACGATGGCACTGAAGCCGGCACCGGGGCGGCGGGCCCGCACCCGGGCACGTTCGGCGGCCTGGCGGGCTCGGTTTTGTTCCTGCCAGAGGCGATTCTGCTCCGAGCGGATGTTGCGGGCCGAGTCCTGCGCGTAGGGCGCGTAGGGATAGGTGGGCGGGTAGGTTGAGCCGGCCGCCGGTGCGACGTTCGTGGCCGTGCCGGTGGCCGTGAATGCCAGGGTCGGGGCGGTCGACGGGGCGGTCGACTGGTCGGTGGCGCTGTCGATAGCGCTCGCGGTGGCTGTCGACTGGTCCTGTGCCGGCCCGCTCGATGAGGATACCTCCGGCGACGTGGCCGGGGCATCCGGTCGCGGATGCACGCCAGCGTCGGGGCGGGGAAACGGTCGGGGATCGTACACACTGCCAGGGCCGAAGGGGCCGGTCGGGCCGGAGCCGGTGCCGGGTGCCGGGCGCGGTTTTCGAGAGCGGCGCACCAGGGCCACAACCAGCCAGACGATGCCAGCCGTCAGGGCCAGGCCCCAGCCGAGCGAGAAGATGCCCGCGAGCCAGTCGGGGAGGGCCCAGAACCCGGCCGGGCCATTCCACCAGAGGCCGCGCAACAGCGGCACGACGGTGATCAGGAGCAGCGCGCCGATGGCGACCATGGCCGGTTGGAACCGGCCACGAATTGCTTCTTCGACGTAGATACGGCCGGCGCCGCGAGGCATGAGCGCCCAGCCGACGGCATAGACGAAAACGACGGGGCCGCCAAGGATAGCGATCACCACGACGATGCCACGTACGATCAGCGGGTCGAGTCCGGTGCGGGCGGCGATGCCGCCGCAGACGCCGGCGATCCAACGGTCGCCGTCACGGTTCAGGCCGCTGCCGCGAATCCAGTCGAAGAAACGGGTGATCTGGTCGGGTCGCTGCGGAGGGTGAGGGGCGTCTGCCCTCGGTGTGTCGGTCATGATTCGAGTGTGGCAGCGCGCCGAGATCGCTGCCATGGGGGATGACCCTGATTGGACCCTGATTGATTTCCGCAGGGTTCCGCCGCGTCAGTGCGGCGTGCTTGGATGAAGACGTGAGAACCGAACGGATGACACGGCCCCGGCTCCGGCTGGTCGGCGGTGTCTGCGCGGGGTTCGCCGAGCACACCGGCGTTCCCCTGGGCACGGTGCGTCTGGTCACCGTGCTGCTCAGCCTCTGCGGCGGCTTCGGCGCGTTGCTCTATGCCTGGCTGTGGGTGACGGTTCCGAGCGTCGATAGCCGGGCGGCGGCAGACCCGCTGCCGAAGTCGAGCCTGGCGCGATCGAGAGTCGCGCCGTCCGCGGCGGCCCGCGAGGCACGTGGGCCAACCTCCCTCACCCGCACCGTCGATGGTCTCGGTGCTGCACGGGTCGATGCGGGCAACACCAGCCGCCCATCGAGCGCGGCTAGACCGTTCCCGCGAGCGGATGCCACTTCCACCCGGGCCACGCCCGTCACCGAAATCTTGCTCGGTCTGGCCCTGCTCGCTGCCGGTGGCGCCCTCGTGGCGAGCCGCCTCGGCGCCGACATTCCGCTCGCCGTCGTGGTGCCCGCTATCGTCGTGCTCGCCGGCACGGCACTCGCCTGGCGTCAGTTCGCTGACATTCGCAGTGGTGCGTCGCAGCAATCCTCGGCGTTGCTCGTGCGCATTCTCGGAGCACTCGTGCTCGTTGCCGTCGGTATCCTGCTGTTTTTTATCACCGGTACCAACCCGAATGCGTGGACGGTCATCTTGGCGGCGGCATCCGTTCTGCTCGGTGTCGCCGTGGTCACCGCGCCGTGGTTGCTGCGCCTGTGGAGCGACCTCGCCGACGAGCGGGCCGCGCGGGCCCGTGAAGCGGAACGGGCCGACATCGCCGCGCACCTGCACGATTCGGTACTGCAGACCCTCGCGCTCATTCAACAGAAGGCCGGGCCGCACAGCGATGCCGCCCGGCTGGCCCGCGCGCAGGAACGAGAACTGCGCGAGTGGCTGTTCACCGGGACCCGTGGTGGCGGAGAACCGGCGACCGACCTGGCCACCGCGCTGCGTCGCATCGCCAGCGAGATCGAAGAAGACTTCGCGGTGCGCTTCGAGGTCGTGACGGTCGGCTCGGGGGTGGGCGTGCGATCGGCACCTGGCGCCGAGTCGACCCCGAGCAGTGTCGATGCCCAAGAATCCCTGGTCGCCGCTGCCCGAGAGGCCATGCTCAACGCTGCCCGGCATGCCGGGGGAGCGGTGTCGGTCTATCTTGAGACCGGCACGCGCGGCATCGAATTGAGCGTGACCGACCGCGGCCCGGGCTTTCGGCTCGACCAGATTTCCGAAGACCGGCTCGGCGTGCGCGAATCCATCCTGGGACGGATGCGCCGGGCCGGCGGGACCGCCGCTGTGCGTCCCGGTCCGAATGGGGGCGGCACCGAGATTCTGCTGACCCTCCCGGCTCCGCCGCAAACCAAACCGGCCACCGATGAGCGCCACACCGAGACGAGCGTGCAATGACCATTCCCGAACCGAGCGAACAGGGCGGGCGTGCCCGGCAAGACGGCGGCACGCCGAACGCACCAGCTGCGGCATCCGCCGGCTTGCGCGTACTCATCGTCGACGACCACTCCATCTTTCGCTCCGGGCTGCGCGCCGAACTCGACGCCGGCATCTCGGTGCTCGGCGAGGCTGCGACGGTCGACGCGGCGATCGCGAAGGTCATTGCACTGCAGCCGCGCGTTGTGCTGCTCGACGTGCACCTACCCGGTGGGCGCGGCGGGGGCGGCGCCGAGGTTATCCGTGAGGCGGCGCAGCGTGCACCGCACACACTGTTTCTGGCGCTCAGCGTCTCTGACGCCGCCGACGACGTGGTGAGCGTCATTCGCGCTGGCGCCCGAGGCTATATCACCAAGAGCGCCTCCGGGGCCGAAGTATCCGACGCTGCCCGCCGCGTCGCCGGCGGCGACGCCGTGTTCTCGCCGCGCCTGGCCGGGTTCGTGCTCGACGCCTTCGGCGCTGTCGCCGGCGAGACGGCCGAGACCACCGAGGAACTCGACCGGCTCTCTGTCCGCGAAACCGAGGTGATGCGCCTCATCGCACGCGGCTACAGCTATAAGGAGGTCGCGAGTACCCTGTTCATCGCAGCCAAGACCGTCGAAACCCACGTATCTGCCGTGCTGCGCAAACTGCAGCTCTCGAGTCGGCACGAGCTGACGGCCTGGGCGCTCGCGCGCAAACTGCTGTAGCGCCCGGGCTTCAGGCCAGGCTCACGCGTCGCGTCGAATCCAACGAAACGTCACCCGGCTCAGCACAAGCCCCAGCACCAGCCAGACGCCGAGGGCGCCGGCCACCCAGAGCAGATCCCATGTGCCGCTCTGCTCGGCCGCCGCGAAGCTTTCCGGAAGAAAGACCGAACGCATGCCCTGCGCCATCCATTTGAGCGGAAAGATGCTCGCCAGGTTCTGCATCCACTCGGGCAGCGTCGTGAACTGCAGGTAGACGCCCGAGATGAACTGCAGCACGAGCACCACGGGAGCTACCACGGCCGTGGCGCTGCGCCCCGACCGAGGCACCGCCGACAGCGCTATACCGAGAAACGCGCTCGTGATCACGCCGAACACAAACACCCAGGCGAAAGTCGCCCATTTCCCGGGCTCAGTCGGCAGCGCGATATCGAGCACAAGTCGCGCCACGAGAAGCAGTAGGCCGGCCTGAAGAATCGCGGTGACGAACACCTGTCCGATCTTGCCGAGGAAATAGCTCAGCGGGGAGAGCGGGGTGCCGCCCAGACGTTTGAGGGTGCCGTCGCTTTTCTCGCCGGCGATATCGACGGCGAGGTTCTGCACACCGGAGAGAAGCATGCCGGCGGCGAGCATGCCGGGCAGGTAGTAGGTACCCACGCTGACGCCGCCGGTGCCGTCGGGATTCGCACCGATATTTCCGGAGGAGCTGAACGCGGCGGTGAAAATGCCGAGCATGATGAAGGGAAAAAAGAACGTAAACAGCAGGGTGTCGGGGGAGCGAAAGTACAGGCGTGTTTCATAGCCGATGCGGGACAGGCCGAGCGCGAGCGTGCGCGGAGCCTTGTTCTGCGGGCGGGTGCCCAAAGTCGTGGTGCTCATGCCCGCACGTCCCTGTCGGTGTGCCGGCTTGGATCGGGCCGAGCGTCATTGGCGGATGCGGCAGCTTCGTTCCCGGCGACCATCGCTTCGTGACCGCGCACGAGGGACAGGTACACGTCTTCCAAGCTTGGTCGGATCACCTCGAGACCTTCGGGTTCGGCGCCCTTGCCGATTGCGACCAGGTCCGCCACGACCTCCGCAGGGCGGCTCGTGCGCTCCTCGCGCACCGATCCGTTGCCGTCACGCCAGCGCACGACCGGAACGCGGGCATCCGCTTCGCCGATTTCGTCGAGCGGGCCGATGTCGATGAGCCGGCCACCGACGATGATTCCGGCACGGTCGCTGAGCTGCGCGGCCTCGTCGAGGTAGTGGGTAGTCAGCAGAATGGTGGTGCCTTCCGCCTTGAGCCCGCGAATCAGGTTCCAAAACTGATGCCGAGCCTCGGGGTCGAAGCCTGTGGTCGGTTCGTCGAGGAACAGCAACTCGGGGCGTCCGATAATGCCGAGGGCGACATCCACTCGGCGACGCTGCCCGCCGGAAAGCTTGCTGACGCGGGTTTTCGCCTTCTCGCGCAGGCCCGCCGCATCGATGACCTCGTCGACGTCGCGGGGATGGGGATAGAACCCGGCGAAGTGGCGCAGTTGCTCGGTCACGGTCGCATTACCGCTCTCGTTGCTGGTCTGCAACACAATGCCGAGGCGGGCCTTCCAGTCCAGGCCTCCGCGGTGCGGATCAATGCCGAGCACGCTCACCTCACCGCCGGAACGGTCACGGTAGCCCTCGAGGATCTCGATCGTCGTGCTCTTGCCGGCGCCATTCGGGCCGAGCAGGGCGAAGGTCTCACCGGCCGCGATCGAGAAACTCACGCCGCGCACCGCCTCGACGCCGCCATACGATTTCTGCAGGTCGCGCACGTGCACAGCCGGGGGAGTGGATGTCATGAGACCAGAGTCCCACTCCCGCGCTCCCCGCACCACCGCTGTTGGTCGTCTTTTCCCCTCCGCCAGTCGACGGATGCGGTATTAGGTGAACAGGCGTTGCAGGCGTTGCACGCCCTCGAGCAGGGCGTCATCGCCGAGGGCGTATGACATGCGCAGGAATCCACTCGGCCCGAAAGCTTCGCCGGGAACTGCGGCCACCTCGGCCCGATCGAGAATGAGGTCGGCCAGTTCGAGCGACGTCGTCGGGGTCACGCCGCCCCACTGGCGGCCGAGCAGGCCGGTCACATCGGGGTAGACGTAGAAGGCACCCTGCGGGGTGGGTGTCACGACGCCGGGGATCCTGTTCAGCTCGGCGACGATCAGCTTGCGGCGGCGGTCGAAGGCCACCCGCATGGCCTCGGCGGCGTCTTGCGGTCCGTTCAGCGCGGCGATTCCCGCGCGCTGAGAGATGTTCGACACGTTCGAAGAGAGGTGGGACTGCAGGTTTGCTGCCGCCCTCATGGCGTCGGCGGGGCCGACCATCCAGCCCAGCCGCCAGCCGGTCATGGCATACGTTTTGGCGACGCCGTTGACCAGGATCGTGCGGTCGGCGAGCGCCGGAACGGCTTCGACGATGGAGACGGCGCGCACGCCGTCATACGTGAGGTTCTGGTAGATCTCATCGGAGATGACCCAGAGGCCGTTGTCTTCGGCCCACTGGCCGATGGCACGGGTCTGCTCCGGCGAGTAGACGGCGCCGGTGGGGTTGGAGGGTGAGACGAACAGCAGCACCTTGGTTCGCGGGGTGCGTGCGGCTTCGAGCTGCTCGACGGTCACGAGGTAGCCCTGGTCACTGCCGGCGAAGACGTCGACCTGCACGCCGCCGGCGAGGCGGATCGCTTCGGGGTAGGTGGTCCAATACGGGGTCGGCACGATGACCTCGTCGCCGGGATCGAGCAGGGTCGCGAAGGCCTGGTAGACGGCCTGCTTGCCACCGTTGGTGACGACGACCTGGCTCGGCGAGACCGCGAGGCTGCTGTCACGCAGCGTCTTGGCCGCGATGGCCTCGCGCAACTCTGGCAGACCGGCCGCAGGGGTGTATCGGTAGTTCTTCGGGTCGCGAACGGCGGTCAACGCCGCCTCCACGATGTGCTCAGGCGTCTGAAAATCGGGTTCCCCCGCCGCGAAGCTGATCACCGGCCTTCCTGCCGCCTGCAGCGCCTTGGCCTTGCCGTCGACCTTGAGGGTCGCTGACTCGGCAATAGAACCGATCCGAGTTGAAATTCGCTTGAGTTCGTGATCCACGTGTTGAGTTTAGCTACCCGACCCGCGCGCAAGCTAGCGGAGCCCCCGGCCGAGCCAGCGCTCGTGTCAGCTCCGATGACGCAGATCTGCCGCGCACCGGCTGAGCGACACGACGCCCGTAAAAATTGGGTCCCCCGCAGGAATAGAGTGATGAAATGATCACCCGCCTGGTTCAGATCTCTCGACCGGTGCTGTGGGTCAACACCGTCGGAACGACCGTCATCGGCATGTGGTTGATCGGGGATTTGTGGCGCTGGGACATCGTTCCGCTGCTGCTCTGGGCGACCCTGCCGTTCAACCTGCTGATCTACGGCGTGAACGATATCTTCGACCAGGAAACGGATGCGCAGAACACCCGCAAGGGCGGCCTCGAGGGGGCTCTCATCCTCAGCTCGGAAACTCGCAGCATCGTACTCGCGGTCGTGCTGGCCAACGTGCCGTTCGTGGCGTATTTTCTCGTCACATTGCCGCCGGCGGCGCTCGCCTGGATTGTCGCGTACACGGTGATCTTCATCTTCTACTCGGCACCCCCGCTGCGTTTCAAAGCCCGGCGCTACCTCGATTCGCTCAGCAACGCCGCCTACGCCTTCCCGCTGATCTTCGTACCCCTGGCCTTCGGCAAGTCGCCGGTCTGGGCGGCGGCTATCGGGCTGATGGCGTGGAGCGTGGCCAAGCACACCTACGACGCGGTGCAGGACATCGACGAGGACCGCGCTGCCGGAATTCACACCACTGCCGTCCACCTCGGTGCGCGCGGCGCCACGGTGTGGAGCGGCGTGTGGTGGGCTCTGTCCACCGTGGGATTCGCGCTGATCAGTTGGCCGGTCGCCGCGGTGAATGCACTCATCGCCGGCTGGCTGGTGGTATCGCTGGGGCGCAGCCCCACACCGGCGACGGCCCGCCGCCTGTATCGATACTCGATCGTGTTTCCCTACGTTGCCGGTTCCGTCGCCGGGACCCAAATCGTGGCAGCCATCTTGCTGGGAGCCTATCCATGACCCGATCACGCACGAACACGTCCCCGCAGCGCATAGTCGTGCTCGGCGCCGGCATCGGTGGGCTCACGGCCGCCGCCCTATTGGCCCGCGCCGGCCATTCGGTGACCGTACTGGAGGGAACCGACTGGATCGGTGGCAAGAGCAGGCGCCTCGAGATTGACGGGCAGCGCGTGGACACCGGACCGGCGCTGGTGACTTTCCCCCCGGTCTGGGAGGAACTGCTCGCTCGCTACGACGCACTCGGTGCCCGCTGGTCTGCTCCCTCGGAAGCTGCCGCGGTGGCCGGGGTCACGCTGCACAGACTGCCCGAAGTGGGCCGGTACTTCTACCGGGGAGAAGCAGTCACCCTGCCGGTGCCGGCCGGGCATCCCTGGTACGCGGCCTGGATCCGTTTCGAACGCGAGCACGGCGGCCTCGGGCCCCAGCTCACGAGCATGCTCACCGCCAACCCGTTGGATCCGGCGTCTCTGCCGGCCGTACGCAACGTGTTCCGCCTGTATGGCACCCGGCTGACCACCCGCAGCTTTCTTGACGGCCTGAGCTGGATGCCCGACGGCCTGCGAGAGGTCATCGCCATCCACACCCTCAATGCGGGCGTCTCTCCCCGGCAGACTCTCGCCCTGTACGCGAGTATGCCGGCCATTATGGCCAGGGACGGCGTCTGGGTTCCCGAGGGCGGAGTGAACGAGCTCCCACTCGCATTGCACCGGCTGGCCCTGCACGCCGGTGCCAATGTGCATACCGGCGAGCCCGTCACATCCGTGTCGAAAGGTCTCGTGACCACGGCGTCGGCGACGTACCCGTCCGACGTGATCGTGAGCGGGCTCGACAGCGTGGTGCTCGACGGTCTGCTCGGCGCGCGACCTGCCCGGGCGCGGGCACGCTCGTGCTCGGGGGTGGCCATCTATGCGGCGCTCGAGACGCCGCTGCCGGTGGGCACGGCCACGCACTCCGTCGTGCTACCCGACGACCCGGCCGCCCTGCACCGCAGCCTCGATGCCGGAGTCGTGCCGGAGCAGACGATGGCTTTCCTGAACTATTATCGGCCGCACGAGGTCTATCCCAATGACCGGGCCACCGTAGCGGTACTCCTCACCGCGCCCGCCGATGGCCGCCACTACGACCTCGACAGCCCGTGGGTGGCACGTGAGGTTGTTCGGGTCAGCACCGCCGTGGGCCTGGACCGGCCGATCAGTGAGCTGTTTCGCGACCATGTCGTGCTCGACCCGCACTACTTCGGCGGCTGGGGTTCCACCGGCGGAGCACTGTACGGCGCCACCCACCCGCTCTGGCAGAGCGGGCCGTTCCACCGCCCCGGCTACACGAGCCGTGCACGCCCATGGCTATGGCGGGTGGGCGCGTCGGTGCACCCCGGCGGCGGTATCCCGGCCGTGCTCGGCGGCGCCATGACCGCGATGCACAAGCTGATCGGCCGCCTCGATGGTGCTTGATCTGCGTTTCTGGCCGAGCGTTTACATGGGAAAATTCCTGATCCCAGCTGCTGGCCGCGTGTTGACATGAGAAACTTGGAGCAGACGGGACGGGTGACACTAGATCAGTCGATGAGGACGCACTCCTCCGGGAGGTACGCGCTGGAGGGTTCGTATGCCAAGCTGACAGGGAAGCGATAGCTCGCTCCTCGGGCTAGTGGTACTGCCCAGCTAGTTCGCCTCAGCTTTACAGTGGCCGGTCCGTGACCTAGACTGGTTTACGGTCGTTGAATTCCACCATGCTTCTCTGCGCCTTTTTCCAGATGTTCTCATTTGGTTGAAGTCCAGGCGGCGGTGCGGGTTTGCTTCCATAGGGTGGTGGCTCAATTGGTAGAGCAGCGGTCTCCAAAACCGCAGGTTGCAGGTTCGAGTCCTGTCCGCCCTGCACATCGGTAAGTTTCTGCCGATCATGAGAGGTGTAACAGGTGGCCCGAAAAGTTGTCGACGAACCTAGTGAGGAAGTCGTCGCGAACGCACGAATTGCCCGCGAGTCCAATCGCGGTCCTTTCGCTCGGCTGTCCCTGTTTATCAAGCAGGTTTTCGCCGAACTGCGCAAGGTCGTCACCCCCACTCGCAAAGAGCTGCTGAGTTACACCGGTGTCGTGCTCGTGTTCGTGATCATCATGATGGCCATCGTGTCGGCATTCGACTGGGTTTTCGGCTTCGCTGTCCTTTATGTCTTCGGAACGCCGGGGTAAGTCGCACCAAGGGCATCCGCTCTGGCGGAACGCCTGCATGACCGGCATGTGAATCGTGCCCAGACAACTTGCACACGTAGAAAAAATTAGGGATTGAGATTTAGTGACTGAGACGAAGCACGACGATGTCGACTGGGCCACTGCCGCCGAGCAGTCCTCCGAGGAAGACGAGGCACAGGAAGGCAACACCCTTGCCGCCGACGAAGACTCTGTAGAGGCTGCCGAGCAGGCGGCCCTGCACGTCGTCGACGAGAGCGACGACGTAGAGGTCAACCTCGACGCTGCGCTCGATGCACTCGCCGATTCCTCGGATCCCGAAGCTGACGCCATCGTCGACGACGCCCTCGACATTGACTCTGCTGAAGAAGCCAACGCCTCCGTCGAAGCCGTCGAAGACGAAGACGAACTCGTCACGGCCGACGCTGTCGCCGAGATCGTTTCCGAAACGGATGCCGACGTCGAGATCGACCCGTACGAAGCCTTCCGCAAGGAACTTCGTTTCCTGCCGGGCAAGTGGTACGTCATTCACTCCTACGCTGGCTTCGAGCGTCGTGTGAAGTCGAACATTGAAAACCGTAAGCAGTCCATGGCGATGGAAGACTTCATCTACCAGTGCGAAGTTCCCATGGAAGATGTCGTCGAGATCAAGAACGGCCAGCGCAAGATGGTCACCCGCGTGCGCATTCCGGGCTACGTGCTCGTGCGCATGGACCTCGACGAAGACAGCTGGTCGGTTGTTCGCCACACCCCCGGTGTGACCGGCTTCGTCGGCAATGCCCACAACCCCACGCCGCTGCGCTTTGAAGAGGCCTTCGGCATGCTCAAGGGACTCGTGGAGATTGTCGAAGCCCCGACCAAGGCTGGCGGCGCCCCCGGAAAGTCGGCGCAGCGCGTCATCGCCGCCGAGGTCGACTACGAAATCGGCGAGACCATCACGATCAAGGAAGGTTCGTTCGCGGGCCTGCCCGGTTCGATCAGCGAGATCAAGCCGGAGAGCGGCAAGCTCATCGTGCTCGTCTCCCTGTTCGAGCGTGAGACCCCGGTCGAGCTCAGCTTCGACCAGGTCACCAAGCTCTAACCAGGCGCTCTTCTCGCCAGCACGGCTTGAATCGACACGGCATAAACCAGCACGGCAATAACCAGCACAATAGATGCCCCGCCAGGGTCATCCATGCTGGTTCTCCCAAACCACCGGGGCCCAGCCGGGCCACCGGGAGAGCGGCCCCCGGGCTGCTCGCACATCAATACGAAGGACAATACAATGGCACCGAAGAAGAAGGTTACAGGTCTGATCAAACTTCAGATCAAGGCCGGCGCAGCCAACCCCGCACCGCCCATCGGGCCGGCACTGGGCCAGCACGGCGTTAACATCATGGAGTTCTGCAAGGCATACAACGCGGCGACCGAAGCCCAGCGCGGCAACGTCATCCCCGTTGAGATCACCGTCTACGACGACCGCTCGTTCACGTTCATCCTGAAGACCCCGCCCGCAGCGGAGCTCATCAAGAAGGCCGCCGGCGTCGCCAAGGGCAGCGGGACCCCGCACACCGTCAAGGTTGCCAACCTCACGCAGGCCCAGGTCCGCGAGATCGCTGAAGCCAAGATGGTTGACCTCAACGCCAACGACATCGACGCCGCCGCGAAGATCATCGCCGGAACCGCCCGCTCCATGGGCATCACGGTCAGCGCCTAAGCACACCCCCGCATCAGCGCCCCACGGCGCCTCTGCACCCTTAGCAATTAGTGGAAGAGCCTGCCAGGCTCGCACCACACTCTGAAGTACATACAGGAGATTTCACATGGCAACCAAGTCAAAGGCGTACCGCGCCTCCGCCGCGAAAATCGGCGAAGACAACGTCTTCACCCCGTCCGAGGCTGTAGCCCTCGCCAAGGAGACCGGCTCCGCGAAGTTCAACTCCACGGTTGAGGTCGCCCTCCGCCTCGGAGTCGACCCCCGCAAGGCCGACCAGATGGTTCGTGGAACCGTCATCCTCCCGCACGGCACCGGCCGCACCGCACGCGTCATCGTCTTCGCAACCGGCCCCGCCGCCGAAGCCGCCATCGCAGCCGGCGCCGACGAGGTCGGTGGCGACGAGCTCATCGAGAAGGTAGCCGCTGGCTACACCTCGTTCGACTCGGCCGTCTCGACCCCCGAGCTCATGGGTAAGGTCGGTCGTCTCGGAAAGGTGCTCGGCCCGCGCGGCCTCATGCCCAACCCGAAGACCGGAACCGTGACGCCCGACGTCGCCAAGGCCGTGTCCGACATCAAGGGCGGAAAGATCGAATTCCGCGTCGACAAGCACTCCAACGTGCACTTCGTCGTCGGCAAGGCTTCCTTCTCGGTCGAGCAGCTGGGCGAGAACATCTCCGCAGCGCTCGAAGAGATTGTTCGTCTGAAGCCGAGCTCTTCCAAGGGCCGTTACATCACGAAGGGCGTCGTCTCGACCACCTTCGGTCCCGGCATCCAGCTCGATGTCAATAGCATCTAAGGCTGAAAGCATCTAAGCATCCGCTTAAAGTAAAGCAGGGCCCGTCTTCGGATGGGCCCTGCTTGCTTTTAACGGATGCTGCTAGCCGATGTAGCTCATGACGTGCTTGATGCGGGTATAGTCCTCGAGGCCGTACATGGAGAGGTCCTTGCCATAGCCGGAGTGCTTGAAGCCACCGTGCGGCATCTCCGCCACGAGGGGGATGTGCGTGTTGATCCAGACACAGCCGAAGTCGAGGTTCTTGGCCATGCGCATCGCGACACCATGGTTCGAGGTCCAGACCGACGAGGCGAGGCCGTATTGCACGTCATTGGCCCAGGCCAGAGCCTGGGCCTCATCACTGAATTTCTGTGCGGTGATGACCGGGCCGAAGATCTCGTTCTGCACGGCCTCGTCGCTTTGCAGCAGGTCGGCGACGATCGTGGCTTCGTGAAAGTAGCCCGTGCTGCCCTGGCGGTGGCCGCCGAGTGCGAGGGACGCGTGGTCGGGCAGACGTGAGATGACACCCTGGACCCTGGCCAGCTGGTCGGCGCTCGAGAGCGCGCCGAACAGGATGCCGTCATCGAGCGGGGCGCCCGTGCGGGCGTTGACCTTGGCGTAGGCGGCGAGTGCAGCCACGAACTCGTCGTGGATGCCCTCCTGAACGAGCAGGCGGGTAGCCGCGGTGCAATCCTGGCCGCCGTTGTAGAACGCGGCGGCTGCGATGCCCTCGACGGCGTGCTGGATGTCAGCGTCGTTGAACACGATGACGGGCGCTTTGCCACCGAGCTCAAGGTGTACTCGCTTGAGATCGAGGGCGGCAGCGCCGGCGACCTCCATGCCGGCGCGCACCGAACCCGTGATCGAGACGAGCTGCGGGGTGCGGTTGGTGACCAGGGCGCGACCGGTGTCGCGGTTTCCGGTCACGACGTTGAACGCGCCAGCCGGCAGGAAGTCGGAGGCGATCTCGGCCAGCATCAGGGTGGAGACCGGGGTCGAGTCGCTCGGTTTGAGCACGACGGTGTTGCCGGCGGCCAGGGCCGGAGCGATCTTCCAGATCGCCATCATCATCGGGTAGTTCCAGGGGGTGACCTGGCCGACGACGCCGATCGGCTCGCGCCGTACGAACGAGGTGTGGTCTTTCATATACTCGCCGGCGGCTTTGCCTTCCAGTAGGCGGGCGGCTCCGGCGAAGAAGCGCACCTGGTCGATCATGACCTCCACCTCGTCGCCCACGATGCCGGCGCGCGGCTTGCCGGTGTTCTCACACTCGGCGTCGGCGAGTTCTTCGGCCCGCGACTCGAGGGCGTCGGCGAATCCCAGCAGGGCGAGCTGGCGCTCGCTCGGGGTGGTCTGGCCCCAGGTCGTGAACGCGGTGGCTGCGGCATCGTAAGCCCCGGCCACATCGGCTTCGGTCGAGATGGGGGTGCGCGCAAACACCTCTTCGGTGGCCGGATTGGTGATGTCCAGCTGCTCACTGGCCGTTGAAGAGGTGTACTCCCCGTTGACGAAGTTGCGCAGTTCGCGGATAGACATAGGTTCCTTTCGAAAAGTCGGGTAGGGACTCACTGTGGGAACGCGGATTGCGCTGCGCACCCACGGGGCATCTACCGCGACGATACCGTAAATCATTTGGAATCTAATCGTTCGTTTTGTGGCGAGTCCACGGGGCTGGCGATATACCCCGGCTGCTGCTGCCGAGCAGCTGGTCGCCGCCCCGCGGACCCAGCCACAGCTGGCGTCGATGAGGGCCGGAAGGGCCAACCCTGCGACGTGAGCGTCGATCTACAACGCCGGGCTGCCCGGCCACTCATTGTCCGCGGCGTACAACAGCATGCGGGTATATGCATGCTTGGGGGAGCCGAAGAGGTCGGCGACCGACGCATATTCAACGACCGCACCGGTGCGCAACACGGCAACCCGATGGCAGATCAGCGCCGCGACGCGCGCTGAGCGGGTCACAATGATCATCGTCAAGTTGCGTTCGACCTGCAACCGGCGCAGCAGATCAAGAATGTCGGAGCTGTCCGACGCATTCAGGGTGCCGGTCGGATCATCAGCCACGAGCAGGTTCGGGTTGCCGGCGAGGGCACCGGCAATTTGCACGCGCTGCGCCAGCGTCGCTGACACGTCGCGCGGATATGAGGTGAACGTGTGCTCGGGGCGCTCGACGCCGGCTTGGTGCAGCAGGCCAATGGAGCGCTCGTAGGCGGCCGGTTTTGACAGGCCGAAGGAGGAGCGCAAGGATGCGGCCAGCTGCGCTCCGACGGTCGCGGCGGGGTCGAGGCGGCCGAGTGGATCACGCGGCAGATAGACGATTTTGGTGCCAGGCAACCGGTCGCGGGATCGTGGGGGCAGTCCGACCAATTCGACACCGTTGAACAGGATCGACCCGGAACGAATGGTGGCCGGTCTCGGGAGTACGCCGGCAATGGACTGGGCGACCTCGAGGGCGCCGGAGAAGGCATCACCGACCAGCCCGACGACCTCGCCGCAGGTGATGGAGAGCGAGATGCCGTTGACCAGTTGCGGTGCGTCCGCGTGCACCGCTGCACTGACCCGAAGTCCGCGCACGTCGAGCAGCGCCGCCGAGCGAAACCAGTGCGACGGCATGGGCACGGCCGTCTCGGCAGAGGAGGGATCCTCAACCGGCTCGTGCACCGCAGCCATCAATGCTGCCACCGTGGGGATGCCCGCACGCACGACGTGCTGGAGGCGACGTAGGACAGCGCGCGCTTCACACATGGTCGGCTCGCATTTCAGTCGGTCGAAAAGAGCGGCGCTACAGGGACGAGCCCAACCGTTGGTCTCTGGTGCGTGTTACAGCAAAAGTGCAATTCAATCAAAACAATTTCGCGTCACCACAACATTACCGAAAACTATTGACCACAACGTACCGGTTTGTTTTTGCCGAATCGGTCGAAGGATCAGGTCGATACGCCCAGCACTAGATCTTGATCAGGTTCCTGATCACATTTTGGGCGCTTGCATGCATCGACTCATTGTGTGACCGGGCGTACAGCCGCAGTCGGTTGAAGGCCTCATCCATATCTATGTTGCTGCGTTCCGCGATAACGCCCTTGGCCTGTTCAATGAACACCCGGCTGTTGAGCGCTCGTTGTAGTTGATCGTTGACCGTCGCGTTTTCGCGGGCCGTTCGTTCGTGTAGGAGGCTGATGGTCGCCACGTCGGCAAGTGCCTGGCCAATTGCTGCGTCTTCCTCGGTCAACGTGCCGGTTTTAACGCGGAATAGGTTCAGCGCCCCGATGGTGCTCGGGCGAAAACGCATCGGAATGGCATGGACCGACTGAAAGCCGTGGGACAGCGCCGCCGCCTGAAAGTCAGGGTATCGATGCCCTTCAGCGGCAATGTCACCGAGAGCCACCACTGTTCCGGATCGGTATGCGTCCACGCAGGGGCCCGCGCCGGCCCGACTTTGCAGCATCTCGACGAGTTGGCTTTGCTCGCTCGTGGAAGCGAGAACCTGCAAGTTGCCGTCCTGGTCAGCCAGAAGCAGGCCGGCCGCCGTGGCATCCAACAACGCGACGCACTGGTCGACAAGAGTGTGCAAGAGATCCAGCACGTCATACTCGCCGACCAGCGCGTCAGCGAGTTTGACGAATGCATCACTCACCATCGATGCGCGGGTAGAAGCAGCCATGCTTGTATGTTCTACCCGAAGTCGCGGTAGGTAAATGCTTCAGAAGGTAAGTATGTGGGGACGCTCAGGTTGCACGTGCGCGATCACACACTGGAGCGCGGCCGACCCGCCGTCGGCCGCGGAATGAGTCGTTTCAATGTGGCGAGTGGGCTTCGAGAAACTCGTACACTTCGGTCTGATCGACGCCGGGAAAAGTGCCGGTGGGCAGCGCGGCGAGCAGGCTCGTCGGGGTGCGCGCCGCCGGCCAGGACTGCCCGGCCCAGCGCCCGGCGAGATCGTCGGGCGCGCGGCGGCAGCAGGATTCATCCGGGCACAGTGAGACGGCGCGGTTGGGGGTCTCTCGGCCGCGAAACCACTTCACGTGCGCGAACGGCACGCCCACGCTCACCGAGTACTCGCCTTCCTTGGCCTTTTCGATGCGGGAGGTGCACCAGAAGCTCCCGGCGGGCATATCCGTGTACTGATACCACGCGCTGAACCGATCCTCGACGTCGAACACGGTGCGGGCCGTCCAGCTGCGACAGACCGTGGTGCCCTCGACTGCGCCGAGCGCGTCGCTTGGAAAACGCACATTGTCGTTTTCGTAGGCCTTGATGATCGTGCCGGACTCGTGCACCTTCATGAAGTGCACCGGAATGTCCAGCCGGGCGGTGGCAAGGTTGGTGAAGCGGTGCGCGGCCGTCTCGTAGGAGACCGCGAAGGCGTCCCGCAGGTCTTCCATGGAGATGCGCCGCAGGGTCTTCGCCTCGGTCAACATGCGCACCGCGTCGCGCTCCGGCAACAGAATCGCCGCGGTGAGGTAGTTGGTTTCTACCCGTTGGCGCAGAAAATCGGCATAATTTTTCGGCTCTTCGTGCGCGCACAGGTGGCTGGCGAAGGCCTGCACGATGGGGGAGCGGGAATCCCGCGACGCCGAACGTTCGGTCGGCAGGTAGATGCGCCCGTTGCGTTTGTCGGTGACCGATCGGGTGGAGTGTGGCAAATCATTCACATAGTGCAGCGAAAAGCCGAGATGGGTGGCCATGTCGGCGACGAGTTGTTGGGACACCGGACCGCCGGAGTGCCCGACCGCGGTGAGCAGTTCGAGGGCCTGCGCCTCCAGCTCGGGAAAGTAGTTGTCTTGTTGGCGCATGATCTGGCGCAGGGCGGAGTTGGCTCGGCGCGCTTCTTCCGGGGTCGCGGCGCGCTCGCGGTTGAGTCGATCGATTTCATTGTGCAGGCTCAGGATGGTCTGCAGGGTTTCGTCGCTTTGGCCTTTGCTCACCCGGATGCGGGGAAGGCCGAGAGCCTGGAACACTGGCCCGCGCTGGGCGCGTTCGACTGAGATCTCCAGGGCGGCTCGCTCGGAGGGGGCATCCGTTCTCATGAGTTCTTCGACGGTGGTGCCCAGAGCAAGCGCGATAGTTCGCAGCATCGAGAGGCGCGGTTCGCGTTTACCATTCTCCATCATCGATACCTGCGAGGGCGCGCGGTCGATCGCGGCGGCGAGGGCGTCGAGGGTCATGTGCCGACTCGTGCGCAGTTCCCGGATGCGACGGCCCAGCGTGAGCGCATCGAGTTCGGGTTCATCGGCGGCGAGGGTGGAGAGGGCGGCAAGGGCTTCGGCGGGGACCATGCACTCAGTGTCACATGATTAAAAAGTTTCCACAATCGGAAGAATGCAGTTTCTTCTGCCTAACCATTGTGGTTTTGCCCGGCACGGACCGGGCAGAGTAGGAACACAGGCAAGCACCGACCTTCGAATGCGACCACATCCACCGTCGCGTTCGTCGGTTCGACCGAAGCAGAACAGCTCTACCCTCCCTCCGCCTGAGATCGGGCGAACCGCTCCTGCGGCTCGTCCCCTGTCGGTACCACCAACTTTCGCAAGGAGCCAGACCATGAACACCCCGAACCCGACCCTCGATCAGGCGGTCAACTCCGAAACCGTGAAGACGATTACCGGCAGCTTTGCCACTATCCGGCCGCACCTCGAGGTCACCGGGCCGCTCGGTGATCGCTACGACGAGATTCTCACCCCCGACGCCCTCGATTTCCTCGCCGAACTGCACGAGCGCTTCGCGGGCACCCGCCACGGCCTGCTCGCCGCCCGGCTGCAGACTCGAGTGGATACTGCCAATGGTCGCGACCCCAAATTTCTCAGTGCTACCGAGAGTATCCGTCTCGATCCCAGTTGGAGTGTTGCGGGAGCCGGACCGGGCCTGGAAGATCGCCGTGTCGAGATCACGGGTCCGACCGACCGAAAGATGGCCATCAACGCGCTGAACTCGGGCGCCAAGGTGTGGCTCGCCGATCAGGAAGACGCCACGAGCCCGACCTGGACCAACGTGATCGAGGGCCAGCTGACCCTGTTCGACCAGGTGCGCGGCCAGCTCAGCTTCACGAGCCCCGAGGGCAAGAAATACGAGGTCACGAACGAGTCCACGCCGACCATCGTGATGCGTCCCCGGGGCTGGCACCTCGTCGAAAAGCACATCACGTTCATCGACCGCGCTAACCGCCGGATGAAGTCCTCGGGCAGCCTCGTCGACTTCGGCCTGTATTTCTTCCACAATGCGAAAAAGCTGATCGAGAACGGCACCGGCCCGTATTTCTACCTGGCAAAGCTGGAGAGCCACGGGGAAGCACGTCTCTGGAACGATATCTTCACCTACGCCGAAGAGCGCCTCGGCATCACATACGGCACGATTCGTGCCACGGTGTTGATCGAGACGATTCAGGCCGGCTTCGAGATGGAAGAGATCCTCTACGAACTTCGCGACCACTGCGCAGGCCTCAACGCCGGTCGATGGGACTACATCTTCAGCATCATCAAGACGTTTCGGTCCCGCGGCAGCCGGTTCGTTTTTCCCGACCGCAAGCAGATCACCATGACGGTGCCGTTCATGCGGGCTTACACCGAACTACTCGTCGCCACCTGCCACCGTCGTGGAGCCTTCGCCATCGGCGGGATGAGCGCCTTCATTCCCAACCGGCGCGACCCGGCGGTCACCGAGCGGGCGCTTGCCCAGGTTGCGGCCGACAAGCAGCGTGAAGCGACCGACGGCTTCGACGGTTCCTGGGTCGCGCACCCCGACCTGATCCCGACCGCGCAGGCCGAGTTCGACAAGGTGCTCGGTGACCGGCCGAACCAGCTCGAACGTACCCGCCCCGAGGTGAGCGTGACGGCCGCAGAGCTGCTGGATGTCGCTTCGGTCGGCGGCCAAATCACCGAAGCCGGCGTGCGTGGCAACGTGCTCATAGCGCTGCGCTACATCGAGTCCTGGTTGCGCGGCGTTGGCGCGGCGGCGATTGACAACCTGATGGAAGACGCCGCTACCGCGGAGATCTCCCGGTCGCAGCTCTGGCAGTGGATCCACGAGAACTCGGTCACCGCCGAGGGTCGCCGGATCGACTCCGACTGGGTCGAAGATGTGCTGGACGAAATCGTCGATGGCCTCGAGCGCACGCCCACAGACCGCTTCGACGACGCCCTCACGGTGCTGCGCACCTCGGCTCTCGAGCAGGAGTTCCCGACCTTCCTCACGGTTGGCGCGTACGCTCGCTTCTTCTAAGCAGTTTTCGAGATCCGCGAGAGCGGGCAAATGGTTGTTTCGGCCCCGGCAACATCACAGGGGTGAGTACACCATTTGCCCGTTTTTCGTGTCACGAGGCCGGGTTCTTGACTCGCTCGTAGGCTGCGAGGGCGGCGCGGCGAGTCTCGCCGAGGTCCACGAGCGGCGCGGGGTAGGCGTTCGTGCCGTACTCGGTCACGTTGTCGCGAATGTACTGCTGGCGTGGGTCGAACTTGGCCGCCTGGAGGTCGGGATTGAAGATGCGAAAATACGGCGCGGCATCCGCCCCTGAGCCGGCCACCCATTGCCAACCGAACGGGTTGCTCGCCGCATCGGCGTCGACCAGGGTGTCCCAGAACCAGCGCTCACCCTCCCGCCAATCGACCAACATGTTCTTGATCAGGAATGAGGCGGTCACCATGCGCACCCGGTTGTGCATGCTCCCCGTGCGCCACAGTTCGCGCATGCCGGCGTCGATGAGGCCGAAGCCGGTGCGGCCCTGTTGCCAGGCAGCCAGGGCCTCGTGGTCGAGCGGCGGCCACGGAAAGGCATCGAAGGCCGGCCGCAGGTTCTTGGTCGCGAGATCGGGCGCATGAAAGAGCACGTGGTACGCGAACTCGCGCCAGCCGATCTCCGTGAGAAACCGGGTCGCGCTGGTGAGGGCTGGTCCCGTTAGATCGCGCTGAGCTGTCTGGGTGGCAGCCCACACCTGGTGTGGGCTGATCTCGCCCCAGCGCAGGTGCGGAGACAGATGCGAGGTCGCGTTTTGCGCCGGTTCGTCGCGATCGCGAGCGTAGTGGGGCAGCGACTCGGCCAGAAAAGTGGCGAGCACCGCTTGAGCGGATGCCTCGCCCGGCTCCCAGGTGGCGCGCAACCCGGCTGCCCAGTCCGGCGCGCTCGGCTCGAGGCCCCAGCCATCGACCTCGTCGGAGGCGATCTCGCCCGTCCAGCCGGGAATGGCAGAGGGCGCGGGGAACGGTGCACGGGGTGGTGGGCCCGCGGTGCAGGCACGCCAAAACGGCGTGAAGACCGAGTACGAGCCGCCCTGACCGGTTTGAATCGTCCAGGGTTCGAACAGGAGTGAACCGGCGTAGCTGTGGGCGTCGACGCCGCCGGCGCGCAGGTCGTGCTTGATCGCGGTGTCGAGCGTGCGCTCGGCTAGGCCGTAGCGGCGGTTCCAGAACACGGCTGCGGCATCCGTTTCTCGAACGAGGTCCGCGATGATCGGGCCGGCGGCACCGCGGCGCAAAATCAGTCGGCCGCCGAGCGCTTCGAGCGATGCGGTGAGCGATCGCAGACTCTGGTGCAGCCACCAGCGAGCCGCGCCGCCGAGCGGGCGCACCCCCGGCGACTCCTCGTCCAGTATGTAGATGGCCACGATCGGGCGCTCATGCTCGAGGGCCGCGTGCAGGGCCGGGTGGTCGGCAACCCGCAGGTCGTCGCGAAACCAGACGATGGCGGGGCCGATGTGGCCAGGTGAACGATCTCCGTCAGTCTGCGCGGAACTGGGTGACGTCATTCTGCCTCCTCGTGAGTCTTTAGTGTGGACCATGCCACGGGTCACACCAATTCGGGGATAGAGCCGTCTGCCCGATTTTTCTCGAATGGTGTCGAAGGGGTAAATCGATCTCTCGGTAGTTGGATTTGGCCTCATCGGCCGACAGCTCCGTTGATTTCTCAGTGGTTCTCATCTCATTCGTTGGCACAGCGACGTTTTCACGAAACCCCATTCTGGGGCCTCGCCTGGGACAGACAAATCTGTCTGTCCCACATAGTGTGTGTACGGCTCGTCACTGAGCCGATCTCCCAAAAAAAGTTTCAGCTGAACCAACTTTTCATCGCGCCAACGCCGTGACACTGCTGCAGACGGCCAAGTTCTTTCTTCCCTCAGGGGCGCAGCCTGGGGTGCCCGTCACCCGACGATGGGCACCCCGGGCTGCGCCCCTGATCCCCGTTTCTCTCGTTCCAGCAGAAGCCGGATGCCGATTCCTCCTACGAGACGCGCAACACGATCTTGCCGCGGGTGTGACCCTCCTCGAGCAGCCGATGGGCCGCGGCGCCGTCGGCGAGCTCGAACACCGAGTCGACGTGCACCCGCACGGTACCGGCGTCGAGCAGCGCGGAGATTTCATCGAGGGCGCGCGCGTCGGGGGACACCTTGAAACCGGTTGCGCGTCGGCCCGCTGCTGCGGCATCCGCTGCCATGGTCGGCCAGCTGCCGGTCGGGGCGTTCACGAGCAGGCCGCCGGGGCGGAGCGCGGCGAGGGAACGGGTGCCGGTGTTGTCGTGCACGTTGCCGATGAGGTCGATGACCGAGTCGAGGTCGTTGACCACGTCTTCGAAGCGCGTGGTGGTGTAGTCGATGACCTCGTCGGCGCCGAGCTCGCGCAGAAAGTCGAGGTTGCGGGTTGACCCGGTCGCGGTCACGTGCGCGCCCAGGACGCGGGCAAACTGCACCGCGAAGTGACCGACGCCGCCGCTGCCAGCGTGCACGAGCAGGCGCTGCCCGGGGCCGGCCTGGGCCAGCTTGACCATTCCCCACGCGGTCAGCGCCGCGAGGGGAACAGCGGCCGCCTCGGCGTGGCTGAGCCGGGCGGGCTTGCGGGTGACGCTCATGCTCGACACCGAGACATACTCGGCGAAACTGCCGCTGACGCGCGGCACCCGGCCCATGCCATAGACCGCATCGCCCGGCTGCAGTGGCGCAGCCTCGAAGGCTGCGCGCACCACCACGCCGCTGAAGTCATAGCCGAGAACGGCCGGGTACCTCTCGATCGCGGCCGCGACGCCCTTGCCCGACCGGGTCTTGGCGTCGATCGGATTAAGACCAGCCGCAATGACCTTGACGAGCACCTCGTCGACAATCTGGCGTGGCAGCATGCGATCGGCCAGGTGCAACACCTCGGGGGCGCCGGTCTCGTCGATGACCAGGGCGCGCATGGTCTGCGGCAGTTCGAATTCAGTAGCCATGCCCCCCATTCTGCTGCAAGCGTGGCCCGGCCGAGAGCGCAAGAAAGCGGAGACTAGCGGCGGGCCTGCTCGTCGAGGTTGTCGATCAGGGCGTTGGCGAGACCGACCAGAATAGCGATCTGGTCTTCATCGCGTTCGATCCAGCGAAATTGCGGCTCGGCAGCCACCGGCACGAAGTCGAGGTGTTCTTCCCAGACCAGAAGGGTGCGGTCAGCGCCGAGCACGTACTGCTGCCACCACACCTGGCGCAGGTAGCTGCGGGGAATGCTGCGCCACGGCTTGCTGGTGGTTTTGATCTCGGCCAGGTGCAGGTCGCCGTTCGCCACCACGCCGACGCCGTCGGGCGTGGCCAGGTGCCGCGGGTGCGACAGCGAGCGAAACAGGTTTGTGCTCGGCTCGATGCCGTAGTTCTCCAGCACCCACGCGGCGATGATCGGTTCCCGGGCCCGACCGTGGTCGGTGTAGCTGTTGCCGGAAAAGCTCGTGCCGTGCATTTTGTCGTGCGCGGCGTTCACGATGGATTTGGGGGTCGACAGTTTCGCGACATCCGTTGCCGTGATGCCCTGGTTGCGCGCCCGGAGCCAGGCCACCCGGTCGGTCGAGTCGGCGACGATGCGCAGCGTGTGCGGTGCCGGCCGAAGAACAAAAGGTGTCGAGTTCTCGGTACGCTCATCCAGATCAAAGAGGGAGAGCGTGGATTCTGGCACTCATCTATTCTGGGCCCGCGAGCGTGCTCCGCTCGCCACCGCCACGCAGTCACGCTCTGGAAAGCGTCCCTAGGAGGTCCTTGGCCCCGGGCTGCGCCATGAGCGGGGAGCACAGCTGCCGGAGAGGTTTTTCATAGCCGGTTCATAGACAACTGCCGGATACTGAGCAGAATGAGCACACCTGCGAGTATCCAGGCCGGCCACGGTCCGCGACTGACCAAGGCCGATGGCAGCGCCATCCGGGTTTTGGTCGTGGACGACGAACCCACCCTCACCGATCTGCTGGCGATGGCCTTGCGCTACGAAGGCTGGCAGGTGCGCACCGCCGCCGAGGGCCGTCAGGCACTCACCATTGCCCGTGAATTTCGGCCCGACGCGATAGTGCTCGACATTATGCTGCCGGACATTGACGGTCTGCAGGTACTGCAGCGGGTGCGCGCCGACGGCCATCAAACTCCCGTGCTTTTTCTGACCGCCAAGGACTCGCTCGACGACCGGATCGCGGGGCTCACCGCCGGCGGCGACGACTACGTCACCAAACCGTTCAGTCTTGAGGAGGTCGTCGCTCGGCTGCGCGGTCTCATTCGCCGCTCCACCCTCGCCGTAGCCGACTCGGCCGACCCGCGGATCACCGTCGGCGATCTCACCCTCGACGAGGACAGCTATGAGGTTTTCCGTGCCGAAGAGGCCATCGAACTGACCGCGACCGAGTTCGAACTGCTGCGCTTTCTCATGCGCAATCCACGCCGGGTGCTCAGCAAAGCGCAGATTCTCGACCGGGTCTGGAGCTACGACTTCGGCGGTAAATCCTCTGTCGTCGAGATCTACATTTCGTACCTGCGTAAAAAGATCGATGCCGGCCGGGAGCCGATGATCCACACGGTGCGGGGCGCCGGCTACATGCTCAAGACCGCTGCATGACCGAGAGAAGGCGCCGCGGCGGCACCCGCTCGCCCTGGACACTGCAGCGGCGTCTCGTGCTCACCGTCGTCGGCCTGCTCGCCCTCGTGAGCATCACGATCGGGGTCGTGAGTGTGGTCATATTGCGCGCGTCCCTGCTCGACCGCCTCGACGTGCAACTCGCTTCGGCCGCCGATCGCTCCGGTTCGGTGTTGGGCAGCAGCGGGGACAACGATGGGGACCGTCTGGGTGATAAACCCGGCAGCCCCTCCTTCGGTACCCCCACGGCCAACAGGATCCTCAGCGGTCCCGCCCAGCCTCCCGGGCTGCTCGCGCTGGTCTATGACGGGTCGAGCATCACGACGGGCTACACAGATGACCAGAGTGGCGCGATCGAAGAGCTGTCGGAGCAGCAGGTGCGGCAGCTTGCCGACCACGTCAACCAGTCGGCCGCCGTCACCGTGAACCTCGGCGGTGAACTCGGCGAGTACCGGGTGCAGGCTGAAACGGCCCAAACCGGCACGCTCTACCTGGTCGGCCTGCCGCTGTCGGGCGTCGCCTCCACTGCGGCCCAACTGGCCCTGATCATCACCTTCGTCTCACTCGCCGGGCTTATCGTCGTCGCCATCATCGCGGCCTGGGTGGTGCGGCTGGCCCTTCGCCCGCTGCAGCGTGTCACCGCTACTGCCACCCGGGTCGCACAACTGCCCCTCGACCGCGGCGAGGTCTCGCTCGACGACCGGGTTCCGGCCGGCGACACCGACCCGCGCACCGAGGTGGGTCGGGTGGGAGCCGCGCTCAACCGTATGCTCGACCACGTCGACCGCGCCCTGGAGGCACGGCAGGCCAGCGAACGCAAGGTGCGCCAGTTTGTCGCCGACGCGAGCCACGAGCTGCGCACACCGCTCGCTTCCATTCGCGGCTACTCCGAACTCACCCGCCGCAGCGGCCAGCAGTTGCCTCCTGACACGATCCACGCCCTCAGCCGGATCGAATCGGAGTCGGTGCGCATGACCGGCCTGGTCGAAGACCTGCTGCTGCTCGCCCGCCTCGACGAGGGCCGTGAACTCGAAATGGAACCGGTCGACCTCACCATGCTGCTCGTCGACGCCGTCAGCGACGCGCACGCGGCCGGCCGTGATCATGTCTGGAACCTCGAGCTGCCTCGAGAACCTCTCGAGGCGATCGGCGATGAACCGCGCCTGCGTCAGGTCATCACGAATCTGCTCGCCAACGCACGGGTGCACACCCCGGCTGGCACAACCGTGGTGGTCGCGCTCGTGGAAGACGACGAATGCGCGGTGATCTCGGTGACCGACGACGGCCCGGGCATTCCCGACGAGCTCACGGCCACACTGTTTGAACGTTTCGCCCGCGGCGACAGCTCCCGTTTTCGTGCCGCCAATGCTTCGGGGACCGCGAGCACCGGCAGTACGGGTCTGGGCCTGGCCATCGTCGACGCCGTCGTCACCGCGCACCGCGGCACGGTCAAAGTCAACAGCCGGCCCGGCCGGACGGAATTCCGTGTCGCCCTTCCTCGGGCCGAGGCGGTCAGTCGGGGGTATTGAGCCGGGCGAGAAACTCGGCGAAGTGGGTCAGATCATCTGCTGGCCAGCCGCGTAGTCGGCTCAGGATGCGCGCCGAATTGTTGGCACGCACGTCGGCCAGTTTCGCCTCGGCCAAGGGAGTGAGTGCGAAATACTTGATTCGCCCGTCGTCGTCATCGGCCTGGGTTGTGATCAAATCGAGGTCGGACAACGCGCGAGCTTGACGGCTGATGATGCTCTTGTCGACCACCAGATTTTCGGCGAGAGCGCCGGCGGGGGTGGGGCCGCACCGCTCGAGCATGCGCAGAAACTTGAATCCGAACGGTTGCAGGGTGGGGTGAATGCACAGGGCTGTGTCCCGCAGGCTGGCACGAATATTCTTGGCGAGGAGGGCCATTTGCTCTTCGACCGCTGCCAGCGCGGCATCCGTTGTCGTTGTCGTTGCCGGCACGCTCCCGGGCATAGTGTCTGTCACGATCGAATTCTACCGACGCTGATCGGGGGCTACTGGGGGCAGGGCAACGGATGCCGTACTCACGCCGACCAAAATCTGTCCGGTCGTCGGATCCGTATCGGTGCCCGAGCGTTCCCGTTCGATGCCGGTCATGGTGCCGAGGGGAATGTTTGGCAGCAGCGCGATCATAACCAGGGTAATGATCGCGAGGGGCACCATGATCAAGAACACGTTGCCCACGCCGGTGCCGTAGGCCGACTCGACGACGATGCGCAGTGCCGCCGGCAGCAGGGACACCTGCGGGATGGTGCCATCGCCGAGGGTCTGCATGGCTGCAAGCTGGTTAGCCGGGCTGAGGGTGGCGGTGCCGTCCCGGATGTACTGGGCGACCAGGGTGCCGAGCACCGAGCCCATAACCGAGACGCCGACTGTGCCGCCGAGGCTGCGAAAGAACGTGATGGTGCTCGTGGCCACGCCGAGATGGGTAATCTCTACGGTGTTCTGCACGACGAGCACGAGGTTTTGCATGATCATGCCCACACCGGCTCCCAGGATGAACATGAACACGCCCACGAAAACCAGGCTCGTGTCGAAGCGCAGGGAGCCGAGCAGCAGGGAACCGGCCAGCACGAGCACGCTGCCGGAGACCATGATGGCTTTCCACTTTCCCGTGCGGCTGATCAGGTTGCCGAAAACGGTCGAGGCGATGAGTAGTCCACCCATCATGGGGATGGTGAGCAGGCCAGACTGGGTTGGCGTGGCGCCGCGAGCGAGTTGCATGTACTGGCTGAGAAAAACCGAGGTACCGAACATGGCCACGCCCACCGCGAGGCTTGCGATGACGGCGAGCGTGACGGTGCGGTTCTTGAACAGGTCAAGTGGAATGATCGGTTCCTTCACCCTGAACTCCACGATCACGGCGGCAATGAGCAGAATGGCTGCGCCGAGCACCATGGCGAAGGAGGGGAGCGAGGCCCACGCAAACGACTTGCCGGCCAGGGTGACCCAGAGCAGCAGGAGTGACACCCCGCCGCCGATCAGCACGATGCCCAGGTAGTCGATGCTCACAACGCGCTTCACGCGCGCGGGCAGGTGCAGGGTGACCTGCAGCAGGATGATGGCGACCACCGCTACCGGAAGAGCGATGAAAAAGTTCCAGCGCCAGCCGAAGGCGTCCGTCACCACGCCGCCGAGGAGCGGCCCGCCGATGGTGCCAAGCGCCATGACAGCGCCGAACAGGCCGGCGTACTTGCCGCGTTCGCGGGGGCTGATGATGTCGGCCATGATGATCTGGCTGAGGGCGGCCAGGCCGCCGGCGCCGAGGCCCTGCAAAATGCGGAACGCGATGAGGGTGCCGGTGTCCTCCGAGAATCCGGCCAGCGCCGATCCCAGTACGAAAACCACGAGGGCGACCTGAATCAGCAGCTTGCGATTGAACAGGTCGGCGAATTTGCCCCAGACCGGTGTGCTTACCGTGGTCGCCAGCAGCGTGCCGGTGACCACCCAGGTGTAGGCCGACTGGTCGCCCTGAAGATCGGAGACGATCAGCGGCAGGGAGGTGGCGACGACGGTTCCGGCGAGAATCGAGACGAACATGCCCAGCAGCAGGCCGGAGAGGGACTCCAGAACCTGGCGATGACTCATCGACCCGTCGGCGTTGGGACGGCGGGTGACGGATGCCCTGCTACGGCGTGCTGCGCGACTCATGAAACTCCTGCAATTAGTTGACAACGGTCAACAATACGCAGATAGTAGACCGATGTCAACAACTTTTCTGTCCGAATGGAAACTCGACGCCATCGCCGTCGGAAGCCGCTGAGTCGGGCCCGGCGTCGCGGCGCATTTGGTATCTGGCCGTGCATGCCGTAACGTACTGAAAAGCCACAGACCGCCGGTCGCTGCGCCGCGTAGAAATACGGGGAGCAGACGAAGGTTCATTCACGTGAACGGCCCGCGCAGGTGTTCGAAGTTTTGTTTCAGTCTTCTGGATTGTTTCCACAGCTCCGGCGCCCTGCGCTGGAGCTTTTTTCATGTCTGCGCCCCGGGCTACCCGGCACATGATTATTAATGAGGAGCACCATGGCGAACAAGGAAGCAACGGTCGCCGAGCTTACGGAGAAATTCGAAAGCTCGACCGCCGTTCTGCTCACCGAGTACCGCGGTCTCACTGTTGCGCAGCTCAAGAGCCTGCGCAAGTCCATCAGTGAGGACGCCACGTACGCCGTGGTAAAGAACACGCTCACTAAGATTGCGGCCAACAAGGCCGGCATCACCTCGTTCGACGAGGAACTTGTCGGTCCGTCCGCTATCGCCTTCGTGCACGGAGACCCCGTCGCCGTCGCGAAGACCCTGCGTGCCTTTACCAAGGCAAACCCTCTCCTGGTGGTTAAGGGCGGTTACTTTGACGGTAACCCGCTCACCGCAGCGGAGGTTGGCAAGCTTGCCGACCTCGAGTCCCGTGAGGTGCTGCTGGCCAAGCTGGCCGGCGCCTTCAAGGCATCGCTGTTCGGAGCCGCTTATCTCTTCCAGGCACCGCTGTCGAAGGCTGTTCGCACCATCGACGCGCTGCGTGAGAAGCAGGAGTCCGCGAACTAGGCACCTGCCTACACCGCGGTTCACGAATTTTTAAGAAACTAAAAGGAGTACATCATGGCAAAGCTTTCCACTGAAGACCTGCTTGAGCAGTTCAAGGGCCTGACCCTCATCGAGCTCTCCGAGTTCGTCAAGGCGTTCGAGGAGACCTTCGAGGTCACCGCAGCAGCCCCCGTCGCCGCTGCCGGAGCCGCTGGCCCCGCCGCTGCCGTTGAAGAGGTTGAAGAGCAGACCGCATTCGACGTCATCCTTGACGCCGTTGGCGACAAGAAGATCCAGGTCATCAAGGTTGTACGCGAGCTCACCAGCCTGGGCCTCGGCGAGGCCAAGGCCGTTGTCGATGGCGCGCCGAAGGCCGTCCTCGAGGGCGTTGCCAAGGATGCTGCCGACAAGGCCAAGGCTTCCCTCGAAGAGGCCGGCGCCACCGTTACCCTCAAGTAATCTATGCCCCGCGAGGGGTTCTGATTGAGGCGTAACCGACCGGCTTCGAGCCGATCAGTGAGCAGGGGGGCGTCGTTTCCGGAACGGAGACGGCGCCCCCCTTTGTCGTACCCGTCGTCATTCATTCGCGTCGGTAGGTTGCGCGGATGCCGGCGGATGTGAATGGGCGTTATTGGGCACCCAGGCCGCGTAGCATTCGTGGCGCACTGGTGCTTGACCGGATGATGAGGCTGGTGGGCAACACGGCCGACGCGCCGACGCTGCTCCCGCTGGCAAGTCCGGCCAGCAGGGTGCGTACCGCGAGTTCGCCCTGCATGCGCGGATGCTGCGCGAGGGTAGTGAGACGGAACATCTCGGCGTGCGGATGCCCATCGATTCCTATCACGCTCAGTTCCGTGGGCACTCGAATCCCCAATTCCCGGGCCGCCAAAATGAGCCCGAAGGCGATCTCATCACTCGCCGCGAAGATTGCCGTGGGGCGTCTCCGGGGGTCGCCGAGTACAGCCAGGCCCCGGGCGTACCCACCGGGCGTGGTGAACTCCGAGGAGTAGAAGCATCCGCTGACCGGAAGACCGGCCGCCGTCATCGCAGCCTCAAAGCCGCGCAGGCGGTTACTGTGCACCTGAAAGTCCATCTCGTCAACCTGGCTGCCGCCTACGTGCACGATGTCGCGGTGCCCGAGGCTGAGCAGATGTTCGGTGGCCAGGCGGGCGGCCGCAACGTCGTCGATCTCGATCGTGGCCACGCCGCGGATGGGGCCACCGATGCCGACGAGGGGGCGGCGGAGCTGATGCAGGTGTTCGACCTCCTGCTCGCTCAGCTCGACGCAGACCGAGATAATGCCGTCGAAACGCTTGCGGGCCAGGAAAAACTCGAAGACACGATCGCGCTCCGGGGAAGCGGGCGGCAGGTTGTACAGGGTCATGTCGTAGCCCTGCTCCAGCAGGGCCAGTTCCAGGCTTTCGAGGACCTCCCCGAAAAACCAGCGACTGATGTACGGAATGATCACGCCGACACTCTGCGTGCGCCCGGTCACCAGACTCGCGGCGTTCGGCGATGCAACGTACCCAATTTGCCGGGCAGCGGCGATGACCTTTGCTCGGGTCTCGATAGAAACGTAGCCGCGGCCGCTCAATGCACGGCTGGCCGTGGCTTTGGCCACACCGGCGAGGCGCGCGACATCGGCGATCGCGCTCATCTATGCCTCCGTCTATGGTGACTGCTTCTCACACCCTAGCGTGCGTTCGGCAGGCATGGAACCGGTTCCATGAAATCTCTTGATTCTGTCGTGATGCAGCCGCTAAACTCGGACACCGCCCAACACTGTGGCTGGGATCTTTGCCATTCCGTTACATTCTTGGACTTGCCATCCCTCAAGAGGTGACATACTTTATGATCTGGAACCGGTTCCCGAGATTCATGCACGAGACCCTGTTCCCACGGGCACCGCCAGCTCTATCCACCATTCGCATTCGCTCTACACGATCCGACACCACTCAATGAGGAGAACCAAGATGCGGCCTTCCCTGCACCGTCGATTTACAGCACCGATCGCCATGGCGGCGATAGCTGGTCTGGCACTGGCTGGTTGTTCCGGCGGACCCGGCGCCACCACCGCCGACTCGGGCGCGAAGGGCGATGGCGTCGTCACCGTCTACGGCACGATCGCCGACACCGAAGCCCAGCTCCTCGAGAAGTCCTGGGCCGGGTGGGAGAAAGACAACAAGATCGACATTCAATACGAATCGTCGAAGGAATTCGAGTCCCAGATCTCAATCCGCGCGCAGGGCGGCAACGCTCCCGATATCGCCATCTTCCCGCAGCCCGGGCTGATGAAGGACCTCGCTTCCCGCAATTTCCTCAAGGCAGCACCCGACGCCGTCGCGGCTAATGTCGACAAGAACTGGTCGGCCGACTGGAAGGCCTACGGCACGGTGGACGGCACCCTGTACGGCGCGCCGCTGATGGCCAGCGTCAAGGGTTTCGTCTGGTACTCACCGGCGAAATTCAAGGAGTGGGGCGTTGAAGTTCCCACCACCTGGGACGAACTGCTCGCCGTCACCAAGACCATCCAGGAAAAGACCGGTGCGGCTCCCTGGTGCGCCGGCTTCGGCTCCGGTGACGCCACCGGCTGGCCCGGCACCGACTGGGTCGAAGACCTCGTGCTGCGCCAGGCCGGCGCCGAGACCTACGACAAGTGGGTCGCCAACGAGATCCCCTTCACCGACCCGGCCATCAAGGGTGCCTTTGACTCCCTCGGTGAGATTCTGCTCAACCCCAGCTACGTCAATGCCACCTTTGGCGACGTCAAGTCGATCAACAGCACCCCGTTCGGAGATGTGGCCACCCCCATCTCCAACGGCACCTGCGCGCTGACCCACCAGGCCTCCTTCTTCGATGGATTCATCACGGATGCTGGCGGACAGGTCGGACCGGACGCCGACGTCTGGGCCTTCATCACTCCCTCGGTCAAGGCGGGTGGCCAGACGGTCACCGGCGGCGGCGAGATTGTCGGCGCCTTCTCCGATGACGCCGACACCCAGAAGGTGCTGGAATACCTCTCGAGCGCTGACTGGGCTAACAGCCGGGTCGGTCTCGGCGGCGTGATCAGCGCGAACAAGGGCCTGGACGCTTCCAAGGCAACGAGCCCTATTCTGCAACAAGCGATCACCATCCTGCAGGACCCGAAAACCACCTTCCGCTTTGACGGTTCCGACCTGATGCCGGGCGCTGTGGGATCGGGAACCTTCTGGAAGGGCATGGTCAGTTGGATCAATGGCACACCGACCGACGAGGTGCTCACGAGCATCGAAGCGGGCTGGCCGTCCAGCTAGCTGGAACAGCCATCACTCAGGCATGAAAACGGTGTGCCGCCCGCTTCGAATACCGGGCGGCACACCGTGCGTGGCAGGTGTGCGTTATCGATACGTTTTCACCGGTTGTCGGGCGAATACCAGGGTTTACTGTCGTACTCGGAAGGTTTCAGATGTCCGCTTTCTTCTCCTGGCTGGCGCAATTACCAGCGCTGGCACAAGTCCCCATCATCATCCTGGCGTTCGGTGTCGTTGTTGGTGCCATCTTGTTTTTCGTCGAGATCGCCCCACGCTCTGGCCGGGGCTACACGATCATTCGTCTTGCCGTCTGCGTTCTGGCACCACTGCTGATTTTGCTGGTTGCCAACTCCTACACCTGGGCCATTATCGGCGCCGGCGTATTGGGACTCGGCTTCTTCTACATCGACTACCGCTCCCGCACGGGTGCCGGCTACCTGTTCCAGCTGGTCGGTTTTCTCGCCCCGGCCGCTATCCTGCTCGGCATCGGCTTGGTCATTCCCACCATTCAGACCACGGTGCAGGCCTTCATGAGCGCTCGCGGTGACCGGTTCGTTGGCTTGGACAACTTCGCCTGGATCTTCACCCAGCCCGAGAACGTGCGCATCGTGCTCAACACCATTGTCTGGGTGTTGATCGTTCCGACCATCTCGACCATCGCCGGCCTCGCTTACGCGGTGTTCATCGACAAGAGCCGCGGTGAGAAGTATTTCAAGATTCTGGTCTTCATGCCGATGGCCATCTCCCTGGTGGGAGCATCCATTATCTGGCGTTTCGTCTACACGGCCCGCCCGGCCGACCAGGAGCAGATCGGCCTGCTGAACCAGCTTGTGGTCATGTTCGGCGGGCAGCCGGTGGACTTTCTGTCGGTGTCCCCGTTCAATACCCTGTTTCTTATCGTGATTCTCATCTGGGTACAGACCGGGTTCGCCATGGTGGTGCTGTCTGCCGCCATCAAGGGCGTGCCGACCGAGCAGATGGAGGCGGCCGAACTCGATGGCACCAACGCCTGGGAGCAGTTCGTGAACGTGACCGTCCCCGGCATCCGCAGCGCCCTCGTCGTCGTTCTGACGACTATCTCCATCGTGTCGCTCAAGGTCTTCGACATTGTGCGCACCACCACGGCCGGGTCCAACGAGACCAGCGTCGTCGCCAACGAAATGTACACCCAGTTCAAGAACTTCGAGCAGGGCCGCTCAGCCGCCTTCGCCCTGGTGCTGTTCCTGCTGGTACTGCCGATCGTCGTCTACAACGCCCGCCAGATCAAGAAGCAGAGGGAAATCCGATGAGCTCCGTCATGCCCGTAAGACTTCCCGTTGACGCCCAGACCACGCGGCGACTCCGACGCGGCGTTCGCCGGATGGAGTCGCCCATCGCCCGCAACACCAAGAAACGGCTGACCAGCCGCGGAGCGACCATTGGGGCGCTCATCATCGCGGTGCTGTGGTCGATCCCCACCCTGGGCCTGCTGGTGTCGTCCTTCCGGCCGGCGCAGCAGGTGCGCACCACCGGTTGGTGGACCATTTTCACCAACACCGGGGTCACCTTCGACAACTACACGACGGCTCTGGCCGCGGGCAACAGCCAGCTCAATCTGGCTGGGTCATTCATCAACTCGATCGCGATCACCCTGCCGGCCACACTCATCCCGTTGATGATTGCCAGCCTTGCCGCCTACGCCTTCGCCTGGATTGACTTCCGAGGCAAGAACGTCATGTTCATCGGCGTCTTTGCCTTGCAGATCGTGCCGATTCAGATGGCCCTCGTGCCGCTGCTGCAATTCTTCTCCGGCGGCACTATTTTTGGCTTCCCGGTCGTCGCGGCGCTCAACCCCGGCAGCGGCTATTCGCAGGTGTGGATTGCGCACACCATGTTCGCTCTTCCCCTGGCCATCTACCTGCTGCACAACTTCGTCTCGGAGATTCCGAGCGAGGTCATTGAAGCGGCCAGGGTCGACGGCGCCGGCCACGGGCAGATCTTCTTTCGCATCGTGTTGCCGCTGACCATGCCGGCCATCGCGTCGATCGCCATCTTCCAGTTTCTCTGGGTCTGGAACGACCTGCTGGTGGCGCTGATCTTCGCGGACGGTGCGGTCGCCCCGATGACCAAACTACTCGCCGAACTCTCCGGTGCCCGTGGGCAGGACTGGCATCTGCTCACAGCCGGTGCCTTCCTGTCGATTCTGGTTCCGCTGATCGTGTTCTTCTCGCTGCAGCGCTTCTTCGTGCGCGGCCTGCTCGCCGGGTCGACCAAGGGCTAGCCGAGCTGGTGGCGCTCCGGTGAATGGATGCCGGGGGCCAACTCCGGCACGATGCCCCCGCAGTCATTTCCAGCGCAAGGCGTTGGCGTTCAGGGAGTTGTCGACCACGAGGCTGATCGTGTCGGCGACGTAGCGGTCGACCGACCTCTCCAGCGGCACGCCGTCGCGGCTGAAACTCATCCGTTTGTGCATGAGCATCGGGGATCCGCGGCGCACATCGAGCAGCCGGGCATCTTCCGCCCCTGCCGGGCAGGCGGAAAACTGATGCTCCGCGCGGGAGAAGGTGATTTTGGCCGTCGCTGCAAGCCAGGCAGTCACCGACGGGCAGTCGGACGGAATCCGCTCCACCTCGGCGCCGACCGTATCCCGGTAGCGGGTGCGCTCCACCATGATGGCATCGCCGTCAAGCAGGCGTACCCGCACGACACAGAAGACGCGAGCAGCTGTCGGTAACCGAAGTGCCTCGCGGTCGAGCGGCGAAGCGTCCTGCCACACCGCCGAGATGACCTGGCCAGCCGGTACGCGCCCGCGCGACGACGCCCATTGGGCAAAACTCCGAAACTCTTCAAACGTCCCTGCCGACCGGGGCTCACCGATGACGGTGCGCCGGCTTCCGCGGCGGGAGGCCAAAACCCCCTCGGTTTCGAGCTCGCCCAGTGCCTGCCGGATAGTACCGGGAGCAACGGCGAATTCTTCGGAGAGCACACGTTCGCTGGGCAGCTGACTTCCGCGTGCGTAGAGCCCCCGGGTGATCGCCCCTCGAATGGCTTCTGCGATGTCGTGATACCTCGCCACGCCCAACCTCACTGTGTGCGGCCCAGCTCCGACAGCCCGGCCTGGTTCACCTTCCAAAGTATTGTGTCACCGCACCGTGGGGTGACCGGACCGGCCTCACGTACGGGGGGTTCATCCAGCGTTTACCTTTTCGTCACCCAATCTACCCATCCCGGCCAAACTTCTCTAGTGAACTTCAATCGTCAAGGACCAAAGTTCACTAGATAAGTCGTAGTGAACGATGACCTTTCGCCTTGGGAGTCTCCGTCGGTGACCCACTCGTACACGATCATTCTGGCTGAAGAGGATTTCAATGAACATGTCGCGCCGCCATTACCTGCCCGCAGTCCTGCTTGTCAGCGCACTCGGCCTGTCTGGTTGTACAAGTACCTCCACCGACGCTGCCGGGGACGTCGACTGGGCGGACGCGACCTCCGTCGAGAGCGGCGGTGGGTTGGACAGTCTCGTGAGCGCTGCGCAGGCTGAAGGAACTCTGAACGTCATGGGCCTATATCCGGACTGGGCGAATTACGGCGTCTTGATTGAGGAATTCACGGCAACCTACGGTATCGAGGTGGACAATGACACCTCGGCCGGTTCCAGTCAGGATCAGGTCAACGCCATCAAGAACCGCATCGGCCAGAGCCGGTCCCTTGACTACCTCGACACTGGAGTTTCCTTCGCCAACAGCGCGAGTGCTGAGGGACTCCTGGCCGAATATCGTCCCGCGACGGTCGCTGACATTGACCCGACACTCACGGATGCCGAGGGCATGTGGACGAACCAGTACGGCGGCTATGTCACCATCGGGTGTGATGCGGCCGCAGTCGCGGTGTGTCCCACCTCATTCGCCGAACTCGATGACCCGCAGTACGTCGGGAAGGTCGCCCTCACCGGAAATCCCGCCCAGGGCGAGTCTGGCTTCAACGCAGTCTGGGCCGCAGCGATGGCGATGGGCGGCAGTCTCGACGACATCCAGCCCGGTATCGAGTTCATGGCGGAGTTGTCGGCCAGCGGCATTCTCATTCCCGTCGCGGCCAACGCCGGCACCCTGGAAACCGGTGAAACCCCCATCATCATCAACTGGGACTACCTCAATTTGGCCGTGGCCGATGACACAGCCGCGGCTGGGGTCGATTTCCAGGTTGTCATCCCGACCGACGGCACCATGGCGTCCTACTACGCCGCGTCAATCAACGCGGACGCCCCGCACCCCGCTGCTGCACGCCTATGGATCGAGTTCATGTACTCCGACGAGGGCCAGAACATCCTGCTCAATGGCTACACCCGACCCGTGCGATTCGAGGCCCTGGTCCAGTCCGGTGCTGTCGACACGGCCGCGGCTGACAAGCTCCCGACCGTCATGAACGGATTCGAGTTTCCGTCTGAAGCCCAGCGCAGCGCTGCCAACCTGCTCCTCGCTGAGAAGTGGGACGCAGCGGTCGCCTCGTGACCCCCACGGTGGCCAGGAGGAACGCCCCCTCGGTCCCTGGTTCGATCGCTCGGGCAACGTATCGCATTCGTTCGTTGCAGGCCCGGGCCGAACACCGGGTCGGCGCTTCGTGCATGGGGCTCATCCCCTTCCTTGTCTTCATAGCGCTTTTTTTGGGCGTGCCGGTGTGCGGTATTGTGCTGTCGGCGTTCCGGGTGGCCGACGTGAACAAGCCGGGGAACTACGTACCCAGCCTGGCCAACTTTGCGGCCAGTTTTCGGGGCGCGTCCTGGGACGCAATGCAGAACAGCCTGCAGATAAGCGTGATCGCGGCGTTGGTCGGCGGCATCATGGGTCTGGCCCTCGCGCAGGCCATTGTCACTACGCGCTCCAGGAAACTCACCGCGGTGGTCACCGTACTCACGAGCGTGCTGGCCAATTCCGGAGGCGTTCCTCTCGCTTTCTCCTTCATTGCGGCGGTCGGTAACGCGGGCATCATCACAGAACTTTTGTCGCTAACAGACCTCGGCTTCACCCTCTACAGCAGCGGCGGACTCATCCTGATGTATCAGTATTTTCTGATACCGACCATGGTCATGGTTGTTCTGCCCACCCTGGCCGGCCTGCGCGTGGAGTGGAAGGAGGCGGCAGCCTCCGTGGGGGCAACCAGCTGGCAGTTCTGGAAGAAAATTGGCTTGCCAATCGCCACTCCAGCGATTCTGAGCGGCTTCGTCCTACTTTTCGGGGCGTCATTTGCGACCCACGCGTCGGCCGCGGCCCTGATCGGAGGCGGTGGAGTACCCCTCATTAGCCTGCGCATCGACAGTGGACTGGCCGGTGGCAATCTGGCTGGCCAGGAGAATGTGGCCATGGCACTGGGTGTCAACATGATCGTCGTGGCCCTGGTCGTCTTACTCATCTACATGCCCCTGCAGAAACGGAGTCTGAAATGGTTCAAGTGAGTCGGGAGACGCGCGCGGCTCGGGGTCTCCGTGTCGTGGCGCCGAGGCTCGGCTGGGCCCTGATCATCCTGATGGCGCTCTACATCACGGTGCCAATGCTGTGCGCTCTCGTCTTCAGTATCTACGTGCCCACAGCAGGATTCACTTTTGAGCCGTATCTAGAATCGGTACGCGACCCGGGGTTTCCCGGTGCGCTTTCGCTGACGCTGCTCATCACTGTTCTGACCGTTGTGGCGCTGTTGGCTCTTATGGTCCCGACCATGGTCTATCTCCACCTTCGGGCGCCACGGTGGCGCCCCATCATCGAGATCGTCTGCACGATTCCTCTCGTCGTACCTTCAATCGCTCTAGCGGCCGGGTTGGTCACGGTGTTGCGCAGCATGGCCGGTTTCGGTCGCGGTTCCGTGCCAGCTCAGATAAGCCAGCTGCTTCAAAACCCCGACCTGCCCGTCGTTCTGGTCGGCAGCTACATTGTCTTGACCCTGCCGTTCGTATTTCGATCGCTCGACGCTGGTCTGCGCACCATTGACCTGCGCACCCTGGTCGAGAGCGCACATTCGCTCGGTGCGAGTGGCGCCACAGTGCTCCGGCGGGTCATCCTGCCCAACATCAAGGGGCCGGTGATCTTCTGTGCCTTTTTCTGCATAGCACTGTGTCTGGGTGAATATACGGTGGCGGTGACGCTTGGCTATCGAACTCTGCCGGTCTGGCTCACCCAAATCGCCGGATCCAACTTTCGCGCTTCCATTTCCATGTCCCTCCTCATCAACGCCCTCACCTGGGCATTGTTGATCGCCATGACGGTACTCGCCGGACGCGCAGCCCCTGCGCGCACCCTGGCCTTGAAAGGACACGAATCGTGACGTCTACAGCAGCAACCGCTCACCTCCGAGGTACAACGGCGGCGCGTATCGAGTACACCGCGGTGAGCAAGAAGTTTGGTGACACCACCGTGCTCACTGGCCTCGACCTCACTGTCGAACCCGGGGAATTCGTGGCGCTGCTCGGCCCTTCTGGCTGCGGAAAATCAACAGCACTGCGTATTCTCGCCGGGTTCGAGACCGCGTCGAGCGGTACTCTCACGGTGGACGGGCGCGATGTGTTGCGGGTCCCGGCCCACCGTCGCGGCATCGGCATGGTGTCTCAGTCCTACAGTCTGTTTCCAAACCTCAGTGTGGCCGACAACGTGTCGTTCGGGCTCGTCGTGCGACGCGAAAGCAAGTCCAGGCGGGTAGCGAAACTCACCTCTCTGCTCGATCTGGTCGGGCTGCCCGGTTACGCAGACCGGTTTCCGGCCCAGCTCTCCGGCGGGCAGCAACAGCGCGTTGCGCTGGCACGAGCCCTCGCGGTTGAGCCGCGGGTACTGCTCTTGGATGAACCGCTGTCGGCGCTCGATGCCAGGGTGCGTTCTTCGCTTCGGGAGGAGATTCGCAACCTGCAGCTCCGGCTCGGAATCACGATGCTCTTCGTCACTCATGACCAGGATGAAGCGCTCGCGATGGCCGATCGGGTCGCGGTCATGCGGGGCGGTGGAATCGAACAGATTGACCAGCCGGGAGTTCTCTACGACCAACCGAGTACTGATTTCGTTGCTCGTTTCGTCGGTACGACGAACCAGCTTGCCGTCGCCCGCGGCGCGGCCATCCCTGATCTCTGGGTGCCCCTCCGTGAGGGCGACCGTGATTTGCTCTATGTGCGGCCCGAACTGCTCATGCTTGAGGAGTCCGACCGCGGATGTGCCCACATCGTTTCCCACGTTTACCGAGGTGCAACGACTCGCATCACGGCCAAGATCGAGGGCAGCATTAGTCGCGGAAGTTCCGAGATCAAGGTCGACGTTCCGTCGGCCAGCGTCACCGAGTTGCCGATCGGCCTACGAGTTCGCGTTCGCCTCACGGGGCGTCCGGCACTTCGAGTGGAGGCATAATGCAAGCCCAATTTCTCAACACCTGTATCGACGTGAGCGTGAGCTTGCTGCCGGACGCAGCATCCGCGATTATCTTTGATTGCGACGGACTGCTCGCGGACACCGAAGACCTGTGGCTTCGCGCCGTGGATGCCTGCGCGAACGCGCACGGCACAACCCTGACCGATTTGGCCGGGTTTCGTGGTGGCGCAATAGATGACGTGGCCGCGCGGCTCGTGACGATTTTCGAGGCTGCCGGGCTCCCGGCTCCCATGGTGGGTGAATTGGCAGAATCGCTGTCCGAAGAATTTCAAGCACTAATCGCCCAGGAGGCGATCGCCATGCCGGGAGCCGTGGCCCTGGTGAGCGAACTCGCGGCGAGGTTCCCCGTCGCGGTCGCATCGAACAGCCCGCGTGCGCTGCTCGATCAGATTCTGGAGCGTATTGGTGTGCACACCTTGATCACCTGTTCTGTCGCCCGGGATGAGGTATCGGCGGCTAAACCAGCTCCCGATCTGTACGTGGCTGCCCTGCGCAAACTACGAGAACTCGCTCCCTCGGTAAACGCAGAGACGGCCGTCGCCTTCGAAGACTCGGCGGTGGGGGCGTTGGCTGCCACGAGCGCCGGTCTGCTCGTCGTCGGCGTCAACGCCGACCCGGCAGTGGTCCTCGGCTGCCACGTGCGGCACAACACACTGCTCGAAGAAGAACTCGTCGATTGGGCCCTGAACGTGGAACGGGACAAGCCCAAGCATTTCGAGCCGTCCGCCCTCGCCGTCGGCTCCTTTGACGCTGCGACTTCGACTCTGACCGTGCAGTGCACGTTTTCGGCCGAACAAGCGGCGCGTGTGCAGGTTTACGCGCAGAAAGACTGTCGGTGGAACGAACTGCCGGAAAGCCCACCCGTGGCAGCGGCTTCGGCGCTGACCGACAGGGAATCTTTATCATTGGATCTGGCCCACCTTCCGGACGGGGCCTATCGCTTTCTGCTGGTGACGGACGGGCTAGTACCGGAATGGAATGGGCGGACCGGTGAATTCGCGGTTGGGACCAATGTGTGTGTGGCGCAGGCGGCAGCGTCGGAGATGGCCGCGCCCGCTGTGCCCTCTCCAAAAATGCTGGAGCAGGGTGTGGCCGCCATGACCTGGAATCTCTGGTTCGGCGGATGTCACTCCAACGACGGGCATGCCAAGCAGGTCGCCTACCTTCAAGAATTTCCCCACTCGATCGTGGCCCTGCAGGAGTGTTTCGGGGCTCATGGTCGTCAGTTGGCGGCAGCGATGGGTTGGAATATCGCTCAACAGGGTCATGACACAGCGGTGATAAGCCCGTATCCCCTGTCACTTCATCACACCGAGACCGATTCGTTCGCTACCTGTGCCACCGTTTTCACACCGAAAGGCGCTGTCACGGTGTGGTCAGTGCACCTGTGGCATGCGGACTACGGCCCGTACACTGCCGACGATGCACGTATTCCTGCGCGCTACACCCTCGCAAGCCGAGGCGAACGCCGGCGCACAGCCCAGCTCTCGGAAATCTTGTCGGAGCAGGGTCGGCTCGAGAGCGAGGGCATCGTGTCTGCACAGGATCCAATTCTCATCATGGGCGATTTCAACGTGCCCTCGCATCTGGACTGGAAGCCGGGGCACCGCGCTAATAGCGTCGAGTGGCCCGCCTCACGCATGCTCGAGATCGCAGGGTACGCCGATGCATTTCGAGTCGTTCATCCCGATGTTGATGCCGTGCCCGGACACACGTGGTCCCCTATCATCCCGGCTGGTGAGGAGCCTCGAGACCGGATTGACTTCATCTTTAGCCGCGGCGCGCGCGCTTTAGAGGCGTTCACCGTCGCCGCTGAGATAGTGGGCGCGGCACCCCCGATACTCAGCGCCAAGGGAAAGCAGCGTGTCGGCCCGGGCGCAGATATTCTGGGCCACCACCTCGAGAATGCCTGGCCGACCGACCACGCAGCTGTCGCGGCTCGGTTAGCGTGGAAGTGACGGAGGGTCCCGGGCCGAACGGGGACGTCCGCCTCACCGTGTAGTCTCTGCCGCTGCACCTAAAATAAGAAGATGAGTTCAGCGCACGGGTCGGGAAGTTTCGGGTCGCGGCCGGCCGTCGGTATCAAACGCGGCCGGGTGAGCGGGGCGGATGCCGCGGCGCAGCGAGCCGAGAACGCCGAGGCACCGCGCATCCCGCACCTGTTGCAGCGTATTTTTGCGCTGTTTTCCCCGCATCGCAGCACCCTCATCGTTACCGTCGTCCTGGTTCTGGTCAGCGCCGCCCTCTCGGTGGTGCCGCCGCTCCTCACCCAACGCGCCTTCGACGACGGCCTCTTTCCGGCCGGCGGCACTCCCAACCTTTCGGTGCTCGGGGTGCTGGTGGCGTTCATGCTCGGCGTCTTCCTGGTCAATGCGCTGCTCGGCGTCTGGCAGACCTGGCTGACGGCGACGGTGGGTAACAAGGTCATGGGCGCCCTGCGCGTGCGGCTGTTCACCCACCTGCAGGCGATGGAACTGAGCTTCTTCACCAAGACCAAGACCGGTGTCATTCAGTCGAGGCTGCAAAATGATGTCGGTGGCGTCGCGACGGTGCTGACCAACACCATTTCGAGCATCCTCGGCAACACCGTCACGGTGATCGCCGCCTTCGTGGCGATGCTGCTGCTGAACTGGCAGCTGACGATCGTGGCGGTGGTACTCATGCCCATTCTGGTGTTCGCCCAGCGCCGCGTCGGCCAGGTGCGGGCGCGCATTGCCGGCAAGACGCAGGAATCGCTGTCGGACATGACCGCCATCACGCAGGAAACCTTGAGCGTGTCTGGCATCCTCCTGTCGAAGAGCTTCACCCGACAGCAGAACGAGATCGAACGCTACGCTGAAGAGAACCGCAATCAGGTGCGCCTGCAGGTGAGTCAGCAGATGAGCGGCCAGTGGTTCTTCGCCACGGTGAGCGTGTTCCTATCGGCCATTCCTGCGATCGTCTACCTCGTCGCGGGGGCGCTCATGTTCAATGGCACGACCGATGTCACGCCCGGCACGATCGTGGCCTTCACCACGGTGCAGGCTCGGCTGATCTTTCCGTTGCTCGGTCTGATGCGGGTCGCCCTCGACCTGCAGACCTCGTCTGCGTTGTTCGCGCGCATCTTCGAATACCTCGACCTGAAGCCGGCGATCAGCGACAAGCCCGATGCTGCTCTGGTGCCGTCGGCCGGCGCGGCTCGAGGCAGGGTAGAGTTCGACCGGGTGCGGTTTGCCTACCCGGACGCTCGCGGTGACGCGCGCCCGACCCTCGACGATGTGTCACTGACGATCGAGCCGGGCCAGTTCGCCGCTTTTGTGGGGCCGTCGGGGGCCGGCAAGACCACCGTCTCGTACCTGATTCCGCGCTTCTACGAAGCCGCGGCCGGCCGTGTGCTGTTCTCGGGGGTGGATGTGCGCGACCTGCAACAGGAGTCGCTCGTCTCCCACATCGGTATCGTGAGCCAGGAGACCTACCTGTTCCACGCAACCATCGCCGAGAACCTGCGCTACGCCAAACCCGAGGCAACGGATTCTGAGCTCATCGCGGCCGCCCGCGCCGCCAACATCCACGACACGATCGACTCCTTCCCGGAGAAGTACGACACCATGGTCGGGGAGCGCGGCTACCGGCTGTCCGGCGGTGAGAAGCAGCGCATCGCCATCGCGCGCGTCTTGCTGAAAGACCCGCCGGTGCTCATCCTCGACGAGGCGACGAGCGCGCTCGACTCCATTTCGGAGAGCGTGGTGCAGGCAGCCCTCGACACCGCGAGCCATGGTCGCACCACGATTGCGATCGCGCACCGTCTCTCGACGATCGTCGAGGCCGACGTGATCTTCGTCGTCGATGCCGGCCGCATCGTGGAGCGCGGCACCCACGCCGAACTGCTCGCCCGCGGCGCCGTCTACGCGAGCCTCTACGCCCGCCAGATCACCGCGAGCCCCGTGACGGATTCCCCCGAGCGCCTCCCGGCCCCCTAGCGATACGTTCCGGGTGACAGAGGGGTGTCAGGCTACGAACGTTCAGCGAGCATCCCGGTCATCAGGTCGATCTCGGACTTCTGGCTCAGCACGATGGACGTCGCGAAAGCGTGCACGGTCGCGTTCGTGCTGCGATCGAGAACGGCCTCGGCCATTGCGATCGCGCCCGAGTGGTGAGCGATCATGATGACGAGAAACTGCCGCTCCGCTTCCACACCGGATGCCGTGGTGAGCGCGGTGATCTGCGCCGGGGTCGCGAGTCCGGGCATCGGTTCTCCGGCGACGTGGCCGGCGTCGGTGCCCGCCGAGTGAGACGAATCGTGCGTGTTGCCGGACAGGCCCGACCGGGTCATCCAGGTCATCGACGGTTCAGGGGCGAATTGCGGTAGACCCCAGACAGCGAGCCAGCCCGACATCTGCCCGCTTTGCTTGGCCTGCGTCGTGGCAATGTCGTAGGCGAGTAGCCGCACGGGCGCGTCGTCGGTACGGTCGCGAATAATCAGGGCAAGTTCGACGCCTTGGTTGTGGTGTTCCTGCATGTCCCTGGCGAAGCCAGCCTCGGCACTTGTGGTGTCGGGCGTGGCGTCGGTGAGTGTGCTCAAGCGCCCCGACGAAAAGGCCGCAGCGCCGACGACGAGCGCCGTGATCGCAGCAGTGACGGTGATGGCACGCAAAACCGAGCGGCGTCGGCGCGGTGGGGGAGCATCCGCTGTGGACTGTGGGGGGTCAGAAGTCACGGGTTAGGCGCGGCTCAAGAAACTTTGCCGGGTGCGTCGATCCCGCCGGAGCAGGGGGCGCCGTTTTCTGGCACGTTGGTGCTCTTCCAGAACTCGGTGAAGTACTCGGCGACGCGCGGGTCGTCAGCGCTGTCGACCTGCAGCTGTGAATTCCAGCCGCTCAGCACGATCGGTGCGGGAATTCCGTCAAAGGGCGACAGCACAACGTAGCTGGAGGGCAGTTCCGTCTTCAGCAGATCGAGCTCAGCGTCGGAGATCGATGGATCGTAGGTGACCCAGATGGCACCGTGTTCAAGTGCGTGCACGGCGTTCTCGTTCGGAACCGCCTGATCGTACACACCGCAATTGAGCCAAGCCGAAGCGTGCTGGCCGCCGGCGGGCGGCGTCTGCTCGTAGGTGACGGCGGTCTTGACGTGGCCGGCTCCGTTCGTGAAGGTCTCGACACCGTCGATGGTCGACGCATCGCCTGCACCACCGCCGGCGTAGTTGGCGGCCTTCGGCGTGAGCACGAACGCGGTCACGATCAGGGCGATGATCGCAACGATCGCCACAGCGCCGCCGACAATGCCAATCAGACGATTACGCTTGCCGCGCTTTTGCTGGCGGTGATATTGCTCCAGCTTTTTCGCACGCTTCGCGGTGCGTTCTTCCTTGATCGACGCTTTGTTCACGGGGGAACCGGGCTGGGGGGTCACGAGGGCCTCTCTATTGGAACTGCTTCACTGTGAACGTATCAGTCGTCCCTGTAGCTTCCCCCGATGCCGCTCTCACGGCTATTTCTCAGGCTGGTGACCGGATCTCGCCGCCCGTTAGAGTGGATGAGCGACCGCTCATCGTCGAGTTGCTGCTGTCGCTAGTCGATTTCGCACGAACGCGCCGGCCAGCGCCGAATCGGTGAGCACATCCGAGGCCGCGCCTGCCACCTGGCGCGCAGCCCGACAAAAGGAATTTCCATGAAGATCGCAGACACCGTTCTTGACCTTATCGGTGACACCCCGTTGGTCAAACTCCACAAGGTCACCGAAGGCTTGACCGCAACGGTGCTCGTGAAGCTCGAATACCTCAACCCGGGCGGGTCGGCGAAGGACCGCATTGCGGTGCGCATCATCGATGCCGCCGAGCGCGACGGCCTGTTGAAGCCTGGTGGCACAATCGTCGAACCCACGTCGGGTAACACCGGTGTGGGCCTGGCCCTCGTAGCCCAGCAGCGCGGCTACAAGTGCGTGTTCGTGCTGCCCGACAAGGTCGGCGAAGATAAGCGCAATGTGCTCACGGCCTACGGCGCCGAGATCGTCGTGACGCCGACATCCGTCGCACCGGACGACCCCGAGTCGTACTACAGCGTGTCCGACCGGCTGGCCCGCGACATTCCGGGTGCCTTCAAACCCAACCAGTACTTCAACCCGAACGGCCCGCTCAGCCACTACGAGACCACCGGCCCCGAGATCTGGCGTGACACCGACGGCACCGTCACCCACTTCGTCGCCGGCGTCGGCACCGGCGGCACCATCACCGGCACCGGCCGCTACCTGCGCGAGGTCTCAAGCGACGCCGTGCGCATCATCGGCGCCGACCCGGAAGGGTCGGTCTACTCCGGCGGTACCGGCCGCCCCTACCTGGTTGAGGGTGTCGGGGAGGATTTCTGGCCCGGCGCCTACGATCCAACGGTCGTGCACGAGGTCATCGCCGTGTCCGACGCCGACTCCTTCGCCATGACCCGCCGGCTCGCCCTCGAGGAGGGAATCCTCGTCGGCGGCTCCAGTGGGATGGCCGTCGTGGCGGCCCTCCGCGCGGCCGAAAAGCTCGGACCCGCCGACACGATCGTCGTGCTGCTGCCCGACGGCGGCCGTGGCTACCTCGGCAAAATCTTCAACGACGGGTGGATGCGCAGCTACGGTTTCAGCAACGCCCCGACCGGTCACACGGTGGGGAACCTGCTCGAGTCGAAGAGCGGGGGACTTCCCGCGTTCGTCTACGTGCACCCGAGCGACACCGTGCACGACGCCATCGAAACGATGACGAGGGGCGGTGTATCGCAGTTGCTTGTGCTGAGCGCCAAGCCGCCCGTCGTCATGGGCGAGGTGCTCGGCGCAGTTGATGAACGTGCCCTGATGGGCCTCGTTTTCTCCGGCGATGCCAAGCTCACCGATCGGGTCGGTTCGATCGTTGGCGAAGCCTTGCCGCTGATCGGGGTGAACGAGCCGGTCGCCGCAGCGCGAGCCGCGTTCGCCGAGCACGACGCGCTGCTCGTGACCGGCGGTGGCAAGCCGCTCGGCGTCATCACCCGGCACGACCTGCTCAGCTATCTGAGCGTCTGACTTTTTCGGTTCTATTCATACGCAGATTACTAGGGAGCCCGCAATGGCCAACACCCAGAAGTTCGACACGATCGCCATCCACGCTGGTCAGGAATTCGACCCGACCACCGGTGCCGTCATCCCGCCGATCTACCAGACCTCCACCTATGTTCAGGACGGCATCGGCAACCTGCGCGGCGGCTACGAGTACAGCCGCGGCGGCAACCCCACGCGTACCGCGCTGGAGAGTCTGCTCGCCGCGCTCGAGGGTGGTAAACACGGCCTGTCGTTCGCGAGCGGACTTGCCGCGGAGGACACCATTTTGCGCGCAATCCTCCAGCCCGGCGACCACGTCGTGCTTGGCAACGACGTCTACGGCGGAACCCACCGCCTCATCAACAAGGTGCACGCCGCGTGGGGTGTGCAGAACACCACGGTGGAGATGAGCGACCTGGTTGCGGTCGAAGCGGCCATCCGCCCGGAGACAAAAATTCTCTGGGTCGAGACGCCGAGTAATCCGCTCATGAAGATCAGCGACATTGCGGCCCTCGCCGAGATCGCGCATCGCCACGGTGTGGTCGCGATCGTCGACAACACCTTTGCGTCACCGGCGCTGCAGCATCCGCTGGAATTTGGCGCTGACGTGGTCGTGCACTCGACCACGAAATATCTCGGCGGCCACTCCGACGTGCTCGGCGGCGCCCTCATCATCAACGACGACGCGCTGCACGAGAAGGCCCAATTCTTGCAGTTCGCGGCCGGTCCGGTCTCGGCTCCGCTCGACGCCTGGCTCACCGTGCGCGGCATTAAGACGCTCTCGGTGCGGATGGAGCGCCATTGCAAAAACGCGCAGGCCATTGCCGAGTATCTCGATGGACATCCGGCGATCGAGCAGGTTTTCTACCCGGGGCTGCCCGGCCACCCCGGCCACGAGCTGGCCGCAAAGCAGATGTCCGGCTTCGGCGGCATGATCTCCATTGCGTTCGCCGGTGGCGCCGCGGCGGCGCGCGGCTTCGCTGAAGCCACACACCTGTTCCAACTGGCCGAGTCGCTCGGAGGAGTCGAGTCGCTTGTGAACTACCCCTCCGAGATGACGCACGCCTCGGTGCGCGGCACCGAACTTGAGGTGCCCGACAACATCGTGCGCCTGTCGGTCGGCATCGAAGACGTCGATGACCTCATCGCCGATCTCGCGAGCGCCCTGCCCCGCGGATAGCGGGGCCGCGTGGCCGGGCGCGGCCGCGGGATGGCGAGCTCAGCCATCCCGCGGTTTGCGCCGACTACGCCCGGGTGACCTCGACCTCGATGACAGCCCAGCACAGCGCGGGGAGCGTGAACCGGAGACGGCTGCCGGTCACGGTCACCCCGGCCAGCGGGGACAGCCCCACCTGTTCGCCGCTCTCGAGGGTGTTGGTGGCAAACCTGTCCTTGCCGTTTGGCACACCCAGTACCTCAGCTCGACTCACGCGTCCGCCCACGAAGCCAGACAGGGACACGTCCACGTCGGCAGACTCGTCGAGGCCGCGATTGGCGACGAACAGAGCTACCCGGCCGTTGTCTTCGTCCCAGGTTGCGCTCACGTCGACGACGTCTACGTCGCCAAACTTCGCGGATTCGTACTTGTCTGAGTCGACGCTGGCCCGAAGGATCTGCCCACGGGCCAGCTCCGCCATTCTGGCGAAGGGCCAGAAGATGGACTGGCGCCAGGCCGGCCCGTTTTCCTCACTGCGAATCGGCGCGATCACGTTCACGAGTTGGGCCTGATTGGCGATTTTCACGCGGTCGCCATGGCGCAGGAGTGAGTTCAGCAGCGTCCCGACGACGATGGCGTCTGTCACGTTGTAGGCATCTTCGATGAGACGCGGATGCTCGCGCCAGCCCTTCGAGACATTATGCGGCTGGTCGTCGGTGTCGAGGCCGCGCTGGTACCAGACGTTCCACTCATCGAAGGAGAGATTGACGTGCTTGCTGTGCTTGCCGGCCGCACGAACGGCATCCACCGTTGACACGACGGATTCGATGAAATAGTCCATGTCGACTGCCGTGGCGAGAAAACTCTTCACGTCGCCGTCGTCTTCCTGGTAGTAGGCGTGCAGCGACACGTAGTCCACCTCGTCGTAGGCGTGCGTGAGCACGGTGTGCTCCCATTCGCCGAAGGTGGGCATGCTGGAGTGCGAACTTCCAACGGCAACCAGTTCGATGTCTGGATCGACGAAGCGCATGGCTTTGCCGGCTTCCTGAGCCAGCCGACCGTATTCGTGCGCGGTCTTGTGCCCGATCTGCCAGGGGCCGTCGAGCTCATTGCCGAGGCACCAGAGCTTGATGTCGAACGGCTCGGCCGAGCCGTTTTGCTTGCGCAGGTCGGAGAGGTACGTGCCGCCGGGGTGGTTGGAGTATTCCACAAGCTCACGGGCAGCATCCACCCCCCGGGTGCCAAGATTGACCGCCTCCATGATCTCGGTCCCGGCGAGTCTGGACCAGTCCACGAATTCGTGCAGGCCGAAGGCGTTGGACTCGACGGTGTGCCAGGCCCCATCAAGCCGGCGCGGGCGCTTGTCGACGGGACCGACGCCGTCCTCCCAGTTATATCCCGAGACGAAATTGCCACCCGGGTAGCGCACGACGGTGGGGCCTAATTCCTTGACGAGTTTGAGAACGTCCTGGCGGAAGCCCTTCTCGTCGGCCTCAGGATGCCCGGGCTCGAAGATTCCGGTGTAAACACAGCGCCCCATGTGCTCGACGAATGACCCAAACAGGCGACGGGGCACCTCCCCGAGGGTGAAGTCGCGAACGAGGGTGATTCGAGCGTTGGTCATGATTCTCCTATCAATGGTGCGGGTGAAGTCTGAACTGGGTGTGCTGACCTACTGGCCGCCGAGCCCGGTGGTGGCGATGCCCTTGATGATCTGGCGCTGGAAGATGAGGAACACGACAATGAGCGGCAGGGCGGCGAGGATCGCCATCGCCATGTTTTCGGCGTACTGCACGCCGTAGGCGCTCTTGACCGTCTGCAGTCCTACGGGAAGGGTCATCAGTAAGGAGTTGTTCGTCACGATGAATGGCCACAGAAAATTGTTCCAGGCCCCGATGAAGACGAAGATCGATACGGCCGCGAGGATGGGGCGGGACAGCGGCACCACTATCAACCAGAAGATGCGCAGCCGGGACGCGCCGTCCATCCGTGCGGCGTCTTCGAGCTCGATCGGAATCTGGTCGAAGAATTTCTTCAGCACGAACACCATGGCCGGTGCGATGACCTGGGGCAGGATGATGCCCCAGTAGGTGTCCACCAGGTTGAGGGCGAGCATCTGGTAGAACAACGGGATGATGAGAACCTGAGGGGGGATGATGATCGAGGCGATAACCAGCACGAAAATCCAGCGGCGGCCGCTGAAATCGATGCGAGAGAACGCGTAGGCGGCCAGCGCCGAGACGACAACGGTGATCACGGTGATTGCCACGGTGGTGAAGAGGCTGTTGGCCGTCCAGGTGAGCAGGTTTCCTTCGCCCAGCACCTTGAGATAGGCAACGATGGTGAATCCGCTCTCCGGAAACCACGACACCGGTGTCGAGCCGGCATCCGTCTCGGTCTTCAGCGACGTGACGACCGCCCAGACAAAGGGCAGCAGCCAGCCGAGAGCCAGCACGGCGAGGATGGCGAAAGCCACGACGGAGGACGCCGATGTTCTTGTGGGCACCGTCCGACGGCGTGATGGGACCGCGCGCTCAACGATGTCGGACGGGACGAGCAGCTGAGCGGTCATGAGCGGGCTCCCTTTCGGAACACGAACTGCGCGATGGACACGATGACGATGATGGCGAAGAAGATGTACGAAATCGCCGACGAGTAGCCGAAGCGGTAGCCGGTAAATCCGACCTCGAATATGTACTCGACCGTTGACCGGGTGGCACCACCGGGACCTCCACCGGTCATCTGATAGACCTGATCGAAGACCTTGAGGGACGCGAGCACCTGCAGGATGACGATCAGCATGGTCGTGGGTGCCAGTTGGGGAATCGTGATGGAGAACAGCTGACGCCACTTGCCCGCGCCGTCGAGTGCGGCTGCCTCGTATTGCTGTTCGGGAATGTTCTGTAAGGCGGCGAGGTAGAGCAGAAAATTGAAACCCACCGTCCACCACACCGTGGTGACCACGATCGCGATCATGGCCCAGTCGGTGTCCTGTAGCCACGCCACCGGGGTCGCCCCGAAGAGTCCGGTCAGGGCGTTCACGAGTCCGAGTTGGGGGTTGTACAGCCACACCCAGAACAGCGAGACCACACTCGAGGCGAGCAGGTAGGGCATGAAGAAAGCGAGCCGCCAGATCCACTGGCCGGGAAGGCCGAGGTTGACGAGCACCGCCATGGCGAGAGCGACGAGCACGAGTGGCACCGTGCTCAGCACGGTAAACCACAGGGTGTTGCCCATGGAACGCCACATGTCGGGGTCGCCGAGCGCCTCGGAGTAGTTGGCGAAGCCGACGAGTCCTCCGCCGGCCCCGGTGAGGGACTGCCCGGTGAAGCTGAGATAGAAACCCCAGGCCAGCGGCGTCACGAGGAAGAGGACGAACACGACGGCGAACGGGGCGAGAAAAGCCCAGCCCACCGTGTTTTCCCGCCGGCGAGAGCGGGGCATGCGCGGGGCTGCGTTCGCGATGGTCTGCACGGATACCTCGGCGCGGGGTGGTGCGACAACCTCAGTCATGATCGGCTCCCTCGTTGCCTGGTTGATGAGTCACGAATAGATGTTTCGGTGGTACCAGGGTTGGTCGCGGTGTTCATCATCGGACCGGGTTCGGCTTGGACAGCAGCACGTTGAGGCGCCGCACGAATCCCTGGAAGCCCGCTCTGGCATCCGTCTTGTTGAGCAGGACGGACTGCACGTTCTCCGCGAAGAAATTCTGAAAATCGGAACCCGAACCGGTGAACCACGCCTGCGGGTCGTAATTCAGATTCTCCGCCGCCATCGCGTAGTGCGCCTGCGGGATCAGCTCGGCGTAGCCGGGGCCGTCGACGACGGGCAGGTAGGCCGGAATATGGCCGGCCTGTGCCCAGCTGATCGAGTTCTTCAGTACGTTCGACACGAACAGGTAAACTTCCTCGCGCCTGGCGGGGTCAGGGTTGTCCTGATGCGGCAGAACAAAAGTATGCGAGTCTGCGTAGACGGCCGGAGTGCCGAAGAGTGTGGGGATCGGCGTCGCGTCCATCGGTACGTTGGCTGCCGTCATGGTGGGCAACTCCCAGACGCCACTGAAGAAGAGCCCACTCTCGCCGTTGACGAATTCGGCCAGGGCCGTGGCATAGTCGCCACTCGCCGTGGCGACTGTGTCGTCGAGCAGGGTCTGCATGAATTCGAGGGACGTGACCGCGGCGTCTTCGTCGACCTCGACGTTTTCGCCCGGTGTGAGGGTCATGTCGGCCCCCTGCTGCTTGTAGAAAGTGTAAAAGAGACGCCACATCTGTGCGCCGTCGCCGAGATAGCCGTAGGACAACCCATGCTTGCCGGTGACGACCTGCATCTTCCGGGCGACGTCCACGAACTGCTCGGGGGAGTCGATGTCGATCAGCTGGCCGTCGGGGCCGAGCACGCCGGCTGCGGCAGCGATCTCGGTGTTGTACATCAAGATGAACGGATGCGCGTCGAGCGCGACGGAGAACAACTCGCCGCCGCTGAAGCATGCTTCCCAGATCGGTGCCGGGAAGCTGTCTTCGGTGATGCCGTAATGGGCCAGCACATCCAGGTCCCAGGGGTCGAGTAGCCCCCCGGGTGCGTAGCCGGGGAGGCGCGAGGCGTGCATGACCGCTACGTCGGGAGCGCGGCCTCCGGCCGAGGCCATCGCGAGCTTCGTATAGTACGGCGTGCCCCAGGTCAGCACGGTCTGCGTCACGTGAAAGCCCGGGTTGTCGGCGTTTGCCTCGTCGACGAGGCCCGCCATTTTGATGCCGTCGCCGCCGGTGAGCAGGTGCCAAAACGCCAACTGTTCCGCGCCGGATTGACCGGCGGTGGCGGCGCATCCACTGAGGCCAGTGGCCAGGAAGGCGCCCCCGAAAAGCGCCGCGCTGCCAGCGAGAACGCTGCGGCGGGTGAGCACTCCGGTGCTTCCGATCGGTACCCGTGCTGGTGTCATTGATCACTCCTTTGTGAGGTGGCCCCAGCATTACATCGTTGTAATGAAAGAGCAAGAAGTTTTTTTCGGATACCGGGGGAGTGAAACCTCAGGCTGGTGTTCGCACGCGGGTGCTTGCTCGAGCCACAATGGTGTGAGCGATCGTCACGCGGGTCGGGGGCGCGTCGGGGCTGCCCATGCGCTGCACCAGAAGTGCGAGCGCGCGCTCGGCGAATTCACGTTTGTCAAAGCTCACCGTCGTCAGCGGCGGTGTGGCGAACTGTCCGTCGGCGATGTCATCGAATCCGGCGACCGACACGTCGCCCGGCACCGGGATTCCCGCGGTCCACAGGGCGCTCATCGTGCCGATGGCCATGGAATCGGTGAAGCAGAAGAACGCATCGGGCGCCGGGTTCACCCTTAAGAATTCGGTCACCGCCTCGGAAGCTGCTCGCGGCGACCACTCGCGACAGGAGATCTCCAGAAGGGGATCCGGATCGATGGCCGCGGCGCGGAGTGCCTCCCGGTAGCCGCGCTGGCGCAGGTCGGCCGTGGCGGTCTGGAAGGCTGGGCCGGGGGATCCGACGATCGCGATGCGTCGATGCCCGAGCTCGATCAGGTGCCTCGTCATGTCCCGCGCGGCGGCGACGCTGTCTACCCAGACCTGATCGTTGCGCTGCTGCTCGACTTCTCCGATCATGACGAGTGGCGGCAGAGAGCCATCGTCAACCAATTGGCTTTCCTGAATGGTGATCGGGTTCAGGATGACGCCGTCGACGAGGTGCGCCCTGGCCCGCGATACGAGGCTGAGTGCGCGGCCCGGGCGTTCGGCCGTCTCCTCGAACTGCACGCCCCAGCCCTGTTCGTGCGCCACTTCCACGAAAAAATGCGACATCTCTGCCGAGTACGGGGTGCCCAGGTCTGGCATGGCAAGAGCGATGACCCCCGTGCGGCCATTCCGGAGCCCGCGGGCGCTCAGGTTGGGAACGTAAGCGAGCTCGGTGATCGCCGATTCGACTCGGCTCCGGGTTTCCGGCGCGACGAACACCACGCCGTTCATGACGTTTGACACGGTCTTGGGCGATACACCCGCGAGGGCCGCGACGTCTTTGACCGTTGGGCGCATAGCTGAAGGCTAACTTAAACGCGATGCGACCCCTCGTTTGGTCAGGCGGTTCAGGCTGAATCGTGGCTAGAGCGCACTGATGCTCCACGACGCCTTGGACGTCTCGCCGGGCCGGATAGAGATCAGGTCGATCGTGGAGTTGAAGGCGTCCGGTGGGCAGGTCATGGGTTCTACGGCAAGCCCACGCCGTGATTGCGCCGGGTCGGGAAGGTCTGCGGTGTGAATCTGCACCCACGGGCAGTCGGTGCCCCAGGTCATCGCGACCCCGGAGCCGGAGGGATCAAGCAGTCGGACCGTCGCGGTATCCGAACCATCCCGCACGAGAGCGGTGAAGGCGTGATCGATCGCCGTCCCGGCGATGGGCCGCGGCGTCCGAAAGTCGTAGGCCCCATTCGATTCAGTTTCAACGCGTCGGATGCCGGCGGGCGTGAGGCGATCTTCGGTGACGGTCATCACTTCGCCGGCGGGGAGCTGCAGGGTCCAGTCGTCGACGCGACCAGGACCAGCGACCAGGTAGGGGTGCGGTCCGGTTCCAAACGGCGCTCGTTCTGCCCCCAGGTTGGTCGCCGAAACCGTCGTTGTGAGTCCACGCTCGCTGATCGTGAACGTCACTTCAAGCGCCAGACGAAAGGGGTAGCCGTCCTGCGGCTCGATCATGGCACCGAGTGTGACGGCACGGTCGGTCTGACGCACGGCCGGGAAGTCGAGCCAGCAAACCAGTCCGTGCAGGGCGTGCCCCCTGTCCGGTTCGTTGAGCGGAAGGCGGTATGCGACGCCGTCGTGGGTGTAGCGGCCGTCCACTATCCGGTTGGGCCAGGGGGCCAGGGTCGCGCCTCGATAGTGCGGTCGCAGGGAATCCGCTTCGAATGGAACGATGAGGTCTCGCCCGTCATATTGAAGCGTTCTGACACTGGCCCCAATGCTCGCGATCACCGCCGAGTAGCCGGAATGGGCGATGGTGAACTGGGTACCAGACCGGGGGCGATCGCGAACGGTCGCCTGGGTCTGGTCAAGGGTGGTGTCGGTGTTCATGACGTTGTGACTCCTGTGTTCGTTTCGGGCTGTGGGGCCGGCGGTTCCGGCTGTAGAACGGCCAGACCGGCCTCACGAAGGGGGGCAAGCGCGGCGGCGGCGGCGGCGGCATCCGTTATCAGTGTGTGGAACGAACGGAGAGACCCGACCTGGCCGAGATGGACCTGGCCGAGCTTGGAGGCGTCGGCCACAACGATGGAGCGGGTCGCCGCGGCGAGCATGAGCTTCTTGACGCCCGCCTCTGGCAGGTTGATGTTGGTGACGCCGGCTTCGGCGTGCACGCCATTGCAGCCGATGAAGGCGAGGTCGGCATGTACCTGGCTGAGCACGGTAGCGGCGAGCGGCTCGACGAGGGAGTGCTGACGCGGGCGCAGAGATCCCCCGGTAACGATCACGGTGAACCGCGGGATGGCCGGTTCAAGCTCGAGCGCGATGCTCAGCCCATTGGTGATGATGACGACGTCGGTGAGGTCCAATCGAGTCACCAGGGCGCGGGCGATCGCGAGAGTGGTCGTGCCAACGTCAAGGATTACGCTCTGCCCGTTCGAGACGAGGCCGGCCGCGAGGGCGCCGATCTGTTGTTTCGGCACCACGGATGCTGCCAGTGCCTGTTCGAAGGACGATTCACGCGGGGGGCGCTCCGCGTGGTCGCGCCGCTGCACGACTACCGCCCCGCCGTGTACCCGTTGCACCGTGCCGTCAGCTTCCAGCGCGTCGAGATCGGACCGGGCGGTGACAGCGGAGACCCCGAAGGCCTCGCGGAGTTCGCTGACCCGCACGAAACCGCGCTCGTCGATGAGTCGGTGGATCTGCTCTCGCCTGACCGGCCCGGGCAGCGCGTCGCGGTCACTCGGCGCGGCAGGAGGGTGGGCGCGAGCCGTCGACGGCGATGCGGTTGGCTCAACAGAAGTCATCCATTCATCTTCGCTTAGTTATATATTTCTTTCAATACGAAAGTAGTAGTTTCTATTGAGACAATCCGTTATCGTGGGGATCGCCATGACACACGCAGACTTCGTCGCCGATACCGGCATCGCCCGCCAGCGCCACACCCTTGCCGATGGGCGTGACCTCATCTACTTCGACGACCCAGACACCAAGCTTCCCAAGCACAGGGCCCCCGACCTGCGGGAGCTCGATCCGCGCCCCGTTACCGCCCGTATGCGGCAGGATCCACTGAGCGCGGAGTGGGTGTCAATCGCGGCAGCCCGGCAGAATCGGGTGTTCCTGCCGCCCGCCAACCTCGATCCACTCGCTCCGTCCACTCCGGAGAATCTGTCCGAGGTGCCCAGCAATTACGACGTGGCCGTCTTCGAGAACAAGACACCGTCTTTCGGCCCGTTACTAACGGATCCCGACGCTCCCGTCGACCTCACGGACCTGTCGACGATTGGGCTGGGACGCACCCGCACGTCCGTCGGACGCTGTGAAGTCGTCTGCTTCAGTCCCGAGAGCGAAGGCTCGTTTGCCAGCCTGTCGGTCACCCGCGCCCGTACCGTGATCGAGGCCTGGGCCGAACGCACGCACGCATTGTCGAACCTGCCCGGCATTGAGCAGGTCTTCCCCTTCGAGAACCGCGGTGAGGCCATCGGCGTGACCCTGCGGCATCCACACGGGCAGATCTACGCCTACCCCTACGTCACGCCCCGCACCCAGCGGGTAATTTCCTCGCTCGAGTCCTACGGACCCACGTTGTTCGCGGACATTCTGGCGCACGAGCAGTCCGGTGAACGCATCATCGTGCAGGGCGCGCACTGGACCGCTTTTGTGCCCTTCGCAGCGCGCTGGCCCATTGAGGTGCACATGCTCCCGCATCGCCACGTTCCGGATTTTGCGGCCACGACCCTCGCCGAGCGCGACGAGCTTGCGGTTCTGTACCGACGTCTGCTTCGTGGGATCGATGCCATTTACACGACGCCGACGCCGTACATCGCGGCGTGGCATCAGGCCCCCGTTCACGCTCGGCGGTCTGAGATCAGGCTGATGCTGCAGGTGACGAGCCCGCGTCGTGCGGAGGACAGACTGAAGTACCTCGCCGGGTCGGAAGCAGCGATGGGGGCCTGGATCGGTGATGTCACCCCCGAACAGGCGGCGACCACGATTCGCGCGGCGATCGATCGAGCCGATGCAGCGGATGCATCCGCGTCCGGCTCCGCCACGCCTAAGCGTCCCGACTCGACATTCCCGACCACCTGTGAGGTATTTGAGCATGCATGACCTGACCCGCACCGCGCTCGCCGGATTCAAAGCCCGATACGACTATTCGGCCGCCGGGCTCTGGTCGGCTCCCGGGCGGGTGAACCTGATCGGTGAGCACACCGACTACAACGAAGGTTTCGTCCTTCCCTTCGCGATTGACCGGCGAACGATCGTCGCGCTTGCGCCCCGCGAAGACCGACTGATTCGAGTCGCAAGTTCCTTCGCCGAGGAGACCGTCGAACTCGGCCTGGACGAGCTCGTGCCCGAGAATTTGCAGGACTGGTCGGCCTATCCGCTCGGCGTTGCCTGGGCGCTCGGCCAGGTCGGCACTCCGCTCGACGCCGTGACCGGATTCGACGCCTACATCGTTTCCGATGTACCGATCGGAGCTGGCCTGTCGTCGTCCGCCGCGATCGAAAGCGCCGTCGCCGTCGCGCTCAACGACCTGTGGCGCCTCGGCCTCGATCAGCGCGCCCTCGCCCGAGCTGGCCAGCTGGCCGAAAATAGGGTTGTTGGCGCGCCGACGGGCATCATGGACCAGTCCGCGTCGCTGTTCGGTAGCCCCGACGCCGCCGTGTTCCTCGACTGCAGAACCCTGGTATCCGAGGTTATTCCGCTCGGCTTCGACTCGGTCAACCTCGATCTGCTGATCATCGACACCCGGGTGAGCCATGCCCACTCGACCGGCGGCTACGCCTCACGTCGGGCATCCTGCGAACTGGGTGCGCGCCTCATGGGTGTGTCATCCCTGCGAGACTTGACCCTGAACGATCTCGATCGGGCCGCCGACGTGCTTGATGACGAGACATTTCGCCGGGTGCGGCACATCGTGACCGAGAACCAGCGCGTGCTCGACACCGTGCAGACACTCCGCGAGCAGGGACCAGCCCAGATCGGCGCGTTACTGGATGCCTCCCACCTGTCGATGCGGGACGACTTTGAAATCTCGGTCCCCGAACTCGATCTCGCCGTCGAAACCGCCCGCGCGGCCGGCGCGATCGGCGCGCGGATGACCGGGGGCGGCTTCGGCGGCGCCGCGATAGCCCTCACCCCCCGCGACGTTCTTCCGACCGTGATGGCCGCCGTCAGCGCCGCCTTCGCCGGCCACGGCTACGCGGCGCCGGTCATGTTCGTGGTGCGGGCGGCGGGCGGGGCGCACCGCGAGCAATAGCCACCGGGATGCTCCTCAACCGGCGGATCCGCGCGGCGAATGGCGAATGGCGCACGATTGCACGATTGTGACTGTCACATCCGGCGGCGGTCGGGGCATAATGAGAGCGGATCACAATTGTGACCGCTCACATCTCAGCAGGGTCTTGTCGTGTCGATTGAAGTACCCAAGGCGCGCGCGCCGAGCATCCGTGACGTCGCGCGCGTCGCCGAGGTCTCCTACCAGACCGTGTCGCGGGTGCTCAACGACCACCCGAGCATTCGGGATTCCACCAGGGCTCGCGTCGTGCAGGCTATGAAGGACTTGAACTACCGCCCGAACAGGGCTGCCCGAGACCTCTCGCGGGGGCGTTCGCGCACCATCGGGGTGCTGTCAGCCTCGAGTGCCGAATACGGCCCGGCGAGCAGTATCGCGGCGATTCAAGACGCCGGCCGTGACGCCGGATACCTCGTGAATATTGCGAATATCGCCGGGGAAAAACCCGAATCTATCCAGGGCGCCCTCGATCACCTGCTGAACCAGGGCGTTGAGGGCATTGTCGTGATCGCCCCGCAGGAACGCGTCTTCGCCGTTCTGCAGCGGTTGTCGATCGACGTGCCATTTGTAACGCTGCAATCCGACGGCAACCGCGGGAACCGCACGCTTTTCGTCGACCAGATAGCCGGAGCACGGTTGGCCACCCGCCACCTCATCCAACTGGGTCACCGCCGCATCTTTCACCTGGCGGGCCCACAGAATTGGATCGAGGCCGAAGCCCGGATGCACGGGTTCCTGGCAGAAATGGGAGCCAGGGACGTTCCCACCACGGCTCCCATTCTCGGCGACTGGACCGCCAACTTCGGCTACCAGGTCGGTCGGGAACTGCTGCGAGTGCGTGACTTCACCGCGATATTCTCCTCCAACGATCAGATGGCGCTCGGGCTTATGCACGCTCTGCACGACGAGGGATTGAGCATCCCGGGAGACGTGAGCATTGTGGGCTTCGACGACATCCCGGAAGCTGCACACTTCTGGCCGCCCCTGACGACGGTGCGGCAGGACTTCGCCGAGCTGGGACGCCGGTGCATCGCCGTCTTGCTGTCCGAGATCGCGGGAGAAGGCGCAGTGCATCCCGACACGCTTGTTCCCGAGCTGATCGTGCGTTCGTCCACGGCGGCTCCGTCGTTCTGAGGCCAAGCTCGTGCCCTGGGCAGGTTTCGCGTTCACTTCCGGACGAATATCTCCGTTACGGAAACGTAACGTCGCGTACTTGACACGCGAATCCTGTCTACCGGTACTATGAAAACCTAGATGTGAACGGTCACATTTTCTGGGACAGCCTCAACCGGCACCGGCGACGAGTCGCCATCGTCGGAACATCAGAGCACACCGGGAACGGGATCGAACACGGCACGGCCATCGACAAGGGAGTCACATTCGTGAGTAGTGAGCAGGTGTCCGGCGAGCACGAATCGTACGTGATCGGCGTCGACTACGGCACCCTCTCCGGCCGGGCCGTTGTCGTTCGTGTGTCGGATGGCGTCGAATTGGGCTCTGCTGTTCTTGATTACCCGCACGCCGTGATGGACACGACGCTCACCGCGACCGCGACCTCTTTGCCGCCCGAGTGGGCTCTGCAGGTACCCCAGGATTACGTCGCCGTGCTTCGGAGCGCCGTTCCCGCCGCTGTTCGTAACGCGGGAATTGACCCCGCCCGCGTTATCGGCATCGGCACCGATTTCACGGCCTGCACGATGGTGCCGGTGATCAGTGATGGCACCCCTCTGTGCGAGTTGCCCGAATATACGGCCCGCCCGCACGCCTACGTGAAGCTGTGGAAGCACCACGCGGCCCAGTCGCAGGCTGACCGCATCAACGACCTCGCCTTCGAGCGCGGCGAGAAGTGGCTGCCGCGTTACGGGGGCCTCATCTCGAGCGAGTGGGAATTCGCGAAGGGTCTGCAGCTGCTGGAGGAAGACCCCGAGCTGTACGCTCGAATGGACCACTGGGTCGAAGCGGCGGACTGGATCGTCTGGCAGCTCACCGGCGAGTACGTGCGCAATGCCTGCACGGCCGGTTATAAAGGGATCCTGCAGGATGGTGCGTATCCGAGCGAAGAGTTTCTAGGCGCATTGAATCCTGCTTTTGCCCGGTTTGCCGTGGACAAGGTGGCGCACCGGATTGGCCAGCTCGGCGCATCCGCTGGCACCCTCACGGCCGTTGCCGCCGCGTGGACCGGTCTGCCGGAAGGTATTGCGGTGGCCGTGGGCAATGTGGACGCGCACGTGACTGCCCCGGCAGCGCAGGCCGTGAATCCCGGCCAGATGGTCGCCATCATGGGCACCAGTACCTGCCACGTCATGAACTCCGACCGCCTCGCCGAGGTTCCCGGCATGTGCGGCGTCGTTGATGGCGGCATTGTCAGCGGGCTCTATGGCTACGAGGCCGGCCAGAGTGGCGTGGGGGACATTTTCGCCTGGTACGTGCGTACCCAGGTTCCCGCGCGATATTACGACGAGGCGGCAGCGGCCGGCCAGAGCGTGCACCAGTACCTCACCGACCTGGCCAAGGATCAGCCCGTCGGCGGGCACGGGCTCGTCGCACTCGACTGGCACAGCGGTAACCGCTCGGTACTGGTCGACCACGAACTGTCCGGCCTGGTCGTGGGGACGACGCTCACGACCCGCACGGAAGAGGTCTACCGAGCCCTCCTGGAGGCGACGGCCTTCGGCACCCGCACCATTGTCGAGACCTTCCAGGACTCCGGCGTGCCGGTCACCGAGTTCATCGTGGCGGGCGGACTGCTGAAGAACGCGTTCCTGATGCAGACCTACAGCGACATCCTGCGCTTGCCGATCTCGACCATCGCAAGCGACCAGGGCCCGGCTCTCGGCTCCGCAATCCACGCCGCCGTCGCGGCGGGGGCCTACCCCGACGTGCGCGCCGCTGGCGAGAAGATGGGCAAGCTCAATAAGAACGTGTACCTGCCGAACGAGGCGGCGGCATCCGCTTATGACCTGCTCTATGCGGAGTACACGCAGCTGCACGACTACTTCGGTCGCGGCGAGAACGATGTGATGCACCGGCTGAAGGCGTTGAAGCGTAACGCAGCTGCTGCAGCGGATGCCACCGCCCCCGCAAACCTGCCGGTGTTCTCATGAGCACCTTCGGGCCTCAGATCGAGGTCGCGATCGCCCGCGTGCGGGCCGACATCGCCCTGCTCCACGGCGAGCTCGTCAGGAACGCCCTCGTCGTCTGGACCGGCGGCAACGTCTCTGGTCGGGTGCCAGGAGCCGACCTGTTCGTGATCAAGCCCAGCGGTGTCGACTACGCCGACCTCGCGCCCGAGAACATGATCCTGTGCGACCTCGACGGACAGGTCATTCTCGGCACACCGGGAAGTGATCGTTCTCCCTCGAGCGACACCGCGGCCCACGCGTACGTGTACCGGCACATGCCGGACGTCGGCGGCGTCGTGCACACGCACTCCACCTACGCCACAGCGTGGGCCGCGCGAAGCGAAGCGATTCCGTGCGTGATCACGGCGATGGCCGACGAATTCGGTGGCCCGGTGCCGGTGGGCCCGTTCGCCATTATCGGTGACGACTCCATCGGGCGGGGCATCGTGGAGACCCTGACCGGGCATCGCTCCCGCGCGGTGCTGATGGCGAACCATGGCCCGTTCACGATTGGCAAGGACGCCCGCGACGCGGTGAAGGCCGCTGTCATGGTGGAAGATGTCGCTCGCACCGTGCACCTGGCCCGTACGGGTGGGCCGCTCGTCGCTATTCCGCAGTCGGCAGTTGATTCCCTGTTCGACCGGTACCAGAACGTCTACGGACAAGCGCCCCAAGGAGAACTTCAGTAATGGCTGCCCTCAACACCACCCTTGACCACGTCGAGGTCTGGTTCCTCACCGGAAGTCAGAACCTCTATGGTGAAGAAACCCTCCGCCAGGTAGCTGAGCAGAGCCAGGAAATCGCCCGGGCCCTCGGTGCGTCGAGTGATGTCCCGGTGAAGATCGTCTGGAAGCCCGTGCTGACGGGCTCCGAGTCCATCCGCCGCGCCGCCCTCGACGCGAACGCCGACGACTCCGTGATCGGCCTCATCGCCTGGATGCACACCTTCTCACCGGCGAAGATGTGGATTGCCGGCCTCGACGCGCTCACCAAGCCGCTGTTGCACCTGCACACACAGGCAAATGTGGAACTGCCCTGGGCTGAGATCGACTTCGACTTCATGAACCTCAACCAGGCAGCCCACGGTGACCGGGAGTTCGGCTATATCCAGACGCGCCTCGGTGTGACCCGCAAGACCGTTGTCGGCCACGTGTCGAACCCGGCCGTGTCGGGCAGTATCGGATCCTGGACCCGTGCCGCTGCGGGCTGGGCCGCGAGCCGCAGCATGAAGCTTGCCCGGTTCGGCGACAACATGCGTTACGTGGCCGTGACCGAGGGTGATAAAACCGAGGCCGAGTTGCGCTTCGGAGTGCAGGTCAATACCTGGCCCGTCAACGAACTGGCCGAGGTCGTCGACTCCGTCTCCGACGCCGAGATCGATGCGCTCGTGGCTGAATATGCAGAGCTGTATGACGTGGCACCCGAGCTGCGCGTTGACGGGGACCGCCATGCGTCGCTTCGCTACGGTGCCGCGCAGGAACTCGGCCTGCTGTCTTTTCTCGAAGAAGGCGGATTTGGCGCGTTCACGACGAGTTTCGAAGACCTGGGCGCGCTGCGACAACTGCCCGGGCTGGCCGTGCAGCGCCTGATGGCGCAGGGTTACGGTTTCGGAGCGGAGGGCGATTGGAAGACCGCCGTGCTGGTGCGTGTCGCCAACGTTATGGGTGCTGGCCTGCCCGGCGGTGCCAGCCTGATGGAGGACTACACCTACGACCTCACGCCGGGGGCGGAGCTCATCCTCGGGGCCCACATGCTCGAGGTGAACCCGGCACTCTCATCGGCCAGGGCGAGCCTGGAGATCCACCCGCTCGGCATCGGGGGCCGGGAAGACCCCGTGCGCCTGGTGTTCACGGCGGATGCCGGGCCTGCCGTGGTCGTAGCCATGAGCGACATGCGCGACCGCTTCCGCCTGGTCGCGAACGTCGTCCAGGTTGTCGAGCCGACTCAGGCCCTCCCGAAGCTGCCCGTGGGGCGCGCAGTCTGGCGCCCCGAACCCGACTTCGCCACCTCCGCGGCCGCCTGGCTGACCGCCGGCGCCGCCCACCACACCGTGATGTCGACATCCGTCGGTATCGAGGTGTTCCACGATTTCGCCGAGATCGCTCGCACCGAGCTTCTCGTGATCGATAAGACCACCACCCTGCGCGATTTTAGCCGCGAAGTGCGTTGGAATCAGTCCTACTACCGACTGGCGCAAGGCATGTAACCGTTTCACATTCTGCAATTCACATCAAAGACGATAAAGATCGAAAGGAAACACAGTGAAAAAGAACGTATTCTTCGCCGTCGTGGCCGCGGGTGCCCTCGTGGTATCGATGGCAGCCTGCTCCTCGGGTGGCGGCTCCGCCGGTACCGCCGGCAGCGGCGACAAGGGCCTGATCGGCGTGGCCATGCCGACAAAGAGTTCCGAACGTTGGATCGCGGACGGCAACGCCGTGAAGAGCCAGCTGGAAGAACAGGGATTCACCGTCGACCTGCAGTATGCCGAGGACGACATCCCCATGCAGGTTTCGCAAATTGAGAACATGATCACCAAGGGAGCGGAAGCCCTGATCGTGGCCTCGATCGACGGCACGACGCTCACCAGCGTGCTGCAGGATGCTGCTGATGCAGACATTCCGGTAATCGCCTACGACCGACTCATTCGCGACACCGAGAACGTCAACTACTACGCATCCTTCGACAACTTCAAGGTCGGACAGCAGCAGGCCTGGTCGGTTCTGAACGGCCTTGGCCTCGTCGAACTCGACGGCACTGCCATTGAGGGCGCGCCCGCTGGTCCGTTCAACCTGGAGCTGTTCGCCGGTTCGCTCGATGACAACAACGCTTTCTTCTTCTTCAACGGTGCCATGGATGTCTTTCAGCCGCTGATCGACGACGGCGTGCTCGTGGTCAAGAGCAACCAGACCGACATCGAGCAGGTTGCAACCCTGCGCTGGGCTGGAGAAGAAGCTCAGGCTCGGATGGAGGACCTTCTCACCGCTCAGTACTCGGACGGCACCGTGGTCAACGCCATCCTGTCCCCGTACGACGGTATCTCCCGTGGCATCATCTCGGCACTCGAGGGCTCGGGCTACACCGTGGGAGACGGCTGGCCCGTCATCTCCGGCCAGGACGCCGAGATCGACTCGGTGAAGGCGATCAACTCGGGTGAGCAGTACGGCACCATCTTCAAGGACACCCGCGAACTCGCAGCTGTGGCCGTGGACATGGCCGTCGCCCTGCTCAACGGCGAAGAACCAGAGATCAACAACACCAAGGACTACGACAACGGAGTGAAGGTCGTTCCGTCGTTCCTGCTCGACTCGGCGATCGTGGTCAAAGACAACATCCCGGCCCTGCTTATCGACTCTGGCTACTGGACCGAAGCCGAAATCAAGGGCTAATTTCCACCCTGTTTCAAACTCTGCACAACGGTCGGTGGGGTAGTTGTACCCCACCGACCGTTCTGCCATACAGATTTTCTGCCGGCTGCCGAGATCGCGCTTTCTCGCGAGATCGCTGCCAATATCGACCATTCACAAGAGGAATGAAGAAGGTGCTCACGTGACCACGAACATCCTTGAGATGCGCGGCATCACCAAGACGTTTCCCGGCGTAAAAGCACTCTCCGCGGTGACGCTCGACGTCGGTCGTGGCGAGGTGCACGCCATTTGCGGCGAAAACGGTGCCGGAAAATCAACCCTGATGAAGGTGCTCAGCGGCGTCTACCCACACGGTACCTACACGGGAGACATCGTCTTCGAGGACGAGATCGTTGAGTTCAAGAGCATCAGCGACTCCGAGGCCAAGGGGATCGTGATCATCCACCAGGAGCTCGCCCTCAGCCCCTACCTCTCCATTGCAGAGAATATCTTTCTGAACAACGAGCAACGAGGCGCGTTGGGTCTTATCGACTGGAACGAAACCAACTCAGAGGCTGCGAAGCTTCTTGCACGCGTGGGGTTGAAAGAAAACCCGACGACCCGCATCATGGACATCGGTGTCGGCAAGCAGCAGCTCGTCGAAATCGCCAAAGCCCTCTCCAAACGGGTGAAACTGCTGATTCTGGACGAGCCAACGGCGGCGCTCAACGATGACGACTCCGACCACCTGCTCGACCTCATTCTGCACCTCAAGGGCCAGGGCATCACCTCGATCATCATTAGCCACAAGCTCAACGAGATCAAGAAAGTCTCCGACTCCGTCACGGTCATTCGAGACGGCCGGGCCATCGAGACCATCGCCAAGGACGATGTCACCGAAGAGCGCATCATCAAGGACATGGTTGGTCGGGACCTCGAACACCGCTACCCGGATCACACCCCCGACATCGGGGCAGAGATTCTCCGGGTGGAGGACTGGACCGCCTTCCACCCGCAAGACACGACCCGCATGATGGTCGACCACGTCAACCTCAACGTGCGCGCTGGGGAGATCGTGGGGATTGCCGGACTCATGGGAGCTGGCCGCACCGAATTCGCGATGAGTTTGTTTGGGCGCTCGTATGGCAGCCGGATCAGCGGCAAGGTTTTCAAGCACGGCGTGGAGATCAGGACCCGCACCGTGACCGAGGCCATCGACAACGGCCTGGCCTACGCGACCGAGGATCGCAAGACCTTCGGTCTCAACTTGATCGAGGACATCAAGCGCAACATTTCGATGGCGGCGCTCCACCGACTCGTGCGAAACGGCCTCGTGAACGACAACGAGGAGTATCAGGTCGCCAACGAATACCGCGCCAGCATGAACATCAAGGCTCCAAACGTGCTCGTGAAGACCGGCAAGCTCTCCGGTGGTAACCAGCAGAAGGTGGTGTTGTCGAAGTGGATCTATTCCAACCCCGACGTGCTGATTCTCGACGAGCCGACCCGCGGTATTGACGTCGGGGCGAAATATGAGATCTATACGATCATCAACAAACTCGCCGCGGCCGGCAAGGGCGTGATCGTCATCTCCTCGGAACTGCCGGAACTGCTCGGAATCTGCGACCGAATTTACACCCTGGCCGAGGGCGCCATCACCGGGGAATTCCCGATTGAAAGCGCCACCCCGGAGACTCTCATCAAGCACATGACCATGGAAAAGGCCCGCTAGCGCCGGCGCTAGCGGAAAAGGAGAAACCCAATGAGTGACCAAGAGACCACGCCGGCCACGGGAGGCGTGGTCAACCCGAGGGAGAACAAGACTGCTTCCTGGCTAAGCCACGTACTGGCCGACCTCGGAAAGAACGGTATTTTCATTGCCCTCGTTCTGGTGGTGGTGTTGTTCACTTTCCTGACCGACGGCATCCTCTTGCGCCCGCAGAATATCTCCAACTTGATCGTGCAGAACGGCTATATCCTCGTTCTCGCGATTGGGATGGTGATGGTGATCGTCGCGGGCCACATCGACCTGTCGGTCGGATCGGTGGCGGCCTTCGTCGGTGCGTGTTCCGGTGTCTTTGCCGTGCAGTGGGGCTTGCCGTGGTGGCTTGCCATCATCATGTCCCTCGGCATCGGCGCGCTCGTGGGCGTCTGGCAAGGCTTCTGGATCGCCTACGTGGGTATCCCGGCCTTCATCGTGACCCTGGCCGGAATGCTGATCTTCCGTGGCCTCGCACTCGTTGTGCTGGGAAACTCGAATATCGGCTCCTTCCCGGCAGAGTACCGCGCGCTGGGCAACGGCTTCCTCACTGACGTGTTCGGCGAGTTCGACCTCGACCCGCTCACCCTCGGGGTCGGCGTGATCGCCGTGATCGCCTTGATTGTGCAGCAGGTGCGCACCCGCCTCGGTCGGGCCAAGTACGGCCAGGAGGTCGAGCCCCTCGTTTGGTTCGTGGCCAAGCTCGTACTCATCACCGCGGCGCTCGGCTTCTTCGCGTACGCCCTGGCCAGCTACAAGGGCATCCCGGTGACACTGATCGTGCTCGCCGTGCTCGTGCTGATCTACGGCGTGGTCATGAACCGCACGGTATTCGGTCGTCACATCTACGCGATCGGTGGCAACCGCCACGCGGCGGAACTCTCGGGTATCAAGAACCGCAAGGTGGACTTCTACCTGTTCGTGAACATGGGAATTCTCGCCGCCCTCGCGGGCCTCATCTTCACCGCCCGCCTCAACCTGGCCGGACCGAAAGCCGGTGACGGTTTCGAACTCGAGGCCATCTCCGCTGCCTTCATTGGCGGTGCTGCCGTGCAGGGCGGTATCGGTACTGTCGGCGGCGCCATCATCGGCGGCTTGATCATCGGTGTGCTCAACAACGGCATGTCGATTCTCGGCATTGGCATCGAGTGGCAGCAGGCAGTGAAGGGCCTCGTATTGCTTCTCGCTGTGGCCTTCGACGTCTACAACAAGCGGCGCTCCGGCGGTCGCTGACCGCACTGCACGAGCCGCGTCAGACGCAGAACAGGCCGGAACGCATGGGCGTTCCGGCCTGTTTTGGTCGCAGTGGCTAGTCGCGGGAAAATGCCGCGGCTCTCTGGATCTGGTCGGGGGTCGGCCGGATACCCGTGTAGAGAACGAACTGCTCCTCTGCCTGTAGCGCCACGACTTCGGCGCCGGTGATGACGGGCTTGCCCGCCGCTCGAGCAACGCGAATGAGCTGCGTTTCCGAAGGGGAGGCGACGACATCGAAGACCACCAGCGCAGCCGCAATGGTTTCGGTGCGAAAGGACAAGCGCGCTTCATCGGGCGCCATTCCCCGCGGGGTGACGTTGACCAGGAGGTCAGCTGTCAGAGCACCGACCCGTGGTGCCCAGGCGTAGCCGTAGAGAGCGGCGAGAGCTTGTCCGGTCACCTCGTTGCGCGCGACGATCGTGCCGTTTCGAAATCCCGCGTCGCGTAGTGCAGCCGTGACGGCCTTGGCCATGCCGCCGCTGCCGCGAACCAGAACTGAAAGCTCGGGGGAGATGTCGTGCTGGGCAAGTAACCGGCGAACAGCGGTGTAATCGGTGTTGTAGGCCCGCAGTCGACCGTTGTCGTTCACGATGGTGTTTACCGAGTCGATGGCCTGCGCCGAGGCATCCATCTCGTCGACGAGGGCAATCACGTCTTCCTTGTACGGCATCGACACCGCACAACCGCGGATACCCAGCCCGCGAACGCCCGCGATGGCATCGGCGAGATCGACAGGGGCGAACGCCTTGTAAATGTAGTTCAGACCGAGTTCCTCATAGAGATAATTGTGGAAGCGAGTGCCGATATTGCTGGGCCGTGCCGACAGCGAGATGCACAGGGTCATGTCTTTGTTGAGAATGGGCATTGCTCTAGTGTGGCGCGGTCCAATCCTTCATTTGACGTGACCGGCACTGACTTCCGGCTCCTGTTATCCAAGCGTTACTAAGAAATCTTGACAGCGGTAAGCAGCAAGGCCACCATTTAGTACGCTGTGAACGGTCACAATTTTGCGCTACCTGAGGAGCAACCAATGGCGGCTGAACACGTAATTCTTGAGATGCGCTCCATCACCAAGGAGTTTCCCGGTGTGAAAGCGTTGTCCGATGTGTCGCTCACCGTCCTAGCCGGAGAGATCCACGCGATCTGCGGCGAGAACGGTGCCGGCAAGTCCACGCTCATGAAGGTGCTCTCCGGGGTTTACCCATACGGCTCGTACTCGGGCGACATCATCTTCCAGGGCGCCGAGATGCGATTCAAAGACATCCGCTCGAGCGAAGCCGCGGGCATCGCCATCATTCACCAGGAACTTGCGCTCATTCCGGAGCTCTCGATCACCGAGAACATCTTCCTGGGCAATGAGCCCACCAAGTGGGGTGCCATCGACTGGATTGGCGCCAAGCGCACAGCCTACGAACTGCTCGCCAGGGTTGGCCTGCGTGACGATCCGGACACACAGGTCAAGAACATCGGTGTCGGCAAGCAGCAGCTGGTTGAGATCGCCAAGGCGCTCAACAAATCGGTCAAGGTGCTCATCCTCGACGAGCCAACCGCTGCGCTCAACGAGGCAGACTCCCAGCACCTGCTCGACCTCATCCGCGGGCTCAAGGGCAAGGGCATCAGTTCGATCATGATCTCGCACAAGCTCAATGAGATCGAGCAGATCGCCGACTCGATCACGATCATTCGTGACGGCCGCGCGATCGAGACCCTCGATATCGCCGCCGACGGCGTCAACGAAGACCGCATCATTCGCGGAATGGTCGGACGCAGCCTGGAGGGTCGGTTTCCCGACCGCACTCCACAGATTGGTGAGGTGTTCTTCGAGGTGCGCGATTGGACCGTGCAGCACCCGCAGGTATCCGAGCGGATGGTCGTGAAAGGGTCCACCCTCACCGTGCGCACCGGTGAGATCGTCGGCATTGCCGGGCTAATGGGTGCCGGGCGCACGGAGCTCGCCATGAGTATCTTCGGCCGCTCCTACGGCAACTTCATCTCGGGCCGCATCTTCAAAGACGGCAAGGAGATCGTGCTGCGCAACGTGGGCGAGGCGATCGAGCACGGCCTCGCCTATGTCAGCGAGGACCGCAAAGCACTCGGGCTCAACCTGCTCGACGATATCAAGCGCTCCGTCGTCTCGGCCAAGCTCTCGAAGATCTCGGCCGGACCGGTGGTGAACGACGCCAAGGAGTACTCGATCGCCGAGGAGTACCGCAAAAACCTTCGCATCAAGACCCCCAACGTTGAGATGGGGGTGAGCAAGCTGTCTGGTGGTAACCAGCAAAAAGTGGTGTTGGCCAAATGGATGTTTACCGACCCCGACATCCTGATTCTGGACGAACCCACCCGCGGCATCGATGTCGGGGCCAAATACGAGATCTACGGGATCATCCAGGCCCTGGCCGCCCAGGGCAAGGGCGTGATCCTGATCTCGTCTGAGTTGCCGGAATTGCTCGGCCTGGCCGACCGCATCTACACAATCTTCGAAGGCGCCATCACCGACTGCATTGACGGCGCAGACGCCGACCCGGAAACCCTGATGAAAAGCATGACCTCTGCCAAGAAGAAGGTGCGCAGCATATGAGCGGCAACACAACCACGACCGAGAAACGCAAGTCGATCTTCGGCAGTAATATTCGTCAGTTCGGCATTCTCTTCAGCCTGATCGCCATCATTGCGCTGTTTCAGATTTTGACCGGTGGGCTCACGCTCTCTCCGGGCAACCTGATCAACCTGGTGAGCCAGTACTCCTACATTTTGATCCTGGCCATCGGCATGGTCATGGTGATCATCGCCGGTCACATTGACCTATCGGTTGGATCGGTTGCAGCGTTCGCCGGCATCGTGGTGGCCACGTCTATGTCGCAGTGGAACTTCCCCTGGCCACTGGCGCTGCTTTTCGGCCTCCTGGTTGGCGCAGCGATCGGGGCCTGGCAAGGATTCTGGGTGGCCTACATCGGCGTGCCAGCCTTCATTGTCACCCTGGCTGGCATGCTCATTTTCCGTGGTGGCAACCAATTCTTCGGTAACGCCAACACGGTGCCCGTTCCAGAGGGCTTCACCGTCATCGGTGCCGGATACCTGCCGGAGGTGGGTCCGACCACTGGATACAACAACCTCACTCTGCTGCTCGGATTCGCCATCGCCATCGCCATTGCCGTGCGGGAGTGGCGGGCCAGGCAGGTGCAGAAGACGATGCACTCGGATTCCTCTCCGCTCTGGGCCAGCCTGGTCAAGATCGGACTCCTCGACGCTGTTGTCATCTACGCGACTTTCCTATTCGCTGGCGGCCGGGTGGGCACCAGCTTCCCGGTGTCGGGCATCATCCTCGGCGTGCTCGTGCTGTTCTACAGTTTCGTCACCCGCAACACCATCCTCGGCCGCCACATTTACGCGGTCGGCGGCAACAAACTCGCCGCGGAACTCTCCGGAGTCAACTCACGGCGAGTGGATTTTCTCGTCATGATGAACATGTCGATCCTGTCCGCCCTGGCCGGTATGATCTTCGTAGCCCGGGCCGGGGCATCCGGCCCGCAAGACGGCCTCAGCTGGGAACTCGACGCGATTGCCGCGGTCTTCATCGGTGGCGCCGCGGTGTCGGGCGGGATCGGCACCGTCATCGGTTCCATCGTTGGTGGTTTGGTGATGGCGGTGTTGAACAACGGGCTACAGCTGCTCGGCGTGGGCTCCGACCTGGTGCAGATCATCAAGGGCATGGTGCTGCTGGCGGCCGTTGGAGTGGACGTCTGGAACAAGAGCCAGGGTCGGCCGTCGATTATCGGTCTCCTCACCCGCAAGCGCAAGGTCACCGACCCGTCAACACCGCCGCCCGTGGTGCGACCGGATGCCGGCGCATCGGAGACCTCTCGGCCAGCCGACCTGCCCTCCAACTGAGTGCCCGCGTTCCGTAACGCCACCGGTCTGATGAGTTTCCCTATTCCCTTCCGCCAAGTCCTGTACATCAACGAACAGAAAGTGATTGACATGCGAAAAATTCTCACGGTCACAGCGATGGCCGCAGTAGCGCTCATGGCGCTCTCCGGCTGCTCGAGCCGAGCGCCCGAGACGGCCGGTGACGGCAGTGCCGCGGTCGGCTTCCCGGCTGACTCCGTCATCGGCGTAGCCCTTCCCTCGAAGACCAGCGAGAACTGGGTTCTCGCTGGGGGGCTGTTCGAGGACGGTCTCAAAGAGGCCGGGTTCAAGGGCGACGTGCAGTACGCTGGAGCGTCTACAACGGTGAAAGACCAGCAGGATCAGATGTCGGCCATGGTCACCAACGGAGCCAAGGTCATCATCGTCGGCGCCCAGGACGGCGGCCAGCTCGGCACGCAGGTCAAGGACGCCCATGATGCTGGTGCCATTGTCATCGCCTACGACCGTCTCATCCTGAATACCGATGACGTCGACTACTACGTGGCCTACGACAACTTCAAGGTGGGCGAGTTGCAGGGCCAGGCCCTGCTTGACGGTCTCGCGGCGAAAAAGCCCGAGGGCCCGTACAACATCGAATTGTTCTCCGGCAACTCCGCTGATGCCAACGCGCCGGTGTTCTTCAACGGGGCAATGAGCGTGCTGCAGCCGAAGATCGACGACGGAACGCTCGTTGTTGCCTCCGGTCAGACCGACATCAAGCAGACTGCGACCGCCGACTGGAAGCCGGAGAACGCGCAGAGCCGCATGGACTCGCTGCTGACCAGCACCTACGGCAGCCAGGACATCGACGGCGTGCTCTCGCCCAACGACACCCTGGCCCGTGCCATCATCACCTCGGTGAAGGCAGCAGGCAAGGCCATCCCCGTGGTCACCGGTCAGGACTCCGAAGTGGAGTCGGTCAAGTCGATCATGGCCGGTGAGCAGTACTCCACCATCAACAAGGACACCCGCGTTCTCGTGAAGCAGGCCATTGACATGGTCAAGATGCTGCAGACCGGCGGCACTCCCGAGACCAACGACGACACCTACGACAACGGCAACAAGATCGTGCCCGCGTACCTGCTGCCGCCGGTCATCGTGACAAAGGACAACGCGGCCGAGGCCTACGCCAATGACCCGAAGCTGTCACCGCTGACCAAGTAAGCACGCAGCATCCGCTGACCCAACGGGCCGGTCTCCACAGTCGTGGGGCCGGCCCGTTTTGTCTGTGCTGGCTCACCCGCACGCTCGCAGCCGGCCGGTGCCCGACACGCCGGATGCCATTCCAGAGGCAAAATTATCTCGTCAGTGATGCCTGTGGATAACTATGCCGGATTCCGCGGAATTCGGGCGGTTTGAAGCCGGGGAGCTGTGCGTAACATGTGGAATGTCGGTGGATAACTACATAATTGTAATTACTGCATGTAGTGGCTCTATCGAACTCTGATCACAAGATGTAGTATTAATACTCTGGCCAGGCCCTACAGCTTGTCGCCAAAATTGCTCACCGTGCTTCCCGGTTGACGGCGGAATATTCTCGCTAACCGCAAGGTTATATAGAACATACTTGCGAAGTAGGTCGAACAGATTTACCCTTGAACTGCTGATAAGAAAGGCCATAACCATGGCAATCACCGTTTACACGAAGCCCTCCTGCGTGCAGTGCACGGCCACCTACCGTGCCCTCGACAACAAGGGCATCGAGTATGAAGTGCTCGACCTCTCGGTCGATGAAAATGCCCTGGAGGCCGTCAAGGCTCTCGGCTACCTGCAGGCGCCCGTCGTGATCACCGACGAAGAGCACTGGTCGGGTTTTCGTCCCGACAAGATCAACGCACTCGCCGCTCGCCTGGCGTAGGCCACTCCACTCCACCGCCCAGCAGGCCCCCGCTCGCCGGATGCCTGGCCCGATCAGAATCGCCAACTTTAGATGACTGACATCGTTTACTTTTCGAGCACGTCGGGCAACACCCGTCGGTTCGTCGAAAAGCTCGGTCGGCCGGCGGCGCGCATACCCCTCTATGCGCGCGAGGAACCACTCGTCGCCGAGGAGCCGTACGTGCTCTGCGTGCCCACCTACGGTGGCGGCAGCGAGGGCGGGGCGGTGCCCAAGCAGGTCATCAAGTTTTTGAACAACAAGACCAATCGGTCGTTGATCCGCGGCGTCATCGGTGCAGGCAACATGAATTTTGGTACGGCCTATTGCCTGGCTGGCGACATCATCGCCGCCAAGTGCAAGGTGCCGCACCTCTATCGCTTTGAAGTATTTGGAACACCGGATGATGTGCGCATCGTTCACGACGGATTGGAAGAATTTTGGAAACAACAGCCGTGAAAATCACGCCCATTGACGCACCGTCGGGCATGGACTACCACTCGCTCAACGCGATGCTCAATCTGTACGGCCCGAACGGGGAGATCCAGTTCGACAAAGACCGCGAAGCAGCCCGTGAGTTCTTCCTGCAGCACGTCAATCAGAACACGGTGTTCTTCCACTCGCTGCGCGAGCGCCTCGACTACCTGGTCGAGAAGGAATACTACGAGCAGGCCGTGCTCGACCAGTACTCCTTCGAGTTCATCACAAGCCTGAACGACCTGGCCTACTCCAAGAAGTTCCGCTTCCAGAGCTTTCTCGGCGCGTTCAAGTACTACACCTCGTACACGCTGAAGACCTTCGACGGCAAGCGGTACCTTGAGCGTTTCGAAGACCGCGTGGTCATGACCGCGCTGGGTCTCGCATCCGGTGATGAGAAGCTCGCCGTTGCCCTGGTCGAAGAGATCATCGCCGGCCGTTTTCAGCCAGCAACCCCCACGTTTCTGAACTCCGGCAAGGCCCAGCGCGGTGAGCTCGTCTCGTGCTTCCTGCTGCGCATCGAAGACAACATGGAATCGATCTCGCGTGGCATCAACTCCTCGCTGCAGCTCTCCAAGCGCGGCGGCGGCGTGGCCCTGCTGCTCACCAACATTCGTGAAGCCGGCGCACCGATCAAGCAGATCGAGAACCAGTCCAGCGGCATCATTCCCGTCATGAAGCTGCTCGAAGACTCCTTCAGCTACGCCAACCAGCTCGGTGCTCGCCAGGGCGCCGGCGCTGTCTACCTGCACGCGCACCACCCCGACATCATGCGTTTTCTCGACACCAAGCGGGAGAATGCCGACGAGAAGATTCGCATCAAGACCCTCTCGCTCGGTGTCGTTATTCCCGACATCACCTTCGAGCTGGCCAAGAACGACGACTGGATGTACCTCTTCTCGCCCTACGACGTGGAACGCGTCTACGGCGTGCCCTTCGCCGACATCTCGGTGAGCGAGAAGTACCACGAGATGGTCGACAACCCCCGCATCAAGAAATCCAAGATGAAGGCGCGCGAGTTCTTCCAGACCCTCGCCGAGATCCAGTTCGAGTCGGGCTACCCGTACATCATGTTTGAAGACACGGTGAATGCGGCGAACCCGATCCAGGGCCGCATCAACATGTCGAACCTGTGCTCCGAGATCCTGCAGGTGAACACCCCGACGACCTACAACGAAGACCTCTCGTACAACGAGATCGGCAAGGACATCTCCTGCAACCTCGGGTCGATGAACATTGCCCTGGCCATGGATTCCGGCGACCTCGGACGCACCGTCAATGCCGCCATTCGCGGCCTCAACGCGGTATCGGAGCAGAGCCACATCAGCTCGGTTCGTTCGATCGAAGATGGCAACGATCGCTCGCACGCCATCGGCCTCGGCCAGATGAACCTGCACGGCTACCTCGCCCGCGAGCGCGTCTACTACGGCAGTGACGAGAGCATCGACTTCACCAATATCTACTTCTACACGGTTCTGTTCCACGCCCTGCGGGCCTCCAACGCCATCGCCATGGAGCGCGGCCGCACCTTCGAGGGCTTCGAAGACTCGACCTACGCATCCGGGGCGTTCTTCGACAAGTACACCGACCAGGTCTGGGAGCCGTCGACCGCTCGCGGCGCCGAGCTGTTCGCCCAGGCCGGGGTGTCGATTCCGACGCAGGCCGACTGGGCCGAGCTGAAGGCATCCGTTGTCAAGCACGGCATCTACAACCAGAACCTGCAGGCCGTGCCGCCGACCGGGTCGATCTCGTACATCAACAACTCGACCGCGTCGATCCACCCGATTGCGGCGAAGATCGAGATTCGCAAGGAAGGCAAGCTGGGCCGCGTGTACTACCCGGCGCCGTTCATGACGAACGACAACCTGGACTTCTACCAGGATGCCTACGAAATCGGCTCCGAGAAGATCATCGACGTGTACGCGGCGGCAACCCAGCACGTAGACCAGGGCCTCTCGCTGACCCTGTTCTTCAAGGACACCGCGACCACCCGTGACATCAACCGCGCCCAGATCTACGCTTGGAAAAAGGGCATCAAAACCATTTACTACATCCGTCTGCGCCAGATGGCGCTCGAGGGGACGGAAATTGAAGGTTGCGTGTCCTGCGCACTGTGAGCAAATTAAGCGCTCGAGTGAGTTCTTTGTAAATTTCTGACTGACTGTAGTGGTACGACTCCCGGAGGAACCCATGATTGACAAGCTCAAGCTGGTGTCGCACGTTGATGCGATCAACTGGAACAAGATCGAAGACGAGAAAGACGTCGAGGTCTGGAACCGGCTGACCAACAACTTCTGGCTGCCGGAGAAGATTCCGCTCAGCAACGACATCCAGTCGTGGAACCAGCTCACGCCGGTCGAGCAGCAGCTCACCATGCGCGTGTTCGCCGGGCTGACCCTGCTCGACACGATCCAGGGTACCGTCGGCGCCGTGTCGTTGATTCCGGATGCCATCACCCCGCATGAAGAAGCTGTCTACACGAACATCGCGTTCATGGAGTCGGTGCACGCCAAGAGCTACTCGTCGATCTTCTCGACGCTCGCTTCCACCAAGGAGATCGACGAAGCGTTCCGCTGGTCGACCGAGAACGAGTACCTGCAGCGCAAGGCCTCGATCGTGATGGATTATTATCAGGGCGACGACCCGCTCAAGCGCAAGGTCGCCTCGGTGCTGCTCGAGTCGTTCCTGTTCTACTCGGGCTTCTACTTGCCGATGTACTTCTCCAGCCGGGCCCGCCTGACCAACACGGCCGACCTCATCCGTTTGATCATTCGGGATGAAGCGGTGCACGGCTATTACATCGGTTACAAGTTTCAGAAGGGTCTCGAGAAGGAGACGCAGGAGCGCCGCGACGAGATCAAGGATTACACCTTCAACCTCGTGTTCGAGCTGTACGAGAACGAAGTGCAGTACACGCAGGACCTCTACGATGAGGTCGGTCTGACCGAGGACGTCAAGAAGTTTCTGCACTACAACGCCAACAAGGCGCTGATGAACCTCGGCTTCGAGGCGATCTTCCCGAAGGACGTCTGCGACGTGAACCCGGCGATTCTCTCCGCCCTCTCACCGAACGGCGACGAGAACCACGACTTCTTCTCGGGCTCGGGTTCCTCGTATGTGATCGGCAAGGCTGTCGTTACCGAAGACGACGACTGGGACTTCTAGGTCTGAATTTCGAGAAGGGCGGATGCCTCGGCATCCGCCCTTCGTGCATAATTGTGGAAATTCGGGTCGCGCCGGCTGGCGCCCGGGACTAGCGTGAAGGCGTGCCCGTTGCTGTGGTTGACGCCCAGAGCGCTCACGCCGCTGGCGTGCAGCGCCTTCTTGACAGTTACCGCGCCGTCCCGGCGACGGCCCCGATCCGACTGGCGAAGTCCACCTCGAATCTGTTCCGCACACGAGTTCAGGGTCAGGCTCAAGGCCTCGACCCGTCCGGTTTGACTGGCGTCATCGCTGTTGACGTGGCGGCGCGTAGGGCCGACGTGGGCGGCATGTGCACCTACGACGACCTTGTTGCAGCGACGCTGCGCCACGGGTTGGCACCGTTGGTCGTGCCGCAGTTGAAGACCATCACCCTCGGCGGCGCGGTGGCCGGCCTCGGCATCGAGTCGACGTCGTTTCGCAACGGTCTGCCGCACGAGTCGGTGCTGGAGATGGACATCCTCACCGGCGCCGGGGAGATAATCACCGCGTCGCCCGGCCAGAACGCCGACCTGTTCCGCGCCTTCCCCAACTCGTACGGGACGCTCGGTTATGCGGTGCGTCTGCGCATCGAACTCGACCCCGTCAAGCCGTTCGTCACGCTCACCCATGTGCGATTCCACTCGATGGTCGACCTGGTCGCGGCGATGGACGGCATCCTCGAAACCGGCCGCCTCGACGGCGTTCTCGTCGACTACCTCGACGGCGTGGTGTTCAGCGCCGACGAAAGCTACCTCTGCGTCGGCAGGCAGACCAGCGCGCCCGGCCCCGCCAGCGATTACACCGGCCAGCAGATCTACTACCGCTCCATCCAGCACGACCGCGGCGCGACGGACGATCGCCTCACCATTCACGACTACCTGTGGCGCTGGGACACCGACTGGTTCTGGTGCTCCGAGGCGTTCGGCGCGCAGCATGCCCTGATTCGAAGGGTCTGGCCCGGGCGCTACCGGCGCAGCAGCTTCTACGGAAAGCTGATGAAGCTCGAACAGCGGTTTAACATCGGCGACCGTATCGAAAAACTGAACGGCAGACCGCCCCGCGAGCGAGTCGTCCAAGACGTCGAGGTACCGATTGCGCGATGCGCGGAGTTTCTGGACTGGTTTCTGCGCACCGTACCGATCATGCCGATCTGGCTGTGCCCGTTGCGCTTGAGAGGCGATGACCACTGGCCGCTCTACCCGATCCGGCCCCAGCAGAACTACGTCAACGTCGGCTTCTGGTCGACGGTACCGGTTGGGTCCAGCGACGGGGCGACGAACCGGCTGATCGAACGCAAGGTCGGCGAACTCGACGGGCACAAGTCGCTGTACTCCGACTCGTATTACTCGCAGCCGGAGTTCGACGAACTCTACGGCGGGGACAGCTACCGAGCCGCGAAGAAGCGATACGACCCCGATTCCCGTCTCCTCGACCTCTACTCCAAGGCGGTGCTACGACGATGACCACGTTCAAGGATCGTGCGACGAATGCGACGAATGCGACGGCGGGAAAATTCACCCTCGCCCAGGTGCTGGAGATTCTGGCCGGCGGTCGCCTCCCGGTGCGATTCACCGCCTACGACGGGAGCGCAGCCGGACCGCAGGGCGCACCGTTCGGGCTGGATCTCCTGACCCCGCGCGGCACGACCTACCTCGCCACGGGCCGCGGCGACCTCGGTCTGGCCCGCGCCTATATCGCCGGCGACCTCGACCTGCACGGGGTGCACCCCGGCGATCCCTATGAACTGCTCACGGCGCTCGCCGACAGCCTGGACTTCACTCGGCCACCGGCGCGAATGATGGTGGACATCATCCGCTCTATCGGTGTGCGGCAGCTGCGCCCGATCGCGCCGCCGCCGGAGGAAGCAATGCCGCGCTGGCGCCGTGTTGCCGGAGGGCTCCGGCACAGCAAAACGCGCGACGCCGAGGCGATCCGCCACCACTACGACGTCTCAAACCGGTTCTACGAGTGGGTGCTCGGGCCGTCGATGACCTACACCTGCGCCTGCTACCCAGACAGTGACGCATCCCTCGATGAGGCACAGGAGAACAAGTACCGGCTCGTGTTCGAGAAGCTGCGGCTGTTGCCGGGCGACCGCCTGCTTGACGTCGGGTGCGGCTGGGGCGGCATGGTGCGCTACGCCGCACGCCGCGGCGTGCTTGCCACCGGAGTGACGCTGTCGCGTGAGCAGACCGCGTGGGCGCAGCGGGCCATTGCCGAGGAGGGCCTGAACGATTTCGCGGAGGTTCGCCACGGGGACTACCGCAATATCACCGAAATCGGCTTTGACGCGGTGTCGTCAATCGGGCTGCTGGAGCATATCGGAGTGCGCAACTACTCGTCGTACTTCGGCTTTCTGCAATCCAGGCTGCGCCCCGGCGGTCTTCTGCTCAATCACTGCATCACGCGGCCAGAGAACCGAACCGAACCGGCGCCCCGCGGGTTCATCGATCGCTATGTCTTTCCGGATGGGGAGCTCACCGGCTCGGGCCGGATCATCAGCGAAGCGCAGGATGCGGGGCTCGAGGTGCTGCACGAGGAGAACCTGCGCCAGCACTACGCGCTGACGCTGCGCGACTGGTGCGCCAACCTCGTCGAGCATTGGGACGAGGCGGTCGCCGAGGTCGGCCTCCCCACCGCGAAAGTGTGGGGGCTGTACATGGCGGGCTCACGGCTCGCGTTCGAGAGCAACGGCATCCAGCTGCATCAGGTGTTGATGGCCAAGCCCGACGAGGGTGACGGTGTCGGTGGGCTGCCGTTGCGGCCGTGGTGGACACCGTAGCTATATTCGGTGGGAGCGGATGCGGCGGGCCGGCCTGCGACGACGGGCCGCGGCTCGCGTGCACGCGAAGAATGGTCGCGCGGATGATCAGGCGGGGTCCCAGGGCAGGGCCTGGTCAGACGGAACCGGGGCAAGCGGAATCACGACCACCGGACGATGCTGACGGTGCGCCAGTTGCACCGCCACCGAACCGTTGATGAACTCCTGCAGGCTGGCCCGCAACGTCGCCTCCCTGGTTCCGACCACGATCATCGCCGCATTGAGCGTGTCGGCCAGGTCGCCGAGGGCTTGGGCCGGATCACCGACGAGGGCACGGGTGCTCCAGGTGAAGCCGCGTCCGTCGAGGAGCGCGGCCAGGCGCGCCGCGAGATCCGGGTCGAATCTCTCCTCCGCACGTTCGGGCGAGTCCGCAGTCAATGGCAGACTCGTCATCGTGCCGTAGCCCAGGTCGTAGACCTGGTACTGGCCGGCGTCCACCGATGCGCACACCAGTTCCGCGTTGAAACGCGCCGCGAACATGGCCGCCTGCTGCACGACGGTGTCCGGCTGGCCGGGCACCACCCCAACAATCACGCACGCGCTCATGCTGCACTCCCTTGTCTACGGCGCCCGGCAGGCGGACAGGACCGACTGCCGCACCTCGACTCACGGCCAGCATGGCAGATTCCGCCCCGATTCGCCGTTTACCAAGGCGGAGATTTTCGTTCATCGGCGAAGACATGTCTGCGTTCAGGCCCTCGGTAGGGCCGACGTTTCAGTTCGGTGCCCGAACAGGTCGACCAGGGCGAATACCAGGGCAACGGCGACGAGTACCAGCGCGACCAGGATTCCGTTGAGGAAGCCGTCACGAAACACCTGCACGCGGTCGGGCTGGCTCACCTCCGCGTACAACGTTGCGTAGAAGGTCGAGATTATCGCCGCGACTCCGATGGCCGTTCCCACCCGCTGACCCACCTGGGCCATCGACCCGGCGACGCCGCCCTGCGTGACTGGAACCTCGGTCAGGGTGAGCGTCTGGTTCGGCGAGATGACGAAGCCGCCGCCGACACCGGTCATCGTCATGGCTGCCGCGATCAGCCACGGTGCGAGGCCTACCGAGGCGAATAATCCCGCCAGTAGAACGAGCACGAAGCCGATCATGACGGTGACCAGGCCGAGAGCGACGAGCTGGCGGCCCCAACGGAAGACCAGGCGACCGCCGATCCACGACGTTACCGCTGAGGCGAGGGCAAAGGAGATGCTCACCATTCCGGCGAAGACGGGCTCAAGCCCAAGGCCCTGTTGCAGAAAAAGGGTGACCAGCAGAAAGTACGGCGGAATCGCCGCAAAATAGGCCGTGGTGATCAGTATCCCGTTGCGATAGGACGCCGTGCGAAAGAGTGCGAAATTCACAACGGGTGACTTACCGATGTGCTGGTACCGCCGTTCCCACCAGAAGAACGCGGCGCCGGAAAGACCGAACACAATCAGCCAGAACCAGCGGCGGGGGTCATCCGTTGGGGCGCCGGTCGTCAGTACGAACGGAAGCATGAGGCCGAGAGTGGCAATTCCCAGCAACAGGATGCCGACGAGGTCGAGCCCCGTGCGTTCTCGTGCATGACTCTGGCGTTTCGGAAGCACACGTATCGCGAAGAAGAGTGCCAGAAGACCCAGCGGCACGTTCATCCAAAACGACAGGCGCCAGCCGTTATCGGGGCCGCCAACGGCGATCAGGAGGCCACCCAGGGTCGGTCCGAAGGCCGTCGAAACTCCGATGACCGCTCCAAACAAGCCGAAGGCGCGCCCTCGTGCCGCGCCTTGGAACAGCTGTTGGATTAGTCCGAGTACTTGCGGCATCTGAATTCCCGCAGCAATTCCCTGCAGGATACGCGCCACTATCAGGAATTCGATCGTAGGCGCGAGCGCGCACAGAATGCTTGCAACCGTGAAGGAGCTGAGGCCGACAATGAACATGAGTCGCCGGGAATGAATGTCGCCCAGCCGACCGGACGGTACCAGCGCGAGCCCAAAAGCGAGTGCGTAACCAGCGACGATGAGCTGGAGTTCGGTGGTACCGCCGCCGAGCGACTGCTCGATGGCCGGTAACCCAACATTTATCTTGGACAGGTCGAGAATTGTCAGCGAAGCAACTCCGACGCACACCCAGAAGGCTTGCCGCTTCGACCTGTCGGCATGCTCGGAGGTGGGAGGAGTGGTCTTCGGCATGGTCCATTGATTCTAGATCCAGGGTCACAGGCCAGTACGGTGCGCGGCACGCGGACTACCTGGACTGGCTTCTAGGTGCCGTCGCGTAAGCGGATACCGCGCCGAAACCCGGCTCGCCGCTCACGGCGCGTGCGTGCCACACAGGCGCCGGAGGCTTCGGGCGGATAGGGTTCAACATGGAGTTATCTCCCGGTTTCACGTGATTGGAAAGTGCACCATGGCCCAAAACCCCAAACAAAGCAACAAGGTTGCACGAACCGCCAGCTCGGGGGTCAGAAATACCCGGTTCAGTGCTGCAGCAGACACTGCCGCTGCGCGAGCCCGCGCCCTGGCGGCCCGGGCCCTGGAGAACAAGAAGCCCGGCAAGTAGACTCGCGAGCTCGGTCAGCGCGGTTCGCGCAGGTAGGCCAGTTGCGCGCGAACGGATGCCTCGGCGGCGAACCGCACCGCGGCATCCGTTTGGGCGTAAACGAGATCGGTGACTTCGGCCACCGTCGCCTCAGAACCGAACGTGGCGAGGGCAGATCGCACCTGGTCGAGTCGTTCGTGGCGATGCGCGAGGTAGGCAGTGCAGATGGCCGCGAGGTCGGGCAGTATCGGGCCGTGCGCGGGCAGCACGGTGGCCGGCCCGAGCGCGCGCAGCGCCTCAAGCGAGGCCAGGTAGTCGGCGAGGGCGCCGTCGATGATCGACGTTCCACGGCCGAGAATGGTGTCGCCGGTGAGCACCGAGCCGGTGAGGCCGTCGCCGGGCAGATGTAGGCAGATTGAGTCGTCGGTGTGCCCGGGCGTGGCCACAACGCGGATGCTGGTACCAGCGGCTGAGAGCTGCTCCCCGTCGACGAGAGGGGCACCGTTCACGCAATAGGCGGGATCAAACGCACGTACCGGGGCGTTGGTGAGCGCCGCGAATCGTTCGCTTGCCGCCGTGTGGTCGGCGTGTCGGTGCGTGATCAGCACGAGCTCGACCTGGCCGGAAGCGGCGAGCGTGGACAGGTGGCCCTCGTCAAGCGGCCCGGGGTCGACGACGACAATCGAGCGCGAGTCGGGCGCACCGATCAGATAGGTGTTGGTGCCGTCGAGAGTCATCGGACCGGCGTTTGGCGCGAGCAGGCTGCGAGTGAGCGGGCTCGTGCGCTGCGGGCGGGCGCTGTCGTCGGGCATAGCTCGCAGCTTAGCGACTGCCACGACCGGTACCCCGATGCGCGAGGTGCCGCTGCCGGCACTAATCAGGGGTGCACGATGATCTTGACCGCGGTCTCGTTGTGGTTGATCAGGGTGTCGAAGCCCTCGGCGATCAGATCGTCGAGCGCGATGCGCCCGGTGATGAACGGCGCCAGCTTGACCCGGCCGTCCTGCACGAGCTTGATGGTGGCCGGGTGATCGCGCACGTAGGCAATCGTTCCGCGCAGGTCGATCTCCTTGAGTACGAGTTTCTGCATGTCGATGCTGGCCGGCTTGCCCCAGATCGACACGTTGACGATGACACCGGCAGGCCGCACCGCGTCGAACAGCTGGCTCAGCACGACATTGACGCTCGTGCACTCGAAGCAGACGTCGGCGCCGTTACCGCCCGTGAGTTCGCGAACCCGGGCGACGACGTCTTCCTGGCTGGGATCGAGCACGAAGTCCGCCACCCCGGTGACTCGCGCTTTCTCCTTGCGAGCCTCGCTGAGCTCGGACATGATCACGGTCAGGCCCTCGGCCTTGAGCACGGCGGCGACGAGCAGTCCGATCGGGCCGGCCCCGCCGATGAGGGCGACATCGCCGGCTTTCGCGCCACTGCGCACAAAGGCGTGGTGGGCAACGGAGAGCGGCTCGATCAGCGCCGCTTCATCCAAGGGGATATCGCCGATGGCGTGCACCCAGCGGCGGTCGACGACGACCTTCTCGCTGAGTCCGCCGCCTCCGCCAGCCAGGCCGATGAAGCCCATCTTCGTGCAGAGGTGGTAGTTTCCGGCCAGGCAGGGGGCGCACTCGTTGCAGACGAAATACGGTTCGACCACGACGTTGTCTCCGACCGCGAGGTCGGACACACCCTCGCCGAGTGCGGTGACCGTGCCCGAGAACTCATGGCCGAGCGTGACCGGTTCTTCCTCGTGCGAGAGAGGGTGTGGGTGTCCCTCGGCCGGAATGAAGATCGGCCCGTCGAGGTACTCGTGCAGGTCTGTGCCGCAGATGCCGCACCAGGCCACGTCGATCGCGACGGCTCCCGCTCGAAGGGTGGGTTCCGGAATCTCCTCGATGCGAATGTCCGCCGGGCCGTGAAAACGAGCTGCCTTCATGATGCGTCACTACTCCCTCACCGAAGCCCGACGATGCCCTCGTGGCACCTGCGGTGCACTCCGTCCTACTTTCAGCCTACTGTCCGGGTTGCCTCCGGTGCCGGTCGGGGCGTGGCATTAGGGTGGGAAAACGTGCACGACCCGACACCGAAGGACAGGCAATGTCGCGAGAAACCGAGGTCGCGCCAGCACCAATTGGAGACGCGGCGACCGTCGTTTTGCTGCGTGACAGCGTAGATGGCCCCGAAGTGCTGCTGCTCGAACGTCCCCGCCACCGCGGGTCGTTCGCCGGCGCCTGGGTGTTTCCGGGCGGAGGAGTCGACCCCGGCGACCGACTGCCAACGGATGCCGCAGTGCCAGCCGGCGACGCCGGCGCGCCCCTCGAGGTTGCCGTTACCGCTGCTGCAGCCGCTCGAGACGACGTCGTCGACCAGCTCGCCGCCCGCCGGGCCGCCGTGCGTGAAGTACGGGAGGAGACGGGGCTGGCGGTCGCGCCCGATGCGCTCGTGGCGACCGCCCTGTGGGTTCCGCCGCGCAGTGCCCCGAAGCGGCTGCGCACCTGGTTCTACCTCACGGCGGCGCCGCACGGGCCGATTGTGTTGGCCGAGGACGAGCTCATCGACTATGCCTGGCTAAGGCCGGAGGCGGCGCTGGAGCGGCACGCATCCGCTTCCTTGACCCTCGTGGCACCGACTTGGGTCACGCTGCACGGGATGCAGGGGCACGGATCGGTGGCCGAGATCATGGCAGTTGCGAGGCAGCGCGGGGTAACGCACTACAAAACCCGGCTCGGGGCCAGCGAGCGTGGGCCGGTGCTGTTCTGGGCCGGTGATGTCGCCTACGATGATGATGCGCTCGCCGAGCGGGCCGGGGGGCGGCACCGCCTGGAGATCGGCCAGGTGCCGTGGGTGTACAGCACGAGCGGGCTGAGCTAGCCGGCAGCGGGAACGGTCGGCAGTAGCGACACGGGCGGGCAGCCCTGACCGTCGACGAAGTTCAGGCAGTCGTCGAAGACGACCGAGAACGGTTCACGAGCCGAATCCCCGAACCAGTCGGTGAAGAACAGCCAGAAATTCAGGTTGCCGTAGGTCGAGCATCCGTCGCCCTCGTCACCGGCGTTCTCGACGGCAACCGGGTTGGGCTGGTACGGCGTGTAGTTGTACAGGTTGGCCGTGGCCTGGTTCGCGATGGAGACGGCGGCGGACCCGCACTCGGCGCTGGGATTGAAGCCAACGTCGACGGTTCCGACCTGGAAAGCCCGGTCGGGCTCCTGCGTGTACTGGCGAAATTGCCAGGCCGCGTTGTAGACCTGATTGAAAAACCCGAAGTACTGGGCGTCGCAGTCGGCGGTGTCCGGGCAGCCATAGCCCGAGGCGCGCAAATAACCGGATGCGCTCGGCCGGGTCAGCAGGGACTGCTCCTTCTGCAACAACACCAGCAAGACCTCGGGGCTGATCGTGCACGCCGCCGCGATCTTCGCGATGATGCGAGCGGCCGTCTCGTTCTCGGCGCCGGAGTAGGGCAGGCAGTGCCCGTCACCCTTCGCCGGTTGGCTGGTCGTCGTCTCGCGGTATTCCCAGAGACACGGCACACCGTCGCTCGGCCGGCACGAGCGCTCCTCAAGAAAATCCTGAATCTCACTCTCGGTGAGACTGTCGGGGTTGAAGAAGTTGTAATCGCTGATGATGAGGCCCGGGTCGAAGGGCGCGGGCTCGGTGCTGGCGGTGAGTAGCGGCGCTGCGGCGACCGGCGGCGACGGCAGCGCGATGAGCGTCGCCGCAACCCCGGCGAGGGCCACCCCGGTCGCCACAATGCGCAGAAGACGACGGGGCAGCGCGAATGTGCTCATACCAAAACCCTAACCGTGGCCAGCCGGCTCGCGGCACGCCTGCGAGAAGCGGGCACTCGTCCCTAGGGGTGCCCGCGTGCCAAACGAGTGCCGCGAGCCGCTGGTGGTCTGGGCAGACTCGTTAGTCGGACGGGGCCGGGATGACCACCATCGGCGACTGAAGGTTCAGCACGATCGAGTGGCTCACCGAACCGAGCAGCACTTTCGACACCGCGGTGAGCCCGTGGTCGCCGACGACGAGCAGCGCTGCCCCACGGGCGGCGTCGAGCAGCGCCGATTGCGGGGCGCCGCGCACGAGCGAGGCGCGAATGTCGAGCGCTGGATAGCGCCGGGAGATGGCGAGCAGCGACTGGTCGAGGACGTGCCGATGCGAGGTCTCGAGCGTCTGCAGAAAGCGTCCGTCGGGTTCGGTCGTATCGCGCCAGACCAGCGGTTCCTGCCAGGCGTGGATCGCGTGCAGTTCCTGACCGGTGCGATCCGCCTCGGCAGCGGCGAAGTCCACGGCAGCGTTCGACGCCGCCGAACCGTCGACGCCGACCACGATACCGGTGTGGTGTGTGTCATCACTCTCCGGAATGATCGCGATCGGTCCGTTGGCCGAACCGGCCAGCCTGGCCCCCATCGACCATTCGTAACGCAGGGTAGAGCCGCGGCGGCGGTGCGTTCCGACCACGACCAGGGTGTCAGGTGCGCTCAACGCCCGCAGTTCGGTGATCGGGTCGCCGGAGCGCAGATCGGCGTGCACGGTGAGAGTCGGATACTGAGCGCTCACCCGGTCGGCATCATCCTTCAAGACCTCGCGAGCACGCACGGTGGTGGATTCCTCCGTGAAGTAGTCGGCCGTCGATACCGTACGGTCAAGCACACGCACCAGGGTGAAGTCGCCGCCGGCGGCACGGGCGAGCGACCAAGCCAGGGCAGCCCTGGCCGGTTCCGACCCATCCCAGGCGACTACCGTCTGGCTCCGTGTGAGCGTGTGCATCATGAGCTCCATCCCTTCTGTGGTGCCGGGCAGCGAGTGGAAATGTCGCGACCGTCAGTAACGATTGTTCTTCACGCTAGCCGCGGCCGGCGCGCCGGAGTAGGGCCTTAAGTCACGTCGCGATTGTGATTAATCCCGTGTCGACCGGCGGATGCCGCGGCGGGGCTGTCACCTGCTTGAGGAGCATGGCGCCCCAGGCTTCGGCGCGGCGCACCTCACCCGGCACCAGAACCGTGCTCTTGGTCACCAGAAAACTCATTGCGTCGGCGACGAGATCGGCGCCCGCTTCGAGCAGGTCCTTGCCAATGCTCTTGGCCGCGTGCCCGGTCAGCAGGATCGGACCCTCCTGCCGGGTGTCAAACGCCGCAGCGCGGCAGACCAGCCCGCTCAGGGGCGCGAGCCATTCGCGCACGCCGGTACCGGCGGCATCCGCTTCGAGGTGAAGGGTGCGCTGGGGCGTGACCGCGGCGTCGATGGCGCCCTGGCGGGTACGCGGCCGACTCATGCCGTGCACGTGGGTGGGGCTGCCGACCACGAGCAGGTCGACCTGCGACAGGTCCACCCCCGCGGCCTGAGTGGTGGGTACGAGGATCACCTCGGCGGGGGCCAGGCCACGCCCGATCGCCTCGGCGATGAGACGGGTATTGCCGTACATCGATTCGTAGACGATCAGGGCGCGCATGGAACCTCCAGAAGAGCGACGAGAGCTAGCGGGAAATGATGACCTTGAGCGCCTTGGTTTCGCTCGCGCGACCAAAAGTGTCGTAGGCCTCGAGAAACTGGTCGAAGCTGAAGTGGTGCGTGGCCAGTTTTTCGGCCGGCAGCTTCTTGCTCGCTACGAGCTTCAGCAGCATCTTCGTGGTGTTGGCGTTGACCAGGCCCATGCTGATGGTGATGTTCTGAATCCACAGGTTTTCGAGGTGCAGGTCGACCGGCTTGCCGTGCACGCCGACGTTGGCGACGTTGCCGCCCGGGCGCACGATCTCGGTGGCCATGGTGAAGGTCTGCGGAATGCCGACGGCCTCGATGGCCACGTCGACGCCCGCGCCGTCGGTGAGTGCCAAAACCTGTTCCTTCCAGTCGGCGGCACCGGAAACGACCGTGTCGGTAGCGCCGAAGTCGCGGGCCCGCTCGAGGCGGTTGTGGTCGAGATCGATCGCGATGATGGTCGCGGCGCCGTACAGGCCCGCGGTGGCGATAGCGGCGAGCCCGACCGGACCGGCGCCGATCACAGCGACGACATCGCCGGGCTTGACCCGGCCGTACTGCACGCCGATCTCAAAACCGGTCGGCAGAATATCGCTGAGCATGACGCCCTGGTCGTCACTTACGCCCTCGGGCAGCTTGTGCAGGGAATTATCGGCGTAGGGCACGCGCACGAACTCAGCCTGGGTGCCGTCGATGAGGTGTCCGAAGACCCAGCCGATGCCGGAGGCACCCTCGTCGCCCAGACAGTGCGAGTAGAGTCCGTTTGCGCAATTGCTGCAGTGGCCACAGCTCTTGATGCAGGAGATGATGACCCGGTCGCCGACCTTCAGGTTGCTCACGGAGGAGCCGAGCTCGGTGATGGTACCGACACCTTCGTGGCCCAGGATGCGCCCGACCGTGACGGCGGGAACGTCGCCCTTGAGAATATGCAGGTCGGTGCCGCAGATCGTGGTGGTGTCCACCCGCACGATCGCATCGGTCGACTTCTGCAGGGTCGGATCGGGAACATCGGTCCAGCTCTTCAGACCGGGGCCGCCGTACACCAGTGCCTTCACGGGCATCTCCTTGATTCGCGAATGTGGGCGGGCAAGCGGCCCGTCACAAGTACGATACGACCGGCGGGCCGGTGCGACTAGGGCCAAAAGTCCCGTTGGGCCGAGACCGCGGATTGGGCACCTAATCGGGACTTCCGGCCCTAGGCGTTCGCGCTGTCGGCTGACAGGATGGCGTCAAGGCGATGGGGCAGCAGCTCCTCACCCGTAGCGGGGGACTCCACTGCTGCGACCACTGATTCAGATCGAGGTAGAGCAATGAACCGGATGATTGTGGTCGGCATCGACGAATCGGCTGCCGGCGAGACCGCCCTCGCCTGGGCCATGGCCCGGGCCGACAGCGTCAAAAGCGCGGTGACCCTCGTGCACACCGTGTACGAAACCTGGCTGGCCGACGGCTACGGCTACTACGACTCCATTCTCGACGCCGAGAAGAAACTGCTCACCGAGGCCGGAGCCCGCGCCGCAACTCTGGCCCCCGCCGTGGCCACCCGCACCGACCTTCGCACCGGCAGCGCCCCGCGCGTGCTCAGCGAGCTGTCCAAAGACGCCGACCTCATCGTTGTGGGCACAGACCGCAAGGGCCGGGTTGAGGGCGAATTGTTTGGCAGCGTGAGCCTGCAGATTGCCGCGCTGGCTGCCTGTCCCGTCGCCGTTATCCCCTCGTTGCCCGAAACCGTGCGCTCCGGCATCTACGTCGGCGTCGACGGGTCGGCCGATTCGATCGCCGCAGTGACGTTCGCCGCCGCCGAGGCCGACCGCACCGGCCAGGATTTGTACGCCCTTTACGCGGTACACCTGCCGAACCGTCGTGTGCTGCGCAGAATTCCGGCCGACGCCGTGACCGAGCGCATGGACGAAGAACGCGTCGTGCTCGCCCAATCCGTGGCCGGTCTCACCGCGCGTTACCCCGACCTCGTGGTGCATCAGGTTCTCGAGACCGACGAATCGCCAGCCCGCGCGCTCGTCGCCGCGGCCCAGCATGCCCAGATGCTGGTGGTCGGCAGCCGGGGCCGGGGCTCGCTGCAGCGCCTGCTGATGGGTTCGGTCAGCCACGAGGTGCTACTGCACATCACCTGCCCGACGATTGTCACCAGAACCAGCCGGAAGTAGGGTCATCACCACCCAGTCGTGCCAAGGTGAGAACACCAGATGGCACGCTGAGGGTGGGGGAGGACGATGACGGATCAGACCGCCACCGAACTTGCCCTCACCCAGGAACGCATGCGCGGCCTGCTCGACGCTGTCGTATCGGTGGCTGAAGACCTCAGCCTCGAAGCGGTGCTCGAACGCGTCGTCACGGCGGCCTGCCAGCTCGTGCAGGCCCGTTTCGGCGCCCTCGGCGTGATCGGCCCCGACCAGGCACTCAGCCACTTCGTCACCGTGGGCTTTGACCAGGAGACGATTCGTCAGATCGGCGCCCTGCCGGTCGGGCACGGCGTGCTCGGCCTGCTCATTCGCGAACCCCATCCCCTTCGCCTGCACGATCTGCACGATCACCCGGACTCCTTCGGCTTTCCCGCACATCACCTGCCGATGAAGTCGTTTCTCGGCGTTCCGGTGCGGGTGCGCGACACGGTCTTCGGCAACCTTTATCTCACCGAGAAAGAAGGTGGCGGCGACTTCACGGACGAAGACCAGGAACTGGCCGTCGCGCTCGCCGCGGCTGCCGGCGTCACGATCGAGAACGCTCGTCTCTACGATGAGTCCCGTGCCCGCTCAGGTTGGCTCGAAGCGGTCGCTGCGATGGGCCGCGACCTGCTGCGACCGGTCGACGGGGACGGCGACGGTCTCAATCTCGTCGTTCAGCGGGTACTCGCGGCGTCGGGCGCCGAACTGGCCGTGATCGGGTTTCCCACCGACGACAGCCTCTACTGTGCGGCCGCGGCCGGCACCAGCACTGCTGGCATTGCTGGCACTGCAGCTGCCACGACCGCCGCGGCGCTGGTCGGCGCGACCGTACTGCTGCAGCCCGGCGTTCTGCGCGAGCTGCAGGCTACCGGCCGGTCCGTCACACTCGCCCGCCCGCCCCTGCAGAGCGCGGATACCGCGCCCGGCTCGGCTGCCCAGTGGTCGCAGTTGGGTTCCACGCTCATTGCTGCCCTGGGCCCGGCCGGCGACGGGCAGGGAGTCATCTTGCTGTCGCGCGCACCCGCATCCACTGGATACAGCCTCACCGATGTGGAGATGAGCGCGGTATTCGGTACCCAGGTGTCGCTCGCCCTGGAACTGGCCTCGGTGCATCGCATGCGCGAAGAGCAGGCCGTGCTCGGTGACCGCGACCGCATCGCCCGCGACCTGCACGACCTGGTCATTCAGCGGCTATTCGCCGCCGGGCTGAGCATACAGAGTTTGCGACGGTTCACCAACGATTCCGTAGCGCTCGACCGCATCAACGCCGTCACCACCGAGCTCGATGACACCATCCGCGAGTTGCGCGACACGATCTATTCGCTGCGCGGCATGGCGCAGGACACCGGCACGCTCAGCAGCCGCATTCTGACCGTGATCAAGGAGGGCGCGGCGAGTCTGTCGTATGCGCCGCGCATCCGCTTGTCAGGGCCGATCGACGCGCCGCTCGCTGATGACCTGAGCAGCAGCCTGCTCGCGGTCATCTCGGAGGGGCTCAGCAATGCTGCGCGGCATTCCCAGGCGAGCGCGATCGACATCTCGGTCGACGCCGACACTGATCGCATCAAACTTGTCATCGCCGACAACGGCTGCGGGTTCATTAAACCCATCCGGCGCAGCGGCCTCGACAACCTCAAGGAGCGCGCGACGCTGCTCGGCGGAAAGTTCTCGGTGCGCAGCGTTTTGGGCGAGGGAACGCGGTTGCGCTGGTCGGTGCCGGTGCCGGAGGTTACCGTGGGTGTTCGTCTCCACGTTTCGCGACGTACACGGCAGCCTGGGTTCGGCGCTGAAAATCCAGCTTCGCCAGCATCGACGACACGTAGTTCTTGACCGTTTTCTCGGCCAGAAACATGGTCTTACCGATTTCACGGTTGGTCAGGCCGTCGCCGATCAGGTCGAGAACTTTGCGTTCCTGGGCGGTGAGTGAGGCGAGCCGGGCGTCTTGCGGATCGGCCAGCCCGGCGATGATGCTCGCCTTGAGCGTCGGATCGAACAGGGATTCCCCAGCGGCCGCGCGCTGGATCTTGCCGAGCAGGTCGGTACTGCGAATCTCCTTCAACACGTAGCCGGCCGCACCCGCCAGCACCGCACCGCGCAGCGCCTGCTCGTCGTCGTAGCTGGTGAGGATGAGGCACTGCTGGGTGGGGTTGACCGAACGTACGTCGCGGCAGACCTCGATGCCCGTGCCGTCGGGCAGGCGGGCGTCGAGAATGGCCACATCGGGGCGAAGCTGCAAAATCATGACGGTGGCTTCCGCTGCGAGGCCGCTGTCGGCGACGACGTTGAAACCTTCACCCTCGAGAAGTTCACGCAGGCCGCGGCGCACCAGTTCATGGTCGTCGAGAATGAAGACGCGAATGGCGTCGGCAGCGGTCGCCTCCATTGTCGTCGGGGGCGCGCTGTGCGGCGGGTTCATGGTGGTCCTTCCCGAATGAGCACGCAGGCTTTACGTATTCTCAGTGTCGCGTGCGTCCGTGACCGGCGACTAGGGCCAAAGGTCCGGTCTTCAGGACCGCACCAGCCGGGCGATGGCCGCCGATGCCTCCTGCAGCTTGGCCTCGGCTTCGGTGCCACCGGCCATGGCCGCGTGTAACACGCAGTGGTTGAGGTGGTCGTCGAGCAGGCCGAGAGCAACCGATTCGAGAGCGCTCGTCATGGCTGAGATCTGGGTCAAAATGTCGATGCAGTACTTGTCGTCGGTGACCATGCCCTGCAGCCCGCGGGCTTGGCCCTCGATGCGGCGCAGGCGTTTCAGGTAGGCGTCCTTGTTCGAGATGTAGCCGTGTGGGCCGTCGTGGGTCTCGGCCGGGTCTGACTCGTGCATGACAATGTCCTCTGCGTCGCTCATGAATCCCCCGTTTCCTACTGTACCCCCTCGGGGTATAGTAGGGGATCAGTACCCCCAAGGGGTATGCTCGAAGGAAGGCCCATTCGAGGGTAGAAGACAGTGAGGTACCACCATGAGCACCACGACCGCCTACGGCGTTGACGGAATGACCTGCGGCCACTGCGTCGCGAGCGTGACCGAAGAGATCGGCCTCATCGCGGGTGCCGAAAACGTCACCGTGGAACTGGTCAAGGGTGGCACCTCGCAGGTCACCGTCACGAGTGCCGACACGTTGGACCGCGCCCTGGTCGCCGCAGCCGTCGAGGAGGCGGGCTACCAGCTGGTCGCCGCGGCCTGATGACCTCAGACCTCGGCCAGCAGGTCGATCTCCTCGTCGGGGGGATGACCTGCACCTCCTGTGCGGCCCGCATCGAGAAGAAACTCAACCGGATGCCCGGGGTCGCCGCCACGGTCAACTACGCCACCGAAAAGGCGAGCGTCTTCGTGCCCGCCGGCACGAGTGTCGACGATGCCATCAAGACCATCGAAGCCACCGGTTACACGGCCGTACAGCCGCTGCCGACTCCGCCGAACTCCAGCGTGCCCGACGCCGCCGAGCTGGAGGTGTCGGCCCTGCGCCAACGTCTGCTGTTGTCAGCCGCGCTGACCCTGCCGGTCGCCGCCCTGTCGATGATTCCCGTGCTGCAGTTCGACAACTGGCAGTGGCTGGCCCTGACCCTCGCGGCCCCCGTCGCCACCTGGGGTGCCTGGCCATTCCACCGCGCAGCCTGGGTGAACGCCCGCCACGGAGCCGCGACCATGGACACCCTGGTCAGCGTCGGCGTGCTCGCCGCCCTCGGCTGGTCGCTCTACGCCCTGTTCTTCGGCATGGCCGGAATGGCCGGCATGACCATGAGCTTCACCTTCTCGGCCACCCCGGGAAGCGGCACCGACGAGATCTATCTCGAGGTGGCATCCGCTGTCACTGTGTTTATTCTGGCCGGTCGCTACGCGGAAGCGCGGGCCAAGCGCAACTCCGGCGCGGCACTGCAGGCACTGCTCGAACTCGGCGCGAAGGAGACCACGCTGTTGCGAGACGGCGTGGAGAGTCGCATCAGCACCGCGCTGCTCGTGGCCGGCGACCAGTTTGTCGTGCGACCGGGGGAAAAGGTCGCGACCGACGGGGTGATCGTTGATGGGTCATCCGCTATCGATGCGAGCCTGCTCACCGGCGAATCGGTGCCGATCGAGGTTGGGCCCGGCGACAGCGTTGTGGGCGCCACCCTGAATTCCGGCGGGCGCCTCGTGGTGCGGGCGACGCAGGTCGGCGCCGATACCGAGCTGGCCCACATCGGCCGGCTGGTGGAGCAGGCGCAGACCGGCAAGGCCGAGGTGCAGCGCCTGGCCGATCGGGTCTCCGGCGTGTTCGTGCCGATCGTGATCGGGCTGGCCCTGGCCACTCTGGTCGGCTGGCTGCTGGTCGGCGCGGGCGCTGCGATGGCGTTCACCGCAGCCGTGGCGACGCTTATCATTGCCTGCCCATGCGCGCTCGGGCTGGCCACGCCGACCGCGTTGCTGGTGGGGACCGGGCGTGGTGCCCAACTCGGCATTCTGATCAAGGGACCGCAGGTTCTGGAATCCACGCGCCGCGTCGACACGATCGTTCTCGACAAGACCGGCACGGTCACCACCGGGCGTATGACGCTCTCGAACGTCGACGTGCACGAGTGTGGCGATGAAAACGAGCTCCTGCTGCTGGCGGGGGCGGCAGAGAGCGGGTCGGAGCACCCGATCGCGCGCGCCATCACCGCGGGTGCCCGCGACCGGCTGGGAGCGTTGCCCGACGCGTCGGCGTTTCTATCGGAGCAGGGGCTCGGAGTGCAGGCGACGGTGGGTGGGCGACAGATTCTGGTCGGTCGACCGGCGTGGCTCATCGAGCGGTGGAGCCTGACCGTGCCGACCGAGTTGCAGGCCATGATGAGCACCGCCGAGACGCGCGGCAGGACGGCCGTGATGGTCGCCTGGGAGGGCAAGGTGCGCGGAATAATCACGGTTGGCGACACGATCAAGCCCACGAGTGCCGGTGCGATCGCTCAGTTTCGTGCGATGGGCCTGACGCCCATGCTCGTCACCGGCGACAATTTCGCCGTGGCGGAGAGTGTCGCGGCCGAGGTCGGCATCACCGACGTCACCGCGGGGGTGCTACCCGAAGGCAAGGCTCGGGTTATTCGCGAGCTGCAGTCGCAGGGGCGCGTGGTCGCCATGGTCGGGGACGGCGTGAACGATGCGGTCGCTCTCGCCACGGCCGACCTGGGCATTGCCATGGGTACGGGTACCGACGTGGCCATCGAAGCGAGCGACCTCACCCTCATGCGGAGCGATTTGCTCGCAGCAGCGGATGCCATCCGGCTGTCTCGCCGCACCCTGACGACGATCAAGGCCAACCTGTTCTGGGCCTTCGCCTACAACGTCGCGGCGATTCCGCTCGCGATGGCCGGACTGCTCAATCCACTCATCGCGGGCGCCGCGATGGCCCTGTCGTCTGTCTTCGTGGTGACCAACAGCCTGCGCCTGCGTGGGTTCCGAGCGCTGCCGACCCCCTGACGCGCACCTCAGTTCGCGGGCTTGCGGAGCCGGGCGCACGTTAGGTTGTCGGGCGCACGATAGAAAGTGCGCCCGGTTGCACAAGGTGGGCCCGGAGCAAGCTGCTGCTGCTGCTGCCGCCAACAATGCGGATGCCGCCGCGGCTCTGCGTTTGCGCGCGTATACCCTCTAGGGTATCCTGACGACGGAGGTAAACGTGAAAATCATCATCGTGGGCGGGGTTGCGGGCGGAATGTCAGCGGCGACCAGGTTGCGCCGACTCGACGAGGCGGCCGAGATCATCGTGTTCGAGCGCGGGCACTACGTGTCGTTTGCGAACTGCGGTCTGCCGTATTTCGTGGGGGGAGTCATCCGTGATCGCGACGACCTGCTGTTGCAGACCCCGGAATCCCTCGGTAGCCGCTTCGGGCTCGACGTGCGCATCGATACCGAGGTCGTGCGGATCGACCGCGTCGCCCAGACCGTCTCGGTGCGCAATCTGCTCACCGGCGCCGAAACGGTGGAGGGCTACGATCGCCTCGTGCTCGCCGCCGGCGCCACCGCCCGCTCCGGTGCGTCCGAGGACGGCACGATTCCCACCCACACACTGCGCACGGTCGACGACGTCGACCACATCACCGCGGTGCTGGCGAGTAAGGGCGCGGCATCCGCTGTGGTCATCGGCGGCGGATTCATCGGCCTCGAAGCCGTCGAGAACCTCGTGCTCCGCGGCGTGCACGTTACGCTCGTGCAGCGTGGACCCCAGATTTTCACCCCCCTCGATGCGGAAATGGCCGCGCCGGTGCTCGACCGGCTGCGCGAACGCGGCGTCGACGTGCGACTGAGCACGACCGTCAGCAGCGCCTCCGCCCCCGGCGTCGTGACACTCAGTGACGGCACGACCGTGCCCGCCGACCTGGTGATCGACGCGAGCGGCGTGCGCCCCGACCTGACCCTCGCTGAGCGGGCCGGCCTCAGAATCGGCGAGAACGGTGGCATCTGGGTTGACGGCACCCAGGCCACGAGCGACCCGCTCATCTTCGCGGTCGGCGACGGCGTGGAGAAAACGGATGCCGTCGACGGCTCCGGCGCGCTCGTCACCATGGCCGGCCTCGCCAACCGCCACGGGCGCTCCGTCGCCGACAGCATCGCCGGCACCCCCGAGCAGGCCACCCCGGCCCTCGGCACCGGAATCGTCGGAATCTTCGGCCTGACCGTGGCACTGGTCGGCTGGAACGAGAAGCGCCTCGTCGCCGCTGGGCGTGCCCATCGCATCGCGCACACCCACCCCGCCAACCACGCCGGCTACTATCCCGGCGCGCAGGGGATGTCCATCAAACTGCTCATCGACGCCGAGACCGACGCCATCCTCGGCGCGCAGATCGTGGGTGGTGCGGGGGTGGACAAGCGCATCGACGTGCTGGCGGTCGCGATGGCGGCCGGGCTGAGCGCCTCCGCTTTGACGCGTCTCGAACTCGCCTACGCACCGCAGTACGCCTCGGCGAAAGACCCGATCAACCAGCTCGGCTACGTCGCCGACAACCTCGCGCAGGGTGCGAGCCAGAGTCTGCAGTGGCACGAGCTGGATGCGGCCCGCACGAATGGCGCCGTGCTCGTCGACGTGCGCTCCGCGGGCGAATTCGCTGCGGGCAGCATTCCCGGAGCGCTCAACGTATCGCTCGACGACCTGCGCGCGCGGCAAGACGAACTGCCGCGGGTGCCGCTGATCGTGCACTGCCAGGTTGGCCAGCGCGGGCACACCGCCGCTCGTATTCTCACCCAGCACGGATTCGACGTGCGCAATCTCGACGGCGGCTATCGCACCTGGCTTGCTGGAACGTCTAGCATTATTGTTCCCCCCACTGCTGAAAGGGTCCTTGCATGAAGGAGATCACCGTTACCGAGCTGTCCGCGCTCGCCGAGCCCGTCGTGATCGATGTGCGCGAACTGTGGGAGTACGAAGCCGCCCACGTGCCCGGAGTGACGCACATTCCGATGAGCGAGGTCGTCGCACGAATAAGCGAGATTCCAGCGGATGTGCCGGTGCACGTCATCTGCGCCATCGGCGGACGCAGCGCGCAGGTGACCGAGTACCTGGCTGCGACGGGCCACGACGCCATCAACATTGCCGGCGGCACCACTGCCTGGCAGCGGGCCGGGCTTCCCACCGAGCAGGGAGCCTGAGATGGGGATCGAACCCGTCGCGGACACCCGGGCCGCCGAGCAGAAGAAACTTCTCAACCGGCTGCGCCGCGCGCAGGGGCAGCTGAACGCGGTGATCGCCGCGGTGGAGGGCGGCGGCAACTGCCGCGACGTCGTCACTCAGCTCGCGGCCGTGTCGAGCGCTCTCGACAAGGCCGGCTTCGTCATCGTGTCGACCGCGATGCGCGACTGCCTGGAGAATCCCGACAACGAGAACTCGCTCACGGTGGCTGAGCTTGAGAAATTGTTCCTGACACTCGCATAGCGCCCTGACGGGGCATTCGCGCGCCGGGCCTGGCCGCGGGTTTAGGCGCAGCAGGAACCGGCGTCGGTGCCGCCGGTGGAACAGACGCCGGTCTCGGGCAGCACGAGCGCAACCGTGCGAGCGGCCTGCCAATTTCCGGCAAGCTCGTCGGCGATTGAACGCACCTGCTCGTACCCGGTGGCGAGCAGGAATGTCGGTGCCCGCCCGAAGCTCTTCATTCCGGCAATGTAGAAATTGGGCTCGGGGTGGGTGAGCACGTCGACGCCATGGGCAGGTACGGTTCCGCAACTATGCAGGTTCGGATCGATCAGCGGAGCCAGCAATCGCGGCGCCTCGACGATCTCGTCGAGCGAGAGGCGAATCTCCCTCAGCGGCACAAGATCGGGCCGGAACCCGGTGGCCGTCACAACCAGGTCTACGACGATGGTGTCAACGCGCACGCGGCCGCCCGCTTCGACCGGCGCGGGGCCACCGTCGTCGGGCGAGCCAAGGCCAAGGCGACGCCCCACGACCGCGACGCGACCATCGGTCGAGCGCTGCACGTCGTCGATTTCAAACCGGTCGACCAGGGTGATCCGTCCGAGCTCGACCAGCGCCTGGACGCGGGCGCCGAGAGAACCGCGGGCGGCGAGCTCATCCTGTTCCGACCCAAATACCCGCTCCGGGCTCGCCGCGCGAATGGCCCAGGTGATGGTGGTGTCGGGTTCGTCGTCGGCGAGCCGCGCCAGGTCGATCAGGGTGTTCGCTGCCGAGTGTCCGGCGCCGACCACGAGCGTGTGACGGCCAGTGAACCGGGCCCGATCGGCGCCGAGCACGTCGGGCAGGGCTGGCAGGATACTGCCGCGCACCTCGTCAGCGTGCAGGGGATCCAGTCCAGAGGCGACGAGGCCGTTTGGCGTGCCGTGCGTGCCGGATGCGTCGATGACGGCGCGGGCCTCGTAATCGAGGGTGCCGACATCCGTGTGCACCCGCAGTACGAACGGTGTACCGGCACGGTTCGTCGAGCGACTGCGATCCATGCCCTGACGACTGACCGCGACGACGGTCGAGTTGAAGCGGATGCGACCGGCCAGCTCCGGCGTCGCGGCGAGCGGCACAAGGTACCGTTCGACCAGGTCGCGTCCGAGCGGCAGAGCCGTGAGGTCGGCAGGCGCCTGCCAGCCGGCACGGGTGAGCAGGCGAGCGCTCGCCGCATCAATGAGGTACTCCCAGGGTGTGAACAAACGGATGTGGCCCCAGCTGGAGACCGCCGCGCCCGCCGCGCCGCCCGCCTCGAAGATCACGACGTCAATGCCGCGTTCCTGCAGCTGGGCAGCAGCAGCCAGGCCGACCGGCCCGGCGCCGATGATGGCCACGGGCAGCCCCGCAAGCCTCGAGTCGTCGGTTCGCGGCGGCAGGGAGAGGGTCAGGAGCTCGGACACTCAGTGCTCCGCAACCGGGGCGACACCGAGCCCCACCAGCATTGCGCTGACGTTCGTCTTGATTTGGTCGCGAATGCGACGTACCTCATCGATCGACTGGCCAGCCGGGTCGAGGAGTTCCCAGTCCACGTAGCGTTTTCCGGGGTAGATCGGGCAGGCGTCGCCGCAGCCCATGGTGATCACGATGTCTGCCGCCTGCACCACATCGTCGGTGAGTGGTTTGGGAAAGGACTCGTTCAGTGACAGGCCAAGTTCGTTCATGACCTGCACCACGGTCGGATTGAGTTCCGAGGACGGCATCGAACCGGCCGACCGCACGTGCACGGCACCGCCGGACAGCGCGTTGGTGAACACGGCGGCCATCTGCGAGCGTCCGGCATTTTGCTCGCACACAAACAGAACCTCGGGCACCGGGTGTTCAATGGCACCCTTGGCCTGGGCGAGCGCGGTAAGGCGCTCTCGGGCAAAACTCGACGTGCGGGTCGTCAGGTGCGCCTTCACGCTCGACGTGCGTAGCAGCCCGGTATAGGACTCGAGCACGTATCGCTCGACCGTCTCGGCAGCGAAGATGCCGTGAAATCGCTCGGCGAGGTCACTGGACAGACGCTTGAGCGACTCTTCGGGATAGCTGAGGCCGGGCAGCGCGCGGCGGTCGCTCACGTTCGTCAAGGTCAGGCCTGGACCGGCAGGATCTCGGCGAGCAGCGCCTCGATACGCGTCTTGATCTCATCACGGATGGGTCGCACGCTCTCGATGCCCTGGCCGGCCGGGTCGTCGAGCTGCCAGTCTTCGTAACGCTTGCCCGGAAAGATCGGGCAGGCGTCGCCGCAGCCCATGGTGATGACCACATCGGACTGCCTGACGGCCTCGGTCGTGAGAATTTTCGGCACGTTGCCCGCGATATCGATGCCCTCTTCGGCCATCGCGGCGATCGCGACCGGGTTGATCTGGTCCTTGGGTTCGGACCCGGCCGAGAACACGTCGACGCGACCCTGCGCCAGGGCGGTCAGAAAACCGGCGGCCATCTGCGAGCGGCCAGCGTTGTGCACACAGACGAAGAGAACTGAAGGTTTTTCGATGGTCATGTTTGGCTTCTTTCGGTTAGACGAGGGTGCGAGCGGATGCCGCGGTCGGCGTCGGCGCGTCGGTCGCCGGCATCCGCTCGGGAAACAGACGGGGCTTTAGCCACAGCGCGACGTAGACCAGGGCGACGAGCGCCGGCACCTCGATCAGCGGACCGACGATGCCGGCCAGGGCCTGGCCGCTGAGCGCGCCGAAGGTGCCGATCGCGACGGCGATGGCGAGTTCGAAGTTGTTGCCGGCGGCCGTGAAGGCAAGCGTCGTGGTGCGCTCGTAGGTCATGCGCAGCAGGCGTCCGGTGAGAAAACCGACCAGGAACATGACCGCGAAGTAGACCAGCATCGGCAGCGCGATCCGCGCGACATCACCGGGGTGGTCGATGACCTGCTGGCCTTGCAGGGCGAACAGCATCACGATCGTGAACAACAGCCCCCAGAGGGCGAAGGGGCCGACCCGCGGCAGAAAACGCCCCTCGTACCACTCGCGGCCGCGCCGGGCCTCGCCAATGCTGCGGGACAGGTAGCCGGCCAGCAGCGGGATGCCGAGGAACACCAGCACACTCGCGGTGATCGCCCAGATCGAGAACTCGGCGCTCGTGGTCGGCAGGCCGAGCCAGGCCGGAAGTATCTGCAGGTAGAACCAGCCCAGCGCGCCGAACGCGACGACCTGGAACACCGAGTTCACGGCGACGAGAAAGGCGGCGGCTTCGCGGTCGCCGCAGGCCAGGTCGTTCCAGATCAGCACCATGGCGATGCAGCGGGCGAGACCAACGATGATGAGGCCGGTGCGGTATTCCGGCAGGTCGGGTAGAAAAATCCAGGCCAGGGCGAACATGAGCGCCGGCCCGACCAGCCAGTTCAACAGCAGGGAGGAGACCAGCAGGCGCTTGTCGCCGGCTACGGCGCGGGCATCCGTGTAGCGAACCTTGGCGAGCACCGGGTACATCATGACGAGCAGCCCGATGGCGATCGGCACACTGATCGACCCGATCGTGAAGGCGTGCAGCAGGTCGCCGACGACCGGCACGTAAATGGCCAGCAGCAGGCCGAGGCCCATGGCGGCGATGATCCACACCGGCAGCAGCCGATCGATCGCGCCGAGTCGGGTGGGGGCGGGTGCCGTAATGCTCACGAATCTCCAAAGTTGGGACAGACCCGTTACGGCGACTCGCGGTAACATTGATTGTTGTCGATGCCTACGCTAGAACAATATATCGACCATTGTCAATCTAAGGAGTGTGTGTTCACGTGACGATTGCCCATTTCCTGCCACTGACCGACATCTCTCAAGCGGATGCTGCCGCCTGTTCCTCCCCGCTGGCCCGCGAGGCCATCGCCGCTGAACGCGCCGACGCCCTCGCTCACTCACTCAAGGCCCTCGCCGATCCGGCGCGGCTGCGCATCCTCTCGATCGTCTCCGCCCACGCCGACCAGGAAGCCTGCGTCTGCGACCTGACCGACCAGCTCACGCTGAGCCAGCCGACGATCTCGCACCACCTCAAGGTGCTCGTCGAAGCGGGCTTTCTGATCCGTGCCAAACGCGGAACCTGGTCGTACTACAGCCTCGTTCCCGGCTCCCTCACCGCCGTCGGCGCAGTGCTCGCCGCCATCTGACGCCTGCCGGTGATGCCGCAGGGGCGATCCCGGCCAGCCGCTGTTCGGCTCGCCCGGTTCGGCTCGCCCGGTTCGGCTCGCCCGGTTCGGTCACGCTCGCACCGGGCGCCCCTAGCCGGTCGGCCGAAATGCTGCCAAGCTGGCGGCACACCGGGAGTCGGGTTGTCAGGCTAAGGAGTCAGTCGTGAGCACCTACGTGATCGTCGGGGTGACACCGGGCCAGCCCGACACTATCGTGCTGGAGGCCGCCGCCTTTGCGGCCCAGTTTCATGCCGAGCTCGTCTGCGCCACGGTCGAGCCGGGCCGGTATGCCATTGATGAATTCAGCGACAACAGCATCGTGTCGCTGCCGGTCGACCCCGACCTGCTCGACCTGGACGACGACGGGTTCAACGTGGCGCTCCGGGCTCATCTGACGACCCTGCTCGACCGCCGCAATCTGGCCTGGTCGACGCGCGCGCTGGCAGGCGACCCGGCCCGGGCCCTGGCCGACCTTGCCGACACGCTCGACGCTGCGATGATCGTGGTGGGCACCCGTGAGTCCGGCATTCGCGCTGGTATCCAGGAGTTCTTCGGCGGCTCTGTTGCGGTGCACCTCGCGCACCGGCAGCACCGGCCGGTCGTAGTCATCCCGTTGGCACCGGTCGCCTTCCGCGACGAGCTGCCGTGGGCATCCACCGACTAGGGCATGTATTCTGGTCACGGCGAAGCATCCCGCCAGGGCAGGCGCGCGCACCGCTGGCGATTCCGACGGACGACACCCGCGATCCAACAGGCAGGTAGACCATCGATAGCATCACGGCGAGCCCCGTGCACCTGCGCTGGCGCTACCTTGGCTTGGTTTTTCTCGGCGGAACCGTGGGCACAGCTCTTCGCGCCGCGCTCGAGCTCGCGCTGCCACCGGTCGATCTCGCCTCGGGCTCACGCCTCCCGCTGACCACACTCGGCATCAACCTGCTGGGCGCCCTGCTGCTCGGCCTGCTGCTCGAGGCCCTTGGGCGCGGAGGACTCGATGCCGATGGCCGGCGTACCGCCCGCGTGTTGCTCGGCACTGGTCTGCTCGGTGCTTTCACGACCTACAGCGCCCTCGCAACCGACAGTGTCGTGCTATTGCAGGGCGGCGCCGTTGGAGTCGCACTTGCCTATATGGTCGGCACGGTTCTGTTCGGCGGCCTCGCCACCTGGCTCGGCATCGTGATCGGCACAGCGCTTTACCGGGGTAGGAACGCTGGCGATGCATCCGCCGCAGGGGAGCAGAGATGAGCCCGCTGCTGTTTCTGGCAATCGCCACCGCCGGAGGCGCGGGCGCGGCCGCCCGCCTCTATCTCGACGGCGTTGTGTGCTCTCGGCTCGGCGGGGCGTTTCCGTTCGGCACCACGATCATCAACGTGAGTGGCTCGCTGCTGCTCGGCCTCGTCACCGGCCTCGCCATGCACCACCTCCTCGCGCCGGAGTGGAGCCTCGTGCTCGGCGTCGGTCTGCTCGGCGGCTACACGACGTTCAGCACGGCCAGCTTCGAGACCGTTCGGCTCGCCCAGGCGCACCGGTATCTGGCCGCGGTCGTCAACGGAATGGGCATGCTCGTGGCATCCGTTGTCGCTGCAGCACTCGGCCTCTGGGCCGGGCTCGGGCTGGGTTAAGGCTGCCCGGCCCCGGCCGGACCGCGGGCCCACAATCTAGCCGTCTAGGGATGAAACTCAGTCAGACTCGTCGAAGTAGAGGTGACCGTGCAGTCGGCAACCGGGATTGAACTCAGCGGCGCAGTGGGGGCAGCGGTCAACCTGGCGATACTCGGTGATGCTGAGCTGGCGATGGCAGGCACCGCACAGTATCGCGAGTTCCGACCACTCCGCCTGCGGCCACTGCCGGGCCGTGTGGGGGGAAAGTTCCCGCCGCACGGCTTCGTCGTGGCACTGAAAGCACGGATAATACCGCCGGCAGCAGGCGAACTTGATCGCCACAATGTCGCGCTCCGAGTGAAAGTGGATACACCGGGTCGACGCATCGAGAACCGCCCCGTACACGGTCGGCGCGGAACCCGTCGTCGGTGCTGCGCCGTCGCTGTTCGACATTTGGTTTCCTGCCTACGCGGTTATTCGCCCGATCCGGCAGCTTTGCTCACCTGTGCGGTGACGAACGCTTCGAAGGCGGCGGCGTCGGTAAACGAGCCGGTGTAGCTCACGCCGTTCACTAGCACGGTAGGCGTTCCCTTGACTTTTTCTATGTCGGAGTGGGGAATCGGCCCCGCGAGCGCGCGTTGGGTCGAAGCATTCACCCAGCCGGCGTAGGTCTGATCCGTGATGCAGCCGGCGACCTCGGTGGAGGTCACCCCGGCCCCCTGGGCGAGGCTGGTCAATTCAGCGTCCGTCAGGCCGCTCGAGTTCTCTGCGGGCTGACCGGCGTACATCGCCGTGTTGAAGGGGAGAAAGTTGTCGGGGTCGTAGTTGGCCACGCAGGCCGCCGCGTTCGCGGCGCGAGTGGCGTACCTGGTGCCCGACGACGCGCGGTCGAGAATCGAGATCGGGTGGATCTCGACCGTGGCATTGCCAGCGGTCACCCAGCGGGTGATCTGCTCGCCGTTGGTGGTCTCAAAATTGCCACAGATCGGGCAGAGGTAGTCGACGTACAGCACGATGTTGGCCGTATCGGTCAGGGTGGTCTGGTCGGTCGCGATGGGATTGGCGTCGGCGCCACGGGCGACCGTCGTGGCGGCGGAGACCGTGCTGCCGTCGCTGCCAAGCAGAATGCCGTCGCTGGCCATGTTGGCCGGCCCCGGTGCCGCCGATGCGTTGACATTGTTCACGATGACGAGGGCCACGATGGCGACCACGGCGAGCAGACCGATGCCGATTCCGCCGCGCAGAAAGAGACGATGGCGCTTGTCCCGCTTAGCCTGTTCTACGAGCATGAGGCGGGCCTGTTCTCTGGCGTCCTCGCGTCGGCTTCTTTTCGGGGGACGGGACTGGCCGGAAGTGCTCATGCGGAAGTTCACCATTCGTTCGTCGGGTCGATGCCGGGTGCTGCTGGGCACCGCACTGCCTCTGACGTTACTGGCCGTTGCTCCTCGTGCGGTTCCGACCGGCTGTGAGCTGGCTGAGAGCTCAGAACCCTGCACCCGTCCGGGGGTCAGAAAAGGCCCGGTTGTGGAGATGGGGTGGCTGAAGTATCTGATGGCCGATTGAACCTGCATCCGACTCGTCGGTAATGTCCTCCTGGATCGGCATCGCTCAGACCCAGTTGGACATGCCGTGGGGCTAGCGCGCGCCGAGCAGGTGCTCGAGGGCGAGCTGCTGCAGGTGCACGAAGCCGAAGCCCTTGCCACCGAAGTACGCGTCGGTGTCGAAGTCTTCGTAGGCACCGCGGTCGGCGAGCAGGTCATCGTAGCTTTCGCCGGATGCAAGGGTATTGCTCGACAGATCAGGCACCTTCGACGCGGCGAGGGCCGCCTGCACCTCAGGATCCGCGCGGAACGCCGCTGCCCGCTGCTTGAGCAGCAAGTAGGTGCGCATGTTGGCCGCGGCCGACGTCCACACTCCGGCGACGTCTTCGGTGCGGCTCGGCTTGTAGTCGAAGTGGCGCGGCCCGGTGTAAGCCTGGCCGCCGCTCGGGCCGCCGTTTTCGAGCAGGTCGACGAGCGCGAAGGCGTTCTGCAGGTCGCCGTGGCCGAAGACGAGGTCCTGGTCGTACTTGATGCCGCGCTGACCATTGAGGTCGATGTGGAACAGCTTGCCCTGGTACAGCGCCTGTGCGATGCCAGCGGCGAAGTTGAGCCCGGCCATCTGCTCGTGCCCGACCTCAGGGTTCACGCCGACCATTTCGGGACGCTCGAGGGTTTCAATGAAGGCCATCGCGTGGCCGACTGTCGGCAGCAGAATATCGCCGCGCGGTTCGTTGGGCTTGGGCTCAATGGCAAAGCGGATGTCGTAGCCCCTGTCTGTGACGTAGTCACCGAGCAGGTTCACGGCCTCGCGGTAGCGCTCAAGCGCCGAACGGATGTCCTTGGCCGCGTCATACTCGGCGCCCTCGCGGCCGCCCCACATGACGAATGTCTTGGCGCCGAGCTCGGCAGCGAGGTCGATGTTGCGCAGCACCTTGCGGAGGGCGAACCGGCGTACCGCGCGGTCGTTCGAGGTGAAGCCGCCGTCCTTGAAGACCGGGGCGCTGAACAGGTTGGTGGTGACCATCGGCACGATCAGGCCGGTGTCGGCGAGCGCCTGCTTCAGGCGGTCGATCTGGGACTGGCGGGCGGCATCCGTTGAACCGAAGTCGAACAGGTCATCGTCGTGAAAGGTCAGGCCGTAGGCGCCGAGTTCGGCCAGATTGGTCACGGCATCGACGACGTCGAGCTTGGGGCGCGTCGGGCCGCCGAACGGGTCACTGCCGTTGTAGCCGACGGTCCAGAGACCGAAGGAGAACTTGTCGTCGCGGGTGGGGGTCAGGCTCACGTCACTCAGGGTCATATCAGTACTTCCGATTCAGCTTCGTCGATGATTTGTTGGTTACTCAAACATATACCGGGGATGGGTGCAGTCGTCAATAGCCGGACCATTGAATCCGTCGGAGCCACGCAGCTCCAGAATCCGAGTGCGATCGTGCCAAGGTGACCTGAGTGGGCTGGTATGTTGTCCAAAACATCAAATCTCGTGAGGCGGCCGGCATGAATCAGGCGAGTGAACGCAATTGGGCTCGGAACTACCGCTACGCGGCTCTGATCGTGCATCCGACATCGATCGATGAAGTACAGGAGCTCGTGGCCGCGGCCTCACAGGTGCGCGCGCTCGGCTCCCGCCACTCCTTCAACGCGATCGCCGATTCCCCCGGCATTCTCCTGGCGCTCGGCCGGGTCGACAACGCGATCGTCATCGACCCGGCCGCGATGAGCGTGACCGTCTCTGGCGGCACGACCTACGGCACGCTTGCCGTGGAGCTGGAGCGCCAGGGGTACGCCCTGCACAACCTGGCTTCGTTGCCGCACATCAGCGTGGCGGGTGCGATCGCCACGGGAACCCACGGCTCCGGCGACCAGAACGGTAGTCTGGCTACCGCAGTGACGGCCCTGGAGATCGTAACGGGTTCCGGGGAACTGTTGCGGGTCAGCCGGGCTTCGACGCCTGACTTTGCGGGCATGGTCGTGGCGCTGGGCGCCCTCGGCATCGTCACCCGGGTCACGCTGGATATTCAGCCGGCGTTCGACGTGCGACAGTTCGTCTACGAGAACCTGCCATGGACCAGCGTCCTGGAGAATTTTGATGCCGTGATGAGTAGCGCCTACAGCGTGAGCCTGTTCACGGATTGGCAAGGCGAGTCGGCTGATCAGGCCTGGGTGAAAAGCCGCAACGATGATTTTGCGGGGGAATCCGAGTTCTTCGGGGGAGCTCCGGCGACAAAGGGGCGGCATCCGCTGCCCAATATCTCAGCGGTCAACTGCACCGAGCAGCTCGGTGTGGCCGGGCCGTGGTCTGAGCGTCTGGCGCACTTTCGAATGGCCTTCACTCCGAGCAATGGCGAGGAGTTGCAGAGCGAATACCACGTGCCGCGCGAGCATGCCGTCGCGGCGATCGAGGCGATGCGCACTCTGTCCGACCGGATCGCGCCGCTGCTGCTGGTCAGCGAGGTTCGCAGCATCGCGGCCGACGACCTCTGGCTCAGCCCGAACTTCGAACGGGCCGGCGTGGCACTGCACTTCACCTGGAAGCCCGAGCAGGCCGCCGTTGAGGCGTTGCTGCCGGCGCTCGAAGCGGGACTGGCCCCCTTCGCGGTTCGGCCGCATTGGGGCAAGCTGTTTCACGCGGATGCCGAGCTGCTCGCCACCCGCTACCGACGCTTCAACGACTTCCGTGCTCTCGCTGACCGACTCGACCCGGCACAGAAATTTCGCAACGCGTTTTTGGAGCGCACGGTCTTCGGGCGCGTACGGGTCTGACGCAGTTCACGCGGGCCGCGACATCCGTCGTCACAGCAGCGAGCGGATGCCGGCGGTCCGGAGCGAAACTGCCCAAGTTGACTACCAGTCGTGAAGAACTACACGTGGTCGCGCCAGCTGTGCTCGGGGGCGAAGCCGAGCATCCGTTTCGCCTTGTCGATCGACAGCAGGGTCTCGTGCTCACCGACCGTCTTGGTGAGCGTGACGTTCGGGAAGACCTCGGCGGCGAGGCTCGCGCTGGAGCGGCTCATCACGGTGTCGGCGGCCGCGATGATGAACGTCTCGAACCCTGGCTGGGCCTGTTCGAGCGCCCGCAGCACGGCCTGGGCGCCGTCGCGACCGTCGATGTAGCCCCACAGGTTCCACTTGCGCAGGGTGGCGTCAGCGTCAAAGCCGGGGAAGGCCGCGTAGTCCTCCTCGTCCATCACGTTGGAGAAGCGCAGCGCCGTGATGCTCAGCAGCGGATCCCAGCGCACGAGCTGGATGGCCATCTGCTCCTCGAGGTGCTTCACCAGCGAATAGGTGCTCTCCGGGCGGGCCGGGTATTCTTCGTCGACGGGAATGTAGGGCGGGTCGATGTCGAATGGCAGGCCGAGTGTCGTCTCACTCGAGGCATAGACGACCGTCTTGATTCCGGCCCGGCGGGCGGCCTGGAAGACGTTGAAGGTTGCGAGCATGTTGTTGTGGAACGTGGCCACATCGGGCAGCAGGCCAGGGGCCGGGATAGCCCCGAGGTGCACGAGCGCGTCGAATCCGTCTGTGCGGTCGTCGATGCCGAACATCACGTCGATGACCTGGCCGTAATCGGTCAGGTCGATCGTGGTGAATCCCGAACCGCGAGGTCCCGCGCGGTCGAGGTTGGTGACGGCGTGGCCCTCCTTCGCCAGGCGTGCGACAACGCTGCGTCCGAGCTTGCCGCTGCCACCGGTGACGGCGATTCTCATGAGTACTCCTTGATCGGTCGAGCGAAAGATTGCACCAGCGGATGCTGACGCGGCCGCATCACGCCTCGCGTTGCTCGGGCGAGGTGGTCTTGCGCGGGTCGAATTCGGCCAGGTCGCGCACGGCGGCATCGATTCGTGTCAGCACGTCGGCGTCGAGATGCACACCGGCGGCCTTCACGTTGTCGGCGACCTGCTCGGGCCGGGACGCGCCCATGATGGCGGATGCGACGTTCTTATTGGCCAGCACCCAGGCGAGCGCGAGCTGCGCCATGGTCAAGCCAAGCTCGTCGGCGATCGGACGCAATTTCTGCACCCCGGTGAGTACCGGCTCGCTCATCCAACGTTTGATCATGTTGGCGCCACCCTGGGTATCCGTTGCCCGGCTGCCCGCGAGGGGCGCCTGACCCGGCAGATACTTACCGGTGAGCACGCCCTGCGCAATCGGGGACCAGACGATCTGCGAGACGCCCAGCTCCTCGGCGGCCGGAACCACCTCGGACTCGATCACGCGCCACAGCATCGAGTACTGCGGCTGGTTGGAGATGAGCTGGAAGCCCAGTTCGCGGGCCAGGGTGTGGCCGGCGCGCAGCTGCTCGGCGTTCCACTCGCTCACCCCGATATAGAGGGCCTTGCCCTGACGCACGATATCGGCGAAGGCCTGCATCGTCTCCTCGAGCGGGGTCTCCACGTCGTAACGATGCGCCTGGTAGAGGTCGACGTAATCCGTTTGCAGTCGGTGGAGCGAGCCGTCGATCGACTCGAGGATGTGCTTGCGGGAGAGGCCGGTGTCGTTGTGTCCCTTGGGGCCGGTCGGGCCGAATACCTTGGTGAAGATTTCGATGGACTGTCGGCGTTCACCGCGCAGGGCATCCCCCAGTACCTGTTCGGCGACGGTATTGGCGTAGACGTCCGCGGTGTCGAACGAGCTGATTCCGGCGTCGAGGGCCGCGCGCACACAGGCCGTCGCGGTGTCGTTCTCGATCTGGGACCCGTGGGTGAGCCAGTTACCGTAGGTTATCTCCGAGACTTTCAATCCACTGTTGCCGAGATATCGAAACTCCATGACGTCCCTGTCTGGCGCCTCTTATCTGTCAGCGCCCTCGATGATTTGTTGACATTGGCAACGTATCATCCATCAAGCGCATCCGGCGCGGTAACCTGACTTTTGACCGAAAAAAGCGAGCTGGAAGCCGAGGGCTGGACGCCATGCAGGGCAACAACCATGACGATGTACGCCGGCACAACCTGTCGACCATCCTGCGCCTCGTGCACCGCCAAGGCGCGGCGTCGCGCGCCCAGCTGACCCGCCTGACCGGCTTGAACCGGTCGACCATCGGCGCGCTGGTCGGAGAACTGGTCGAACGCGGACTGGTCGAGGAACGAACTCCCACCCCCACCAAACTCGCCGGGCGCCCGAGCCCGATCGTGGCGGCGAGCGACCGAGTTGTGGCCATCGCTGTGAATCCTGAAATCGACGCGATCACCGTGGGAGTCATCGCCCTCAGCGGCGTCGTGCATCGGAGCATCCGCTTCGCGACGCCGACCACGCCGACGGCCGCCGAGGCGGTCACCATCACGGCGGGCATTGTCACCGACCTGCGGCGCGAATACGAAGAATATTCCATAATCGGAATGGGTGTGGCCGTGCCGGGCCTGGTGCGTGCACACGATGGTCTGGTTCGCAACGCCCCACATCTCGGCTGGGTCGATGAACCCCTCTGCGAGATGCTCGCCGCGGTCACCGGTCTGCCCGTCGTGGCCGCCAACGACGCGAGCCTCGGCGTCACGGCGGAACGCCACTTCGGTGCGGGACGGGGAATGACCGATCTCATCTATCTCAACGGCGGCTCGAGCGGCATCGGTGGCGGCCTCGTCGTCGGGGGAGTCGCGGCCGGCGGGCGCACGGGCTACGCGGGGGAATTCGGGCATACCAGGGTGAGCGCGGGCCGCCGCACCGACTCAGCCGGTATCGCCGGCACCCTCGAAGCCGAGGTAACCCGCGGCGCGCTCCTCGCGGTGCTCGGTCTGCGGGCCGGTGACACGGATGCCGACGCCCTCGAACGCGCACTGCTCGCCTCCGACGCACCCGCGGTACGCGCCGAAGTGGATCGGCAGCTCGATTTTCTGGCCGTCGCCCTGGCCGGCGCCGTCAATATCCTCAACCCAGAGCTCATCGTGCTCGGCGGCTTTCTCGCCGCGCTCTACGGGGTCGACCCGGGGCGGCTGACCCGCGCGGTGGCGGCACTGACGCTGGGGGCTGCGTTCGACGAGGTGCGGATTGCCCCCGCTCTCCTCGGCTCGAATCTGCTCCTGATCGGTGCCGCCGAGCTGGCCTTCGAAGCGCTGCTTCTCGACCCATAGTTCGATCCCGGGAATACTGCGGATCCCTCCCCGCTTGGCGTAAGGGCGGCCGGAAGTGTCACCGCGGCCGTGTCGCCCGAAATCGCACCGCCCGCCACCCAGCCTCTCTAGACCAGCCAAGGACATCCGTTTTCGTGATTACTGCCAGTATCCCCGTGGTCAGCGCCGCGCAACTCGCCTCCACCGCCGTGCACCCCGGGGACAAACTGACTCGGCGACAGCGCATCGCCTACATTCTCATCCTCGGTGCGCTCACGGCGCTCGGACCGTTCACCATCGACCTGTATCTGCCGGCGTTTCCGACTCTGGAAAGCGAATTCGGCGTGTTGCCGTCGGTCATCCAGCTCACCCTGACCGGCACCATGATCGGTTTCGGTTTCGGGCAGCTGGTCGTAGGCCCCTGGAGCGACAAAGTCGGGCGCCGGCTGCCGCTCATGCTCGCGACCGGTGTGCACATTCTCGCCTGTGTCGGCGCCGCCCTGTCGAACGACATCATCGTGCTCGCCATCTTCCGTGTGTTGCAGGGCTTCGGCGCCGCGGCCGGCGCTGTCGTCGCGATGGCCATGGTGCGCGACCTGTTCGGTGGCAAGCCGCTCGTCAAGATGCTCTCCCGCCTCGCGCTCGTCAGCGGCCTCGCGCCGGTGTTGGCGCCGGTGATCGGCTCGCAGCTGCTGCTCGTCATGAACTGGCGGGGCATCTTCTGGGTACTCGCCGCCTACGGCGTCATCGTGATTCTGGCCGTCGCCTTCTGGATCGTCGAGACGCTGCCAGAGAGTGAACGACACGCGAACGGGCACAGCACACTCGGGCAGCGGTACAAAGCGGTACTGAGCGACCGCACCTTCGTGGGCGTCGCGATCATCGGGGCGATGACGTTCACCGGGCTGTTCTCCTACCTGTCGGCCTCGCCATTTCTGTTTCAGGACGTCTACCAGTTCAGTCCGCAGGAGTACGGCCTGCTGTTTGCTGTCAACTCCCTCGGTGTCGTCTCCGGGGTACAGCTGAGCTCGCGCCTGATGCACCGGTACAACATTGGGCCGCAGTGGATTCTTTCCGTCTCCACCGTTGTGCTGGTGATCACCGCTGCCGCGATCGTGCTGCTCGACCTGGCCGGGATCGGGCTGTGGGGCACGCTGGTGCCACTCTGGTTCTTCATCGCGGCCTGCGGCTTCACGTTGCCGAGTGTGCAGGTCATCGCGCTCAACACCCACGGACACGAGGCCGGAACCGCGGCGTCATTGCTCGGCGCCGCCAACTTCGGTGTGGCCGGACTGATCTCGCCGATCGTGGGACTGCTCGGAGTGGGCACGGCGATACCGATGGCATCTGTCATGGGTGTCACCGCCGTGATCTCGATTCTCGTGCTCTGGCTCGTCGTACGCCCGCGCAGCGTGCTGGCACTCGACCACTGACGGGGGCGCGCGCCGCTGGCGGTCTGCGCCGAGTCGGGTACGTAGAACCCGTTGATTTCATGTCACGCCGCATTCGGGGGTTGCGGCGGGCTAGTCCTTTCCGATTTTACGTACCGGGCTGTCCTACGATGGCGGGATGACTAACCCGTCGCCTCCGGAACGCGCCGCTGATCCCGCTGCTCGCCGCGTGTCGCGCCGCTGGCCGGTGATCAGCGGGCTCTCCGCCATGGTGCTGGCTGCTCTGGTCGGCCTCGTCGTTGTCGTGCGGGCCAACAGCCTCGCCCTCGAGGTCGACACCGAGTGGATGGGCGAGATCATCGAGCACCGCTCGCCGATCTGGGAGATTCCGTCGCTGTTCATGAACGCCCTCGGCGGCGGCCTGTTCGGCGTTCTTGTCGTGCCGCTCGTCATCACTCTTGTGATCGTGCTGATCAAACGGCCGTGGGCAGCCGGGTATTACCTCGTGGCGACCGTGCTCAGTGCGGGCTGCGTGCAACTGCTCAAACAGGCTTTTGGGCGGGCTCGGCCTGAAGACATATTGGTCACGTCTGATTTCGGATCGTTTCCTTCTGGCCACGTCGCCAACGCGGCGACCATGGCGGTGTGCCTCGCCATCATCTTTCCGCGACTCTGGGTGGCGCTCGCCGGCGCCGCGTACACGATGCTGATGCTGCTCAGCCGTACCTACCTGGGTGCGCACTGGCTCACCGACACCATCGGCGGGTTGTTGCTCGGCGCCGGTGTCGCCATCGTGCTGTGGGCTCCGGTTGCCGCCAAGCTCGATGGTGAACGTGAAATCAGCGCCCGGCGGCGGCTCGAACGACAGCGGAAGCGGCAGAGAACGGTCACGTCATGACAAGCTCGCCGCACGAGCCGCGGCAGAACGGGAAGGTCTCGTTCTGGTGGAACCAGCTCGGTCAGCCGGCCCCGCGCGCAGCCCTGCCCGGATCGACCCGAGCCGATGTCGTCATCGTCGGCGCCGGCTACACCGGGCTCTGGACGGCCTACTACCTCAAGAAGGCGGCGCCGCACCTGCGGATCGTCGTGTTGGAGGCGCGCTTCGCCGGATTCGGTGCTTCCGGCCGGAATGGCGGCTGGCTGACCAACTCGGTCACCGGCGGCCGTGAGCAGTACGTGAAAAGCCACGGTCGCCCCGCCGCCGAACGGTTTCAGGCCGCCATGAACGACACGGTCGATGAGGTCATTCGGGTCGCCGCTGACGAGGGCATCGACGCGGGGATAGTCAAGGGCGGCGAGTTCACGGTGGCCTACGACAACGCGCAACAGCACCGTCTGGAGCAGGTCGCCCGGGCCGAGCAGTCCTGGGCGCACACCGACGTTGAGTTGCTGTCCAGCACCGCGGCGCAGAACCGCATCAACGTGGCGGGCACCACCGGCGGCATGTGGCATCCGCACTGCGCCCGCATCAACCCGGCCGCCCTCGTGGCCGGACTGGCCCGCACGGTCGAAGCGCTCGGCGTGGAGATCTACGAAAACACCCCGGTAAGTGAGATCGCGCCGCATCGGGCCCTGACCGCGGCCGGTACCGTCGAGGCTTCGTTTGTCGTCCGCGCGACCGAGGGATTCACGGCCGGCCTCAAGGGGCTGCGCAGAACCTGGCTCCCCATGAATTCGTCGCTGATCGTGACCGAGCCGCTCCAGGCATCCGTCTGGGAAAGCATGGGCTGGGCGGGCCGGGAGACCCTGGGCGATATGGCGCACGCCTACATGTACGCGCAGCGCACGAGCGATGACCGCATCGCGATCGGCGGGCGCGGCGTACCCTACCGATTTGGTTCGAGAACGGATGCCGACGGCCAGACCCCGCAGACCACGATCAACGCTCTGCGCAACATTCTCGTGCGCTTTTTTCCAGCGACGGCCGCAGCCCGGATCGATCATGCATGGTCTGGTGTGCTCGGCGTGCCTCGGGACTGGGCGGCGACCGTGGGTCTCGACCCACAGACCGGACTGGCGTGGGCCGGCGGCTATGTAGGCACCGGGGTCGCAACCACGAACCTGGCCGGGCGCACACTCACCGACCTGATTCTCGGCCGGGACAGCAGCCTCGCAGAGCTGCCCTGGGTGAACCATCGGGTGCGAAAATGGGAGCCCGAACCGTTGCGCTGGCTCGCCGTCACCGCGCTGTACCGGGCCTATTCCCTGGCTGATCGAGCTGAGCTGAGCGGTCGTCGCACCACATCACCGCTCGCGCGGGTGGCCGACGTCGTGTCGGGTCGGGGCCACTAGACGCCGGTTCGGGCGGCCTGGCGCGTGCGATGGTGCACCAGCTGCGGGTGTATTCGCCCGAGTTCAGCCACGGTGAGCGGGTCGGCCAGGCGCTCAACAGCGACCCCGAGCGTGTCGATCAGCTTTTCCAAGCCCGAACGCGGCCAGATCTGACCCCGGAAACGCAGCAGAACTTCGCCGTCGGCGTCGAGCAGATAGAGATGCGGGAGAGTCTCGACGGATCCGCTTTGATACAGGTTGACGAGCACACCACTGGCGATATCGGTCGTGCCCAAGGTCGTCACCCGGCCCAGCAGGTTTCGGCTCTCCAGGCTGTGCGGGGTGACGGTTACACGGATTCTGCGGACTGCGAACACGGCCACGGCAGCCAGAACGGTCAGCCCACCCTGCACCCCCGCCACAATAATCCACGTGCCGCGGGGGATAGTGAGCCAGTACAGCACGACCAGCAGCGGCACCGATAGCGACAGGGCCGCGATGATCGACCGTGCGACCAGCATTCGCCGGGGCCGAAAAATTTCCGGTCCTACCGGTTTGATCCCCTCACTCACCATGTGTCCTGTTCCCCCCTGGTGACAGTATCCCGCACTTCGGTCGGAAAATCCGCACGGCCTACCAGGGTAGACAGAGCTGTCTCAATCGAGTACGACCGGATGGCGAGCCATCGTGTGGACCCGGTCAGCGTGCCCAGCGTAGAGTTGGCTGCGTGCACTCACGGGCCGTCCGCGAACGCGGCAACACAACGAAGCGGAACAGGCTGCATCCGGCGCAGGTCGTCGTTTCTGGTTTTGCCCTGACCATTCTTGTTGGCACGGCGTTGCTGATGCTGCCGAACGCCCGGGTCGGGCCCGGCGCGGCGTCGTTTCTGGAGGCGCTGTTCACGGCGACGAGCGCCGTGTGCGTCACCGGGCTGACCGTCGTGGATACAGCTGTGTACTGGACCCCCTTCGGCCAGATCGTGATCCTGTTTCTCATTCAGATCGGCGGGTTCGGGATCATGTCGTTCGCCTCAGTGGTGGGCCTCGCGATCGCTCGCAAGCTCTCGCTGCGCTCGCGCATGACAGCGGCTGCGGAGACCAAGAGCGTCGGTCTCGAAGACGTGAAGGGGCTTGTTGTCGGCGTTGTGCGTATTTCTCTGGCTATCGAAGCCACCGTCGCGCTGATGCTGGCATTACGTTTTATGATCGGTTACGGCGAGCCCGTTGGCCGGGCCGTCTGGCTGGGGGTGTTCCACTCGGTGTCGAGCTTCAACAACGCCGGCTTCGCCCTGTTCAGCGACAACCTCATGGGTTACGCAACGGATGCCTGGATCTGCTTGCCGATTTGCGCCGCCGTCATTCTCGGTGGACTCGGCTTTCCCGTCATCGTGCAACTGCGGCGACAGCTGCGGGCGCAGGTGCGGCAACCGTTCCGCTGGTCGATTCGCACCTGGACTATGAACACCCGCATCGTGATCGCCGGCACGATCGTGCTCCTGGTTCTGGGAACGGCGTACATCACCGCTGTTGAATGGTCCAATCCGAATACCCTTGGCCCGCTGGGCTGGCCCGGCAAGCTCCTCGTTGGTTTCTTCCAGGCGGTTCAGACCCGCACCGCCGGTTTCAACAGCGTCGACATCGCCCAGCTCGACTCCGCCACCCTTCTCGGCATGGACGTTTTGATGCTCATCGGTGGCGGCCCGGCCGGAACCGCCGGCGGTATCAAGATCACGACCTTCGCCGTCTTGTTCTTCATCCTCTGGACCGAGGTGCGCGGCCAAGTTGCCGTCAACGTGTTCGGCAAGCGTCTGTCCCGGGCGGTACACCGCGAGGCGATCACGATCGCCCTGCTGGCCGTTGGCGTCATCATTACCGCGACGGCGGTGCTCATGCTCATGACGGACATTTCGCTGGACGCCCTGCTGTTCGAGACGATCTCTGCTTTTGCGACGGTGGGACTATCGACCGGCATCACCGCGGGGCTGCCCTGGGGAGGGCAGGTCATCCTGATTCTGCTTATGTTCATCGGCCGCCTCGGACCAATCACCTTCGCGTCGGCCATCGCCCTGCGAGAGCGCCACGCCACCTACGAACTTCCCAAGGAAAGGCCGATCATTGGCTAAATATTCGTTGTTCGGGCGTAGCGACCCCGCGCGCCTCGCCGAAGCTGAATCGGTCGTCGTCATCGGTCTGGGCCGGTTTGGCAGCGCCCTCGCCCTCGAACTCATGAAGAGTGGCACCGAGGTGCTCGGTATCGACGGCGACGAAGAGGTGGTGCAGATGCACAATGGGCTGCTCACCCATGTGGTGCGTGCCGACTCCACCAAGGAAGCGACCTTGCGGGAGCTCTCGGTGCCCGATTTCTCGAGCGTGGTCGTGGCGATCGGCGGCGATATCCAGGCGAACATTCTCACCGCTTCGCTGCTGCTCAAGCTGGGCATTGCGAACATCTGGGCTAAGGCGGTCAGCGACCCGCACGGTGAGATTCTCACCCAGCTCGGCGTCAACCATGTCATCTACCCGGAGAAAGATATGGGGCAGCGAGTTGCCCACCTGGTGCGCGGTGCCATGCAGGACTACATCGAGATCGGCGAGAACTTCGCGCTGGTCAAGACGGCCCCGCCGCGCGCGCTCATCGGCGTACCGCTCGGCCAGGCCAAGGTGCGCGCCCGCTACGGCATTACCGTCACGGCCTTCCACCGCCCCGGCGCCGGCTGGAGCTACACGTCGCTCGACACGGTGATCGAAGACGGCGACATCATTCTGATCGCCGGTGAGTCGACGCGGGTCGAAGAGTACAGCCTGATGCGATGAGCGGTCCCTTCGCTTTTCTTGCGGATGCCCCGCTCGGCACCCGTGTCGTCGTACGCACGCGAATTGCAGGTGGGTATACCGATGCGCTGGGCTTTCTGCGGGGCCGCAGCGCGGCATCCGTTTCGGTGGAGACCAAGCGGGGATTGGTCACGCTCGCGATGAGTGACGTCGTTGCCGCGAAGGCAGTGCCGCCCGCGCCGCAGCGACGACCGCGACAGATCTAGCTCGGGTCGTGCGGATCGGCATTCCAGTCGGTGCCGAGGTCGACGACGCAGAGGTGCGGCCCAACGAAGGGGCGCAGCTCGACCGCGCTGTCGTCGTGGCCGAGCGTCAGGGCGACCCGTTGAATAAGCCCCAGGTGCACGGCACAAACCACTCCCGGGTTTGCGCGGGCCGCCTCGCGGAACGGGCAGGCCGTGAGCGCGATGGACCGACCCTCCTCATCGAGTTGCGGGGCGAATTCGAGCTGGTCGAGGAGTTCGACGAGCGGGGTGGCGCCCGCGCTGGTTGACGCCGTGAGGCCGCCGGCGAAGGCTTCCGACCATTTTTCGCCGGCCCGAATGGCCCGGGCCCGGCCGCCGTCGTCGTCTTCGGCGAGCACGCTGGCGAGGGCGTGGCCGAGCTGATCGCGGGCGTCGCCGCGCGCTGCCCTCACGGCGGTGAAGCGGATGCGTGGTCGGCCGCGCTGGCCTGACCGGTCGGGTTCGCGTCGAATGAGCTTGGCGCCCAGCAGCTGTTCCAGGTGAAACCGCGCCGTTGTGACGTGCAGATTCATCTGGGCGGCGACGGCAGGCGCGTCGAGCGGCTCGCCCGATTCGACTAAAAACTCGAGCACACTGCGCCGAATTGGCGACGCGAGTGCTGCGTGCCAGCCGGGACTGCGTTCTTCGAATTCCACGGTTAAAGAATAACCCTGATTTGGGAGCAATGGTGTGCTTTTAATGCTGCGACGGGCTGCCGGGCTAGAGAACGATGCGCAGCGGCTCTTCGAGCAGGGTGGTGAGGTCGCGCAGGAACGCGGCCGCGACGGCGCCGTCGAGCACTCGATGGTCGACGGTCAGGGTGATCTTCACCGTTGGTACCGTCACGAGAACACCGTCACGCACTGCCGGCACGTCGCTCGCCGCTCCGATCGCCAGGATGCCAGCCTCGGGAGGGTTCAACACGGCGGTGAAGGAGTCGATGCCGAACATGCCGAGATTGCTGATGGTAAAGGTTCCGCCCGACATCTGGGCGAGGGACAGGCCGCCCGTGCGGGCGAGGCCGGCCAGGGCGCGGGTCTCGGTGGCGATGGCGCCAAGGGACTTCTGGTCGGCGTCGGTAACGACGGGAACGAGCAGTCCGTCATCGGTCGCGACGGCCACGCCAACGTTGACGTGGCTGTGGCGCAGGATGACGCCGTCGCCCCAGGATGCATTGACTTCGGGGTGGGCGCGCAGGGCGACGGCGCTAGCGCGCACGAACAGGTCGTTCAGGCTGACCTTGATGCCGAGCGCGGCGAGCGAGGCATTCGCGTCGGCGCGGAACGCGATCAGGCGCTCGACGTCGACGACGCTCGTGAGGAAGAAGTGCGGCACGGCCTGGCTCTCCGTGAGTCGGCGAGCCGTGACGGCGCGAATGCGGCTGACGGGCACGGCGACGGAGTCCGTCGACCCGGTCGAGGTGGTGGCTGGCTGAGGAATGACGGCTAACGGAGCGGATACGGGCGCGCTGGCCGCTGTGGTGACGGCCGTCTCCTGCTTGGCGATCGCCGCGTCCACGTCGGTGCGGGTGATGCGGCCTTGAGGGCCGGTGCCGACGATGGTGTGCAGGTCGAGGCCGTGCTCACGGCCGATCTTGCGGGCGAGCGGTGACGTGCGCAGTTCGCCGGTGGGCCTTGCCGGGGAAGTGGGGGCTGCGGTGGCGGGAGCGGGGGCGACCGCCGTGGGAGCGTCCGTTGGTGCTGTCGTTGGTGCTGTCGTTGGTGCTGCGGGCGCCGCGCCGTCGGCAACGATATTGCTGCCGTCTCCGATGCGAGCGACCGGCGCGCCGATCGGCACGAGGGCGCCGGCAGCGACGAGCAGCTGCTCGAGGATGCCGTTGTCGAAGGCTTCGAGATCCATCGTCGCCTTGTCAGTCTCGATCTCGGCGAGCACGTCGCCCTTGTGAATCTCGTCGCCGACCTGCTTCATCCAGCGGCTGAGTTCGCCCTCCTCCATGGTGTCGGAGAGGCGGGGCATGATGACGTCGGGCATGGCCGGCTCCTACTTGTCGTTCGAGGTAGCTGTAGCGGGGGCGAGATTGAGTACCTCGCGCACGACGCGGGCGAGGTCGGCTGCGCTGGGCAGCGCGGCGCGCTCGAGTGATTTGGCGTAGGGCAACGGCACCTCGGCGGCGGCGACGCGGCGCACCGGGGCGTCGAGAAAATCGAAGACGCCCTCGCCGATGGTCGCCGATATCTCGGCGCCGATGCCGTAGCTGAGCCAGTCGTCCTCGAAGACGACGGCGTGGCCGGTCTTCTTCACCGAGGCGCAAATGGTGTCGCGGTCGAGCGGCCGCAGGCTGCGCAGATCGACGACCTCGATCGACAGGCCCTCGGCTTCGAGCTGGTTGGCCACCTCGAGGGCGGTCGTGGTGCCGCGCGAGTAGCTCACGATGGTGAGGTCGATGCCGGTCTTGACCACAGCGGCCTTGCCGATCTCGGCGATCTGTTCGCCGTCCGGCACCTCGCCCTTGGCGCTGTAGAGCGACAGGTTCTCTAAGAAGATCACCGGGTCATCGTCGCGAATGGCCGCGGTGAGCAGAGCCTTGGCGTCGGCCGGAGTCGATGGGGCGACGACCTTGAGCCCGGGAATGTGTGCGTACCAGACCTCGAGGTTCTGTGAGTGGGTCGCGGCGAGCTGCTGACCGCCGCCGCCGGGCATGCGAATGACCAGGGGAATGGAGACCTGGCCGGCGAACATCGACCGCATCTTGGCCGCATGGTTCACGATCTGGTCGATGGCGATGAGGCTGAAGTTGATGGTCATGATCTCGACCACAGGCCGCATGCCGAGCATCGCGGCGCCGAGCGCAGCGCCCACGAAACCCTCTTCGGCGATCGGAGCATCAAGCACCCGGTCGGGCCCGAAGTCCTCGAGCAGTCCGGCGGTGATCTTGTACGACCCCTCGAACACGCCGATCTCTTCGCCGATGAGGAAGACCTTCTCGTCGTGCTCCAGCTCCGCGCGCAGGGTTTCATTGAGCGCCTGGCGGTAGGTGATCGTGCGGGTGGTCACGGCTTCAGTGTTATCGGTATCGGTATTCACAGCGCATCCATAACGGGTTCTCCGGGCAGAGCGGATGGCGCATTCGCCACCGCTGTCGCGTACACATACGCGAACAGGTCGTCGGGGTCGGGCTCCGGGCTTTCCTCGGCGAAGGTGACCGCCTCGGTGACCCGCGCATCGGCGGCCTCGTCGATGGCGGTGGCATCCGCTTCGCTGAGCACGCCGGAGGCGATCAGCTCGGCGCGAAAGCTCGGCACCGGGTCGGACTGCTGGGCGATCGTGGTGTCTTCGGGGGAGCGGTAGCGGGCCGGATCGACCACAGAATGGCCGCGCAGGCGGTAGCACATGACCTCGAGTAGTACCGGCTGGCGCGACTCACGGGCCTGCTGGAGCGCATCGCGGGCGGCGTCGCGTACGGCGAGCACATCGTCGCCGTCGACCCGCAGGCCGGGCATGCGGTACGAGGCGGCGCGCTTGTACAGCTCCGGTTCAGCGGATGCCTTCTCCACCGTCGTACCCATACCGAGCCCATTATTGACGATCACGTACACGATCGGCAGCTTCCAGAGGCCGGCGAGGTTGAGCGATTCGTGGAACGCGCCGATGTTGGTCGTGCCGTCGCCGAGCAGGCACATCACGGCGGCTGCATCGGGGCCGGCCGATTCCTGATATTTCAGGGCGAGCGCGGCACCGGTCGCCGGGGGAATCTGGCCGCCGACGATGCCGTAGCCGCCGAACAGTCGCGTTTCGGCGTCGAAAAGGTGCATGGAGCCGCCGCGTCCGCCCGACACGCCGGTGGTCTTGCCGAACAGCTCGGCCATCACGCGCTCGGGTGAGAGGCCGCGCAGCAGGGCGTAGCCGTGGTCGCGATAGCCGGTGAACAGGTAATCTCGGGCTTCGATGGCGGCCATCAGACCGACCACCGTGGCTTCCTCGCCAAGGTTCAGGTGGCAGTAGCCGCCGATCTTGGCCCGGGCATACATCTCACCGGAGCGCAGCTCGAAGGCCCGCACCAGTGACATCTGTTCGTAATAGTCACGCAGTGTACCGGCGGGGTCACCGCCCTGAGCGTCGACTTGCTTCGCTCGCGTGCGGGCTTTGGTCGCCATGTGGTCCCACTTTCCTGCTGACTACGTCCATTAAGCCTAACGCTTTGTTTGCAAAGATTTCCTTTCAAACTGGGAGTGGATAGAGGGGTAGCAAACTCGTCGTCTCTCGGTGTCACCCATTGTGAAAAGACATAATGGTGTCATGGCCGCCCAACCTCCGAGTTACAAGACGCTCGCCAGCCTGAGTCGCATGAACCTGCTGTATCAGCTGCAGAGTCGTGGAACGATGACGGTGAATGACCTGGCCGAGGCCGCCGGCCTGCACCACAACACGGCCAGGGAACACCTCGATCGGCTGATCAACGACGGTTTCGTCACGTGCTCGCCGGAAACGCGTGAGAGCAAGGGCCGCCCGAAGATGCTGTACAGCGCCGCGGGCGGGGTCAGTATTGAACTCGGGTCGATTCGAGCTCGCAAAATCGAGGCCGCGCAGGAACGTGCCCAACAGCTGCGAAAGATGCTTCCGCTGCTGCAGAGTAACCAGCCAGCGCCAGCCGGCTGCTTTGGTCCCGACGTACAGCGGCAGCTCGACGCGCTCGACGACCACCTCGACCAGGCCGGCTTCGACGCCAGCCGATCCGCGGACGGCGAGCAGTTGAACCTGCACGACTGCCCATATTCGGAGATGGTCAAGGAGCACCCGGAGGTCTGCGGTGTGCACTACCGGCTGATTCAGGGCGTACTCGAGCAGGCCGACGGTCCGTTGCGCGCGGTCGGCCTCAACCTGATCGATGCCCCCCACCTCTGCGTGATCGACGTGATGGCCGCGTCAATCGAGCGCGAGAACGTCAAAAGTGTCCCCGGAACGGGTGCCTAGCGGCGCTTCCGTCGCTCTCGTGGGCTCTACTGGGCGGGGAAGCATTATTCACGGTCGTTTGCGGTTGTAGGCGTTTGGGTGGGCGGCGAAGCTTGATCTGAGGGTGGGTGCCGCTGCGGCACTCCCCGCCAGGCAAGGGGCAGTCGTGAAAACGCGCACAGGCACAAACACACGCATCTCAAAGAGCATTTCGACCAAGCCAGGCACCGATGGTCCGGTCGCCGACTCGCTGCTCAAGCTCGGCCGTTTTCTGCGCCGCGGCGAAACCAGCGAAGACCTGCGCAGCGTCTTCAAGGACGGCGGTCGCGGCGCCGACACGTTCTACCGTGACCGCTGGACGCACGACAAGGAGGTGCGCAGCACCCACGGAGTGAACTGCACCGGCAGCTGCTCCTGGAAGGTGTACGTCAAAGACGGCATCATCACCTGGGAAACCCAGCAGACCGACTATCCCAGTGTCGGCCCGGACAGCCCCGAATACGAACCCCGCGGCTGCCCCCGCGGTGCCGCGTTCAGTTGGTACACCTACTCGCCCACCCGGGTGCGCTACCCCTACGTGCGCGGCGTGCTGCTGAACCTCTACCGGGAGGCGAAGGCCCGCCTGGGCGACCCGGTGCTCGCCTGGGCGGAGATCACCGGCAACCCCGAGACCGCACGACAGTACAAGAGCGCCCGCGGCCAGGGCGGACTGGTGCGTGCCAGCTGGGACGAAGCCGCCGAAATTGTCGCCGCCGCCCACGTGCACACCATCAAGACCTTCGGCCCGGACCGGGTCGTCGGCTTCAGTCCGATTCCGGCCATGTCGATCGTGTCGCAGGGCGTCGGCAACCGATTCATCTCGCTGCTCGGCGGCACCATGCTCTCGTTCTACGACTGGTACGCCGACCTGCCGGTGGCCAGCCCGCAGGTGTTCGGCGACCAGACCGACGTGCCGGAGTCCGCCGACTGGTGGAACTCCAGCTACCTCATGATGTGGGGCTCCAACGTCCCCGTCACCCGCACCCCCGACGCCCACTTCATGGTCGAGGCCCGCTATCGCGGCCAGAAGGTCGTCACCGTTTCGCCCGACTACGCCGACAACTCCAAGTTCGCCGACGAGTGGCTCGCCGTGCATCCCGGTACCGACGGCGCCCTCGCCCTCGCCATGGGTCACGTCGTGCTCAAGGAATTCCTGGTCGACCGGCGCACGCCGCGCTTCGTCGAGTACATGAAGAAATTCAGCGACTCGTCCTACCTGATCGCACTCACCCCGCGCCAGGACGCCTGGGTTCCCGGCAAATTCCTCACGGCCGACGCACTGCCCGGCACCGACGCATCCGTGTCGAGTGCCGCCTTCAAGACCGTCATGCTCGATGAGAACGGCGAGCCCTTCGTGCCGAACGGCTCGATCGGCCACCGGTTCAGCGAGGCCGACAACGGCAAGTGGAACCTCGACCTCGAGGGGCGCGACCCGCTGCTCTCGATAGCGGATGCCCCCGACTACGACGGCCACTCCGTTGCGATCGACCTGCCCCGCTTCGACGTCACGCCCGACGCCGAGCACGATACTGCGGGCCAACAGCACGCTGGAGCGGCCGGAATCGTACGCCGCGGCGTGCCCGTTCGCGTCGTCGCTGGTGTGCTGGTGACGACGGTATTCGACCTGCTGCTCGCGCAGTACGGCGTCGGCCGCCCCGGCCTGCCAGGCGTGTGGCCCACCGGCTACGACGACGCGTCGACGCCGGGCACCCCGGCCTGGCAGGAAGAGATCACCTCGGTGCCGTGGCAGGCCGCCGCACGTATCGGTCGTGAATTCGCGCAGAATGCCGAGGACTCGCAGGGGCGCTCGATGATTCTGATGGGTGCCGGCACCAACCACTGGTTCCACTCCGACACCATCTACCGCGCATTTCTCGCGCTCACCACCATGACCGGCTGCCAGGGCGTCAACGGCGGCGGCTGGGCCCACTATGTTGGCCAGGAGAAGGTGCGCCCCCTCACTGGGTACGGCCAGTACGCCTTCGGCCTGGACTGGGTACGCCCGCCGCGCCAGATGATCGGCACCGGGTTCTTCTACCTCGCCACCGACCAGTGGCGCTACGACGGACTCTCCGCCGACACCCTCGCGAGCCCGCTCGGTAGCGGCACGTTTGCGGACCGCACCACCGCTGACTGCCTGGTCGAATCGGCCAAGCGCGGCTGGATGCCCAGCTACCCCACCTTCAACCGCAGCTCGCTCGACCTCGTCGACGACGCCGCAGCCGCGGGCCGGGAGCCAGCGGAATACGTGGTCGATTCGCTGAGGGACGGCTCGCTGGAGTTCTCGTGTGAAGACCCGGATGCGCCCGAGAACTTTCCGCGCGTGCTCGTGGTGTGGCGGGCCAACGTGCTCGGCTCCTCCGGCAAGGGCAACGAATACTTCCTCAAGCACCTGCTCGGGGCGCCCTCCGCCGTGCGCGCCGTCGAGTCGATGCCGGCTCGCCGCCCGAAAACCATGAAATGGCACGAAAGCGCGCCGGAGGGCAAGCTCGACCTGATGGTCACGAGCGACTTCCGCATGACTTCGACGACCATCTACAGCGACGTCGTCTTGCCGCCGGCCACCTGGTACGAGAAGAATGACCTCTCGACGACGGACATGCATCCGTTCATCCACTCCTTCAACCCGGCGATCGCGCCGCCGTGGCAGGCCAAGACCGACTTCGACATCTTCCACGTGCTCGCAGCGAAGATCTCCGAAATGTCACAGACCCACCTCGGCGTGCGTAAAGACCTCGTCGCGGCGCCGCTGCAACATGACACGCCCGACGCCATGGCCACCCCGCACGGAACGGTCTTGAACGATCAGCCGCTCATTCCCGGCGTCACCATGCCGAGGCTCGTCGTGGTGGAACGGGACTACCCGGCGTTCGCCGCGCAGCTCGGCGCGCTCGGCCCGCTCACCGCCGCGGAAGGCATGGTCACCAAGGGGGTGAAATTCAACCCCGACGTGGAGGTCGACTACCTCGGCAAGAAGAACGGCCTGGTGGCCAGCGGGCCGGCCGCTGGCCGCCCACGCCTGTCGACCGCGATCCATGCCTGCGAAATGGTACTAGCCCTCTCCGGCACCACCAACGGCCGTCTCGGCACGCAGGGTTTTCGGCAGCTCGAGGAACGTACGGGCGTCAAGCTTGCCCACCTCGCCAGCGACAACGAGGGCCGCCGATTCAGCTACCCGGATGTGCAGGGGGCGCCGGTTCCGGTGCTCACCTCCCCGGAATGGTCCGGTTCCGAGCACGGTGGCCGCCGCTACAGCGCCTTCACCATCAACGTCGAGCACCTGAAGCCCTGGCACACCCTCACCGGCCGTCAGCATTTCTACCTGGACCACGACTGGATGATCGAATTGGGCGAACAGCTACCCATTTTTCGGCCGCCGCTGGATATGCACCGGTTGTTCGACGACTCGATCGTCGGCGCCACGACCGCGTCCGGGGCGACGGGTTCCGCGGGTCATGCCGAAGTCGCCGTGCGCTACCTGACCCCGCACTCGAAGTGGTCGATCCACTCCGAATACCAGGACAACCTGCTTATGTTGTCGCTCTCCCGCGGCGGGCCGACCATCTGGATGAGCCCGCAGGACGCCGACAAGATCGGGGTGCGCGACAACGAGTGGATCGAGTCGTACAACCGCAACGGCGTCGTCGTGGCGCGAGCGATCGTCTCGCACCGCATGCCGGAGGGCACCGTGTACATGTACCACGCGAAGGACCGCACCATCAACGTGCCGGTCGCCGAAACCAGCGGCATGCGCGGCGGCACCAACAACTCGCTGACCCGCATCCTCTTGAAACCCAGCCACCTGATCGGCGGCTACGCCCAGCTGTCCTTCGCCTTCAACTACCTCGGCCCGACCGGAAACCAACGCGACGAGGTCACCGTGATTCGTCGTCGCAGCCAGAAAGTGGACTACTAGTGCGTGTCATGGCCCAGATGTCGATGATCATGAACCTCGACAAGTGCATCGGGTGTCACACCTGCTCCGTCACCTGTAAGCAGGTGTGGACCAACCGTACCGGTGTGGAGTACGCCTGGTTCAACAACGTGGAGACGCGGCCCGGCATCGGCTACCCGCGCGAGTACGAGAACCAGGAGAAGTGGAAGGGCGGCTGGGTGCGTAACAAGCGCGGCCGGCTGCAGCTGAAGGCCGGCGGACGCCTGAAGAAGCTCTCGCAGATCTTCAACAACCCGAATCTGCCGCAAATCGACGACTATTACGAGCCGTGGACCTACGACTACGACATGCTCACCACCGCCCCGGCCGGCACACAAAGCCCGGTCGCACGCCCGAAGTCGCTCCTGACCGGCCAGGACATGGACATCAAATGGTCGGGCAACTGGGACGACAATCTCGGCGGCTCGCAGGAAACTGCCGCGCAGGACCCGATTCTCGCCACGATGAGCGAGCACGTGAAGATGGAGTTCGAAGAGACCTTCATGTTCTACCTGCCGCGCATCTGCGAGCACTGCCTCAACCCCGCCTGCGTGGCGGCCTGCCCCTCCGGTGCCATGTACAAGCGTGAAGAAGACGGCATCGTGCTCGTGGACGAAGACGGGTGCCGCGGCTGGCGCATGTGCGTCTCCGCCTGCCCCTATAAGAAGGTGTACTTCAACCACAAAACGGGCAAGGCCGAGAAGTGCACGCTGTGCTACCCATTGATCGAGCAGGGTAAACCCACCATCTGCTCCGAAACCTGTGTCGGACGCCTGCGTTACCTGGGCCTCATGCTCTACGACGCCGACGCGGTGCTCGCCGCGGCCTCGATCGAAAATGATCAGGATCTGCTTGACGCCCAACGCGCCTGCTTTCTCGACCCGTTCGACCCCGAGGTCATCGCCGCCGCCAAGGCGGAGGGCATGGCCGACGACTGGATCGAAGCCGCCCAGAACAGTCCGATCTACAAGCTCATCTCCGAGTACGAGATCGCCCTGCCGCTGCACCCGGAATACCGCACCATGCCCATGGTCTGGTACATCCCCCCGCTCTCGCCGGTCGTCGACGTTGTGAGCAACTCGGGCAGCGACGGGGAAGACGCCCGCACGCTGTTCGCCGCGATCGACAAGCTGCGCATTCCCGTGGAATACCTCGCCGGACTGTTCTCGGCCGGCGACGTCGTTCCGGTCGAGCTGTCACTGCGCAAGCTCGCCGCGATGCGCGCCTACATGCGTGACATCAATCTCGGCAACGAGCCCGACGAGCGCATTCCGAACGCGGTCGGCATGACCAGTGAGACCATCACCGCCATGTACCGGCTGCTGGCAATCGCCAAGTACGAAGATCGCTACGTCATTCCCAAGGCCCACGTCGAGACCGCGCGGGAGCTCGAAGAGCTCGGCTGCTCGCTCGACACCGACGGCGGCCCCGGCATGGGCGGGCCTGGCTCCGCCGGGCACAGTGGCCCCTACGGCAACACCGTCGGCATGCCGCTCGGCGCCACGGTCGACAACTACAACACGATGACCGGGCGCCCGAGTGCGACCGCGCCGACCACCCCGGGCCGGGTCAACCTGCTCAACTGGAACGGTAAGGGAGCGCCCCAGGGCATGTTCCCGCCGATAGCGGATGCCGGGAGCCCCGCATGAACGTGGGCACCCTCGGCGCACGGATGAACTTCGGCTTTCGGGCGCCCAAGACGGCTCCGCGAGCGATCGCGGCCGTTCCGCTGACGCCCGAGCAAGGAGTGATCGCGCACATGGCGGCGTCGATTCTGCTCGACTACCCCACGCCCCAGCGGCGGGCGCAGTTTTCGCTGGTGGAGGAATCCGTTGCGGATCTGCCCGGCGAGCTGCGCCGCAGCTTCCAAGCCTTTTTCACCGCGGTGAACGCGCTCAGCCAGCAGCAGCTCGAAACGCACTTCACCGCGACGTTCGACCTGAAACGCAAGTGCTGCCCGTACCTCACCTACTATGCGGCCGGGGATACCCGCCGCCGCGGCATGGCGCTCGTGCGGTTCGTCGCGGCCTACCGGGCCGCGGGCTGGCAGGTTGACGCCGACGAACTGCCCGACTACCTGCCGATGGTGCTGGAATTCTCAGCGCTCTCCGACTCTTTGATCGCGCAGGAACTGCTCGCCGCGCACCGCGACGGTATCGAGGTGTTGCGTTCGGCGCTCGAGAAGTTCGACAGTCCCTACGCCCACCTTGTGGAGGCGGTGTGCCTGTCGCTGCCCGTGATCGACGACGAGACCCGCGAACGCTACCTCAACCTCGTCAACGAGGGGCCGCCGACCGAGACGGTCGGAATGACCTACCTCGGCAATCTGAAACCGTTTTCCGCGCACGCAAATGAAGATGTGAGAGTATGACCGCCTGGGATTACCTGCTCTGGGTCGCTTTTCCCTATGCCGCCTCTGGCGTATTCGTGGTGGGGCATCTGCTGCGCTTCCGCTACGACCAGTTCGGCTGGACGAGCCGGTCCAGCCAGACCTACGAGAACCGGCTGCTGCGGTGGGGCTCGCCCATGTTCCACTACGGCATCCTCATGGTGATCGGCGGGCACGTCGTCGGCCTGTTCATTCCTAAGCCGTGGCTTGAATTCTTCGGCGTGACCGAGCACATGTATCACCTCGGTGCTACCTGGCTGGGCAGTTTCGCGGCCGTGCTCACCGTTGCCGGGCTCGCCATTTTGATCTACCGCCGCCGCCTGACCAAACGGGTGTTACTCGTGACAACGGTGATGGACAAGGTCATGTACGTGTTCCTGGCCAGCACGATCACCTTTGGCACGACGGCCACCGTGCTGTACCAGATCTTCGGCGGCGGGTATGACTATCGAGGGTCGATCTCACCCTGGATCCGCTCGCTGTACAGTCTTCAGCCCGACCCGTCGCTCATGAGCGATGTGCCGTTCTTCTTCCAACTGCACGTGCTCACGGCGACCGCTCTGTTTCTGCTGTGGCCCTTCACCCGGCTGGTGCACGTGTTCTCGGCGCCGCTCGGCTACCTCGTGCGCCCCTACGTGGTCTACCGTTCGCGGGACGCCCCTCGGGGTGCCGGATCGCGCCCGCCGCGGCGCGGCTGGGAAAAGAGCGAGCGTCCGCTCGAGCGCTCGCGCAAATAATGGCACGATACTGGCTGCATGACACTACGAATTAAAAGAGCGTATGAGGCGGCATCCGCTTCCGATGGATGCCGGGTGCTGGTTGACCGACTCTGGCCACGCGGTGTCTCCAAGGAGCACGCCGCGCTCGACGAGTGGCTGAAAGACGTTGCACCGTCGCCCGCGCTGCGCACATGGTGGAAGCACGACCCGAAGCGAATGGACGAGTTCGCGCTGCGCTACCGCGCCGAACTCGACGGCAACGCGCCAACCCAGGCGGCCGTCCAGGAGCTGCGTGCGCTCGCCGCGGGGTCGCAGGTCACAACTCTGATCTACGGGGCCAAGGACCCGCAGGTGAACCACGCGCGGGTGCTCGCCGAATACCTGCAGGAATAGTCGACGCACAGGTCCACAATTCGCGCGGAGGAATACTGAGCCCGCTTTCGGCCTTGGGTCTAGAGCGCCCGCACGTGGAGGGGAATCTCGAGGGGCTCCCCGCATGCGGGTCAGGGGGCGTCAGCGTGTCTCACAAATGACAACAGAAAGTGTCGAACCAGTGCCTTCAGTAATTCCCGTCAGCACCAGCCACAGCAGACTTCACAAGTGGGTGCGCTCCTTCGGGGTGCAGATCATCGCAGCACTCATCATCGGTCTGGGCCTTGGGCTCGTGGCCAAATACACCGGCAGTACAGAAGCAAACCCCAACGGCCTCGGTGCCACCCTGAAAATTATCGGCTCGAGCTACGTCTCGCTGCTGCAGGCGGCCGTCGTGCCGCTCATCTTCACGGCCGTAGTCAGTTCCATCGCGAACCTGCGTCAGGTGTCCAACGCAGCAAAGCTCGCCTGGAACACATTGCTCTGGTTCGCCATCACCGCGTTGATCGCCGTTCTGATCGGAATCGGGCTGGGTGTGCTGGTGCGGCCGGGGGCCGGCACCGATATTGCCGATAACGCCGAGTACTCCGGCAAGACCGGTGACTGGTGGGCCTTTTTGACCGGGCTCTTCCCGAAGAACTTCCTCGGTCTGGGCGCCAGTACCAACGTCGTCGACGGCATCGCGACCACCAACATCAGCTTCAACGTGTTGCAGATTCTGGTCATCGCCATCGCGGTGGGCATCGCTGCGTTGAAGGTGGGCAAGGCAGCCGAACCGTTCCTGAACCTCAACGCGTCAGCCCTCGCGGTCATTCAGAAGGTGCTCTGGTGGATCATCCGCATCGCACCGCTGGGCACGATCGGCCTGATCGGAAACGCGGTAGCGGTTTACGGCTGGGACACCATGGGGTCATTGGGCAAGTTCGCAGTCACCATCTACATTGGCCTGATTCTGGTTCTGTTCGTGGTCTACCCCGTTCTGATCAAGTCCCACGGGCTCTCCGTCAAGCAGTACTACTCTGGCGTGTGGCCGGCCGTTCAGTTGGGCTTCGTGTCGCGCTCGTCCATCGGAACCCTTCCGCTGACCCAGCGCGTGACCGAACGCAGCCTCGGGGTACCCCGCGGCTACGCATCCTTCGCCGTGCCGCTGGGCGCAACGACCAAGATGGACGGTTGCGCGGCCATCTACCCGGCCGTCGCCGCGATTTTCGTCGCCCAGTTCTTTGGTATCCAGCTGGACCTCAGCCAGTACCTGCTGATCGTACTCGTCTCAGTCCTGGGTTCTGCGGCCACGGCCGGCACGACGGGCGCCGTCGTCATGCTGACACTCACCCTGTCGACGCTTGGACTGCCACTGGCCGGCGTCGGCCTGCTCTTGGCCATCGACCCAATCATGGACATGGGTCGTACGGCCGTCAACGTGGCGGGCCAGGCGCTCGTGCCCACGATTGTGGCTAAGCGCCAGGGAATCCTGAATGAGACTCTCTACAACGCCCCGCGCACGGCCCAGCCGTTCACGGACGATTCTGAGGAATCCACCGCATCAGCGCCGAGCACGTTGGCCGACACTCGGGTCTAATCTCGCACCGGCATCGGAGGCGAGTGCGGCTCGTGCCGCCTCCGCTCGCCGGTGAGTGTTGAAACGCACTCGGGGTTCTAGACGTTGCCCAGCGGGATGGTCTCGTCGCTCAGCCGGGACGGATCAACCGGTCGGCCGTGTCGGATCAGGTCCTGCACGGCGTCGTTGACATCCCAGACATTCACGTTCATGCCCGCGACGACCCGGCCGGCGTTCAGCCAGAACGCGATGAACTCCCGGGTTCCCGGGTTGCCGCGATAGACCAGTTCGGCGTCGCGGGTGAGCGGGCCGAAGCCGGAGTACTCCATGCCGAGGTCGAACTGGTCGGTGTAGAAGTATGGGATGGCGTCGAAGGACACGTTCTGGCCGAGCATCGCCCGCGCCGCCACCGGGCCGCCGTTCAAGGCGTTCGCCCAGTGCTCGCTGCGCAGGCGCTGCTGAATCAGCGGATGCTCCGCGCTGGCGACATCCCCCGCTGCAAAGACGTCTGGGTCACTCGTTGTGAGGCTCGCGTTGACCAGGATTCCGTTGTCGACGTCGAGACCGGCTTTCTGGGCGAGTTCCACGTTCGGAACCGCGCCGATGCCCACCAGCACGAGGTCGGCGAGCACTGTTTCACCGCCGGCGAGGAGCACCCCGGTCACCTGGCCGTCGGTTCCGACGAGGCTCTCGACCACCACGGATCGGCGCACGACCACCCCGTGCTCCTCATGCAGGCCCGCGAACAGGCTGCCCAGCTCGTCGCCGAGCACCGCCGCAAGCGGCACCGCACCGCGCTCGAGGATGGTCACCTCGTTACCGAGGGTTCGGGCGGTCGCGGCCACTTCCATGCCAATCCATCCAGACCCGACGACCACGAGCCGTTTGTCGCCGCCGACCAACAGGGAGCGCAACGCCTCTGCGTGGTCGAGGGTGCGCAGGTAATGCACCCCGCCGAGGTCGGTGCCCGGCACGGTCAGGGGGCGGGGGCGGGAGCCGGTGGCCAGCAGGAGCCGATCATAGCGGCGCGACTCGCCGTCGTCGGTGCTCACCAGGTGTGCCGCAAGATCGAGGTCGACCGCGCGGGTGCCGGGGTGAAACTGCACGTCGCGGTCGGTGTACCAGCTTCGGCTTTCGACAAAGACGGAGTCTCGCTCGGCTGTGCCGGCGAGATAGTCCTTCGACAGCGGCGGGCGGATATACGGATGGTGCTCTTCCGCGCCGATCAGATGAATCTCTCCATTGAAACCCTCATCACGCAGGATGCGGGCTGCGCTCGCACCCGCGAGGGAGGCCCCCACGATCACAAAACTTTGCTGGTCGGCCATGGCATTGTCCTTCCGTGGGCGTGCTCCGACTGTACGAGGGTTTGCCCGGTTGGGCGAGGGGTGACTTGTGCGCAGTTCGTGGATCGGGCGGTATGTTTTGAGGGGCATCGCGTGGGCGGAGGCGGGTCAGGACGGCGAGACCAGGGTGTCGCAGCGCCAACACCGGGCTGGCAGCTCGCCGGAGACGTAGGCGCCGCACTCCGGGCAGACCTGTTCGAGCCAGCAGACCGGGTCGCCGCCGAGGGGTTCGTCGATTGCGTCGTATTCGGTCATCGGTGACCTCCTCGTTTCAGTATGACCCCGTCGGCAGGAAGAAACCCGAAGCCCCCGCTGGAGGAGTAGGGGCTTCGGGTCGTGGGAGGGAGCGTCAGCTCGGGTTGGGCGCGCCAGGACGGGCGTAATAGAACCAGGCGAGCGCGGTGCACAGCGCGCAGAACACGGCGCAGCCGATGAAGAAGGTGGACGGGCTCATGCCGGTGAGGGCCATACCAACGATGAACGGTCCGAAAGCGGCAATCGCGGCCGTCCAGCCAATGGCCCCGCCAGCCTGGCGCTTGGGGAAAATCATCGGCATCTGCTTGAACGTGCCGGCGTTGGCCAAGCCCGAGAAGAAGAAAATGATGATCATTCCGGTCAGAAACCCGTTGAACTCCGAGACGTCCGTGGGGGTGAGGAAGAACACGGTGGCGGTGGTGCCCACCGCCATACCGGCGCCGCCGATGAACGTGAAGATAGCGCCGCCGAACCGATCGCAGAGCGGGCCGGAGGCTGCGCGCACCAGGGCGCCGACGACCGGACCGATGAAGGCGTAGGCGAGCGGGTTGGGCGCGTCGGGAAAGTCGCCGTAGACGTTGAGAATGATGAGGCCCATCTGGGCGGCGAGGCCGCTGAACGCGCCGAAGCTCATGAGGTAGATCGCGGTCATGATCCAGGTGTGCTTGACCTTGAAGATGTCCAGCTGCTGCCTGAAGTTGGCCTTGATCGGCACGTGGCGCAGAAACAGGAGGGCGAGGATGACCGCGAGGATCACCCAGGGAATGAGCACGAGCCCGCCGTTGTGCAGCCAGACCAACTCGCCGTTTGAATCGCTCTCCGGGGTGAGCACTGCGGTGCCGAGCAGGCCGAAACCCACGACCCACGGGGTGAGCAGCTGAATGAGGCCGATGCCGAAGTTGCCGAGTCCTGCCTGCAATCCAAGCGCTGTGCCGGCCAGGCGCTTGGGAAAGAAATAGCTGGTCGAGGCCATGAAGCCAGAAAAGCTGCCGCCGCCGATGCCCGCCGCGAACGACAGGGCGAGTAGTACCCAGTAGGGCGTAGACGTGTCACGGGCCACCAGAGTCCAGCCGATCATCGGCAGCAAGAGCAGCGCGCTCGAGAGGGCGACGAGCACTCGGGTGCCCAGAATCGGCGGTAGGAACATGAACACAAGCCGCAGCAGTCCCGCAGCGAGGCCGGGCAGGGCGACGAGCCAGTACAGCTGGCTGGTGCTCAGGTCGAAGCCGATGTCATTGAGACGCGGGGCGATCGCGCTGACCAGATACCAGGCTGCGAACCCGAGCGTCATGCTGAAGGTGGTGATCCACAGGGTGCGCCAGGCGAGGTGCGAATCCCACGTTTCGTCGTGTTCCGGATCCCAGTTGGAAAGGTCCGACTTCAGCGTGGAGACGACGCGTGGTGGTGAGACGGTTGACATGGCTTCCTCGTCTTTTGGTCGGGCGTTCGACCCGCTTGGTAGCCAGCTTGTTCGCTTGTCGGGCAAGGTGCACCGGTCAAACACCGTGAAAAATGATTCCGGTGAAAGCCGATGCGGGGAGGCCTGTGACGGTCACGGTAATGTGGAAAGGTGAAAACTCAGCTCAAGCTTGGGGCCGAACTCGGGGCCGTCGTGATCACCGTGTCTGATCGTTGTTCGCGCGGAGAACGCGAGGACCGATCGGGGCCGGCCGCCGTTGATGCCCTCGCCGAAGTGGGGATCCCGTGTGCGCAGCCGCGGGTTGTGCCCGACGGCATCGAGAGCGTGGCCGGCGCGATCGCCGCCGCACTCGGGGATGGCGCCCGCCTCGTGGTGACGACTGGTGGCACCGGAGTGTCATCGCGGGACCTGACCCCCGAGGGAACGGCGCCGTTGTTGCGCACGAACCTGCCGGGCATCTCCGAGCGGATACGTGCGGTGAGCGTTGCCACGATCCCCACCGCGATGCTGTCCCGCGGGATCGCCGGAATCGCCGATTCGGTCGGTAACAACGGCGCCCTCGTGGTGAATCTGCCCGGTTCGGCCGGCGCGGTACGTGACGGCGTTGCTATTCTCGCGCCGCTCGTGCGGCACATCATCGACCAGCTCGACGGCGGCGACCACTGATGGGAGCCGGGTTTGCCCAGGTCACCCAGTCGCTGCTCGACGTCGGTGAGCACGTGACCGCCGTGTCCGACGCCACGCACGGCGCCGTCGTCACGTTCATCGGGCAGGTACGCGATCACGATCCGGATGCTGCCGGACGTGTCACGGGCCTCGATTACAGCGCGCACCCCGACGCGGGGCGCATCATTGGCGAGATCGCCGACCGGGTGCGGGCGCAGCATCCGCTTGTCGTCTTGGCCGTCAGCCACCGCATCGGTCACCTCGACGTGGGCGACCTCGCCCTCGTCGCGGCGGTCGCGAGCGCGCACCGCGGCGACGCTTTTGCGGCCTGCGAGAGCCTGGTGGAGACCGTGAAAGCGGAGGTGCCGATCTGGAAGAAGCAGTACGAGGTCGACGGCAGCCATTCCTGGGTCGGTTTGTAGGCCTGTCGGGAGTGCTACCCGCCCGCGAAAGGCGGGAGCACGTCGATCGCATCGGTCGGCGAGAGCGCGACCGCGTCATCCGTAGCGCGGGCGCCGTTCACGAGCAGGGAACACAGGCCGAGCACGCGCACGAACTCGTTGCCGTAACGCTCGCCGAGTTCGGTGCGCAGTTCGCCGATTGTGCCCGCATTGAGGGTGGCCGTTTCGGTCTGAGCGGCTTCGGCAGCACCGGCGAAAAAGCGGAGGGTCGCCATCAGCGTGTGCCGGGGGTCCAGGCGAGGGCGAGTTCGGTCGCGGTGGCGCAGGCCGCTTCGATATCGGCGGTGGTTCCACCATTCTTCGCGGCGGCGAGTCCGATCAGAAAGGTGCTGAGCGGCGCGGCCGGGCGCGCCACGTTGTGGGCCACGTCGCGGGCCACGTCGAGCAGGCCGCCCACGGGCACGTCTTCGGAGTTGAGCTGCAGTCGGTCGGCGAGGGCGGTGAGCCAGTCGTCGAGCGCTTCGGGAGGCAGCGGTGCAGAGCTCATTCGGGTTCACTCCTCTGGTCGGGCTGAATGGTCGGGTCCGGATGCGTCGGTCAACCGCACGGTACTACTCTTAACATCCTGCCACGTGTCCACGTCGATACCGGCTCCGGCTTCGTCTTGCAGCCCGTCGAGCTGTAAACCGGCGAGCAGTTGTCGCATGCTGGCGCCGTCGACGCGGTCGCCGAGACGGGCCACGGCCGCGCGCAAAGCGGGTGCCCGATAGATCGCGGCGAGCCACTGCGCGTGGCCGCTGCTGTCGACGAGGTGCACGCCGTCCTGCCGGTCATCCGTTTTCTCGAGAGCGGATGCTGCAGCGACCAGCAGGCGTGCGGCATCCGCTCCCCAGGGCAGATCGCAGGCGAGCACCAGCAGCCAGCCGACGGGTGGTTCAGGGCCGTCTTCGTTCGTGTCGAGCGGTGCGTTCGTTGCACGGGCTGCGTGGGCGTCGAGCGCGGCGAGGCCGGCGGCGAGGCCGGCCACCGGCCCGCCGAACGGTGGGTCTTCGAGCGCCCAGATCAGCGGGGTGTGCGCGACGGGCGCGGTGACCGGTGGGACTGCCGCGGGCTGGGCGGCTGGCGGGCCGACCACGACGGCGTGCCGAGCGACCGGGCGGGCATCGAGAACGCGCGAGAGTAGGGTACGCCCGGCCACCTCGACCGCGGGTTTGAGCACGCCGCCGAGACGGCTGCCGCGGCCGCCCGCGAGCACGATGAGGTCAACCGGCAGCATCCGCTTAGATTTCGGCGCGCAGCCAGTCGCCGCTCTTGCCGCCACTCTTGGCGAGCAGGCGCACGTTCTCGATCGTGACGGATTTGTCGAGGCCCTTGACCATATCGACGACGGCGAGGGCGGCGACCGAGACGGCGGTGAACGCCTCCATTTCGACCCCGGTGCGGTCGGCGGTGCGCACCGTGGCGGTGATGCGCACGCCGTCATCCTCGACCGTGAGGTCGACGACGGCGCCGTGCACGCCGATCACGTGGGCCAGCGGAAGCAGGTCGGCGGTCTTCTTGGCACCCTGGATCCCCGCGATGCGGGCCACGGCGAGCACGTCGCCCTTGGGCGCGGTGCCGTCGCGGAGGGCCGCGATCACCGTCGTCCCGCAGCGCACGAAACCGGCGGCGGTGGCGCTGCGCACGGTCGGGACCTTGTTGGTCACGTCGACCATACGGGCTTGCCCTGCCGAGTCGAGGTGGGTGAAAAGCTGGGCGGGTACGGCCGCCCCGGCCGTGTCGGTGGTGTGCGTCATGATGTCAGCATGACAGTGATGACGTCGCCGCCGCGAATGTGAGTGGCATCCTCGGGCACGATGGCGAGTCCAGATGCCTGCGCCAGGCCGGCGACGAGGTGCGAGCCCGAACCGCCCCGGGAAGCTGGGCGCGCCTCGGTCCGGGTGCCGTTTTCGGTGCCGTCGGTGCGGTTCGTGACAATGACGGGCATGTACTGGGCGCGTCCGGGTGGGGAGCGCCAGCCGTCGACGACGGTCGCCGTGACGGTGCGCCGGTGCAGGATCGGCCGGCCGAGCAGGCGCTGGAGTGCGGGCCGTACGAACACCTCGAAGGACACGTAGGCGCTGACCGGGTTGCCGGGCAGGGCGAAGATGAGCGGTCCGGCTGCTTGTTCGGTGGCGGGCCAGCGCCCGAAACCCTGCGGCTTGCCGGGCTGCATCTTGACCGGCCCGAAGTCCACGGTGCCGAGCGGTTTCAACACGGCCTTGACCACGTCGTACGCGCCGACGCTCACGCCGCCGGAGAGCACGATCACGTCGACCGAGCCGGCCAGTTCGGCCAACAGCGCGCGCAGCACGTCGTCGTCGTCCGGTACGGCGCCGATCCGCACGGCTATGCCGCCGGCCTCGGCGACGGCCGCCGAAAGCAGAAAGGAATTGGAGTCGGGAATCTGGCCGCGACGGGTCGGGCTGCCGGGCGTGACCAGTTCGCTTCCGGTCGAGATGACGGCCACGCGCGGAGCGGGGTGTACCAGCACCGAGCTGGTTCCGGCGCTCGCCGCTGCGGCGACCCGGGTGGGCCAGAGCACACTTCCCGCGCGCAGCACCCGGTCGCCGGCGTGGGCGTCTTCGCCGGCCCGGCGCACGTGCGCCGCGGCGCCGGGCGCCCGCACGATGGCGACTCGTTCGATGCCCTGGTCGGTGTCCTCGATCGGCACGACGGCGTCCGCTCCGTCGGGAATGGGCGCGCCCGTCATGATGCGCGCGACCTGCCCGGGCAGGAGGCGCGGGTTCTCCGCGGTGCCGGCGGCGAGGTCGGCGATGACGGGCAGGGTGATCGGGTTCTGGGGCGAGGCGCTGAGCAGATCAGAGCGGATGACGGCGTAGCCGTCCATCGCGGAATTGTCGAAGGGAGGCGTATCGGTCACGGTGAGCACATCTTCGGCCAGCACCAGACCGCGGGCCGCATCGAGCTCCACGCGCACGGGCGACAGGGGAGCGACGCTGGCGAGCACGATCGCGAGTTGCTCGGCAACGGTGCGCGCGGATGCGGCGGGCGCGCAGGCATCCGTCCGCGTGTGCGAGTGGTTCGCGTGATCGCCTGGCGCAGTGTCACGCGCGCCGGCATCGGGTCGTTCGGTGTCGGTCACCGGCTAGACCAGGCTGTCGGACGGGCTGGCACTGCCGGCGTCATCGCGGGTCGACGCGTCTGGCGCGGTCAGGGCGGGCTCGGGCGACGGCCATCTGCTGCCGAGTCCGGGAGCACGCCCGGCCGTGACGAGGTCATCCCAAGCGAGGATTCCGCCGGTCAGCACCGAAACATCGGTGAATCCCGCCTCGCGCAGCGCGTTCGCGGCCCGGGCGGCCCGGCCGCCGGCGTGGCAATGCACGATCAGCGGGGTGTTTTGGGGCAGCGCGGCGCGGCCACTGTCCGAGAGCACGCCGTCGCTGAGGAGCTCACCGATGGGCAGCAGTTGAGCCGTCGGAATCGAGCTTTCGGCGTATTCGTTCGGCTCGCGCACGTCCAGGACCAGAAAGCTGTCGGTGCCGGCGCTCTGGGCGGCGAGGCGCCCGGCGAGTTCGACGCTCGAGACCTCCGGGGTGCTCTCCCTGGCCGCCTGGGCGAGTTCGGCAGAACGCTCGGCGGCGAGCTCGGCGGCGGTCGGTTCGGCGGCAATGCCGGTTCCGAGCAGCGGAATCTCATTGAACCGGCCCGACAGCGCGTCGATCACGAGCACCCGTCCGATCAGCGGCGAGCCGATTCCGGTGATGAGCTTGATGGTTTCGGTCGCCATGAGCGACCCGACCTGGCCACACAGCGCGCCGAGCACACCGGCATCGGCGCAGTTGGGTACCTCGCCCTCGGCCGGCGGCGTCGGAAACAGGTCGCGCAGGTGCACGCCGGTGATCCCGCTACCGGCCGGCGGAGTGGCCCAGAACACCGAGAGCTGGGCGTCGAAGCGCAGAACGGATGCCCACACCAGCGGCAGCCCCAGTCGCGCGCAGGTGTCGTTCACGAGGAACCGGGTCGGAAAATTGTCGGTGCCGTCGATGACAATGTCGTAGCCGCCGATGATCTCGGCCGCGTTGCTCGCCACCAGTCGTTCAGCGTGCCGGATGACCGTGGTTTCCGGGGCGATCTCGGCGATGCGCTCGGCGGCGCTGTCGACCTTGGGATGGCCGACATCCGCTTGCCCATGGGCGATCTGGCGCTGCAGGTTGCTCGGTTCCACGTCGTCATCGTCGACGATGCCGATGGTGCCCACGCCGGCCGCTGCGAGGTAGAGCAGGGCGGGGGAACCGAGCCCGCCGGCGCCGAGTACGAGCACCCGGGCGTTGGCGAGGCGGCGCTGGCCGAGTTCATTGAGCTGGGGGAGGCGACGCTGGCGGGCGGTACGCACGGATTCGGAGGCGGTGAGCTGATCAATGGGCTCGACGAGGGGAGGAATAGCCATGGCTTAACGCTAAGCGTTGCCGGGCCTCGCGGCCACCAGCTCGGCGGGAGACTGCCGCCGAACCGACCTGCCCGGCGGCATAACTCCTGCAATCTGTCGCCGCCGCCGTCGCTATGCCCCCAGCTGAGCGGAACACAGCAGCGGGGAGGGGCAATTTGCAGGAGTTATGCGCAGGGCGGGCCAGCCCCGCGAGGTTTCCGGGCCAGCCCCGCGAGGTTTCCGAAACAGCCGAGCGATCACCCCCGCAGATGCGGTGCTATTCTGCTGTTTATGACGCAATATCGGATCAGTGAGGCCGCCGAGCTGCTCGGTGTCAGCGACGACACCGTGCGACGCTGGGTCGACGGTGGTCGCCTTGCCGCGACTACCGACGCCTCCGGTCGCCTCGCGGTTGACGGAGCCGCGCTCGCCGCCTTCGCGGTCGAGCAGGCGAACGCCCCGACCGACCCGTCGAGTGTTGGCCGCAGCGCCCGCAATCGATTCGTTGGCATCGTCACCGCCATCACCATGGACACCGTCATGGCCCAGGTCGAACTGCAGTGCGGCCCGCACCGCGTGGTCTCGCTCATGTCGAGCGAGGCCGTGCGCGAACTCGGCCTCGCTATCGGCTCGCTCAGCGTCGCCGTGATCAAGGCCACCAATGTGATCGTCGAAACTCCGGGACGGATGCCGTGAGCCGCCTCCCGCAGGCCCTGGTCGTTCTGGCTGTGCTCGCCCTGGCCCTCACCGGCTGTGCGCCGTCGAACGCCGCGGACACCGTTGAGCCGACCGCTACGGGGCTCGAGCCCCAGACCCTCAGCGTCTATGCTGCCGCCTCTCTCACCGGAGCCTTCGACGAGATGGCCGCCCTGCTCGAACGCGAGAATCCGGCCGTGGACGTGCAGGTCAGCTACGACGGATCCTCCACCCTGGCCACCCAGATCGCGGCCGGCGCCCCCGCCGACGTGTTCGCCAGTGCCGACCAGAAGAACATGCAGCCGCTCGCCGACGACGCACTGGTCGGTCCGGCCACCCTGTTCGCCGGCAACACGCTTCGTATCGCGGTCGCCCCCGGCAACCCGCTGCGCATCGAAAACCTCGCAGATCTCGCCCGGGCCGGCGTGATCACCGTGCTGTGCGCGGCGCAGGTGCCGTGCGGTGCGGCATCCGCTGCCCTGCTGTCCAACGCCGGCGTCACTCTCAGCCCCGCGAGCGAGGAACAGAATGTGACGGCCGTGGTCACCAAGATCGCCAGCGGCGAAGCGGATGCCGGCCTCGTCTACGCCACGGACGTCGCCGCCAACCCCGACCGCATCGACGGCGTGACCCCGGCCGGAGCCAGCGAAGTCGTCGGGCACTACCCGATCGCGGTCGTGGCCGGCAGCGCGCACGCCGAGGCCGCGCAGGCCTTCGTCGACCTGGTGCTCTCGCCGGCCGGCCAGGCCGTGCTCGCCGCCCACGGTTTTCTTGCCCCGTGACCGCCCCGTGACCGCCCCGTGAACACCCCGCAGAGCTCGGGAACCCGCCCGGGCGCAGCGTTGCCCGCTGGGCGCACGATAGAGCCTGCGCCCGGCCATCGAACCTGCGCCCGGCGCGGCCCGCGCGGCCTGCGCCCGTGATTCCGCGCCTCCTCTATCTGCCCGCGAGCATCGGCCTGGCCCTGCTCGTGCTGCCGCTCGCCGGTCTCCTGCTCAAGGTCGACTGGGCCGCCCTGCCCGCCCTGCTGCTTTCACCCGAGGCCCTGCAGCCGCTGGGTTTGTCGCTGGTGACGGCATCCGTTTCGACGCTGCTCTGCCTGCTGCTCGGCGTGCCGCTCGCCGTCGTCATCGCGCGGTCGAAGCCGCGTGCAGCCGGTCTGCTGCGGGCGCTCGTCACCGTGCCGCTCGTGCTGCCGCCGCTCGTCGGCGGTATCGCACTGCTCTCCCTGCTCGGACGCGGCGGCGTACTCGGCAACACCCTCGAACTTGCCGGACTGCGCATTCCATTCACGACCGCGGCGGTCGTCATTGCGCAAACCTTCGTGGCCCTGCCGTTTCTCGTGATCGCGGTCGAGGGGGCGCTGCGCACCGCCGGCATCCGCTACGAGCGTGTCGCCGCGACCCTCGGCGCCGGCCGCGGCACGGTCTTCGCGCGCATCACGCTGCCGCTCGTCGGCCCCGGACTTCTCGCCGGCACCGTTCTCAGCTTCGCCCGCGCGCTCGGCGAATTCGGTGCGACCGCCCTCTTCGCCGGCAACCAGGTCGGAGTCACCCGCACCATGCCCCTTGCCATCTACACCGCCTTCAACGGCTCGGGCGTGACGACCGACCAGGCTGTCGCCTTGTCGCTGCTGTTGATCGCGGTCGCCGTGATCATCCTCGTGCTGGTCGGAACCCGCCGGGCGAGCGTACTCTCATGACCGCCACCCTCGGCCGAGACGTCGTCACCGCACTTCTCGCCGCGAACCTACAGCTCACCCGAGGCGGGTTCACCCTCGACGTGCAACTCACGCTCGCGCCCGGCGAAGTGCTGGCCCTCCTTGGCCCGAACGGCTCGGGCAAGTCGACCGTGCTCGACCTGCTCGCGGGACTGGCCACCCCCGATACCGGAACCGTCACCCTCGATGGTGCGACCCTCACCGCGCCCGGCCGGCTCGTGGCACCCGAGAATCGTGCTATCGGTCTGCTCGGACAAGAGCCCCTGCTCTTTCCGCACCTGAGCGCCCGCGCCAACGTGGCCTTCGCGCTCCGGTTCGGCGAAGCGCGACTGAACGCCGCCCCGGCCCGGGTGCAGGCCGACCGCTGGCTCGACCGGGTCGGCCTGGCCGGCCTCGGCAGCAGCCTGCCGGGCGCCCTCTCCGGCGGGCAGCAGCAGCGCGTCGCCCTCGCCCGCGCCCTCGCGGCCGGCCCGCGCGTGCTCCTGCTCGACGAGCCGATGGCCGCTCTCGACGCGGAAACAGCGCCGTTCATCCGTCAACTCATCCGCGAGCAGCTTGCCGAAACCGGCACCAGCGCCATCATCGTCACCCATGACATCGTCGACGCCGTCGTTCTCGCCCACCGCGTCGCCGTGCTGCACCACGGCACGCTCATCGACGAAGGCACGACCGCAGCGGTGCTCGCGGCCCCGCAGAACCCCTTCGTCGCGGCCCTCGCCGGCGTGAATCTCGTGGTGGGCACCGCGCAGAACGGCGCGGTCGTCGCCCCAGACGGCCGCACGTTCCGGGTGCGCCCAGCGGATGCTGCAGCCCTGTCGCCCGCAACCCCCGGCGCAGAAGCCCCCGCGCCCGCCGCGGCCGTCTTTCGCCCGGCCTCCGTTGTCGTGCACACGGAACAGCCCCGGCACGCCAGCCCCCGCAACGTCTGGTCGGCCCGGGTGAGAGGCATTGAGCCGGGCAGCGGCGGAGTGCGCCTGCGTACGAGCGGTGACCCGGAGGTCATCGCGGAACTGACCCCGGCCGCGGTTGCCGACCTCGGCCTGCAGGTGGGCTCGACGGTCTGGCTTTCGGTCAAGGCCACCGATGTGAGTGCCTACCGTCGCTAACGTCTGTATTCCGGGCACCAGGCACGGCGCTCAACGTCGAGAAAAAGGGTATTTCAAGATGATGTGCCGGAGAGTGTCAACTTTGATGTGGCAACCATCCGAGTACCCGCGGGGACCCTCACTGTGTTCAAGAAAAGCTGATCTCGGCCGCGCCGATCGCTCTTTTGTCGTCGCGCCTTCCACCGGCGGTGAAGGCAAGAGCACGACGAGCTCCAACCTGGCCATCGCCCGGTCTGACGCGGGTGCTCGCTTTCTGCTCGTCGACGCCGACCTGCGTAGCCCCAAGATCGCCGAATCCACCCACTCTCGACGACATCGACGACCCTTACCGGCAGTCGGCGGCCGTGTACACCTGCGCGGCTGCCCTGGCCCCCGCCCTGCGGGGGCACTAATGTGCGCCGTTTTCGCCGACGGATGCGACGGCATCTGGCCCCCCACAGTTCCCTGACCCAGCCCCGCCCGGATACACCTGTCTGGTCACCCTCACCGTTTCGGGCAGTAACCGCCTCTTACCGCGCCGCCCACGTGAAATCACTGCTGTCTCGCACGCACAAAACAGGAAGGAGTTTAACCGACTCCACGGCGTCTTCGTTCAGTACGTCGAGGAGCAACTTCACGGCGACCCGGCCGATGTCGAGCATCGGCGATCGCACCGACGACAGCGCGATGGGCAGTTGCGCGGCCAGCGACGTGTCATTGAATCCGACAATTGCCAGATCGCTGCCCACGTGCAATCCGTGAGAATTTGCCGCGCCCATGGCGCCGATGGCCGCGAAGTCGTTGACCGCGAAGATCGCACTGGGGCGACGATGTGTGTCTCGCAGAATGCTATCCGCTGCGGTGTGCCCGCCCGTTGTGTCGAAGCGCGACCACACGATGGCGCTTTCGGGGATCGTTCCGCCAAGCGTGCGAAACCGGGAGACGAAGCCCTGGGTACGATCGACTGCGGTACTGGCATAGGGTTCACCGGCGATGATGGAAACATCGCGGTGGCCCTGGTCCCATAGGTGCTGCGCCACCAGAGCTCCGCCAAGGGTGTCATCGCAGGTGGCTGATGCAAAACCGGCAATGGCGCGGTTCATGAGCACGAACGGCACCTTGCGTTCGGTGAGCTCGTCAAGAATATTGCCGTCAAGGTGCGCGTCACCGATGATGAGGCCGTCTACCCGCCGAGACAGCATGATTTCCATCTTGCGCCGCTGTATCGATGTATCGTCACGAGAGGTCATGACGAATGTGGAGTAGTTGGCGTCGTCGGCTGCCTCGTCGATCCCTTCGTACATAACCGCAAGCACGAGGTCGGAAAGACGCGGAACGATAACTCCGAGAAGATGCGTGCGCCGGGTGCGCAGGCTCGTGGCCTGGGGGTCGGGGGAGTAGCCCACCTTCTTGGCGAGGTCACGCACACGTTGGGCCGTGACCGGCGCGGCGGCGCCGCGTGCTGTTTCAGCTTTCCCGTGCAGGATCCGTGACACGGTCGACGGGTGCAGGCCGAGTTCGGCGGCCAGATCTTTGAGGGTGACGGACCCCGGTCTGATGCCTGTCATGTCGCTGTCTCCAGTTTCCGTGATCCGAGAAAGCCGGACACGAAGCTTGACTTGCCTGTCGATCTCATTCTATAGTTTGACGACCTCACTACCCAAACGATTGGGTAGTGAACGTTACGTACCCGCAATGACGCGTGCAGTCGGCCGAAACATTGGGTACCACTCTTGCATCAAGAAACCCAATCGTTTGGGTACCGACCCCCGGAGAAAATAATGACAGATCGTGCCGGCACCCACGTGGTGTTGCTGGCGACCGGTGGAACAATCTCGTCGCGCGCCCGCCCTGCGGAAGGCGGTGCCGCGGTTGCCGCCGACGCCGGTGCACAGGTTCTCGGCGGTCTGGCCACAGCCCCGGCCTACCCTGTGCGGGTCGTCGACGTCGCCTGTGAGGGGTCCTACCTGCTCACTCTCGTCGACATGATCGCGATCTGCGCGCAGATCAAGATTGCCCTCGCCGACCCCTCAGTGCGGGGGGTCGTCGTCACGCACGGCACTGACACCATGGAAGAGACCGCCTACCTGGCCGACCTCACCCACGACCACGTGAGTCCGGTGGTCTTCACCGGGGCGCAGAAATCCGCCGATGCCGCCGACCCCGACGGTCCCGGCAACCTCGCCGATGCCATCGCGGTCGCTGGATCACCTGCGGCAGCAGGCCTCGGCGTGTTGATCGTTTTCGCCGGCGAGATATTCCCCGCCCGCGGCGTGCGCAAAGCACAGACCTTCGCGCTCCATGCCTTCACCAACCCCGACTTTGGCTCGGCCGGTTTCCTGACCGCCACCGGTGACGTCGTCATCACCCGCCATAACCAGCGGATGCCCCCGCTCCCGCTCCCGCTTCCGCCCCTCCCGCCCCGCCAGGCCAGGCGTGTCGACGTGGTGTCTGCCTATCCGGGGGCGGACGGAATCTTGCTGCAGGCATCCGTGGCTGCCGGGGCCAGCGGAATCGTGTTGCAAGCGACGGGAAGCGGCAACGGCAACCCCGCCCTGTGCGCCGCCGTCACCGCGGCCGCCGCGGCCGGCACCGTCGTGGTGACGAGCACCCGGGTGAGTGCCGGCCCGGTCATCCCGGTCTACGGCGCCGGCGGAGGACGAGACCTCGTCGCGGCCGGCGCCATCCCCACTGGTCTGCTGCGGCCCTCGCAATCGCTGATTCTGCTCAGCCTTCTGCTGCAGCTCGATCGCAACCATGACGAGATCGCCGACGCCTTCGCCCTGTACGGGGCAGCCATCACCGAGCCGGCCCAAATTTGTTAGTGCAACGAAAGGCACAGATATGAAAAAAGATATCCAGATTGCATTTGGAGTAGACGTCGACGCTGTCGCCGGCATGCTCGGTTCCTACGGCGGCGAAGATTCCCCGTGCGACATCTCCCGCGGCATGTTCAGCGGCGAGGTCGGTGGGCCGCGTCTTATCCGCCTGTTCGACAAGTACGACTTGCCCGCCACCTGGTTCGTTCCAGGGCACTCCATCGAGACCTTTCCCGAGCTCACCCGCATGATCGTTGCCGCGGGCCACGAGATGGGCGTGCACGGCTACTCCCACGAGAACCCGATCGCGATGACCCGCGAACAGGAGACCACGATCCTGGACCGATCCATCGAACTGATCGAAAACGTCTCCGGACGCCGTCCCACCGGGTATGTCGCCCCGTGGTGGGAATTCTCGTCGGTGACGAACGAAATTCTGCTCGAACGCGGCATCAAGTACGACCACTCGCTCATGCACAATGACTTCGAGCCGTACTACGTGCGTGTCGGTGACAGCTGGAAAAAGATCGACTACGCCCAGAACGCCCAGACCTGGATGGAGCCGCTCGTGCGCGGCATCGAGACCGACCTGGTCGAGATTCCCGCCAACTGGTACCTCGATGACCTGCCGCCGATGATGTTCATCAAGGCCGCCCCGAACTCGCACGGTTTCGTGAATCCGCGCGATATCGAGCAGATGTGGAAAGACCAGTTCGACTGGGTCTACCGCGAAATGGATCAGGCCGTCTTCACGATGACGATCCACCCCGACGTCTCCGGACGCCCGCAAGTGCTCCTCATGCTCGAGCGCCTCATCGAGCATTTCAACTCCCACGAAGGCGTCAGCTGGAACACCTTCGACCAGATTGCAGATTCGTTCCTCGCCCGTTCCCCCCGAAAGGTTCTCTCCGCATGAAACTGAAATCTTCCACCCTCGATCTCACGGCGGCGACCGTCAACGAGAAACGTCGCTTTCCCGCCTTCACCGTGAAGCAGACCCGCACCGCCACGATTCTGGCACTGCTGGCCTGGACCGTTGCCGTCTTTGACTACGGACTGTTCGGCACGCTCCTTCCCGCCATGCAGGAATCCTTTGGCTGGACCGCGCCGGAAGCCTACGCGATCAACACCTGGATCGCCGTGGGCACCGCGATCGTCTGCTTCGGCGTCGGCCCGGTCATCGACCGCCTCGGACGACGCAAGGGCATGATGGTCACCGTCGGTGGCACAGCCATCGTCTCCGGCCTCACGGCCATCATCCCCACCGGAATGGCCTTCCTCAGCAGTGGCCTGCTCGTGATCGTGCGTTCCTTTGGCGGTCTCGGGTTCTCCGAGCAGGCCGTCAACGCGACCTACATGAACGAGGTCTACCAGGTCACCGAAGACGAGAAGAAGCGCAAGCGCCCGGGCCTGAGCTACTCCTTCATTCAGGGCGGCTGGCCGCTCGGCTTTCTGCTCGCCAGTGCGCTCGCCTTGGCCTTTCTCCCGACCTTCGGCTGGCGTGCCCTCTATCTGATGGCCACCATCCCCGCCGCCCTCATCGTCTGGGCCATCGCACGCAAGCTCAAAGAAACTCCCCAGTTCGAGCTGCACAGTGAACTCACCCGCCTCGACAAGGCTGGGCGCACCGAAGAAGCCCACCTGCTCGCCGGGTCGTACGGCGTCGAGCACTCCTCGACCGCACCACTCAAACTCATCTGGGAGCCGAAGCTGCGCCGCAACACGATCGTGTTCTCGCTCGCCTGGATCTTCAACTTCTTTGGCATCATGATCTTCAGCATTCTGGGAAGCTCCGTTCTTAAGAACGCCAAGGGCGTCGAACTCTCCGATGCCTTCTGGATGCTCATCATCATCAACGCCCTGGCTTACTTCGGCTACGTGTTCCACGGGTGGCTCGGCGACAAGATCGGCCGCAAGCGCACCATCATCAGCGGCTGGATCCTCGCGTCGGTCGCCTTCACCATCATGTTGAGTCCCCTCGCGAACAGTCCCGTGACCATCGTGGCGAGCTTCGGCGCTGGCCTGTTCTTTCTGGTGGGCCCGTACGCAGCTATCCAGTACTTCATGGCCGAGTGCTACCCGGTGAGCTGCCGCGCCACCGGCACCGCGTTCATCGGCGCGATGAGCCAGCCCGGCATCGTCCTTGGCGGCGCGCTGTTCACCGCCGTCGCCGCCGGATCCAACACGGGGACCGCCGCGCTCTGGGTTGGCGCCCTCGGCACCCTCATCTCGGGTGTGCTCATGTTCGCCGCTAAGCCCATGGCCGAAGCTCCCCTCGCTGTCGCACCGGAAAACGAGCTGAAAGCCCAGCGTGCCTAAATCCCACGTCGCCATCATCACCGGAGCCGCTAGCGGCATCGGTCGGGCCCTCGCCGTGCACTATGCCGGCGAGGGGGTGCGCAGCATCATCGGCACTTTTCCGGGTGACCCGCACGACCCGCAGGAAACACTGCGGCTGGTGCGCGCCGCCGGTGGCGAAGCCGTCGTGCACGAAGTTGACGTGCGCAGCACGGCATCCGTTGACGCTTTCGCCCAACGAGCGGTCGACGAGTACGGCCGCCTCGACTACGCCGTCGCCAACGCGGGCATTTTGCGTCATTCATCCCTCGCCGACATGACGGATGCCCGGTGGACCGACATGCTCGATGTTGACCTGACTGGTGTCCTGCGCACACTGCGTGCCGGAGCGGAACGCATGACCGAGGGCGGCGCCATGGTGGCGGTGTCCTCGATCGCCGGCGCGGTCTACGGGTGGGAGGGTCATGCCCACTACGCGGCGGCGAAAGCCGGCGTGCTCGGTCTGATTCGCAGTGTGGCTGTTGAACTGGGGCCGCAGGGCATTCGGGCCAATGCGGTCATTCCCGGTCTCATCGAAACTCCGCAGTCACTCGACCCGGTCAATTCGCTGGGACCGGACGGCCTCGCCCGAGCCGGCAAGGACATCCCCTGGGGTCGGGTGGGTACGCCGGCAGAAGTGGCCAGTGTTATCGCGTTTCTCACTTCTTCGCAGGCCGGGTACGTCACCGGGCAGTCCCTCATCGTTGACGGCGGACTCACCGTGAAAATGCGCGCATAGATATGGAACAGAAATGACCCCGCTTCATCGCGCGTCCACCGGCCGCGGAGTCGTCGTCACCGGCGGTAGCAGTGGAATCGGGCGGGCGATCGCCGAAGCTTTTGTCGCAAACGGTGACCGCGTGGTCGTACTCGATCGCGCGGGCACCGACGTTGACGCGATCAACGTCGACGTGTCGCAGGAAGACAGCGTGCGCGCGGCCTTCGCGACCGCTCGCCAACGGCTTGGCACCATTGACGTTCTGGTGAACAGTGCTGGCCTGCTCACCGAGTCACCACTGCAAGACATGACACTCGCCATGTGGAACGAGACTCTCTCGGTCGACCTCACCGGGGTGTTCCTGTGCTGCCGGGAGGTGGTGGGGGAGATGCGCCAACAGAAATGGGGCCGCATCATCAATATCGCTTCCCAGCTCGCCATCAAGGGCGGCACCGGCCTGAGCCACTATTCGGCGGCCAAGGCCGGGGTCGTGGCGCTGACTAAATCGCTGGCGCTTGAAGTTGCCAGCGACAACGTGCTCGTCAACAGCATTGCTCCCGGCCCGATCGAGACCCCGCTCGTGCAGGGCATCTCCGAAGATTGGAAGAGTGCCAAGCGCGCCGAATTGCCGCTTCGGCGGTTCGGCGTTGCGGCCGAAGTCGCCCCGACGGCGCTGTTGCTTGCGAGTGAGCCGGGAGGAAACCTCTATGTGGGGCAGACCCTCGGGCCCAACTCCGGCGACGTGATGCAGTAACTCGGGCCGTCAGGTCAGTCAGGAACCAAAAATGTGCGGAGCATGCGGCACGACGGTCTACCCCGACCCGGTGATGGGCAACGAACACACCCTCAGAAATCGCATTCTGGTGGCGCAAACGGTGTCTTCCGTGTGTGCCGGCGTGCCTGGCGCACCCCGCATCGCGCCGCTTGCCGCGGGATGGTCGGTGACCAGCGCCACCGGCTCGATCTCGTTGTGCCACACCGTTGCTGACATCTGGCGCGCGCTCCCCGTCCGAAGTGCGTCGGTGCTGCAGCACGCGCTCGAGGTGAGGGCGCTCGCCGAAGGGCCCGTGGGCCTTTCGGCGCGCGTCGTTGCCCTCGGGCTCGACCTCACGCGGCAGCGCCTGCTCAGTGGCTCGCCTCGCTGATCGACGTTGCGATTAGCCTGAGCAACGCACCAGCCGCCGCGAGGGCGACCCGCCCATCGGTGACGAGTGCGAGCTGCCCCTCGAGGGGCCACGCAAACCCGCGCCCCCCTCCTGCTCTCCGGGCAGACGGCCCGAAAAATAGGGCGGGGGCGTTGTTTCTCAGGTGAGCCGGAGGCACGGAGTCGTAGGCTTCGCCACGTGGACAACACAAGACTGCGCTCGGCCGGGATCGATGGCCTGCGCGTTTTCGGGATTGTGGCCATCGTGGCTGGACACGTCTGGTCGGACCGTAGCAATGACATCGCTCGCATGGGCCTTTATACCTGGCACGTCCCCGTGTTCTTTTTTCTAAGTGGTTACTTCTGGGCGGATGAACGGTCGCTCGGCGCAGAATTCGCCAAGCGGGTACGCGCCCTGCTCGTGCCGTACGCCGCGTGGCTCTTATCCATTGGTGCCGTCTACGGTGCATACCTGTGGGCGAATGGGCAGACTCTACAATTCGTCAACGTGTTGCTCGGCGGTTCCTACATGGGCGCACCGTTTTTCGCCTTCTGGTTCGTCACCGCGCTCTTCGCCGCATGCCTGTTCCTTCGTGCGCTTCAACGCTTTCCAGACTGGATACCCTGGGCCGTGGCTGTCGCCGGGTTGTCTGTCGCCTACCTCGCGCCCGATCTGTTGACCGCTGTACCCTTTTCGCTGGGCGTTGCCGTCCCAGGAATGATTTTTATACTCGCTGGCATTTTTTTCTGCCGTATCGCCCCGCGACTCAGGTCGAGGGTCGGGCTGTCCGTTGTACTCCTGGCCGGCTCGGCAGCCCTCATCGTGACCGGCGTATCGCAGCCACTAGACATGAAGCAGAGTGACTTCGGCACACCCGTGGTCAGCGTCGTGATTGCGAGCGCCATTTCTGCGGGTCTCGTCCTCCTGGTGCAATGGGTGTTTGCATCCATCACGCCAGGTGTTGCCGGAGTCGTTACGAGCGCGGCCACTGTCGGGCTCGCGGTCGTGCTGACCCACAGCGCATTCATCTTGTTGCTGAGCAAACTTCCAGTCGACATACCAGCGGTCCTGGTATTCCCCGTCGTTCTGGTGGTGTCGTGGGCACTCGCATATTTCGTCAGTCGAACACCGCTCGGCACCGTCTTTACCGGTGCTGGCACGGCTCCAGCCCAGCCGCCGAACAAGCGGAATGTGACCGGGCGGGACTGATTGCATCTACGCCGCCGGACGCAACAGTTGCTCATTTGAAAAGAGACTGCGCACCTGGTGCGGTCGCCCGCCAGTGCGACAGTGATGCTTCCCGATACTCGCCATCTCGCTTCGCCAACCGACTAATTTTGGTTGGTTGGTTGGTTGGTTGGTTGGTTGGTTGGTTGAGCCTGCCGGGACTCCTCTGGCCTAGCAAAACTTACGCCTACGAACCTGAGTGGTCGCGCACGGGCTCGATACACTGAACCGAGTCCGACGCCGCGCCGCGCCGGTACGAGAGAATAGGTCTCATGAGTCGAACGTCGCTGGTCGATGATCCAGTGGAGAGCCTCTTCGACCGAATTCTTCGGGGGGGGGGGGCTATGTTTTTGTCAAGCGGCGAGTTGGTGTTCAGTTTCGTAGAGGGTGCCGTCTCGCAGCATGGCGAAACGAACATCACACCGGCGTCGGGCAAGTGCGATGAGGGCTTGGTTGTGGCGTTTGCCTTGGGCGATTTTTTTGGTCGTAGTAGGTCCGTGAGACGGGGTTTCGGAGTGCTGCGAAAGCGGACAGAAACAGGGCACGTTTGAGGATCTTGTTTCCTCGACGGGAGGGATGTTCGCCGCGGATTGAGCTGCCGGAGCGTCGGGTCACGGGTGCAAGGCCGACGTAGGAGGCGAGGTGGCCGGCGGTGTCGAAGTGCTTGCCGGTGACCTCGGTGAGGAGCCGGGCTGCGGTCCTGACGCCGACTCCGGGCATGCTCGTCAGGACGGGGGAAAGAGGGTGGTCGTTCACCAGCTTCTCGACCTCGACGGCGATGCTGGACCGCTGTTGGCGCAAGGCGGCGAGTTGTTCAGCCAAGCGCGGGAGGACCGTCGCTGCGGCATGGGTGCCGACGACCACGACAGTTTGTTCGCCTGGTGCCTGGGTGATTTCTTCTGCCAGTCGGCGGCCCATCCGTGGGGCCAGCTTCAGCAGCCGGGTGGCCATCCGCGTGGTGCCGGCTGTTTTCATCGCCGCGGGTGACGGGTAATGCTGGAGCAGATCTAGCATCGCCGGGTGGTCCAGATGCGGGCCCACGACCCGCTCCAACGCTGGGTGAATCTGGGTGAGCAGCCCGCGAATTCGGTGCTGGTCGCCGTCATCTGACCCACGATGTCATCGTCAAAACCACACAGCATGGACAGCTCCGCGACGGACTCATCAGCCAGCTGGATCGACCGCAACGCATGCGGCAGCGTTCGGGCGGCTTGGGCGATGATCGCTGCGTCGCGGGCATCGGTCTTCGCCTCACCCGTGTGGAGGTCGGCGATGCGCCGCATCGCCAGGCCGGGCAGGTAGCCGACGAGGACTCCTTCGCTTGGGCGACGGCGATCGGCAAGGCGCCGATCGTGGCCGGCTGATCCACGATAACGAGCACCGTGCCGGACTGTTTCAGCTTCTGCAGCACCGCCCGCATCTTGCCTTCGTCATTCGGTAATGCTTTGTCGAAGAGGACCTTGCCGGCCCGGTTCAGGGCGACGGCGTGGTGCTCGCCTTTGCCAACGTCGACACCGACGAACACGTCGACGCTGTCATAGTTTTCGATCATGACTGCTCCCATCCACTTGTATCCGTGGCCTGGTCTACGGCGTCAAGTCTCGGCATCCACGTTACGAACGACCTCGGCTTTACGCCTAGTCGAGCCCCTATCAGCGATCACCCGACGCCAATCGAGTCCGGTGACAACACCCCCCGGATCATCAACGACTGGGGGCAACAATCATGCCGGACCCGACAGGCCAACTCCCTCAGATACTCACACCATCCGAGGTTACAAACAAGGTAACGGGGCCGATTCCTTACCACCCGGCGTCGGATACGGGCTATCCCGTGAGTCAGGTGGCGGTGGAGTTGGCGCCGGGGGAATCCTCGACGACGCGGTTCTTTCTGTTGGGCGCTGACGCCGAGCACGGAAAGCTCGACGCCGTGCATACTCCCGTGTTGAATCTGCTCGAGGCCCAGCAGATCGAGGTGGGGTGCGACTCGGTGCTGCGGTGACGAAGCAACCGGCAATGCGGGCCTCCGCGGAGCTGACTCCCGCCGCGGCTGCCGACCTCGGCCTGCAGGTGGGCGGGGCGGTCTGGCTTTCGGTCAAGGCCACCGATGTGAGTGCCTACCGTCGCTAACGTCTGTAGTCTCGACTCAGTGCGGTTCCCTGGGGGCCACTGACGGCACGGATCGTGGCAGGGGGATGTCGATGTCGACTCTACGGGTGACGGATTCGGTGCTCGATGATCTGTCGACGGCGCTGTCGGGCACTGCGGCGCAGCTGAGCTTTTCCCAGTGGGCCTTTCGGTGGCCGGAGGGAGCGTTGCAAAGCGATACGGTCGCGGCGGCCCTGCGGGACACGACATCACAACAGGTCGAACGAGCCGATTTGGCCGCGCTCGCCCTGACCGCGCTGAGCGACTTTCCGGCGACCGTGGCCGAACAGTTTCGAGCGACCGATTCCCTCCTGAGCCGTGAGGTGACCTGATCGTGTGGACCATCGCGAATCCGGGTTCGGGTGAGACGCACGGCATCCTGGCCGAGGCCAGAATTCGCTCCGGCAAAGCGGATGCTCTCCGCACGTTGCTGACGACGCTGACCCGCGCGCAAGCCCACGCCGAAACGACCGGGTGGACCGCCGTGTCGCGCGAGGCCTTCGTCGAGCGCCTGGTGGCCCTGACTCCCGAGATCGACCTGCTGATTCGAGGGTTGGACGCGCAGGCGAAAGCCCTCGAGACGTACGCCCTGCTCCTCGACGAGATTCAGGGTGACCAGCGCATCCTGGAGGCGCGGCGCAACGCGGCCGACACTGATCTCTACGACCTGCAGTATGGAAAAACCGACTCCACCTTGCCGAACGACACGTTCGTTTTCATTCCCTCCGTCGATCGAAATGCCCGTCGGGAGGAAGCCTTCGAAGTCGTCACGGCGCGGATTGCCGCTATTGATGTGCTGTGGGAGGAATTATCGCAACGTCGCCGCGCCGCCGATGCCGCCTGTGTGCGCGACCTGGCGTCGGATCAGGTGCTCGGCGCGACTGCCTGGTTCGGCACGACCTGGGCTGCGGGGGCATCTGTCGACGATCTGATCGCACGATTGAATACGCTGTCATCCACCGATCTAGCCGTATTGATCGCCACAGATCCCGAACTGGTCAAGCGGTTGCTCACGGCAAACCCGGAAACCGTGCACGAGCGGTGGGAGCAGTTGGCGCAACCGGCGCAACTCGCTCTGATTGCGGGAACTCCGGCCCTGCTCGGTTCGTTGAACGGGCTGCCGGCCCGCGCGCGCGTCGCCGCCAACCGGCTCAATGTCAGCACCCGGATCGACGAGATCGACGCCGAATCCGCCAGGCTCAACGCCGAAATCGCCGGTTTGGACCGGACGAGAGCGCGATGGGAGCAGAGTTATGCCAGGGCTGACGAAATCGCCAGAGAGCACGAAGTGCTGGAGGCCGAGCGCACCTATCTGCAGCGAACGGTCGACGGCAAGAATCAGCTCTATCTCTATGACCGTGAGAACGCCCGCATCGTCGAGATGTTCGGAACGCCGTCGAGTGAGACGCGGCAGCGCATCACGTACGTGCCGGGCACGATGAGCAATATGGACATGTTCTATGACGGCTCACTGCAAGGATTACCAACCTTGTTCGTCGGATGGCATCCTGACACGGTGGCGTTTGTCTACAAGGATGGCCTTTTTCCCGGAGACTCGGGCGGCACCCGGAGTGGGTTGGCGGCCGGGATAGTGGATGCGAATTCGGCAGAATTCGCCCAACTGTCCGGTCCGGTACTGGCTGACTTCGAGGCGGGCCTGGCGTTGGATCCGCTGCTCACCGACGCCACGTCGACGGCCATCGGCCATAGTTGGGGGCTCGCCAACATCACCTCGGCGGAAGTGTCCGGGGCCCAGTACCACTCGGTAGTCTCACTCTCGGGCGCGTGGATGCCCAAAGAGTGGACACCCAACCCGGAGACCAACTACACAGACTTCTCCTATGAAGATATCTTGCAGATCGCCCAGGGCTCCGGTGTCGTCGGAGGAGGCAACAATCCGCGGTTCAGCGACGCCTTCGATTATGGTGCGTTCTACCAGGGCCCTGAGCCCACCTACACGAAGGATTGGCAGGGAGCACCAATATTGGACTTCAAGGTGCTCATGGACAATCACAACCGCGTCGCCACCGATGATGTGAACAATGACGACGTGCTCGTCGACCTCGAGGAGCTGATCTACGGATGAATCCCCAGGCAAAACTGGCGGCTCTTTTCGGAATGATCGCTCTCGTAGCAGTGCTGGCCTCGTGCGCGTCGACGAATCAGGGAAGTGAGACCATGGATCTTCAAACAGCGAAGCGCATCGCGATGGCGATGGAGGATGAGGCTGCCGCTCTCGTTCCACCCGAGAACGTCGGCGACCAGACGCAGCTGAAGACTGCGCATCTGTTGGGGTGCGCGGATGACCAGTTGAAGTGGTCCGGTCGAACGACGGTCACCCTGCTGGGGGATGTCGATGCGGAGGCGATGATCGACGTCATTGCTGCTGCGTGGGAGCAGAAAGACGGAGTGGTCGTGGAGAGACGCAGCACCCGGCAGGGGGCACCGCGGGTGGATATGACGGGTACGCAGGGAGACTTCTACAGCGCATCGATCTGGGCTCCCGGCACCGAACTGAAAATCACCTCCTTCTCCCCGTGTTTCCAGCTGGAGGAGGGGCAACATCCCTCGGATGCGTTTTAGTCCCAGCAGGGTCGCGGCGTAGCGCGGGGGTACGGTGGCAGAACGACCAAGGAGACCCATGACCCCGACCGAACTGCTCCTCGAAGAGTTTTCCCGCATCCACAGCGTCGTCGCCAGGGTTCTCAAGAACGCGACCCTCGCCACCCTCACCTTTCGAGCGGATGCCGACGCCAACAGTATTGCCTGGCTCATCTGGCACCTGTCCCGCCTGCAGGACGACCATATCGCCGACCTCGCGGGCAGACCGCAGGTGTACACCAGCCAGGGGTGGGCGGAACGATTCGACCTGCCCTTCGGGCCGGCGACCACCGGCTACGGGCATAAATCCGCCGACGTCGCGGCCGTGCGCGCCGACGCCGACCTGCTCCGCGGATACTACGAGGCCGTGCACACCGGGACCGTCGCCTACCTGAACACCCTGGACGACGCCGATCTCAACCGGGTCGTCGACGACTCCTGGACCCCGGCCGTCACGGTGGGTGTGCGCCTGGCGAGCGTACTCTCCGACGACCTGCAGCACGCCGGTCAGGCCGCCTTCGTGCGCGGTCTCGCCGATCGCGCGGGCGTCTGACCTGTGCGTCACCCAACACACGTTTTACCTTTGGCGGAGAATGGGGGATTCGAACCCCGCAAGTGGGGCTGTGCGTCACCCAACGCGCTGTATTGCTGGTTTGGCGGAGAATGGGGGATTCGAACCCCGCAAGTGGGGCTGTGCGTCACCCAACGCGCTGTATTGCTGGTTTGGCGGAGAATGGGGGATTCGAACCCCCGAGGGCTTTCACCCAACACGCTTTCCAAGCGTGCGCCATAGGCCACTAGGCGAATTCTCCTGGCCGCCGTTCAGTAAAACAACGACAGCCCAAATCTTACCTGTTTCCAGGGGATGCTGCCGCCACCCACGCAGACCGCGCTCGGTTGGTGCCACCCGGCGTCGTGCCCTAAACTGGTCTTCGGCTCCTCGCGTGGCGCCACCTTGGCCAATTCCCCCAGGACGGAAACGTAGCAAGGGTAACCGGGCTCTGGCGGGTGCGCGAGGAGTCTTTTCTGTACCGCGACCGCTGCAAAAGCGCAGGTAAACAGCGGTATGCGCCCATGCTGTTTGACAGTTGACCGCTGCGGGACCAGCCTAAGGCTATGGAATACACCCAACTTGGCCGTTCCGGCCTCACGGTTTTTCGGCTGTGCCTCGGCACCATGAACTTCAGCCCGGAAACAGACCCGACTGAATCGTTCGCCATCATGGACACCGCCCAAGCCGCGAGAATCAACGACGTCGACACCGCCAACGTCGCATGGTGATGCGCGGGCTCGACGTGTTGTTCATCGGCGGTACCGGCGTGATCAGCGCCGCCGCCGCCGCACGTGCGGTCGCGACCGGGCACCGCCTCACGGTGCTGAACCGGGCGACGACAACCCAGCGCCCGGTTCCGGTCGGTGTGGAGGTGCTCACCGCGGACGGACGCAACCCGGCCTCGATCCGGGCTGCTGTGGGCAGGCGAACCTTCGATGTGGTCGTAGACTTCGTTGCCTTCACGGCCGAGCATGTGGCGGCCGATATCGAGCTGTTCACGGGGCGCACGGGCCAGTTCGTGTTCATCAGTTCGGCGTCGGCCTACCAGAAGCCGCCGGCTCGACTGCCGATCGTGGAATCCACGCCGCTTCGCAACCCGTACTCGCAGTATTCGAGAGACAAGATTGCCTGCGAAGACCTGTTAGTCGCGGTCTACCGCGAGCGGGGATTCCCGGTCACGATCGTGCGCCCCTCGCATACCTACGACCAGACTGCGATTCCGCTCACCGGCGGGTGGAGTGACATCGTCAGCATGCGGGCCGGCCGCCCCGTGCTGGTGCACGGTGACGGTACCTCGCTCTGGACCCTCACGCACAGCACGGACTTCGCCAAAGCCTTCGTTGGGCTGTTCGGCCTGCCGCAGGCCATCGGAGACACTTTCACCATCACCTCCGACGAATTTCTGCCGTGGAATATGATCTACGAGCTCTACGCCAAGGCGGCGGGCGCGCCACTGCCCGAGCTGGTGCACGTGGCATCGGAGACCATCGCGGCCGCGGTGCCGCATCTGGGCCCGGCACTGCTCGGCGACAAGGCACATTCCGTCATCTTCGACAACAGCAAGGTGAAGGCCCTCGTGCCCGATTTTGTCTGCACCACCCCGCTCGCGCTCGGCGCGCGCGACACCATCCGCTGGTTCGACGCACACCCCGACGCGCAGGTCAGAGATGAGCACCTCGAGCTCAGCTTCGACGCGCTCATAAACGCGGCGAGGACGAGGGTATAGAGGCCAGGATGAGCGTTCCGGCTCAGGCGGTGGCGGCGACCACGACATAGATCTGCGCAACTGCAGCCTCACGACCGACGGGACTTTTGGCACTGGAGACATTTTCGGAGCTGAATAGGATGGAAGCAATGCGGCTGCGTGGCCGCGAGACGATGCGGAGGACCGATGAACCACGATTCCGGCACCATTACCTGGGCTACGCGTGCACCCGCACCGCTGGGCCCTGCGGCCCTCGCCAGCATCGACGCCTGGTGGCGTGCCGCGAATTATCTGGCCGTCGGCCAGATCTACCTGCTCGGCAACGCACTCTTGACGGAGCCGCTCACCCGCGATCACGTCAAACCGCGCCTGCTCGGCCACTGGGGCACCACGCCCGGCCTCAACTTTCTGTATGCGCACCTGAACCGCGCGATCCAGGAGCGCAGCCAGAGCACCATCTACATCACCGGGCCCGGCCACGGCGGTCCGGGCATGGTCGCCAACGCCTACCTCGACGGCACCTACACCGAGGTCTACGCCGACATCGAGCAGAATGCGCACGGCGTGCAGAAGCTGTTTCGCCAGTTCTCCTTTCCCGGTGGCATCCCGAGTCACGCCTCGCCCGAGCTGCCCGGCTCCATCCATGAGGGCGGCGAGCTCGGCTACGCCCTCAGCCACGCCTACGGTGCCGCGTTCGACAACCCCAACCTGCTCGTGGCCGCTGTGGTCGGTGACGGCGAGGCCGAAACCGGCCCGCTCGCCACCAGCTGGCACTCGAACAAGTTCATCGACCCGATTCACGACGGCGTCGTGCTGCCCATTTTGCACCTCAACGGGTACAAGATCGCCAACCCCACCGTGCTCGCGCGCATCCCCGAAGACGAGCTGCTCGACCTCATGCGCGGCTACGGTCACACCCCGTATATCGTCTCCGGCGGCTTCGATGGCGAAGATCCGCTGCTCGTGCACGCACGCATGGCCGAAACGCTCGACCTGGTGCTCAACCAGGTCGCCGCGATCAAGGCTGCAGCCGCCGCAGCCGCAGCCAAGAAAGAGGATTTCGCCCGCCCGCGTTGGCCCATGATCATCCTGCGCACTCCCAAGGGCTGGACCTGCCCCGCCATCATCGACGGGGTGCAGGTCGAGAACACCTGGCGCGCCCACCAGGTTCCGCTCGCCAACGCCCGCGATACCCCGGAGCACACGGCCCTGCTCGAACAGTGGATGCTCTCCTACCGCCCCGCCGAGCTGTTCGACGAACAGGGTGCTCCGGTCAAAGAAATATCCAGCCTCGCCCCGGTCGGCCCCCTGCGCATGAGCGCCAACCCGATCGCCAACGGCGGACTCCTCCGCCGCGACCTGCACCTGCCCGACTTTCGTGATTTCGCCGTCGATGTGCCCACCCCGGGGGCAACGCAAGCCGAGGCGACGCGCGTGCTCGGCGTGTACCTGGCCGAGGTCATCCGCTTGAATCCCGACAACTTTCGCATCTTCGGGCCGGATGAAACCGCGTCCAACCGGCTGGCCCCGCCGGTCTACGAGGTGACCAGCAAACAGTGGGACGCCGAGATCCGGCCCGGTGACACAAACCTGGCGCGCGCCGGCCGCGTCATGGAAGTGCTGAGCGAGCACCAGTGCCAGGGCTGGCTCGAGGGCTACCTGCTCACCGGGCGACACGGGCTATTCAACTGCTACGAAGCGTTCATTCACATCGTCGATTCCATGTTCAACCAGCACGCCAAGTGGCTCAAGGTGACCGCCGACATCCCGTGGCGGGCGCCGATCGCGAGCCTGAACTACCTGCTGAGTTCGCACGTCTGGCGGCAGGACCACAATGGGTTCAGCCACCAGGACCCCGGTTTCATCGACCACGTGGTCAATAAAAGTGCCGACGTCGTGCGGGTCTACCTGCCTTTCGACGCGAATACGCTGCTGAGTACCTACGACCACTGCCTGCGCAGTGTCGACTATGTCAACGTGGTCGTGGCCGGCAAGCAGCCCGCGCCGAACCTGCTCACCATGGCCGAGGCCGTCGCGCACTGTACCCGCGGACTCGGCATCTTCGACTGGGCCGGCACCGAAATTGCGGGTCGCTCTCCCGACGTCGTGCTCGCCGCCGCCGGTGAGGTACCGACGCTCGAGGTGCTCGCCGCCGCCAAGATTCTGCGGGAGAACCTGCCAGATCTCCAGGTACGCGTCGTCAACGTCGTCGACCTGATGCGCCTGCAGTCCGAGGACGACCACCCGCACGGCCTGAGCGACAGTGCCTTCGACGCCGTCTTCACGCCCGACAAACCCATCATCTTCGCCTATCACGGCTACCCGTGGCTGATTCATCGGCTCACCTACAAGCGCCACGGCCACGAGAACCTGCACGCCCGCGGCTACAAGGAGATCGGTACCACCACGACCCCGTTCGACATGGTCATGCTCAACGACCTCGACCGGTATCACCTCGTCATGGACGTCATCGATCGCACCCCCGGGCTCGCCGCCCGCGCCGGCCTGCTCCGGCAGCGGATGCAGGACGCCCGCCTGGCCGCGCGCCAATACACCCGAGACCACGGCGAGGACCTGCCAGCGGTCACCGACTGGTCCTGGTCGCAAACGGATGCCGCGCCGCGCGTCGACCAGACCGGAAGCGACAACGTCTAGCAAAAACTCACACCTCACATACGCTTGAATGGACACTGTGGCTCGAAGCATCTATATCACCAGCGCAGAAGGCAATACCGGCAAGTCGACCATCGCTCTCGGCGTGCTCGACACACTCACCCACCTGGTGGAGCGGGTCGGCGTGTTCCGCCCGGTCGCCCGCACCGCGACCGAACCGGACTACGTCGTCGAGTTGCTCCTTCGACACCTGCGGGCCAATGCCGGCCCCGGCGCCGCGGCCGGGCAAACCTACGAGCAGAGCATCGGTGTCAGTTACGACGACGTCAACACCGACCCCGATGCGGCCCTGGCCCGCATCGTGGCGCGGTACAAAGCGGTCGAAGCCAACTGCGACACTGTCGTCGTCATCGGCAGCGACTACACCGACGTCGGCAGCCCCACCGAACTCGCCTTCAACGCCCGCATCGCCGCGAACCTCGGCGCCCCCGTGCTGCTCGTGCTCGGCGGTCGCGTCGGAGCCGGAGAAGGCGAACGCCTCGGCCAGAGCGACGCCCGCTCAGCCGCGGACATCGGCCAGCAGACCGACGTGGCGCTGGCGGAATTGCGCGACGAACACGCATCCATCTTGGCGATCATCGTCAACCGTGCCGACGAAACGGCCCTGACCGAGATCATCGATTCGGTGCGCGCCACGACCAACGCCCAGCCGGCGCGCTCGGGCGGAGCGTTCGGCGTGCCGATCTGGGCCATCCCCGAAGACCCCTATCTCGTCGCCCCGAGCATGCAGAGCATCATGGAAGCCACCGATGGCACCCTGATCAAGGGTGACCCGGCGCTGCTGGCCCGCGAGGCGCTCGGTGTCGTCGTGGCCGCCATGTCGATGGTCAATGTGCTGCCGCGTCTGATCGAGGGCGCCGTCGTCGTCGTACCGGGTGACCGTGAAGACGTGCTGCTGGCCGTGCTGCTCGCCAACGCTTCCGCAACATTCCCGTCGATCGCCGGCATCGTGCTCAACGGCGGTTTTGAGCTGCCCGACTCGATCCAGCGCCTGATGGAGGGTCTTGCGCCCTCGCTGCCGATCATCATGACACCGCTCGGCTCCTACGACACGGCCCTGCGCATCACCCGCACCCGCGGGCGCCTCGCCGCCGATTCGCAGCGCAAGCACGACACCGCGCTGGCCCTGTTCGAGACGCACGTCGACGCGGCGGCGCTGCTCGACCGGCTCGATGTGAGTCGGGCCGAGGTCGTCACTCCGCTCATGTTCGAGTACGCGCTGCTCGAACGGGCGCGGCAGAACCGCCAGCACATCGTGCTGCCGGAGGGTGAGGACGACCGCGTACTGCGGGCCGCCGCCACCCTCCTCGCCCGCGACGTGGTGGAGCTGACCATTCTCGGTGAGGAATTCGAGGTGCGCTCGCGCGCCATCGGCCTCGGCCTCGACATCTCCAAGGCCCGCGTCCTGAGCCCGTTCGATGACCTGTTGCGCCTGAAGTTCGCGCGGGAGTACAAACAGCTGCGTGCCCACAAGGGCATCACCCTCGAGCAGGCCAACGAAACCGTCACCGACGTGAGCTACTTCGGCACCATGATGGTGCAGCTTGGTTTGGCCGACGGCATGGTCTCCGGCGCCACCCACACCACCGCGCACACCATTCGGCCCAGCTTCGAGATCATCAAGACCCAGGCCGGCGTCGGCGTCGTGTCGAGCGTGTTCCTCATGGCGCTCGCCGATCGCGTGCTCGTCTACGGCGACTGCGCCGTCATCCCGGTGCCCACGGCTGAGCAGCTCGCCGACATCGCCATCTCGGCGGCGGCGACGGCGGTGCAGTTCGGCATCGAGCCGCGCATCGCCATGCTGTCCTACTCCACCGGAACTTCAGGCGAGGGCGTCGACGTCGAGAAGGTGCGCGCCGCGACCGCCCTCGTGCGGGAGCGACGTCCCGACCTGCTGGTCGAAGGTCCCATTCAGTACGATGCAGCAGCGGATGCCGCGGTCGCCGCCACCAAGATGCCCGGTTCCAGCGTGGCTGGCCGCGCCACCGTGTTCATCTTTCCCGACCTGAACACCGGCAACAACACCTATAAGGCCGTTCAGCGCAGCGCTGGCGCGGTCGCGATCGGCCCCGTGTTGCAGGGCCTGCGCAAGGCGATCAACGATCTGTCGCGCGGTGCCCTCGTGCAGGACATCGTCAACACCGTGGCGATCACGGCCATCCAGGCGGCCGGGCTTACCTCCGCTGCGGACAGCGGCGCGCAGAGCATTCCTGTCGTGGACGCCACACCCGCCGGGGCAACTCGGTGACTGCGGTTCTCGTCGTCAACTCCGGCTCGAGCTCGTTCAAATACCAGCTGATCGAAATGGACACCGAGACCACGCTGGCGAGCGGTCTGGTCGAGCGCATCGGCGAGCTCATGGGCGCGGCCTCACACTCTGTCACCGCGGCGGCGGACGCCGCGTCGAAAACGCCGGTTTCGACATCCGCTGATCAGAAATGGCAGCGTGAGCTGCCTATAGCCGACCACACGGCCGGATTCGCGGTCATGCTCGCGGCCTTCGCGAGCCACGGGCCGTCGCTCACCACACACGCGCCAATTGCCGTCGGGCACCGCGTCGTGCACGGCGGAGCGCGCTTTCACCAACCGACCCTGGTGACGCCGCAGGTCGAGCGCGACATCGATGAGTTGTCCGGGCTCGCACCACTGCACAACCCGGGCGCGCTGCAGGGCATCGTCGCGGCCGGTGAAGCCTTCTCCGACGTGCCGCACGTGGCCATCTTCGACACTGCGTTTCACCAGACGTTGCCGCCGGAGGCGTTCACCTACGCGATCAATGCCGACCTCGCGGAGCGTTTTCGCATTCGTCGCTATGGCTTTCACGGCACGAGCCACGGATTCGTGGCCCGCGAGGCGGCCAACTTTCTCGCGCGCCCGGTGACGGAGCTCAACCAGATCGTGCTGCACCTCGGCAACGGAGGCTCGGTCTGCGCGGTCGCCGGCGGCCGTTCGGTCGAGACCAGCATGGGCATGACGCCGCTGGAGGGGCTCGTCATGGGCACCCGCTCCGGCGACATCGACCCCGGCGTGCTTTTTCACCTGCACCGCAGGGCCGGACTCGACTTCGATGACCTCGACACCCTGCTCAACCGCGGTAGCGGGCTGCTCGGCCTCACCGGACGCGGCGACCTGCGTGACGTCATGGAGGCCGCCACTGCCGGCGACGGGCCCTCGCAGCTGGCCATCGACGTGTATGTGCATCGAATCAAGGGCTATATCGGGGCGTACTATGCGCAGCTCGGCCGGGTCGACGTGATCGCGTTCACGGCCGGTGTCGGCGAGAACGCACCACTCGTGCGCGAGCGGTCCCTCGCCGGCCTGGAGGCACTGGGCATCCGCATCGATCCCGGACGCAACGCTGCCGCCGAACGCGGCGCGCGCGTGATCAGCGCCGACGACTCGGCCGTTACCGTGCTCGTGATTCCCACCAACGAGGAACTGGAGATCGCCCGCCAGACCCTGGCGACCGTGCGCTAGCTCGTTCGAACGGCCGGTCTTTGATCGAGCGGATTTACGCGCAGGCACAGAACAGTAAAGCGGCGCGAGCGCGGGCGAGTGTCGGTGCGGGCAAGTACCATGGAGAACGTGGTTACCGCCCTGTATCGCCGCTACCGGCCAGAGACCTTTGCCGAGATGATCGGCCAGTCCCAAGTGACCGATCCGCTGATGACGGCGCTCCGCACGAACCGGGTGAATCACGCTTACCTGTTCAGCGGCCCGCGCGGCTGCGGCAAGACCACGTCGGCGCGCATCCTGGCCCGCTGCCTGAACTGCGCCGAGGGCCCCACCGACACCCCGTGCGGTGTCTGCCCGAGCTGTGTCGAACTTGCCCGCGACGGCGGGGGTTCCCTCGACGTCGTTGAGATCGACGCGGCCAGCCACAACGGTGTCGACGATGCCCGCGACATTCGTGAGCGCGCCATTTTCGCGCCGGCCCGCGACCGCTACAAAATCTTCATCCTCGACGAGGCGCACATGGTCACGCCGCAGGGCTTCAACGCGCTGCTTAAGATCGTCGAAGAACCGCCGGAACACGTGAAGTTCATCTTTGCGACCACCGAACCCGAAAAGGTGATCGGCACCATCCGCTCGCGCACCCATCACTATCCGTTCCGGCTGGTGCCGCCGGGGCCGATGCTCGAATACGTGCAGCAGATGTGCGACACCGAAAAGATGGTCGTTGCCCCCGGTGTGCTGCCGCTCGTGGTGCGCGCCGGCGGCGGCTCGCCGCGCGACACCCTCTCGTTGCTCGACCAGCTCATGGCCGGGTCCGACGGGCAGTCCATTGAGTACGAGCGCGCCGTGGCGCTGCTGGGCTACACGAGCGCGTCCCTGCTCGACGAGGCCGTTGAGGCCATCGGTGCCCGCGATCCCGCCGCCGCGTTCGACGCGGTCGACCGGGTCATCCAGACCGGGCAAGATCCGCGCCGGTTCGTCGAAGACCTGCTCGAGCGCATGCGTGACCTGATCATCGTTTCGGCCACGAGCGTCGCCGGGGCCGCGGCCGTGCTGCGCGGAGTGCCGCAAGACGAACTGGAGCGCATGAACGGCCAGGCCGCCGCTTTCGGGCCGGCTGAACTCTCCCGTACCGCCGATATCCTGAACGCCGCGCTCACCGAGATGAGCGGGGCTACCTCGCCGCGCCTGCACCTCGAGCTCATGATCGCGCGCGCCCTGATTCCCGCGACCGATGACACGACGCGCGGTGCACTCGCCCGGGTCGAGCGCCTCGAGCGTCGCATCGGTGTCGACGGCGTTGCAGCGGCGCCGGTCGCCGCCACTGCTCCTGCCGCGCGGCCGGTTGCGCCTACCGGGCCGTCCGGGGGCTTCGCCGCTGCCGCGGCGGGCGCACCCTCTGCGCTGGTCGAGACCGCCACTGCGGGAACGCCCGCTGCGCGCCCAGCATCGCCATCCGGCTCCGGCACCGCAACGCTGTCCCCTGCGCCGAGCGCCCCCGCTGCGTCGTCTACAGCGCAAGCCTCGTCCACAGCGGATGCCTCGTCCGCACCGCAAGCCTCGTCCACAGCGGATGCCTCGTCCGCACCGCAAGCCTCGTCCACAGCGGATGCCTCGTCCGCAACGGGAGCGACCGTCGCGACCTCGCCCTCGCCGCTGGTCGAGACCGCTCCTGCGGGAACCTCGGCTGCGCGCCCCGCCGTGATTCCCGGGGCCCCGGTCTCGCTGCAGCAGCTGAAAGACGCCTGGCCGGAGATTCTCGAAGTCGTGCGCACCGAGAAGACCACGGCGTGGCTCGTCGTTTATACCGCGCACGTACTCGGGTTGAACGGTGACGTGCTGGCCCTCTCTTTCCCGAGTCAGGCCGACGTCGACAGCTTTAAGCAGCAGAAGGTTCCCGGAATGGGAACGAGCGATTTCTTGCGCACGGCGATCGTCGCTGTGCTCGGCCTACGGGTGAAGTTCATCGCCCGCGTCGATGCCGGCCGTGAGGCCTCCTCGCCCGGCGCCTCATCCTCGCCCGACTCGCCGACCGTCACCGCGGAGCCTGCGCCAGCGGCCCCGGCAGCAAAATCGCCCGCAGCAACATCAGCTGGGTTGGCGCCCCTCGTGGCTGAGCCCGTTTCGACCTCATCGCCCGCGGGCGCCCCCGACCCAGCGGAATCACGGGCCAGCGCGTCTCCCGTGGCGGTCTCGACCAGTGGATGGGCCACCGTGGCTATTCCCGGCTCGCCCAACGGTCCGGCTGTACCCGCTGTGGCCGACGACACAACGGATGTGCCACCCGCCGCCATTCTCGCGGCTCCACTCCCGAACGCTGCCGTCGTGCCGCCCGCAGTGCCGTCCGTCGCGCCGTCCGCCGTGCCGCAGCACGACGACGAGCCGCCGTTCGACGATGTGCCGCCACCCTTCGAAGACGACGTGCCGCCCGAGCTAGACGCACCCGCGGAGGAACGCGTGCCGAACTACGCGGCGCGCGCCGAGGTATCCGCCGTGCTGCCGACCCCGGAGCAGGGTCAGCAGCCCGGCGCCAGCCGCCAGAACACCGGCGAGCAGAGTGCGCCGACCCAGCGCCAGCATCCGAACGCCTCCGGTCAGCGCGCCACCACGAAAGAGCCGTCGCGTGCTCCGTCCTTCGCCGAAAAGCAGCGCTACGGCGAGGCCGTCGTGCGCGAGATTCTCGGTGCCACTTTCATCGAAGAACAGCCGTACACCGCGGCGCCCCGAACCAGAAACGACTACTAAACCATGTATGAAGGCATCGTCCAGGAACTGATCGACGAACTCGGTCAGCTTCCCGGTATCGGCCCCAAGTCAGCCCAACGCATCGCGTTCCACATTCTGCAGACCGAGAAATTCGACGTGACCCGGCTCGCCAACGTGCTGCTCGAGGTGCGCGACAAGGTGCGGTTCTGCGACATCTGCGGCAACGTATCCGAGCAGCCCACCTGCCTGATCTGCCGCGATCCGCGCCGCAGCCCCGCCTCGATCTGCGTGGTCGAAGAGGCCAAGGATGTCGTCGCTATCGAGCGCACGCGCGAGTTCAAGGGCCTCTATCATGTGCTGGGCGGAGCCATCAGTCCCATCGATGGCGTCGGCCCCGATGATCTGCGCATCCGCCAGTTGATGCAACGCCTCGCCGACAACACCGTGCAAGAGGTGATCATCGCAACCGACCCGAACCTCGAGGGGGAGGCCACCGCCACCTACCTCTCGCGCCTGCTCACGACCCTCGAGATCAAGGTCACGCGCCTCGCCTCCGGACTACCCGTCGGCGGAGACCTCGAATATGCCGACGAGGTCACCCTCGGCCGCGCCTTTGAGGGCCGTCGCGAGGTCACCCACTAGCGCGCTAGCAGCGGTGACCGGCATCAGCCAAGAAATGAGCGTCCGATACACCGCTCAGCGAACCCGTCCATCCCACTGCCGCACGGCGTCACATGGCGCGACCCGCGAGCACCAGCATTTAGGATGGAAACTTGGACGCGGCCCGAACGACAGGCCCGCACCCCCCATCTCAGGAGTGACATGAGCTTGATCGTGCAGAAGTTCGGCGGGTCGTCCGTCGCCGATGCTGAAAGTATCAAGCGGGTCGCCAAGCGCATCGTCGACACCCGCAAGGCCGGTAATGAGGTCGTCGTCGCCGTGTCAGCGATGGGTGACAGCACCGACGAACTGCTCGACCTCGCCCACCAGGTCACCCCGCTGCCCGCCCCGCGCGAGCTGGACATGCTGCTCACGGCCGGCGAACGTATCTCGATGGCGCTGCTCGCGATGGCCATCAAGAGCCTCGGCTATGACGCCCGTTCCTTCACCGGCAGCCAGGCCGGCATGATCACAGATGCCCGCCACGGCTCCGCGCGCATCGTCGACGTCACTCCCGGCCGCATCCGATCGGCCCTCGACGAGGGCGCCGTCGCCATCGTCGCGGGCTTCCAGGGTTTCAACCGCGACACCAAAGACATCACCACCCTCGGCCGCGGCGGCTCAGACACCACCGCCGTCGCCCTTGCCGCCGCCCTCGGCGCCGATATTTGCGAGATCTACACGGATGTCGATGGCGTCTTCACCGCCGATCCGCGCGTCGTTCCCCGCGCCCGCAAACTGGAGCGGGTCACGAGCGAGGAGATGCTCGAGCTGGCAGCCTCCGGGGCCAAGGTTCTGTATATTCGCGCTGTGGAATACGCCCGCCGCCACGGCGTCACGCTGCACGTGCGCTCCTCGTTCAACAACAACACCGGCACCATCGTCTACAACGCCGCGACCGCGCGAGAAAATGGAGAAATCGTGGAAGAGCCAATCATCGCCGGAATCGCCGCTGACCTGAGCGAGGCGAAGGTTACCGTGGTCGGTGTGCCCGACATTCCCGGCAAGGCCGCGCTCATCTTCAAGATCGTCGCGCGCACCAACGCCAACGTCGACATGATCGTGCAAAACGTGTCGGCTGCTGCCACCGGGCTCACCGACATCTCGTTCACGCTGCCTAAATCGGAAGGGGAGCGGGTACTCACCGCACTGACCAACGAGAAGGAGCTCATCGGGTTCACGAGCTTGCAGTACGACGACCAGATCGCCAAGCTCGCGCTGGTCGGCGGCGGTATGCGCACCAACACCGGCGTCTCGGCGAAACTGTTCGAGGCACTCTACGAGGCCGGGATCAACATCGAGATGATCTCCACGAGCGAGATTCGCATCTCGGTCGTCACCCGCGCCGACACCATCAACGAAGCGCTCCGCGTGGTGCACAGCGCATTCGGTCTCGACGGCGAAATCGAAGCCGTCGTGCACGGCGGCTCCGGCCGCTAGCCCGCACTTTACCGGCCGAACGGATGCCCGCCCCCGCTCCCCGAAATTTACCCCGCCCCTGCCTTGTCCACGTTCATAACTCCTGCAATTTGTCACAATCATCTTTGACTTCCCCGGAATTACGCGGGAGTGTCCGAGCGGGCGAGGAAATTGCAGGAGTTATGCCCGGAAAGGGCGGGGGAGAACCGTGCAGCATGAAATGCCCGTGAGGGCGAACGACGTTAGGAAACATACGTGACCACCGCAGCCAGCACAGTCGGCATCAACATCGGCGTCGTCGGAGCCACCGGACAGGTCGGCGCCGTGGTGCGCCGCCTGCTCGAGGAGCGCGATTTTCCAGTTAAGAACATTCGGTTTTTCGCCTCGGCACGCTCGGCCGGCACCACCCTCTCTTTCAAGGGCGAGCCGATCACGGTCGAAGACGCCTCGATCGCCGACCCGACCGGGCTCGACGTGGCCATCTTTTCGGCCGGAGCCACGCTCTCCAAGACGCAGGCTCCCCGCTTCGCCGCAGCCGGCGTGCTCGTCGTCGACAACTCATCGGGCTGGCGCATGGATCCGGACGTTCCCCTCGTCGTCAGCGAGGTCAACCCCGAAGCCATCAAACAGGCCGTCAAGGGCATCATCGCCAACCCGAACTGCACCACGATGGCCGCCATGCCCGTGCTCAAGGTATTGCACGATGAGGCCGGACTGACGCGTCTCATCGTCAGCACCTACCAGGCGGTCTCTGGCAGTGGTCTGGCCGGCGCGTTCGAACTGGCCAGCCAGGTGCGCGTCGCCGCGCAAGACGAGAACCTCCTGCAGCTCGTGCATGACGGCAGTTCCGTTGCCCTGCCCGAACCCACCATCTACGCCCGCCCGATCGCGTTCAATGTGATCCCGCTGGCTGGTTCCATCGTCGACGACGGCCAATTCGAAACCGATGAAGAGAAGAAGCTGCGCAACGAGAGCCGCAAGATTCTCGGCCTGCCCGAGCTGCTGGTCTCGGGAACCTGCGTGCGCGTTCCGGTTTTCACCGGCCATTCCCTCTCGATCAATGTCGAGTTCGCGCAGCCGATCAGCGTCGCGCGTGCCCGGCAACTGCTCACAACCGCCCCCGGCGTCGAACTGACCGATATCCCCACACCGCTGCGGGCGGCCGGGCAGGACGCCAGCTTTGTCGGTCGTATTCGGCAAGACGAAGGCGTAGCGGATGGGCGTGGCCTGGCCCTCTTCATCAGTAACGACAACCTGCGCAAGGGTGCCGCGTTGAACGCCGTGCAGATCGCTGAGATCATCGCCGCCGATCTCGCCGCGAACTAGAGTTCCGTCTTGAGCAGCAAGTCGCGTATGATCTGACTGTGTGAGCCGAATTGGGGTGTCGGGCGTATTGCAGCGCGTGTCTTTTGGCGTGTTCACGGCCGTAGTCCTGGTGTTCGTTCCTGGGGCAGTCGCCATTGTTCTTCTGCATCCGGGAACCGGAGTCGCGGCAGCGCTCTTCGGTGTCCTGTGCGCGGCCGCACTGGAAATAGCTTGGATTCGAGTGGGCAGTGTGCCCCATCGCACGCCCGCCATCAGCCTGCCTGTTCTGGTCGTTCCGGCGCTGGCCCCGGTGCTGCCCGGCCAAGCCATCATCGGCGTGGTCATGTTCGGAATTATCGTCGCGTTGCTGGTGGAATCCCGCCGGGTCAGTGTGTCCGTCTACAGCGCGGGCCTTGCGGGCGTGGGCTGCATGGTCTACTTCCTCATCGCTTGGCTAGTGGGCCTGGCTGGTCTGGCCGAGCTGCCAGCGGTCGCCGCGGCATCCGTCGGATATGTGCTGTTCGTACTGACGCTTGAAGTAGTGCGGATGCACCTGATCAATGCCCCCGCCGACAGGGGCGGTCGACCACTTTTCTCGCCCGTGCGCCTGAGCGCACTGCTGATCGGAGTCGCGGTGTTGACCGTTTTCTCGGCCTACTGGGCCCAGATCGGCCTTCCCACACCTGGAACGGGCCGTACTGCCATTCAAACTGCCATTGGCACGCTCATGGGCAGTTTCACGGTCGCGCTGATCATCATCGTTGTGCGCTCGATTCGGGATATGCGGCGTCGGCTGATCGGCCTCGTGGCCGGCAGCAGCATCCTCAGCGCCACGCGCAACGCCGACTCCGACATCTGCATCTCCGCGGTATTGTGCGAAGCGGCGGCCAGCGCGGTCGGCGTGCAATCCATCACCGTGCAGACCGGCCCCGCCGAGGCCGGAGCGATCGGGGTGCCGGTCATGTTAGAGCCTGGAGAGCTGCGGTTTCTCGTCGCCCGTCGCGACGCGATGGACGGCGCCTTCTCCGGCGTCGACCGGCGCGCGCTGCAAGCCCTGGCGGCCACCGCCGAACTGGCCCTGCAGGTCCGGCAGAATATGGCCGGCCTCACCATGCGGGCCAATACCGATCCGCTCACCGGCCTGCCCAATTACGGCGCGTTTCAGGAGGCCCTCGACACCATCAACAGCAACCGCATCAACGCGGAGGCTATTGCGGTGCTCTTCATGGACCTCGATGGGTTCAAACGCCTCAATGACACCTACGGGCACCAGGCAGGCGACGAGGTGCTGCGGGTTCTCGGTCAGCGACTGCGCCAATCGGTGCGACCGCACGACGTCGTCGCGCGGGTCGGCGGCGACGAATTCGTCATCGTCCTCACCTGCTTGTCGACCCTGGCCGAAGCCCACGCCATCGCCGAGACGGTCCTGGCGGCTTCCGTTGCGCCGCTCGCCGTGGGCGCCGACATCATCACCCCCAGCCTCAGTATCGGCTTGGCGTTTTCCCTGCTCGTCGAAACAGATGTCGCGTCGCTCGTTCACGACGCCGACCACAGCATGCTCAAGGTCAAGAAAAGTCGCCGCCGCGGCGGCCGCGATGGTGACGTGAGCATCAACGTATCGGGTCACCGCTCGTCGCAATTCAACGACACGATCGCCCTCGCCATCGACGAAGACGAGCTGCAACTGGCTTATCAGCCCATCGTCAGTCTCGTGACCGGCCGCATCTGGGCGTTTGAGGCACTGCTGCGTTACGTCGACCCCGAACTGGGCGCTATTTCACCGCCGTCGTTGGTGGAGAAGGCGAAGAATCTGGGCCGGTTCGACAAGCTGACCCGGCAGATTGCCGAGAAGGCAATGAATGCGGCGGCGAAGTTTCGTCTGATCGAACCCGAGATCGTCTGTATGACGATCAACGTTGAAGCCGGACAGCTCGCGCCGGAGCGGCTCGGCAGGTTCGTGGAAGACCTGAACAATCGCTACCCCGAGATTTCGCTCTGCCTGGAGCTCAATGAGCGCTCGGCTGTGCGGTTATCGGTGCAGATTCGCGAACAGGTCAACCGGCTGCGCTCCGGCGGCATTCTGGTCGCCCTCGACGACTACGGATCCGAAGATTCCTCCGTCGATTCGCTCGTGCGCGTGCCCATGGACATCCTCAAAATCGACCGCAGCTTGGTCGACGACCTCGACGACATCCGCCAACGCGAGGTTCTCACCGCCCTGCAGAGTTTTGGCGACACGCTCGAGTACTCAATGATCGTCGAGGGTGTGGAGAACGAAGACATGGCCCGGCGGCTGGCCCAGCTCGGCATTCGCAGCGCCCAGGGTTTTCACTTCGGTGTACCAAAGGGGTTCACCGAAACCGTCGACCGGCTCGATGAATTTGGGGCGAAGGCCGTACTACCGGCCTCGGCGAGCCCCGCCCTCGCGCCGATTACGCCGCATGCGACGGCGACACCGTCGTAATCCAAAGCCGCCCACGACCCGCACGAGCACTTCGCCATCGGGTCGAACGTTCCGTCTTTCTCTTCCAGCTGCTGGTCGGTTCGTCGACCCTTCTCCTGGTCGCGGTGTCGGGGATGCTCGACATCAACTTCTTCTCCAACCAGCTGTTTCTGGCCGGTATCCTCATTATCTTTGTCGCCACCGCGGTCGCAGCGGGGGTGCCCTGGCGGCGTCTCGACAAAAAATGGATCATCGTTCTGCCGGTCGTCGACCTGGTCGGGCTGGTGATCGCCCGGGAAGGCGAGCCGCTGCTCGGCACGACGTTTCTGCTTGTTTTTCCCATCATCTGGTTGTCGACGCACTTTGGTGGTCGGGGTGCTCTTGGTGGCGTGGTGTTCACTTCCGCGATGCTGTGGGCGGCCGGCCTGTTTCGGACCGAGGCACTGCCAGGCAGTGAGATTCCGCGACTGGCCAGTGTGACCATCGTGCTGGCCTTTGTCGCCGCCACGACCCACACGACCACGAAACGTGCCGCGGCGCAGCGGGTGTTGCTCACCCAGCAGTCCGTCTTGTTCGAAGGGGCCCTGCGTCGCTCTCGCCGGGAGGAGCGCACCCTCGACGAGATCTTCAACGCCATCGACTTCGGCGTCGTCGGATTCGACCGCGACGCCAAGCCGAACCTCATCAACCGCGCCCAGCGTGAAATGTTCTCCCGGTTCGGGGCGAAAGCTGACCAGCTCGGCTTTATCGACGCGTACCATGAGGACCAGGTCACCCCCCTAGCCGAGCAGGATCGGCCGTTCCGGCGAGCGATGCGCGGCGAAACGGTCGACCGCGTGACGGTTTGGTTGGGGGAACAAGGCAAGCAGCAGACCGCCGTGCTCGTCTCCGCGCGCCCTATTCTCGACGAAAACAACAACTACGACGGCGGTGTCCTGGTCGTGCGGGACGTCACCGCCGAACTGCGCGCGATCAAGGCGCGCGATGACCTGGTGGCATCCGTTTCGCACGAGTTGCGTACGCCGCTGACCTCGATCATGGGGTACCTTGAGCTGGCCCTCGATGACGACGCTCTCGATCCGTCGACCCGGCGCATGCTCGAGGTGGCATCGAAGAACTCCGACCGACTGCTGGCTCTCGTCGCCGACCTGCTCGCCACGGCCGCCGCGGCCAAGCACGAGCTGGCGATGAGCCCGGCCTCCTGTGACCTGTCGGTGATCGTCACCGACGCCATCGAATCGCTTCGGCCGGTCGCCGCCGAGCGCGACATCACGTTCGTACTCTCGGCGCTGCCGACCGTGCGCCTGCAAGCGGATGCCTTTCGCCTGCGCCAAGTGATCGACAACGTGTTCTCGAACGCGATCAAGTACAACGTCGCATCCGGACGCATCGACGTGACCCTGGTCGATGCCGACACCCAGATCGAACTGCGCGTGACCGACACCGGCCGGGGGATGTCCCCCGGCGAGCAGCTGAACCTGTTCGATCGGTTCTACCGTGCCGATTCGGTGCGCGGGTCAAGCGTCCACGGCACCGGACTCGGTCTGAGCATCAGCCGGGACATTTGCCGCCAGCATGGGGGAGACCTGAGGCTCGAATCGGCGCTTGGCAAGGGCACCACCGCCATCGCGACGTTACCGCGCACATCATGAACGGCAATCAAAGGGTAGGGGCATGAATCTAGACACACTGACTCTGCTCGTCATGAGCGGAGTGGTCGTCGCGCTGTGCGGGGTGTCCTTCATTCTGAACACCGCGTTCCATCGCACCGATTCCGTCGGCCGCATTTGGAGTATGGGCTTCATCGCTGCCATGGTCGTCACCATCGCGCACGACGCGTCCGCGACCGGCCAGCTGATCTGGTGGGCCATCGTTGTCGCGAACGTATCGTTGACGATCGCCGTCGGGTCGCTGTGGGCCGGGCTCCGGCGGTACAACCGGCGCAGCCGTGGCTGCTTGTGGGTGGTCGGCGCGATCAGCGTTCTTGTGCTCGCCGCAACGCTATTGCACGGAGAATCCGCCGGCCGATGGGCCGGCGCCGCAGAATTGTGGATTGCTGTGGCGGTCCTGTCCCTGCTCGGTGCCCTCGAAGCCGTGCGCGGGCGTATGCGCCGCAATCTGAGCGGACAGATTCTGGCCGTGGCCCTGTGGGTCACTGCAGCGGCGGCTACGGCTCGCTCCATCGTCTTCACCGTGGACGGGGAGACCGGGGCGGTTTTTCTGACCTATTTCAACACGGCCAACGCCGCGGCGCTCAGCCTGTGTGTCGTGGTGCTCCTGACCATCGCCGTTTCCGCCCTGCGCGCGCAGCAGGTGTCGGGCAGTGCCGTCGGCGACCTGACCGACGGCATCCACTCGGCGGCGGGTGTACTGTCGGCGGCCGCCTTTGGGCAGGCGGCCACCGATCATCTGAGTCGGGCGAGAGATGCGGGCGTGGGGCTCGCCGTGATCGGTGCCGATATCGACAACCTGCCGGAAATCAATGTTGCCTTCGGCCGGGTGGCCGGCGACGAGGCGATCGCCTCGTTCGCCTCGAAACTACGTGCGAGTGCTCCGGTGCTTTCGATCATCGGGCACCCGGCCAGCGGGCGTTTTCTGGTGCTCGTCGGCGCTGGGTCGGCGGCCGAAGCCCGCGCGCTCGCCGAACGCATGCAGGCGACCCTCGTCGACGAACCATTGAAGGAGGCTTCCCTGATTCGACTGACCGCGAGTTTTGGTATTGCCGACACCTTCGACCACGGCTATGCGCTGACCGCGCTCAGCGTCGCTGTTGAAACGGCCATAGAGACCGTCAAGGGGCGCGGCGGTAACGACATCGCCGTCGAACTCGCCGCGACCGGCCACGACGGATCTTGATCAGATCTTGACGCGATGCAGCCCCGAAGTGCACCCAGATCTGCCAGAGTGATACGCGTGACCTTGCCGATACATTCTGCTACCGCGACCAGCGGATGCCCGGCATGAGTTCGCTGGTCGACCCGGCCACATTGCAGCGGCTGAGAAGTGATCTCGGCGGGGATGCTGCTGCACAAAACCGGTTTGTGAACGATTTTCTCGATCTCTGGCACAGCCGGGAGTTGCGTTTGTGCACCGCCCTGGCTACGGCAGACCTCGAGGATGCCGACATTGTGCTGTTGAGCATCCGCTCGAGCAGCCAAATGCTGGGTGCCGTGCGTCTCGAAAACACTGCGGGCCTCCTGCACCGCACCCTGAAGGACCAGGACCTGCCCGGGTGTCGGCAGCAATTGCCCCTCCTCGCCGCGGTGGCCACAGATACCTGCCTGGCGCTGTCTCGGTATATCGCGCGTTAGATCGCTCTAGCCGGCTAGATTTGGCCCGGCGAATGCGTTTCGTCGCGATATTCCTTGGCTGCCAGGCGATAGCCAACGCCACGCACGGTTTCCAGCCAGTGCGGTGTCGTACTGCTGTCACCGAGTTTGCGACGCAGGTTGCCCATGTGCACTTCGACCGCGCGCCGATCCGCCTCATTCACCGGGTAGGCGCTCGCGTAGGCCTCGCCGCGCAGCAACAGGGCGAGATCGTTCTTGCTGCGCACCCGCCGCTGTGATTCGAGCAGGGCGGCGAGCAGTTCGAACTCCGTGCGGGTCAGTTCGAGTTGAGTGCCGGCCAGTTGCACGAGGCGTTCCTCCGGATTCAGCCGCAGGTCGTTGTGTTCAAACCAGCCATTTCGTGGTGTGGCACCGCGCAGCGGGCTCGCGGCGTCTTCGGCCGGCGCGGAGGCAGGAGCGGATGCGACGTGGGTCTGTCGAAATACCGGGCCAGGACGGGCGTCAATTGGCGTAGCGCTGGTCAAATTAGTGCTGGCGGGCTCGGCGACCAGTGGGTCCGCCACCACCGCTTCAGTACGGGCGGCTACCGGCGCGGGCACGGCGGGCGGGGCGACGGTCGCCGCGGTGATGGTTTGGCGAGGGCGTCGCAACATTGCTTCGATGCGAGCGCGCAGCTCTCGCGGACGAAACGGTTTGGTCAGGTAGTCATCAGCGCCGGCTTCGAGGCCCTGGAGGGTGTCGATTTCGTCGTCGCGGGCGGTGAGCATGACGAGGTAGGTAGGGCTGAACGCGCGGATACGCTTGGCTGTTTCGAAGCCGTCCATACCGGGCATACTCACGTCGAGGGTCGTGACGATCGGATCGTAGGCGCGTATCGCGGCGATACCGTCGAGGCCGTTGCTCGTGGCGATTGTCTCGAACCCGGCCTGGGTGAGCACGGCCTCCAGCAGGTTACGAATGTCTGCGTCGTCTTCAATGATGACGGCGACGCGCTGCTCGGGTTTTTCTGACAACATGCATTCCAGTATTCCGTTAAGTCGGCAGTTCCTCGCCGAGGTGACTTATTGCGTTAATAAACAGACCGTTCCAATCCTGGCCGAAAATCACTGCGACGTTCTCCCAGCTGCTGGCAGGGGGTGGGCTCTGGGCGGTGATCGACCTCGTTGTCCGCTGCGTCGCGAAAGTAGCCGTGGAGCGGTACTGCGCGACCTACGGGCGCCTCAATGCGCCCGCCCGCCGATAGGTGTGGGCCGCCGCGGGGCTGGGCGGCACGGTAGGGCGCATCCGCTCGCAGCGATACACTCAGCAGTGTGACTTCTCAGGGAACCGTCGACGTAGTCCTCATTGGTGGCGGCATCATGAGCGCCACCCTCGGCATGCTCCTGAAGGAGTTGCAGCCCGACTGGCGCATCGAGGTGTACGAGCGTCTCGGCGAACTTGCCCAGGAGAGCTCGAACCCGTGGAACAACGCCGGCACCGGCCACGCCGGACTGTGCGAACTCAACTACATGCCGCAGGCCCCCGATGGTTCGGTCACGGCCGACAAGGCCGTCGTGATCAATGAGCAGTTTCAGATCAGCCGTCAGTTGTGGGCGCACCTCGTTTCCACCGGGGCCCTGCCGGAGCCGCACAAGTTCATCAACTCCACTCCGCACATGACTTTTGTGCACGGTAAGGCCAACGTGGAATACCTGCGCAAACGTCATGCCGTGCTGGCCACCCAGCCGTTGTTCTCCGGCATGGAGTTCAGCGACGATGCGGCGAAGATCGGTACGTGGACGCCCCTGCTCACCCGCAAACGCCCGGCCGGCCAGAAGATTGCCGCGACGCGCATCGTGAGCGGAACCGACGTGGACTTCGGCGCCCTCACCCGGTTCATGTTTGACACCCTCGAACAGCAGGGGGTCACGATGCACATGAACGAGCAGGTCGTCGGTCTCAAGCACAAAGCGGATGGCACCTGGAACCTCAATCTGCTGCGTCAGGTCGGGCAGACCCGCAGCACCATCAACGCCCGCTTCGTCTTCGTCGGCGCCGGCGGAGGCGCCCTCGCGCTGCTGCAGCAAAGCGGAATCCCCGAAATCAAGGGGTTCGGCGGGTTTCCGATCAGCGGCCAGTTTCTGCGCACCACGAACCCGAAGCTCGTTGCCCAGCACCAGGCCAAGGTCTATGGCAAGGCCGCCAAGGGCGCGCCGCCCATGTCGGTGCCGCACCTCGATACCCGCGTCGTCGACGGCGAAATGTCGTTGCTGTTCGGCCCGTACGCCGGTTTCAGCCCCAAGTTCTTGAAGTCGAGCACCTGGTTCGACCTGCCGTTCTCCATTCGCACGCACAACCTCGGCCCGATGCTCGCCGTCGCCCGCCGCAACTTCGACCTCATGAAATACCTGGTCGGCGAGGTGTTCGCGTCACGGGGCGCCAAGCTCAAGGCCCTGCGCGAGTTCATTCCCGCTGCGGTCTCGGACGACTGGGAGCTCATCACGGCCGGCCAACGTGTGCAGGTCATGAAGAAAGACGCCAAGCTCGGGGGCGTGCTGCAGTTTGGTACCGAGGTCATCACGTCTGCTGACGGGTCGATCGCCGGCCTGCTCGGCGCCTCGCCGGGAGCCTCGACGGCCGCGCCGATCATGGTCGACCTGCTGGCCCGCTGCTTCCCCGACCGCATCGAGGGCTGGAAGCCGCGCATCCGTCAGATGATCCCGAGCTACGGCACCATGCTCTCCGACGACCCGGCCGCTGCCGCAGCCTCACTCGCCGCCACCGCCGAGGTTCTGCACCTCAGCAACTAGCCCGGCACGGCGCACGACGCGTGCTGCCCGGTACCGCTTGAAGCCTCATGGGAGTTTGGTAGGAGGGCGCTGTCAACCCCTTGATTGCGGGAGCCATCGGATGTCTACTTAAATTTCAAAGTGGTCCGGAGGCAGTAATTGAACCCGAACAATGGCGTTTCGGATGCTGAGAATTTGCGCGTATCGCAGCTCGGTATCCTCCAGCTCACACCGACGGAATGGTTGGTGCGGGACTCGCAAATTCTCGACGGCGACCCGGCCGCTCTGCTGGGTGTCATCCAGCAGAGTGGGGATGCTTACGAGGTGACAAAGCTCGGAGTGCTCACCACCAGGTGGTTCTACTCCTCGTTCGATCGGGCCCAAGCCAGCTTTCTGGTGCGGGACACCGCGGCACCGCGCACGATGCCGCGTCCGCGTACGCCGGTCGTGTCGCACGTGACCCAGTAGTTTGGCCACGTCACAAACGAGCCCACGGCCGAGACCCCGCGCCACGCACGCCACCCGGGGAGGCGGCGCCACGTCGTGAACTATATTTCGTAACTGGTGGCATCCGTTGTGGGGTTGGTTGCGTGCTTCTCTTTTTTGACGGACGCCTCGGTGCGGTCGAGCAGACCGCTCACCTTGGTTTGGGCCACGGATGCGGCGTCGCGGGCGATGGACTCTGCCTGCGAAACGACCTTCTGTGTGCCGGGTTCGCCCCACAACGCGTGGGCTTTCGCGCTGAGGCGGTCGTAGGACTGGCGTCCGGACCGGGATCCGATCACGAAACCCGTCGCGGTGCCAGCGAGAAACAGTAGTTTGCCTTTCATGGGTACTCCTTTGGGGTGATGGGTCTAGGCGGTTGGTTCCGCCAGTGCGGGGTCTTCCTCGTCCACCCCGTGACCGATTAGATCCGGGTTCGATGCCGTGTCGTCGGGGTCGGGGTCGTCCGTGTTATCGGCATCCCGGTTCGCTTCGTTGTCGAGGTTGTCCTGGTCGTCCTCGGCGTCGCTGTCTGGATCGGCCGGGGACGCCGCAGAGGCTTCACCGGCGGTCGACCCGGCCTCGCCCGGGGCTGGCCCGTCGGGACCGGTGCTCGCGCTGGGGACTGGAACGGCGGAGTCGGCGTGTTCCTGGGTGTGTTCCTCCGCGTGTTCCTCTGCGGGGCCGTTGGGGCCGTCCGGTCCCACGAGCTGGTCGGGATTACTGGGGGAGCTCGGCGCATCTGGCCCGGTATCGGGAGCGTCGAGTGGTGGTTGGTCTATGGGGTCAGAATCGTGGGTCACTGAAATACCTTTCCGGGGGTCAACGGGCGGCAATCAAGTTATACCCCGAACAGGTGCTATTCAGGGAAAATATCCCGCACCGCACCGCACCGCGCCCGGAGCCCGAACCGAGAATCATGCACCGTCGCCGAGGAGCAAAGCGCGCAGCGCCGTTTCGACCGAGACTCGCCCCGCGGGGTCGATGGTTTCACCCGCCCGAAACAGGTCGACAACGCGCGGATCGACGTAGCTCGTGCGCGCGATCGCCGGTGTGTTGCCGAGCGCATCGGCGGCCTGCCGCATCGCTTCGGCAATGGCGCGGTCGTCGGCGCGACGGCTCCGGGTTGCTGCGCTCGGCGGCCGTGCCGGGGATGATAACGGCACGGTTCCTGCCGACAAGCTCTGTGCGAAGCTCTGGGCCAGGCTCTGCGCAGCAGCGGCTGTGCCCCGCAGGGTGCGAAAGTCTTTCGCGGTGAATTCGCCCCCGGTGCGTTCCTTGATGAAATCGTTGATGTCGGCCGCCGACACGGCGCTCTCGACATCATCCGATATCCACGACAGCAGGGGCGCTTCCGGGCGGTCGCGCAGTCGGGGGCGCAGGTAGGTCGCGAGGTCGGCATCCGCTATCACGCCCTGAAATTGCTGCCCACTCTTGGCCGGAAAATTCAGCCGCACCACGTCGCCTCGCACCATGACGTGCGAACAGAGCAGTGTCGAAAGTCCGTGGCTGCCATAGGTGTCGGCGTAACGCTCGCTACCGATGCGCAGCGAGGCCCGGTCGAGGATGCGGAACGCAGCGGCGAGCGCCCGGGTGCGCGGCGGGCCGTCGCCGCGCAACTCCCGGGTGACCTGGCCGCGCACCCGCGGGAGCGATTCGGCCAGCTGCAGTGCACGCTCGAACTTCAGGCGGTCCTTCTGTTCGCGCCAGACCGGATGGTAGATGTATTGGCGGCGCCCGGCAGCATCGACGCCGATCGCTTGAATATGACCGTTGAGGTGCGGTGAGATCCACACGTCGGTCCAGGCCGGCGGTATCGCGAGGGCCGCGAACCGCTCCCGCAATTCTTTCTCGGTGACTGGCCCCCCGGCCGGGTCGCGGTAGCTGAAGCCGGTACCCGAGCGCCGCCGAGCATACCCCGGCCGGGTCGGGTCGCTGCGTCGCAGCCGGGTCATGCGGGTGCCATCGAGAGGGGGTGCATGACGGAACAATACTGCGACTTGACCCAGAGCGGATGTTGAACATCCGGTTTTTTGCAGGACAGCTTGCATTTTACTCGTAGCTGTGTTCGACTTGAATCATGCGGTGGAACGAACAGAAACTACAGACCGAGCACGTTGGAGCGCTGCCTGGCCTCGCCCGCCTGAACAACCTCGTCCGTAGCGTGCAGACGCCCGAGTTCGCCGGCATCACGTTCCACGAGATCCTCGCCAAGTCGGCGCTGAACCACGTACCCGGGCAGAGCGCGCTGCCGTTCGGCTATACGATCAATCCCTACCGCGGCTGTTCACACGCCTGCACCTATTGCTTCGCGCGGCCCACCCACCAGTACCTCGACCTCGACGCCGGCAAAGATTTCGACAGCGAGATCATCGTGAAGGTCAACGTGGCCGAGGTCTTACGAAAAGAACTCGCGAAACCTACCTGGGGGCGGCATCCGGTGGCCCTTGGTACCAACACCGACCCGTACCAGCGTGCCGAGGGACGCTACCGGCTCATGCCCGGCATCATCGCGGCCCTCGCCGACAGTAAAACCCCCATCTCCATCCTCACCAAGGGAACGCTGCTGCGCCGCGACCTCGACCTGCTCGTCGAGGCGAGCGCGCGTGTTCCGGTCGACCTCGCCATGTCGATCGCCATCTATGACGAAGGACTGCCCGACGCAGGACTGCCCGACGATGGACTGCGTGCCGGGCTGCAGCAGTCGGTTGAGCCCGGCACCCCCACCACGAAGGCACGCCTGGCCACGGTCACCGCGGTGCGCGAACGCGGACTCGACTGTGGCATCTTTCTCATGCCCATTCTGCCGTTCCTCACCGACACTCGCGCCCACCTCGACGAGGCCCTGCGGCAGGCCAAAGCGGCCGGAGCCACGAGCGTGCTCTACTCCGGGCTCAACCTCAAGCCCGCCGTCAAAGACTGGTACCTGCAGTGGCTGGCCCGCGACCACCCCGAGCTTGTCGGCCGCTACCGGGAGCTCTACGCCGGCGGCCAATACGCGCCCAAGGAGTATCGCACCTGGCTCGCCGCCCGCATCGGACCGCTCATCCGCGCGCACGGGCTCGAACGCGGTGTCGTCGACCTCTCCACCGGTGGCCTGCGGTCGAGCGCGCTCCCGGCGTCCCCGGAACGGATGCCCCCACCAGCCACGCGCAAGCCGCCCCACTTCGCGCCCACCGCGGCAGCCGCCAGTGACCTTGCCCAGCTAGCGGTAGGTAGCGCGGTCGGGAGCCCGGTGAACACGGCTCGCCCATCCCTGATCGCCGCCGAACTACCGCCCAAATGGGCGCCCACATTGTTCTGACCCCGGTAACCCCGACCGCACGCGCCCCCGGCGTCCGCCCCCGCACCCACACGCCCCCCAACCCCGCCCGCAAGCCCCCCCCCGGCGTCCGCCACCCGCGCCCACACGGCTCGGTCGCAGCCCGGTGGCATACTTAGCGAGGGGGAAATTATGTCTCTAGGGTTACCCGGCCATCTGGTCCAGCAGACGCTCGCGCGCGCTCTCGCGCGGGCTGCGCACTGGTTTGCGTTGACCTGTCTGATGGCGGCGGCGGTGTCGGTCTCCATCCTCAGCCTCAATCGCAGCCCGGAGCTCTGGATCACCATTGTGGTCGTGGTCGCTATGGGCGCCCTGCTCGTGCTCTTCACCCGGCATCGGCGCATCGCGTTGGCCGTTGCCTATTTGATCGTGGGTACCCTCGGCGTTTACGTTTTCACACTGACCGTGCTCGGCGTTCCCGACGTGTTCCCCACGTCGAATATGTACCTCGCCGCCCTGCCCAAGATGGCACTGGTCATGGTCGGCGGCGCCGGATCCACCGCCCTCGGCGGGGTGCTCTGGAGCACCGCAGCCTTTCTCCTGGCGGAGGCCGCCGCGTTCCTCGCGATTCTCGGCACCACGGTGCCGTATCGGACCGACCTGTTCACCCTCTCGACCTACCTCGTTTTGGTCGGTGCCATGGTGCTCGCCGGTATCGACCGCCGCGTCAGCAACGCCGCCCAGCCCGCGGTTCATCGCGCGGTGCAAGAGGGCGCCAACCGGCAGCTGCGTGACGCCCTCGACACTCGCGCCATCGCCCTGCTCAACGATACGACCGTGGCCCAGCTCGTCGACCTGTCCCTGGCCGAACCGGGCGCTCTCTCCCCGGGGCTGCGCGCGAGCCTCAACTACACACTGACCACCCTGCACGACACGAACTGGCTCACGGACATCGACGCCCGCAGTAGCACCGCCCCGCAATCCACGGTCACCGCGCAGCCGACCGCCGGCGACGACTGGCATGCGAGCGCCGTGTACACCGCCATCCGACGGTGTCGTGACCGCGGACTCACCATCGAGGTCACCGGCGATCGCGACGCCCTCGCCCGCCTCGACGCCGGCAGCGACCGCGACGTCGGCCTCGCCGTGCAACAGTGCCTCGTCAACGTCATCCTCCACGCCGGGATCGCCTCGGCCGAGGTCGCTATCGAATCCGACCTGACCACGATCTCACTCCTGATAACGGATGCCGGCCGCGGTTTCACCGAATCGGAATCCGCTTCCGACCGACTGGGTCTCCGGCAGTCCGTGCGGCGCCGCATTGAACAGCTCGGCGGATCAGTGCTCATCTGGAGCCGCCCCGGTGCCGGCACGAGCGTGCGCCTGACCGTGCCCGCGGCACAAGGGCAGAACGTCCCAGTGTCTGGGCGGCCCACCCCATGACCCGCGCCACCCCCACGCCGCGGCGGCCGCGCGCACCGGCATCCGCTTCGCAGCAGCGCCTCGACCCGATCGGAGGCCTCGCCGTGTGGCCCCTCGCCCCGGTTGTCGCCGTCATCGTTGTGACCTACGCCGTCGTCACCACGGCCTCACGCCTGCACGAAATTCAGATCGTTGAGGTCGCCGCGGCCGCCGTTGCCGTGCTCATAATTGCGGCGGCCGCACTCGTGTGGTCGGCTCGCCCCGATCTGGCCCCCTTCACTCGCGGGCGCGCCATCGTGATCGTCGCCCTCGGCGTCACCGCGCATCTGCTCGCCGCGGCGAGCACCTGGCACCTGAACGGCATGATTCAAGATGATTTCGCCCCGATTGGCCTCGGCCTGCTACTGCTCGCCCTCGCGCCCTTCCGGCCGGGGAAAGAGATCCTCGTGCTCGGCGGGTCAGTCGCCCTGGTCGTCGGACTCACGGCCCTCGCGCAGTCGCCCTTCCTCGACGTGCAGACCCTGCCCCTACTGTTCGCGATCATTGCCATGACCCAGGTTCTCGCGCCCACCCTTGCCGGTGCCGCGTACTCGCGTCAGGTCGTCAACTCCATTCACCGCTGGCAGACGGATGCCCGCCGCGCTATCCGAGCGCGCACCGAAGCCAGTCGCGGCCTCCTCGCGCAATCCGTGGTCGACCATCGACTGACCAATCTCGGTGCCGACGTGTTGCCCTTTCTCGCCGACGTTCTCGATCGAGGATCCCTCACCGCCGCCGACGTCAAGCGCGCGCGCTCCCTCGCCTTCCAGGTGCGCCGGGTGCTCGTGGCCGAAGTCGACCACACCTGGCTCGACGACCTCATCGACCGTGAACGCGAGGCACTGCGCAGGCGCGGCCTCACCCCGCTCTGCGTCATCGCCGACCCCGAACGGCGCGCGACCGGCTTCGACTCCGACCAGCGCGCTGCCGTCGGCGCCCTGATCGTGGCCCTCTGCACGCTCAGGGGCTTCGACCCCACCAGCCTCGTCGTGCAGATCGACGGATCCGGCGCCGCCCCCACCGACACGGACCACATCACTCAGGCCTTCGGTCACCGCGGAGCCCGCTCGACACCGGCCACCGACACCATGACCATGGCGATCGTCACCGCCGCCCAGGCGCACGCCGCCGCCCAGGCCAGAGCCCAGGCCCGCGCGCAGGCTCAGGTGCACGCCGCCACCACGCGCCCACGCATGATCATCGACCGGCATAGCAGCGCGGTCCTCGGCGCTGTCGACACCATCACCATTCAGGCCGGTATCTCCCTGCCGTCGATTCAGCGGCGCCGTGCCCTGCGCCCATACCTCAGCGTGCTGCGCGCCGTGTTCACCCGGGTGCGGGTCACCAGCCGGCATCCGCTGCTCACGCTAGAATTTGACGCTGAACGTGGCCAGACCCCGGCCCCCAGAATCAAAGGCTCATAGTGGCGAAACTGTACTTCCGATACGGCGCCATGAACAGCGGCAAAAGTACGTCGATGCTGCAGGCGGCTTATAACTATGAGGAGCGCGGGCACCACGTGCTACTCGCCAAACCCTCGGTCGACACCAAGGGCGACCGCGGCATACTCTCCCGTCTCGGCGTCACCCGAGCTGTCGATTTTCTGCTCGCCCCCGAAGCGGATGCTTACGCACTGTTCCAGCAGCAGCGCGCCCAGGTGCTCCACCGGTCCGGCCGCGACGTGAGCGCCCTGCTGCTCGACGAAGCCCAGTTTCTGACCGAAACCCAGGTCGACGACCTGCTGCGGATCGCCATTCTCGAAAACGTGCCGGTGTTGGCGTATGGCATTCGCACGGATTTTCAGACCGTCGCTTTTCCCGGAAGTCGCCGTCTGCTCGAGGTCGCCCACAGCCTCGAAGAGCTCAAAACCATCTGCCGCTGCGGGCGCAAAGCCGTCTTCAACGCGCGCAAAATAGACGGCGACTTTGTTTTCGACGGCGATCAGGTGGCTATCGACGGCGAAGAAGTCACCTACGAGTCGCTCTGCGGTAGCTGCTACCTCGACGAGAGCCACGGCGTGCTGAACAACCGCAGCCGGCCCGCGGCGACGGAATAACCGCAACTCGCCGTCAGCGGATCAGCGTTGACCGGCCACCGTCGTGCTGGCAGCCAATGTGTGAGCGAGAAGCTCACGGGGCGCCGGGCGCGAGACCCGGCCGCGCGCCGCGCGTATCCGCTAGGGGGTGCGCGGCGGTGGCTCGGCCACGATCTGCAGGCCGGTGGCCGAGTTGGCCGACAGCGACAGCGCCTCGACCCAGTCGCGGTTGAGGGTCGGCGTCTTGCTGCCGAAGTATTTATAGGCCAGGGAGATGCCGGGATGCATCCAGACGGTGCTGCGGCCTCCGCCGACGAGGGGGTCATCACGCCAGGAGAAGTAGAAGGATTCCCCGCGACGCAGTTTGGCTCCGATCACGAGTTGAATGTGCGCGAGCACACGATCGTCGAAATCGACGGTGATGCTCGAGTCGTATGTTAATTTGCCCATTAGTGCGCCTCGCGTTGGTTCGTCGGCGAACGCGAACGGGCGGGCCGAGTCGCATCCAACCACGGGTCGTGCTCCCCGTGGGGGAGCGATAAGTGCTTTGCGATTTTGATCCTAGTGAACGCAACGACGGAGCATCCCGCTCAAGTGCCCAGCCCCCAGCCCCCAATGCTGGGCACAGCCGGACCCGTCTCGATGCGCCACGGCTTGCGCTGACAGGATTTGGTCGCCATGCCAGCAGCGCCGACACAATGACCGGCGCCTCCTGGGCCGGGCACACGTTGAGTGGCTGGGCGCATGTTCGATCGTGCGCCCAGCCGCCACGGGTGCGCCCAGACCGCCAGGCCGACCGAAAATTCTCCACAGATCGTCCAAAACCGGGTGCGCGCGGGCCTGCGGGACTAGTCTCACCCCATGGATGACATGAACGAGAACGTCTCGTGGGTCTTTCAGAAGAGAGACGTGACTCAGCCACGTCTCTGCCCGCAGTGCGGTGATCCCATGCTGGTGTCCTGGCACGGTGACACCTACGACTACGGCTGCGCCAACTACGCCTGCTCGCTTCTGTACTTCGGCCCGCCCTACACCGAGGCCGAGCTGGCCAATGACAGCGCACTCGTGCTCGGTCCGCCGAATTGCCCACGCTGCCTCATGCCCATGGAAGTGGTGCCCGTCGGCCAGTCCTGGCAATTCGCCTGTCAGCAGAATGGATGCGACGGCATCTGGCCCCCCACCGGCCGCTGATCCGGCAGGCCGCCCGCACGTTCACACCAACTCGACCCCGTCGCCCTAGAGTCGAATCATGTCGAAGACTGAAACCGCCGCCGCCATTGCCGGCCCCTCGGCATGCTCCCAACTAACCGATCTCGCCGAGCGGGTCGTCGCGCTCCTGCCGGCCCGCGGACGCATCCTGGTGGGCATCGCCGGCAGCCCGGGCGCCGGCAAAACGACTCTCGCCATGCAGGTGGTGGCAAAGGTCAACGGTTTGCTCGGCAGCGACGACTCCGCCGTGCACCTGCCCATGGACGGCTTCCACCTCGCCAACGCCACCCTCGATCGCCTCGGCCGACACGATCGCAAGGGAGCCATCGACACCTTCGATGGCTGGGGATTCGTCGCCCTGCTCCGCCGCCTCCTCACCGAAGATGACCACACCGTCTACGCACCGAGCTTCGACCGTACCGTCGACGAGGGCATCGCGGCCGAGATCGCCGTGCTGCCAAGCGCGCGTGTGGTCATGGTGGAGGGAAACTACCTGCTCGCCGACTCCGAGCCGTGGACGCAGATCGACGCCCTCCTCGCCGAATCCTGGTTCTGCGAAACCAGCGCGGCCGAGCGTCTCCGCCGCCTGGTCGACCGGCACGAGCGCCACGGCCGGAGCCCCGAGGCTGCCCTGGCCTGGGCCGAGTCCGTCGACGGCCAGAACGCCCTCCTGATCGACGCCACCCGCCGCCGGGCTACCATCACCATCTCCGGCCAGTAGCCTGCGCCCCTGCGGGTTACATCGGAATGTAGGGTGGCTGTGGTGGCCGCCGCCGCGCCAGCCCCCGATCGAACGGACGAACCATGCCCGATCTTGTTTTGCGCTCTGTCACGCAGCTCGGCGACACCAGCCCCTGCGACGTGCAGATCACGGGCGGCGTCATCACGCAGATCGTGCCAGCCGACACCCCAACGGATGCCCCCGGCGTCGACCTCGACGGCCGCACCCTCATCCCCGGGCTCTGGGACGAACACGTGCATGCCACCCAGTGGGCGCTCGCCGGCAACCGGTTCGACCTTTCCGCGGCCGCCTCAGCGCGCGAGGCCCTCGAACTCGTGCGCACGCAGATCACCGCAGCCGCACGGCCGACCCCGCTGATCGGAGTCAGATTTCGCGATGCTATCTGGGCCGACGCCCCCAGCCTGCGCGCCCTCGATGAGGTGACGGAGGGGCATCCAACCGCCCTGATCAGTCACGACCTGCACTGTGTCTGGCTCAACGCGGCAGCCGCCGAGCGCTTTGGCGTGCGTGTCGACGAGTCGGGTCTGCTGCGTGAACAGGCCGCATTCGCGCTTACGATCGCGCTCGGCCAGCTGCCAGACACCGAGGTTGACGCTTTGGCCGCTTGCGCCGCGACCCGGGCCGCCGCCCGCGGAGTCGTGGGTATCGTCGACTTTGAAATGACCTGGAATCGGGACAACTGGCAGCGTCGGATCGCCTCGGGATTCGACGCACTCCGAATCGAGGCCGGCATCTACTCCGCCGATCTCGATCGTGCCATCACCGAGCGGATGCACACCGGCCAGAGGGTCGCTGGCACCCGCGGCCTGCTCACCGTCGGTCCGCTCAAGGTGCTCATCGACGGTTCGTTGAACACCCGAACCGCGTTCTGCGTCGACGCATACCCGGGGGGCGGGCACGGCGTGCTCACCGTCAGTGAGAACGAGCTGACGGAGGTGCTCCGCCACGCCGCACGGGCTGAGCTGCTGCCGGCGGTGCATGCCATCGGCGATGCCGCCAACACGGTCGCCCTCAACGCCTTTGAACGCGCGCACGTGACCGGCCGCATCGAGCACGCCCAGTTTCTGCGGCCCGCGGACTTCGCTCGCTTCGCCCGTCTCGGCGTGACGGCGAGCGTGCAGCCCGAGCATGCACTCGACGACCGCGACACGGTGGAACAGAACTGGGCTGCCGGTGCCGACCGGGTCTTCGCGTTGCGCTCGCTGCTCGACGCCGGCGCCACGCTCGCATTTGGATCCGACGCGCCCGTCGCGCCTCTCGACCCCTTCACCGCCATGAGCGCCGCGTCATCGCGAGCCCGCAGTGATGGGCGTGAACCCTGGCGCCCCCACCAGGTCATCACCCGCCGGCAAGCCCTCGCCGCCTCAGCGCGCGGACGCACCCGGCTGCACGTCGGCGACGTGGCCGACCTCGCTATCCTCGACGGCGACCCGCTAGAGGTTTCCGACGCCACCTTCGAGCGGATGCCGGTGGCCGCGACCCTCCTGGCCGGCCGGGTCACCCACGGCGCCGCACTGTTCGCCAGCGCGGAGTGACCTAGCCGAACCGCCCCGACACGTAATCCTCGGTCGCCTGCACACTCGGGTTCGAGAAGATCGTCGTCGTGTCGTCATACTCGATGAGCTTGCCTGGCTTGCCGGTACCCGCAATGTTGAAGAACGCGGTGCGGTCCGACACCCGTGAGGCCTGCTGCATGTTGTGGGTCACGATCACGATCGTGTACTCGCTCTTCATCTCTTCGATGAGGTCCTCGATGGCGAGCGTCGAGATCGGGTCGAGCGCCGAGCACGGCTCGTCCATCAGAATCACGTCGGGTTCGACCGCAATGGCGCGGGCGATGCACAGGCGCTGCTGCTGCCCGCCGGAGAGGCCCGATCCGGGCCGAGCGAGGCGGTCCTTGACCTCGTTCCACAGGTTCGCACCGCGGAGGGCTTTTTCGGTGAGGTCGTCGGCATCCGTTTTCGACATGCGTCGGTTGTTGAGTTTCACGCCGGCCAGAACGTTGTCTTGGATCGACATGGTCGGAAACGGGTTCGGCCGCTGAAAGACCATGCCGACCTGGCGGCGCACGAGCACCGGGTCCACGCCGGGGCCGTAGAGGTTGTTGCCGTCGATGAGTACCTCACCCTCGACACGTGCGCCGGGGATGACCTCGTGCATGCGGTTGAGCGTGCGAATGAACGTGCTCTTGCCGCAACCACTGGGCCCGATGAACGCGGTCACTGTACGTGGCTCGATCACGATCGAGACGCCCTCGACGGCCAGGAAATTGGTGTAGTACACGTTGAGATCGTTGACTTCGATGCGCTTGGACATGTGTCCCTTTCTAGGAGCTTTCTAAAAGCGAGTGAGAAGAATTAGCGGCCCAGTTTGGGCGAGAACCAGTAGGCGATCAGTCGGGCAAGCCCGTTGAGCAGCATCACGATCACGATCAGGGTGAGCGCTCCGGCCCAGGCGCGGTCCACGTAGGACTGCGCGTCGGCGCCCTGGTTGGCGTACTGCGTGTAAACGAATACCGGCAGCGTCATCATGCGTTCGCTGAACAGGTCGTAGTTCATGCTCGACGTGAACCCGGCAATGATCAACAGCGGAGCCGTCTCACCGATCACACGGGCAATCGACAGCATCACACCGGTGACGATTCCCGCAATGGATGTCGGCAGCACGACCTTGAGAATGGTCAGCCACTTCGGCACCCCCAGTGCAAAAGCCGCCTCGCGCAGTTCGTTCGGCACGAGCTTGAGCATCTCTTCGCTCGAGCGCACCACCACGGGAATCATCAGCACGGTCAGTGCGATGGACCCACCAAAACCAAAGCGGATGCCCGGGTCGTTGAACAAAAGCGCGAACAGCGCGAAGGCGAAGAGCCCGGCGACGATCGAGGGGATTCCGGTCATCACGTCGACAAAGAAGGTGATGGCCCTGGCGAGCCGGCCACGGCCGTATTCAACGAGGTAGATCGCGGTGAGCAGCCCGATCGGCACCGAGATGAGCGTGGCAACGCCGGTAACCAGCAGGGTGCCAATCACCGCGTGCAGCACGCCGCCGCCGCCGCCGACCACGTTGCGTTGTGACTCGGTGAAGAATGTCGGCGTCAGAAAGGCGGGCAGCCCGTTCACGACGGTGGTGTAGATGATCGACACGAGCGGCAGCAGGGCAATGATGAATGCGGCCGTCACGAGTGCCGTCACCAGCCGGTCCATGGCTTTGCGTGAGCCTTCCACCAGGCGGGAGAGCACGTAGAGGGCCACGCAGTAGAGCACAGTGCCGAACACGACCGTGCCCACCAGGTTGAAGCCGTCGACCGTTCCCGACAGGTAGAGCATCGCGAAGACGGCGGCCGAAACAGCCCAGCTCGCCAGAAGCACCCAGAGCGACGAACGCCGCGGCAGTTTGCCTGCGGTGAGCGAATTGGTGAGCGGTGCGGCTTCGATGACGGATGACATCAGTTGGCTCCCGAAAATGCCTTACGGCTGTTGATTACGATTCGGGCCAGCATATTCACGAGCAGCGTGACCACGAAGAGCATGAGGCCGGTCGCGAGCAGAATATTCACGCCAACACCGTGCGCCTCGGGAAAGTTGAGTGCGATATTCGCGGCGATCGTATTGGAATTCTGGGACGTGAGGAGTTGGAAGAAGACGTTAGGGCTGGGGGAGAGCACCATAGCCACGGCCATGGTCTCGCCGAGCGCACGGCCGAGGCCGAGCATCGAGGCCGAGATGATGCCCGGCAGGCCGAACGGCAGCACGGCCATGCGAATCATTTCCCATCTGGTGGCACCCAGGGCCAGCGCAGCCTCTTCGTGCAGCAGCGGAGTCTGCAAAAAGATCTCGCGGCAGATGGCGGTGATGATCGGCAGGATCATGACGGCGAGCACCACGGAGACGGTCAGGATCGTTCGTCCGGTGCCCGAGACAGGGCCGGCGAAGGGGAGGAACCAGCCGAACCAATCGACGAGGGTGGTGTAGAACGGCTGCAGGAGAGGGGCCAGCACGGTGATGCCCCACAGGCCGAACACGACCGAGGGAACAGCGGCCAGCAGGTCGATGAGGTAACCGAGACCCTGCGCAAGCTTGCGCGGTGCGAAGTGCGAGATGAAGAGGGCGATACCGATGGCGACCGGTACCGCCATGATCAGCGCCAGAATGGCCGAGTAGACCGTGCCGAAGACGAGCGGGCCCACGTACGACCAGAAATTGGTGATATCGCCGTCGAAAGCGGAGGGGTCGGCGACAAAGGCCGGGAGGCTTTCGACGAGCAGAAAGATGGCCACGGCGGCGAGCACGGCGAGAATCAGGCTGCCAGCGATGACAGTGGCCGACGAGAAGATGCGGTCGCCGGGTCGCTGCCTGGCCTTGATGGTCGTGGCGGCAACTGTGGTCATGCCGGTCTCCTAAGTAGCTTCGTGCTGGTGAAATTGTGTGAAATTGTGTGAAATCGAGGGTGTGGTGACGGCGGGACGCAACTGGCCGTTAAACCCCAGTCTGCCCGATCCGCTCCCGCACATGTGCGGGAAGGGACCGGGCAGGTGTGTGAAGTTGTTACTTGACGGTCGCGAGTACCGCGGCGACGTTGGCTTCGAGCTCGCCGGTCAGCGGCGCGACTCCGGCGGCTTCCTCAGCAACCGTCTGGCCGGCTGCGCTGGCGATGTACTCGATGTAGGCCTTGACGAGCGCGCCCTGGGCGGCATCGGCGTACTCGTTGCAGACGATCGCATAGCTCACCAGAACGAGCGGGTATTCCGCCGGGTTGGTGGTTTTGCGGTTCAGCTCGAGCGCGAGATCATCGGCAGCCCGGTCGGCCACGAGGGGCGATCCGGCGACAACCTCGGCCGCGGCTTCGGGGGTGTACGCCACGAAGTCGGAGCCGACCATGAGCTTGGCGGTGCTGAGCGATCCAGCCTGCGAAGCATCGGCGTAACCGATGGTGCCCACGCCGTTGGTGACGGCCGAGACGACTCCCGAGGTGCCCTGTGCGCCATCACCCGTGGAGAACGGGAAGGTGTCCGAAGCTTTTTCGGTCCATACGTCGGGTGCGGTCTGGCCGAGGTAGTCGGAGAAGTTCTTGGTGGTACCCGAGTCGTCCGAGCGGTGCACGGCGGTGATCGCGGTGGCCGGCAGGGTTGCGTCGGGGTTCAGGGCTGCGATCGCGGCGTCGTCCCAGCTGGTGATGGTGCCGGCGAAGATCTTGGCGAGCGTGTCGGCATCGATGTTGAGCTCGTCAACACCCTCGACGTTGAAGATCACGGCGATCGGGGAGATGTAGACGGGCAGGTCGACAGCCTTGCTGCCCGGGGCGCAGGAGGCGAACGTGCCGGCCAGTTCCTCGTCGCTCATGAAGGAGTCGCTGCCAGCGAAGTCGGTGCCGCCGGCGATGAAGGCTTCGCGACCCGCTCCGGAACCGGTCGGGTCATAGTTGACCGTGACCTCGGGGTTGGCGGTCTGGAATCCAGCGCGCCAGGCTTCCTGCGCTGCGCCCATCGAGGAGGCGCCGGCGCCGTTGATCGTTCCGGAGAGCGTGCTGGCTGATGCATCGTTGCCGGTAATGGCAACATCGCCTTCGTTTGCTGCACAGGAAGACAGGGCGAGGCCTGCGGCAATGGCGATGACCGCGGGGCGGCCGAAACGCTTGAAGTTCACGTGATTCCCTTTCGAGGGTTTGAGAAGACTGTGATTTCGGGTGCAGGGCCGGTGCTGGCCCGGTCTGAGGTTAATCCGGTCAAGTAACCGCCGACCGACCTTCCGGTAAACAGAAGGTAAACGTGCGATAACGGTGGACCGAGAGCTTCAGGCCGAGGCGGAGTACGTTTCTATGGCGAGGATGCCCGCGGCCGGGTTCTCCGACGACAGGTGCACGATCGCAAAACCGCCAGTGTCCAGGTCCGCGGCGTCAAACAGCGCCGACGAGGTCTGACTTCCCGTGGCCAGGGCGATCTCGCGCAGAATCTCCGGTAATACCGGTCCGTGGCTGCACAGAACGGCCGTCTTGCGGGCACGCACCCGCTTGCCGACGACGGCGCGAACATCCGCTTCACCGCTCTCAAGAGCGTCCTGGCTGATCAACTCGGTCTGCTTGATCGGGATGCCCGTTGCGGCAGCCAGCGGCGCCACCGTCGTGACACACCGCGTTGCCGTACTGGAAATAATGCGCAGCGGCCGCCACGCAGTAATCATGTCGACCAGGCTTGCCGCCTGCTTCACTCCGCGGGCGGTCAGCGGGCGACGCGCGTCGGGCCCGGCGCTGGTGCGCGGCGCCGCCTTGCCGTGCCGGAGCGCGATGACGGCGAACGTGCGGGTCACTCCGGCATCGACGAGGGCCGAGAACGTCTCCAGAATCCCCACATCGGCCGGGTAACTCAAATAAGTGCGCGCCTTTTTAATGGTGACCCATTCGATCGCGGCGACCTCACCGTTCGGCACGAACGTCGAGCGGGCAATGGCCTCGGGGGTGATCTCGGCGGCCCAGTAGTGCACGATCTTGGTGCGCTCATCCGGCATGTCGTAATGCGAGATACCGAGCGGAACCCCCAGCGCCACGGCCAGCCCGGTCTCTTCCTCGACCTCGCGCACCGCGGTGCGCGGCAACGTCTCGCCCGGGTCGACCTTGCCCTTGGGAATGGTGACGTCGCCGTGCATCGTGCGGTGGATGAGGAGCACGTGCATGCGGCCGTCGATCAGGCGCCAACAGACAGCTCCGGCGGCGTATACGTCCGTGGTCCTGTCCGCCATCAGCGACGCCCCGTCGGACGCTTGCGCGCACTGATCTGAGCCATCAGCCGATTCTGCATGTCATCGAGGTGAACGCCGTGCTCGTCAACGTCGTGGCGGGTCCACTGGCCGGTGTCATCGAGCCACCAGCTGGAGGTGCGCGAGTCCATGGCGCGTTCGAACAGCGCCTCGATTTCGACCAGGTGTTCCGGGTCCATCAGCCGTACCAGCGCCTCGACTCGGCGGTCGAGGTTGCGGTGCATCATGTCGGCGCTGCCGATGTACACCTGCGATTCGCCGAGGTTGTGAAAGCTGAAGATGCGTGAATGCTCCAGGTACCGGCCCAGAAGAGACCGCACCCGGATGTTTTCGCTCATGCCAGCAACCCCCGGCTTGAGGCTGCAGATGCCGCGCACCCAGACGTCGACATGCACGCCGGCCTGGCTGGCCCGGTACAGCGAATCGATGATGTCCTCGTCGACCATCGAGTTGACCTTGATACGGATGCCGCTCGTCTTACCCTGCAGGGCGTTATCGGTTTCGGCCTGAATCTGCTTGAGCAGCGCCTTGCGCAGGTGCAGCGGAGCCACGAGCAGACGCTTGAACTTCTTCTCAATGGCATAACCCGACAACTCGTTGAACAGGCGGGTGAGGTCTTTGCCGACTTGGGCATCCGCTGTCAGCAAGCCGAGGTCTTCGTAGATACGGCTGGTCTTCGGGTTGTAGTTGCCGGTACCGATGTGGCTGTAGTGCCGCAGCACGCCCTTCTCGTAGCGTACGACGAGGGCGAGTTTGCAGTGCGTTTTCAGGCCGACCAGCCCGTAGACCACGTGCACGCCGGCCTTTTCGAGCTTGCGCGCCCAGGTGATATTCGCCTGCTCGTCGAAGCGGGCCTTGATCTCGACCAGGGCGAGCACCTGCTTGCCGCTGTCAGCGGCGGCGATGAGCGCCTCGACGATGGGGCTGTCGCCCGACGTGCGATACAGCGTCTGCTTGATGGCGAGCACATTCGGGTCGGCCGCGGCCTGCTCCAGGAACGCCTGCACGCTCGTCGCGAACGACTCATAGGGATGGTGCAGCAGTACGTCATGGTTTGCCACGGCCGCGAAGATGTCTTGCTCGGCGTTTGGCTCGCTCGGCAGCAGCTGGGCCGCCGTGGTGGGTACATGCTTGACGAAGTGCAGGTCAGGACGGTCGATGCGCAGGTCGAACAACCCGCCCAGGTCGAGCGGTGCTGGCAGGCGGTAAACCTCCTGCTCGGTCACGTCGAGCTCGCGCACGAGCAGGCCGAGGGTGACCTCGTCCATGTCCTCGGTGATCTCCAGCCGAATCGGGGGGCCGAACCGGCGCCGCAGCAGCTCCTTCTCGAGCGCTTTGATCAGGTTTTCGGTCTCGTCTTCGTCAATTTCAACGTCTTCGTTGCGGGTGACGCGAAATACGTGGTGTTCCAGAATTTCCATGCCCGGAAACAGGTCGCCGAGCTGGTTGGCGATGAGATCTTCGAGGGCGATGTAACGAATGCGCTCAACCGACTCCCGGCGGTCGACCCGCACGAAGCGCGGCAGCATGGGGGGCACCTTGAGCCGGGCGAACTCCTGCTTGCCGGTTTTGGTATTGCGCACCCGCACGGCCAGGTTGAGCGACAGGCCCGAAATGTAGGGAAACGGGTGCGCCGGGTCGACGGCGAGGGGCATCAAAACCGGAAAAATCTGGTTGGAAAAATAGGTACGGAGCGAACGACGATCGGAGTCATCGAGGCTCTGCCAGTGGACGACGTCAATCCCAGACTCGGCGAGGGCCGGCCGCACGAGGTTCTGGAAGGCGAGGGCGTGGCGATCCTGCAGAGCGTGGGCGGCCGACGAAATATCGCTGAGCACGTCGTGCGGGGCACGGCCGACGTTGGTCGGCACGGCCAGCCCGGTGAGGATGCGGCGCTTCAGGCCGGCGACGCGCACCATGAAGAATTCGTCGAGGTTGCTGGCGAAAATGGCTAGGAAGTTCGTGCGCTCCAGTACCGGCAGCGTTTCGTCTTCGGCGAGTTCGAGCACCCGCTGGTTGAAGGCGAGCCAGCTCAGCTCACGGTCGAGGTAGCGGTCGTCGGGCAGCGCCGGGTCGAGTTTTCCGAAAAGTGGGTCAAAGTCGTCATCAAAGTCTGTGCCCAGTCCCGAGTCTGCCTGAGTGATTTCGCCGTCCATCTATCCATCCTGACACCGTTGGTCACGCCGCCGCGACGAACGGAGTGAACGTCGAGCGAAATTATCTTGACACCGTCGACCTTTCGGCCCGCGCGGCTGTGGGCGCGAACTGTGGGCTGCGCGTCGGACGTGCTCAGTCGATCAGGCGGCGGTACTGGACGTCGACCGTGTGGTCGACGAAACCGAGAGTCCGATACAGGTGCACGGGCCCGACACTGTCGGCCTCCACGTAGAGCGCGGCGGTGGTGCAGCCGGCGTCGGCCAGGCGTTCGAGCCCGGCTCGCATGAGCACGCGACCGAGGCCGCGCCCGGCGGATTCCGCCAGCACCCCGACCACATAGATCTCACCGATCGCCCCGTCGACCTTGAGCCAGTTGTAGCCGATCATGCGACCTCCTTCATCACGCAGAATGAGAAAGTCGTCGGCGTTGAACCACGACTCGGCCTGCCGCGCCTCGAGGTCGGCCTCGGTGATCGCGCCCTGTTCCGGGTGCGCCGCAAACACGAGGGCGTTGAGCGCCACCCATTCCGCGTCGTCGACTCCCGGCCGAAACGCCGAAATGCGCTCGTTCCCGACCAAAGCGGATGCGCCCGCTTCCGTGTCGGGTAGTGGCTTGCGCAGCTCCAGCAACGTGCGGACGGCGACGAACTGAAGCTCGCGCGCGAGCGCCCGAGCTGCTGGATGATCGCCGTGCGACCATGCGGTCACGCCGTTCGACTCGGTCGTGGCCAGTGCGCGCGCCGCGGTGCGCCCGTACCCGCGCCGCCGATACGCCGGGCTGATCACCAGGTCGATTTCCCCGCGCCCGGCGAGCGCCGCCCCCACGACGAGTTCCTCCGTTCGCACCAAATAGGCAGTCCGCCGGCCGCTGTGCAGGTCGAACAGTGCCTGCTCATTGAATGGCGCGTACCCGTCGAAGGCTTGTGCGGCCGTGGCGACCCGGTGAAAGGCAGCCAGCGCCGCAGCATCCGCTGTACTAAGCGCGAGTAGAATTGGGAACCCGTTCATCGCTCTCCTCGTGCACATTGAATCGATACCCGACGTTGCGCACCGTGCCGATGAGCGACTCCTGGTCGCCGAGCTTGGCCCGCAGGCGCCGCACGTGCACGTCGACCGTGCGGGTGCCGCCGAAGTAGTCGTACCCCCAGACCTCGCTCAGCAGCTGTTCTCGAGTGAACACCCGGCTCGGGTGCGCTGCCAGAAACCGCAGCAGCTCGAATTCCTTATAGGTGAGGTCAAGCGGCTTACCGTGCACCTTCGCGGAATAGCTCGCCTCATCGATGACAACCCCGGCCGCGCGAATCGTGTTCGACGGCTCCGTGCGGGCGAGGCGGCCGGCGGTCAGGCGAATGCGGGCATCCACTTCGGCCGGGCCCGCCGAATCGAGAATGACGTCGTCGACACCCCAGTCGGGACTGACAGCGGCCAGTCCTCCTTCGGTGATCACGAGCAGCAGGGGAGTAGAGCTGCCCATGGTGCGCAAAATCTGGCAGAGCGACTTCGCTGCGGCCAGGTTGCTGCGCGCATCAACGAGAAGAAGGTCCGAGTCGGGCGCATTGATGAGCTGGTCAGCCTGGGCCGGAATCAGCCGTGCGCTGTGCGACAGCAAAGCCAGGGCGGGGAGTACGTCATTGTTGGCCGCCGAGGTCAGGATCAACAACTGCGCCACTCGCGCCCTCCAGGTATCTCGAATTTCATACTAGCGTGCCATGCACTGCGGGCGGTCAGGCACAATAGAGACGTGAACTGGCACTGGAAAACGATCGCGACCGTCTGGCTGCTGGCGATTGTGGGCGCTAGTCTGACCGCTTTTCTGGCCGCCGAGGACTCGGCGATCAGCTGGATCGGTCTTACCCTGGCCGTCTGCACCCTCGTCACACTGGGCCTGCAGATCGCCACCGGCAGTAAAGAGGGCTACGTCACACGGGTCACCGTCAGCATCACCGGAGCCCTCGTCATTCTCGTGGTGGCGACCGTCATCGTCGCCCTGCTCGACCTCTCGCACTAGACTCATGACATGGATCTGTTAGCACTTGAACTTTTCTTCCTGGGCCTGCTCGGGCTGGCCAGCTTGTCGATCGCCTGGGTATCCGGCATGGTCGTGTTCAAGCTGTTCCGGGGGCAGCGGTAATCACGCATGATTGACCTCCCGGTCGGCTTGCCGTCCGAACTCGTTCCACTCTCCTGGTTGATCGGAGTCTGGGAGGGATCCGGTGTACTCGAATACAAGATCGGCGACGAGTCGGTCAGCCGCACCTTCGGCCATCGAATCAGCTTCAGCCACGACGGCCTGCCGCACCTGAACTACAGCTCGTACACCTGGCTCGAGCCCGACGCGCCCGCTGCTTCTTCTGAAGTGGATGCCGACGCAGCGGCCCCCGCGCTTTCTGCGTCGAACCTGTCCGACGCAATGCTTTCTGGCGACAAGCTCCCCTTGGTCACCGAAACCGGTTACTGGCGGCTCAGCCGCCACCAGGGCGATGGCGACCCCGGACCCGGCATGCTGCCCGGCACCGGGGAGCGCCCGTTCACCTCGGCCGCGGCCGTGGAAACCCTGCGCAACCGTGATGGTGGCTTCGACATCGAGGTCACCCTCGTGCATCCCGGTGGCGTCGCCGAACTCTACCTCGGTCAGGTCAAGGGCCCGCGCATCGATCTCGCCACGGATGCCGTGCTGCGCACCGTAGGTGCCAAACCATACGCGGCAGCCACCCGCCTCTACGGCCTCGTCGACAACCATCTGCTCTGGGCCTGGGACATCGCCGCCCTCGGCCAGGACCTCCGCACCCATTCATCCGGTCGCCTCGCCCGCGTCGAATAAGGCGGGTAACTCGGCCGGTCCGTGCCCGGCCCGAATAAATCGGGTCACCGTACTGTTGAAACCGATGAGTCGTGCCCATACACACGCTCCCGATTTTGTGCACGATCGCCGACCCTCAACCCGAGTTGGCAGAATTGAGCGACATGACTGACTCCGAAGCTCCCGTGTTCGCACCGGCCTCCGTGCTGCTGGCCCTGCCCGGCGCGGTTCAGGCCGAAGGAATCGACGCTGGCGTCGCCGCGCACTATGGCAACCCCATGATCGAGCAGCGTTCGCTCGCGGCCGGCCGCTCCATCGTCGACCTCTCGCACCGCGGCGTGCTGGGAGTTTCCGGGCCCGACCGGCTCACCTGGCTCAATTCGATCGCGAGCCAGGAACTGCGCACCCTCGAGGCCGGGGAATCCACCGAGATGCTGCTGCTCGACCCCACCGGACGCCTCGAATACGCCATCCGCGTGCTCGACGACGGCGTTGAAACCTGGCTCCTCGTCGAGGCCGCCGAACTGCCCGGCCTGCAGAAGTTTCTCGACCGAATGAAGTTCATGCTGCGCGTGCAGGTCGTCGACCACACCCTCACCTACGCCACGATCGGCGCCATGACGAATGCCCCCGCCTCCGTTGGAATCAGCGCCGCCGCTCCCAACGAGGTACCGCTGACCTGGCGCGACCCGTGGGCCGTGGTGGCCCGCGGTGGGTACCAGTACGCCGAAACGCCCGAGCATCCCGCAACCCACTGGACCTACACCGAGACCCTCGTTCCCCGCGCCAGCCTTGCCGCCCTGCGCGACGCCCTCGCCGCCGGGGCCCTCACTGTTGGAGCGGCCACATCCGCGTCACCCCTCTCTGTCACCCCTGCCGGTCTTCTCGCGCTGGAGGCGCTGCGCATCGCGGCCTGGCGTCCGCGGCGAGCCCGCGAGGTCGATGAGAAGAGCATCCCGCACGAGCTGGACTGGCTCCGCACCGCCGTGCACCTCAGTAAGGGGTGCTACCGCGGGCAGGAAACAGTGGCGAAGGTACACAACCTCGGCCACCCGCCGCGCCGCCTGGTCATGCTGCACCTCGACGGATCCGAGGGCGTGCTGCCTGCCCCCGGCGACCCGGTGCAGGCCGACCGCGTCAGGCCGGAAGGTGACGCTGAGCGGGTCACCGTCGGCGCCATCACCTCGAGTGCCATCCACTATGAGCTCGGACCGATAGCGCTCGCCGTGATCAAGCGCACTATTCCGGCCACGTCGACGCTCTATGTCGAGTCCGCGGGAATCCTCATCTCGGCCAGCCAGGAGGTCATCGTGCCGCAATCGGCCGGATCCGTCGCCGACATCCCCCGGCTGCCCCGCCTCGGCATCCGTACCCCCGGTCACTGATTTCACCCCCTGCTCGATAGAGTGGGCACATGTCTGCCCCCTACACACTCGTCCTCCTCCGCCACGGCCAAAGCACCTGGAACCAGCAGAATCTGTTCACCGGCTGGGTAGATGTTCGTCTGAGCGAGCAGGGCGCCACCGAAGCCGCGCGCGCCGGCGTGCTGCTGAAGGATGCCGGCCTACTGCCCGACGTGCTGCACACCAGCCTGCTCTCCCGCGCCATCCAGACCGCGAACCTCGCACTCGAGGAAGCGGACCGCTTGTGGATCCCGGTGAAGCGCTCCTGGCGCCTCAACGAACGCCACTACGGCGGGTTGCAGGGACTCGACAAAGCGGCCACCCTGGCCAAGTTCGGCCAGGAACAGTTCATGCTATGGCGCCGGTCCTACGACACCCCGCCGCCCGTGCTCGCCGACGACTCCGAGTTCTCGCAGGTGCACGATGCCCGCTACGCCGACCTGGGCCCGGACCTGCCCCGCACCGAATGCCTCAAAGATGTTGTCGAGCGGATGCTGCCCTACTGGCAGTCCGATATCGCGCCAGACCTCCGCGCGGGCAAAACCGTACTGGTCACCGCGCACGGCAACTCCCTGCGTGCCCTGGTGAAGCACCTCGACGGGATCAGCGACGCCGACATCGCTGAGCTGAACATTCCCACGGGAATCCCGCTGGTCTACCACCTCGGCGAAAACCTCATGCCGCTAGGCCCCGGCCAGTACCTGGACCCGGCGGCCGCAGCGGCTGGCGCGGCCGCCGTCGCCGCTCAGGGCAACAAGAAGTAGTCAGCCCGCCAACGAAAAAGGCCCCGAGAACACAAGCTCCGGGGCCTTTTTCGCGCAGAAATCAGACGTTGTCGTCCTGGTGCCAGGCGCCGGTGGCGAGGTACTGAACCTTCTTCGCGATGGAGACCGCGTGGTCGGCGAAACGTTCGTGGTACCGACTGGCCAGGGTTGCGTCGACGGTGTCGGCGGCGAGACCCTTCCAGGTTTCGCCGAGAACGGCGTCGAACACGCTCAGGTGCAGGGCGTCGACCTTGTCGTCTTCGTTGCGGATCCTGTCGGCGAGCTGCAGGTCCTGGTGGGTGAGCAGTTCCGTGAGCATGTTCGCGATGACCACATCGAGTGCACCCATTTGGGCAAACGTGCTGCGTAGTCCCTTGGGAATGACCTTGTCGGGAAAACGGTAGCGGGCCAGCTGGGCGATGTGTGTGGCGAGGTCGCCCATCCGCTCGAGGGAGGCGCTGATACGTAGGGCGCTGACGACGATGCGCAGGTCGCGAGCGACCGGCTGCTGGCGGGCGAGGATGGTGATGGCGAGTTCGTCGAGCTCGACCGAGAGTTCGTCGATTTTCTCGTCTTCGCTGATGGCCTCTTCGGCGAGGCTCACGTCACTCTCGTTGAAGGCGCGGGTAGCCTTGTCCATCGAGATCGCGACGAGACGCGAAATATCGACGAGTCGCTGTTGCACTTCGGCGAGTTCTTGTTGGAATACGTCGCGCATGGGGGTGATCCTTCCGGCCGCGCGAACACGCACGATCTATGCAGCCAACCTTGGCCACCGGTTTATGTTGTCGAAATCAGGTTAACGGCAGGTGCCGCCCACTTGAACACTTTCTAAAGTACAGGGCGCGGCGCAGGTGCGCTGTGAACGACGGCCGCAGACTTTCAGTAATCTGTAGAGATGGAATCGACGTGGCTGGTGTTGCTGTCGCTGGCACTCGGGCTCGGTGTCGGTGCCGGGTTCGTGTCGCTGCTGCACGTCGCTGAGCGTCACGGGCGTCGCGCCTCCGATGTGGTCAATCCCGCTGTGCCTGATGGTATCGACCAGGTACTCGACGCCCTCGAGACCGCCGGCGTCGTGCTCGACCCGTCGAACAACGTCATCAAAACCAGCCCGGGCGCCCTCACGCTCGGTCTGGTCTGGAACCAGCAGGTTGTGCACCCCGAACTGCTCGAACTCGCTCGCCGAGTGCGCCTGACCGGCGAGCCCATCTCCGAAGACCTCGTGCTGTCCCGCGGCCCGTTCGGTGACGCGAGCATGCGCTTTCGGGTGCGCCTGGCCCGGCTCGGCACCCGCTATGTGCTGCTGCTGGCCGAGGATCGCACCGAAGCGTTTCGCCTCGATGAGGTGCGCCGCGACTTCGTGGCCAACATCAGCCACGAGCTCAAAACCCCAATCGCGTCCGTCGGCCTGCTCGCCGAGGCGCTCGATAAGGCAGCAGATGAGCCGGAGCAGGTTCGCCGCTTCGCCAACCGGTTGACGACGGAGTCGGCCCGACTGGGCCGCCTCACCCAGGAGATCATCGAACTGTCTCGGCTGCAGGCGCAGGATGCCCTCGCCGAACCGGAAAATCTCAGTGTTGACGACATCGTCGCTGCCGCGGTCGACCAGAGCCGGGTTGTCGCCGAGGCCGAGTGCATCACGATCGTGATCGGTAAGAAGTCCGGCGCCCGGGTCTTCGGTGACGAAGCCCTGCTCACCGTCGCGGTGCACAACCTCGTCGCGAACGCGGTGAACTACTCCTTAGAGGGGTCGCGGGTCGGCGTCGGCGTGCGCCTGCAGAAGGGCATTGTCGAGATCACGGTGACCGACCAGGGCGTCGGCATTCAGGAAGCCGACCTCGACCGCGTGTTTGAACGTTTCTTCCGCGTCGACCAGGCCCGGTCCCGGCACACCGGTGGCACGGGCCTCGGCCTGTCCATCGTCAAGCATGTCGTGCAGAACCACGGCGGCGACATCCGCGTCTGGTCGCAGCCCGGCAGCGGCTCCACCTTCACCATCCGCCTCCCCGAGGCGGCGCACCCCACCACCGAACCACCCCCGAACAAAACGCGACCGGCTGCTCGTGCGGCCGCAGGAGACAAACTATGACACGCATCCTCTTGGTCGAAGACGAGAGCGCCTTGAGCGAACCGTTGAGCTTTTTGCTCGAACGTGAGGGCTATGAGGTCGTCGTCACCGAAGATGGACCGGGCGCGATCAATGAGTTCGACCAGAACGGCACCGACCTGATCCTGCTCGACCTCATGCTGCCCGGCATTCCGGGCACGGAGGTGTGCCGGGAGATTCGCACCCGGTCGACCGTGCCCATCATCATGCTCACCGCAAAAGATTCCGAGGTCGACATCGTCGTTGGTCTCGAACTCGGCGCCGACGACTATGTCACCAAGCCGTATTCCACCCGTGAACTGGTCGCCCGCATTCGCGCGGTGCTGCGTCGGCATGAGGATCAGAGCGCGACCGACGTGGACAGCATGCTCACGGCCGGCACGGTGCGTATGGATGTGGAACGGCACGCCGTGACGGTCTCCGGCGAGCTCGTGAACATGCCGTTGAAGGAGTTCGAGCTGCTCGAATTCCTGCTGCGGAACGCCGGGCGGGTGCTCACGCGCGGCCAGCTCATCGACCGGGTCTGGGGCACCGACTACTTCGGTGACACGAAGACGCTCGACGTGCATATCAAACGCATCCGCTCGCGCATCGAGGCTGCACCTTCTGAGCCGGTCATGCTCGTTACGGTACGGGGCCTCGGCTACCGCTTCGAAGCCTGACGGCAGGAACGAGACAGGCCGCCGATCCCGAAGGGGCGGCGGCCTGAGCTGTCTGCTGTGGGTTACGCGGAGGGTGTTGCCGACGGGGTCGGCGTCTCAGACGGCGTCTCTGTCGGCGTCTCTGACGGGGTCAGGGTCGGTGCGAGCGTCGGCAGCAAAGTCGAGTACTCACTCTGCAAACCGGAGAGAACGGGCACTAGGAGTTCGGTGCCGGTCTCTTCGCCGTACTGGAAGAACACCGGGAACAGCGAGCCTGGCTGACTGTTCATGTTTTCCAGAACCACCGAGGCGGCGCCATCCGTGCCGAGCGTCACTGTCGTGTTGGCCTCAACGGGAACGTCCTGCGATACCGTGCCGGTGCTCGACTCGTACTGCACGAGCAGGCTCTGCAGCGTGTCCGTGGTGTTGACGACGGAGACGATCAAACTGGCTAGTTCGCCGTCGGTCGAGAGCAGCAGAGCGTTGCGAATGTGGATCTGACCCACATCCCCGCTCACACCGTCACTCGCGTTGTAGGCAATCGAGGTGGCTGGCGCTGCGAAGAATCCGCACGCGCTCGTGCCCAACAGAATGCCAGCCGCCAATACAACGGATGCAGCGATGCGCGCTCTCACAAGACCTCCACTTACTGAAGCAGCGTTCGACGGTGGGTCGACGCTGCAGAATTCACTTTGCCTCTAGCTTAGCGGCGAGTCCGGGCGCACGATTGTGTCTGCCGCGCCTCGCGGGGGCGCGCGCACTGTAGCACCTCGTCGCTGTGGTACCCTAGCAATCGGCGAAGGGATTATCCATGCTGTTTGAGGTTGGCGAAACCGTCGTTTATCCCCACCACGGCGCTGCGATGATCACCGAGGTTAAAACCCGCATCATCAAGGGTGAAGAGAAGCTGTACCTCAAGCTGAATGTCACCCAGGGCGACCTCACCATCGAGGTTCCCGCCGAGAACGTCGACCTTGTTGGCGTTCGCGATGTGATCGGTCAGGAAGGCCTCAACGCGGTCTTCGAGGTTCTCCGCGCACCGTTCACAGAGGAGCCGACCAACTGGTCCCGTCGCTATAAGGCCAACCTGGAAAAGCTGGCCAGTGGTGATGTCATCAAGGTGTCAGAGGTCGTGCGCGACCTGTGGCGTCGCGACCAGGACCGCGGCCTGTCAGCCGGTGAAAAGCGCATGCTCGCCAAAGCTCGTCAGATTCTCATCAGCGAGCTGGCCCTGGCCGAAAAGACCGATGAAGAGCAGGCATCCACCGTGCTCGACGAAGTCCTCGCTTCCTAAACTGCCGAGCTACCCAGCTCATCTCATTGCTTCGTAGAGGCGGCGCCGCGAGGCGCCGCCTCTTGCCTGTTTATACCCAGCGTGCAGTCCAGCTCGATCCGCAGATAGATACCCTCCAGATATGACTGATTTCCTCGTGCCGCCGGCCGCGCCCCTCCCGGGCGATGGAGTCGAACCCGTCAGCGCTCTCCCGGTCGACGTGGCACCGCCCACCGCTGCCGTCATTATCGTCGCCGCTGGCAGTGGAACTCGCCTCGGCAACGCTGAACCCAAAGCATTCGTTCTGCTGCAGATGCGCCCGCTGCTCAGCCACGCCCTGGACACCATCTTCGGTATGCGTGAGCTCGTACAGATCATCGTGGTCGCCCCCGGCGACCGGGTATCGGACGCTCGTGCCATCGCCGCCCAGGCTGCTCGTCGGCACGACGTGCTGGCCGCGGCCGCGTCCAGCACCACGTCGACCGGTGCCGCTCCCACCAGCAGCCCGGTGCCTTCGCGCACGGTCACCATCGTCGCGGGCGGGCGCACCCGCCAGGACTCGGTAGAGCTGGGCATGGACGCACTGCTGCCGAGCGTCGACATCGTGCTCGTTCACGACGCCGCGCGCGCCCTCACGCCCGCCGCGCTCTGCGACGACGTCGTCGACGCGGTGCGCTCCACCGGGCACGGCATCATCCCGGGGCTGCCGGTGGTCGACACCATCAAGCGGGTCGCAGACTCCGGCGCCATCCTCGGCACCGTCGACCGTTCCGAGCTGTCCGCCGGGCAGACTCCGCAGGGCTTTCCCCGCGCAATGCTCGCGGACGCCCGCGCCTGGACCCTGCAGAACGGCCGGTTCGAAGCCCTTACCGACGATGCCGCCCTCGTCGCCGACGCCGGACTTCCGGTGAACGTTATTCCCGGCCACCCGCTCGCCTTCAAGATCACGACCCCCGAAGATCTCGAACGTGCTGAGGTCATCCTGCACGCAGCCGCGACCACCACTCATTCCGCGGACGCCTCGGTCGGCCCCGGCGCCGACGCGCCTGCCAGTGATGGGCCAGCTGCCGCGCCAGCCGCGCTCCTTCCGCGCATCGGCACGGGCCTCGACGTGCACGCCTTCACCTCCGACAATACGACCGAACTGTGGCTGGCTGGCCTTTACTGGCCGGGGGAGCGAGGCCTCAGCGGGCACAGTGATGGCGATGTCGCAGCCCACGCCATCTGCGACGCGTTGCTCGGCGCTGCCGGCCTCGGTGATATCGGTAGCATCTTCGGCACGGCCGACCCCCGGTTCAGCGGTGCACACGGTGACGTCTTCCTCACCGAAACCGTGCGCCTCGTGGCCGCCGCCGGCTACCTCGTTGGCAATGTCTCGGTGCAGATCATCGGCAACCGCCCCCGATTCACCCCGCGTCGGGGCGAAGCCGAAACGCGACTCGCCGGCATCCTCTCGGCTCCGGTCAATATTTCCGCAACCACGACGGACGCGCTCGGCTTCACCGGCCGCGGCGAGGGGGTGGCAGCGACGGCGACAGCACTGCTCTACCCCGCCCCTCCCGCGGTTCAGCCGACCGCGCCTGCACGCACGCCCGAGCCGGGTCAGACCCCTGACCTAAACTGGGAGGCGTGACCATGCAATTGTACGATTCGAAGGCGCAGGCCTTGCGTGACTTTGTCCCCCTCGAAGCGGGTCAGGTTTCGATGTACGTGTGCGGACCCACCGTGCAGTCCAGCCCGCACATCGGCCACCTGCGCAGCGCTCTGGTCTACGACCAGCTGCGCCGCTGGCTCAGCTACCGCGGCATGAACGTCACCTTCGTGCGCAACGTTACCGACATCGACGACAAAATTTTGATCAACGCGCAGGGCTCGAATGAGCAGTGGTGGGCCCTCGCCTACCGCTTCGAGCTCGAGTTCACCGCGGGCTATCAGCGCCTCGGCATTCTCGCCCCCACCTACGAGCCGCGCGCGACCGCGAGTATCACCGAGATGCAGACCCTCATCAGCACGCTGATCGAGCGTGGCCACGCCTACGCCGCTCCCGACCAGTCCGGGGACGTCTACTTCGACAGCGCGAGCTGGGGGGCCTACGGTGCCCTCACCCATCAGTCGCGCGGCAATATGGAGGCGGCCACGGATGCCTCCCCGCGCGCCAAGCGTGACGTGCGCGACTTCGCCCTGTGGAAGGGCTACAAGGCCGGAGAACCGACCTCGGCCGCCTGGGCGTCGCCGTGGGGCCAGGGCCGCCCCGGCTGGCACATCGAGTGCTCGGCCATGGCCGCGCGCTACCTCGGCGACCACTTCGACATTCACGGCGGCGGCCTCGACCTGCGCTTTCCGCACCACGAGAACGAGCTCGCCCAGTCGAACGCGGCCGGTAATGACTTCGCGAACTACTGGGTGCACAACGGCCTGGTCAACGTGAACGGGCAGAAGATGTCCAAGTCGCTTGGCAACTCGGTCTTCGCGGTCGAACTGCTCGGCCAGGCCCGCGCCATCGTCGTGCGCTATTTTCTCGGTGCCGCCCACTACCGATCGACCATCGACTACAACGACGGGTCGTTGGCCGAGGCCGAAGCGGCCTTGGAACGCGTCGAAAGTTTTCTCGACCGTGCCGACCGCCGGCTCGCCGGCACCCGGTTCGCCGGGAGCGGGGTCGAAATCGTGCCGGATGATTTCGCCGCAGCGATGGACGACGACCTGGCCGTTCCGCAGGCCCTCGGCGTGCTTCACGACACCGTGCGCGCCGGCAACGCCGCGCTGGATGCCGAAGACCTGCATGCGGCAGCATCCGCTCGCAGTGCAGTACTGGCGATGAGCGAAGTGCTGGGAATCAATCCTTTGTCGCCCGGCTGGGCCGTGGCGACGGACGAACCGGCCATGGTGGCCCTGAGCGCGTTGGTCGAGCGGCTGCTCGGCGACCGCAACCTTGCCAGGGAAAACCGCGACTATGCGGCCGCAGACCGAATCCGGGACGAACTCGTCGCCGCCGGAATTACCATCGAAGACACCCCGTCGGGTGCCCATTGGAGCTTTGACTGATGAAGAACTTAGACCGCAAATCGCGCACCGGATCGGTGCGTAAGGGCAGCCGTGGAGCCCAGGTCGGCTCTGGCGGCCAGGGCCGTCAGGCACTCGAGGGCAAGAAGCCCACGCCCAAGGCCGAAGACCGTCCGTACCACCCCGCCGGCAAGCGCAAGGCGGCCGCCGATCGTTTCACCGCGGCCGGCGGCTTCAACTCTCGCCCGGCAGCGGATGCGACCAGCAACCGTGGTGGCGCCCGCGGCGGCCCCGCCGGAGCAGCTCGTGGTGGCGCCCGCGGCGCCTCGCAGGGTGCGCCCCAGCGCGGCACCGGCAACACCGGGGGCGGCGGATCCTCGACGCGTCGGGCCAAGCAGATCGACGAGCACGAAATTGTCACCGGTCGTAACTCGGTGCTGGAGGCGCTGCGCGCGAAGATCCCCGCGCTGACCCTCTATATCGCGGCACGCATCGAAATGGATGAGCGGGTCAAAGAGGTGCTGTTGATGGCGACGAGCCGCAACATCCCCATTCTCGAGGTCATGCGCCCCGAACTGGACCGCCTCGCCGGCCGCGACGCCGTGCACCAGGGACTCGCGCTCAAGGTGCCCTCCTACGAGTATGCGCATCCGATGGAGCTGCTCGAGCTCACCATCAGCCGTGGCCACAAGCCGTTGTTCGTGGCCCTCGACGGCATCACCGACCCCCGCAACCTGGGCGCGATCATCCGTTCGACCGCGGCGTTCGGCGGCCACGGAATCATCGTGCCGCAGCGTCGTTCCGTCGGCGTGACCGCCTCGGCCTGGAAGACCAGCGCCGGCGCCGCGGCCCGCACGCCCGTCGCCATGGCGAGCAACCTCACCCAGACGCTCAAGGCGCTCAAGGCGCAGGGTGTGTTTGTGCTTGGTCTAGACGGCGACGGCGACGTGTCGCTGCCCGACCTCGGCACCGGCTTCGCCGAGCGCCCGATCGTGATCGTCGTCGGCAGCGAGGGCAAGGGCCTGTCCCGCCTCGTGACCGAGACCTGCGACGCGATCGTCTCGATTCCAATCAGCGCCGCCACCGAGTCGCTCAATGCCGGAATCGCCGCCGGTGTCACGCTCTACGAGGTAGCCCGTCTCCGTGCCCAAATCAAGCTTGCGAAGCAGGCCGCGAAGCTCTAACGTTTCGCTCAGCGGCCGCCCGGTGCCGGTATCAGCCCGGTGCCGGTATCGGCCGGGTTTGGGCCGGGAAGCACCGCCGTGCCCGACGAGGGCTAAACCTTGAGCATCCAGTCGTCGGCATCGTCGGCATCGTCGGGGTCCGCGCCGGTGTCGTCGTCCAGCTGCGTGCGAATTGGCAGCGTGATGGCGCCGGTAAGCGGATCGATCACGGTCGCCTCGTCGCGGCGGTGCCGCAGCACGTCCTGCACATAGCTCGTCACGGCTTCGGCGAGCGGAATGTCCCGCGACTGGTTCTGCGCCATAAACCAGCGGTGATCGAGCAGCTGGTGAAACACCTGTGCCCGCTCGAGCTTGCCTCGTAGATCTTCGGGAATTGCCCGCACCACCGGCTCGAACACCCGCACGAGCCACTCGTGCGCCACCATCTCCTCGTCCGCACCGGGGTCGCCGTAGGCCGCGCGGTAGGAGTCGAGGTCGTTCAGCAGCCGGCGTGCCTGGTTCTCTTCGGCGTCGAGCCCGGTCATGCGCAGCAGCCGACGCTGATGATGCCCGGCATCGACGACCTTCGGCTGAATGTGCACCTTGCTGCCAGCGCTGTCGGTCTTGATCGCGAGTTCCTCGATATCGAAGCCGAGGTCGTTGAGACGTTCCACCCGTTGCGTGATGCGCCAACGCTCCGAGTTCGAGAACGATTCCGAGCCGGTGAGTTCCTTCCAGAGCAGGCGGTAGGCGGCGACGATACCGTTACTGACCCGAATCGGGTCGAGCTCGTCGGCAACGCGGCCGCCGGCTTCAAGGTCCATGAGTTCGCCGGCGATGTTGACCCGGGCAATCTCGAGGTCGTTCTCGCGCTGCCCGTTCGAGAGCCCGCCGGAGTACAACTGCCCGGTCTCGGCATCGACGAGATAGGCGGCGAACGCGCCGGCGTCGCGCCGGAACAGCGTGTTCGAGAGTGAGACGTCGCCCCAGAAGAATCCAATCATATGCAGCCGCACCAGGAGCACAGCGAGGGCGTCGACCAGCCGGGTGGCCGTGTCCGGGCGCAGGGCATGCGAATACAGGGCGCGGTAGGGGAGGGAGAACTTCAGGTGACGGGTGACCAGAACCGAATTGAGCGGATCGAGGTCGGCGTCCGTTCTGTTCGTGATCACGGCGACCGGCTCGACGCAGGGAATTTCGAGGTTGGCCAGGGTTCGGAGCATGTCGTATTCGCGCGAGGCCATCTCGCTCGTGGTCTCCTTGATGGCGACCACCCGCCCGCTCAGGTGCGCGAACCGCACGAGGTGGCGGGAGATGCCCTTGGGCAGCGAGGCGATGTTTTCGTTCGGCCAGGCATCGAGGGGCAACTGCCACGGCAAGTCGAGTAGGGCCGGGTCGGCCGTGGCCGCGATGATGTTGAGGGAACCGCTCATAATTTGACCCTAACTGACGAGAAAACGGCTGGAGGACGCGAATCCCTCCAGCCGTTCAGAAAACCGATTAGTCGGTGACGGCGCCGCCGAGGCGCAGTCCGGTTTCGGCGTCGAACACGTGCAGGTGATTCGGCGTGGCCGTGAGGTAGACGGTCTCGCCCGCGTTCGGGTGTGAGCGGCCGTCGACGCGAGCGACGATGTCGGTGCGCTTGCCCTCGATCGTGGAGTGACCGTAGAGGTAGCCGTCGGCGCCGAGTTCTTCGACCAGGTCGACCTCGATCTGCAGGCCGTCGCCGGCGGTGGACGACATCTGGATGTCCTCCGGACGGATTCCCACGGTGACCTTCTTGCCGGTTGAGCTGGCGAGTGTCTCGCGCTGCACGGGCACGGTCGCGGTGCCGAATTTGATGCCGCCGTCAACGGTGTCCGCGAGGAACAGGTTCATCGCGGGGCTGCCGATGAAGCCGGCCACGAACACGTTCTGCGGCTTCGCGTACAGGTCCCGGGGCGAACCGACCTGCTGCAGGATGCCATCCTTCAGCACCGCAATCCGGTCACCCATGGTGAGCGCCTCGGTCTGGTCGTGGGTCACGTAGACGGTCGTGACGCCGAGGCGGCGCTGCAGCGAAGCGATCTGCGTACGCGTCTGCACGCGCAGCTTGGCGTCGAGGTTGGAGAGCGGCTCATCCATCAGGAACACCTGCGGCTGACGCACGATCGCGCGGCCCATGGCAACGCGCTGACGCTGGCCGCCGGAGAGCGCCTTCGGCTTGCGGCTGAGGTACGGCTCCAGGTCGAGCAGCTTGGCTGCTTCGAGTACGCGGGCGGCACGCTCGTCCTTGTTGATGCCGGCGATCTTGAGCGCGAAGCCCATGTTCTCGGCGACGGTCATGTGCGGGTACAGCGCGTAGTTCTGAAAGACCATGGCGATGTCGCGGTCCTTCGGCGGCACGTCGGTCACATTGCGCTCACCGATGAGAATATTGCCGTCGTTGACCTCTTCGAGGCCGGCAAGCATCCGCAGGGAGGTGGACTTTCCGCAGCCGGACGGGCCGACCAAAACCAGGAATTCGCCATCGGCGACCTGAAGGTCGAGCTGGTCAACAGCCGGTCGGGTGGAACCCGGGTAGAGCCGGGTTGCCTTGTCAAAGGTCACTGAAGCCATGATTATTACTCCTTCACCGGCAGGAACGTGCCGGACGATCCGTTGTGAATAGGATTTATGCGCCGTTCGCCGACCGGAGTCAGTACCCGACCGCCCTATTATTACACGACGGGTGCCCGGCTTGGTCGTCAGCGTGCCCCCCCGTTTGGTCGTTTCACAGTCAGGGCATCTACTATTTCAAGGGTGCGTTCATGCGCGCCTCCACTTCTCGAAAGCGATTTTTTATGCCTATTGGCGGACCCAGCGACAGTAGCCCTTCCAGGAGCCGCCGGCGCGACGCCGCCCGGGTGAAGGCCAAGGAGCTTCGAGTCAGCCAAAAGAAGAAGGACCGCCGCAACAAGGTCTTTCTGCAGGGCGGCATGGCAATCGCTGCCGTCGCCATTGTCGTTCTGGTCGCCCTTGTTATTGTGAACTCGATCAAACCGGCCGGTCCCGGCCCCAAAAATATGGCCAGTGACGGTGCGCTCATCGGCGAGGGTTTGGTCACCGCCCGAACGCCCGCGCTGCAGCCCGACGCCAATCCGCGGCCGTCCGAAGCTGATCCCACCGGTGCCGTCGCGAACATCCGCCTGTACGTCGACTACCTGTGTCCGCTCTGCGCCGACTTCGAAGACGCCAACACCGAGCAGATCGCCCAGTGGGTTGACTCCGGTGCGGCGACCGTTGAAATCCACCCGATCGCCATTCTTGCGAACAAGTCCGCCGGCACCAAGTACTCCCTGCGGGCTGCGAACGCGTCGGCCTGCGTTGCCAACTACTCGCCCGACGATTTCTTTGCCTTCAGCTCCGCCCTGTTCGTTGATCAGCCGAAGGAGACCTCGCCCGGCCGCAGCAACGACGAGCTCAAGAATGTCGTTACGGATTCCGGCGTGAGCGAAGCGCTGTCCAGCATCAACTCCTGCATCGACGACGGCACGTACGAGTCGTGGGTCGAGGCAGCCACCGACCGCTCGACTGCCGGCCCGATCCCCAACTCCTCGATTGAGTCCATCATCGGAACGCCCACCATCCTGGTCAATGGCAAACCGTACACCGGCTCGTTCGACGACCCGAAGGAGTTCGCGTCCTTCGTGCAGCAGGCCCTCGGCGAGACCTACTCCACGTCGACGTCGACGCCCACCCCCGCGACGCCGGCCCCGTAGCTGGCACCGGTAGCTCGCTGAAGCGGATGCGCCGCCTCGTGCCGCGCGCATCCGCGCCGCCGCCGGCGGCGCCGGCGGCGGTGGCGGCGAGGGCTTGGAAATGATTTAGGATGGTCTCCTGAGGCCCGCGTGCCTCATGCCGGCCTGGCGCAATTGGTAGCGCACCACTCTTGTAAAGTGGGGGTTACGGGTTCAAGTCCCGTGGCCGGCCCCACGACCCCCTGCTCCCGAACGGAATCCAGGGGGTCTCTCTCTGCCCGCGTCCTGGCATCCGCTAGATGCGCGGGTGTTCGCTGCACACGTGGGCCGGTTCCGAACACGTGCCGTCTAACCACCATCGAAAACGGGCGCGGGCTGCCCAGCGGGTCCGAGACGTAGACTGAAGGCTGGGATTGTACGAGCGGCTGCCCGCTCACGCGCGGGGGCGCGCAATGAGAGGACGCACACGCATGAGCCTGATCCGGCTGAACGACGTCAGTATTCGCTTGGAGAACACACAGATTCTGCGCGAAGCGTTCTTTCGTCTCGAACCCGGCGACCGCGTCGGTCTGATCGGCAAGAACGGCTCCGGCAAGTCCACCATTCTCAAACTGATCCTCGATCAGGTCTCGCCCGACACCGGTGAGGTCACCCTCGACGAGGGAATCACCGTCGGCTACTTCTCCCAGTTCTCCGAGCTCAATGGCGAGCTGACCATTACCGAGGTACTCGACGCGCTGTTCGTGGCCGTGAAGGCGGTCGAGGCCGAACTCGCCGCAATCGACGCGGCGATTGCCCTCGATTCCTCGGCCAGCGTCGAGCTGGACCGGCTGATCAGTCGCCAGGGCGAGCTATTCGAAGAGATGGACCGGCTCGACGGTTGGGATTACAAACGCCACATCGACACCGCCCTGACCACCCTCGGATTCAACGAGGCACACCGAGTCTGTGCCATCGATGAGCTTTCCGGCGGTTGGCGCAACCGTGCAGCCCTGGCCAAGATCGTGCTCGAGGCCCCCGACGTGCTGCTGCTCGACGAGCCCACCAACTATCTCGACGTGGCCGGCGTCGAGTGGCTCGAAGCCTGGTTCAAGAGCTTCAAGGGCGCTGCCATCGTTGTCTCGCACGACCGCAAGTTTCTCGACGCCGTCGTCACCCGCATCATCGAGGTCGAGAATTTTCACCTGCACGAATATCCCGGCAACTTCGGTGAATACATCGTGCAGAAGCAGTTTCGGCTTAAGACCCTCGAGGCGCAGTTTGTGCACGAATCCGAGCTGCTCGCCTTCGAAGCCGAGGGCATCGCCGACCGCCGCGAGGCCGCCAAAGCCGAGAGCCGCCAGCTCGGCAACCAGCTCGCGCACATCAAGAAGTCGCGGACGCCGCGCCCGGTCGACCAGATCATCACCGAGATCTACGGAAACCTGCACGTGAAGGATGTGCTCTGCCGGGTCGACGGCCTCGCCAAGAGCTACGGCGACAAGGTGTTGTTCGCGAACCTCAGCTTTGAGGTACGGCGTGGCAACCGCATCGTCGTGCTCGGCAGCAATGGCAGCGGCAAAACCACCCTGCTGCGCGTACTCACGGGCGAGGAGACGGCCGACCACGGCGACGTCGCCTGGGCCAGTGGCGCCGGCGTCGTCTCGTACAACCAGATCCTCGCCGAACTCGACGAGAGCGACACCGTCAGTCACGCCGTCAACGCCATGCCCGGCAGCCTCGCCCTCACCGCGACCAAGAAATCGGTCAACCGCTTTTTGACCATGTTCCAGTTCAGCGAGGCCGACCTGAAACAGAAGATCGGCAACCTGTCAGGCGGCCAGCGCGCCCGCGTCGCCATGGCCCAGTGCCTGCTCTCCGGCGCCTCGGTGCTATTGCTCGACGAACCGACCAATCACCTCGACATGTCGAGCACCCAGGTGATGGAACGCGCCCTCGTGCACTTCCCGGGCGCCGTCGTGGTCGTCAGCCACGACCGTTTCTTCACCGACAAAATCGCCAATCGCCGCCTCGTCTTCGGCAGCGAGGGAGCAGTCCCCGGCGAAATCGAAATGCGCGCCGCGTAGCGGCCGCGCCCTGGCCACTACCCCGAGTGGGCTGGGCGCGGGCTGGCCTGCCCGGCGCACGAGAACCTGCGCCCACACCGAACCTGCGCCCACACCGAACCTGCGCCCACGCCGAAGCCCCAGCAGCCCAGCACAAGCCCGGGCTGTACATACCGTAGCCCGGGGAGCCCGCCAGCAACCCCTGTCGACGCGCCGAGCACGGCTGTCTCGTAGTATTACTACGTGACCCAGCCCCGAGCACGCACCCGCACGGATGCGTCGGCCGCGCTCGCGGCATCCGCGGCCCCGGTCTGGCTGGCCCTCATCGTCTCGGTGTTGATCGGCGCGCTGTACGCCGTGCAATCACGGGTGAACGGCGAACTCGGGCATCAAATCGGCAACGGATTCACCGCCGCCGTCATCTCCTTCGGCTCCGGCCTGATCATTCTCAGCCTCGGCTTGATCGTGTTCCGCCGTGGACGCCGCGGCCTTCAGCTCGTCGCGCGCGCTGTCTCGGCGAAACACCTGTCCTGGTGGCACCTGTCCGGCGGACTGGCCGGCGCACTGTTCGTGCTGTCGCAGGGCCTCGTCGCCGCGCCGCTGGGCATCGCCATGTTCACCGTCGCGGTTGTGGCCGGCCAGACCGTGAGCGGCGTGCTGATGGACCGCTTCGGCATCGGCCCGGGCGGGCGCCGGCCGCTGCACGCATCCAAAATCGTCGGTGCGCTGCTCGCCCTGATTGCCGTCGCCGTCACGGTGAGCGGCGAACTGCGCGGCAGCGATGCGCTCTGGTTGCTCGGGCTGCCGCTGATCGCCGGCATCGGCCAGGGCTGGCAGCAGGCCGTCAACGGCCAGGTGCGGGTCACCGCGCAGAGCGCGCTGACGGCGACCTTTCTGAACTTTCTCACCGGGACCATCGCCCTCGTGCTCGCCGCGCTCGTGCAGGGCCTGCTGGTCGGTTTCGCGCTCGACCTGCCCGCCAACCCGTGGCTCTATACCGGCGGTCTCATCGGCTGTATCTTCATCGCCGGGGCCGCGCTCGTCGTGCGCACCACGGGGGTGCTCATGCTCGGCCTGTGCATCGTGGCAGGCCAGCTGGTCTGCGCCCTCGCGCTGGATCTGCTCGCGCCAACGCCGGGGCATCCACTCGGCTTGACGACCATTGTCGGCACCGCGCTCGCCCTCGTGGCCGTCGTCATCGCCGCGGTGCGCTGGCGCCACCCCGGCCACGCCCGCCCGTAAGACCCGCGCCAGCCTACAGAACCCCGAGAAACTCCTCGGGATCGATCGACAGCCGCACACCAGGCTTGCAGTCCGCCGGAATGCCGCCGACATACAGCCACCCGAGCAGCTCTTCATCGTCGGCGAGGGCGTGCAGCGTGCGCACGGCTTTGGTGCGCACGAGGGACCCGGTGCGCCACATCGCCCCCCAGCCGGCGTCGTCGAGGAGCAGCGTGAGCAGGTGCGCGACGCCCGCGGCGGCGGCATCCTGTTCCCAGTGGGCAACTTTGTCGCTCACCCGCCGCGACGCGACGACCGCAATCAGCAGCGGCGCTCGCAGCGGCTTGCCGGCTAGTTTGATGGCCTCACTACCGTCACAAGCGGATGCCGCCACAAACGCTGCTCCCAGCCGCTCCCGCGCGTCGCCGCGCAGTTCGATCAGGCGCCATGGCCGTAGCGCGCCGTGATCGGCCACCCGCGCCGCGGCCGCCACCAGGGGTAACAGCTCGGCCCGAGTAGGCGCCAGCGCCGTCACTTTGGAGTAGCTGCGCCGGCAATTGACGGCCTGGAAGACCAAAGAGGTGGCAACATCCGTTGTTGGGGGAGGCTGGCTCACCGCTTTACTCGGCGGGCGTGAAGTTGAGCGAGATCGAATTCATGCAGTAGCGATCACCGGTCGGGGTGCCGAATCCGTCGGGAAAAACGTGGCCCAGGTGCGAGCCGCAGTTCGCGCAACGCACCTCGGTGCGCACGCTGCCGAGCGAGCGATCTTCGAGAAGTTCGACCGCTTCGGGCCGCACGGACTCGTAGAAGCTCGGCCAGCCACAGTCGGAATCAAACTTGGTGCCACTCTGGAACAGCTCCGCGTTGCAGGCGCCGCAGGTGTACACGCCAGCCCTGCTCTCGTCGAGCAGCTTGCCGGTTCCGGGGCGCTCAGTGCCGGCCTCGCGCAGCACAGCAAATTTTTCGTCGCCCAGTTCGGAGCGCCACTCGCTGTTCGACTTCTTGATTGCGTAGTCCATGGTGGACGTCCTTTCATTCCAGCCGCGCGGATACGGATGTTATCTCCCCAGCCTAAACTCGTGCGGCCCCGCGTGCATTCCGACGGCGGCCGTTTCGTCGCGTTTGCACGGCGCTCACTCCACACCGTGCGGCCGCCATGCGGTCCTCGGCTGCGGCGTGCCGGGCGTGCCGGGGCAACATGCAGCCGCTCCCAAATAGGATGAACCCAGCGGATAAGCCGTAAAACCTATCTGGGGGAGTGATGCACCAATGAGTGAGCGAACACCCGCCGCTGCCCCCAGCACCGCCGCCCCGGCGCAATTGAGCGAACGTGACCAAGCCGTGCTCGCCTTTGAACGGCAATGGTGGCGGCACGTCGGTGCGAAGGAAGAGGAGATCCGCGCCACCTTCGGCCTCTCGGCTGCCCGGTACTATCAACTGTTGGGGGCACTGGTCGATTCACCGCTGGCCCTTGCCTTTGACCCGATGCTGGTCAACCGGCTGCAGCGCATGCGTTCCGTGCGATCCGAAGCACGCGCCAGACGGTCCATGCCCGCACAGGACTAGGCACTTACCGCTTTCAGCCCGCAAACCGGCTTAGCTCGATTCCGGTCCGGCAGCCCCAACAAGGATTCAACCACCATGGCGCGAAAATTTGCGAAAGACCGTTTCGACACACACACGCGTGCCCTCGACCGCGTGGGGGCCCACCGTGCCCCCGGCAGGAAGGGCCGCGGCTGGATCGCGTTCTGGTGGGCGCTCGGCGCCACCGTTCTGTTGATCGCGGTGGGCGTCGCCGGCATTTTCGCCATCAATAATCGCCTTAACTTTTCCGACATTCCGGGGCTGGCGTCATCTGGTTCGACCCCGCCCCGCACCGAGACCGTCATTCCCACCGCCGAAGCGACCGTCGATCCGACGCTGACCGTAAACGTGCTGAACGGATCCGCGATCAATGGTGTCGCAGCAGCGGTCAGTGACACCCTCACTGCCGCCGGCTGGGCCGTCAGCGCCACCGGCAATGCCGATACCGACACCGAACCGACCAGCGTGATCTACTACACCGACGCGAGCCAGGAAGGCGCTGCCCGCGGCATCGCCGCCTCGCTGCCGGGCGCGAAGATCGTCGTGTCAACCAGCTTCGTCGATTCGGGCGCGGCCCTGACCGTCGTCGTTGGCAACGACTACGTGATGCCCGCGGGCTGACCCTGACTCGAATCTGCAGACGTAGTGGTCAAAATCTGATCCGTCAAGCCCCTGTTCTTTCACCGCGATTTCAGTAGTGTCTGGTTTTGGTCACACATTTTGTTCGGGCAATACCCGCCCGGATCAAGGACGCTCGCCCAAGATAACTTGCACCAGTAGGTAACTTGCAACAGAAGACTTGCTCTCGGGGATTTGCTGCTCGCACAGAATGAACGCAGTCTCTGCGGCAGGGCCCGGAACAGCCAATGGGCGGTTGCCGTCGAAATTGAGCAAGGAGTAACACATGGCGAACGGAACCGTCAAATGGTTTAACGCTGAAAAGGGTTTCGGCTTCATCACTGTCGACGGGGGAGGCCAAGACGTTTTCGTTCACTACTCCGCCATCGACATGAGCGGATACAAGGTTCTCGAAGAAGGCCAGCAGGTCGTCTTCGAGGTTGGTGCCGGAGCAAAGGGCCCGCAGGCCGAATCGGTTCGACCGGCCTGACAAACCCGACGCTGGGGGTCTGTCCCCCGCGCTGACGCCGCCCGCTGCAACGGGCGGCATTAGTGTGTAACGGTGATTTCAAAAACTACGGCATGCTTCGCCCGGCTGGGCCGTCCCGTTGGGCTTCTCGCACTCCTCGTGCCGGCAATGCTGTTGAGCGGATGCACGGGCAATAGCGCGGCGCCGTCCACCACGCCAACGGCCGGCGCGTGGACATCGAGCAACGCAGCTCCGGCCACCGCCGAGATAACACCCTTGACCGGACTCAGTGTTCCGGCCGGATCCTCAGCGCGCCCCGCGCTCGCCGTCAAAATCGACAACCACAGCGCCGCTCGGCCACAGGTTGGGATCGATCGCACCGACCTCGTGTTTGAAGAATTAGTCGAGGGCGGCATCACCCGGTACGTCGCACTCTGGCAGTCCAGCATCCCCGACGAGGTCGGCCCGGTACGATCAATTCGCCCGATGGACCCCGACATCATCGCGCCGTTCGGGGGCCTCGTGGCCTTTTCGGGCGGGCAGCAACGGTTCGTCGACGCCATGGACGCAACCGGCCAGATCAGCGCCATCTTCGACAACGACACGACCGGCCTGTTCTCCCGTTCAACGGCCACCGCGGCCCCGCACAACGTCATCCTCGCCGCCGCGGAATTCGCCAACCGGAACGCGACCGTCGCTCCGCCTGTGCAGCAGTACGCCTACGCGGCCACGCTCGACGGTGCATCCGCTGCCGTGGACGGCACCCCGATTTCGGTGATCAATACCCGATTTTCGCACTCGAGTGTCCGCAGCTGGACCTGGAGTGCCGCCACCGGCGCCTACCTGCGCGCCCAGGACGGCGCACCGGACCTCAGCGTCGACGGCGCCCAGCTCAAAGCCACCAACGTGGTTGTGTTGCGCGTGAACGTCACGGTCGATCAGGGCATCCCCAAAACGGAGCTCATCGCCTCGGGTGACGCGTCGATCTCGACCGGCGGAAAGACGCTCGCGGCTACCTGGAGCAAAAACCTCCAGACCGCGCCGATCCGCCTCGTCGACGGCCACGGAGTGACAATTCGGCTGGCACCGGGCAATACCTGGTTTCAGCTCGTGCCCAACGGCACCGGCTCGGCCGACCTCGTTCCCTGACCGGCTGAAGCCAGCCGCGCGCCACCCCGGATGCTCGCTTGCACTCTCGACCCCAGAGTGCCAGAATCGATTTAGCACTCTCGTCATCTGAGTGCTAATCCCATCATCGTTTAGAACGTCCGGGAGGGACGAGTTACACATATGGCAAAAATCATTGCATTCAATGAAGAGGCCCGTCGTGGGCTTGAGCGCGGCCTGAACATTCTCGCCGACACCGTCAAGGTCACCCTCGGCCCGCGCGGCCGCAACGTCGTTCTGGAGAAGAAGTGGGGCGCCCCCACGATCACCAATGACGGTGTGTCCATCGCCAAGGAGATCGAGCTCGACGACCCGTACGAGAAGATCGGTGCGGAACTCGTCAAAGAGGTCGCCAAGAAGACGGATGACGTAGCCGGCGACGGCACGACCACCGCAACCGTCCTCGCCCAGGCTCTGGTTCGCGAAGGCCTGCGCAACGTCGCAGCCGGCGCCGACCCGATCAGCCTCAAGCGCGGCATCGAGAAGGCCACGGCAGCTGTCATCGCCGAGCTCATCGCCAGCGCCAAGGAGATCGAAACCAAGGAAGAGATCGCCGCTACCGCGTCCATCTCCGCCGGAGACACCGAAATTGGCGCGATCATCGCCGAGGCCATCGACAAGGTCGGCAAGGAAGGTGTCGTCACCGTTGAGGAGTCGAACACCTTCGGAACCGAGCTCGAGCTCACCGAAGGTATGCGCTTCGACAAGGGCTTCTTGTCGGCGTACTTCGTCACGGACCCCGACCGTCAGGAAGCGGTCTTCGAAGACCCCTACATCCTGATCGTCAACTCCAAGGTCTCCAACATCAAGGACCTGCTCCCCATCGTGGACAAGGTCATCCAGACCGGCAAGCAGCTCCTCATCATTGCGGAAGACGTCGACGGTGAGGCCCTGGCCACGCTCGTCGTGAACAAGATCCGTGGCATCTTCAAGTCCGTCGCCGTCAAGGCCCCGGGCTTCGGAGACCGTCGCAAGGCTCAGCTGCAGGACATCGCCATCCTCACCGGTGGACAGGTCATCTCGGAAGAGGTCGGCCTCAAGCTCGAAAACGTCACGCTCGACCTGCTTGGTAACGCCCGCAAGGTCGTCATCACCAAGGATGAGACCACGATCGTTGAGGGTGCCGGCGACGTCGAAGCCATCGCGGGTCGCGTCTCGCAGATCCGTGCCGAAATCGAGAACACCGACAGCGACTACGACCGCGAGAAGCTCCAAGAGCGCCTCGCCAAGCTTGCTGGCGGCGTCGCTGTCATCAAGGCCGGAGCCGCTACGGAGGTTGAGCTCAAGGAGCGCAAGCACCGCATCGAAGACGCCGTGCGTAACGCCAAGGCTGCCGTCGAAGAGGGCATCGTCGCCGGTGGTGGCGTTGCGCTCATCCAGGCCGGCAAGACCGCATTCGAGAGCAAGGCAGTCCTTGACCTCGTCGGCGACGAGGCAACGGGCGCGAACATCGTGCGCGTCGCCATCGACGCTCCGCTCAAGCAGATCGCGCTCAACGCGGGCATGGAGCCCGGCGTTGTCGCCGACAAGGTGCGCAACCTGCCCGTCGGATGGGGCCTCAACGCCGCCACCGGCGAGTACGTCGACATGATCGCCGCCGGAATCAATGACCCGGTGAAGGTCACCCGCTCCGCGCTGCTCAACGCCGCGTCGATTGCCGGACTATTCCTCACCACCGAGGCCGTCGTTGCCGACAAGCCCGAGAAGAACTCGGCTCCGGCCGGCGACCCCTCGGGTGGCATGGACTTCTAAGTCCCGCCGCTAGCGACACCATAAAAGTGGGCGTCTCCCTTCGGGAGGCGCCCACTTTTATGCGTTTCCCACCGCTGATCGGTAAGCCGTGAGGCACTTCTCACGGCAAAGACGGCTCAGTGCTCCCGGCCTCGGTGTTCCCGGCCTCGTGCTCACGGCGCGGTAATTGACTCGCCCGCCCTAGCGCGCGAACAGGCGCGTGTTGGCCTGCTCGGTCTCCGCATACTGCTGTCCGGCCATGCTCAAGGCTTGGTTGAGCAAGGTCAGGCTCTCCTCCAGCTGCTGGTGCATGGCCCGCCACTCGGCGAACGCCCCCTGAAAAGCCGTGGAGGCTTGGCCGGTCCAGAAGCCTTCCAGACTCGTGAGCTGAGCATTGAGATCGCCGACATCTGCCTGGACCCGCGCAATGGTGCCGCGTGCAGTACTTGCAGTGCTTTGCACCGCATCGCTGTCGACCTGGAAGCTCGTCATGGTGTGCCCTTCTCCTACATAACAGTGTGGTTACTGACTGTGAGTGTAGAAGACGGGCGGGCGGCAGCCATTCGCCGAGCACGATCTGTGAGCGGATGCCGGCGTCCCCGGCCGGGGGAGGAAGCGCCGTGAAGCCGCTACGGGATGACGGGCGCGACGTGCTGCGGCGCGCTCGGACTGCCGGCCAGGGGGAGCGAGACGCGGAAAGTGGCTCCGCCGCCCGGGGTGTCGACGACGTCGACGGTACCGTTATGGCTCGCGACGATCGCGGCGACGATGGCCAGTCCCAGGCCGCTGCCCCCGGTTTCGCGAGCGCGGGAGGAGTCGGCACGCCAGAAGCGCTGAAAGATGTTCTCTCTGATTTGCGGCGGGATGCCCTCACCGTGGTCGATCACGGCGATGGACGCCCGCTGGGTGTGTGAGTCGACAGTGACTTCGAGTTCGATCGGGCTGTCCGGGGCAGTGAATCGCATCGCATTGCCCATCAGGTTGGTGATGACCTGGCGGATTTTGTTCTCTTCGGCCATGACGATGGGCGGCGGGTGCGACTCGCCCCGCAGCTCGGTCGTGCTGTTGACCTCGGGCAGTACCACGACGCCCCGACGCGGCCTGCGGGTGCGCAGCCGGGCCAGGGTGGCCCCGGCGAAGGCGATGGCCCCAGTCGGCGGGCCGGTTCCCGACGGCCTGGTGATCGTCCCCGTGGTGACGCTCTCCGACGCGTCGAATGCGGCAACCTCACCGGAGTCGCCGTCGAGGTTCACGTCATGATCGGGATCGCTATCCAGCGGATCCAGCACCGTAGACGGGGCCAGTACCGAGACCTGGCGGCCGGGCGAGCTCGCCATAGCGTCGAGCGCGGCGTCGCGGGCCAGCGGAACCAGGTCGACCGGGGTCAGGGCCAGCGGCTTGGTCTCGTCGAGACGGGCCAGTTCGAGCAGGTCTTCAACTAGCCCACCCATGCGAATGGCCTCCTTTTCGATGCGTTCCATGGCCTGAGCGACATCGTCGGGAGTCTGGAGAGCGCCCATGCGGTAGAGCTCGGCGTAGCCGCGCACCGAGACGAGGGGCGTGCGCAACTCGTGGCTCGCATCGCCCACGAAGCGACGCATCTGGTCGATGGTGCGTGCCCGATCTTTGAAGGCCCGGTCGATGCGGCTGAGCATGATGTTGAGGGAACGATTGAGGCGACCGACCTCGGTGTTCGGAGTAGCGCCGCCCAGGCGCTGGCTGAAGTCGCCGTCGGCGATCGCTGCGGCAGTCTGCTCCGCCTCGCGCAACGGTACGAAGGTTGTCGTGACGAGCACGCGGGTGAGCAAGGCTCCGATCAGCACGACCCCGGCGCCGAAACCCAGAAAAATCGTGAGGTACGTGGCCATGGTGTTCTCGGTCGGTCGCAACGACACCGCCATGACCAGGGTTCCGTAGGTGCCGGTCGGGCTGATCACCACGGGAACCATGATGGAGTGAAACTCGGTGTCGTGGGCGGCGTTCCACAGGGTCTGAATCTGCCCGTCGAGTTGCGTCACCCGGCTCAGATCGAGCGGCATGCCCACCACCGGCAGTTCCGCGTGGCCGCGTTCCTGCCAGGTGCGGGTAATCAGGTCACCATCCTGGTCGTACAACGCCACGAAGTAGTCCGAGGCGACGCCCTCGGTGTCTCCCTGCGAAAACACGGTCGACGAGTAACCGCTGAGCGCCGTCTGCGTGTCCACCTGCAGCTGCGTATCGACCTGGGTCACCACGTACTGCTTGAGCATTGCCATGGTGCCCATGCCGGAAACGAGCAGGCCGAGCGTAAGCATCAGTACCGTGACGCCGGTAATCTTTGAACGGAGGGAGATGCTGCTCCACCGCTTGGACAGGTTTTCATGCATGAGGGCTTTAGTCTACGAAAGCTCTCTGTGACTACGCCTTGGCGGCCTTGAGCATGTAGCCGAAGCCACGCTTGGTCTGGATGAGTGGTTCGCTCGAGTGCACATCGACCTTGCGGCGGAGGTAGGAGATGTAGCTCTCCACGATGCCGGCGTCGCCGTTGAAGTCGTACTCCCAGACGTGGTCGAGAATCTGTGCCTTTGACAGCACCCGGTTGGGATTGAGCATGAGGTAGCGCAGCAGTTTGAACTCGGTGGGGCTCAGTTCGATGGCCTCGGTGCCCACCAGAACCTCGTGGGTGTCCTGGTCCATGGTGAGTTCGCCGGCACGGATCACGGCGTCTTCGTCGGCGTGCATGGTGCGACGCAGGATGGCCTTGATCCGCGCGACGATCTCGTCGAGGCTGAACGGCTTGGTCACATAGTCGTCTCCGCCGACCGTAAGGCCGGTGATCTTGTCCTCTGTGTCGTCTTTTGCGGTGAGGAAAAGAATCGGTGCGGTGTAGCCGGCCGAACGCAGGCGCTTGGTCACCCCGAAGCCGTTCATGTCGGGCAACATGACGTCGAGGATGATGAGATCGGGTTCCTCCTCGAGTACGGCAGAGATAGCCTGTGCACCATTGCCTACGGCGCGCACGGCGAAGCCGGCGAAGCGGAGGCTGGTGGTGAGGAGGTCGCGGATATTGGGTTCGTCATCGACGATAAGGATGCGGGGGCCATCGGTCATTCCCCCAGTATCTGCGCGTTAGCTGGAGCTTTGCTGAGAGTAAACCCGCGTGCTCCGATCGGTGGCGCCCGATCCCGTGCGCGATCCGAATTAGCGCCATGATAGAAGGGAACAGTCGACGTGTTTCGATGGTGAGGACCGCTATGACCCGCACGAGAATCAGCTTCGGCCCGACACTGACGCTGCCCGAAATGGATGCCCCGCGCCGGCTGATCGGCGGCCGCACGTTCGACTTCGATCGCGAGGTGGCCGTGATGGCCATTATCAATCGCACCCCGGACTCGTTCTATGACCGGGGCGCAACGTTCGCGCTTGACGCATCCGTCGCGGCAGCTCATCAGGCCATTGCCGAGGGAGCCGACTGGATCGATATTGGCGGGGCTAAGTTCGCGCCCGGGCCGGTGGTGCCGATCGAGCAGGAGATTGATCGGGTGGTGCCGGTGGTCGAAGCGCTGCGCGGCTCGGGCGTCGTCATCTCGGTCGACACCTTCCACCCCGCTGTGGCGGCCGCGAGCCTCGCTGCCGGCGCGCACGTCATCAACGACACGACGGGGGTGCACGATCCGGCGATGGCCGACGTCGTCGCCGACAGCGACGCCACCCTCGTGATCACGCACAGCCTGGCCGCGCCGCGGATGCCCTACCCGGCTCCACACTACGACGACGTCGTTGCCGAGGTGATCGCCTTTCTGCTAGCCAGGGTCGACCGCGCTGTTGCGCGTGGGGTGCCCCGGGAGAGGATCCTCATCGACCCGGGTCACGACCTCAACAAAACCACCCGGCACTCGCTCGAACTGACCAGGCGGCTCGGCGAGATTACCGGGCTCGGCCTGCCGACCCTGGCCGCCGTCTCCAATAAGGACTTCATCGGGGAGAGCCTCGACCGGCCGCGCGGCGAACGCGTCGAGGGGTCCCTGGCCGCCGCGGTGGTGTGCATCCTGCAGGGCGCCCGCATCGTGCGCATGCACAACGTGCGGGCGGCCGTTGATGCCGTGCGCATGACCGAGGCCATCCTCGGGTTTCGTGAGCCCGCGTACGAGCGTCACAACCTCACCTGATGCACGCCGAACTGCCCCCACGGGCCCAACTGATCGAACGCTACCGGGTGTCCGATCGGTTGACGCCGCGGGTGCGCGTCAACTTCATCGCGAGCCTGGACGGTGCGGCGACGCACGAGGGGCTCAGCGGCGGCCTGAACAATGCCGACGACAAGATCGTCTTTGACACCCTGCGGTTGCTCACCGATGTGATTCTGGTCGGGGCCGGCACGGTGCGAGCCGAGGGCTACGGGGGGATTCGTTTGTCCGCGGAGGACGACGCCTGGCGGGTGGCACGGGGGCTCGCTGCTCAGCCCTCGCTGGCGATTGTGTCGGGGCGGCTGGATCTTGACCCTGGACATCCGGTTTTCACCAATGCGGCGACCCGGCCGATCGTGCTGACCCACGCTGCGGCGCCGGCCGACCGGCGGGCCGCGCTCGCCGAAGTGGCCGACCTGATCGACTGCGGCAAGGACGCCATCGACCCGCGCCTCATGGTGTCGGGGCTCGCCGCACGCGGCCTGCCCCAAATCCTCTGTGAGGGCGGGCCGCACCTGTTCGGCGACCTGATCGAGGCCGACTGTGTGCACGAACTCTGCCTGAGCCTGAGCCCGGTGCTCGAGGGCGGCTCCGCCGGGCGTATCAGTGTGGGAGCAACGGCGGCGACGCGCACCATGGAACTGCTGCACGTGCTGCGCGCCGGCGACATGCTGTTTTTGCGCTATGCCCGCCGTTAGGCCGCCCGACCTCGATCATCGAGTCAAACGGCCAGGGGGGCATTCAGGCTGTGCGTGTCGAGAATCGTGTAGCTGTAGCCCTGTTCGGCAAGAAAACGCTGGCGGTTCAGTGCGAAGTCCTGGTCGACGGTGTCGCGGGCGACGAGCGTGTAGAAGTTCGCTGACAGACCCGACTCCTTCGGGCGCAGCAGCCGGCCGAGACGTTGGGCCTCCTCCTGGCGTGAGCCGAACGAGCCAGACACCTGGATGGCCACGGTCGCCTCGGGCAGGTCGACCGAGAAGTTCGCGACCTTCGACACGACGAGCACCTTCACGTCACCCACGCGGAACGCCTGGTACAGCCGTTCGCGTTCGTCGATCGGCGTGGCGCCGGTGAGCTGCGGTGCGTTCAAGACCTCGGCGAGCTCGTCGATCTGGTCGAGGTACTGGCCGATCACGAGGATGCGTTCGCCCTCGTGCTTCTTGATCAGAGCCTGCACCACCCCGAGCTTGGCCGGTGCGGTCGCGGCGAGGCGGTAGCGCTCGTCGTCGGCCGCCGCGGCATAGCTGAGACGCTCCGACTGCGGCAGGTCGATGCGCACCTCGTAGCAGTTAGCCGGGGAGATGAAGCCCTGGGCTTCGATCTCCTTCCACGGGGCGTCGAACCGTTTCGGGCCGATCAGGCTAAACACGTCGCCCTCACGGCCGTCCTCGCGCACGAGGGTAGCGGTGAGACCGAGGCGGCGGCGGGCCTGCAGCTCAGCAGTGAGCTTGAACACGGGCGCGGGCAACAGGTGTACCTCGTCATAGATCACCAGTCCCCAGTCCATGGCGTCGAGCAATTCGAGGTGCGCATACTCGCCCTTGCGCTTCGCGGTGAGAATCTGGTACGTGGCAATCGTGACCGGCCTGACCTCTTTCACCTGGCCGGAGTACTCGCCGATCTCCTCCGGTGTCAGCGTGGTGCGCTTGAGCAGCTCGTCGCGCCATTGCCGCGCTGACACGGTGTTGGTCACCAGAATGAGCGTGTTGGTCTTCGCGGTGGCCATGGCGCCGGCACCGACGAGGGTCTTGCCGGCGCCGCAGGGCAGCACCACAACGCCGCTGCCGCCGTCGAAGAAGCTTGCGACGGCCTTGTTCTGATAGTCACGCAGCGCCCAGCCGTCTTCTTTCAGGGCGATCTCGTGGGGGGTGCCGGGGGTGTACCCGGCGAGGTCTTCGGCCGGCCAGCCAAGCTTGACGAGCTCCTGCTTGAGCTGACCACGCGCCCAGGGTTCAACCAGATACGATTCCGGTGACGGATGCCCGATCAACAGTGGCGCGATGCGCTTGGCTCCGGCGATTTCGGTGAGAACGGCCTGGTCGCTGCTGTGCAACACCAGAGTGCCCTCAGAGTCACGTTCGATGACGAGGCGGCCGTAGCGACCGACCGTCTCGGTGATGTCCACGCTGACAGTCTGCGGGATGGAGAATTTAGAATATTTCTCGAGCGTTGCGAGCATGTCGGACGCGTCGTGTCCGGCCGCACGGGCATTCCACAGGCCGAGCCGCGTGATGCGGTAGGTGTGGATATGCTCGGGAGCTCGTTCGAGTTCGGCGAAAACGGCGAGGTCGTGACGTGCATCCTCGGCAAGAGGGTGGGCGACTTCGAGCAACACCGTGCGGTCACTTTGGACGATCAGGGGGCCATCAGACATAGCAGTTAATCCTACGCCCGTTGGGAGGGACGACCTGCACCTGCCGCCTGCAACCGAACCGGTCAGGGAGTCGGGGTGATGCTGAGGATGCTCTTGAGCGGCAGGGTGCGCTCAATATCGGCGCGCCGGTCGCGGGCTCGAAAGCGTCCGTTGCTGACGCTGGCCGGTTCGAGGAGATAGTCCACGACCGCACCGCCGGGCATCGCGATGCTGACCAGGATGGTTTGCTTGGCTTTGATGGCGGTGTCGAGCTGGCGGGCGAGCCAGGCATCCGCTACCGAGACGCCGCTGTCCGCGGCGCGGCGTAGCTTCGTGACCAGGTTCAGGGCGGTGTCGACCGTTTGGGCGGGCATGACACGGGCGATCTGGTGTCGGCGCAGGTGCACGATCTCGCCGTGGTCGTCTTCGGCGGCGACCGGATACCGCGCGTCGCTGAGCGCCCAGAACACGGTGTCGCCGCTGAAGCGGCTGAGCAGGTGCTCGCCGTCGCCGGTGCGCACGAGCCCGATCGAGGCCAGGGTCTGGTCGACGGCGATGGTGCCGAGCAGCGCCGCATCAGCCGAGGAGACGTAGCTGAGAAAAACGGTGTTGTCGCCGATCGGGCCGGCTGGGGCGCTCGGCCGCCCCGTCAGACTACCCACCCGCACGCGGCCGTACCGTGACGCGGATTCATTGACGAGGTAGTCGACCGGCTGCGGAATGCCGGTGAGCGAGATTGAAGCGAGAAAAGCGAGCAGTGACGCGGCATTCTCGCCCGCGGCCAGGGCGCGATTGACGGATGCTGCGGTGATGCGATAACTCGATGCCAGCTCGCGACTCTCCACGTCGGCCATGCCGCGCAGGCGGGCGTCTAGCGAGGGTGCGAGCGGGCCGGGCGCGACGATTGACAGATCGTGCTGAAGGTACACGGCGCCGACTTCCGCCGGCAACGCGGTGGCCATGGTGGCGATAGCCGCCTCGGGGTCGCCGCGAAGCACGCTGGCCCCGGCGGTGCTGGTGGTGTCGTGGGCCATGACACCGAGCAGCTCGGCGTCGCGGGCAAACTCGATCAGCTGGGCCAGCATCCACTCGCCGCCGGCCGGGTAGAGCCAGGCGATGTACGCGGTGAGGCCTTCGCCCCAGAGCAAGCCGGCCTGCAGCGGCAGAATGTCGGCCACGATCGGCGGCAGCGCCGCCCGCCAGGCCGAGGCCAGGGCCGCCCAGCGGTCGGTCGTGCGCTCAAGTAGCCAGGCCTCACCGGCTTCGGTTTCCATCCAGTAGCCGTCGGAGCGGGCGAGCAGGTTGGCCCGTGCCGCCAGATCCACTATCGGAGCCACCAGGTCGAGCTCGACCGTCATGATAGCGGCCAGACGTTTGCTGTCGGGCAGGCCGAGTCCACCTCGGCTGAGCTGTCGGGCGGGCTCGCGGCTCAGTTCATTGACCAGCTCGGCGATCGACGACACGACCGCGAAGGCGCGTTCGGCGGCCAGCTGGTCGATGAAGGCGATCTCGGTGTCGGGTATGCCAGCCCGGGTGGCCGGTGGGAGTGTGGTGGCCAGATCTGCGGCACCGGGCAGACTCTGGGCTGGCCATGTCGCCAGGTGGGTGGCGACGGGGTCGTAGGGCAGGCAGCATCCGTTGTTGCCGTCGACAAGCAGGAGGGCGTGCAGGGTGTCGACCCGGCGCACCACATCGGTGAGCACGACCTCGGCCGAGCCCAGTTCGGACAGTCGACTGGTTAGTGCCGTCACGGAGGGCACGGAATTTTTGCTTGTGAGTTGACCGGCGACGGCCAGGACGGCGAGCGTGGAGCGGTCGAGGTGGCTGAGGGCCAGTTGGATATTGCTCGGATCGAGCAGCGCTTCGGCAAGGTCGAAAAAATCCTGGATGCCGTTCGCGCTCACGCCGCGCATCGTGATGACATGCCGCAGCTCGGCGTCGGACAGGGCCCGAAGTCGCGATGCGAGGCCGAGCATTACTCGCGGTCTCGTCGAGCTTCGCGACTGCGGCGAGCTCCCACGGAGACCATGAGAGCGATGATGAGCACGAACCCGGCGGGCAGGCCGTAGAGCGGCAGAATGAAGATCGGCGGCCAGATGCCGCGGCTGAACCCGTCGTTCTCACCCACGCCCAGTGCCGTCGCGATGATCACCGCGACGAACGCAAGAATCGACAGCCCCACCACGCTCGCCACCATGTAGGCGAGAACGCGTTCAAGCCGACTGACGGGCGGTGGAGATTGATTGGTCACACGCTAAGGATACGGGCACGCCGGCGCCGCAACCGAATATGCTTGGCTCACACCGCGCGCACTTTTGTGCGACCAAAACTCAGTGAGGTTCAGATGCCCACCGGCAAGGTCAAGTTCTACGACGAGGAGAAAGGCTTTGGCTTCATCACATCCGATGACGGCCAAGAGGTCTTCCTCCACGCTTCCGCCCTGCCCTCCGGCGTCACCGTCAAGGCCGGTGCGAAGCTCGAATTCGGTATCGCCGACGGCAAGCGCGGCGCCCAGGCGCTCTCGGTGCGCGTGATCGAGGCACCACCGAGCCTGAGTAAGTTCAACCGCAAGCCGGCCGACGATATGTCCATCATCGTCGAGGATCTGGTCAAGCTGCTCGACGGTATCGGCACCAACCTCAAGCGTGGGCGTTACCCCGAGAGCAGCCACAGCAAGAAGATCGCGGCGATGCTGCGCAAGGTTGCCGAGGAGCTGGATGCCTGAGGTACCGGCCACGCAGGCCACGGACGCGCAGACGACCGACACACAGCCCGGCACACCGACCGACGCCACCCTGCTTGCGGCCGTGGACCTGGCCAGGACGGCGCTGCTGGAGATCACGACCGACGACACCATCGGCGAGGTCATCGGGCACCTGGACGAGGGAGACCTCGTGGTGTCGCTGCTCTTTGACTGCCTGTTGACGGGGTACCCGGGCTGGCGCTGGACTGTCAGCCTTGCCCGGGTCGATGACTGCTCCGAGCCGTCGGTTCTCGAAACCGAACTCACGCCCGGCGACGATTCCCTCCTCGCACCCGAGTGGGTGCCGTGGTCGGACCGTCTCGTTGACGACGATATAGCAGCGGACGACGATGACGATGACGATGACGATGACGACGATGACGACGATGACGATGACGACGATGACGACGAGTCCGAATTGTCCGACGACGATGATGAACCGGACGAAGACTCCGCCGACCCTGAGGCGGCGGACGACGACGCGGATGACTCGCTCGACGCCCTGGACGGCATCGACTTCGACGAGGCGCTAGCGGCGGCGGAGCTGAACCCAGGTGAGGCCGCCGAGGCCGAGGCCGACGCCGATCAGAGTGCACCACAGCCCCCAACCCGCTCCCGGCGCGCTCGCCGCCCCTGACGCAGGCGGCGCCGTCCAGTGCGCGATGAGGGCGGCGCCGAGGGCGACCAGCCACAGCAGGGTGCCCACGAACAGTGCCTTACGGGCATCCGTTCTCGCGGGCAGCGGATCGGGCCGACGTTCGCTGTCTTTCAACCAGAGACGCATGATCCGTGCCTCGCTTTCGCTGCTAGTTGCCGAGGTTTTCGACGACGTGCTCGATTGATGCCACGAGCTTTTTGACGTCTTCGGGGTCGATCGCGGTGAAGGTCGCGACACGCAGCTGGTTGCGTCCGAGCTTGCGATACGGCTCGGTGTCGACGATGCCGTTGGCGCGCAGCGTCTTGCTGATGGCGGAGGCATCGATGGCGTCATCGAAGTCGATCGTGACGACGACCTGTGAGCGGTGCGCCGGGTCGGCCACAAACGGGGTCGCATAGTCGACGCTGGCCGCCCAGTCATACAGAACGGATGACGACGCCTGCGTTCGCGCGGACGCCCACGCCAGACCGCCGCTCTGGTTGATCCAGTCGATCTGGTTCTCCATCAGCAGCAGCGTGCTGAGGGCAGGCGTGTTCAGTGTCTGGTTCAGTCGCGAGTTGTCGACGGCGTTTTTGAGGCTGAGGAATTCCGGAATGTACCGGCCGCTCGCATTGATGCGTTCGACCCGCTCGAGGGCAGCGGGGGAGAACAATGCGATCCACAGGCCACCGTCGGAGGCGAGATTTTTCTGCGGGGCGAAATAGTAGACATCCGCTTGGCTCGCATCGAAGTCGATGCCGGCGGCCGCACTCGTGGCGTCGATGACGGTGAGGGCGCCCGTGTCGCCGGCGACCCGGGAAACCGGAGCCATGACGCCGGTCGAGGTCTCGTTCTGGGGCCACGCGTAGACGTCGATACCGTCGCGCACGACGAAGTCGCTGCGTGAACCGGTATCGGCCTTGATCACGTCGGGGGCCTCGAGCCAGGGGGCCGCCGCTGCCTTGGCGAACTTGCCGCCGAACTCGCCGAAGACCAGGTTCTGGGCGCGCTTCTCGATGAGGGAGAAAGCGGCGGCGTCCCAGAAGGCGGTCGAACCACCGTTGCCGAGCACAACTTCATAGCCGTCGGGAATGCGGAAAAGCTCGCCCAGCCCAGCGCGCACGCGAGCGACGAGGTCTTTCACCGGCGCCTGGCGGTGCGAGGTCCCGAGCACTCCGGTTCCGAATCCGAGCAGGTGGTCGAGTTGCTCGCGCCGGATTTTCGAGGGGCCGCAGCCGAATCGTCCGTCGAGGGGGAGCAGATCGGTGGGTATCAGTAGGTCGGCCATACGGCGATTCTAGTTGCCTCGCCCCGGGCGGGTAGGCTTGAGACGCTGTGCGGGCCATTGCCGAGGCCGCCGACGAAGTACCATTCAGTCACGTGATGAACGGTGCGCGCACGAGCCGAACGAAGGGTTGCGGATGAGCGATCTGATCGACACCACCGAAATGTATCTCCGCACCATCCTCGACCTCGAGGAAGAACAGATCGTTCCCCTGCGGGCACGTATCTCCGAACGACTCGGTCACTCCGGCCCGACAGTCTCGCAGACCGTCGCGCGCATGGAACGAGACGGCCTCGTCGTCGTGTCGGGCGATCGGCACCTGGAACTGACCCCGGTCGGCCGCAGCAAAGCCGTGCACGTGATGCGCAAGCATCGCCTGGCGGAACGCCTGCTGAGCGACGTGATTGGACTCGAATGGGAGTTCGTGCACGACGAAGCCTGTCGCTGGGAACACGTGATGAGCGAACAGGTTGAGCGCAAGATTTTGGAGATGCTCGGGCACCCGACCGAATCTCCCTACGGCAACCCGATTCCGGGCTTGGACGAACTGGGCGATTCTCCGGCGGTCGCGTTCATGGCGGGCGTGACCAACGTGCTGTTGGTGGTCACGAGGTCGACCGTGCCGGTGACCGCGGTCATTCGTCGTCTCGGGGAACCCGTGCAGTTCGACCCCGAGTTGTTGCTGCAGCTCAAGCAGAGCGGCGTGATGCCGGGTGCGACGGGGGTGTTCTCGGCCACCGGATCGTACGTTCTAGTACAGGTCGAGGGTTTTGGTGCCGGTTTGGAGCTGCCCAATGAGGTGGCGAGCCACATCTTCGTGGCCACGCCCACCGAGGACATCCCGGTCGCTCACTGACCAGAGGCCAGCAGTGCTGCTCAAAGGGATGGAATCAGTCGTCACGATCTTCCAACAGCTTCGTTACCAATCCGTTAGAAATGTGCCGTCTTAAGGTGACAAATGGGCATGGTTCTTGTAACCTCGGGGATGTCCCACAGACCAGAAACGGTCGAAGGACCCTGATCAAGACGCCTGCTTGCCCGTCTCTTGGTTTAGGCACACACCCGCGATTAGCGAAGTGGACGGGACAACAACCTAGTGTTGTCGAGGCGCCGGAGGCTAAAACTTTGGCTGCATTAGGACTGAGAACGGCGCGTCGCGGGCTGAAGGGCGCAGGCGATTCGCTGGAATCGTCGATTCCCTCCCACCGGCCGCGCCCCGCTCCAAAGAAGCGCCGTAGCGGCATCGCCAACATCGTCGTCATGACCCTCGCCACCGGACTGGTCGCTACCATGGCCCTCCCGGCCTATGCATTCGCCCCCGGTTCGAGAGATGCATCGTTCACGGCGAGCGAGTCCACGAAGTTGTCCAAGGCGCAGGCGCAAGGCGTTGAAGTTGATGCGCAGGCGGCAACCGTGAGCGTCGCCCGCGAAGGATTCACCGCTACCACCCCCGAAGAACTGGCCGCCGCTGCCGCGGTCGCGGCTGCAGCCGTCGCCGCGGAAACCCGCCGCGTTGAGGTTGCCGCGCAGATGACTTCCTATGCCGCGAGCTACTCCGGGCCGAGCGCTGCCGACTACCTGAAGAGCCCGGCGTACCCGAATTTTGATCTCGCCTCCGTGTTCAGCGTGGCTTCGCAGTATCAGGGCACACCGTATGTCTATGGCGGTGCCACTCCGGCGGGCTTCGACTGCTCTGGTTTCATCATGTACGTGTATGCGCAATTCGGCATCAGCCTCCCGCACTCCTCGGTGGGCCAGGGAGCGGCCGGAACCAGGATTGCGATCGAGGATGCCGTACCAGGGGACCTCGTGATCATGGACGGCCACGATGGCTTCTACGCTGGCAACGGCAACATTCTGCACGCGCCGTACACCGGCCAGTCCGTGCGGATTCAGCCGATCTGGACCAGCGACTACTACATCGTACGAATCGGCATCTGAATCATCGGGGCGGTGGCCACGAGGTAACAGCTCACGCATATGGCGCATACAGGTTCACCTGTTGCGCCATTTGTGGGTTAACCTAGTGCCCTGATGTAGTTGTAGGTCCTGAGGAGAGCCCATGCATGAGCGACGCACTATCCACACCATGGATGTGCGCGGTCGCGAGTGCTTTCGGCATAGTTGTCAGAGTGAGAAGAGCTGCCTGAGCAGACAGAAGGCGTTGTCATGATGACAGCGCCTTTTTTTGTGCTCTTTTGCGCCCGGTCACGCTCCTGTTCTTTACGCATCGGACGTAGTTCGAATGGCTGGAAGCCGTCCAGCCTCTTTCGAAAGGGAGCGCATGCGCACACTGGTACTCAACGCGGGCTATGAGCCCCTCGCCGTCGTCTCGTTCAAACGAGCGCTCATCCTGGTGATGAATCAGAAGGCGACGATCGTGCAGTCCGATCAGAATCACCCCGTTTATGCGGCCTCGGGCTCGTGGGATCGCCCGAGCGTCATCCTGCTCACGCGGTACGTGCGCATTCCCATGTCACGCCTCGTCCCGGTGAGCCGGCGGGGCGTGTTGCGCCGTGACGACCACCGCTGCTGCTACTGCGGCAAGTCGGCGGCCACGATTGACCACGTGCTGCCGCGCTCTCGCGGTGGCCGCGACACCTGGGACAACCTCGCCGCCTGCTGTTTGCGCTGCAACAACCTCAAGAGCGACCACACCCCGGCTGAAATGGGCTGGAAGTTGCGTTTTACCCCACGGATGCCGCAGGGTACGACCTGGATCGTACGCGGCGTCGAGCGGCCGGAACAGGAATGGGACGCCTACCTGGCGCCGGCCGCCTGACAGGTTCTGCAGCGCGAGCTTTCGCATCAGCGGCTTCGCGCAGGCTAAACTTGCCCGGCTAGCCTCTGTAGCTCAGTGGAAGAGCAATTCCGTCCTAAGGAAATGGCCGGGGGTTCGAATCCCTCCAGGGGCACCACGCTATGGGGCCCTACACCCCCGATAAACACTGGGATGTAGGGTTCTCGCCATTCTCAGGAATGGCTGTTTGCCCACATTTTGCCCACACTTCAAAAAAGTTCGATGCAATCCGAGGTCGGTGAAACGGCTCAAATCTGGCATTTCGACGCGCAACGGCGACACCACGCCAGAGGTTTTTTAAGGCCGCTCCTCGAGATCACGAATCGGGCAGGCGGCTGGTATAACGGCGACTCCCTGCGGGCATCGGAATGTACACCCCGTTCAACGTTCACCACGGTCGCGCACCCGCCATTCAGCACGCCCGTGGCCGCGTTCTGACAACCGCATCCACCGCCCACCCAACACTTCGTCGTGCAGGAGCCGCAGTCGCTCACGTTGCCCACGGCATCCTGGATTAACAAACCGGAGAAGGAAAGAACGAACTCAATGACCGCCTAAAACAGCTGACTCATAAAGGTTGACATCTTCCGCAAGCTCGCTGCCAGAACCCTCCGCGGAGTGTTGCCGAAAGTTTCGGCGACCACGTGGGCAGCGTCGTGCCTGGCTCGGACGACCTGCACGATGAGCCAGCCGTCCGACTTCAGGAAGAGGAGCGGAGCCGCCGTCAGCCTCTTCCTCCTGTTGCTCGCCGGCACACCCGGCTCACCTCACCGGTTGGCCGCTCGCGGCGCACCGATACCGGGATTGATCTGGAACGGCCCGGCGGCTGACGGCTGCACATCGAAATCGAAGATTGATGTGGGGATGTATACCGTCGAGCAGGAGTTCGGAATGTCGACCACGCCCGACAACCGGCCCTCAATGGGTGCGGCACCGAGCAGTAGGTAGACCTGTTCTGGCGAGTACCCGAACTTGGTGAGGTAGTCGATGGCGTGCAGGCAGGCCCGCTGGTAGGACAGGTGCGAGTCCAGATAGCGCTGTTCGCCGTCAAGCGTCACCGAGGTTCCGGAGAAGGCCAGCCACTGGCTGAACTGGGGTTCCACGTTGCCGGGCATGAAGATGGCGTTCTCGCTCACCCCGTAGGTCTCCATACCGCCCTTGATGATGTCCACGCGCAGCTCGATGAAACCGCCCATCTCGATGGCCCCGCAGAATGTGATCTCACCGTCGCCTTGGGAGAAGTGCAGGTCGCCGAGCGAGAGGTTGGCGCCGTCTATGAACACCGGGTAGAAGATCCGGCTGCCCTTTGACAGGTTCTTGATGTCCTGGTTGCCCCCGTTTTCGCGTGGTGGTGCGGTGCGGGCGGCCTCTCCGGCTACCCGTGCGAATTCCGAGGGAGCGAGGGACCCCAGAACGGCGTGCTCGGCCTCCGGCGGAAGCGCAAGGGGCGGCACGCGGTGCGGGTTGGTGGCGATCAGGTCACCTTCTCGCTTGTTCCAGGTGGCCAGCAGCTTCGCTGACGGTGCCGTACCCATCAGCCCGGGATGAATGAGTCCGGTGAACGACACATTTGGGATGTGTCGTGAGGTTGCGGTTTGGCCGGTGAAATCCCAAATGGCCTTGTACGCGTCGGGAAACTGGTCGGTGAGAAAACCGCCGCCGTTGTTCCGCGCGAAGATTCCGGTATATCCCCAGCCCTGCCCTGCGAGCGGTCCGGTGTCTTCCATGGGGATGGGTCCCACATCGAGAATATCTACCACAAGCAGGTCTCCCGGTTGGGCGCCTTCCACGGCGAACGGGCCGCTGAGCTTGTGCACGGTCAGCAGGGGTGCGTTGAGAATGTCGTCGGCCGAGTCATCGTTCACGATGGCACCGTCGAACCATTCGCGGCAATCCACCCGAAACGACGTGCCGGGCTTCACTGTGGCGACCGGCGGGATTTCGGGGTGCCAGCGGTTGTGCCCTACCTTCTCTTGGTCCTCAAATTTTTTCGAAGAATCTAGCGGAAACAGCAGCTCGGGCATCTTATTCTCCTTCTTCGGGTGCGTGCGAACGTGCGATTACGGTCGGGGAAGCTTTTTATGCAGCGGGTTGAACGTGTATTTCTGCGCGGGACCAGAACGCCGCCCGGGGGCGGAAGAGTTCACGACCGCGGGCTCGTGCGCGCTGCGCTTGGTGTCGTCTATTAGTCGAAATGCAGCCGAACTGGCCGTGGACAGCCGGGGCGCGCTCATGCGGCGCCGGGCGGTGCAGGCGCACGTCGGGCAGCTCACCAAGTCGGGTACAGAACGCATCTCAAAGACGAGGTCGAAGTCCGCGCAGTTGGGGCACCGGTACTCGTAGGTGGGCATGGTTCCCTTTCAGGTCACGATCAATGCGGTAGCAGATGCCGCAGGCGCCGCCGCGACTCTCGCCCGCCGTCCCATGACCATCGCCATCACGAAAGCGATCCCGCCCAGGGCTGCCATGCCGAGGGCCAGGGCAGCGTTCGACTCGTAGCGGCCCAGCAGCAGAAAAAAGGCCGGAATGGTGGCCGTGAGGTGGCTGATCAGAATCGCGAACCACCCAGTCGTGCGGGCCAAGGACTCTTTTCCCAGACCGAGCAGCAGGAAAAAGAAGAACCACAACACGGCCCAGATCCACCAGATCACGCCGAAAACCGCGTCGCCGAGCGTGAACTGAATGATGCCGATCACGAGCGCGCACGCCGACACGAACAAGGAGAACCAACCGAGGCCTTCTCCGCTCACGCCGGTCACCTGCAGAATGCCGACGTAAAGATACGTGAACCCAAAGAGATAGAGACCCGCAGCCCCGAGGATGATCGCCGGATCGTTGTTCGCTTGGATCAGAATGATCGTTGGCAGCACCACCTGCATTCCACCCACAAAGAAGTTGAGAATGGCGGCCGACTTGCCAGGGATCACGCCGATCAGCATAAGCCCGTTGATAAATAGGATGACCCCTACATACAGCAAACCAACATTGCTCATAATCGGCGGCCTCCAACTTCGGTGTCATTCACGGCAGCAAGGTCCGTGGCCCGAATGTAGCGGAACGGACAGGATGGTGTCAACGATCTTGGTGATGCACCCTGCGGTGGCTGCGCACTGAATGCAGGCGGCTAACCGTGTTCGTAGAGCGCCAAAGAAATCCTGACAGTAGGGACAAATCGGGATGACGTATCGCTTAAGGTCGCATTCGTTACCTTGGTGCGTGCACGGTAAGCGATACACGCTCTTCCGCGTGGATTAGGGGTCAGAAGCAGCTCGTTGGAAATGTCTTGCGAACGATCGTTAGCGAACGCTGTAGTCCACAAAACTTAGCGTCGGATATTCGACAAATTCACAAGCCATCCCTGATTGCCGCCGGCAGTACTGCGATGCTCGTCGTTGAGGCGGGGTGGCGGTCCGGTTCGCTGAACGTCGCCGGCCACGCGGCTGCGCTGGGTTGCCCGTTCGGCGCCGTCCCCGGGCCGGTCATTTCCCCGAGCAGTGACGGATGCTACCGCCTGATCAAAGAATTCAAAGCACGCATCATCACCGACGCGACTGACGCCGCCGCCGCACTGTAGCCGCGTGGGCCGGCCAGCCTTTGGGCTGGCCGGCGAAGGGTGTCCCCTCGCGCTCCCCACCAAGACACCCCCGCAACAGCCAAGCAACGACACGGAACGGCGGCGCGGCCGCCCTGCAGTTCTGCCAGGGCGGAGCCGCTGGGCGGTACTGTCTTGTGATGTCTTTTTGACCATTTACGATCCGCTCCCTAAGGGAGAGTTTCCCATGCTTGCCGAGGGCGAGACGCTTGTCGACGGCTACCGCCGCCGCGACAACGTAACCGACGCAACGCTGATCAGGTACTGCGGCTTCTATGGGGATCCTGCCATCAACAAGGAAGACATCTTTTACTTCGTTTATGGCCTACTGCACAGCTCCACATATCGGGAGACCTATCAGGCCGACCTCATAAAGATGCTGCCGCGCATCCCGAAGGTCACCGATTTCTGGGGGTTCAGCTCAGCTGGCCGCGCATTGGCCGAACTTCACCTCAATTACGAGACGATTGCACCTCATCCACTGGTCGAGACGCGCAAAAGCGAGGCCCCCGCGACCGCGATTCTCAGTTCGACTTCTACCGAGTGAATAAGATGGGTTTCCTCGGCCGCAAAGACCGATCTGGCGTCTTCTACAACTCTCAGATCACCCTCACCGGCATTCCTGAGACGGCCTACGACTACCAGGTGAACGGCAAATCTGCGATCGAGTGGATTCTTGACCGTTACCAGGTGACCACCCACAAAGAGTCTCAGATTACCAATGACCCCAACGACTACAGCCGTGAGGTCGACGACCCCAGTTATATCATCGACCTGCTCGCGCGCATCGTCACCGTGAGCCTCGAGACGGTGCGCATCGTCGCAGCTCTGCCGCCCCTTGACAGCCTCGAGGAGAATCCATGATGAATCAGAGAAGCTGAAGCGGTTGCTCTGATTTCACCTTCTGAATAAGGTTGTTAAGTTTCGCCTCCGGCTCAGGCAGCAATCCAGGCCGGTCGAAGTCAAGCAGAGTTGCGAAGGTCGACGACACGAGGGCAGGGTTGAAGTTCACGCACTCGGAGGACGGCAAGATCTATTACAACAGCCATGGAACCTTGCCCAATATCTGAGCCGACTACGCTGTCCTGACCTCGCGGTGGCCATGAGTCATTCGGTCATTCGGTCATTCGGTCATTCGGCATGCCCTGCTTACACCTTCAGTTCGCTCGTCGCCGGGGGCAGGTTGCGTCCGCATCAGCGACGGGACGGTCGTCTCGTCTCGCCCCACCCGTGATGCACGCGCATTGGTCCGGTCGTACGGCTTCTACGGAGCACATTTTCGTATTTGTCAGGCACGGCTGAGTTCGGTGATCGTTGTTGTATGGGGTGTGAGGGCCGGTTCTGGGCCGAAATGCGCGAGTACTGTCCGTGCTCCGCGGCAGCGTGACCATGCGCTCCACCAAAACGCTGTGTTTTTGGGTCCGACCCGTTCACGCGAGGGAGTTGAGGTCGACACTTACACGTATGACGAGCATGTCCCGGACTGCCTTGGTGAGCGGCGCTTTTGTTGAATTAGCTCATGCTTTTGTCGGCGATTATGACGTGCTCGATGCCTTTCCATGGGCACTGCGACGTCAACGATGTGCGGGAGAAGTACGCAGAATTGATCGATTCTGTCGGGAAGTACTGGTCGCCTTCAACCAGGATGGTTTCATCCGACTCTGCCAGCACGACATCATTCCAGACTGCTTGATACATGGCCTGCTCCCTGCATGTTGTGTGCGGGACTGACCCGCAACTGCGCCCAGTGTAGGCGGCATTCCCGGCTCGGTTCTCTTACCGGGTACACATACAGCGATTACCCGAGAACGTGAACATGACCCTAGCGTCGGAAATATTCGGGGAATTTTCAAGCCAACCTTATTTGATGCCGCTGCGCGCGAAACCCTGCACGAAGAAGCGCTGGAATACCAGGAATAGCACCACCATGGGCACCACGTTGATGAGGGCGAACGCCATTGTCGCACCAAAATCTGACCCGAACTGGCCCTGCAGGTAGAGCAGGCCGATCGGCAGAGTGAATAGCTCGTTCTGCTTGAGGGCAATGAGTGGCCAGGCGAAATCATTCCACGACTGCAACAGCGTCACAAAAAATAGTACGGCGATCAGCGGTTTTGAGAGCGGCAAAACTATACTTCCGAATACTCTCAGGTGGCTGGCCCCGTCGATGCGGGCTGCCTCGATCAGGTCGCGCGGGATGGACAGAAAGAACTGGCGTGCGAGGAACAGCCCGAAAGCACTCGCGGCCGTGGGCAGGATGACCGCCCAGTAGCTGCCGTAAAGCCCGAGGTTTGTTACGAGCCGAAACAGCGGCACCATAATCACCTGCACGGGGATCATCAGCGTCGTCAGGGCGATGAGGAAGACGACGTTTGAACCGCGGAACTTAAGCTGCGACAGGGCGTACCCGCCTAACAGGTTGACGAGTACCGTGAGAACTGCGACCGTGGCCGAGATTGCCAGGGAGTTACTAAACCATGTGGCGATTGGGAACCCGGCGAGGACACGCTCGAAGTTTCCAACTGTGAGGGCACGCGGCCAGAGACGCAGTGTGCCACCCAGCAGCTCGGAACGCGATGAGAACGCGACTACAAGCATCCAATACAGCGGGAACAGCACAACGATACTGATGAGGATAGCCCCGGCGACGCGGGCTACGAGCCCCCGTCGTGAGCCTCTTCGCGAGCGAGGCGCACCTCGTCTTGTCGTCTTCTGCCTGCGGGTTGCTGGCGCTGGCGAGAGGATGGATGTTGTCACGATGGTGTCCTTATTCGGCCAGGTCCCGGCCGCGGCTGGTGCGCCACCGGACCGCTGTGAAGACAAAGGTTATGAGAAGTAGCACGACACCGATTGCGGCTGCGTAGCCCTGGTCGCGAGTCACGAAACCCGTTTCATAGGCGTAGGTGACGAGCACGGATGTGGCATTCTGCGGGCCGCCGCCGGTCATTACGAACACGATGTCGAAGACTTGGAAGGAGTAGATGACGTTCAGGATGAGCAGGAAGAATGACGACGGGCCGAGCAGGGGCACGGTCACATTCCGGAATCGGGCCCAGGAGCCCGCCCCATCCAGTTCGGCCGCTTCGTAAAGTTCGGGGCCGATACCTTGAAGGCCCGCCAGGTAGATGAGCATGTTGAATCCCACCCGCCACCACAACGTAACGAGAACAACGGATACGAAAGCGGCGGATCCACCGGACTGCCAGTTGACACTCGGGAGCCCGATGAACCGGATCAGAGTGTTGAGGATGCCGTTGTTCTCGTTGAAGACGAGTACACCGATCAGTGCGGTGGCTACGCCCGAAATAGCCATCGGGACGATGAGAATGGAACGGAACACGCCGCGGGCGGGAAGGATCGAGTTGAACAGCACGGCTGCGCCGAGGCCAAGACCCATCGACAGGGGCGTCACGATGATTGTGAACAGCAGGGTGTTCGCCGTGGCTCTCCAGAAAAGCGGGTCGCTGATAAGGCGCTCGTAATTGGCAACACCCACGAATTCACCGACCCCGAACCCGTTGGTCTTCTGAAAGCTGATCACCACGGCCCACACGAGCGGGACGAGTACGAATAGGCCAAGCAGCAGCATGTTCGGCGTCAGAAACAGCCACCCCGCAAGCGCCTCGCGCACGGTTTTCGTATCGCGACGCCCAAGGCGTTTCGGGAGTTGAGGTGGTGGTGCGACGCGGTCCTGCTCGGCAACGACCCGTGTCACGAACCGCCCGTGGGTTGGGCGATCCCGTCTGCGATTGATTTCAGGGTGTCTGCGGTGCTTGTCGAACCAGCGAAGGCCGATTCCAGGTTGTCTTGGAGGACAGTGATGATTCTCGACATGTCGGGGGAGGCTACCTGGCTTGAGTCCTCGGCGCGCACCGTAGAAGCCTGGCCGAGGAAGATGGGGGCGAGTTCGGGGCGTACGTCAAAATCGATGCCCGACTCGCTCAGATCCTTGCGGGTCGGCAAGAGTGAGGCGGTCTCGCAGAAGTCGCGCATTTGCATATCGCCCGTGACGAAATCAAGGAAGGCTGCGGCGAGCTCCGGGTTGGCAGTGTCCGCGGTGGCAACGAGCGCATTCCCTCCGAAGTCGCCCCCGCCGCGCTCACCACGCGGGGCGAAGGTCGCGCCCCACTCAAAGTCCAGTGTGTTTGTGGCATCCGGAATAGCGAACGCACCAGACCACACCATCGCCGAAGTCTGCGAGTACCACGTATCGCTCGCGAAGGTGGCCGACTTGATGGTGTTATTCGGCGGCACGAAATTCTTCGTGAAGAAACTGGACGAGAACTCGAGGGCAGCCGCTCCCGCGTCCGAGTCGATCGCCGGGTCGGTGAGGTTCGTGGCCAGGAACCGACCGTCCGCCTGAAAAAGCAGGCTGAGCCAGCGGGTAACGCCATTACCCTGCCAGTTATAGGCCATAGGGAATACATCTGCGGGTTGGGCGGCACGCAGAGTCGCCGCGACCTCGGACAGCTCATCCCACGTCCAGGCACTCTCGAGCGAGGTAGGAACCGACGTAATCCCGGCCGATTCCAAGGCTGCTTTGTTGTACAGGATCGCTGAGGTATCGGTGTGGTGAGGCACCCCGAACGGCTTGTCGTTGCCCTGCACAGCCGCCCAAGCCGCGTCGGTGAATCGATCGGAAAAACCGGACTCTAGGTATGGGCTCAAGTCCAGAAGCTGGTCGCGACCGGCGTAGCTGCCAAACGTGTAATACGGAACACGAAAAATGTCCGGCGGATTCCCCGCCTGCAGCTGGGCATCGATGTTAGTGAACATCTGTCCGTAGGGGACCGAGTTCAACTCGACCTTCGCTCCCGCGTTAGCCTCCTCAAACGCCGCGATGACGCGAGCGAAACTTGCCAGCTCCGCGTCTGTACCCCAAGTAGTGAATGTCAACGTTTTTGACCCCGTAGACGAAGAAGTCGACTGCTGCGGCGCGAAACCACATCCTGATAACAACACAGGTAACGTCACAGCACCGGATCCGATCAGGAAATGGCGTCTACTGAAATTCATGCAGGAATCCTCCAACTGAGTCTGAGATGGACGAACTTTTACGATTACTGCCGCTGGAATCATTCAACAGCAAGTTCAACGATGATCATGGCCCGGCAGACGCAAGACGGCAAACTAACCGACGTATGCCGGGCCACAGCGGGCGGGCGATTTAGCGCACGTCTTCGTCCACTCTGAAGGTCGCCTTCTTCCACGGCGATTCCGACGGGGTCTACGGATCCTCGCCGACCTGCACCCGAACGGGGAGATCATCTCCCGCAAAACGGTTGCCAGGACCATGAAACGCCTGGGTTTGGCGGGGATCTGCTCGAAGAAATGGAAGACGACAACCATAATCGACCACGCTGATGCCTACCCAGTGGATGCGGTGAAACGGCAGTGGGACCTCGGGGCACAGAATCAGGTCTGGGTCGGCGACATTACGTATTTGAGGACGCGGGAGGGCTGGGTGTATTTGGCGACCGTCATCGACGCCCACAGCCGCCGCGTCATCGGCTGGGCTATCGCTGACCACATGAGCACCGACCTCATCCAGGACGCCCTCACGATGGCCATAGTGCTCTGCGGGGACCGCCCAGCAACGGTGATTTCTCACAGCGACCGCGGCACCCATTACGCCTCTGGCCAGATCACCGCGTTCGCCGCCGCGAATGGCATCACCCGGTCGATGGGATTGACCGTTATTTGTTGGGACTGTGAGACGATCAACCCATCAACCCATCAAGCCAGGTCGCGGCTTGACCCGTGTTGGGATTGGCAGCCGGCCTCATCGCCGGCGTGTCCTTGCGTTGATCTGTCGGTCGCGACCGGGTCTGGTGCCTGAAGTTTCACCTGGCCAAGCCATGTCCCGATAGGGGCCTTCCCGCGGGCGTTCGCTGCCTGCGTGCCCACACTTTGCCCACACTTGAAAAAACTTTGGGTGAATCTGGACGCCTCATTGTGATCCAGAAACGTTGAATTCACGCGGTTCTTGACCCGACCGACGACGCTGACTGGTCGATTATTGGAGTTCGAATCCCCCCAAATGCACACGCAGTCACGGCCCTACATCCCATGCAAACACCGCGATGTAGGGTTTTGCCCGTCAAATCGGCGCCCGCTGCAAGACCTCTGCTTCCGCAGAGGTCTTGCAGGTACCCCCCATCCGGGTTACGCTAACGGCCAGTTCGCCGATTCACGTAAATACCGGCCCCGTGCCCGCACACGATCTCGTTGTCGAGGCGTGCCTTTCCCGCAAGACGGCCCCACCCCACGCACTGTGCGATAGCGCGTGGAGCCATGTCACTTTCGTTTGGAGTACAACGTGTCACGATCCGATTCATCCGTAAAAAAACGACTTCGTCCGAGTAAATCCGGGCTGGCAGCCGTCGCCGTGGTGGCGCTGCTCCTCGGCGCAACCAGCGTATTCAACGCGGCATCATCACCGACGTCCGCTGCGGCTGCAAATCAAAATGGCTCCGAGATGAAAGCTGATGCCGTCACCAGCCTGCCGGTCTCCTTCGAGGTTGAAAATGTCAATCGTTCCAAGGTGGCCTGCGCCAGTGACGGGGCAACGTACACCGTCCGCGGCCACATCGTCGGCCCCACGAAGGAGCTCCGGCGTGAAAGGGTGAAGGGCGCGACGGTCTACTTACACGGTCTGAGTTTTGGGGAGTTCTTCTGGGACTTCGCCCAGGCACAAAATTACGACTTCGCAACCAATCAGGCCAAGGCCGGCCAGGTGTCGGTTGTCATAGACCGACTCGGATACGTCAGCAGCGACAAACCCGAGGGAAACAGCGTCTGTGTGGGATCCCAAGCCGACATCGCCCACCAGATCGTGCTCGACCTGCGCGCGGGATCCTATAAGGTGACGCCATCGGGGCAGGCTCCGGAGTTTTCACGAGTTGTCCTCGCCGGTCACTCCTACGGTGGTCAGATCGCCCAGGTCGCGGCGTACTCGTTCGGCGACATCGACGGATTGATCGTCATCGGCTATGCCGATCGTGTGCAGTCACAGGTCCTCAAAGACAATGCCGCGTATGCCGCAAAGGTATGCGCGAGCGGCGGTCTGCGTGTCGGCGGCGCCGGCCCAGCCGGATACGCTCCCTTCGGAGCACCGGAAGGAGCTGCGGCCGCCCTATTCAATAGCGCCGATCCAGCCGTGCAGAGTGCAGCATTGCAGTTGCTGACCATTGATCCGTGTGGAGACACAGCATCGTTCGCTCCGGCCGTGGCCGTCGACTTGGTGAATGTTCCATCGATCGAGGTTCCGGTCCTGATTATCGCCGGAGGAAGCGACGCCTTGTTCCCGGTGCCGGCTGGTCCTGATCAAGCGTCTCTTTTCACCGGCGCTGCGAGTGTCGACCAGGTCACCCTGCCCAACTTTGCGCACGCGGTCACTCTGGAGCACGCCTATGAGCCTTCGGCACTGAGGCCGCTCAACGACTGGCTGCAAAAACGATTCCACAAATAAGCACGCAAGCGAGGGGAGCCCGCCTCACGAATAGTGGCGCGGACTTCCCTCGTCTCGTGGTCGTAGCCAGCGTCGGATGCCTAACCGACGTGTCTGCCCGGCACCAAGGACAAGATAAGGAAACGCGATCAAGAACTTATTCATGAGCTCACCCGGACGCATCCAGCCTCGTTGTCGGCGAGAGGTTGAACGTCACCGGCGATACGGGCACCATATGACCCCCACAAATCGATCCACTGTCAATCCTAAGAAGAGAGCAAACACATGAGTCAAGAAGTGAATATCGCCGCACAACAGAAGTTCGGTGACGCCGTGAACAGCGGAAAGCTCGACCTGCTCGACGACCTCGTGGCCGAAGACGCAGTGGACAATGACCCTGCCCCCGGTCAAGGCGCAGGCCCCGCCGGATACAAAGCGTTCTTCGGCGAGATGATTGCCGCTTTTCCCGACCTGCACATAAAAGTCGAGCGTCTCGTCGCCAACGACACCGATGTCGCATTCGCCTACACCCTCACCGGCACCCACCAAGGCCCCCTGATGGGCCACGCCGCTAGCGGTAAAACGATGTCCGTCCGTGGCATGCAAATCAGCCGGTTTGAGAACGGGAAGCTTGTCGAGCGGTGGGGTAGCAGCGACCAACAGGGCATGCTCGAACAACTCGGCCTCGCGCCCTGACCAGCGACAACCGGCGTCACTAATGAAAAGGACTAGGGCGAAAATGCCCGTTTGACCAATACTGACGTTGCGAGACGGGCGTGACCCGTGACCGCACATCGGGCACGCCGGCAGTGCTGGGTTCAGGACGTGGTTGGAGGTGCTGTGACTGGAGGGTCTGAGCATCAAAAAACGACGTCCTGGTCCGTGCACGTGGTGTGACCGATGCGCATCATCCTCAACCACGAACGGGAAGTTAGCCGAAGAGGGCAGCCCGGTTGCTCGGCATACTCCCCTCGAAGCCCCGACGTCCTTCATTCGTCAGATAAACGGTGAACGACAGCTACTTCCAGATGCGGCTGAGGCGCGCGACTCGGGCAAGCAGTTCACCCGCGCGTTACCCGCGAGATCTACACTGGTATTTTCGCGGCATTGCGGTTCTGCCACGACCTGAACGAGGAGTCGTGTGATCGAGCGAATGCAGATCCCAGTGGGCGATAGCGTGCACGCCCAGGATGTGCTCTCAGCGGGTCACCTGGCCACGCCGACCCGCACTCTCGCCGATATTTTAGTCCACACCGCGGTGCAGCATCCGGATGCTCTGGCCCTGGAAGACGCGGAAGGCACGATCAGCTATCGCGGCCTGCTGCGGCGCGTGCAGACTCAGGCGAGCGCTCTGAGCCTGGCCGGAGTGCGTCGCGGCGACACCGTGGGTATTCGCATTCCCTCGGGCACCCGCGACCTGTATGTGTCGATTCTGGCCACGGTATTCGCGGGGGCCGCCTACGTTCCGGTCGACGCCGACGATCCAGAGGAACGGGCCCGGCTGGTCTTCGCCGAGGCACACGTGGTCGGCGTCATCGGCGAGGACAGTGTGTTCGCACCGCGTGAGGCCCTCGACCTGCAGGTGCTCCAGGGGCGACCCGTGCCGCCGTACGACGACCCGGCACTGGTCTTTCCGAGCGGCAACATCCCGACGCCCGACGACGACGCCTGGGTCATCTTCACCTCCGGATCGACCGGCGTGCCCAAGGGCGTTGCGGTCACCCACCGCTCGGCGGCCGCCTTCGTCGACGCCGAGGCCGGATTGTTTCTGCGCGCCGAACCGATTGCTCCGGGCGACCGGGTACTCGCCGGCCTCTCGGTGGCATTCGACGCGAGCTGCGAGGAGATGTGGCTGGCCTGGCGCAACGGCGCCTGTCTGGTGCCGGCCCCGCGCTCCCTCGTGCGCAGCGGTGCCGACCTCGGTCCGTGGCTGATCGCCCAGGGCATCACCGTCGTCTCAACCGTGCCGACCCTCGCCGCCCTGTGGCCGGAAGAATCGCTCGAAAGCGTGCGCCTGCTGATCTTTGGCGGCGAGGCCTGCCCGCCCGAGCTGGTCGCCCGCATCGCCACTCGCGGCCGCGAGGTCTGGAACACGTATGGGCCGACCGAAGCCACCGTCGTCGCGTGCGGCGCCCTCGTCGACGGCGTCGGCGAGATGCGCATCGGCCTGCCGCTCGACGGCTGGGACCTGGCCGTTGTCGACGCCCAGGGCCAACGGGTGGGCGAGGGCGACACCGGCGAGCTCATCATCGGCGGCGTCGGCCTGGCCCGCTACCTCGACGCTGCCAAGGACGCCGAGAAGTATGCGCCGCACCCGCAGCTGGGCTGGCACCGTGCCTACCGCAGCGGCGACCTCGTACGATTCGACCGGGCCGGGCTGGTCTTCGCCGGCCGCGCCGACGACCAGGTCAAACTCGGCGGTCGACGCATCGAGCTCGGTGAAGTGGATGCTGCCCTGGGCGCTCTCGTCGGAGTGGCCGGCGGCGCAGCCGTGGTGCAGACCACCCCGGCCGGCAACCATGTTCTGGTCGGATACGTCGCCCCCACCGACGTGAGCGCGCCCTTTGACCGAAAGGCCGCCATTGCCCGGCTGCGTGAGGAACTCCCCGCAGCACTCGTGCCCTTGCTCGCCGTCGTCGACGCGCTGCCTACCCGCACCTCGGGCAAGGTCGACCGGGCAGCGCTGCCCTGGCCGCTCCCCGCTTCGCTGCTGGCCGACGAGGCCGAGGTGCTGTCGCCGACGGCGGCGTGGCTGGCTGACGCGTGGGCATCCATTTTGGGAATGCCCGTGACCGGGCCCGATGATGATTTCTTCGCTCAGGGCGGTGGCTCGCTCTCGGCCGCCCAATTCGTGTCGGCCGTGCGCGCCCGCTACCCGGAAACCACCGTGGCCGATCTTTACGATCACCCGCGCATCGGGTCGCTCGCCGAGGAGCTCGATGCACGCACCCCCGCCACGCCGGCCGTGGCGCGGCAGGTGCTTCCGACACCGGCCCGCAGCCAGCTCGCCCAGACCCTGCTCGGCATTCCCCTGCACGTGCTGAGCGGTATCCGCTGGCTGGTCTACCTCGCCATCGCCAACAACCTGCTCAGCCTGGCCGGCGCGACCTTCGCCCCGACCCTGTCGTGGTGGTGGGTGGCGCTCGGATTTGTGCTGTTTGTGACCCCGCCCGGCAAGATGCTCATCGCTGTCGTCGCCGCCCGGCTGCTGCTGCACGACGTGATGCCGGGCAACTATCCGCGGGGCGGGTCGGTGCACCTGCGGTTGTGGCTGGCCGAGCAGATCGCGCTGCTCGTCGACGCTGCGAGCCTCGCCGGCGCTCCCTGGATCAGTTACTACGCTCGGGCTCTCGGCGCGGAGATCGGCCCCGACGTCGACCTGCACTCGCTGCCGCCGGTGACCGGTTTGCTCGCCGTCGGAGCCCGGGCCGCGATCGAACCGGAGGTCGACCTGGCCGGCCACTGGATCGACGGCGACATTTTGCGCATCGGCTACCTCCATGTCGGTGCCGACGCTCGCATCGGATCCCGCAGCACCCTGCTCGGCGGCGCCCACGTGAGCCACGGCGCGGAGATCGAACCCGGCGCCGCCGTCTCGTCGCGTGTGCCGGCGGGGGAGCGGTGGGCCGGTTCCCCGGCTCGACGGGTCGGCTCGGCCCGCCGCCCCTGGCCGGCCGAACGCCCGCCGCGCGCCAGCCGCTGGCTCGGCGCCTTCGCGGCCGGCTCGGTCGCGATGACCGCTATTCCCACGATCGCCATCGTTCTCGGCGCGATCATCATCGGCGGCGTCGTCGGCGACTCGGACAGCCTCGGCGCAGCCGTGCTTCGTGCCGCCCTGATCATGCCGGTCGCTGTCCTGGCCGGCGGCCTCGCCTACGCGCTGCTCGTGATCGGATTCGTACGCGCGCTCGGCGTCGGCCTGCGCGAGGGCTACTACCCGGTGCGCAGCCGGATCGGCTGGCAGGTGTGGATGACCGAACGCATCCTCGACGGCGCCCGTACCGTGCTGTTCCCGCTCTACGCGAGCCTGCTCACGCCGACCTGGCTGCGATTGCTCGGTGCCAAGGTGGGCGCCGAGGTCGAGGCGTCGACCGTGCTCCTGCTGCCCTCGCTCACGACCATTGCGCCCGCCGCGTTTCTCGCCGACGACACGATGGTCGCCTGCTACGAACTCGGCGGCGGTTGGATGCACATCGGCCCGGCCAAGGTAGGCCGCCGGGCCTTTCTCGGCAACAGCGGTATGGCCGGTCCCGGTCGCACCGTGCCGCGCAACGGGCTCGTCGCCGTGCTCTCCTCGACCCCGCGCAAGGCCAAGCGCGGGTCGAGCTGGCTCGGCAACCCGCCGGCCCGACTGCGCCGGAGACCAACGGATGCCGACGAGTCCCGCACATTCCAGCCGCCCGTTCGACTGAAAGTAGCCCGATCGCTGTGGGAACTGCTGCGCATCCTGGCCGGCTTCACCAGCGCCTGGATCGCCCTGCTCGTGCTCGCGCTGCTCGACCTGCTCTGGCTGCGCCTCGGCCTTGGCGCGGCGATCGGCCTGTCGGGCGTGGTCATGCTCGCCGCTGGAGCGGTGGCCGCCGCGGTCACGACGGTGGTCAAATGGACGCTGGTCGGGCGCATCGACGCGTCGGAGCATCCGCTGTGGTCGTCGTTTATCTGGCGCAACGAGGTCTCGGACAGTTTCGTGGAGATGGTCGCCCGCCCCTGGTTCGCCGAGAAAGCTTCGGGCACACCGGCGCTCGCCGTGTGGCTGCGCACCCTCGGCGCCTCCGTCGGGCGCGGTGTCTGGTGTGAGACCTACTGGCTGCCCGAAGCGGATCTGGTGCGGCTCGGCGCCGGCAGCACCGTCAGCCGTGGCAGCGTCGTGCAGACCCACCTGTTTCACGATCGCATCATGCAGCTCGGCGCGGTCGTACTGGCCGAAGGCGCGACGCTCGGGCCGAACAGCGTCATCCTGCCGGCGGCGTCCATCGACGCCGGAGCAAGCGTTGGCCCCGGGTCGCTGGTCATGCGCGGCGAACAGGTGCCGGCCGGTTCGCTCTGGTCGGGTAACCCGATCACGCCGTGGCACCAGCCGCCGTGGACGCGTTGAGCGTGGGTAGTTAGGCGATGGCCCAGACTGTGCAGACGACTTACGGCTCGGCCAGCGCCGGTGACCCCTACACTCCCACCGGCGGTAACGGCGGCTACACCGCCGAGCACTACGACTTGACCCTGGACTACCGCGTAATCACCAACCGGTTGAACGCGACGGCGATCATCACCGCGCAGGCCCTCATGCGGCTCGACCGGTTCAGCCTCGACTTCGCCGGGCTGAGTGTGGAGAAGGTCACGGTGAACGGCGCGCGGCCGACGAAAATCACCCACAGCGCCCGCAAGCTGGTGATCAGCCTCGCTGCGACCATTGAAGCGGGGGCCGTGTTCGAGGTGGTGGTGCGCTATCGCGGGGCGCCGCATCCGGTGCACAGCGCCTGGGGCGATGTCGGCTGGGAAGAGCTCGACGACGGCGTGCTCGTCTCCGGGCAGCCGTGCGGGGCCGCGACCTGGTTTCCCTGCAACGACCACCCGGGTGACAAGGCCAGTTATCGCATCACGATCGCCTGCGAATCCAGCTACACCGTGGTGTCGAACGGGGTGTTGTCGGCCCGGTCGAGCCGCTCCGGTCGCACCAAATGGACCTTCGACGTGCGCGAGCCGATGGCGACCTACCTCGCCACGGTGCTGATCGGCCGCTACCGCCGCCGCGACCTGGCCGCCGCCCCGGTTGCCCACAGCCTGTATTTTCCGGCCCGTCTGGCGACCCGTGTCGGTACCGACTTCGCCCGACTCACCGAGATGATCGCGTTCTTCGCCGACCGGTTTGGACCCTACCCGTTCGCCTCGTTTTCGGTGGTCGTGACCGACGACGAACTGGAGATTCCACTCGAGGCGCACGGCCTGGCCGTGTTCGGCAGCAACCACGTCGACGGCGAGCACGGCAGCGACCGGCTGATCGCTCACGAACTGGCGCACCAGTGGTACGGCAACAGCCTCACTGTGGCCCGCTGGCAGGACATCTGGCTGCAGGAGGGCTTCGCCTGCTACGCCGAATGGCTTTGGGAGGAGCAGCGCGGCGGTCGCACTGCCGACGCGCTCGCCGCGCTGCACCGCGGCAGGGTCGCGGCGCTGCCCCGCGACATCGTCGTCGGCGACCCCGGCGCGCATGACATGTTCGACGACCGTGTCTACAAACGCGGAGCGCTCGCCCTGCATGCCATTCGCAAATCTCTCGGCGACGAGGCCTTCTTCGCGGCCTTACGCGCCTACACCGCGGCCCGGCGGTTCGGGCAGGTTTCCACCGACGACTTCGTGGAATTCTTCTCCGAACACACCGGCAGCCGGGCGATCGGCGGGTTCGTCGATCGGTGGGTGCTGGAACGCGCGCTGCCGAGCCTCTAGCCGAGTGTCCTATCGCACCGCGACGTGCGGGGCGTGTGCGCTGAGAACAGCGAGCGTGCCGACCAGCCCGGCGCCCGCGCTGAAGTTTGCCAGGTGCACCCGGGTCAAATCGAGGATGGCGGTCGGCCAGTGCAGCAGAACGGATGCTCCACCGCTGCTCCACCCCACAGTCACCTCCCGAGGATTCACCGTCAGCCCCTCGCCCGACAGTTTGAGCAGCGCCTCCTTCGTCGTCCAGAGCTGCGCGCGCGCCCGGTCGCGTTCGGCGAACGGCACCGCCGCAAGCGCGGTGCGCTCGAGAATGTTGAAAGCGACATCATCGAACCCGGCGCGGCCGACCGCGCTGACGCTCTCGATGTCGACACCGATCGGCCCGGCCAGTGACACGGCCACGACCGCGGTATCGCCGGCTCGGCTCAGGCTCACGTGCACCCCGCGCGGCGCCAGGACGCGCGGCCGGCCATGCGCTCCGCCGCAGAGCTCGCAGCGCTGCTCGATGGTGACGGGCCCCCGCTTCGGGCAGATCCGGGCCACGGCGGCGGTGAGCCGTGCGCGGTCGGCCTGGGGGAGCGTCGCGCGCGGAGCGAGGAACAGGGAGACATCCGTGTGCGGCACCCCTCCACGTTACCGGGAGGTGTCGGTGAGTGACACACTAGGAGATCGAACAAGGAGAGCCGATGGCGCTGGTTGATAACGCGGTCTACGTGGATGGGCACCGAGTCTCCACCCCGCACTCCCTCGATGAGACCTTCGAAGTCATGAAGGAGAACGAGGGTTTCGCTTGGATCGGGCTGTACCGGCCAAGCGAGAAGGAGGTGCGGGCCGTCGCCACCGAATTCAGCCTGCACCATTTGGCCGTGGAAGATGCGCTCGCCGGTCACCAGCGGTCGAAAATCGAGCGGTACGGGGACATCCTGTTCGTGGTGTTGCGCCCGGCCCGATATATGGACGACGAGGAACGCGTCGAATTCGGCGAGCTGCACGTGTTTGTCGGTCCGGATTTCGTCGTGACCATCCGCCACGCTGAATCGCCTGACCTCGCGCAGGTGCGGGAGCGCATGGAGCAGACACCACATTTGCTCGCCCTCGGCCCGGAAGCCGTGCTCTACGCCATTCTTGACCAGGTCGTCGACGAATACGGGCCGGTTGTCGCCGGCCTTGAAAACGACATCGACGAAATTGAAGACCAGCTGTTCGATGGCGACCCGGAGGTATCCCGCCGCATCTATGCCCTGTCGCGCGAGGTGATCGAGTTTCAGCGGGCCACCCAACCACTCGTGACCATGTTCGAGGCCATGCAGCGTGGCTTCGATAAATACAACGTCGATCTGGAACTCCACCGGCACCTGCGTGACGTGCTCGACCACACCCTGCGAGTCGTGGAGCGTGGCGACGCGTTCCGGCAGCTGCTGCAGAACGCGCTGACCGTGCACAGCACCCTGGTCGCCCAACGCCAGAACGACGAGATGCGGCACCTGTCGGAGACCAGCCTGGCCCAGAGCGAAGAGGTCAAGAAGATCTCCAGCTGGGCGGCGATCCTGTTCGCGCCGACGCTGGTCGGCACGGTCTACGGCATGAACTTCGACCATATGCCCGAGCTCCACTGGGCCCTGGGCTATCCCTTTGCCCTCAGCCTGATGCTCGCGATGGGTGTCAGCTTGTACGCCGTGTTTAAACGTCGCGACTGGCTGTGAGCCTGCAGATTGGAGCAGAAACCCGCGAAACCCCGGCCGCCTCGGGGCAAACCGGTGGTTTGCCAATTAGGGTAGCCCTGTGTGGCACCTCGATAAAAAACAAGATGACGACGACGTGCTTTCCAAGTACCTTGGCGTGGTTCCCGGCGACCCGCAAAACGTGACCCGTCCACACAACCTCAGTCTGGGCGACCCGGCCTTCACCGCCGGCAATATCGCCGAACCGATCTGGCAGCGGTGGCGCGACGAACTTGCCGCCCTTGGCGGACGCTCGCCGCTACTGCACTTCACCGATGAAGCCCGCACCCGCATCGAACTTAGCGCCACGCATCCCGGCGGTCTGCCGCAGTTCATCATCGGCAAGACCACCCTGCTGTCCAATCTCATTCGCGACGAGCTGGCCTTGCGCAACGCCCGCCTGGCCGCGAACGAGATCACCCAGAAGGGCATCGAACTGCGCTCCATGCGCGGCATTGAATCGGTCAACCTGGCCATCGGCCTCGCCGAGTGGCGTTACCAGGACGTCGATTACAGCGCCCCGGTGCTGTTGCGCCCCCTGGCCATTCGTCGGTACGGGCGCGACTACGAGCTCAAGCTCAAGGGCCAGCCTATTCTCAACCCCGAACTCGCCCGCGCCCTGAAGGACCAGTTTCAGATCGTGCTCGACGCCGACGCCTTCGTGGCGCTCGCCGTGACCAACGGCGCGTTTAAACCGCAGCCCGTCATTGACCGGCTGCGCGGACTGACCTCGCACCTGCCCTGGTTCAACGTCGTACCCCGCCTCGTCGTCTCGTCGTTCGCCGACGTCGGCCGGGCGCTCGCCGCCGACGCCGGCTCGCTCGAGCATCCGCTGCTCGACGCCGTCGCCGGCAACATGACGGCCAGGGGCAATATCGCGGCCGCATACAACCCGGTGGTGCCGATCGGCCAGGACGCCCGCCCACCGGCCACCGACACGCTGCTCGGCGACGCCGACTCCGAGCAGGAGAACGTCGTCGCGCAGATCGCGGCCGGCAACTCCCTCGTCGTGAAGACCCTGCCCGGCACCGGCGGTACCCAGACCATTGTCAACGCGATCGGCTCGCTCGTGGCCCAGCACAAGCGGGTACTCGTGGTGAGCGCGCGCCGCTCGAGTCTCGACGGCATCCACGGCCGCCTCGTGCAGGTGGGCCTGCCCGGCATGGCCGTGACCCCGCGCACGCTGCGCCGCGACCTGATCCAGTCGATCACCCGCAATGAAAAAGCCACCCAGCCGCGTGTCGGCGACGTCGACGACGCCCTCGTACGCCTGCGCAAGGTGCTGCTCGACTACCGGTCCGCCCTCACTCGGCGAGACTCCGCACTGGGCGTCTCGGTGCTCGACGCACTCGGCGAGCTCGCCCGCCTCGCCCAGCTGCCCGAGCCGCCATCGACGACGGCCCGTCTCGACCGACACGCTCTCGAGCTGCTAGCACACTCCCGGTCGGCCGCCGCCAACACCCTGATCAAGGCCGCCGTTCTTGGCGAGTTTCGGTACGGCCCCGGCGACTCGCCCTGGTACGGCGCCTCGTTCACCTCCACAGCGGATGCCTCCAACTCGCACCAGCTCGCCAAACGCGTCAACGAGCGTGAACTTCCCCGGCTGCTCGAACGGGCCAACGGGCTCATCAGCCAAACCCGGCTGCGCCCATTCGAGACGGTCAATGAGCTCGGTGTCTACCTGCGGTTGTTGCTGGATATCCGCGAAACTCTCGACAAGTTTCAGCCCGGCGTCTACGACCGGTCGCTCACCGAGCTGATCGCGGCCACGTCGTCGCGCCGGGAATCGTCCGAGATGAGCTCGGCCAGCCGTCGCCGGTTGCGCAAGCTCGCCGAGGAATACCTGCGCCCCGGCGTGCGGGTCACCGACATGAACGAGAGCCTGCGCCGCATTCAGAGTCAGCGCACGCTCTGGCAGCGCTACGCGGCCGCCGGCGTGACCCCGGAGGTGCCGGTCGGCATCAACGACGTGCACGTCGCTTTTCAGCGGGTCTGGGAAGACCTTGGACTGCTCGACGTTCCGCTCGGCACCGTTGGCACGCCGCGCATCCTCGCGGGGCGTCAGATCAACGAGCTGGTCTCGATGATCTCCGGCCTCGCCGCCGAGAGCGAGGTGCTCGCCAACCTGCACGAGCGCACCGCGCTTCTGGCGACCCTGCGCGAGCACAACCTCGACCCGCTCATGACCGACCTCTCCCAACGCCACGTTTCGGAGGAGAACGTCGCCGCCGAGCTCGAACTGGCTTGGTGGCAGTCCGTGCTCGAGACCATGCTCGCGAGCGATCGGGCCCTGCTAGGCGCCAACACCCAGGTTCTGGATCGACTCGAGGCCGATTTCAAACTCGTCGACGAGGCGCACGCATCCGCGACCGGCCAGCTGCTGGCGTGGCTGCTCGCCGAGACCTGGAAGATCGGCGTCGTCGACTTTCCCGAGGAAGCCGACCAGCTGCGCCGCCTGCTGCGCGCCGACCGTGCCACCCCCGCCCGGCTCAACGACGTCGCCCCGCACCTCGGCCGCGTGCTCGCCCCGGTCTGGCTGGCCTCGCCCTACGAAGTAGCCGGCATCAGCGACCAAATCACCTTCGACACCGTGCTGATCGTCGACGCCGGCGCCACCACCCTCGCCGAAAACGTCGGCGCTATTCGACGTGGCCGCCAGATTGTGGCGTTCGGCGACCCGGTCACCCAGACCCCCTCATCGTTCGAGACCGGCATTGCCGGCTCGGGGGAAGCAGCCGCGCCCGAGGTGTCGGTCGACGCTCTCCACGCCGACTCCGCCCTCGCCCGCCTCGGCGAACTGCTGCCGACCCTCACCCTCACCCGCAGCTACCGGGCCGGCGGTGAAGACCTGGCGGAGCTCGTCAACCACCGCTTTTATGGCGGACGCATCGACTCGCTGCCCTGGGCCGGCAGTTTTCTCGGTCACGGCAGCCTCACCATCAACTACGTGGCAGGCGGGCGCGGCATGCCCGATGCCGACAGTGGCGCCATCGAAAGCGTTGACGCTGAGGTCGTGAAGGTCATCGACCTCGTGCTCGACCACGCGTCTAAGCGTCCGCGCGAATCGCTCATGGTGATCACCGCGAGCACCCGGCACGCCGTGCGCGTGCAGCAGGGTGTACTCGCCGCGTTCGCGAAGCGCACCGACCTGTCGGATTTCATCCTGAAAGACCGCAGCGAACCGTTCACCGTGCTCACCCTCGAGCAGGCGGTGGCGCAGAGCCGCGACCGGGTCATCTTCTCGATCGGATACGGCCGCACCCCGCACGGACGCCTGCTGTCGAACTTCGGTTCGCTTGGCGAGCCCGGCGGCGAACGCCTGCTGGCGATCGGTATGACGCGGGCCCGCCGCGCGCTCGACATTGTCTCATGCTTCCGCCCCGCCGACATCGACGAGGACCGCCAGCGTCACGGCATCCTTGCGCTGTCGCAGGTGCTGAGCGAGACCGAAGCCCGTCGGGACGAGGTGCAGGTTCCCGACGCGAGCGAGGCCATGCTCGTGGACCTCGCCGGCCGCCTCGAAAAGCTCGGCCTCATCGTGCGCCTCGGCCACCGCGGCAAGCTCGCCCTCGCCGCCTCCTACGGCACCCGCGCGATCGTGGTCGAAACGGATGCCGTCGTCAATCGTGCGAGCCTGCGCGAGTCGTTGCGCCTGCGCCCCGAAGTGCTGCGCCGTCTCGGCTGGCACTACCTGCGCGTGCACAGCTTCGAGCTGTTCAGTAACCCCGATGCCGTCGCGGCGCGCGTGGCCGCCATCGCCGGTGTTCCGCAACAGGATGCCGCTGCCCGGCTCGGTACGACCGATGACGCCATCGCCCCGAAGCGGCCCGGCGCGTGAGCAGCGACGGCACAGCTAACGGTACGCCGCGCCGCGGCACGGTGCACCTCGGCACCGAGCGTCAGCCGATCATCAAAGCCGCGGGGAGGGCTCGGCGCGCGCAGCTACTGCCCGCGCCAGACACCGACCCGAACCCGCACCCGCCGGTGCTGCGCGAAGAGGGGGGTGTCGCCTCGTCGGGCAGCCTGCCGAGCGCGAACGACGCGCGCTTACGGCAGGATCGTCCGCCGCACTGGTAGTGCGGTTTAGGCGGTATGCCGGGGTCCCTGGTCGGTGGCGCTGTTCTTGGCAAGCAGATCGCGGATCTCGGTGAGCAGATCGAGTTCGGTCGTGGGATCGGCCACAACGGCGGAGGGCACGCCGGTCGCCCGGCGACGGTCCTGAGCCTCTTTGAGCTTGTTCAGCGGCAGCACGATCACGAAGTAGACGACCGCGGCGATCAGCAGAAAATTGATGAGCGCGCCGATGACAGCACCGAACAGAATCTTGTCGCCACCGGGAAGCATCAGGGGGAGGGCCTTTGCGAGCGAGTCGGCCTGGAAGACCGCGGCGATCAGCGGGTTGAAGACGTTTGTGACGATCGACGTGACGAGCGCGGTGAACGCCGTGCCGATGACGACGGCGACGGCGAGGTCGATGACGTTGCCGCGCATGATGAATTCTTTGAAACCGTTGATCACGGGGTGCTCCAAACGGATGACTTGGGAGACCGTCTTTGTCAGCGCCATGCTGTTAGGACGCCTTCGCGGCTGGAACGGAGGAGGAGGACGACGCCGAGGTGTCCTTCTTGATCGGCGCGCTGTCGGCCTTCTTGTCGGACTTTGTCTCGGATTTGCCCTCAGCGGGCTTGCTCGTCGACGAATCGCTCGTGCTGGCAGACTTCTCGTTCGTCTTGCGGTCGAGGTTCGGGTTAGTACGCTTCGAATCCGACTTGGAATCATTGCTGTAGAAACCCGAACCGCTGAAGGTCACGCCGATCGAGGAGAAGACCTTGCGGAGCTTTCCCTGGCAGGTCGGGCACACCGTTAGCGAGTGGTCGGTGAAGGCCTGCTGGATATCGAAGGCGGTGTCGCACTCGGTGCAACGGTAAGAGTAGGTAGGCACTGCATCTCCAGCTGGTTGAACCGGCAGGCAAATGCCTGCCAGTACTAAGGTTAGGCGCGCTCGCACCCCCGCAGGTTCAGCACGAGCGCGACTAGCGATGAAAAATAATCAGAAAGCGATGATTCGGGTCGGCGTGACGAGGCCGTTGACCGGCTGATCGTGCACCTCGCGGGGTACCGCGTCGACAAATTCGCTGTCGAACACGACGGCATACACCGGTGGGCACTTCTCCATCGACCCCAGGGTCTTGTCGAAATAGCCGCGACCCCAGCCCATGCGCAGGCCAGACCCGTCCACAGCCGCCGCCGGAACGATGATGAGGTCGACGTCATTGATGGCGATCGGGCCGAGCAGAGTTCCGACCGCCTCAGGCATACCGGAAATGCCGTTGAATTCCTCGTCTCCCGTGCCGACGGTCCAGTCGAGCAGACCATCTTCGCGCGAAATCGGGAACAGAACACGGATGCCCTCTGCCATGGCCCAGGTAAGAAAAGGTCGGGTATCGGGCTCATTGCGGGCCGACAGATAGCAGGAGATTGACCGTGCCGATAGGTCGAGTACGAGGCTTTGAAGGTTCGTGGTGAAACCGGCCGTGGCTGCTTCGCGTTCATGGGAGGTCAGGTTCTGACGGCGTTCGCGCAGTTCCGCCCTCAGCGCACGCTTTCGATGACCTGTGTCGGAGTCCATATAAGGCATCCTACTTGCCGCTAACCTAGTGCCCATGGGTACCCCGATAACTAAAGCCGTCATTCCCGCAGCGGGACTCGGAACGCGCTTCCTCCCGGCCACCAAGGCCATGCCGAAGGAGATGTTGCCCGTCGTCGACAAGCCAGCTATTCAGTACGTCGTCGAGGAGGCAGTCGCGGCCGGCCTCAGTGACATATTGATGGTGACCGGTCGCAATAAGAACGCCCTGGAGAACCATTTCGACCGCATGACCGAGCTGGAAGCCATGCTCGAACGCAAGGGCGACCAGACCCGGCTCGCCAAGGTGCGCGAGTCCAACGAGCTCGCCGACATCCACTATGTGCGCCAAGGCGACCCGCGCGGCCTCGGCCACGCCGTGCTGCGCGCCCGCATGCACGTGGGCAACGAGCCCTTCGCGGTACTGCTCGGTGATGACATCATCGATGCCCGCGACCCGCTGCTGACCCGCATGCTCGCGGAGCAGGTCAAGCGCGGCGCCAGCATCGTTGCGCTGCTCGAGGTCGATCCTGCGCAGATCCATATGTACGGTGCGGCCGCGGTCGAGGCCACCGACGACCCCGACGTCGTGCGCATCACCGGCCTGGTCGAAAAGCCGAGCGCCGAGGACGCCCCGTCCAACCTGGCCATCATCGGCCGGTACGTGCTCTGCCCCGAAGTCTTCGATATCCTGGAACACACCAAGCCCGGCAAGGGTAACGAGATTCAGCTCACCGATGCCCTGCAGGAGATGGCCGTCAACCCGGAAAGCACCGGCGGCGTGTACGGCCTCATCTTTCGCGGGCGTCGCTACGACACCGGCGACCGGCTCGATTACATCAAGGCCATCGTGCAGCTCGCCGTTGAACGTGACGATCTCGGCGCCGACCTCAAGCCGTGGCTGCACGAATTCGTCGCCACGCTCGACTGACGCTCCGCCCAGCATCACCCAGCCAGACCGGGCTTCCCGGCCCACGACAGACAGGCGAACCGTGCCGATCGCAATTCCCAGCCTCTATGAGGGCTCCGTCACACTGCGTCCCATCCGTTTGCGCGATGCGCGCGCGCTCGAGGGCGAACTGCTGGCGAACCGATCGTGGCTGCGCAAGTGGGAGGCGACGAACCCGTACGCGCCGATGTCTTTCGACACGCGCGCGAGCATCCGCAGCCTGTTGACCCACTCGCGGTCGGGCAACGGCTTGCCCTTCATCGTGGAACACAACGGTGAATTGGCCGGCCAGCTGAACGTGTCGTCGATCACGTGGGGGTCGCTGTCGTCGGCGACGATCGGCTACTGGGTGAGTGAAAAGTTCGCCGGCCAGTCCGTCACCCCTACGGCCGTGGCGCTCGCAACCGACTACTGCTTCTACCAGCTCGGCCTCCACCGCATGGAAATCTGCATCCGCCCGGACAACCAGGCGAGCCTGCGTGTCGTCGAAAAGCTCGGCTTTCGGTATGAGGGACTGCGCCGCCGCTATATCCACATCAATGGAGACTGGCGCGACCATTTTTGCTTCGGCCTGGTCTCCGAAGAACTCAGCCAGGGTGTCATGCGCCGTTGGCACGATGGCCTGGTACCAGCGGATGCCGCGCGCGTCACCGCGGCAGACCTTGCCTCGGCCGCGCATCCGGTGCGTGTCATCACCTGATGAAGGTGATTTTCCCTGTTCGGGGGTGAATTCGGAGTAATAATCTCGGTGACACGCCATGGGGAATAACCGTGGGATCACCGTGTGCCTCCTAGCGTTGTCAACATGAGTAGTGAGGCATTGGGTGGCGGGGTCATGGTGGCGGTGGCCGCTGTGCTGTGGGTTGCCTATTTGATGCCCACCTGGTCGCGCCGCAAGCAGTACCAGGCGACGGAACGAAATGCGGTGCGATTGCAGCAGGCACTGCGCGTCCTGGCTGAAACCGCTGAAATTCCGCGGCAAGTGCGGCTCGAAGCGACCGCCCGCACCCTGGCCGAGCAGCAGCGTGTTCTGGCACGAGCCGAGTATTCAGAGCGTGCCGAAGCGCAGGCGGTGGCGGATGCTGGGCGCGCCGTGCGCCGCGCCGCCGCAGTGACCGCCGCGGCGACACCGCGCCTGGCGGGGTCGCCGGTGCAGAAGCTTCGGCGCCTCCGTCGGTTCCGCGGCCTGGTCGCTCTGATGCTGCTGGCCGGCTTCGTGCTGGCTGTGGCCGGCGTCGCTCCCGCTCTGGCGGGCTCTTTCACCGCGCTGGTCGGCGGCGTCGTCGTCACGGTGGCCGCGTTTGGCATTCTCGGCCGGCTGGCCACCGTCGCCCGCTCCGCCCGCATTGTGCGGGTGGAAGCCCCGGTCGATCTGCCCGTGCTGATCGGTCAGGCCTTTGAACCTGTGCAGTGGGAGGCGACTCCGGCCGCCGCAGCGACCTGGACGCCGCACCCGGTACCGCGAGCACTGCACCTCTCGCGCGGATCTATCGCGCAGTCGGCGATGGCATCCGTTGAAGCGGCCAACCAGCTGCGGAAGGCAGCCGCCCAGGCGGAGGTCGCCCGCCGCGGGGCCGCACTCGCCGAGGAAGCACATCGGGCGGTCACGCCGATCGCCCGGCCCGCTGCCGCGGCTGCGCCGAGCCGGTTTGCGTCGATGGGAATTGTCGGCGAGACCGGGCCGGGCCTGACCGACCTCGACGCCGTGCTGCGTCGCCGTCGCGCCGTCTAATTCGCCTCGCACTCGGGAAGCGGCGAAACTGTTGGTCAGCCCGTGATATTCTTGAAAGGCAGTTTGGGGCTATGGCGCAGTTGGTAGCGCGTCTCGTTCGCAATGAGAAGGTCAGGAGTTCGAATCTCCTTAGCTCCACCACAGCAGGCTGACTCCGGCCCTTCCGATCAGGAAGGGCCGGTTGGCCGTTAAGAGCCCCGACGATGTTCGTCGGGGCTTCTTCGTACCTCCGCAGTGCGTGTCTGCTCACCATGCGACGACATCATCGTGGAGCGTTCGATGGTGATCGGGGCACTACCAGCCCGACCGTTACTGTGACCGCACACAGTTCAATCAGCATTGACCTTGGGCGAATGCACCTGTTAGGTTTCTAACACAGGTGAGTCGGCTGTAACCGCTCACGGGTTTGCTCGGCTGAAGGCGCAGAGAACTTTGAATCGTCAAGGAGGACGACATGCGGGTTGTTTCACGAGGCACGACAATGAAGGCGGGAGCCGCGATACTCGCCGGACTCGTTCTCGCCACGACCATCTCAGCGCCAGCGACCGCGGCACCGGTCATTGCCAATCCGAGTTTCGAATCCAGCGCGAGCGCACTTACGGGCTGGACCGTGACCGGTACAACGTCGGCTGCGAGCATCGGCACGGACGCCCCGCAGAACGGTGCGCGCAGGGCGAACCTCTGGTCGGCCAGCGCCTACACGACCGAAATCGCCCAGACCGTCACGAACCTCGCCGCTGCCTGGTACACGCTGCGGGTCTGGGTGAAATCGGGTTCGGCGACGCCGGGCCAGGCGCTCGACGCGACCACGGTCGGGCTGCGAAATTGCGGGGGGAGCGCAAAATCCGTGACCGCACCGAGCACCGAGCAGGACAACGGCTGGGTGCAAGTTGCCGTTTCGGCGTATGTCAGTGGCGGTAGCTGCACCATCGCGCTCAAGACGTCCGCAACCGTGGGCGGGGCCTGGGCGCAGTTTGACAACGTCACGATGACCAATGAACGCATCGTGCGCACGATCCGCGGTGCCGATGTCTCAACGCTTCCCAAGAACCAGGCCTTCGGCGCACTCTATAAAGACGCAGCGGGAGCGACCATCGCACCGCTCACCCTCCTTGCATCGAGCGGCGTCAACTATGCCCGCATCAAGGTGTGGGTGAACCCCGCCGACGGCTACAACAACAAGGCGAAGGTTATCGCGCTTGCCCAGCAGGCGCAGGCGGCGGGAATGAAGATCCTCGTCGACTTCCACTACTCGGATACCTGGGCCGACCCGGGAGCGCAGAAGATCCCGGCGGCTTGGTCGAGCTACGACCTCAGCGCCCTCGCCTCCGCGGTGACAGCGCACACGGACGACGTGCTCACCGGGCTCAAGTCTGTTGGGGTTACCGCTGACATGGTGCAGATCGGTAACGAGATCAACCCGGGGATGCTCATCACCGGTGGTGCGGCATCCGGAGCGGTGTCGGACTGGACCAACCTCGGCACGCTACTCAAAGCCGGCTCGAATGCGGCCCGCGCCGTGTTTCCGAGCACGAAGATCATCCTGCACCTCACCAACCTCAATAACGGCGTGGCGACGCTACAGTCCTGGTACAACAGCGCGGTCGCACAGGGAGTCTCGTTCGACGTCATCGGGCTGTCGTTTTATGGTTACTGGCACGGCAGTCTTGCCTCCCTGCAGAGCGGAGCAAACACCCTGCTTGCTGCGTTCCCGGCCAAGACGCTCGCCGTCGTCGAGACGGCCTACGGCTTCACCCTGGCACAGGATGACGCGGAGCCCCAGATATTTGCGGCAGCCCAGGTGATCCCCGGTTACCCGGCGACCCCGGTCGGGCAGGCGTCGCATCTGCGTGCGGTGCAGAACATTGTCGCGGGACTGCCAGCGAACCGCGGCCTTGGCGTCTTCTACTGGGAGCCCACCTGGACTGCGGTGGCGGGCTCCGGTTGGGACCCGACCAACCCGGGCTCCGGGAACGGCTGGGAGAACCAGGCGATCTTCGATTACAGCGACAGGCTGCTGCCGGTCGGACGGGAGTTCGCGGCGGATCCCGGCCAGTAGGCCAGGCGAGGGCCGGCGACTCGGGTCGTGCGCCCTTGCCAGTGACCGGAGGTCGCGACGATTGAGTGGCGGTCAGGAGCTAACGGAAGGATAGCGCCGGGCCGTTTATCAGCAGGCGCAGCGACGAAACGAAGGCATCCGGGCTTTCCGTCTTGAGCGACGTACATCCGGTGCGACGTCGGAACCGCAGCGCGTTGACACCCATCGCTATCTCGGTGGACGCGCAACGCCATTGACACCCACAGCCATGAACGCAATGCTGAATCTCAACTTTATGAGGTCCCGTTTTCTTGTGACTGCGAATGGGTCGCCTGGAAAAAGACACACCGGTCTCTCACGGAGCAAGGAGTGCGTCATGAACAAGCCGCAGTCGATCTCCATTGGGCGGACGCGCCGGCGCACAGCGGCCATGATCGCCCTCGGCTTTGGCCTGACGCTACTGACGCTATTGACGAGCTGCACCGCCGACGATGCGACCGAGCAACAGGCCATCTCCGATAGCCCGATGGTGGCGTCGAATTTCGTCGATCCACGGGCGGGCGCGAACAAGTGGTTTCCTCTCATTCCCGGCACGCAATGGGTGCGAGAGGGCACTACCTTGATCGGCAACCGAACGGTGCCGCACAAGGTGGTCACCACGGTGACCGATGTGATCCGCCAGATCGATGGCGTGCCGACCGTCGCGGTGTACGACCTCTCGACCGGCGCCGGTCAGGTCGTACAGAAATCGCTGGACTACTTTGCCCAGGACAAGAATGGCGCTGTCTGGACACTGGGTGGAACCACTGAACAGTACGAAGCCGGACGCTTCGTTGCGATCGCTGAGGCCTGGCTGAGCGGGCTCGACGGGGCGAAAGCCGGCATCCTGATGCCCGATGACCCCCCCCAGCGCGACGGCAGCCTGGTCAATCGCCCAGCCCCCGGAGGAGGATGGCGACGCCGCCGAGTTTCTGAAAATAGAGCCGAAGGAGTGCGTCCCCTTCGACTGTTTCGTCGACGTGCTCGTCATTCGCGAGGGCAAGCGGTCCGCGCTCGATAACGAGTTCAAGTACTACGCCAATGGCGTCGGCCAAATCCGCAATGAACCCCGCGGCCAGAGCCGCCACGAAGACGTCGAACGGCTCATCAACGTCACGAGGCTTACCCCGGAAGGGCTGACCGAAGCAAGCGCCGAGGCACTCCGCATCGACCAACAAGCCGCCACCGAGTTACCCGAGCTTTTCGGTGATGTGAAAGCGACCCGTACCCCGTGATGTCGAGCGAGGACTCGGCTCTCGCAGCAGAGGACCGGCCGCTGCTGAGCCTGCACGCCGTGTCCAAAACCTACCGCACTGCCCGCGAGACAACGTCGGTCCTGAAGGCACTGGATCTCGAGCTGCCGCGTGGTGAGATCACCTGCCTGGTGGGCCCGTCCGGCTGCGGCAAGTCCACGCTCGTCTCGCTTATCGCCGGGTTGTTGGTTCCCGACTCCGGCCAGGTGATCTTCGATGGTCAGGATATCGGCGCCCTGCCCGACACCCGGCGCGCTCAGCTGCGGGCCACGCGAATCGGCATCGTGCTGCAGTCCGGAAACCTCGTGCCGTTCCTTACCGCTGGGGAAAACATTGCACTGGCGATTCGCCTCGCCGGGCGAACCGCCCGTGCTGCTCACATCCACGCGCTTCTCAAGCAGGTCGATCTTGAAGATCGGGCCGGCCACCTGCCGCGGCGGCTCTCCGGCGGCGAGGCGCAGCGCGTCGCCGTGGCACTTGCGCTGGCGAACGACCCCGAGCTGCTTCTGGCCGATGAGGCTGTTGGGCAGCTCGACGGAGCCACCGCCAGAGTGGTGATCAACACCCTCCATACGGCCTGCCGTGACCGTGGCCTCGCCGTCTTGTTGGTCACCCACAACCCCGAGATCGTCTCGCTGAGTTCGCGCGTTCTTCGACTGAGCGGCGGCCATCTGGAACGCGCGTCATGATCGGGTCGATCGAACCGCGCGAATACCCGGCAACTGCCAAGGGATGGGGCCTTCGCGTTGCCGTTACCGCCCTCAGCATGAGGTACACCACGGCGTCCGGACCGATTCGAGCCCTGGATGGCGTGACGATGACGGTCGAACCCGGCACGAGCGTGGCCATTGTCGGGCCGAGCGGATCTGGAAAATCGACCCGGCTCGGAATCCTCGGCGGTCTCGAGACGCCAACATCCGGCGAGGTTCGGGTGGGTCCCCACCTCCTCTCGGCGATGGCAGAGCCGGACCGTGCCGCCCTCCGTCGCCGACACTTCGGCTTCGTCTTCCAAGCCGGCAACTTACAGCCCTTCCTGACCGCCTCCGAGAATGTTGGTTTGCAGGCGGTGTTGGCCGGCCTCGCCGACGAGCCAGCCCAAACCCGGGCATTGCTTGAGTCGCTCGACGTGATCTCTCTCGAGCGACGCTTCCCCGACGAGCTCTCCGGCGGCCAACGTCAACGGGTCGCCGTCGCTCGGGCGATCGTGCACAATCCGGGTATCATCCTGGCCGACGAGCCGACCGGATCCCTCGACGGGGCGAGCGTAAACCGGGTGGTGGAACTGCTGCTGCAGCACCACGCGACACACGGCGCCACGCTGGTCGTGGTCACGCACGACCGGGCAGTGGCCGAACGGATGAGTACCGTGCTTGAAATGCGCGCCGGCCGGATGGCGGGACCGACATGAGCGGGCAGGTGACTCTCGGCGGGTTCGTTCAGCGGGATCTGTTTCGCAACCCGCGGCGTACGCTTACCTCCCTGGTGGGCGTCGTCGTCGGGGTAGGCCTGTTCTCGGCGGTGCTGTTCTTTATCGACGGGTCCGGTGCATCGATGACAAGGCGAGCTGTCGCGCCCCTGACGCTCGACATGCAGCGGGTGCTGACAACTCCCCTCGGCGGCGGCATCCGGCTGGAACAAACGATGGCCGACGACGCACTGGATGCGGGCGACACAACCCTCGTCACTCTGACCATCGCCAACGACGGTTTCGCGCCCGCCCACGAAGTCGTGGTTCGGGTGCCACCGAATGTCGCGCTCGAGTACGTCGCGGATTCGACCGATCAAAACGAAACACCCATCGTCGATGTGGCAGGAGGCAGCCCGCTGTTCCAAGGCGAAGCAGGCACCGGGCTGAACATCGGCACGGTCGAGCCCGCTGTTTCTGTTCGGATCACCTACCGTCTGCGGGCAACCGCATCCGTTGCGTCGACCGCGGATCTGCCCGTGCGGGCGACGATTTCGACCCGCGAGGCCGTTACCCCGGCCCTCGCGAACGCCCCGAGGGCCACCGCGCTGCAGACTCTCGCCGACACGGTAGCGGATGTTCCCGGAGTGGCGGCCGCCGACCCGCTGGTGCTCGTGGACATGGCTGCCGAAACTCTCACCGCCCGCGGGATCGCCGTTCCTGGCCCGGTCAAGCTTTTCGCCTTCGACACCCGGTATCTGTCCCACTATCCCTCGGTCAAGATTCGCTCCGGCAGCATGCGCCAAGGCGGGGCACTGATCAGTGCGGAGACGGCACGTGCCCTGAGCCTCAGCGTTGGCGGTACCGTCACGATCGAATTGCCCGGCGGGGCCGCACCGCTTTCGCTCGACGTGACCGGTATTACCGACCTGTCTGGTGCCCGGCCGCTCTTCGAGAGCAGAGAGGCCGGCACGCTCGAGAAATTCAGGTACGTGCCCTTCACCGTGGTCGTGGACCCCAGCGTCTACAGCGACCAGGTTGAGCCGGCCTTCGAAGCCGCAGCGGCCGAACGGGACAGCGCCCTCAACAGTCTCCCGCTCGAGGAGCTCGACGTGCTGATCGAGCGAAGCATCTTGAATTCCGATCCGGCAACCGCTTTCGCCCAGACCAGCGGGATCGCCGAGGCCGTGCAGGGCGTGGCCTCCGGTCAGGACTACCTGATCGACAACATCTCCAATACGCTGCACGTCGCCGCGGAAGATGCGGCGGTTGCCAAGCGCCTGTTCGTCTTTCTGGGACTGCCGGGCGGGATCCTGGCCGCCATCCTCACGGCCTACGCCGGAACCTTGCTCGCAGGTGCCCAACGCCGTGAGAACGCCCTCCTGCGTGTGCGGGGGGCCGCTCGCAAGCATCTGCTGTTCCTGCTCGCGCTGCGCACGGTCGCGATCGCGGGGGTGGGATCACTCCTCGGAACGGTTCTGGGCTTCGCGACGGTGCTGGCGCTGCTCGGGCGCTCCATCCTGTTCGAGGCGTCGCCCGCCGCCCTGCTTCAATCCACGCTGATCGGGGTCAGCGGCGGCATGCTGGTCACGGCGCTCGCCCTGTATGTTCCCGGCCGGAGCCTGATCACCCGAGAGATCAAACAGCAACTCAATATCAGTTCGCAGCGCACCACCCCGAGTTGGCACCGTCTCCCCGTTGACCTCATCGCGCTGGCCATCGCGGTCGCCCTGCAGCTGGTAGCCCTGCGGCTCGGAGCGTTTGATGCCCCGCCAGGCTCGGTGTATGCCGGCCAGGCCGTGACGCTGCCACTGCAGCTGCTCGTGGCGCCTATTATCGCCTGGCTGGCGGGCACACTGTTCATTGCGCACCTGCTGCAGGAGATCACCGCGCGCGCCGCATCCGGTCGCGGCGCCCAGCCTTTCACCCGGCTACGCTCCGGTGTGCTCTGGCGCAGCATCACCCGCCGGCTGACGGCGTTGACCGGTGGCGTCGTCACGGTGGGTCTGGTCGTCAGCCTCGGCACCATGCTCGCCTGCTTTGCCACGGTCTACGACACCGCCAAGGTTGCGGATGCTCGGTTCCAGGTGGGCTCGGACATTCGGTTGACACCGAATCCCACAAGTGACCGGCCGCACCCAACAGCCCTCAGTGCCGAGTTTGACGTTTCGGGCGTGGCCGGTGCGACCCCGGTCGTGTTCTCGTCCCAGAACTCCGTGCTCACCAGCGACTTCAACGAAGACGTCACCAGCCTCGCGGCTATCGACCCGGACACGTTCGGCACCGTCGCTGCCCTGCCGGATTCCGTGTTCGTCTCCGGCACGGCCGGCCGGATGCTGTCGGCGCTGCGGTCGACACCGGATGGGATCCTCGTCAACATCGCCCTGGCCGAGGGTTTGAAACTCAAGATCGGGGATCCGGTGGAGGTGCTGCTGGCCCGCGATACCGATCAGCAAACACGAACGCCGATGCGTGTCGTCGGATTGTTCACCAAGTTTCCCGGTGCGGCCCAGGGGACTGACATTGTTGCGAATCTGGATTTCTACCAACGCGAAACGGGCCTCACCGACGCCGACTATTACCTCGTCGCCAGCTCGGACCGCAGCGTCCCGGGCCTTGATCGCACGGTTCAGGGGCTCTCTGAAGTTCAGGCGCTCTCCGCCGGTCAAGAATTGCAGCAAAACTTCGAGGTGCTGACCTCAGAGACGGCTCTGGACCGGGACCAGTCGAGCCTCACCGCGCTCAACGTGCGGGGCCTGCTGCAACTCGACTCGTTCTTCACCTTCCTCATGGCAGCAACCGCCACGGCGATGTTTGTTTTTGGGATGCTGCTGCAACGCCGCCGAGAGTACGTCACCCTGCGCGCCCAAGGAATGTCCAGCAGTGACATCCGCGCTCTCGTGCTGGCCGAGGCCGGCATCTCCGCAACGCTCGGCACCGCGATCGGCGTGCTGGTCGGCATCGGCATGGCGTCTCAATTCGTGCAGGTTCTCAGACCGATCTTTACTCTCTCTCCCGCGCTGGCTGTGCCCAAGGCCGAGTTGGCGGTGCTCGCGGCGCTCGTGCTGTGCGCCACAGCACTCTCATCAGCCGCCGCGGCTTTCCAGATCGGGCGCCTCAAACCCACAGAACTCCTGCGGGACGAGTGAAGCTCTGACCGGACAATTGGATCGCGCCTTCGGCGCGTGGCCATCGCACGGGCGGCCGCGCACTCGGTCGGGCGAGCTGCTTCAGTCACGCGGTGCAGGCGTATCGATCACGGCGCGCGACGTGGTGCCATAGACATCCGGGCTCACCTCGAAAGCGCGGCGGTCGAGCGTGAGCGCTTCAGCGTTCACGGCGCCGAGCTGGGGCGCATCTAGCCGTCGGATCTTCACGAGGCGAAGCTCCTCCTGGTCGGCCCCGCCAACGGCGGTCACCTGGATATTGCCCAGCCCGGCCGAATAAAACTTATGCTGGTGTCCGCCATCTGGATCAAGCGGGTTCGTCTCCTCGATGACCAGTACGTTCTCGAAACAGTCCACCGGGGTGCAGGCCTGTTCACCGTGACGGAGGACCGTTCCACAGTCCAGAAAACCCACCGACGGCGCGTGGGCTTGCACGTGTGCGGGAGTATCTGCCTGCGGAGCGGCTGGCATGACGATGCCCGCCACTGCACCATCCACGCCGCTGATAAACGTGCTGGGCGCGCCCACAAACTCACCGTTCTCGTACTCCTCGGGGTATTCGCCGAGCAGCCAGACTGCCCCCTCGCCGGTCTGGGCGAAGAAGGCCAATTCGGATTCGGCCAACTGGGCGTCGGCATAGTCGCGATCCCACAGGACCCGGGTGGCGACGCCGTTGACGATTTTGCGGAGCCCCGTCACGGTGTGCACCACGACGCGATCCTGCACCCCGTCCGCCGAGGTGACGGTGCCCTCCAGCGTGTACTCCATGCCCGGTTCGAGCGGGATCCATTCATTGTCGATCCGGGGACTGTCCTGAAAATCGGCGGGCACAAAATTCAGGGCCGAGCCCGGACCGCACCGTTCCTCGGCTGATGCCACGGGCGCTGACCCGGCTGATGTCGTGAAAGTCACCACTGCCAGGGCAGACGCCGCGAGCAGGACGACGGATGCGCCCACCATGAGGGCTGTTCGGAATCGGAGCATGTCGGTTGACCTTTCACTGCTCGGGTGCTGCTGTGAATGCTCCGCTGAGTAGGTGCCTAGCCGGCATCGGCGGGAACAGGCTCCCGGATCTCTAACGGCTGCGCGGGCTGTGCTGGCTTCGGTTTGGCGAATCGCAGGTACAGGGACGGCACCACGAACAGGTTGAGCAGGGTCGACGTGACCAGTCCGCCCAGGATGACGACCGCCATTGGATGTTCGATCTCGTGTCCGGGGATATTGCCCAGGGCGACCAGCGGCACCAGGGCAAGCCCCGTGGCCAGCGTGGTCATGAGAATGGGCGAGAGGCGCTCCCCTGCCCCGCGTAACACCAAGTCGGCACTGAACTGCATATTTTCCTGCTTCTCCAGATGTTGACAGTGATTGATCAGCAGGATGCTGTTGCGTGCGGCGATTCCCATTACCGTGAGGAACCCGACGATTGAGCCGAGCGACAATACGCCGCCGCCGAGGAAGGCCGCGAACACTCCGCCGACCAGGGCGATCGGCAACGTCAGCATGATCAGTGTCGCCAGTCGCCAGCTGCCAAACGCCGCCTGGAGCAGAAGGAAGATCGCCGCCAAGGCCAGAACGGCCAGCGTCAGGAGAAGCTGTGTGGCTTGCTCTCGTTCTTGGTACTCACCGAGAATCTCGGCGTGGAACCCGGTCGGCAGATCAAGGTCCGCCAAACCGGCCTCCAGGCTGGCGACCACCGTGGCCAAGGTGCCATCCTCCACATTGGCCTCGATGTCGATGCGCCGGGAGCCATCCTCGCGTTGGATCACATTCGGCGTCGCTATCAGCAAGACGTCCGCGACATCGGCCAGGCGGATCTGCGTCCCGCTGGGCGTATCAATGGGCAGGTTACGGATGCTGGTCACGTCGGAGCGGATTTCGACCGGGCTCCACACCTGCACGTCGTAGGCCTTGCCGCCCCGGTAGACGTCACCGACTTCCTCGCCGGCCACCAGCGTTGCCGCCGCGCGCCGCACGTCGCCCGGCTTCAGGCCATACTGCTGGGCCTTGTCCAGATCCACCCTGACGCTGAGCTGTGGAATGTCCACCTGCAAGGCCACATGCTCGTCGACTGCCCCAGGGATTGCTGTGAAGATTTCGAAGATGTCATCCGCAGTCTCGCGGAGCAGGCCCAGGTCATCGCCGTAGAGCCGCACCACCACGGCGTTACTCGAACCGGTCAGCACCTCCCTGATCCGCTCCTTCAGGTAGGTCTGCACGTCGCGGTGAATGCCGGGATACCCTTCAACCACTTCCAGAACGGCGGCATGGGTCTGGTCGTAGTCTGCAGCTGGGTCGATACTGATCCAATTCTCGCCGAAGTGCACGCCAACGACCTCGTCGGCCGCGAACGCCTGCCCGATGTGCGAGCCGCAGTTATTGACACCGTCAATCGTGAGCAGTTCCTGGCAGGCCCGCTGGCTGATCCGATATTCCTCGCTGACCGAGGTGCCCGGCTGGGTGACCCAGTGCATCAGGAAGTCCCGCTCCTTGAAGTCCGGGAGCAGCGACTGGCCGAGGAACGGTGCGACCACGGCACCGGCCGTCGCCAATGCTCCAAAGGCGATATACCCGCCCAACGGTCGGTGGACAATTGGCCTGAGCACCCTGTGGTACCCGCGTTTGAGAATCCGCACCAGTGGCGGTTCCTGCGCTTTCAACGGGACCTCGCGCATGAAGATCAGTGCCAGCGCCGGCGTGACGGTCAGCGCCACCACCATGGAGGCCAGCACGGCCAGGGTGTAAGCGATGGCCAGAGGTCGAAAGAATGCCCCGGTGAGTCCCTCGAGAAAAAAGATCGGCACGGCTGCGACCACGATGATCACCGTGGCGTAGACGATGGGCCCGCGAACTTCGAGCGAGGCCTCGAGCACCACCGACGCGGTGGACCTCGTTCCGCCTTCGATGCGGTGTTGGCGCAAGCGGCGAATGATGTTCTCGATGTCGATGATGGCGTCGTCCACGACCACACCCACGGCGATGACCAGCCCCGCCAGCACCATGGTGTTGACCGAACTTCCGGTGAGATACAGAACCACTGCCGCTGACACGAGGGAGAGTGGAATGGCAATCAGGCTGATCAGCGCCGTGCGCCATTGGAACAGGAAGGCACCGAGCACCGTCATCACCAGGAGGCAGCCCAACAGCAGCGACAGGGTCAGGTTGTCCAGGGATTCCTCGATGAAGGTCGCCGGTCGGAAGATCGAGGTATCGATCTCGATGCCGCTCAGTCCCGGTTTCATCTTCTCGAGTGCCGCTTCGACGCCCTCGGTCACCTCGAGGGTGTTGCCCCAGGGCAGCTTTTCCACGATCAACATAAGCCCTTCACCGTTGTTGATGACGGCGTCGCCGATCAGCGACTGGTGGTCTTCGACGACCCGTGCCACGTCGCCGAGTTTGAGCGTGTCTCCGTTCCGTTCCTCGATCGTGACATTGGCGAGATCTTCAGCCGTGGCAATGGGAAGGACATGCTGGATTCCCAATTGCTGGTTCGGGGTGCCAATGTAGCCCCCGGTGCCGATCAGGGCACCGGGGGAATATTGCAGCAACCCGGCATCCAAAGCGTTCGCGGTGACATCCATCACCTGATTCAGGGACACCCCCTGGGCCAGCATCTTGTCGGGTTCGGCCTGTACCTGGAGCATTTGCAGTCGCTCGCCCCAGATCGCCACATTGGCCACACCGGGTACGCGTAGCAAGTGCGCTCGGATTGTCCAGTAGCTGATCATGGACATTTCCATCAGCGAGCGCTCATCGCTGGTCAGCCCGATCTTCATCACGCGGCTGGTCGAGGATAACGGCTGCAGCATCAGGGGTGGTGCCGCCCAGGTAGGCAGCGTCGGGGTCACCGTCGCTATTCGCTCCGAGACGAGTTGGCGAGCCTCCAACAGGTCGGCACCCGGCTCAAAGATCAGCACGATGGAGGAGAGCTGTTCGACCGACTTGGAGCGGAGATCCTCCAGGCCCTCGACCCCGTTGAGGGCCTCCTCCAACGGCACGGTGACCAGTTGTTCGACCTCCTCGGCAGTCAGGCCGATGCAAATGGTCTGGATTTCAACCTTGGGTGGGGCAAACTCCGGGAAGACGTCGACGGATGCCGTGCTCAGCTGTACCCCCCCGAACAACATGATCCCGACGGCCACCGCAACAATCACCGCCCGGAACTTGAGACTGAACCCGACGATCCGACGCATGTCAGTGCGCCGCGTCGAATTCGGCGCCGTAGAGTTCGGCAGCGCCTACCGTGACGACAGCTGTGCCGACGGCCGGACCCGCACTGAGCCGCGCAACCTGCCCGTCGATGCGGTCCACGACGACCATTGCGCGGATGAAGACCAGCGGTTCGGGGCTGGTGTACACCCAGGTGTCACCGTTCGCGGTGTAGATCAGGGCCCCATAGGGGATGTCCAGCCCGCTAATGCCCGCCGCGACCGGTGCCGTCGCGAGGTCGAGTCGTTCGACGGCCTTCTCCGTGAGGGTCAGTCGGTTCAGGTCGGTACCCGCGATCTCTTCCTTCGTGGCTGCTGCGATGCCGCTGGTCGCGTCGGCGTCAGGGGTGGCGCATCCAGTCAGGCCCGTCAGGATGACCGCGGTCAATGCTGCGGCCGACAGTGTGCCACGTTTCAACGAACTCAAGGTCTTCACAGCGCTTCCTGCCTTTCGTGCAGTCCTGGTCCATCGCTACTTACGAGTGAACTTTCCCAGTCGGTCTGGCTCGTTGGGCCGAATCGAACGAAGAGAATGGGCAAAATAACCAGCGTCAGCAGGACCGCGCCAAGCAGCCCACCCCAGATGATCACGGCCAGCGGCAAGAGGATCTCGGTTCCGACGACACCGCCCAACAGCACCATGGGAATCAGTGCCAGGGTGATGACCAGGGCGGCTACGACGGTCGGAGCCAGCCGATCGGTGGCGGCCCGCCGCATCAGAGTGGCTGAGCTCAGCGATGGGTCGGAGACTTGCAGGGTCTGGTATCGGCCGAGGAGCAGGATGACGTCCCGCGTCGCGATCGCCAGCACGACCGCGAAGGCCACCAGTAAGTAGAGCGAGTTGATGCCGCCGGTCAAAACGGCCGCTACCAGCCCGCTCAGCATGGGCACGGGAAGGAGAATGAAGGTAAAAGCGGCCAGCCGCCAGCCGCCCAGCACCGTTTGCAGGAGGATGAGAATTGCAATTCCCGCCGCGGCGAACAACCACCAGACGAGCTGCCCGGCTGCCTGCTGCTCCTCATACTGCGGTGGGATTACGGCGTGGTACTCCATCGGGAACTCCAGCTGCGCGATGGCGGCCTGGATGTCGGTCGTGACAGCAGCCAAGCTTCGTCCCTGGATACCGGCCACCACATCGATGCTGCGCGAGGTATCGTCGTGGTTGATGACCGTCTGGTTCGGCCTGACCGTGACCGTGGCGACCTCGCCCAGCTGGACATGACCGCCACTCGGAGTGTTGATGACCAGTTCTCGAACGCTCGTGAGGCTGTTGCGGGAGGCCTCATCGCCTTTCACCACAACCTGGAAAACCTTTTGCTGTTCGAACAGGTAGCCGACTTCGATTCCCTGCAGAATGGTGGCGGCTGCTCGTCGGACGTCACCCGGCTTGATGCCGAATTCTTCGGCGGCTGCCAGATCCACCTCGATCTCCGCGATGGGTTGATCCACTGATACGTCCACCCGCGGCTTGACTATGCCCTCGGTGTCGGCCAAAATTTGCCGGATCTCCTCGGCCTTCTCCCGCATGATGGTGAGGTCGATGCCGTAAACGCGCACCGCGAAGGCCGCATCCCCGGCCGAGCGCACCGTTTTGATTTGCCGTTCCGGATAGGTGAGCACCTCATTGGACAACCCCGGGTATCCGTCCACGATCTCCTGCACGGCCTGCCGTATGGCGCCGAAGTCTGCTCCGGTGCTCATCGTGACCCAAAGCTCGGAAGCGCTCACGTTGGATGCCGTGTCCGAGGTGATGGCCCGACCCACGTGGCCACCCACAGACTCGACGCCGGCCACCTGCCGTAGCTCGGCGCCGGCGTTCTCCATGATGCGGTCCATTTCGGTGCCCGCGGTGCCCGCCGCAGCCTCCCACTGCACCAGAATGGTGCGGTCAGGGACCTCGGCCAGAATCGGCTTGTCCCCGGCCAGGAGTGGGAGGGCCGCCACCGACGCGATCGCGATCACCGCGACGATCCCCGCCGCAACCCACCGCCGACCTGAAGTCATATTGTCGATTGCGTTCTGATAGCTGGCCCGCAGTCGATCCACAAAAATCGGCTCCGGCGGCGTGGCACGATTGCCGCGCAGAACGAAACTAGCCAGCGCCGGGGTGACGGTCAGTGCCACGATCATGGCAACGAGCAGGGCCAGCAGATACGCCCAGACCAGCGGCTGAATCAGCCGCCCGTCCAAGCCGCCGACAAAAAGAGCCGGGGCTACTGCGAGGGCCGAGACCATGGCGGCGAATATGGCCGGGGTGCGTGAGCGTTTCATTGCCCGGATCAGCAGGCCATCTTGCGCCATGGCATCCGGAGCGGCTGGCGTCTTCTGGTCAGCTCGCATCGAGGAGCCTCGGATACCGCCCGCCCGCTCGCTCAGCCGCAGAGCGTGCAGGTCCCCGATCACATCACCCACCACAATGGCTAAGGCCAGCACCAGCCCGGAAAAGACCATTGTGTTGAAGACCGCGCCCTGCACGAAGAGCAACGCTGCGGCGGCCGTCGCGGATACCCCGATCGCGACGGCACCGATCAGTGCATAACGCCACGAACGGAAAGCGAGCCAGATCGTGGCGATGACCAGGAGCAGACTCACGAACAGTGCCAGGGCGAGGTTCTCCAAGGCGCTCTCCAGGAAGGACGCCGGGCGAAAGACGGTGGAGTTGACCGTTATCCCGGCCATGCCCTGCGTCAGGTCGTCGAGGGCATCCTCGACGTCCGCCGTGACTTCGCTGACACTGGTGTCTGGGAATTTCTCGATGACCAGCAGCAGACCCGGCTCAGCGCCGGTGATGGCGTCGCCGATCAGGGGTTGATGATCTTCCGAGAGACTGGCCACATCTCCGAGCAATAGCTGCCCCTGGCCGACCGAACCGGAACCCTCGACGGCGACCTTGCCGAGGTCTTCGGGGTTCTGGATCGGCAGGACGTGTTGGATGCCGATCCTCTGGTTGGCAGATTCCAGAAATCCGCCGGTGCCTGGTGTGGATGCTTCCAGGAAGCTCAGCGGCGACACCCAGACGGCATTGCCGGTCGTTTCGACGATCTGATTCAGGGTCACGCCTCGCGCCTGCAGCTCGTTGGGGTCGACCTGCACCTGAAGCTGCTGTTCCCGCTGGCCCCAGATGGAAACGTTCGCGACGCCCGGTATGCCCATCAATTTGGGCTTGACGTTCCAACGTGCCAGGACGGACATGTCGAGCAGTGACACCTCCTTGGAGGTGAACTGGATCATCATGACCCGGCTGGTCGAGGACAATGGCTGCATCAGTACCGGCGGAGTGGACACGTTCGGCAAGGCAAACGCCTGGGTGAGCCGTTCAGCGACCAGCTGCCGTGCACGGAGCACGTTGGTGCCGCGTTCAAAGATCAGATCGATGGAGGAGAGACCCGGTACGGATACCGAACGAATTTCATCCAGCCAGGCGACACCGTTGAGCAGATCGGCCTCCATTGGAGACGTGATCAGCTGCTCGACTTCGACCGCGGACAGCCCGAGGGCCTCGGTCTGGACCTGCACGTGAGGGGGGGCGAATTCGGGGAGGTTGTCCACCGCCAGTTCCGGCAGATTGACGATCCCGAAGCCCACAGTCCCGGCCGCGATGGCCAGCACGAGAAGGCGGAACTTCAAGCTCCAAAGAACCAACCAACCAGTCATAGCGTCGACCCCGTTCAGAAATAGGTGTCGTCGGTGCCGCGCCAAACCACGGCCACCTCACATGTGTGCCGTTCATCACGTTCCGGAACAAACGCGGAGACTCACTGCGCCTCATTCAGCCATCGCAACGGGGAATCTCGTGCCGGAAGCGAATCGGTGCCACCGAATGTTGGGATCATACTGGCACAACTCTGAGACGGGGGCGTGCTCCCGCGTGATCTTATGAAGATTTTTTTGCTGATGCTAGTGCGAGTTGTTCCTGGGGCAGCTGACGCGGCAGGGTCTCGGCGCAGAATCCGGGATTATGGGCACAGCGGCGGATCGGGCGTGGTTAGGCGATCGGCGGGCGCTGCAGGGTCTGGCTGATGCGGCTGGCCTCCTCTAGCAGCAGTTGGCCGAGGACCCTCTGACGCTCGGGTTTGAATCGCGGCTCGATGCCGGTCAGTGAAAGCGCCCAGCCGGGGCGGCCGCTGCGGTCGAAGATGGCGGCGCCCATGCCCCAGCTGCCCTCCAGGATGAGTCCGGGGTTCACGGCATAGCCGGTGACCCGGGTGCGCTCGAGATTGGCGCGGATGCTGGCGGGGGAGTGCTGACCGCCCCAGCGAGCCGCGAACGCCTCGGTATCGACGAGAAGGGCATCCACTTCGGGTTCGGGCAGGTAGGCCAGAATGGCCAGTCCAGCGGATGCGACGCCCAACGGAAAACGTACCCCCTCGTGCAGCACGAAGGAACGGATCGGGAAGCTGCCCTCTTCGCGGAGGAGGCACACGGTTTCGGCGCCGCGCCGGATGGACAGGAACGCGCTCTCGCCGGTCTCTTCGGCCAGGCGGACGAGGCTCGGCCGGGCGAGTTCTTCGATCGGGTAGCGGGCGGCGGTGACGGTTCCCATGACGAAGATCTCGGGGCCATAGTGCCAGGTATGGCGAACGGCATCGTGGTCGAGCAGGCCCTCGGCGGCGAGCGACGTGAGCAGGCGGTGCACGGTGGGCCGGGTCAGGCCGGAGTCCCGCACGATCTCGGTCAGGGGGGTGCCGGAGGGATTGCGACCGACCAGGCGCAGCAGCAGGGCGATGCGGCCGACGACCTGTGCCCCGTGCACCGGCTGTGCCGGGAGCAGCGGCTGTCCGTCGCGTGCCCTCTGCGTCTCGTGTGTAGGTGGCTGAGTGACCATGTCGATACCTCTGTCCATAATGTGGATAATTTGCAGCCTACTGTTCACGGGGTGGAGTGGCAACAGGATAACGATTGACAGGGTCTGTCGGCGCTGAATACCATGACGTAACGAGGTAGTGTCCACGAGGTGGACGGCACGTTCGACACCACTCAATGAGGAGACAGTATGTCCAAGGTTCAGGCCAGCGCGAGCGAGGCGTTGCACGACGTTCTGCGCGATGGGATGGTGCTCGCGGTCGGTGGATTCGGGCTGAGCGGTATTCCGGCCGATCTCATCGACGCGGTGCGGGCCTCCGGTGTCAAGGATCTCACCGTCGTGTCGAACAATATGGGTATCGACGGCAAGGGCCTCGGCGTGCTGCTCGAAGCGGGCCAGGTGCGCCGGGTGATCGCCTCCTATGTCGGTGAGAACAAGCTGTTCGCCGAGCAGTTTCTGGCCGGCGTGCTCGAGGTCGAATTCAGCCCCCAGGGCACCCTGGCCGAGCGGCTGCGGGCCGGTGGCGCGGGCATTCCGGCGTTCTATACCAAGACCGGCGTCGGCACGTTGATCGCCGAGGGTAAGCCGCTCGCCGACTTCGACGGTGAAACCTTTCTGCAGGAGCGCGGAATCGTCGCGGACGTCGCCCTGGTCAGGGCCTGGCGCGCCGACACCCTCGGCAACCTCGAGTATCGATTCACGGCCCGCAACTTCAACCCGGTGGTCGCCACCGCCGGCCTCGTGACGATTGCTGAGGCCGAGGTGATCGTGGAGCCCGGCGGTATCGATCCGAACCACGTGATCACCCCCGGTGTCTATGTGCAGCGCTTGATTCAGGCCTCGGCGCGGGTCAAAGACATTGAACAGCGCACGGTGCGCAGCCGGCCCGTGCTGGCCAGCTTGTAGTCGAGGAGAAGAACCATGGCTTGGACCAGAGATGAAATGGCCGCGATCGCGGCGCAAGAACTCAGTGATGGCGATTACGTGAACCTCGGCATCGGCATTCCCACGCTCGTCGCCAACAACCTGCCGGAGGGTGTCCACGTGACCCTGCAGAGCGAGAATGGGCTGCTCGGCATGGGACCGTTCCCGTTCGAGGGCGAGGAAGATGCCGACCTCATCAACGCCGGCAAGCAGACCGTCACGGTGCTCCCTGGGGCGTCGATCTTCGATTCGGCGACCTCGTTCGGCATGATCCGCGGCGGTCACGTGAAGGTCGCCATCCTTGGCGCCATGCAGGTGTCCGGGCGGGGCGATCTCGCCAACTGGACCATTCCCGGCAAAATGGTCAAGGGTATGGGCGGCGCTATGGACCTCGTCGCCGGCACCCCGCGCGTTGTCGTGCTCACCGAGCACGTCGCCAAAGACGGCACGCCGAAGATCGTCACCGAATGCACCCTGCCGCTGACCGGCGTGCGGGTCGTCGATCGCATCATCAGCGACATCGCCGTCTTCGACGTGACTCCGGCCGGCCTCATGCTTCGCCAGCGGGCCCCCGGTGTGAGCCTGCAAGACGTGGAGGACACCACAGAGGCAGCGTTCACGGTCGCGGAAACTGCTCCGCCCCGATAGTGCGAGGAGCTCGCTCCGACCCGATGCAGCGGATGCCGTGGCGCAGCCCACGCGAGCCGGCCCGTGCTGTGGGCGGCAGCATCCGCTCTGGTGCGCGTTCGGGCCTCTCGTTGGCACCCGCCATACTGAGTGCATGACGGACCCGATCGGTGTGCGTGCGCGGCGGAGCCCGACGCTGTCGGTGCGCGTGCGCATTCTGGCCGCAATCCTGCTCGTGACCGCGGCCGGCCTGGCGATCGCGGGAACGACCGCGTACGTGGTGCAGAGTGAACGCACCCTGGGCGAGATTGACGCGGTGCTCATCGACACCGTCGACGACGTGCGTATCGTCGCGGCCGACTCCGCAGCTCGCGACCTGCGCGGCACCTTGCGGGCGGTTATCGCCGGGGTTCGCCCGGCGACCAATGAGAGCACCCTTGCCGTCATCGATGGGGTCGCGGCGCTCGAACCCCGTGCCGTCGACTTTCGACTCGCCGACGACGCGCTCGTTCAGCGCAGCGAGACCGAAACGGGCTCGGGCGAGGTCGTTCTCGGCACCGTCACGGCGTCGGGCCGCCTGCTGCGCTATGTCTTCGTACCGGTCTCCGTCGACGGCGACCCGGCGCGGGGCACGTTCATTGCCGCTTTCGATCTCAACGCCGAACTGAAGCCGGTTTCCGATGCCTCCCGCACCTATCTGATCGTGGGCCTGGTGACCCTGATCGTCGTCGGGCTGGTCGGCTGGGTCGTGGCGGGTCGCCTGCTGCGACCGATTCGCGGCCTGCGTGAGGCTGCCGCGCGTATCACCGCGTCGGATGTGAGCGAACGCATCCCGGTGGTCGGTCATGACGACGTGTCGGCTCTGACCTCCACCGTGAACGATATGCTCGACCGCCTGCAGGGCGCGCTCACCGGGCAGCGCCAGCTGCTCGATGATGTCGGACACGAGCTGAAGACGCCGATCACCATCGTGCGAGGGCACCTCGAGTTGATGAACCCCGACAATGCGTCAGACGTCGTGGCCACCCGCGATCTCGCGATCGACGAACTCGACCGCATGGGCGGCCTCGTGCGTGACATCTCGGCCCTCGCCCAGGTCGAACGCTCCGCACTTGCAAACGTCCACCCCACCGATATCACTGCGCTCGTGGAGCGGGTGCGCCTCAAAGCGGCGGCACTGTCGGCACACAGCTGGGTCGTGACGGCGACGGCCGATGTTGTCGTGCTAGTAGACGCCGACAAACTGACCCAGGCGCTGCTGCAGCTGGCCGCCAACGCGGTCACGCACGGAGCGCCGACCGGAGTGATCGAGCTCGGCAGCGCCCTCACACTGGATGCCGCCGGTCGGCCCCACCTGCACCTCTGGGTGAGCGATCACGGGCCCGGCATCAGCGACGAGCTGCTGCCACGTGTCTTCGACCGGTTTCAGCGAGGAACTCCCGGACGCGGGCCGGCCGGCTCCGGCCTCGGCCTGGCCATCGTGGCGGCCATCGCGCAGGCCCACGGCGGCACGGCCCTGGTCGCCCCGACCCCTGGCGGCGGCTCTACGTTCACCATCGACCTCCCCACCGACCAGGCGCCTGCGTCACCCGACCTGAAGGACATCCGCTCGTGAGTCGCATTCTGATCGCCGAAGACGAAGACCGCATCGCCAGTTTCGTCGAGAAGGGACTCGTCGCCGCCGGGTTCGCCACCGTCGTGGTGCGCACCGGAACGGATGCCCTCGACTACGCCATCACCGGCGGCTTCGACCTGCTCATTCTGGACATCGGGTTGCCCGGACTCGACGGCTACGAGGTGCTACGGCAGCTGCGGGCCGACGGTTCCAAGCTGCCGGTGATCGTGCTGACCGCCCGCGACTCGGCTGAAGACACCCTGGCGAGCCTCGAGGGCGGCGCCAACGACTACATGTCGAAACCGTTTCGGTTCGACGAGCTGCTGGCGCGGGCGCGACTACGCATGGCGGAAGCCCCGCGGGCGACGAGTTCCGTGCTCAGCGTCGACGGGCTGCAACTCGACCTGCGTACCCGGCGGGCAACACTGGGGAACCGACAGGTCGACCTCTCTGCCCGAGAATTCGCGCTCGCCGAAGAATTTCTGCGTCACCCCGACCAGGTATTGAGCCGGGAACAGCTGCTCAGCCGGGTCTGGGGTTACTCCTGGGACCCCGGGTCGAACATCGTCGACGTCTATGTGGGGTACCTGCGCGCGAAGTTCGGTGCGGAACGCATTGAGACGGTACGCAGAATGGGCTACCGACTCACCTGAGTCGACAGCCCATTCATCGGCTGAGCGGGTTACTCGTGATCGCTGCCGTGGCCCGAGTCGTCGGCGCCGTCATCGCTGCCGGAATCATCGCTGCCGGAATCATCGCTGCCGGAGTCATCGCTGCTTTCATCGTGTCCTGAGTCGTCGACCGTGACCGGGACCGTGACCGCGTTGCCGGAGCCGGAGTTGCCGTCGACTCGGCCGTCACTGTCGTCGGGGGCTTCGTTCACGTCGTCGGCGCCATGACCGGAGCCGATGCGTCCGTCGCTGTCGTCCGGGGCGTCGTCCACATCGTTACTGATCGAGTCATCGACGTGATCGTCGATGCGTCCGTCGCTGTCGTCGGGGGCGTCGGGGGCATCGTCGATGCCGTTGCCCGAGCCGATACGTGCGTCGCTGTCGTCGGGGGCGTCGGCTCCATCGTCGATGCCGTTGCCCGAGCCGATACGTGCGTCGCTGTCGTCGGGGGCGTCGGCTCCATCGTCGATGCCGTTGCCCGAGCCGACGCGTCCGTCACTGTCGTCGGGGGCACCGGGGGCATTGGGCGTATCGGTAGAGGCGGGGCTGCTGCTCGACGTGCTGGTCGGAGCCACGACGTTGGGGACGGTGTTCGCCTGGGCGGCGATCACGCCGACCGACATCAACCCGGCGAGGCCCAGGGTTGCGAGGGTGAGGGTGCGCTTCTTCGTCATCTGAAACATGGGGTGGCCTTTCGTCTGCGCCGAGTAAGCGGCGGATGGATTTCGTGGTGTCGATCTCCACAACCTCAATCAACCGCACGCCGATAAGACCGGCACGAGAAGTAAATGAGAGCGCTCTCACGCAGAGGAATTAGCCGCTGCTGCTGCCCGACCCGCTGCCAGAACCGGAGCTTTCGCCGGAATCGTCCGTGCCGATATCGTCATCGTGACCGGGGTTGTCACCGCCATGATCGTCGACGACGACGGGATCCTGAGGGGGAACAACTTCGGGGGTCGCGCTGGGGCTGGTCGGGTCGGTGCCCGTCGGGTCAGCGCTCGGCGTCGGTGCCGGTGTCGCCGCCCCAGTGGACGTCCCGGTCGGCTGCACCGCCACGGCTGGAGCGCCAGTGGACGTCCCGGTCGGCTGCACCGCCACGGCTGGAGCGCCAGCGGACGTCCTGGGCGGCTGCACCGCCACGGCCGGAGCGCTAGTGGGTGTCCCGGTCGGCTGCACCGCCACGGCCGGAACGCCAATGGATGTCCCTGGCTGTTCGGCAATGGCGAGCGAATCGGCCAGCGCCGCCGAGAGGGTGACGAGCAGAACTACCGCGACTCCGACGCCGACGACCCCGAGCAGCGGTCGTCCCCAGTTGCTGCGCACGTTCATGATGCCTCCCGGTCCGTCCTATCAGTGTGGGCCCCGCGGGTGAGCGCGGAGCAAGATCTAAGTGAGAATTCTCTTAGATTTGGGAGGCCGCGCCTGCGCCGTGACAGACGTCGCGTCTCAACACGTGTGGGATTGTTCGACAATTTGGCAGGCTCTGGACAGCGCCTCAGCGGCAGCGTTCACGGTCGGGAAAACTGCTCCGGTCTAGTCGTCGGATCAATCGGGGAAAGCCCCGTCCAAGTCTCGGGCGGGGCTTTCACTGATTCAGGATTCCGTCGGCGGGGTATCCGCGTCGGCCGTCCGTTTGGCCTCCGGCACGGCGGTTGCGTCGTCGAGCTCGCGCGACCCGTCGGGGTTCAGGCGGATTATGCGCGGCCGGGCCGCGCGCATCCGTTCGTCAGTCCAGTCAGCGGCATCGGAATCGAGGCGCTGCCGGGCAACCGGGTGTGCGTCGCTCGGGTCACGCGGATGCGGCGACATAGGTGTTCTTGATGACCGACCCCCAGTAGGGTCCGAACATGGTGTTCGCGATGTTGTTGTAACCGAAACTGTTGACCGAGTTCTGCAGGCCGTTGGAACCGCTGCCGATCATCCACGGGCCGCCCGACGATCCGCCGGTCATGTTGCAGGGGATGCCCTGCGACTGGCTCTGGCCGTAGGGGTCAGGGGTGGCGGTGCCGTAGCAGGACTGCAGGGTCTCACCATTGAACGGTGCGGCTGCCGGATAGCCGTAGGCGGTGTACGTGAGGCCGCGGCTCTGGTTGAACGTGACGCCCGACGCGCCGACGCTGTCGCTCAGTGACGTGCCGGTGGGTGAGGACACGATGGCGAAGCCGGTGTCATAGCTGATGTCACCACTGTTGCTCCACTGGGTGGGAGCGTACAGTTCGGTGGCATTCCACTGGCCGAAGGGTGCCGCGCCGTTCTCATAGGCCGGCACGAAGATGAGCCGTGACGCGAAAGCGCCCGGGCCTTCGTTGACGCAGTGTCCGGCGGTGACGACCGTGTTCTTGTTGGCCGCGGAAATAGCGTTGCCTGAACAGACGTAGTCAGTGCCACCGAGGGTGAAGAAGATCTTACCGATGTGGGAGATGGGGGAGACGCGGGTGGCCGCAGTCGACCTGTCGGGGCTGGGCGCCTGTGGGGACACGAGAGACGTGGTTCCGGCCTTGACCGCGCCGACTACTCCGGCTGCCACATTGTCTTGCACCAGGACCTCGCCGGGGATGGCGGACTGCATGCGCTCGGACGTCCAATAGTCACCGCCCTGTTGGGTCTGAGGAACGACCCAGCGTTCGACATCCGAGGACGCAGAAGTAACTCGCGACTCCGGCGCGATGGCGGCGGAGGCTGCGCCGGCGGACAGGAAACCGCCGGTCCCGATTAAGGTGCCAATCAGAAGCGCCGAGAGGGCGCCAGATCTAACTTTGCTTCGCATCATTGCTTCACTCCAGTTATCGATCGCATCCAGCGGACTGTATTGCCGCAAGTACTAATACAATATGCGGCAGTGCACTCGTTGTCTACCCCTTATGGGCGGCACCCATAATGGGGCAAAGTTCCGAGCGTTTCTGGCGGGATTCGTTTCCCTAGGCACGTAATTTCGGCTCGATTGTTGAACAACTTGTCGAAATGCGGCAGTCTAGGGTGAACGACAGGCGGGAACCATGCCAACCATCGATTTGAACAGCGACGTCGGAGAGTCCTTCGGCAACTGGACCTGCGGCGACGACGCCGCCATCATCACCTCGGTGACCAGCGTCAACGTCGCCGGCGGGTTTCACGCCGGCGACCCCACGACCATCCGCGCCACCTGCGCCGCTGCGGCCGCTGCGGGCGTGACGGTGGGCGCGCACCCCGGTTATCGGGACCTGGCCGGCTTCGGACGCCGGTTCATCGAGATGGATCCGGCCGAACTCAGCAACGATGTGATCTACCAGATCGGCGCCGTGCAAGCCCTCGCCCGCGCAGCCGGAACCGCAGTGCGCTACGTGAAGCCGCACGGCGCCCTCTACAACACCATCGCTCACCACCCGGTGCAGGCGCAGGCCGTGGTCGATGCCGTACTCGCCGTCGACTATCGCCTGCCGCTGATGGTGCTGCCGAACAGTGACATCGAACGCCTCGCCCAGGCCGCCGGGCTGCGTACCGTGGCCGAAGCTTTCGCCGACCGCGCCTACAACCCCGACGGCAGCCTCGTGCCGCGGTCATTGCCGGGCGCAGTGTTGCACTCGGTCGAGGAGGTGACCGCGCAGGTTGTTCGCCTCGCCGTCGACGGCACCGTGGTCGCGATCGACGGATCGGTCATCGCGGTGCCGGCGGCGAGCATCTGCCTGCACGGCGACACCCCCGATGCGGTGCGGCTCGCCGCTGCGGTGCGCGCGGCCCTGCACACCGCCGGCGTCTCCGTGGCGAGTTTCGTCTAGCCGATGACCACCCCCATCACGTCTATTCGTCCCGTCGGCGACCGGGCCGTGCTCGTGCAGCTCGGCGGGCTCAACGAGGTGCTCGGCCTGTATGAGGCGCTCCGCGAGCATCCGCTGCCCGGTCAGGTAGACCTGGTCGCCGCCGCCGAAACCATACTCGTGACGGCCGACTCCGCCGCAGCCGCCCGCGGCTTCGCTGCCCGGCTGCACGCCCTCGATCCAGGTGATGCCGACGCCACCGGCGCTGACACCCTGGTCGAGATCGACGTGATCTACGACGGAGACGACCTCGACGAGGTTGGTGACCTCACCGGCCTCGGGCGCGACGGCGTCATCGCTGCACATACCGGGCAGCCGTGGACCGCAGCGTTCGGTGGCTTCGCCCCCGGCTTCGCATACCTCGTCGGCGACGGCCGCCTCACAGTTGCGCGGCGCAACAGCCCGCGCCGGGCCGTTCCGGCCGGCTCGGTGGCGCTCGCCGACAGCTATTCGGCCGTGTACCCGCGGGTCACGCCCGGCGGCTGGCAACTGATCGGTCGCACCGAGGCCACCCTGTGGAGCCTCGACCGCGACCAGCCCGCCCTCGTGCAACCCGGCAATCGGGTGCAGTTTCGTGCCGTGCGCGAGTTCGTCCGGGCCGCGCCGCCGGTCGACGCAGCGGATGCTGACACCGTCGCGACCGCAGCGGCAGCCGCGGACCTCCTCGTCGTGCAGCCCGGGCTGCAGACCACCGTGCAGGACCTCGGCCGCACCGGCCTCGCCCACCTCGGGGTGGCCGGCGCCGGCGCCCTCGACCGTGGTTCCCTGCGCCGCGCCAACCGGCTGGTCGGTAACCCAGCCTCGGCCGCCGTCCTCGAAAACGCCCTCGGCGGCCTCGTGCTGAAGGCACGCACCGAGCAGGTGCTCGCGGTGACCGGGGCATCCGTTGTCATCACGATCGGCAGAACGGATGCCGCCACCCGCGTCGTACCCACCGATGCGCCGTTCGCCCTGCACGCCGGCGAACAGCTGAGCCTCGATGCCCCGCTGTGGGGCGTGCGCAGCTATGTCGCCGTGCGCGGAGGCTTGGACGTGCCGCTCGTGCTCGGCAGCCGCTCCACCGACTCGATGTCGGGACTCGGTCCGGCTCCTCTCGTCGTCGGAACCGCGCTGCGGGTGCTGCCAGCCTCGCCGTCGAGCGTTGTGGGGGCGGCTGAAATCCCCGCGGCGGCGCCCGACGACGTGACGGTCTTGCGCTACCTGCCCGGTCCGCGCGCCGACTGGTTCAGCGCCGACACGCTCGCCGACTTCGACCACACCGACTGGCGCGTCAGTGCCCAGTCGAACCGCATTGGCCTGCGCCTCGACGGGCCAGCCCTGGTCCGCTCACGAAACGGCGAACTGCCGAGCGAGGGCACCGTCTCCGGGGCCATTCAGATGCCCGCCTCGGGCCTTCCGGTGTTGTTTCTCGCCGACCACCCGGTCACCGGCGGCTATCCGGTGCTCGGCGTGGTGCTGCACGCCGACCTTGACCGGGCCGCGCAGCTCGGCACGGGGGCACGCATCCGCTTTGCCGCTGTGAACGCTGTGCCGCTTGAGCACGCTGTGCCGCGTGAGCACGCTGTGCCGCGTGAGCACGCTGTGCCGCGTGAGTACGCTGTGCCGCGTGAGTACGCTGTGCCGCGTGAGTACGCTGTGCCGCGTGAAAATACTCTGACCCGTGATACCGGGCGTGTAAGCGCCTCCGACACCCCGAACGAGAGCTGACCCGTGCAGAAAGTACTCATTGCCAACCGCGGCGAAATTGCCGTGCGCATCATTCGTGGCTGTTCCGACGCCGGGCTCGACTCGGTCGCCGTCTACGCCGACGTCGATGCCGACGCGCTGCACGTGGGCCTGGCCACCGAGGCCTACGCGCTGGACGGTAACAGTCCCGCCGACACCTACCTCAATGTGCCGAAATTGTTGGCTATCGCCCGCCGGGCCGGCGCCGACGCTGTGCACCCCGGCTACGGGTTTCTCTCCGAGAACGCCGACTTCGCCCAAGCCGTGCACGACGCCGGCCTGATCTGGATCGGGCCGAGCCCGGAGAGCATTCGGGTGCTCGGTAACAAGGTGTCAGCGCGCGAGATTGCCGTGCGCGTGGGCGCACCGCTGGTGGCCGGCTCGAACGGCACCGTCGAGACCGCCGCCGAGGTGCGCTCGTTCGCCGCTGAGCACGGACTGCCCGTCGCGATCAAGGCGGCGTTCGGCGGAGGCGGCCGCGGCATGAAGGTGGTCTGGGAACTCGACGCGATCGAGGAATCGTTCGACTCGGCGGTGCGGGAGAGCATAGCCGCCTTCGGTCGCGGCGAGTGCTACGTGGAACGGTTTCTGAACAAGCCCCGGCACGTCGAGGCGCAGATCCTGGCCGACGGACACGGCGCCGTGATCGTCGTCGGCACCCGTGACTGCTCGCTCCAGCGCCGCAACCAGAAGCTCGTCGAGGAGGCACCCGCCCCGTTTCTCACCGACGAACAGCGCGAGCTCATCTACACCTCGGCGAAAGCCATCTGCCGGGAGGCCGGCTATGCCGGCGCCGGCACCGTGGAATACCTGCTCGCCGACGACGGCAGCATCTCCTTTCTCGAGGTCAACACACGCCTGCAGGTGGAGCATCCCATTACCGAGGAGACCTCGGGAGTCGACCTCGTGCTCGCCCAGCTCGCCATTGCCGCCGGTGGGCCGCTGCCGGTGTCGGAAGACCCGGTGTCGCGCGGCCACTCCTTCGAATTCCGTATCAATGCGGAAGACCCGGGCCGCGGCTTCCTGCCGTCGCCCGGCATCGTGACGACGTTCACCGTGCCGACGGGACCGGGGATTCGGGTGGATGCGGGCATCCGCTCCGGCGATGAGGTTGCCCCGCAATTTGATTCCCTGCTCGCCAAGCTCATCGTCACCGGCGCCGACCGGCCACAGGCGTTGCGGCGCGCCCGCCGGGCGCTCGCCGAGTTTGAGATCGGGGGCCTGCCGACGGTGCTGTCGTTCCATCGCGCGATCGTGGACCTGCCCGCGTTCACCGGGCCCGACCGACTCGGCGTGCACACCGGCTGGATCGAAACCGAGTTCGCTGAGCAGCTTGCCGCTGACCCCGCGTTCACCCCGGTCGTTCCTTTGCAAGGTCGGCGAACCATCACGATCGAACTGGACGGGCGACGAATGGCGCTGGGCCTGCCAGAGAACCTCCTGGCCGGCCTCGCTCAGGGCGGCGGTTCTGCCCCGGTCACCCCGGCTCCCGCCGACGAGCCGGATCCGACCGCGCTGCGCTCCACCATGGGCGGCACCGTCGTGAAATGGCTGGTCGAAATCGGTGCCACGGTGGCTGAAGGCGAGGCGTTGCTGGTGCTCGAGGCCATGAAAATGGAGTCGACCGTCGTCGCGCACCGCTCCGGGACTGTGGGCGGTTTGCTCGTGACTCCCGGCGACACCGTGACCGTGCACTCGGTCGTCGCCAATATCGAGGACTGACCGGCACCGGGAATCGACCCCGCCGGAATGGATACGCTGGGGCTATGACCCTGTACGAGATCCTTCCCGACCTGCGTCGCCAGAGCGTCGACGTGCGCCACGCCGAAACCGGCCTGTGGGCCGCATCGATGTTGCGCGAGCGTATTTCGGCCGGTCAGCTCGCGCCCGGCGCGAAACTGTCGGAGGAACCGCTCTGCGAGGTGCTCGGCGTCTCACGCAACACCCTGCGCGAGGCCTTCGCGACGTTGGCCGGTGAGCACGTTGTGACGCGCATCCCCAACCGCGGAGTCTTCGTGACCCGGCCGACCGCCGATGACATTCGCGAGATCTACCGGGTACGGCGCTTTCTCGAACCGGCAGCGCTCACCTGGTCGACCAGCGCGAAAACGGATGCCCTCCACGCCGCCATCGCTCGCGGCCGCGACGCCCGCAGCGCCGGTTCTGTGCCGGGCATGGCCAGCGCCAACCAGGACTTTCACGCGGGCGTCGTGGCCCTCACCGGAAGCAACCGCCTCGACCTGCAGATGACGCAGGTGCTCGCGGAGATGCGTCTGGTGTTCCACTCCATGGTCGCCAATCCGCTCTTCCACTCGCCCTACATCGACGACAACGACGGTATTCTCGAACGATTCGAGGCCGGGGAGCGATCTGCGGCGGCCGAGCTCATGGTCGACTACCTGCGCCGTGCCGAAGAGCAGTTGCTCGAGGCCCACGCCCGCTCGTAGTGGCCGGGGCGCAGCATCCGTCAACGCTGCGGATAGTTGCTACGTCCACAGCTGCGCGAGACCGCCGAGCGAGCGGTAGCCGAGATACAGGGTCAGCAGCCAGGCGACGACGCCGATTACGAGCAGCCATTTGGGGTACACATAGCCGCCGAGCAAGTCGCGGCGACGCCAGGCCACCCAGAGAATCACCGCGAAGCCGACCGGCAGGATCAGCCCGTTCACGGCACCGGCCATGATCAGCAGGGTGGCGGGCGCCTGGCCGAGCAGGGTGAAGACGGTGGCCGACACCGCGATGAACACGCAGGTCGCGATGCTGCGTTTGCGCGGCGAGGTCTTGGCTGTCGTGACAAACGAGATGGAGGTGTACGCGGCGCCGATCACCGAGGTGATCGAGGCCGCCCAGAGGATCACGCCGAACAACTTGAGACCGATGGTGCCGGCCGCGGACCGGAACGCTTCGGCCGCGAGGTTGTCGCTCGTGAGGGCGACGCCGCCGGCGACGACGCCGAGGACCGCGAGAAACAGCAGTACCCGAATGATGCCGGTGATGATGATGCCGAGAATGGAACTCTTGGTGATCTCGCCCACGTTTTCACGCCCGGAGACGCCCGCGTCGATCATGCGGTGCGCCCCGGCGTAGGTGATGTATCCGCCGATGGTGCCGCCGATAAGGGTCGTGATGATCAGAAAGTCGATGTTGTCGGGAATGACGGCGTTCGTGAGCGCTTCGCCGAGGGGCGGCTGCGACACGACCGCCACATAGCCGATGAGCAGGATCATGACGGCGCCGAGCACGACCACGATCTTGTCGAGGGCCACCCCGGCGCGCTTGCTCAGGAAGATGCCGATGGCCACGGCGGCGGAGATGAGACCGCCGATCTTCGGGTCGATGCCGAACAGAACGTTGATGCCGAGGCCGGTGCCGGCGATGTTGCCGACGTTGAAGACCAGCCCGCCGATGCCGATGAGCGCGGCCAGAAACCAGCCAGCGCCCGGCAGAACGGTGTTGGCGAGTTCCTGCGCGCGCTTGCCGCTTACCCCGATCACGCGCCACACGTTCAGCTGCACGGCGATGTCCACGAGGATGGACACGAGAATGGCGAAGGCGAAGGCTGCGCCAAGCTGCACGGTGAAGGTGGTCGTCTGCACGATGAAACCGGGGCCGACCGCGCTGGTCGCCATGAGGAACATGGCTCCGAGCAGTGCGCTGCGGTGTTTGTTCTTGAGCTTCTTGGGCTTGCCCATGCTGCGTGAAATGATCGTGGCCATGGTGCTGCTCACTTCTCTGGGATACGAGTCAGCGCCGGCGGTCACTGAATGTCAGAAAGCTTATGATTGTTCAACAATCCTCGCAACTGTTCCGGGCACATTGGCTCAACGCGTCGCTGCCGCGACATGCGGCGCCGGGGCGGGCCGATCGTGATCCAGTCCGCAGGAATGCGGCGATGTTTGGGCCACACGTATTGGATCGGTTCGACGCTACGGGCGCAGTTCACCGCCGCGCCCGAGGGTGAGTATCTGACCCGCCATGGCGGCTCCATTGGGCCCGGCGAGGTAGCTTATGGCCGCGGCGAGAGCGGATGCGAGTGCGGGCTGATCCAGTGACCGGGCTGGGAGGGCGATCTCGTTGACGATGATCCCATCGGGGCCGAGGTCGCGGGCCAGTGTCTTCATCAAGGCGACCAGGCCTCCCTGCACGGCGGCGCGGGCGGTGGAATCCTCTAGCTGCGCGGCGCCCCAGCCGTTACCGATAAGCAGTATTCGGCTGTCACCGGCGCGTCGCAAGGCCGGAACGGCCGCCCGGATCAGCGCGAACGGAACGAACATCGACCTCTGCACACCGGCAAACCAGTCGGCCGGGTCGGTGTCAACGAATCGAGCGGATGCCGGCGGCGCAGCATCGCAGACCAGCACACTGAGCGCCCCCAGTTCGGCTTCAACCCGCTGCACCGACGCAACAGCCTCACCGGGATCGACCGCCAAGACGGCGCCGTCGACCGGCTCGCCCAGTACTGCGACCCGCACACCGTCGGCGGTGAGCCGCGCGACGACGACCCTCCGTTGCGCCGGATCCTGGAGTGCGACCAGGGCGATCCTCACTGGATTACTCGTGCTTGTCATCAGATTGTCGCGCCTGCATTCGGTGAGATGATCTGGCCGACGAGTGCTGGCCAGACCTCCAGTAAAAACAAGACGGCGGCGGCGATCTCCTCGGGACGAACGAGGCGACCGACCGGCAACGTGCCGAGAAAGCTCTCTGCGCGCCAGGGAGAGTCGGCGGCGAGCATGGGCGTATCGGCCGCACCGGGCGCCACAGAATTCACGGTCACCCCGCTGCCTTGGAGTTCGACACCGAGACTGCGGCTAAAGCCGACGATCGCCCCTTTCGTCGCAGCGTAATGAGCGTCGCCCTGGCTGCCACCCACGCCAAGATCCGATGAAATGGTGACGATCGTGCCGGCATTCTGTGCGAGCATGATTGGCACGACGGCGGCGCAGGCGTTGACGGTGCCGCCGATGTTGACGGCGAGCATGCGGTTCCAACGTTCGTCAGTGATCGACTCGACCGGTAGCTCTTCGTAGATGCCCGCGACGGTCACGAGGGCATCGATCGGGCCGAGTTCGGCTGTCGCTCGCTGCACGGCGGAGGCCACAGCTGCAGCGTCCGTCACATCGGCTTGCAGGCTCAGGTCGGTGTTCGACGGTCGCAGGTCGAGGCCGGCGACGGTCCAGCCGTCACGATGCAAGGCCTGACAGACGGATGCCCCGAGCCCGCTGGCCGCGCCGGTCACGATGGCTACCCCGCCCACCTAGGACGCGCCTTCGAGGGGCCGCGCTGACAAATGTTCGTGAACACACAACCAGGTGCCCTCCCGGCGCTCCATGATGATCGATTCACGCTCGAGTACTGTGCGCTCGGTATCGCCCTCGCGGAGCGTCGTTTCGACATCATGGCTGAAAACCGCGGTACCGCCGAAGATCTGTATCCGTCGATTGCTGGAGGAGCAGCCCAGGACCTGGAAGCCGAAGTTTCTTTCCCAGTCGGCCCAGAGCGATTCGTAGGCTGCCCGGCTGTCGAGGCGGTGTAGTGCAGTAGGGAAGAGGAAAGTCGCATCAGACGCAAAGCCGGAAAAATACGCCTCACGCCGGTGTCGAGAGAAATCATCGATGATGGCGTCAATGGCGGCCAGCGCGTCGATCTCGTCCTTGCTCACGCGCGGCTCACGCGCGCGCCCGTGCGACCGCGACCCTGGCAGCGGTCGATGCGTGGTCGGTCACGATGGGTTCGGGGTCGCCGGGCTTGCTGGGTACGATACGTGAGCCGTCGGCGCCGAACACGAAGCGGGGTTCAGGAAAGAGCCATAACGCTCCGAGATAGAGCGCTGCTGCAGCGACTACCGCAATGAGCAGGCTGAGGTCGATACCGCCACCGACGTTGATGAACGGGCCGACGATTACCGGCGGATAGTTGGCAAAGAGAAGCCCGATCGTAGCAGCGCCGATCCAGGCGACCATTCCGCGCCAGTTGACCCCGGAGTGAAACCAATACACGCCGCCGGTCTCGCCCTTATTGAAAACCTGCAGGTTTCGGGCATCGAAGTGGCCGCGGCGAACGAAATAGCCGATCGCCATGATGACGATCCACGGCGTGGTTGTCACGATGATGGCACCGACGAAAGCGTTGACGGCTCCGAGCAGGTCGAAGAACAGCCTCCCGGTGAGAATGAAGAGGAACGCGACAACGCCGATGGCGATGGTTGCCTGCACCCGACTGAATCGGGGAAACACCGACGAGAAGTCGAGGCCGGTGCCGTAGAGCGAGGTGCTGCCGGTCGACAGGCCGCCGATGAAAGCGACGACCATGAGCAGCACCGCGTACCAGATCGGACTGGCCTGGATCAAGGCAAACACGTAGTCGCCTTGACCGGCAACGATCGTGGCCGTTGCAACGCCGAACAGGAACGGAATCAGTGTCAGTAACTGCCCGAAAAATGTGGCGATAAACAGCTTGCGCGGCGGGGTGCTTTTCGGAATGTACCGCGCCCAGTCCCCGAGGAAAGCTCCGAACGAAATGGGGTTGCTCATGACGATGAGCGCGGAGGCGACGAATGTCGGCCAGAATCCGCCGAGCGCGAAAGCCGAGGGACCGGGGTTGTAGCCGGCATCGAACGTTCCGGAGAAGGCGACAATGGCCAACAGAATGAGCGTCGTGTTCGCGATGACGGCGGTCTTGTTGACCAGGAGCATGAACTGAAATCCGTACACGACCACGATGATTACGATGATGCCGATCACTCCGTACACGATCGTGCGCAGGCCGATCGAGTCGTTCACGCCGGCCAGCCGGGTGAGAGCACCCACAAGGGCGTCCCCGCTGACCCAGACCGAGATCGAGTAGAACGCGATTGCTGTCAGCAGCGACAGGAACGATCCGACCACTCGGCCGCGCACGCCGAAGAAAGCCCCGGATGAGACAGCATTGTTGGTGCCGGTTTTCGGCCCGAAAAGTCCCATGGGCATGAGGAAGAGAGCGCCAACCAGCACCCCGGCGACGGTGGCCAGCACGGCGTGCCAGAACGAGAGGCCGAGAACGATCGGAAAGGTGCCGAGCAGAACCGTGGCGAAGGTGTTGGCCCCGCCAAACTGGATGCGCAGCAGGTCGACCCAGGTCGAAGTGCGGTCGGCGTCGGGGATGGTGTCGATCCCATACTGTTCGACCTCGGTGACCTTCGGACGGGAGTTCAGGCCGACTGCTCCCGTGCCGGGGGCAACGTCATTGTTGTCGATCATGTGGACTGCCTTCGGAATGACTCATGGATGGGGATAGAAACAAGCTGGAGTCGACACTAGCGGTGCACTTGACTAATGTGCAATAGTTCTTGACCATGAGGATAAACAAGGTGGTCGATTTGTCGCTCGTCGTGAACGCCGCCACCCAGACGTATCCCGGAGACCCTGCGCCGCGTTTTGAGGTGCACAGCACGATTGAACGCGACGGATTCAACCTGCTGAGCGTGAGTATGGGATCGCAGACCGGAACCCACGTCGACGCCCCCTACCACTTCGATGAATCCGCCCCGAAACTCGACGAACTGCCGCTGGATCGGTTCGCCGGTCGCGGTGTGATCGTGGACGCGCGCAACCTCGGCCCGCGCGGCCGGATCACCTGGGAGCATGTGGCCCCGGTGCTGGAGCAGCTCGAACCGGGCGTCATCGTGCTGCTGCACACCGGCTGGAGCGCGCATTACGGCACCGACGTCTACTTCGAGAACCCGTTCCTCGATGCGGAAGCCTGCCGCCGCATGATTGCGCTCGGGGTGCGCACCTTTGGCATTGATGCCATCAACATTGACGAGACACCCGATGATGAGCACCCGGGGGAGGGTTTCCCGGTGCACCACCTCATCGCCGCGCAGGCCGGTGTGATAGCGGAGAATCTGACTAATCTGGCGGCCATCGACTTCGCCGACCCGCTTATCTCACTTCTGCCGATAGCCTTTGAGGCAGCCGACGGGGCGCCGGTGCGAGCCGTCGCCCTGCAGCTCGAGGCGTAGGGTCAAGGATGGCGCGACAAGTTCCGATCGGATCCAGCCTCCGCGCGGCCCGATTGAACCGAGGCCTCACCCTCGACGCAGTAGCGACCGCGGCAGGAATCAGCCAGGGGTTTGTCAGCAAGCTGGAGCGTGACCAGGTCTCGCCATCCGTGGCCACGCTCGTGTCGATCTGTGACGCCGTGGGTTTACGAGTCGGCGATCTATTCGAGCCGCCAGCCGCACAGATCGTGCGCGCGGGTGCGGGCTCTCCGATCAACTTCGGCGGTCGCGGTGCGGCCGAATACCTAGTGACGCCGGGCACGCAAAACCAGCTCCAGGTCATCCAGTCGGCGATCGAGCCGGCCGGATCGGCTGGGGCTGACCTGTACTCGCTGGATTGCGACGTGGAGTTCGTCTTCGTGGTGAGTGGCTCGCTGACCTTGACCATTGGCACCGAGGAGTTCTCCCTCGACAACGGCGACGCGATGACCTTTCGCGGTCGGGACCCACACACCTGGCGCAACGCCTCGCTCACCACGGAGTGCGTGGCACTCTGGGTGATGACTCCCGCCCCGTAGCGATCCGTCGCACGTAGTCGCTGCCCCGAGCATTCGCACGCCCCTCGGTTCGCCCAAACGCCACAAGCCCACCTGTCGCTCGCTCATTGAGAAGGATCATCATGTCGCCCACTACCCCCGCCGCACCAATTGGTCCCTCTGACGCGAGCCAGTCGCCGCGCTTCGCCGGCATCGCCACCTTCGCCCGTCTGCCCCGTCTGGACGAGGTCGACCATGCCGACATCGTCGTGGTCGGTGTTCCCTTCGACAGCGGCGTGAGCTACCGCCCGGGCGCCCGTTTCGGCCCGGCCCACGTGCGCGAGGCGAGTCGTCTGCTGCGTCCCTACAACCCGGTACAGGACGTGGAGCCGTTCAATGCGCAGCAGGTCGTCGACGCCGGTGACATCGTGGCGAACCCGTTCAGCATCGATGAAGCGGTAACCCAGATCGAGGCCGCGGCGCGGCATCTGGGGCAGAACGGCACGCGGCTGGTAACGATCGGCGGCGATCACACCATCGCGCTTCCGCTACTGCGGGCGGTCGCCGCCAAGCACGGCCCGGTTGCCGTGCTGCACTTCGACGCGCACCTCGACACCTGGGACACCTACTTCGGGGCGCCGGTCACCCATGGGACCCCGTTTCGACGCGCCTCCGAGGAAGGCCTGATCGACCTCGAGTCGAGCCTGCACATCGGCATCCGTGGCCCGCTCTACAGCAGACAAGACCTGAAAGATGATGCTCGGCTCGGGTTTGCGATTATCGCCGGGCACGAGGTGGAGACCGAAGGTGTGGCCGCGGTGATCGCACGCATGCTCGCCCGCATCGGCGACCGTCCGGTGTACGTGTCGGTCGATATAGACGTGCTCGACCCGGCGCACGCCCCCGGAACAGGCACGCCCGAGGCCGGCGGCCTGACCAGCCGTGAACTGCTCGCGATCATTCGTGCCTTGAGCGGGGTGAACCTCGTTGGAGCGGATGTCGTCGAGGTGTCGCCCGCGTATGATCACGCGCAGATTACCGCAATCGCTGCCTCCCACGTTGCCTACGAGCTCATTTCTGCAATGACGCCGCGCGTGGAGGCCGCCTCAGACCGTACCTAGGTGTCCGCCAGGCGGATGCCGGGACGCGCATTCTCCGCTGCGACGGAGGCAGGGCGCAAGAAGCGCCGGGCGGCGGGCCGATCGTCGTCACGACGGTCGCACGCAGACGCGTCGACCGTTCCCGCTAAGGCGCGACGGACTTGGCGGCGCTGTACCCGCCGCACGTGCCGACAACCGGCCCGCGATGGGGCGTTGTTCTCGCCCTCTGGGACGACTGTGCCGGGAACCTGTGGGAGGGTTGCACGGTCGGCATTCGCGTTGCCCGGTCAACTCCGCGCTCTCCGCGGCCGCGCGACTGGCGCCGGGCTCGATGCAGCCGCTCAGGACCCGACGACACCACCGTTCGGCCCAGCCAAAGGACTCCGCACCATGGACAAGACCTACCCATCCGCCGCGGCTGCCGTCGCCGACATTCCCGATGGCGCCTCGCTCGCCGTCGGTGGATTCGGCCTGGTCGGCGTGCCGATCGTGCTCATTCGTGCGCTGCTCGCACTCGGCAGCACCAACCTGCAGGTCGCCTCGAACAACTGCGGCGTCGACGGCTGGGGGCTCGGTGAGCTGCTGCGCGAAGGCCGCATAGCGCGGGTGATCGCCTCGTACATCGGCGAGAACAAAGACTTTGCCCGCCGTTACCTCGGCGGCGAACTCGAGGTCGAGCTCACCCCGCAGGGCACCCTCGCGGAGCGGCTGCGGGCCGGCGGCACCGGAATTCCGGCGTTCTTCACCGCGAGCGGGGTGGGCACCATGGTCGCCGACGGCGGTCTGCCCTGGCGCTACGGCCAAGGCGGAGAGGTGACCGTGTCGTCTCCACCGAAGGAGACCCGCCGTTTCTCCTCGCTCGGCGGCGAGAAGGAATACGTGCTCGAAGAGGCTATCGTCACCGATTACGCCCTCGTGCGCGCCGCCAAGGGCGACCGGCACGGCAACCTCGTGTTTGAAAAATCCGCCCGCAACTTCAACCCGGTGGCCGGCATGGCCGGCCGCATCACCATCGCCGAGGTAAACGAACTGGTCGAACCCGGCGAGATCGACCCCGACCAGGTGCACCTCGCCGGCATCTACGTGAACCGCGTCGTACAGCTCGGCGCGGTGGACGCCGCCGAGCTGCCGATCGAGAAAACGACGACGCGGCGACGGCCGACGGCATCCGCTCGTGCCCGCACTGAAGGAAACGGAGCGAACTGATGGCCCTCACGCGCGATGAAATGGCGGCGCGCGCCGCGCAGGAACTCGCCCCCGATTCCTACATCAATTTGGGAATCGGTCTGCCGACGCTCATTCCGAATTTTCTCCCCGACGGTGTGCACGTCGTGCTGCACTCCGAGAACGGCGTGCTCGGCGTCGGACCGTACCCCTGGGAGGGTGAGGCCGACCCCAAGCTCATCAACGCCGGCAAAGAAACCGTCACCGTCAACCCGGGCGCCGCATACTTCGATTCGGCGCAGAGCTTCGGCATGATCCGTGGCGGCCTGATCGACGTCGCCGTACTCGGCGCCATGCAGGTCAGTATCGTCGGCGACATCGCCAACTGGGCCGTGCCCGGCAAGATGATCAAGGGCATGGGCGGCGCAATGGACCTCGTGCACGGCGCCTCCACCGTCATCGTCGTGATGGAACACAGGACCAAGAGCGGTGAGTTCAAGATTAAAAAGATCTGCGACCTGCCACTGACCGGCAAGGCCGTCGTCACCCGTATCATCACCGATCTTGCCGTGATCGATGTCACGCCGGGCGGTCTCGTGCTTCGCGAAGTCGCGCCGGGCGTCACCGTCGACGCGGTGCAGGCCGCCACCGAGGCGACATTGCTCGTTCCTTCGCCGCCGACCACTATCACGACGCTGATCGGGGCAACCGAATGACCACGCTACGCCAGGTCGTCATCTGCGAACCACTCCGCACCCCGATCGGCCGGTTCGGCGGCGCGTTCAAAACCGTCGCGCCGGCCGACCTCGCCGCGGCGGTGATCGCTGCACTGATCGAACGCACCGGACTCGATGGCGCCCTCGTCGACGACGTCATTTTCGGTCAGGCGTACCCCTCAGCCGAGGCCGCGCCGGTAGCCCGCGTCGCCGCACTGAACGCTGGCCTGCCCGTCACGGTCGGCGGTCTGCAGGTCGACCGGCGCTGCGGCAGTGGTCTGCAGGCTGTTCTCGACGCCGCCATGCAGGTGCAGACCGGCGTGAGCGACCTGCTCATCGCCGGCGGCGTCGATGTGATGAGCCAGGCTCCGCTGTACACCGTCGATTCCCGTTGGGGCTTGGCCGGAACCGCCGGCGTGCTGCTACGCGACGCCCTCGGCCGCGGCCGCGAAACGGCCGGCGGCCGCAACTTTCCAGTGCCCGGCGGCATGCTTGAAACCGCCGAGAACCTGCGCCGCGACTATTCCCTCGACCGGGTCGAGCAAGACGAGCTCGCCGCCCGATCACAGCGCCGCGCCCTCGCCGCCGTCGCCGACGGCCGCTTCCTCGACGAGATCGTGCCGGTCACCGTGCCGGGACGCAAGGGCCCCGTGGTCGTCTCCGCCGACGAGACCCCCCGCGAAACGACGCTCGATGCCCTCGCCGGCCTGAAGCCGATCATGGGCAGATCGGATGCCGCAGCCACCGTCACCGCCGGAAACGCCAGTGGGCAAAACGACGCCGCCGCCGCGTGCATCGTGACTACCCCGGAGCGGGCCGCCGCGCTCGGCCTGGTGCCGCTGGTGCGCCTCGCGGCATGGGCCCGCGCCGGCGTCGAACCCTCGCGCATGGGCCTCGGCCCGGTGCCCGCCACGAAACTCGCGCTCGAACGCGCCGGGCTCACCCTCGCCGACATGGACCTGATCGAACTCAACGAGGCGTTCGCCGCGCAGGTGCTCGCCGTCTCCCGGGAGTGGAATTTCACCCCGGAGGACTGGGCCCGCACCAATGTGAACGGCTCGGGCATCTCGCTCGGCCACCCGGTTGGCGCGACGGGCGCTCGCATCCTCGCCACCGCGAGCCGCCACCTGCAGCGCACCGACGGCCGGTATCTGCTCGAAACCATGTGTATCGGCGGCGGGCAGGGTCTCGCAGCGGTCTTCGAGCGCGCATAACAGCATCCGTCGCGAGGGCGGCGCCAGCCTCTCCCCATCCCGAGAGTTTGCACTACCGACCCGAGACTCTCGGCCCGAAAATCGCGAAGAATAACCTGAATCTCACGGCTCGGCGAAGAACGGGTACCCAGACGCACGGCTCGACGAGCGGATGGCCGAGGACGAACGCTATTGAAACGCGGAGATGCCGGTGATGGCCCGGCCGACCACGAGGGTGTTGACCTCGTAGCTGCCCTCATAGGTATAGAGCGCTTCGGCGTCGGCGAAGACGCGGGCCATTCCGTAGTCTGTGGAGATGCCGTTGCCGCCGAGCACCGAGCGGCCGAGCGCCACGGACTCCCGCATGCGGGCGCTGCAGGAGGCTTTCGCCATCGCGGCGTGCTCAGGCCGCAGCGTGCCGGCCTGCTGCAACTGGGCGATGCGCACCATCAGGCCCAGCGAGGTGGTCGCGTTCTCCAGGATGCGCACGAGTTTCTCCTGCACCAGTTGAAACGACGCGATCGGCTTGCCGAACTGCCGGCGTTCGAGCGCGTAGCGCAACGCGTAGTCGTAAGCGGCGAACTGCAGCCCAACGCTCTGCCAACCGACCCAGACCCTCGAATTCGTGAGCAGACGGTTCGTGTCGCGAAAGCTCGTGGCGCCGGGCAGGCGATCGCGCTCGGCGACCACGACGTTGTCGAGGGTGATCGTGGCGTTCTGCACGATGCGCAAGGCGATCTTGTTCTCGATCGCCTCGGCGGTGAACCCGGCCAGGGCCGCACTGACGATGAAGCCCTTAATCTGGTTGTCGGCCGTGTCGCGCGCCCAGATGAGTAAGTTGGCGGCGAAGGTTCCGCTGCCGATCCACCGTTTGACGCCGTTCAGGGTCCACGAGGAGCCGGTGCGGGTGGCCGTCGTCTCCATGTTGCGCGAGACATCGGAGCCGTGGTTTGGCTCGGTGAGCGCGAACGCGCCGATTTTGCGCAGGGAGAGGGCATCGGCCAGGTAGCGTTCACGCTGATCGTCGGTGCCGAGCTGCGCAATGGCCGCCGCGAACAAGCCGCTGTGCACGCCGACGAAGGTGGAGATGGAGGCATCGACTCGGGAAAGTTCGAGGGTCATGAATCCGTGCAGCAGGTAGTTATTGCCGCGCGCGCACAGGTCAACGAGGTTGAGGGCGGCGAGAGCGGGGATGACCTCGAACGGAAACGTGGCGTTGTTCCAGTGTTCGGCGATGATGGGGCGCACGTCGCGCTCGAACACCGTGCGAGCGTTGGTGAGTAACTGCTGCTCCTCGGGAGTGAGGAGGTCCTGGTAGGAGAGGAAGTCGGCCGTGGGCCCGGTGAAGAATTCGGGGCTCGGTGCGTCCATATCGGTGCTGCCGGTTTGCGTGCTGTCAACGACAATGCTCATGGCTGGTCCTCTCTGACCTGGTACCCCTAAATTCTGCGCCAATGCGTGGAATTGCGCAATCTCTTGCAATAAAACCATGCATAGTGCGGGTCGTGGGGTAAGGGTTGCCTCCCAGATTGCTCTCAATGCACAAATGGGTTCGCGCTATCTGCCGAGGCAACGTCAGGCCTCAACTCGGCGAAGGCGGGTCGGAGAGTGAGCGCAGGCGGGTGCGGGGCTAACGCGTGGCGGACGTGTTCATGGTGAGCACGTCTGTTCCGTCCAGGTCATGCAGGGAGAGGGCTACGGTCACGACGCCGAGCGTGCCGAGCGATTCAACGTGGGTGCCGCCGCACGGGATACGTACGCTCGCTCCCGGCAGTTCGCAGACCCAGTAACGGCGATCGGTGAGCCGATCGCCGTCGCGCTCGATCCGCACCGCGGCATCCCCTGTTGTCCATTCGAAGAGGGTTGCGTTGACGGTCGCGGTGATTGACTCGATCGCCTGGGCGAAGCCCTCGACGGAGAAGCCCTTCTTACGCAGCGACTTGCCGAGACGGTAGGTGTCGACGGAGGCGTTCTGGCCGATCAGCGACTCGTGGATGGCGAGAGCGTCGAAGTCGGGGTGGCCGAGGGCGTCGGGCCGTATCTCTTTCTTCCAGCGATCGGCAAGGGCGCCGTTGAGGGCGAGCGCGGCCAGGTGGCAGCTGGTGTGCCCGGCGCTCGTGGCATCGCGCAGGCTTTCGTCGACCTCGACGGTGACCGTGTCGCCGGAGGAGAGTCCTGCCGCATCGACCACGTGCACCACGACGAAGGCCCAGCCGGGCGTTCCCTTGGCCACCGGAATGTCGTCGCCGATGTACAGCGCCGACCCGTCGGTGGCTCCCACGATGCAATCCTCGACCGGCCAGAACGCGGCGCCGTGGTGCAGCAGGGCCAGATCGGGGCCCTGGTCGGGCCAGCCCGCATCGACCGGATGCATGCAGGTCGCGTCGAGCAGCACGGCGAAGCGTCCGTCGCGCAGCGGCTCGGAGTGCACCACGATCGCCTGGGTGTCGACGGCGCCGCTCGGGTAGAGCACGCGGGTGTCGTCGGTGGGCAGGGTCATGGCTGGTCCTTTCAAACGGATGTTCTGTGGCGAGAAAAAAGGTGCCGCCACGATCGTGGCGGCACCTCACGTGATTGCTGCTCCAGCGCCTGGTACTGAATCAGTACCGAGAAGATGCAGAACCTAGCTCTTGCGGGCCCGAGAAGCGGTCTCTTCAGACTTGGCCTTCTTATCGGCCCTCTTTTCCTTGAGGGACTTGTCGGCAACCTTCTTGGTTGCATCCTTTTTCGGTGATTTGTCAGCCATTATGTACTCCTTCGCGCCGAGCCGTGGGGCCCCGTCACCTTGAGAATACGCGGGTTTAGCGCAAACGGCATCTCCGTCCCCGACCGGGGAGCTGAACTGCAGAACAAGGCACGAGTCGCCCTGTGCATGACTGCCGGTGTGTCGTATGCTGTCGCTGCACTGAACCCCTACCTCGTCGAAAGGTCACCGTCATGAGCCACAGCGCCACCTACCGGGCCGTACTGTTTGGTCCGAACCCGATTGCCGCCGGAACCGAGGTAGAGCTGGAATATACCGACGGTGCCTACCAAGACGTGATCGTACTCGAGGCGGTCGAAGACACCGAGACCATCAGCCGCACCTACAAGCGCGGTCGCGAGACCGAAGAGCCCATCCCGTACCGCTTCGTCGAAGAAGACGTGGCCGAAATCGACGGCGAGGCCGACGTTCCCAACTGACCGGTCGCATTGACCTCGGTACGTCGCGGCGGCGTCCGTTCGCCACCGTACCGAGGTCCGTATCGGGGTCCGTACCGAGGGCCCTGGCCAGGGCTGTTAGATGCGCTTGGTGGAATCCCGGCCGAGCCGCACCGGCAGAGCCATGAGCGGGCCGACGAAGCGCCGCTGCAGCCGGCGGGCCGGTCCCCACACGATCTGAACGACGTACTGTGACAGCAGGGCACCGGCCGCCAGGGCCATCGCGATACCCGCCGCCGTGAGCAGGGAGAGCAACCCGTTGATGTCGCCCTCCGAGAGCATGAGCAGCCCACGGAACAGGGTGAGTCCCGGCACCAGCGGCACGAGAGCCGTGACCATGATGACCAGCGGCGGGGTGCGCACGATGCGGGCGGTGACTGCGGCCAACAGCCCGACGCCGAGGGCGCTCGCCGCCGAGGCCCACACCAGTCCGAATCCGCCGGCCAAGGCCGCGACGAACAGAAATTCGGCGAGGGCACCGAGCACGCAGACCACCCAGACCGCGCGCCACGGCACCTGCACGGCGAGCGCAAAGCCGATCACGATCACAATCGCTGCCACGAGCAGCACCGGCAGAACGCCCAGCGTCACAATCGGGTTCGAATCGATCTCAAGCAGCAGCCCGAACCGGGCCAGGAAGAGCGCGGAGCCGGACACCCCGGTGACCAGACCGGCAGTGATGAGCAGGGCCTCCACCATTCGGGCGGTGCCGGTGAGGTAAAACCCCGAGAGTGTGTCATGCACGGCGCCGAACGTGGTCACGCCGGCCAGGAGCATGATGATGGTCGCGACGACCACGAGCGAAGGGTTCGCGGTGGGGTCGATCAGCCCGACGATCGCGGCGACGATCGGGCCGATCGCGCCCCCGACGACGGTCTGATAGAAGAGCGGAACCTGGCGGTGGTCCAGCACCGAGGTGATCCAGTCGATGATCCAGGTGGCGATGAACGCGGCGATGATCACGGTGGGTCCGGCGCCGATGAGCACGGCGGCGCCCGTTCCGACCAGGCTCCAGCCGATGCGGCGCCACTGCTTGGGCACCTGCGGCTTCGAGCTCACAATCGTCGCCAGAATTTTCCGGGCTTCGGCGACCTCGATCGGCTTCTCGATGATGTCGGCGATGAGCTCCGACGTCGCGGTGAGCTTGGAATAGTCGAGAGTGCGGTACTTCACGTTGCGGCTGCGGATGATCGACTCGTGTGTGAACGCATCTTCCTGCGTCAGCGTGATGGTCGTGTGCGTGATATTCGCGTCGGTGCCCTTGAGCCCATACGCGCGGGTCAGCGCGATCATGGCGGCGGTCGCGTCTTCGGCGCCGGCGCCGGCGGTGAAGATCACCTCGGCGAGGCGCATGGTGAGGTCGAGCACCGCCCGGGTGTAGCCGGCGTGGTCGAGGGAGATGGCGGTGGTTTTGCTAAAACTCATGAGGTGCGCACATCGAGGGGTCCCAAAACGGATGCTGCGGCGGTTGCGTGCGCGGAGTCCGCGTCGGAGGGGTGGAAGAAGCCCGCGAGCACGTCGCGGTAGAGCCGCGCCAGTTCGGAGCTTGCGGTGTAGGCGGAGCCGCCGACGACCTGCACGGCGGTGTCGACGACAAACTTGGCGTTCTGGATGGCCCGATACTTGAGCCCGGACAGCTGGGCGAACCAGGCGGGCCCGACTTCCCAGGTCTGCTCGTCGACCGCGCGCGCGAGGGCGTCGATCTGCGGGTAGATGCCGTCCATCGCGATGACGAGGTCGCCCACGCGCCAGCGTGCCACCGGATCCTGCGCGTGCGTGCGCCCGTCGTTCTTGCGTGACGTGCGCTGATGCGCCGCCAGGGCCGCGAGTTCGAGCGCGCGCTGGCCGATTCCGGTATAGACGGCACTGAGCAGAATTTCAAAGTTGGCGAAGATGCCGGCCACCAGCGGGTCGCCGTTCGGGCCAACCGGCAGCCGCCGCACGACCCGGTCGGGGCCCGCCAGCGCACCGTCGAGCAGGGTGCTCTGGCTCTGGCTGGCGCGCATGCCGAGGGTGTCCCAGTCATCTTTCGAGCGGATGCCGGCATCCGCTCGGTCGAGAAAAGCCCAGACGATCAAGGGTGCGGTCGGGTCCGAGCAGTCCAGACCGAGGGTGCCGAGCCTGGTCCAGACGGGGGAGAGGGAGGTGAAAACCTTGGTGCCGGTGAACCGGTAGCCGCCGCCGGGCTGGGGTCGGGCATCCGTGGTCGAACCGAACAGAACGAGGTCGTTGCCGGGTTCGCTCACGCCGAAGCCGAAGATTTCGCCGCGGCCGGCCTCCTCGAGCAGAAAATCGAGCGAGTGGTCGCCCTGAGCGTGCAGGCTCGCGGCGACGCCGGTCCAGATGAGGTGCATGTTCACGGCGAGGGCGGTGGCCGGGGCGTGCGCGGCGAGCCGCGTCTGCGCGCGCGCGGTCTGCTGCAGGGTGCGGCCGAGCCCGCCGAATTCTGCGGGCACGAGGGAGCGCAGGTAACCGGCCGCGACGAGCTCGTCGAGGTCGTCGGTGAAGAAAGTGTTGGCCTGGTCGTACCCGGCGGCCCGCGAGCGGATGCCCGCCAGCAGCTCCGCCGACAGGAGAAGGTCGGTCTGTGCCGGTGTTCTCACCGCCGCCTTTTCGTCGCCTCTGGGTACAAGAACGGACGCCGCCGGAAGCGTTTCGGGCAGGGCTGGGGCAGGGGAAAACTCGGTCACATGGACAAGCCTATGCAGCCTTGCGCCGGCGCGCGAACACCCGAACGATCAGAGACACAATTGCTCCCAAAATCGCCAGCACGACTAGCCAGGGCAGCGCCACGCCGAGGGCAACCAGCAAGCCGCCGAGCGCGGTCACGAGCGCGGTCCAGCCGGTGACGATTCCACTCCAGAAGTTATCGGGGCCGCCCGGCGCGACGGTGCCCTCCGCGACCAGCTCCAGCTGCACGGTCGAGTAGTCGATCTGGTCGGCAAGGAGGTCGCGCTGGGACTGCAGACTTTCACGCTCACCCTGCCGACTCGACAGCGCACTTTCGATGCTGATCAGGTCGGTCGTGCTCGTGGCCGAGGCCATCAACGCGAGCAGTCGGTCGACCGAGGTTGTCAGCGCGGTGATCCGGGCGTCGAGGTCCTGGCTTTGCTGGGTGACGTCCTGCGCGGTGAGCGTGACGAAGTTGAGCCGGCCGAGCGTCTTCAACTCGGCGAGGGTGCGGTCGAGTTCGTCAGAGGGAATGCGCAGGGACAGATTCGCGCTCGCCGGTTGAATCCCGGTGGCCGGGTTCTCGCTGCGACTGTCCACCCGTCCGCCGGCCTGTTCGGTGATCGTGACGGCCGACTCGCTCGCTGCGACCGGGTCGGTGGCCGTGATCGAGAGGGATCCGGTGGTGACGACGTCGCGGTTGGCGGTGTTCACGTCGCTGGTGGTGCCGGTGACGCGGCTGCCCTCGGCAACGCGGTCGCCCTCGGCCGGAACGACGCCGCCGGAGCTGCTCCCCGACGAATCGGTGCTTACCGAGTTGCTGGAACCCGTGCACCCGGCCAACAGCACAGCCGTCAGCAGAACCGCGGTCACACCCCAAGTTCGTCTCATGATTCACCGTACCGGCGCGCATGCGGCCACTGTCTGGAGGCAGTCTGGGAGTCGGATCACAATTGAGACTCGATGGTTGACCGCACAGTGCGGGTCGACGGTTCACCCCGCCGATTCGGTGCAGCAGACGATAATTACGTATGACTTGGTGGATGGAGCGGATGCGCAAGGCGCGTCGGTCGCGCCGGCCGCTGTTGCATATCGCAACGGATTCCGGCACCGGCCCGGTCGTGATTCTGGTGCACGGTATCGCGTCGTCGTCGGTCACCTTTTACGCGGTCATCCCGCTGCTGACTCCGAACCACCGGGTGATCGCGGTCGACATTCTCGGGTTCGGGCAGTCGCCGGCACCGGACGGATGCGAATACCGGCTGGAGGATCACGTCCGGGCCTTGGCCGCGACCATCCGCTCTCTGAAATTGCGCGAGCCGTTTGTGCTCGTCGGCCACTCACTCGGCAGCCTGATCAGCACGCGCTACGCGGCGATGGAGCGACAGGGCCTTGTCGCGACATTCTGGCGGCGTCTGGCCGGGCGCGGCACGGTGTCGCGCATGGTCTTGGTCGGTCCGCCGGTCTACGTCTCACCGGGCGACATCGGCGATCCGCGGGTCAAGGCGCGGGTCAGCGCATACCTGCGCGCCTGCGACTTTCTGCGCACGAACAAGGAATTCACGCTCGCCAACGCCGCGATCCTGTCGCGCCTGCTGCCCAAGGGTATCTTCGAGCTGACCGAGAAGACCTGGACGCCGTTCATCAGGTCGATGGAGCACTGCATTGAATCGCAGACCGTGGTGAGCGACATTGCAAGCCTCACGGTGCCGGTCGACGTGATCTACGGAGCGCTTGACGCGTTCATCGCGCAGGGCAGCATGACCATTATTGAGCGGATGCGCCACGTCACCATGCACCGCGTCGAGGCCAACGACCACATCATTCGCAAACGGCTGGCCCGCGTGCTCGTGAAGGTCATCGACAGCTGATCTGCCCGGTCGGGTACGTCATGTTCGTGAGTTCCTCCGAGATCGACCAGAGGCGGCGGGCAGCTGCTTCATCGAGCGATCGCGGCGGCAACTTGGCGGGAGCGGGGGCGCCGGTGAGTTCGCCGAATCCGCCGGGTCCGTAATAGCCGCCGCCGGCCGCCGCCGGGCTTGTGGCCGCGTAGAGGGCCGGCAGGATGCCCTGGTCGATCTGTTGCCAGATCCAGCCGATACGGTGCGAGGCCGCGTTAGCGGCGAGAAAAACCCGGGCCGACGCGCCTTTGTGTGTGGGGCCGGTGATCTGCAGGTTGGTGACGGTCGCGCCCGGGTGTGCGGCGATGCTGCGCACGCCCCAAGTACCGGCGATGCTGCGCCGGTTGAGTTCCCGAGCGAACATGAGCGTGGCGAGTTTGGAGAGTCCGTAGGCGCGGTGCGCCCGGTAGCGCAGGCCTTGCAGGTCGTCGAAGTCGAGGCGCCCGGTGCGGGCGATCAGGCTCGAGAGGCTCACGACCCGGCTCGTTCCGGCTGCGCGCAGCAGCGGTAGGAGGTGGGCGGTGAGCGCGAAATGGCCGAGGTGGTTGGTGCCGAATTGCAGCTCAAACCCGTCTTCGGTTTCGTCGCGAACCGGCGGCATCATGAGTCCGGCGTTGTTGAGCAGAATGTCGATCGGGCGCGCCTCGCGCACGAGTTCGTCGCTGAAATCGGTGACGCTGGAGAGTGAGGCCAGATCGAGATGACGGATGGTGAGGGTCGCCTCCGGGGTCTGCCTGCGAATGCGCGCCACGGCCTCGGCGCCCTTCTCCTTGTTGCGCACGGCGAGAATGACCTCGGCGCCCGCCCGCGCGAGGCGCCCGGTGAGACCGAATCCGAGGCCGCTGTTGGCCCCGGTGACGACGGCGACCTTGCCGTGCAGGTCGGGAATCTGAATGTCGGGGAGCGGTCTGTTGATTCTGGCTCGGGTGGTCTTCGGCATGGGGCTCCCGGTTTGTCGTGGTGATCTATCCAACCCGGTCGGCTTGGGGAAGTCACGCGGCGCCCCGCGGTCCGGGGCGGATTCACGGTTGTGGTGTGGCGCCCTCGCCAGCGGGTCGATCACACGGGCGGCCGTGTCCGGGCGGTGCAGAGCCAGACGTTTGCCGGGTTTCTCACGGTCCGTTCAGAGCTGCTCCGATATGCTGGGCGGGCGGTTGTAGTTCACACCCGCTACCGGCATCGAGGAGCTTGTTCGTATGACTTTGATCGAGGAATTCCTTATGCCTGGCGGCGGCACGAGCATAAACACCCTGCCCAAGGTGTCGCTGCACGACCATCTGGACGGCGGGCTGCGCCCGCAGTCCATCATCGAACTAGCCGATGCCATCGGGTTCGGGCTGCCCACAACGGATGCCGACGCGCTCGGTGAATGGTTTTCCGACCAGTCCAATGCCGGCTCGCTCGTGGAATACCTCAAGACCTTTGACGTCACCACCGCTGTTATGCAAACCCGCGAGGGTCTCAGCCGGGTCGCCCGCGAATTCGTCGAGGACCTCGCCGACGACGGCGTCATCTACGGCGAGATCCGTTGGGCTCCCGAGCAGCATCTGGCCCGCGGCCTCACCCTCAACGAGGTCGTCGAGGCCGTGCAGGACGGAATCGAAGCGGGCATCGAGAACGTCGAGCAGTCGGGCCGCAGCATCCGCATCGGCCAGCTCATCACCGCCATGCGCCATGCGAACCGCGGCCTCGAAATCGCCGAACTCGCCGTGCGTTACCGTTTCGACGGTGTCGTCGGCTTCGACATCGCCGGCGCTGAGGCCGGCTTCCCTGCCGGCAATCACAGCGCCGCCTTCGACCTGCTGGCGCGCGAATTCATGCCGGTCACCGTGCATGCCGGCGAGGCGGACGGCCTCGACAGTATCCGCGGCGCCCTGTTCGACGGCCGCGCGCTGCGCCTCGGCCACGGTGTACGTCTGGCTGAAGACGTCACCATCGAACGCCAGGACGACGACAACACCTTCGTCACCCTGGGCCCGGTGGCCCAGTGGGTGCGTGACCGCGAGATCACGCTCGAACTGAGCCCCTCCTCGAACCTGCAGACCGGAGCGGTCGCCGCCTGGGGCGAGGAACTCTTCGACCACCCGTTCGACCTGCTCTACCAGCTCGGCTTCAAGGTCACCGTCAACACCGACAATCGTCTGATGAGCGATACGACCCTCACCCAGGAACTCGCCCTGCTCTCCGACGCCTTCGGCTACGACCTCGGCGACCTCGAGACCTTCCAGCTCAACGCGGCCCACGCTGCGTTCCTGCCGCTGGAAGACCGCGAAGAACTCGTCGAGGCCATCGAAGCGGGCTTTGGCGAGGCCTGATCTCACCAGCACGACCCCACTTATCCGAAAGTGACCATGCCACTCCCGCACCTCCCGCTTGACGCCATCACAATCGGCGCGCACGTCGACGACTGGCCGGCCGCCATTTGGGCAGCCGGTGACGCCCTCGTGCGTTCCGGTGTTACGACCTCCGCGTACACCGAACGCATGATCGCGGTGATTCGCGAATTTGGCGCTTACATCGTCATCGCGCCCGGACTGGCGCTGGCCCATGCCCGCCCCGGAGCGGATGTCCTCTCCGACGGCCTCTGCGTGGTCACCCTCGTCGAGCCGGTCGCCTTCGGGCACCCACACAACGACCCGGTTAGCGTGATCGTCGGCCTGGCCGTGGCCGGCGCAGACGACCACCTGCAGTTCGTCGCCGAACTCGCCAACGTGTTCAACGACCCCGCGGTGATTCCAGCCCTGGTCGGCGCGACCACCGCCGAGTTCGTGCAGAGCGTGTTCGGACAGACCGCCTGATGAAGATCGTCGTGATGTGCGGCGTCGGCCTGGGTACCTCGGCCATCCTCAAGGTCAACGCCGAGCGCGCCCTGGAACGCCTCGACATCCAGGCGAGCGTGCAGGCCACGGATGTCGCCGGCGTGCGTGCCGCCGCGGCCGACGCCCAGGTCATTCTGACGTCGTCGGAGCTCGTCGACGCGATCGGCAAGACCAATGCCGACGTCATCGTCATCAACAACTACTTCGACCTCGACGAACTCGTCGCCAAACTTGAGATCTCGCTCGGATCCTAACCGCGTCGCCGGGCCGTGGGCCCGCCCGTGCGGAAGCGCGCTCCAGAGTCGCGCCAACTCACCGATGCGCGCAGGGGACGGCCAACCCCTACGCGATCAGGGCGCGCATGCCACGGTCGAGTTCGTCGAGGGCGGCCTGCGCGGCGGAACGACGCTCCACCAGGGTACCGACCGTGCAGCGGGTGTCGATGTATACCTTGAGCTTGGGTTCGGTTCCGCTCGGGCGCACCATCACACGTGATCCGTCGGTCAGGCGGATGCGCAAGACGTCACTCGGGGGCAGGTCACCAAACCCCCACCGAAAGTCATCGATCTCGTCAACCCGAATGCGGCCCACGTGCGTCGGCGGGGACTCCCGCAGCCGAGTCATGACCAGCGCAATGGTCGACAGTTCACTCACCCGCACAGAGATCTGCCCCGACGCGAAGTGTCCGAACTTCTCACTGAACAGGTCCAGATAGCCGGCGAGGGTCTTCCCCTCCGACTTGAGGTCGCTCACGAGCGAGAGCAGCACGACGGCGGCCGAGATGCCGTCCTTGTCGCGCACGGTGTCCGGGTTGACCAGGTAGCCGAGGGCCTCTTCGAAGCCGTAGATGAGGTCCGGCACCCGCGACACCCATTTGAACCCGGTGAGGGTTTCTACGAAACGCAGGCCGTAGGCATCCGCTACCGCGCGTAGCGCCGGCGACGACACGATCGAGCAGGCGAGCGTGCCGGTGTTCTCCGCGAGGCCGCCGTCGGTGTCGCCGTCGGGCGATGCGGCCAGCGCGGCGGCGCGCCAGCCGAGGATGGCGCCGACCTCGTTGCCGCTGAGGCGGCGGTATCCGCTCGCGCTGGACAGGTCGGGGATGGCGACGGCGAGGCGGTCGGCATCCGGATCATTGGCGATGATGAGCTCGGCGCTCACCTCGCGCGCGGTCTCGTAGGCGAGATCCATCGCGCCGGGTTCTTCCGGGTTCGGAAATGCCACGGTGGGGAAGGCGGCGTCCGGGGCGATCTGCGCGTCGACGAGGGTCGGCAGGTCGAATCCGGCCTTTTCAAGCACCCGGCGGGTGGTGTCCCAGCCGACGCCGTGCATGGCGGTGTACACCGCGTTCACCTGCGCGCGCGGTGTGTGGGCGAGGCCCGCGGTCTGAATGATGTAGGCCTGCACGACGTCTTCGTCGGCTGTTTCGTAACTGCCACGCGGCAGGTGCGGCACGTGCTCGTCGGCAGCCACACGCAGAATCTCGTCCGAGATGGCCTTATCGTCGGGGGAGACGATCTGGGCGCCGTTATTCGCGCCGCCCAGATAGACCTTGTAGCCGTTGTCGTTGGCCGGGTTGTGCGAGGCCGTCACCATCACGCCGCAGCTCGCGTCGAGGTGTCGCACCGCGAAGGCGAGTACCGGCGTGGGAAGCAGACGCGGCAGGAGGATGGCGCGCACCCCGGCGCCGGCCATGAGCGACGCCGTGTCCGTCGCAAAGATCTGCGAGTTCTTGCGTCCGTCGTAGCCGATGACCACCGACGGCGTCACGCCCGGCGCGGCATGACGCCGCAGGTAGGTGGCCAGACCGGCCGCAGTCTGCGAGACCAGCACGCGGTTCATCCGGTTCGGTCCGGCAGCGATTTCGCCGCGCAGCCCGGCTGTGCCGAAGGCGAGCCGGGTGTCGAACCGGGAGTGCAGGTTGGAGAGGGCCACGGTGTCGCCGTCGTCGACGGCGTTGATGAGTGCGCGCAGCTGCGCCTGCGTCTCCGGGTCGGGATCCTGATTCAGCCAGGCCCGCGCGGCCTGCAGCAGCGCCGCGGTACGGTCGGTCGCAGTGTCCGAGGTCTTCGGGGTCTCCTGCGCGACCGGCGCGGTAGCAAGGTCGACGACGTCATCATCCGCAACACCATCCGCGTTGCCGTCGGGCGTGATCGTTTGAATGGCCATCGTCGCTTCGTCGAGGTCGTCGTCGTTGTTCTGCACGATGTTCTCCCTGGCAACCGTCGGCTCGGAGCCGGCGTCGTCGCTGTCCGGCACGATCGGCAGGGCGCGGGTGGGAGTGCGGATCTCGTCGGCCGCATCGGTATCGGCGACGTCGTGGGCGATATTCGGGGTGGCCGGCGAGGCGTCATCCGCTGGTGGGCCGGAATGGCGACCACCGGTGCGTTTTTCGGGCCGCTCGCCGCTCTCGTCGCGATGGGCTAAGCCGCTCGCGTCGTGACGGTCGCTGCCGGTCACAGGGCGGCCACGATCCGCGCGAGGAGCGCGCTGATCACCGGTTCGGCCAGCGTGCCGGCCTCGATGACCTCGCCGTGACTGAGCGGTGTGGTCTGGATGCCGGCGGCGAGGTTGGTGATGAGCGAGAGGCCCAGAACCTCCATGCCGGCCTGCCGGGCGGCGATGGCCTCGAGCGCGGTCGACATGCCCACGATGTGGCCGCCGATGGCCTTGGCCATCTGCACCTCGGCCGGCGTCTCATAGTGCGGCCCGCGAAACTGGCAGTACACACCCTCGTCGAGGGTCGGGTCGATTCCACGCGCGAGATCGCGCAGCCGCTTGGAGTACAAGTCGGTCAGGTCGACGAAGGTCGCGCCCTCGAGCGGGGAATCAAAGGTCAGGTTGATGTGGTCGCTGATCAGCACCGGGGTGCCCGGCTTCCAGGACTCACGGATTCCGCCGGCCCCGTTGGTCAGGATCATCGTCGTCGCTCCGGCCGCCGCCGCCGTGCGCACACTGTGCACGACGCGACGCACGCCGTGGCCCTCGTAGTAATGCGTGCGGGCGCCGATCACGAGCGCGCGCTTACCGCTGGGCAGCAAAATCGAGCGCAGCGTACCCGCGTGGCCGGCCAGTGCGGGAGCGCTGAACCCGGTGATGTCCGCGGCGGACACGGTGTGCGTCGTCTCGCCGATCAGGTCGGCGGCTTTGGCCCAGCCGCTGCCGAGTGTGAGAGCAATGTCGTGCCGGGGTACTCCCGTGATGCCGGCGATCTCCGCGGCGGCCGACCGTGCAGCCTCAAACGGATCTGTTTCGGGCAGGTCTAACGGGTTGATCTCGTTCGTGAACATTTCACTACTCTAGAACCCCCGCCAACGGCACGGAGATTCTGTGCGAATTCTGCTCATCGGCGCGCCGAGCGGCCGCCCTGATGGCCATTCGGCTCGATTTCGTCTTGTTCGAAGGACAGACTGGTCTGCCCGGCCGCTTTCGCGGTTTGGCGGGGGCTGCGTGGGTTGAGAGAATGGAGTACATGGCCTATGAGTTCGAACGCAAGCAGCGCATTGTAGTTTTAGGCGGTGGGCCCGGCGGATACGAAGCGGCCATCGCCGGAGCACAACAGGGTGCCGATGTCACTCTCATCGAGAGCGTCGGTGTCGGCGGTTCCGCGGTGATAACGGATGTCGTCCCCTCCAAATCCCTCATCGCGACGGCCGAGGCCGCGAACTCGATCGGAGAAGCCACCGATCTGGGTGTGCAGTTCTTCGTGCGCGGCGACACCGGAAAACCGCTGCGCCCGGAAGTGGCCATCAACCTGGCCGCCGTGAACAAACGCCTGCTTGCCCTCGCCCGCCAGCAGTCCGAAGATATGAAGGCGACGCTCATTCGGGCCGGCGTGCGCTACGTGCAGGGCCACGGACGTCTCGACGGCACCTCCGGCATCATCGTCGCCACCTCGGGTGACGCGACGGCCACCGACTTCGACCGCATCGACGCCGACACCCTCGTTGTCTCGGTGGGAGCCAGCCCGCGCGTGCTGGCCTCTGCGATGCCCGACGGTGAACGCATTCTCACCTGGACCCAGCTCTACAACCTCAAGGCTATTCCGGAACACCTCATCGTGGTCGGCTCCGGTGTCACCGGTGCCGAGTTCGCCTCGGCCTACCGCGCCCTGGGCGCGGAGGTCACCCTCATCTCCAGCCGCGACCAGGTTCTGCCCGGTGAAGACGCCGACGCCGCCAACGTGATCGAGAACGTCTTCAAGCGCAACGGCATGACCGTGCTCTCCAAGTCGCGGGCCTCCTCGGTCGAACGCACCACAACCGGCGTCGTCGCCGTCCTCGAAGACGGTCGCACGGTCGAGGGCAGCCACTGCCTCATCGCCGTCGGCTCCATTCCGAACACCGCCAACATCGGCCTTGAACAGGCCGGTGTCCAGGTCACCGACTCCGGGCATATCCAGGTCAACCGGGTTGCCCGCACCTCGATTCCAAACATTTATGCGGCCGGGGACTGCACGACCGAGATCCCGCTGGCATCGGTGGCGTCGATGATGGGCCGCACCGCGGTGTTCCACGCGATGGGCGACACCGTCAATCCGATCGAGATCCGTAACGTGGCCGCGAACATCTTCACCCAGCCCGAAATCGCGACCGTCGGCTATACCCAGAAGCAGATCGAAGACGGACTCGCCCAGGGTGAGATCTACAAGCTTCCGCTCTCGTCGAACCCGCGGGCCAAGATGATGGGGATCAAGGACGGCTTCGTCAAGCTGTTCGCCCGCACCGGCAGTGGCACGGTTATCGGCGGCGTCATCGTGGCCCCGAAAGCCAGCGAGCTCATTTTTCCGCTCGCGCTCGCGGTGGAGCATCGGCTCACCGTCGACGAGGTCGCGCGCACGTTCCCGGTCTACCCCTCGCTCACCGGATCGATTACCGATGCGGCCCGGGCGATGCACGTCGTGCTGTAGAAGAAGTTGTCGGGGTGGGCCGCGCGAGCGGGTCATCCGCTGCTCGCTCAGGCAGTGCGGAAAACCCGCCCCGACGGCAGGTCACCTACCGGGTGTCGTGGGCCTAGACGGCGTCGGAGACCGTCAGTAGCACCGAGCCGGAGGAGACCGTTTCGCCGACGACGGCACTGACGTTGCCGACGGTGCCGTCACGGTGGGCGACGAGCGGCTGCTCCATCTTCATGGCCTCGAGAACGAGCAGCAGGTCGCCCTTGATGACCGTGTCGCCCGCGGCAACGAGCAGCTTCACAATGGTCGCCTGCATCGGCGCCTTGATGGCGTCTCCGGTGGCGGTGTCGACGGCCGTCAGGCCGCCGCGGCGCCGGGGCGCTGGACCGACCGAACGGGCGCTCGCGCCGCCGGGCAGCAGCCGGGTGGGCAGGGTCACCTCGATGCGGCGTCCCTCCACCTCAACGACGATGCTGTGCCGTTTCTGCGGCCCCGTGGTGTCTTCCATGCTGCCGGTCCACGGTTCGATGTCGTTGTCGAACTCGGTTTCGATCCAACGGGTGAAGACGGTGAACGGCTTACCGTCGGTCGGCGCGAACGCGGGATCCCGCACGACCTTCCGGTGAAAGGGCAGCACGGTTGGCAAGCCGGCCACCTCGAACTCGTCGAGTGCTCGACGTGAGCGCTCGAGGGCCTCTTCACGGGTCGCGCCGGTGACGATGAGCTTGGCGATAAGCGAGTCGAACGATCCGCTGATCACATCGCCGGACTGCACGCCGGTGTCGACGCGCACGCCGGGGCCCCCCGAGGGTTTGAACACGTGCACCGGGCCGGGTGCTGGCAGGAAGCCGCGGCCGGCATCCTCGCCGTTGATGCGAAATTCAAAGGAGTGAGCGGATGCGACCGGGTCGCCATAGGTCAGCTCGCCACCCTCGGCGAGGCGGAACTGTTCGCGTACCAGGTCGATGCCGGTGACCTCTTCGGAGACGGTGTGCTCAACCTGCAGGCGGGTGTTGACCTCGAGGAACGACACCGTCCCGTCCTGGCCGATGAGAAACTCGCAGGTGCCGGCCCCGAGATAGCCGACCTCCTTCAAAATGGCCTTGGACGCCCGGTACATTTCCGTGGTCTGGGCTTCGGTCAGGAACGGCGCGGGCGCCTCCTCGACGAGCTTCTGGTGCCGGCGCTGCAGCGAGCAGTCGCGCGTCGACACGACGACGACGTTGCCGTACATGTCGGCAAGGCACTGGGTCTCAACGTGGCGGGGGGAATCGAGGTACTTCTCGACGAAGCATTCGCCGCGGCCGAAGGCGGTGATGGCCTCGCGGGTGGCGGAGTCGAACATCTCGGCAACCTCGTCGCGGGTACGGGCAACCTTGAGGCCACGTCCGCCGCCACCGAAGGCGGCCTTGATCGCCACGGGCAGGCCGTGCACATCGACGAAGGCGAGCACCTCGGCCGCGTCAATGCAGGGGTTGAGGGTGCCGGGCGCCATCGGAGCGTTGACCTTTTCGGCGATATGCCGGGCGGAGACCTTATCGCCGAGTTGCTCGATCGCCTCGGGTGACGGCCCGATCCAGGTGAGTCCGGCGCCGATCACGGCGCGGGCGAAGTCCGCATTCTCGGCGAGAAAGCCATAGCCGGGGTGCACGGCATCCGCACCGCACCGCCGGGCAATCGAGAGAATCTTGTCGATGACGAGGTAGGTTTCTGCGCCGCTGGTGCCGTCGAGTCCGTACGCCTCGTCAGCGAGACGGGCGTGCAGGGAATCGCGGTCCTGGTCGGCGTAGACGGCAACAGAGAGAATTCCACTGTCCTTCGCGGCACGGATGACCCGAACGGCGATCTCGCCTCGGTTGGCGATGAGGACCTTCGTTATGAGTGACACAGTCACTTAGCCTATTGCCCACCGTCCTCTCCCTTTTGGTTCTGTCCCACAAAAGGCCCGGCAGAATATTGCGGATGCCTACAATTACAGCGCTCCCGGGCGATTCCACAGGGTGGGCCACTCGTGTCCCAGCCCGCGCACCAGGCGCCGCAGCGTTGGCAGCGACAAACCAACGACGGTCGACGGATCGCCGACAATGCTCGTGATAAAGGGAGCGCCCAGGCTGTCGATCGTGAACGCACCCGCCACGTACAGGGGTTCACCGGTGGCGACATAGGCGTCGAGCTCAGCGTCGTCGAGATCGTCGGCAAAGGTCACCTCGGCCTCAGCGACCGCGCCGATCGCCCGGCCGGGTACGCCCTCCTCGACCTCGATCAGCCAGTGGCCGGAATAGAGTGTGCCGGTGCGCCCGCGCTGGCGCTCCCACCGCTCCCGCGCAGTCTGGGCCGTGTGCGGTTTGCCGTAAATGACGCCATCGAGCACGAACACCGAGTCGCCGCCCAGCAGCAGCCCGTCCAGCGGCTCCGTCAGTAGAGCGGATGCCGCCGCCGCCTCCGCCTTCGCGCGCGCCAGCAACTCCACGAGAACGCGCGGCTCCAACGCATCGCCGCGCGACGCTTCGGTCTCGGCAACGACCCGCGCCTCGTCGACGGCGGGGTCGATCAGCACCGGTTCGATGCCGGCCGCCCGCAGCAGGGCGAGTCGGGCGGGAGACGTGGAGGCCAAGTAGAGGCGCATGCTTTCCTTCGTAAACGGGAGCGGAGCATCCATTCAAGCAGGCCAGAACGGGCAGTCGCGAAGCGGTGTGGGATCATCAAGAGATGAGCAACACGAGTTCCCAGCCCCAGGCCCCCGACCCGACCCCGTCTGCGAGCGTCGGTGACGAGCTCGAGCTGGACATCACCAACGTCGCGCACGGCGGAATCTTCGTCGCCCGCCACGAAGGTCGCGTGATTTTCGTCAGTGATACCCTGCCCGGCGAACGGGTGCGAGCCCGCCTCACCGAGGCCAATCACAAAAGCTTCTGGCGCGCGGAAACTGTCGCCGTCATCGACGCCGCCGGCGAACGGCAGCCGCACATCTGGGGCGCGGCATCCGTTGATCGCGCACCGGAAGACCGCGCCGGCGGCGCCGAGTTCGGCCACATCGAACTCAGTTTTCAGCGCGAACTCAAGCGCCAGGTTCTCGCCGACGCGCTGCAGCGCATGGCCGGTCTGGACACATCCGTTGTGGTTGAGCCGGTCGCGGTCAGCCCGAAAGCCAGCCCCGGCGATGCGATGGACGGCACCGGATGGCGCACCAGGGTGAGCCTGCATGTGGCAGCCGACGGAACCATCGGCCCGTACGCCGCGCGCAGTCATCGGGTGATTCCCGTCGATGACCTGCCGCTCGCCGAGCACGAGCTCGAACTGCGCGCCCCGCTCGACACGCTCTTTCACAACGCGGCGAAAGTCGACCTGGTCGCGCCGAGCAAGGGCGACGTGCAGGTGCTCGTCTCGGCCAAAGATGCCAACGGCAAGCCCAAGAAGGTGCCGCACGGTCTCATTCACGAGATCGTCGCCGACCGCGAGTTCGAACTGGACCGGTCGGGCTTCTGGCAGGTGCACTCGATGGCCGCCGACACCCTATACCACGCGGTGCAGAACATCATCGATCCCGCCATGTTCGACCCGCGCGCCTCCAACCTCGACCTCTACGGCGGTGTCGGCCTGCTCGCCGCGGCCGTCGGCGACAAGTTCGGCCAGTCGACCCGCATCACCTCGGTAGAAAGCGACCCCGAGGCGGTGGCTTTCGCTGCCCGCAACCTCAAGGAATGGGCCGGCGCCACGGCCGAGGCCGACCGCGTCGACCGCTTTCTGCAGCGCCTGCTGCGAGAAGCGGATGCCGCGGAGCGTGCCCGGCTCACCGCTGCCACCGTCGTACTCGACCCGCCGCGCTCCGGAGCGGGCAAGGTCGTCGTTGACCAGCTGGTCGCCCTCGCTCCGCAACAAATCGTCTACGTGGCCTGCGACCCGGTCGCCCTGGCCCGCGACGTCGCGCTGTTCCAGAAACAGGGATACCAGCTGCGCACACTGCGCGCCTTTGACCTGTTTCCAAATACTCATCACGTCGAAGCCGTCGCTTTGCTGAGTAAATAGCTATCGTTGAGGTCAGACAAGCCGAAGGACAGCCCCGAGTGAGCCACGCAGCAACTGATCCCATCCCCTCCGCACCCGAGAATCCCGTTCGCGTGGGAATCGTCGACGATCACGAGTCAGTACGACTGGGGTTACAGGCCGCCTGCGAGAACGCCGGTTACGAGGTGCTCTTCGCGGCGGCAACCGCGCAGGCTCTCGTGGACGGCCTCGCCGGCCGCCAGTGCGACGTGATCGTGCTCGACCTGTCGCTCGGTGACGGGTCGCGCGTCACCGACAACGTGCATCTCGCAGCGACCACCGGCTCGGCTGTGCTCGTGCACAGCATTGCCGACCGCGTCGCCTCGGTGCGCGAAGCGCTCGCCGCCGGAGCGGCCGGAGTGATTCCCAAGTCCTCGCCGACCACCACGGTCATGGCTGCCGTCGCGTCCGTCGCCCGCGGTGACGTGCTCAACAACCTCGAGTGGGCCACCGCCATCGACGCCGACCGGGACTTCGCCAAGGCGCAGCTCGGCCGCCGCGAGCGCGACGTGTTGCACCTGTACGCCTCGGGACTGCCGCTCAAGATGGTCGCCATGCAGCTCGGCATCGCGCACTCGACCGCCCGCGAATACCTCGACCGCATTCGGGTGAAATATGTGGAGGTCGGGCGCCCCGCGCCGACCAAGGTCGATCTGCTGCGTCGCGCCGTCGAAGACGGAATCCTGCCGGGGCTCGACGCAACGGAAGGTGACCGCGGTGTCTAAACGGGCCGTCCGCCTGGGCGACCGCAGCAGCCGAGGCGCCCTGGTCGTTACCGCCACCGGGCCGTCTGCGCTCATCGGGACGGATGGTCCTCGGGGCGAGAACAGCCTCTTCGGCCGCGGCCGGCAGCCGCGCAACCCGATCAGCCACGCCCAGATCGAGACAGTGCTGTCCCGATCGGTTGCTGGAGTCGCGGTGATCTTCGCTGTGCAGACCCTGCCGGTCATGCTCGAACAGCTGCCGAGCCGCAAAACGGAAGCGGCCATCGTCGGTGCGGGCCTGCTCGCCCTGTCTCTTCTCGTGTTCGTGGTCAGCACGGTCATCCGGCGCGGCGTTCGCAGTTCCGCGGCCGCGGTGAGCGGCATCTACCTCGTCGCGCTCCTCCTCTGGCCGGTGCTCATGATCGATCCCACCATGGTGTTCGCGAGCAAGCCGTGGCTCTGGTACCTCTGCACCGTCGCCACCTCGTGCGCGGCCATCGCACTGCCCCTCGTCTGGGCGGCCGCCTACACCGTGGTTACCCCGGTCGCCTTCGGACTTATCCGGGTGCTGCCGTCCGGTGGCGAGGCCGAAAATCTGCTCGCCGTGCTCGACACCTGCTATGCCATGTTGCTCGGCGGCGTCGTGCTCATCATCATCTACGTGCTGCGCGAGGCTACGGCCAAGGTCGACACCGCCCAGTCCAACGCCCTCTCCAAGTATTCCGTGGCGGTGCGCCATCACGCCACCGAAGTGGAGCGGGTCGAGGTTGACTCCATCGTGCACGACAGCGTGCTCGCGACGCTGCTCTCCGCTGCGGGGGTGCGCAATGCCAGGGGCGCGCAGCTGGCCGCGGCGATGGCTCACAGCGCGATCACCCGCTTGCAGCAAGCCAGCGGAGAACGCAGCATCGACGATGCCTCAACCGCGCTCAGCACGCTCGCCGCACGCCTGCGCACCGCTGCGGCCGCGACCGGATCGTTCACCGTGACCGAGCTGTGCGTGGAGGGCCTCACCATTCCGGAGTACGCCGCCGAGGCGCTCTACTCGGCCAGCGTGCAGGCCATGGTCAACAGCGTGCAGCACGCCGGCCCGGCAAAATCGCGTCGGCTCACGGTGGGAGGCAATGACCAGAGCGGATGCACCATTGAAATCAGCGATACCGGCCGAGGTTTCGAGCTCGCCAGCGTCGCCAGCGCCCGTCTCGGCCTGCGCGTCTCGATCCACGATCGGGTTGCCACCGCCGGCGGCATAGCCGTACTGTGCACGAGCCCCGGCCACGGCACGGTCATCACCCTCACCTGGCCGCGACGCAAGGGGCCCGGTGACGCGGACGAGGCGGCCCAGGTCGAGAACACGCTGTCCGGGCGCGATATGGGCGGTCGATGATGGCCGGCGTCGTGGTTGTTTCCCGTGCCCTTGCCCTCATCGTGGCGGCCTTCTTTTCCGGCTATCACGTGGTGCTCGGCCTATATTCGATCAACCAACCGGCCTCCTCGATGCCGATCCTGGTCGCCATGGGGCTGTACGTCGTGGCGACGGCCGCGAGCCTCTGGCCAGACAGCCCCATGCGCATGTCGCTGCCGCTGGCCCTGTTCAACGTGGCCGTCTGCATTGCGATTCCGCTCATCGTGGGCAGCCAGCTCGACGCGTCCGCCGGCTACCTCGGCTACGCCACCTGGTACGTCGCTGCCGTCGGCACACTGATGACCATCACGGCCACCCGCAAGCGCACGCAGCTGGCGCTGATCGGCGTGGGCGCGCTCGTGGTGCACAGCGTGCTCTGGGCTGGCGTCGGCGCGCTGGCACAGATGGGCGTCATCGGCAGCGTGGTCTGGGTGGTGGCCGCCGTGCTGCTGTCGCGTGCGCTCGTGAAGGCGAGCCGGGATGCCCGCCAGTATGCCCGGGCCGAACGTGAGGCTAGCGGATGGCACGCCGCCCAGGAGGCGCACCTCTACGAGCGCCAGGTGCGACTGACCCAGACCATGCGCCTCGCCATGCCCATGCTTCGACGCATCGTCGAGAGCAACGGGCAGCTCAGCGAGGCGGAACGTCAGGAATGCCGACTGCTCGAAGCGGCCATCCGTGATGAAATTCGGGGGCGGCGTCTACTCAACCCGGCGGTGCGCGAGCAGGTCATGACTGCCCGACGGCGAGGCGCGAGCGTGACCCTGCTCGACGAAGGCGGGATCGACGACCTGGATGGTTCCGAGTTGGAGGTCGTGCTCAACACCCTCGCGACCGCCATCGGCCGCACCAGCGCAGACAAGATCATCGCGCGTACGTCGGCCGACAGCGGGAATATTGCGGTCACGGTGGTGGGCCTGAGTAGCCCGGACCCGGCGGTGAGTGCTCTCGGACCTGACTCCTCCGGCGAAGAAGAAGTCGACCTGTGGATTGAAATCCCCCGGCAGGTAGCGCCCGCCGTTTCGGCCTGACGGGTACAAATGCGTTAGGGGACCAGCCGAAGCCGATCCCCTAACGAGCCTTCGAGAAAGGACGACAACCCGAATGTCATCCGTTCTCGCCCCCAACACATTCGCCCGCTTACCCTAGTCAGCGAATGATTGGTGGTGGGACTCCAGGAGCCCCACCGAGCACTCCCTAGTTTGGACCACTGCTCCCACCGGCAAAAGTAGGCATTTAGGAGGACAGACCGACAGGTGGTTGCGCCCCTAGCCGGTAAAGCCGCGCCAGCGGCCGACGCCGGGGTGCAGCGGCCGGCGGATGGATCGTTGGTTCTGCTGCCACGCACTCTGGTGGTGTTCGGGCGCGGCCCGGCGCTCGTCGGTCTCCTCCCGCAACAAACCACGGATGACGGCGGTCACCGCCGATACTTCGGTGTCACTCACGCGGGTGGTCACGAAACTCAGCTCCGACGGATCAAACTCTGAGGGCTTGGGCATCGCGGTGTCAGTAGACATCGTGGTGTTAGACGTCCTCACAGCGGTATGTTCCCGTGCTTCTTGGCCGGCAGGGTCGCCCGTTTGGTACGCAGCGCCCGCAGCGCCTTGATGACGGACACGCGCGTCGCGGCCGGCTCGATGATGCCGTCGAGCTCTCCGCGTTCCGCGGCGAGGAACGGGCTGGCCACGTTGTAGGTGTATTCGTTGGCGAGGCGCGTGCGTACGGCGGCGACGTCTTCGCCGGCCTGTTCGGCCGCCTTGATCTCGGCGCGGTAGAGAATGTTCACGGCGCCCTGGCCGCCCATGACGGCGATCTCCGCGGTCGGCCAGGCCAGGTTGATGTCGGCGCCGAGCTGCTTGGACCCCATTACGATGTACGCGCCGCCGTAGGCCTTGCGCAGAATGACGGTGACGAGCGGCACGGTGGCCTCGGCGTAGGCGTAGAGCAGCTTGGCGCCACGACGGATGATGCCGGTCCACTCCTGGTCGGTGCCGGGCAGAAACCCGGGCACGTCGACGAGGGTGAGAATGGGGATGGAGAACGCGTCGCAGAACCGGACGAAGCGCGAGGCTTTCTCGCCGGCCTCAATGTTGAGCGTGCCAGCCATAGCGTTGGGCTGGTTGGCGACGATCCCGATGGAGCGACCCTCGACCCGGGCGAACCCGACGACGATGTTCGGCGCGTACAGCGGCTGCGTCTCGAGAAAGTCGCCATGGTCGACGATGTGCTCGATGACCGTTTTCACATCGTAGGGCTGGTTGGGCGAATCGGGGATGAGCGTGTTCAGGCCACGATCGGCATCCGTTGTTTCCAGCTCGACCTCGCTGTCGAACACGGGCAGCTCGGCCAGGTTGTTGTCGGGCAGGTAGCTCAGCAGGGCGCGGGCGAAGTCGAGCGCGTCGGGTTCATCGCTCGCGAGATAATGCGACACACCCGAGACCTTGTTGTGGGTGAGGGCGCCGCCGAGCTCTTCCATGCCGACGTCCTCGCCGGTGACGGTCTTGATGACGTCCGGGCCGGTGACGAACATCTGGCTGGTCTTGTCGACCATGATCACGAAGTCGGTCAGCGCGGGGGAGTAGACCGCGCCGCCGGCGGCCGGGCCGCAGATGATCGAGATCTGCGGAATGACGCCGGACGCGGCCGTATTGCGTCGGAAGATCTCGCCGTACTTGCCGAGGGCCACGACGCCCTCCTGAATGCGCGCTCCGCCCGAGTCGAGAATGCCGATGATCGGCACTCCCGTTTTGAGGGCGAGATCCATCACCTTGATGATCTTCTCGCCGGCGACCTCACCGAGCGAGCCGCCGAAAATGGTGAAGTCCTGGGAGTACACGGCAACCTGGCGGCCGTGAATGGTACCGGTCCCGGTGACGACCGCGTCACCATATGGCCGTTTCTTCTCCATCCCGAAAGCCACGGTGCGGTGCCGCACAAACTCGTCGAGCTCCACGAAGGAACCCTGGTCGAGCAGCAGGTCGACGCGCTCGCGGGCGGTCATCTTGCCCTTGGCGTGCTGCTTCTCGATAGCGGTGGCTCCGCTGGCGGTCACGGCTTCGTGATAGCGCAGCTTGAGGTCAGCGAGTTTTCCCGCCGTCGTATACAGGTCCGGTGCCGCGGCGGGCGTCTTGTCAATCACCATTTCACTCTACCGGCACCCCTGGGCCGCTCCCCGTTGACGATAATCCACAACTTTGCCGCGCAACACTGGTCGTTTCCCCTCCGGCCGGCCCTCCCAGCGGCGCAACTCGTGCAATCTGGCCGGAACCAGGTGCTCTACGGCCATATTCTAAAGAATTGCAGGAGTCCTGCCAACGAGAGGGTAGCCACAATGGAGTTTTCGCTCAGCCGCACCGAGGTGAGCCGGTTCGAGTACCGTTCCGAGGCCGCCTCCACCAATGACGTGCTCAGGGAACACGCCACAGCAGATGCCGCCGCCTGGCCCGACCTGTCGGTGGTCGTCACCGACAACCAGACTCAGGGGCGTGGCCGGCTCGGCCGCGTCTGGCTGGCCCCGACCGGCAAAGCCCTGGCCATCTCCGTGCTCATCCGCCCGCGCACCACAACCGGGGAAACGCTGCCACAGCACAGCCTCGGCTGGTTTCCCCTCCTGGCCGGCGCCGCCATGACCCGGGCTGTGCGCGGCGTGGTCGAGGCCGGCATGCAGCCGGTCGCCGGAGTCAAAGAGGCCGAGGATCCCCGCCACGAAGTCACCCTCAAGTGGCCCAACGACGTGCTCATCGACGGCTACAAGGTGTGCGGCATTCTCTGTGAGCTGCTGCCCGACGCCTCCGGCATCATCATCGGTGCTGGCCTCAACCTCTCGCTCGACGAGCATGACCTGCCCACCCTCACCTCCACCTCGCTGCTGCTGGTCACCCGCAGCAAGCCCGACCCCGACGCGGTGCTCGCCGCCTACCTGCGGGAGCTCGTCACGCTGTACCGGGTCTTTCTCGCCGCCCACGGCGACGCGCTCCGAAGCGGCCTGCATACGGACGTCTCCGCGCTGTGCGGCACCCTCGGCAGCGTCGTGCGGGTGGAGCTGCCCGGCGATGGCGACCTGATCGGCACCGCCACGGCCATCGACTCCGGGGGCCGGCTGACGGTCATCAACCAGACCGATGGCGAAGAACGGTCTGTCGCCGCTGGCGATGTCACCCACCTGAGGTATTAATAGAAGTAATGAAAGAGAAGAAGAAAGCGCCGGACGAGCCAGACGATACCGAATCCTCCGGCTACGCCCGCGAGAGCCGGCCCGAGACAGTCGTCGCCCGCCTACGTCCGCACGTCCGGATCCTACTCTGGCCCACCGTGGTCCTGTTCGCCCTGGCCGGCGCTACCGGTTACTTCTTCGGCAACATGCCCGAGCCCTGGCAGAACGCGGCCGTGCTCGCCGGATCCATCGTGCTCGCCGTGTTCGGCTGGCTGCTGCCGCTCGCCGCCTGGCTCACCAAGCGCTATACCATCACCACCCGCCGCATCATCTTTCGCCACGGATTCTTCGTGCGCACCCGCCAGGAACTGCTGCACAGCCGCGGCTACGACGTGAGCGTGCGGCAGAATTGGGTGCAAGCCGGGTTTCACTCCGGCACCGTGCTGATCAATTCGGGGCTGGAGCATCCACTCGTCCTGAAGGACGTTCCCAACGTCGACCTCGTGCAGAGCGTGCTGCACGACCTCATGGAAAAAGCGAGCACCGTCATGGGTTCACGCCGGCAGGAGCACTCGGCGATCTCCGAGGAGTCAGCGTTCTGGGGTCGCCGCTAGACCGGCTGGCAGGGTCATGGAGCCGGTGCGCGTCGCAACAACGGATGCCCCCGCTCCGGCAGGCGCATCGGCCCGTCCCGGCGCAAACACCCAGTAGCGGTACAGCGTGAAACGAAACACCGCTCCGAGGAAGAGGCCCACGACGTTGCCCGAGATGTTGTCGGCGAGAACGCTCGTGTAACCGAGTACGTAGTGGCTGAACCACAGGCAGGCGATGCCGATGCCCATGCCGACCAGGCTCACAGCAAGAAATTCTGCGCCTTCGCGCATGGTGCGGTTCTGACGGTTCCCTCTGAAGGTCCAGTAGCGGTTACCAAGCCAGTTCACCAGAATAGCCAGCACGGTCGAGATGACCTTGGCGTAGATCGGGCCGGCATGCACGTCGGCCGAGTCCAGCACGGTGGTGCGCAGCAGGTTGAAGACGGTGAAGTCCACCACGAAGCCCAGTGCACCGACGGCGCCGAACTTGAGGCCCTGACTCACAAAGCTGAGCAGGCGCTGCTTCAGGGTGATCGACATGCGTCCGTCCGACGTTCGGTAAAGTAGAAAAGCACTGAAGTCTCGCAGTCTACGGCGTGCTGAAATCTCCGGGCTGAGTATCCACTTGCGTTTACCTGAACGCTCGCATAGAAATTGGTGAACAGATGGCTTTAACCGTCGGTGTAATTGGCGCGGGCCAGCTGGCCCGCATGATGATTCCCGCGGCCGTGAACCTCGGCATCGAGTTGAAGGTTCTCGCCGAAGCCGACGGTATGTCCGCCGAGCTCGCCGCCGTCAGCGTGGGCGACTACCGCGACCTGCCCACCGTTCTCGCCTTCGCGAAGACCGTCGACGTGCTCACCTTCGATCACGAACACGTGCCGCAGGAGATCCTGCGCGAGCTCGTGCGCGAAGGCATCATCGTGCACCCCGGCCCCGACGCCCTGCTCTACGCCCAGGACAAGCTGCTGATGCGCGAAAAACTCGCCGAACTGGGCCTGCCGATACCAGACTGGGCCCGCATCACCGACGCCGCCGGTCTGGCAGATTTTCTGCAGGCCCACGGCGGCCGCGCCGTTGTCAAGACCGCCAGGGGCGGCTACGACGGCAAGGGCGTGCGGGTGGTCAGCCACGAGCACGACGTCGATGACTGGTTTCTGGCGCTCGCCGAAGACGGCAACGATGGCGCACTGCTGGTCGAGGAGCTCGTGCACTTCAGCCGGGAGCTGGCTCAGGTCGTCGCGCGCCGTCCGAACGGTGAGATCGCGGTCTGGCCGGTCGTGGAGACCGTGCAGAAAGACGGTGTCTGCGCCGAGGTCATCGCGCCGGCCCCGCAGTCCGCCGGCCGACTTGCCGACGTCGCCACCGACATCGCCGTGGCCGTGGCCGTGGGTATCGGTGTCACCGGCGTGCTCGCCGTCGAGCTGTTCCAGACAACGGATGAGCGCCTCCTCATCAACGAGCTGGCGATGCGACCGCACAACAGCGGTCACTGGTCGATTGACGGGTCCACGACGAGCCAGTTCGAGCAGCACCTGCGGGCGGTGCTGGACCTGCCGCTCGGGGCGACCGGCGCCCGAGACCCGTGGACGGTCATGGTGAACATCTTCGGCGGGCCCGCGTCCGGCTCGCTCGGTGACCGTTATGCGGGTGCGTTCGCGCAGCATCCGCTTGTGAAGGTACACAATTACGGCAAGGCCAGCAGGCCCGGTCGCAAGGTGGGCCACGTCACCGTTGGCGGCGACGATCTCGACGAAGTTGCCTACCAAGCGCGTGCCACAGCGCAGTTATTTCAGGACACTGCACCAATAAATGAGTAATAGGATCATCTGCGTGCTAGAGAACACCGAAAGTATCAGCGTGCCCCAGACGTCGACCGCGCCGCTCGTGGGTCTGGTCATGGGCAGCGACTCCGACTTCGCTGTGATGAGCGCCGCCGCACAGACTCTCCGGGACTTCGGGGTGGCGCACGAGGTGCAGGTTGTCTCGGCGCACCGCACTCCCGAGAAGATGCTCGACTATGGGCGCAGCGCCCAGTCCCGCGGTCTTAAGGTGATCATCGCCGGAGCCGGGGGAGCCGCACACCTGCCCGGCATGCTCGCCGCCATGACCACGCTGCCCGTGGTCGGGGTGCCCGTGCCACTCGGCCTGCTCGACGGCCTCGACTCGCTATTGTCAATCGTGCAGATGCCGGCCGGGGTGCCGGTCGCGACCGTCTCGATCGGTGGAGCGAAGAACGCCGCGCTGATCGCGATCAAGATCCTCGCCACGAGCGATGACACGCTGCGCCAGAGGCTCGAAGACTATTCCGTGCAGCTCGCCGACCTGGTCGAGCAGAAGAACCGGGACCTCCAAACGCGATTATGACCAGTGTGACAAACCCGGGCAGTGTGACAGAGCCGATCCGGCACCCCAATTCCGGCTCCGCACGCGTGATGACGACGCGTGCATGGTGGCTTGTCGTACTCAATTTCGTTCTTCCCGGTTCTGCCCAGGTGCTGGCCGGTAACCGCCGGCTCGGCCGGTTCGGTCTCGGCGCCACTCTCACCCTCGTGACGATCGGGATCATCGCCGGAGCCGTCTACCTGCTCTGGCCCGCGGTCGTACTCACCGTGTTCACGAGCACCATCGGCCTGTGGGCCGCCGCCGCGGTGCTCGCGTTCTACGCGGTCACCTGGCTCTTGCTCACGCTCAACACCCTGAGCCTGATCAGGTTGGGTCGAGCCGCGCCGGGCGCCCGCCCAATCATCGCCGCGTTCTCGACGGTGCTCATGCTCCTCGTGACCGGTACCGCCGGCTACGGCGCCTTCGTCGCCACCTCCGCGAGCGGATTCCTCTCCTCCGTCTTTGTCGCCGGTCCGAGCCAACCGCCCGTTGACGGACGCTACAACATCCTGTTGCTCGGCGGTGACGCCGGTGCCGACCGTGCTGGTCTCCGTCCCGACAGCCTGTCGGTGATCAGCATCGACGCCACGACCGGCCAGGCCACAACCATCAGCCTGCCGCGCAACCTCGAGCACGTGCCGTTCTCGACCGGGTCCTCACTCGGCGCTCTCTACCCGAAGGGCTATGGTTCCATCGACGGATGCGACGTGTCGGCCTGCATGCTCAACTCCATTTTCACCGAGGCGGAGGTGAAACGCCCGGAGTACTATCCGAACGCCGTGTCCGAGGGTAGTTCCCCGGGTATCGAAGCCACCCGCGAGGCGGCGCAGGGCATCACCGGCTTGACCATCCAGTACTACGTGCTCATCGACATGCTCGGATTCTCCGACCTCATCGACGCCCTCGGCGGCGTCGACATCACGGTCACTGAGCGCCTACCGATTGGTGGCGACGAGCAGCTCAAAGAGGTCGAGGGCTGGATCGAGCCGGGGGCTCAGCACATGGACGGAACCACGGCCACCTGGTATGCGCGCTCGCGGCATACCACGAGTGATTACGACCGGATGGGGCGCCAGGCACAATTGCAGGAGGCCGTTCTCAACCAGTTCAGTCCCGCAAACGTGCTGACGAAATTCCAGGGAATCGCCGCGTCCAGTTCTCAGGTCATCAAGACCGACATTCCGCAGGGCATGCTCGGATACTTCACCAACCTTGGTGCGAAAACCAAGCAACTCCCGATCAGTCGCGTGGCATTGACCCCGCCGACCGTCGACCCTGAAGACCCTGACTACGCCCACATCCACGACCTGATCGCCACCGCTCTCGCCCCGGCGCCCACCACCACGCCCTGAAGCGTCACAGCCGACCGCAGACTGGTCGAGCCCGCTGCGTTCGCCCTCAACCACCGCAGGCTGACTGAAAACACCCAGCCACCGACTGCTACAAATCGGCGTGCAGTTGCCAGACCTGCTCGGCGGAGTCGCGCCAGCTGTAGGCCCTGGAACGATCCAGGCCGTGCAGGCGCATCCGTGCAGTAAGTGCCTGGTCGCCGAGAACGGTCGAAATCGCGGCCGTGAGCCGTTCCGGATAGCCGGCTGCATCCTCAAGCGCGACGACGTATCCGGCATCTCCCGCCACCTCAACGAGTGCGGGAGCGTCGGAGTGCACGACCGGCGTGCCGAAGCTCAGCGCCTCGAGCAGGGGCAGGCCGAATCCCTCGGCCTGACTGGGATACACGAACACTGTCGCGCGGGAGAGCATCAGGGCAAGGTCGCTGTCGCTCACGAAGCCGAGTGCACGTACGCGTCCCTCCGGTAGGCCGGCTTCGTCGGCGACCGCGGCCACGTCGAGGTCGCCCCAGCCCTGTGGGCCAACGATCAACAGCGGCAGGTCCGGTGCACCGGGCAGGCCGAGGCCGGTAATGAGCGGTGTCAGCCCCTTGCGCGGTTCCAGCGTGCCGACGGTGAGGATGAATTCGCTCGGAAGCCCGAGTTCGGCCGCCCGGGCATCCGCATCGAGTGGAAGCTCCAGGGTGCTGCTGACCGCGCCGCCGATCACGCGCACCCGGTCGCCAAAGTCAATGATGTTCGTCAGCGCCTCGGCTACGGCGTGAGTGGGCACGACGATGACATCCGCATGTTTTCTGGCCCGTTTCGTCATGGCCTTGTGCCAGGTGACCCCGCGTGGGGTGAGAGTTTCCGGATGCGTCCAGGGCACGACATCATGAATAGTGACTGCGACCTGGGTGCGATCGCGCACCCGATCATGCTTGCGCAGGGGAGCCAACAGGCTCGGGGCGTGAACCATGCCGCCACCCGTTGACGCGGTCAGGCCCAGCTGCCACGCGGCGGCCAGCTCGCGTCTCGGGAGAGTGGTCTTGTGCAGGCTGGCCAACCCCGGGAGTCGTGCCAGAATCGAATCGTATTTGTCGGGTGAAGACGCCGACACGATCCCCTCCACATCACAATCGGCCGGGGCCGTCAATATGAGCTGGCGGGTGAGTTCCTCGGTGTAGCGGCCGATCCCGCCCGGAACGGCCGCGATCATCTGATCCACTATCACGCGCAGGGTTGTCATCGTTTGTCCGCTCCCGGGTGCAGGTTTCGTTGGACCGAGCGCAGCGGCCGGGTGAGACGCCAGGACAGGGTCTGCCGCGTGCGGACGAGTTCGGCAGCGACCCGGGCCAGCTCGGCCGCCTCGTCGCGGAGCTCAGCCGTCGCAGTGTCGGCACGGAGCACCGCGTCGCGGAGCTCAGCGGTTACAGTGTCGGCACGGAGCGCCTCGTCGCGCACTGCGCTGTGCAGGCGCTCCGTCTCCTCCTCGGCGCGTACGCCGGCCACGGTCGTGTAGCGGTCAAAGACGCAGGCCGGATAGTCGAGCAGTGGCTGGAGCTGGGCGCTGTGTTCAGCGGCCACATAAAACCGGGACAGCCCGTCAAACAGGCAGAAGATGTAACCGGCCGCTACCAGGGCAGGTTCCCAGTCTCCGTGCGTGCGCTCCGTGCTGCGCGGTGCGGTGGCCTCGACGACCAGCACCCAGGGGCGGAACCGGGTGAAGTCGATGGAGCCGAGCACCGCCCTTTCGGCGCCCTCGGTGTCGATCAACAGGAAGTGGATGTCGCCGTCGCCGAGCCCCGAAGCCTCGATCACGTCGTCGAGGCGTCGAGTTTCGACGACCACATCGGTGATCGCGAACCCGGTTTGGGAGTGTGTGGCACCGATGGAGTCGACGATCGTCGACAGCCCGGTACCGTCGATCACATGGAGCGTGATCGAGGCGTCGGGGCTGTCGGTCACGACGGCCTCCACCACCTGATCCCGGGGACGTTCCGCTCGGAACTTGGCCGCGAACGCAGAATTCGGCTCTACGGCGATGCCAGTCCAGCCACGGTCATAGAAGCTGCGGGTGACGGAATCGTCGGAGGGATCATTGGCGCCCACGTCGATATAGACGCCGTGTTCGATGTGGCCCAGCGCGCGCCACAACACCACGTCTTCGCCATTCTGGGCGTGGGACAGGAACGTGTCGGGCTCATTCATCAGGACACCGCGCCGGCCGAGTGGGCGCCCGAGAGGGCGGCACGCCAGTCGCGCATCGGAACGAGGCCGGCACTCGCCCACGATTCATGCCCGAGCACGGAGTACGCGGGCCGAGGGGCCGGGAGAACGAAGGCCGAGCTGTCCGTGGGCAGTACGCGCTCCGCGTCAAGACCGGCCGAGGTAAACACGGCCTGGGCCATGTCGAACTTGGACGCGACGCCGGAGTTGGTGCCGTGGTAAATGCCAGCCGGGGCATCCGCGTGCAGCAGTAACACAATCTGCGCGGCGAGATCGACGGTCCAGGTGGGCTGGCCGAGCTGGTCGTTGACGACGCTCACCGTGTCGTGGTTGGCGGCCAGGCGCAGCATGGTACGGGCGAAGTTGGGGCCATGTCGACCGTAGAGCCAGGCAGTGCGCACGATGAAGCTGCGGGCGCCGTTCTCGGCGAGCACGAATTCCTCGCCGGCAGCCTTCGTGCGGCCGTAGGCCGAGATCGGGTGGCGCGGGGTGTCCTCCGGGTACGGCGTGGTGGCCGTACCGTCGAAGACGTAGTCGGTGGAGACTTGAACGAGGCGGGCCGAGGCAGCGGACGCCGCTACCGCCAGATTTCGAGCGCCCACGCCGTTCACGAGGTAGGCCGTGTCTTCGTTCGATTCGGCGTCGTCAACCTTGGTATAGGCGGCGCAATTGATGACCACGTCGTGCCCGGCGACGGCATCGGTGACGGCCGACAGATCGGTCACGTCGAGGTCGATTCGGCCAAGTGCGGTCACGTTCTGGCCCACCAAAGCCGCCTGCAGATCGCGGCCGAGCATGCCGTTGGCTCCGGTAATCAGGAAACGGGTCATGCTATCCCAGCGCCGCTATCGCTTTGAGCGGCTCCCACCATTGGCGGTTGTCGCGGTACCACTGCACCACGTCGGCCAGGCCCTGCTCAAACGGAACCTCGGGAGAATAGCCCAGCTCGGCTTGAATCTTCGAGATGTCCACCGAGTAGCGCAGGTCGTGGCCGAGACGGTCGGCGACCCGGTCGACGTACGACCAGTCCTTGCCAGTGGAGTCCAGCAGCAGCTGGGTGAGCTCCGTGTTGGTCAGCTCGGTGCCGCCGCCGATGTTGTAGATCTCACCGGCGCGACCGCCGACGAGCACCATGGCGATCGCACGGGTGTGGTCGTCAACGTGCAGCCAATCGCGAATGTTGTTGCCCTCGCCATACAGGGGAACGTGCCGGTCATCGATCAGGTTGCTGACGAACAGCGGAATAACTTTTTCGGGAAAATGGTACGGCCCGTAGTTGTTCGAGCAGCGCGTGATCGACACATTCAGGCCGTGCGTGCGGTGGTAGCTGCGGGCGAGCAGGTCACTGCCGGCCTTTGATGCGGAGTAGGGGGAATTGGGCTCGAGCGCCCGCTCTTCGTTCCAGGACCCCTCGGCGATGGAGCCGTACACCTCGTCGGTGGAGACGTGCACAAAACGGGCCAGGTCATGGCGCAGCGCCGCGTCGAGCAGCTGCTGGGTGCCGAGCACGTTGGTCTCGACGAAAATCGAGGCGTCCCGCACCGATCGGTCGACATGGGACTCAGCGGCGAAGTGCACGACAGCGTCGAGGCCGGGGAACAACGTATCGAGTAGGGCGGCGTCACGGATATCGCCGTGTACGAAGGAGTAGCGCGGCGAATGCGCGATGGGTGCGAGGTTCTCCCGGTTGCCGGAATAGGTCAGTGCGTCAAGAACGACAACCTCAGCGCCTTCGAGGCCTGGGTAGGCGTCTTCAATGGTGCGGCGAACAAAGTTGGAGCCGATAAAGCCAGCTCCACCGGTGACGAGGATCTTCATAAGGAGGTACCGTTTCGTTGGCTGAGGGGACCCGCCGATTCTACTGGAACGTCGGTGGAAGTTCCGGCGGCAGGTTCAGTGCGTGCCGCGACGCTGCTGGAACCGAGAACGCACCCACAGGCCGACCGCAATCGCTTGTCGCAAGGGCCACAGCAGAACACCGTGGTACTTGCGGGAGAGGAACCTGTTGGCGCTCTCGTGATGCGCAGCGAGCATACGTGCCGACTCGGCCTGCGTGGAGTGGGCGCCGGTATGGGTAACGGCGGCGAGGGGCTCGTACACGCATCGATGTCCCGCCTGCTGCATTCGATAGCCCAGGTCGACATCCTCGAAATACATGAAATAGCTGTCGTCGAAACCGTTCAGCTCCACGAAGGTCGACCCGCGAATCAGCAGGCACGCCCCGGACAGCCACCCGCTGTCTCGCCGGTGTGGTTCTCCGCCGTTGCCTTGGAGATAACGGCGGGTCCAGGGATTGGAGGTCCACACGTTGGCGAACAGGGCATGCCCCACTCCGGTGCGGATTGAGGGCAGCGCGCGTGCCGATGCGTACGTGGTCCCGTCCGCGTTCAGGATTCGTGGTCCGACAGCGCCGATGGACGGATCAGACTCCCCGATGGCGCGAAGAATGTCGATGGACTCGGGCGCCAGCACGAGGTCAGGATTGCAGATGAGAACCCAGGCTGGCGTTTCATGCAGGCTGGCGACACCGGTATTGATGCCGTGGCCGTAGCCACGGTTCGTATCGCTCAGGTACTCGGCGCCGAATTCGGCGGCGATTGCACGCGCTTCGCTTCCGAGCGGCTTGTTGTCGACCACGACGACCCGAAGCGGCTGGCGGCTGGCGCCTGCCACACTGGCCAGGAACGGTCGCAGGACCTCGTCGGACCCGTGACTCACAGTGACCACGGCGATCATGGGCGTGTGGTTTCGCGGGCGGGCGCGGTGACGCGATCGCCGTTGCGTTCATGTGTCATGCGTGCTGATACCGTTCCGATCGAGAAGAAGACCTATCAATTCTACCGGGACGGCCCCTGTGTAGACTTCTGGGCGTGCAGATTCGCGAACTGAAGATCCCAGATGCCTACGAGTTGACCCCAAAGCAACACGCCGATGACCGGGGGGTTTTCCTGGAATGGTACCGCTTTGACCGGCTTGAAGAAACGATCGGCCACGCGCTTGATCTTCGCCAGGCGAACCTGTCGGTCTCGCGAAAAGGCGTGGTGCGGGGCATTCATTTCGCCAGCATTCCTCGGGGCCAGGCCAAGTATGTGACTGCCGTTCGCGGCGCCGTACTCGATTACGTCATCGATATCCGGGTCGGATCGCCCACCTTCGGCCAATGGGATTCCGTGCTGCTCGATGACGTCGACCGTCGCAGCGTGTATCTGGCCGAAGGCCTCGGGCACGCCTTCGTGTCGTTGACGGACGACGCGATCGTCACTTATCTGGTCTCCGATACGTTCAACCCGACCCGCGAACACGGCATCAACCCGTTGGACGCCGACATCGACCTCGTCTTCCCGCCCGAAGCCGGAGTGCCGCTGCTGTCTCCGAAGGACACCGACGGCCCCTCGCTGGAACACGCGGCAGCCTCGGGCCTGCTGCCGACCTGGGACGAATCGCGAGCCTTCTACGACTCGCTCACGACATCATCGATGGGGAAGGCCTGACATGCGGGGGATTATTCTGGCCGGAGGGTCGGGAACCCGACTTTGGCCGATCACCAAAGGCATCTCCAAGCAGCTCATGCCGATCTATGACAAGCCAATGGTCTATTACCCGCTATCAACGCTCATGATGGCCGGTATCCGCGAGATACTCATCATCACGACGCCAGAGTATGCCAGCCAATTCCGGGCACTGTTCGGGGACGGATCCGATCTGGGCCTGTCCATCGAGTACGCCGTGCAGGCGTCGCCTGACGGACTCGCCCAGGCATTCACGATCGGTGAGGACTTCATCGGCGACGACAGCGTCGCGCTCGTTCTGGGTGACAATATCTTCCACGGTGCCGGCCTCGGAACGGCCCTGCGGGGTAATTCGCAGATCGAGGGTGCCGTCATTTTCGCGTATCACGTCGCGGATCCGGCGGCCTACGGAGTCGTGGAGTTCGACGGTGATTTCCGGGCCGTATCGATCGAAGAGAAACCGGCGGTTCCGAAGAGCAACTATGCCGTGCCGGGACTCTACTTCTATGACAACGATGTCGTTGAGATCGCGAAAACGATCAAGCCAAGCGCCCGCGGTGAGCTCGAAATCTCAACCATCAACCAGGAATATCTCGATCGCGGCAAGCTCCGCGTGCAGGTCCTCGACCGTGGAACGGCATGGCTTGACACTGGCACCTTTGAATCCATGATGCAGGCAAGCGAATACGTGCGCGTCATCGAAGACCGTCAGGGTTTCAAGATCGGCTGCATCGAGGAAATCGCCTGGCGTGCGGGCTGGATTGATGACGACCGTTTGGCCGAGCTTGCTGAGCCGCTCCAGAAGAGTGGCTACGGGCGGTACCTCGCGGGCTTGCTGTCGGGCACGCCCGCCTGAGCTGATGGGGCAGCCGTTCCCCGCTGGATGCCGGCGAGAATGTCCGTCATGGTCGCCATGATGCCGGCGGGCAGGGTTTCCTGCTCCCGGTCGTCGAGGTCGGGCCAGACCACGGTTTTCAGGCGCAGGTCGAGCGCCTGGAACGCGGCCGACGACGACGTTCCGAGCATGACCCGCGCATTCCCCTTCGCCAGGATGCGGAAATAGCCGAGCAGGGAACTAATCGTGACCGCGTGCCCGGAGATCAGGTTCTTCGTGGCCGCCACGGTTCCCGTCGACCGGGCCACGTCGAGGGCACGCCCGGTGGAATCCACGATGAGAGCGGCACAGTCGGTAACGAAGATGTAGTCGCGCAGGGTATCCAGGGGAACATAGATCGAGGTGGGCGCCCCGGTGAACTGCGCTCGAGCGACATGAGAGATCAGGCCCTGCATCTTGTCGAGGCTCTGGCCGGGCCCGTACAGGTTGGAGATGCGCCCGGAGAGTGCAGAGATTCCCGTGCGCCGCGAGAAATCGGCGAGGACGGCCTCCGCGTCGAGTTTGAACCGGCCGTAGGGCGAGATCGGTACCGGCACCGTGTGTTCGGTGAACGGCGGATCGACCGATCCGCCGTACACGCCACCGGCCGACGACGCGAAGAACACGCAGCCTTGTGCCGAGAGCGGATGCCCGTGCGCCTCCCGCGCGATCACGTCGAGTGCCAGGCGGAACTGGTGCAGTTGGCCCTGCATGTCCGTGGCCGGGCTTGAGGTCACGACGGTCCCAGCCGTCCAGAAAACGGCCCAGTCGCCGCCCAGCCCGTCCCTGTTGCCGGAAGCAGCGCACGCGAGAAGCTCCCGCATCGACCGGGCTACCGAGGCCTCAAGGGCCGCGTCGTCCTGCCAGCACACCGGAGCAGCGTCGATGAGCGACCAGCCGGCGCTCTCCCGCAGCCGGGTCGAGGTGGCCCGCCCGAGCATTCCCCTCGCGCCGATGACCCACGCGGTCTTTGTCACGGCACGCGCGGGTGACGACGTCCGAGCGGCCCATGAGCCGGATCGGTGGTGATGAGATAGGGCGGCTTGCCCATGGCCATATTCACGTTGATACCGATGTACTCGGCGATAACGCCAAGCGAGAACAGCACGGCACCGAAGCCCAGCAGCACGATCACGATCGTCGACGCCCACCCCTGGGGGACCTCGTTGCCCGCCAGGCGCGAAACGAGAATGAAGAGCGCCACCGCCGCGCCCGCCGCGCCGACGACGACGCCCAAAATACTCACGAAGCGCAGGGCGCGCGTGCCGCTCGACAAGATCATTCGCCAAAAGTGGGAGAACAGGCGTCGGGTGGAGTATCCGGAGCGTCGGTCGCCCTCGTCACGCAGTCGAACCGGCGACGTGACGACGGTGCCGGCCACCCATCCCATGGCCACGTCGAGGTATACACCGGAACCGGAATAAGCGGCGACGCTTCGACCGATGCTGCCGAGGATCAGGCGGAAGCTCTGGTAATCCGGTGCATTCGATCCGGAGAAGAGCTTGGTGAGTAGCCATTTCGCTGTGCTGCTCGCCGAATTGCGCAGGTAACCGTGCGGCGCCGGATTTGTGGGCTTGGCGTAGACCACCGAGGCCTGCTCGCGCATGGCTGTGTCGAGGAGTCCACCGATGTCGCCGGGATCGTGCTGGCCGTCCTCGTCGAGAGTGACGATCCACTCGTTTCCGGACGACGCCATTCCGGCGAGGGTTGCCGCATGCTGGCCGTAGTTACGGCTCAACCAGACGGCGCGCACGAAACCGTACTGGGCATCCAGTTCGCGCATGACGCGGGCGGAGTCATCCGGGCCGTTGTCGCACACGAGGAGCACCTCGCGCACGACGAAGGGGTAGCCGTCGGGGGAGACGGTCACCGAGGTGAGGCATTCGATTTCGGCCATGATGGCGGCCAGCGTGGCCTCGCCCTGGTACACGGGGATGACCACGGACAGTTCGTGCGGACGCTCCACGGGTTCAGCCGTCGTGCCTGGTTCAATCTCTGGTGGTGTCACAATCAGGTTTCATGCTCGGGAGGCCGGGATTGCCCGACTTCGGATGGAGGGGGTCAGCGTGTCGACCCACTGAGGTATGCGGACAGCGCATCCTGTGTCACGGTCAGGTGCACCACTTTTGCGCTCCTGACGGGGCCGCCGACGGCATCGACGACCGCGATGTCGACCGGTGCGGTGTCCGGCGGTGCTGTGAAGGCGAGGGTGAACGTTGCCGTGTGATCCGTATATGGCTGTACCTGTCGTCCACCGCCGGGGAACGACACCGTCGTGCTTCCGCTCTCGACCTCGCTTACCACGTCGAACGTGACGGTGACCGGCACGGGCTGGGCACCGGCGTTGGCAACCACGAAGGAGGCCGGCAGGCGACGGCTCACGAGGATGGACACTTCATCCTCGTCGAAGGCAGAACCGAGCGACGGGGTGGGATAGGCGGTCACGGGGATGGTGACGAGCTCGGCGGCAGCCCCAAGCGTGGTCGACGACGTCGTGTCGGCGAGGTCGGCCCGGATGCCCTGCAGATCGACGAACGCATACTGCCCGTCGGCGCTCACCCGAGCGGCGTGTCCGGTAGAGGCCGCGAGCGCGGCTTCGACCGCAGCACCGCCGTCGGTGAAGGCCGCGCGCTGGATCATGATCCCCGCCATGTCGGCCGTTGCAGCGAGCGTCGCGAGGTCGGCGTGTGAATAGTTCGACAGCTGCCCAGGCCAGTCGGCCGTCGGCCTGCCCTTGATGCCGCCGTTCGACCAGCGCAGGTTTGTGGTCTGCAGGTAGGGCACAAGTTGGTTGGAGGCGATGAAACCGTTCCCAGCCTGAGTTTCCGGGAACGGGAGATAGGGCAGGAGCAATACCGCGGAACCCTCCGGCAAGCTTGCTTCTACCGCGCTGAACCACAGGTGGTCCGCGGCGAACTGCTTCTCGGTCGAAGCGTAGGTGGCCGAAGCGTCGCTCGGCGTCTGATCAACGAACGCCACGCCCAGCAGCCCGACGCAGAGCACGCCCACGGTCACGCGCCGGGCGCCCGGCCGCCATTCGTGCCGGGAGAACCAGCGGGCGAGCGCCTTGTCGAGCAGGAGGCCGAGTACGCCGAGGCTGAGCAATGCGAGCACGATCGACATCCGGTTCCAGCCACGCAAGCTGCTGGTGGCGAAAGAGATGAACGTAGACAGGCCCCCGATCGTGGAGAACAGGAAGCCTACGAGGATGAGCGCTGCCAGACCGGAGACGAGATCCCAGGACGGTGCGCTATTCCAGGGGCGGCGGCGAGTCACGAGAAGAAGCAACAGGATAATGACGGCACCGATGAAGCCGACGGCCGCGATCAGGCCGAAGGCTGGCAGCTCGCTCGCGAGCGGATAGCTCGAGTCATACTGTTGGCGAAAGGCGCGCAGGAACCCGATGCGGTGGTCTGACCACGGCAAGAGAAGCGCCGCGAGCTTGAGGGCGTAGCCCTCCGTTTCGGCGTGCCCGCGATCAAGCCCGCCCGGATTGGCGCCATTCTGCCAGGCGTAAATTAGGTCGGGAAGCATGTTGGCGAGCATCACCAGCACTGTGACGACGCCCGCGGTGGCTGCGGCCCAGAACGGACGCCAGGCACGGTCGCGCACCAGTACAGAGAGGCCGGTGAAGGCCAACAGCACAAGGAAGAAGATGGCATAGTACGACGACGATGTGGCGAGGATTCCGATCCACAAGAGTGTGCGGGCGGTGGGCGAGAACAGCCAAGAGAGAACCGGGTTCGGCGACGTGCCCCTGCCCCAGAGCGAAACGCCGCGCAGCAGCAGCACGAGCAGCCCCAGGCCGAGCGGAATGCCGTAGTAGGAGGCGAGCCAGAGGTGTGCCTCGCCGCGCAGGAAATGGTACGGCGCGAGCGCGAAGACCGTTGCGAGCACACCGCTCAGCGCAAGCGACACCCCGCACGTGCGGAAGAACCAGACCGCGGCGATGGCCGTGAGCACGAAACCCACGAGATAGTAGGTGTTCAGGGCGACGGCCCAGTCCTGGGTGAAGAGGCCGAGGATCTTCGCTGCTACCAGGTGCAGGTTGTCGGCGGTGGGGAAGTCGTTGTAGAACTGGCCGAAGGGGGCGCCGAGGCGTGGCTGGTATTCGTACCAGCCCTCCTCGATGACCGTCTTGAAATGCGCACTCGTGGAGACCGCATCCCCCGAATAATTGAGCGGAACCGCAAGGTTCGCCTTCCACAGCTGGAGCGACACGACGGTCAGCATGGCCGTGATCGCCGCCGTCGCCAGATAGAGCAGGAGCTCCGTGTGAGAGCTCGCCCGGCGCACCCACCGGGCGAGCGTCATCCGGTGACCCCGGTCATCCGCTGCCCGAGGAGCGCGTAGACAGCCCGGCGGCTCACGGCGTTGACCCGTGCCCGCAGATTCCCGATGCGCACGTCGCTGCGTGAGACGACGTCGGGCCTGCGCGCGAGCAAGGCACGGTGGAACGCGGTGGCTTGGGACGCCTGGTCGCGTCCGAGGCGCACGCTCCACTGCTCCGCGCTCAGGCGGAATGCGGCGAGAGCGACGGGGATGCCCACGAAGTCGCCTTCGAAGAGGACCTTCACGTAGGTCGCCTCGTCGATGAGGTACTGCTCATCGTGGGCCCAGCCGCCGACGGACTGGAGCACAGACCGGCGGATCATCACGCAGGCAGGCTCACCGAAACTGTTGAGGCCGTCGCGAACAGTGCGCCGCACGGCGAAGCCGCCGCGATGCCGGCCAGCGAGGCCGTTGATCCCGCGATTGCGGAATACGGGTTTGGCGCGGGCATCGATGATGTCCCGGCCCGACGCGACGAGCACGACGCCGTCGTCGAAAGCCCCCACCTGTCGAGCCACGATGTCGGGGTAGAGAAGGTCGTCGCCGCAAACGAGCTTGAGCAACGGGGCCGTGGCTGCGTCCGTCACCCGGTTCCAGTTGCGCGCTGCGCCGCCGCCGGCCTCTGTCTGAAGCAGAGTCACCCGCGGGTCGGCCAGAAACTGCTGCAGGCGCGCTACCGTGGCGTCGGTGGACCCATGGTCGGCCACGATGATCTCAAGGTCGGTGAAGCTCTGGGCAATGATCGATCGCATCGTCGCCTCGATGTGCTCCGCATTGTTAAATGCCGGGACGACGATCGATACTTTCGCAGTCATGTGTTCCTGTCTCTGGCAGGGGCTGCACGCACTCGGCCCCCGATGAATTATACCGGGGTGATTGCACGAGCCCGCGTGCGCCGGCGCGCAGGGGCATCCATCGCACTCGTCGCGGCCGGACACCCAGTCATGCGACGTAGGATGGTCGATCGTCGGGATGATGCCGATCGCAGACCCGCGCCGCAGGTGCAGAAGGAGCACGGATGGCCTCGTCAGCGAGTGCAGAACCGGAGCCGACCAGGTCGCCCGGGCGGGGCCTCCGCGGTGTATTGAACGATGAACGCGTACGATTCATCCTCATTGGCGGGCTCAATACGTCGATCGGCTACCTGATCTTTGTGATCCTCGAGCTGAGCTTCGGGAGCCGACTCGGCTACTTTTTCAGCCTGTACGGATCTTTTCTGCTGTCGAGCGTGTCAGCGTTCTTACTGCACCGGAGGGTCACCTTCCGGGTGAGCGGATCCGAACGTATCCTGCTCGATTTCCTGCGTTTTTTGAGTGTCTACACGTTCGCGCTCGTCATCAACTCCATCGCCCTCCCGCTTCTGGTGGAGGTCGGCGCCGTGCCGCCACTCCTCGCGCAGGCGCTCATCGTGGCAGCCACCACGCTCGTGAGCTACTTTGGGCACAAGTTCTTCTCGTTCCGTCGCCGTCCGGACCTGGTCGCCGACGACGCCTAAGGGCCTCAGTCCTGAACGGTGTTCGCCATGCGGTAGGCGGCCTCGTGCACCTCGGCGCAGGAACGCCACGTGAAAGCCCTCGCGCGTTCTTCGCCCAAGCGTCCGAGCTCGGTGCGGCGTTCCGGGTCGTCCAGAAGCGCCATCAGCGCGTTCGCGATAGATGCGTCCGTCGTCTCACTGTAGGCGACTGCGGTGCCGCCCACCTCGGGTAGTGCGAGGCGCCGCGTTGTGAGCACAGCCACGCCGCACGCCATCGCCTCGAGGACCGGCAAACCGAACCCTTCCCCGAGACTCGGGTAGACCATGACGGCACTGCCGCCCAGGAGTGCACGCAAGTGGGGCGCCGGAACATAGCCGAGCGACACGACCCGACCGGGTGCCTGGAGAGAGCTGATCTCCTCGTCTAGCCGGGTGTCCCAGCCGCGTCCGCCGGCCAGGACGAGGGGCGGCACCGGCAGCCCGGCGGTGTGACGTTGCTCCACGAGACTCCCATAGGCGCGCACGAGCGCCGGCAGGTTCTTCCGGGGCTCGAGCGTTCCCAGGAAGGCAATCCAACCGGCCTCACCAAGTTTGTATTCGCGGGCGACGTCGTTGATTTCCGTCGCGGTCGGCCGGTGAAACAGGTCGAAGTCGACGCCGTGGTGGGCGACGACGAAGCGGTCGTGGCCGCCCGTGAACCGAGCGACCTCGGTCGCCGTTGCCGCGCTCGGAACGATGAGGACGCGTGCCAGCCGCACGGAGAGACGGGTCCACAGACGGAAGAAGATCCCCTTGATCCGTGTGTGCACCTGCGGGTCGCTGAAGAACGTGGCATCGTGCAGCGTCACGACCCGGACGCGCCGGGTGAACAGGGGGAGCGTGTAATGCGGGGAGTGGATGACGCTCACTCCGCGACGGCGGGCCAGGGCTGGAAGCGCCAGCTGCTCCCAGAGCAAGCGCACCACGGGGGACTCCAGGCGTCGGGACTGCGGCAATACCGTCATGCCCGGTGCCAGCGAACGAAAGTGTTCGGCATCCCGATGCTGGCAGGCGATCTCCACCCGACCCTGCATTTGGGAGAGCAGACCGTCGACGTAACGACCCACTCCTCCTCGATTGGCCGGAACGGCTGTCGCGTCGAAAAGCACGCGGGGATCGTCGGGTGCCCGGGTGTGATTGTGGCGGAGCGGTGCAGTCACCCTAGCTGGACCGGAGTGCGAGGTCATGCTCGACCATTGCCTGCACGATCTCGTCGAAGGAGCGTGTCGGCACCCAGCCGAGCGTCGTGCGGATCTTCGTGTTGTCGCCCACCATGACGGGGGCGTCCACGGGGCGCGCGAACCGGGGGTCGAGTTCCACAAAACCTTCCCAGTCCGCGATGCCGGCTGCGGCGAAGGCAGCCGCCACAAAGTCACGAACGCTGTGTTCCACCGCCGTGGCCACGATGAAGTCGTCGGCCGTGTCGGCCTGGGCAATGCGGAGCACGGCATCCACGTAGTCGGGAGCCCAGCCCCAGTCGCGGCGGGCGTCCAGATTACCGAGGAGAAGCTTGGGTTCGTCGCCGTTCACGATGCGCGCAACGCCACTCGTGATCTTGCGGGTCACAAAGGTCTCCGGTCGACGGGGCGACTCATGGTTGTAGAGAATCGCCGACGCCGCGAAGAGGTCCCGGCCGCGATATACGCCCACAAGGTGGTGAGCGTAGGCCTTGGCCGCACCGTAGGGTGATACGGGTTTTAGAGGGGTGTTCTCGGTTTGAGGCCGTTCCGTGGCGGCTCCGAACATCTCCGAACTAGAGGCCTGTACGAAGCGTACGGGGCGACCGAGCCGCTCCTGCAGCGCCCATGCTCCGGCGAGGAGGCCGGACACTGCCAGCCCCGTTACCCGCGCGGTCAATTCTGGCTGAGTCCACGATTGGGCAACGCTGCTGATGCCGGCGAGGTTGATGATCAGGTCGGGTTCGACGGAATCGATGACCGCGCGGAGCGAATCGGTGTCGAGCAGGTCGCCGGCATGTACGGTCACCCCGGGGGTGACTTCCTGCTCGTCGGGACGCGTGCCCTCGCGCACTATCGCGTGCACGTCCCATCCGTCGCCGGTGAGGCGCTCAGCCAGGTACGACCCATCCTGGCCGGTGATGCCTGTTACAACGACGGATGCCATGCGCGGTTAGGCCAGGTTCAGCTTCTGCTCAGCGAGGTCGTTCTCGACCATCATTTGAACGAGCTGCGGGAAGCCGACCTTGGGCTCCCAGCCCAGCACGCTGCGGGCCTTGGTTGAGTCTCCGATCAGCAGATCGACCTCGGCGGGGCGCATGAAGCGGGGGTCCTGCTTGACGTACGGCGCCCAGTCGTCGATACCGACCTGGCGGAAGGCGAGGTCGAGAAATTCGCGAATTTCGTGGGTCTCGTTGGTGGAGATCACGTAGTCGTCGGGGGTGTCCTGCTGCATCATGCGCCACATGGCGTCGACGTAGTCTCCGGCGAAGCCCCAGTCGCGGCGGGCATCGATGTTGCCGAGGGTGATGTGCTCCTGCAAGCCGAGAGAGATGCGAGCGACAGCCATGCTGATTTTGCGCGTGACGAACTCGGGGCCGCGGCGCGGTGATTCGTGGTTGAACAGAATGCCCGACGAGGCGTGCATTCCGTACGACTCGCGGTAGTTGATGGTCATGTAGTGGCCATACACCTTGGCAACGCCGTAGGGCGAGCGCGGCCAGAGCAGCGTGTCCTCCTTCTGCGGAACAGTCTGAACTTTGCCGAACATCTCCGAGCTGGACGCCTGGTAAAATCTCACTTTCTGCGCGTCATCGTGCGAGTACAGTCGCACGGCTTCGAGCGCGTTCAGCACTCCCAGGCCGGTGACCTCGCTGGTCATGTGTGCGTTCTCCCACGAGTAGGCGACGAAAGAAATAGCGCCGAGGTTGTAAAACTCGTCGGGCTGGGCGGTTTCCAGCGCGCGAAGGATGCTGGACAGGTCAGTGAGGTCACCGGTGAGGATCTTCACTCCCGGGACAGTCGCTTCGACCAGTTCACGCTTGGGGTTGTTCTGGCCACGCATGAAGCCGAAGACTTCATAGCCCTTGGAGAGGAGCAATTCTGCGAGGTACAAGCCGTCCTGGCCAGTGATTCCGGTGATGAGTGCGCGGGGCATAGTCCTCTTCGTTTCCGTTGGTTGCAATTCGACCCCAAGCCTAGCTGCTGTGACCAGAGCAAGCACCGAGGGCGAGGCCATCCCCAGTATGCGGCTATCTGGTGAACACGAATGTTGCAAACGTGCCCAGCCAGATCGCTGCGAGGATGAGAAGCTGTTTATCGGCGAGTACGACATCTTCGGGTGCGCCAGCGACTCCTTTGTCGATGCTATAGGCGTAGCGAAGAACGGCCATGCTGAACGGAACGATGGATAGAGCAGGGATCACGTTCTCAAGAACGGTGTCGAGTTCAAACGCCCAGAGAGAGTATGCAACCAGTGTGAGTCCGGCAGAGACGGACCAGACGAATCTGAGATACGAAAGTGAATACTCTTCGAGTGATTTTCGTGTTGCACCGCCGGTATCTTCAAATTCGCGTTTTTCGGAGTACCGCTTTCCAGCCACCATGAACAGCGAACCGAACGAGGCCACAAGTAGGAACCATTGCGACGGCACAATTCCTACGGCCACGGCACCGGCAATGGCACGCAGTAGAAAGCCGCTCGAAACGAGGACCAGATCGACGACAGGAACGTGCTTGAACCAGACGCAGTAGGCGATCTGCAGTACTTCATAGATGAGGATGACGACTGCCAGGGCGGGAGAGACAAAGTACGCACCCAGCGGTGCGGAGACAAGCAGGACTATTCCGGCTACAAGCGCTGCCCTCGCTGACAAGGCACCGGATGCGATCGGCCGGTTCATCTTGATTGGATGCGCCCGATCTGCGGCGACATCGAGGAGGTCGTTGACCAGATAGACACCGGCAGACGCGCCGCAAAAAATGATGAAAGTGAGTGCGGTATCAAGCGCGATCATAGGTATAAAAAGAACGCCCGCCGCCAACGGCGCAGCGCCTACGAGAACGTTCTTCAACCACTGTCGGGGACGGACAGCTTGAACCAGAGCTGGCATTTGCACGGGTGGATCCTTTAGGTTTATGCGAGCACTGTTAGGGTGTTGCATTGACTTTCTTTATCTTTCCCTTAGGACTGTACAGTGCGAACTCGTGTGACCTGTGGTGCAGTCGCACGCGTTGGCATCATCGGAATGGCGGCATTGTTTTCCGGCGTGGGCAGCTACGGTTTCCTGGTCATCGTCGCCCGAAACACGAGTGTCGCTGACTACTCGGACTTCGCCGTTTTTTGGTCGATGACCGTAGTCGTGGGCCTGGGGCTGTTTTATCCGCTGGAGCAGGAGACTGCCCGGGAGGTTGCTGGAACACCCGGCTCCGTTGCTCGAGGGCTGGCCCGAACTGTTTGGAGTGCGGCGGGTGTCGTTGTTGTGCTTCTCTCCGTGCTCTCTCTTGTCTTTCTGACCCCGTATGGTCAGGAATATATCGGGTCGGCGCTGCTCATTTGCGCCTTGCTGGTGTCCTTTGCCGGGTACGCCGTGCAATTTCCGATTAGGGGGTTTCTTTCGGGGGCTGGGCGAACCACCTCGTACTCCCTGCTCGTGGCGCTCGAGGGTCTCATGCGCATTACCCTGCCAGTGGTTCTCGTGGTCGCCGGAGTGACTGGCAGCGTCGGGTTCGCATACGTTGTCGGGGTAGCTGCGAGCGTCTCAGCAGTGCCTTTTCTGTTCGGTCGCGATCGAAGGTGGCTCGCACGTGAACAACCACCGTTTGGTCTGTTTGTTGGTCGACTCGGCCGCCTCATCGCGGCTGCGGTGTCGATCCAACTTCTGCTCAATAGCGGCGTGCTCATCGCCAAGGCGCTGGGGGAGGGTGCCGACGCGGTTCTGGCCGCACAGATTTTGACTTGTATTTCCATAGCGCGCATCCCCATTTTCGGATACCAGGTGCTGCAGATCCTTTATCTTCCTCGGCTGGCGGCACAGTGGAAAAATGGCCAGATTGCGGCCGCCCGCGTGACCATTGGTTTCGCCATCCGCGCCTCTGTGGCGATCGCAATTGTGATCGTGGTCGGCATGCTCACGCTGGGGGATTTGGCGACAGCGCTCCTGTTCGGGGCGGATCTGGTACTGCCCCAAGACGGTGTACTTTTTGTGAGTGTCGGGGTTGCCGTTTTCCTGGTCGCCTTGGTGGTATCTGATGGTGCCCTCGCGGTTGGCCTGCACACTGTGGTTCTGAGATCATGGATGTTGGCGCTCGTGTTCGGTGCCGCTGCCACTGCCAGTGCCGCCCTCGCGGCTGCAGGGACCCTCGTGACGTCGACGCTACCTCTGATTGCCGGGTCAATCGTCGCTCTTCTCAGCCTGGCTCACGGACTGAAATGCAGATTTTCACAGGAGCAGAGAAAGGCCACAGGATTATTGAAGTAATTGGAATCGGTATCGGATCGATTCTGATCCTTTCGGTCCTCGGATTCGCCGTACTCGTGCACTTGCGACAAGAATTGCGCGTCGTTCTCGTGCCGGCAGTGCCCTTGATTGGCGCCGCGTACCTCGTGGTGGTACTGCACCTCACCGGGCTGTTCCTACCCGTGCGCGTCGGGATTTGGGTTGCGGTCGGCGTCGCAATCGCCGGTATGCTGCTGCAATTTTGGCGCGGCAGAATCGCATTCGTCGACTGGTTCTCGGCATTGCCGAACCTGGTGAGTGTGTCGGTGGTTGGGCTGCTCGGGGCGCTATTGGCGTGGCTGCCCTCGCTCCTTGCGGGGTCGTCGCTGCCAATGCAGGCTACTGAAAGCAATGACGCGTTCTATTATGTTTCTGTATCCCGGTGGGCCCTCGACCATGCAATCACTGCGCTCCCGGACATCGGTATAAGCCCTCTCACCGGGGCAGATTCGCCCGCCTTCGGGCCAGCCTATGAAAGTGTGCATTACTCGCTCCGGGTTGGACAGGAAGTCCTTCAAGCGGGCCTCGGCGTTCTCACGACCGTTCCCATTGTCAATGGATTCAGTCCTCTGCTCGGGGTATGGGTCTTTCTTATCTCCGGGGGCGCCTGGACGCTCGGCGCAGCGTTTGGAATCTCCCGTGTCGCCCGACTCGTGATGGGTGGAATGCTCGTGGCGTCTTTCTCGGTTCAGAGCCAGGTTCTCCAGCAAAACGCGGATTCGCTCCTGGGTATCAGCTTTCTGCCCCTCGTGGTCGGGCTCGTGTCAATGGTGGTGCGGCCGACGCCAGACCACCCCCGCCCGCCCCTGTGGCTCCCCGGGCTGGCACTTGCCGCAATTCTCGGGACCTACAGTGAGTACCTTCCTCTGCTCGGAGTGACACTTGCTTCACTCACGCTGATCGGACCGCTCGGCGGGTTGCGGTCGGCCCTGTTCCGAGCGGGAGGATTGATCGGGCTCAGCATTGCGATGGGACCACTCATTTGGTTCAAGACCGTGAGTTCACTCCTCTTCATTGGCGCCCTGACGGCAGACGGGAACGGTCAAGGTGCAACTGTCAGTGCAATCGCCCGCCAAATCACCGAGCCGTGGCGCCCGTTCCTGAGCGTCGTTTGGCCGGCCAAACTCAGTTTCCTGGCCATCGCGGTGTTGGCGGTTTTTGTAGTCGTGGGCTTGGTCGCTGCACTCGCAACCCTCTTTTTCCGGCGCACTCGGCCGTACGCGGTAGGTGGACTCGTGCTGGCCTCAGGAATCGTGCTTTTCATCGGCAGTCGTGGCAACGAATACATCACCCGCCGTGCCGCCGATATGCTCTCCCCGTTACTCATCATTGCGGTAGTACTCGGCGCCAGCGCCGTCATCCAGGCGATTGGCCGCGAACGCAGGAGGACGATTCGGCGGGCACTTACCATCGGCGTCCTGGCACTCTCCGTCGGCGGGATTGGGTCATCAAGTTATTTGACCGCACGTATGATTATTCACGAACGGAAAGACGATCGCGTGGTAAGCCCACAGGTGGCCGAAGCCGCCACCTGGGTGACCCGTGCGGATGGCCATGAGAACGGTAACGACGTTACTGCTGCCGTGGCGACCATGTATGACCAGCTTTGGCTCAGCGATGCGCTCGCGGGTGCCCCAGATGTTAGCTACGTCAATTTGCGCGGCGATCTTGGCTATCGCGGCAATTTGAAACTCACGAGTTATTGGGACGGTGAGCTCGACCCCTACGTCCTCGTCGGTCCCGGTAGCTACTTCGCAGCGGGCAACCATTCCGTCGTCGAGGAAGATGGGATTTTCAGCCTGCTGGACCTTTCATCCGGTCCCACAACCGTCGTCGTACCGTACCAGCGGGACGATCTGCCGCGGGACGGCCGGGGAAGCTGGTCCTGGACGCTGAACCCGGATGGAAGTATCTCCGGCGGCTCGGGGAGTGGACTGCAAATCCTTTCCAGCGCCGCAAGCCTGGACGAGACTTTTCTCCTTCTGACGGGCGTGGCGCCGGGCGCAACCGTGAATCTGTTCCAAGGGCAAGTCCTGATCGGCACGCAGACCGTTGAGAAAGAAGACTTCCGAATGTCCCTTGATGGTGTCCATCTAGATGCCGGAACGGCCCAGGTCGAAGTTCGCGTAGCTGCGCACGACACTTCTCCGCTCACCCTGAAAGGGATCGTCAATGGCTAATAAGCTGCAGAAATCTCACGACGTCATGATGGCGCTCAACTATTACGCCCCGTATGTGAGTGGGCTGACCGATGCGGCACGACTCGTCGCCGAGGAGCTCGTACGCCGAGGACTGAGTGTAATAGTCGTTGCAGGCCAACACGATGCGGCTCTCCCACGCTCGGAACGAATCAACGGTGTCGATGTCGTCAGAACTCCGGTGGTAGCGCGAATTGGGAAAGGATTAATCAGTCCGACGTTCGTGTCCACAGCCATTCACTTCGGCCGACGGGCCCGGATCGTGAATCTCCATCTCCCCATGATCGAAAGTGGTCCCATCGCGGCCGGGCTTCGATCAACGCCCGTTGTTGTGACCTATCAATGCGACATCAGCCTGCCCGCAGGCATCCTCAACCGGCTGCAGACGGTGGTCATGGATATTTCCAACGCGATCGCCATGCGGTGCGCGAATGCCATTTGCCCGTCCAGCGCTGACTATGCGGCGTCATCGCGGCTCCAGCGATCGATGTCCGGCATAAGGACTCAGCCCATCGCGCCGCCAACGAGGACCTATCCGGCCGCAACGCCATCCTTCCGGACGTCCGGGGGGTTGCATGTTGGATTCTTGGGGCGACTGGTGGAGGAAAAGGGGCTCGAATTTCTCGTTGACGGGTTTCGACAACTCGAGGATCCGGAAGCACGGCTCTTGATCGGCGGTGACTTCTCCAAAGTTGCGGGCGGCAGCGTTGTGGAAAAGGTCCGCACGCACATCGGTGGCGACGAACGAATCCGGTTGCTCGGTTTCCTGAGAGACGACGAGCTGCCCAATTTTTACGCCTCGTTGGACGTTTTCGCGCTGCCCTCGGTGAACTCGTTGGAAGCATTCGGTATAGTCCAGGTCGAAGCAATGAAAGCGGGGGTCGCCGCCCTCGCTTCTGACCTGCCCGGCGTTAGAACGCCGGTCCAAAGAACAGGGTTCGGTTCAATTGTTGCGCCCCGCGATTCAGTCGCCATCGAGCGGGAGTTGCGACGCCTGTCGACCAAGCCGCTCGATCGCGTTCTCGGCGCTCAACGAGCGAATGCGGAATATTCGCTTGAGCAGACGGTCGACGAGTATCAAACCCTCTTCGAATCATTGGTCTAGTTCACATTGGTGCGCGTGAAACCCCCGGTGCGTCGCTCCGATAATCCAAGGTCATAGACGAGTGAGAGCCCCCATCCTCGACGGGGATGGGGGCTCTACGGTTCTGGCCTGCGGCCGCGCCTGATTTATGGTTGTGGGTACCGGGCCCGCGCCTGTAGCAGGTATTCAAGGCTGCTGACAATGGTCGTGCGGGCTGCCTGATCGCCCTGCGCGGTGATGAGCGGCACCCAGCTGGATACTCCGCTGGCATCGACGCCACGCTTCAGGTACGTCGTGTAGATGGCGTTGAGTCTGATCGTTCCCGATTCGTAGGAATTCCAGATGGAACTCACCACGTATCCTCCGCCGCGGAGCGATGCTTGGGAGGCCCAGTAGTCCAGATCGCCCTGCGCCGCCGGGCGTCCAAGGAGCGTGGAGTAGAGCACGCCCACATAGGCGTGGTCGTTACCACCCGCCGCCATGTAATATTCCATACTCGAAGTGAAGGTCATTCGAATCTCGTCAACGCTCGTTTGACCCGATCGCATGCGACTGAGCCAGTCGTACCGGCCGTTCTCGTCTGGTTCGCGGCCCAAGACCTCACGGTATGCGGCGTCAATCCGCTGCAAATAGTACTCGTCACTGTAAAGGATCCCATTTGCCACGGAAACGGTGGGCCAGCCCCGACCGATCAGGTAGCCGTGCCAGGTGCTGACGCCGCCAGCGTCCGGCTCGCGAATCAGGATGTCGTTGTAAAGCGCGCGCACGAGTGACGTTGCGTCTTTGGAATCCAGCCCGGTCAGCGTCGAGCCGAACCAGTCTGAATACATGCGCCAGAAATTACGGTTGCCGTACGAGGAGCACGCATCACCCCAGCCATAGAGATTGGCCACGGCAGCAGTGTTCGGCTGGTACGGCGTGTAGTTGTAGAGGTTAGCCGTCGCTTGGTTTTGAATGTTGACGACCGATGACCCACACCCTGCATTCGGGTTGAATCCAACGGCGATGTTGCCAATCTTGAACCGACGATCGGGGTAATTCGTGTATTGACGGAACTGCCAGGCCGCCATGTACACCTGGTTGTAAAAGCCGTAGTACGCCGCATCGCAGCTGCTGGTATCGGGGCAGCCGTAACCCGCAGCTTTGCGGTAGGTGCCGGCCGTTGGGGAGGTGCTCGTGATCAGCGACGTTTCTTTCTGCAGAAGCACAAGCAGAACTTTCGGGCTTATTCCACAGGCTTGGGAGGCCTTGGCAATAATCGTGCTCGCGCTCTCATTGGCTGCTCCAGAGTAGGCGGTGCAGTGCCCTGGTTCTTCCGCTGCCCGATCAAAGGTATCCATGCGGAAGTCCTTCAAGCACGTATATCCGCTCTTGCAGGCCGACAACTTCGAATTCAGGAATTGCTGGATTTGATTTGAATCTAGGGCTGCGGAGTCGTGGAACACCGAGTCGCTTATGATGCGGCCGGGATCGAAATCGTTGCCGCTGAGCGCATTTGCCGGAACGACGCTGCCGACGACCATCATAAGAAGAGTAGTGAGGGCGCTCACGGAGATCAATAGCGCGGTGCGGATCGAATGGCGTTGAGTCGGGGAAGTGCTTCGGTCCGTAGGTACTTTCACGCTGTGTTCTCCGTTGCCTGTGGGACTGTTTGTCTAGCCAATAAGACCACACGGGGGTCGGTTTTGCCTACGCGACGGCCGAATTCCATCGATAGACGCTAAATTTATTGAAGGTGGGGTACAAGCTCACCTGCGCGAATACAAGAAAGAGGTCGGTGCTCGTCGTGAATGAACACGTAGTGCATTTCGTTCGGCATGGCGAGGTTGAAAACCCGACGGGTGTGCTTTATGGCCGCCTACCAGGCTTTCACCTGTCTGCTCGCGGTCAAGAAATGGCTGAGCTGGCAGCAAAGACCCTCGTTCCTAATCGGCCTTCTCGCCAGGACGCTGCGATTACCCGCATCGTTAGTTCACCGCTGGAGCGTGCGGTGGAGTCCGCGACACCGATTGCCCGGCGACTTGGACTTGCCGTTGAAATCGACGACAGATTACTGGAAGCCGAGAGCTATCTTGAGGGCGGCCAATTCGAAATGTCACTGTCAATATTGGCCAAGCCAGCAGCATGGCGTTTTCTGGTAAATCCCTTCCGCCCCAGCTGGGGAGAGCCCTTTGCCGCTGTGGCCGCTCGAATAGGAAGCCTGATAGCAGAGATTGATAAGAATTCGAAGGGCGATGTAGTGTTCGTTAGTCATCAATTGCCGATCTGGCTCGCCCACCGTCAAGCAGTGGGGCGGAGCCTTGCCCACGACCCGCGAAAACGTCGGTGTGCCCTGTCGAGCATTACAACATTGAAAATTGCAGCCACAGGCTACCGCGAGGTGTCTTACCGCTCGCCCGCCGCCGGATTATTGGGTGGGTCTGTCGACGTAGGAGCGGTGTAGAGCCAGTCCAAAATTTGCCGGCAGCGTCGGACCCGCTCTTCGTGCCGCAGCTGTGTCACGAAAGCTGCCGTACGATGTGTGAATGCCTGAAAGCGATGCGTCCGGCCTTTCCGCCGCAAATGAACCACAGCAACCATCCCTCTCGGTGCGTCTGGCTGCGGTCGAAGCGGAGCGGGACCGGCTCCAGGCGGAGCTGGACGCCCGCGAGAATGAAAGCCTGGCCTCGTGGCTCGAGGTTGTCGGTACGGAGTCCCGGGTGCTCGGGGATATGTACAACACCCTGTCCTGGCGGGTGACCAAGCCCCTGCGTTTCGTCCGAAAAATTCAGATCAAGGCCGTGGAGCTGGGCCCCAGCCGGTTCTCACAGCTGGCCGTGGCCGATCTCAAACGACGGTATCTGGGGCGGCGGCGTTGAGCACGCGGAATCCTCGCTCGTCTCCCGATCTCAGTGCGGCCCTCCTCGGCCGTCTGACCGCAGTGGCTCCGTACTTCTTCGATGCGCCGGAAGAGATCGATGCTCTCGTGTCTCGGGGAAACGGCCCGCTGCTCGCCCGACTCATCGCTGTCGCACGTGAACGAAGGGGGGACGACCTATTTTGGCTGCTCATCGCCGGAGTGACTGCGGCGTACCCCAATCCGGACCAGCTGCAGATGACTCGGCGAGCGGTGGCTCTGGCCGACGAACGTCACGCCTCCTCCGCGTTCCTCCAGGCGTGCTTCGATGCCGCTGCCCGCTTCGACGACCTCGATAAGGGCATAGCGGTGATTTCCGACAGCACCGTCATCGATGTCGACTTCTGCGCCAACCACCGGCATAACACCGGGATCCAGCGGGTGGTGCGCCAGACCATGTCGCGCTGGACGCGCAACCGGGACATGACGCTCGTTGCCTGGACCGCCGGGGGCGGTGCCATGCGCACCATGACGCCACTCGAGCGCAGCCGGGTCGTGGAATGGAACACTTACACGGAGCCCGAACCCGACCACTCACCGGTCGACCCGCCGGACTACCAGGTCATCATTCCCTTCAATTCGGAGGTGATCCTGCCCGAGGTGCCGCAGGCTGTCCTCTGTAACGCGCTCGCCGCCCTCGCGCAGTACTCGGGCAACCGGGTGGGACTCATCGGCTACGACACCATTCCGGTGGTGAGCGCCGATAGCCTCGACTCGCTCGAGACCGAACGGTTTGTGCGGTATCTCACCATCCTCAAGTACGCCAAGCGCGTCGTGGGAATCAGCGCCGCCGCCACGGAGGAGTTCGCCGGCTTCGTCGCCGCGCTTCCGGCGCAGGGCTTGTCCGGCCCCACCACGGTGGAAGTCAGCCTTCCCGTGGATTCGCCCGATGGCGACACGGGCCGGGACCAGGTCTCAGCGGATTCGCCGCTCGTGATCTGCATCGGCAGCCAGGAGCCGCGCAAGAACCATCTCGCCGTGTTGTTCGCCTCCGAGGTACTGTGGCGCGAGGGCATCGATTTTCGCCTGCGCTTCATCGGCGGTGGAAGTGTGATCTACACGCGTGACTTCGACAAGCGCGTGCGCCAGCTGCAGCGGGCGGGCCGCCAAGTCGAGGTACTCCGCGGAGTGAACGACGCCGTCCTCCTTGCTTCCTACCGGGAAGCCCGCTTTTCACTCTTCCCGTCGCTGCACGAGGGGTACGGACTCCCGGTGGCCGAGTCCATCGCGCTGGCCACGCCGGTGCTCACAAGCAACTACGGCAGTACCGCGGAGATCGCGGCCGGCGGCGGGTGCCTCGCCGTGGATCCGCGCGACGACGACGCGATCATTGACGCGATGCGCACGCTGCTCACCGACGACGAGGTCCTCGCGGCGCTGCAACGTGAGATCGGCGCCCGCACCGTGCGCAACTGGGACGATTACGCCGATGAGCTGTGGGAACAGCTCATCGAGCCATTGAGAAATGAGCGTCATGTCTGAGCCGGCCCTGGCCCGTCATCCGGGCACCCAGGAAACCGGAGTCAAGAAGCCGGGATCGAGGCGGGCGCTGACCAACCCCCTCGCATCCGAGCAGTCCACGAACGATCGACTGCGCATTCTGCTCCGCGCCGTCGACCCCGACGAGGGGGCCGTTGCGCTGGAATCAGACCTCGTGGCCCGGGTGTCTCACCACTTCCTCGTGCCGAGCGCCGATCGTGTCTGGCTGGCCCTGGCCGTGCTGCGTGCGGAATTCCCCACCCGGGATCGCGTGATCGACACCATCCGTCAGATCCGGCTTGATGGTGCTGAAGCCGCCCTACGGCGCGCCATGCGCTCACCGGTGCGTCGCGGCGTGCTCGCGGCCGGGCACGTGCGTCCGGTGCGGGTGGTCATCAATGCGACCGTGGTCGACGTGCACCACACCGCGCGCACCGGCCTGGCAACGGGAATTCAGCGCGTCGTGCGCAAGACGATCGCGCAATGGGTGCAGTCCCACGAACTCGTGCTCGTGGGCTGGGGTTCGACCTACGGCGGTCTGCGCGAGCTCTCGACCAGTGAACGCGCCAACGCCATCTACGGCAGTCACCCGCAGGCCGACCATCCCCAGTCGGGTGAAGTGACCATCCCGTGGAAATCGACGTACATCCTGCCCGAGCTTGCCATCGAGGCGGAACGCACGACGCGCATCTCGGCACTGGCCGAGTTCTCCGGCAACACGACCTATGCCATCGGGTTCGACTGCGTTCCGCTCATGTCTGCGGAGACCACCGCGATCGGGATGGGTGGGGCCTTCGCGAAGAACCTCGCCGCCATCGCCCGGTTCGATCGGGTCGCCACCATCTCCATGGCTGCAGCCATCGAGTACCGCGGCTGGCGACGGATGCTCAGCGGCGCGGGGATGACCGGCCCCGCGATCGAACCCATCCTCCTCGCGGCCGATGCCGGCACGGTCTCAGACGCCGAATTGGCGACGGCACGTGAGGCACTCGTCATCGACGACCTTCCCCTTCTGCTGTGCGTGGGCAGCCACGAACCGCGCAAGAACCACCTCGCGGTGCTGAGCGCCGCAGAGATGCTCTGGCGGGAGGGCCACCAGTTCTGCCTGTCGTTCGTAGGTGGCAATGCGTGGGGTGGGCGGCAGTTCACCGTCCAGCTGAAGCAGATGCAAGAGCTCGGCCGACCGGTGCAGAGCATCTCGGCCATTTCTGACGCGCTTCTCTGGGGCGGCTACCGGCTCGCGCGGGCGACGGTTTTCCCGTCCCTCAATGAGGGATTTGGGCTCCCGGTCGCCGAATCGCTCGCGGTCGGCACCCCGGTCGTCACCTCAGATTTTGGGAGCATGAAAGAAATTTGTGAGCAGGGAGGAGCGATCCTAGTTGATCCGAGAAACGATGTTGCACTGGCCGACGGCCTCGCGACGGTCATGTTCAATGACAACGTGAATGACTCCCTCCGTGCTGAAGCGGACCTCCGCGAGAACAAAGGCTGGGACCAGTACGCGTCCGAGCTGTGGGACTACTTCCACATAGACTCGACCGTTGGACAGGCGTCCATGAACCACTCGGAGCACAATGACTAGCAAAGCCCAAGAGCGTGCCGACAGACTGTCGACCCTCCCGTTTCAGACATCGATATCCGCCGGAGGCGGCGTCATGGGGGGGTTTTGGGGTTCGATCAAGGAGGTACTGGCGCACCGCGAGCTTCTCGACCTCCTGATCCGTCGCGAGCTCAAGGCGCGCTACAAGGACAGCAGCCTGGGCTTTCTCTGGAGTTTGATCAAACCGCTGACGATGCTCCTGATCTACTACGTAGCCATCGGACAGTTTCTCCAGGCAGCGCGCGGCATCCCCGATTTCGCCATCTTCGTATTCGCCGGTCTTACGATCTGGGGCCTGTATAGCGAGATCGTGTCGTCGGGCACCATGTCGATCATCGGCAACGCCGGACTGATTAAAAAGGTGTACCTGCCGCGGGAGATCTTCCCGCTGGCGGCCGCCGGATCGGCGATTTTCAACTTTGCTATTCAAATGATCGTGCTCATTGCTGCCACGGTCGTGCTGGGTCAATTCCCCCTGTCGTGGAACCTGCTCTACGTGCCCGTGGCCATCCTGATCGTGTTGGTCTACGGAATTGCCTTCGCGATTCTTCTATCGGCGCTCAATGTGTACCTGCGCGACATCCAATACCTCGTCGAAGTCGCCATGTTGTTGTTGTTCTGGGCGTCACCGATCGTCTATGCGTGGTCGTACGTCGTTAATTCTGCGGTGGTGGTCAGTCATTCCTGGATTGCATCTTTGTACTTGCTCAATCCCGTGTCCAGCGCGGTCCTCGCGTTTCAGAAGGGAATGTGGCTGGCCGGCTCGGAAACTCGAACAATCGGGGATGCTGTAATCGCCCCCCAGCCCTGGCCCGCCGACCTTGATCTGCGTTTGCTGATCGTGACCATCGTTGGTTTCATCCTGTTGATCGTGTGCCAGCGCGTTTTCCAGAAGCTTCAAGGCAACTTTGCGCAGGAGATCTAATGCCGCACGTATCCAGCCGACCGAGTATCACCAACGCACCCGTGGTCATCCGTACCAAGGATGTCTCGAAGCGCTTCGTCATCCGCAAGGACAAGTCGCTGAAGGAACGAATCGTGAACTTCGGCCGCTCCAAGCGCCACAAGGAAGACTTCTGGGCGCTGCGCGATGTCGGGTTCGAGATCACCGCCGGGTCGAGCGTGGGTCTGGTCGGAGCCAACGGCTCGGGTAAGAGCACCCTGCTGAAGGTGATCGGCGGCATCATCCAGCCCAATGACGGCAGTGTCGAACGTCGTGGACGTCTCGCCGCTCTCCTCGAATTGGGCGCTGGCTTTCACCCGGACTTGACCGGCCGCGAAAACGTATTCCTGAACGGGTCCATTCTCGGTCTGAGCCAGAAGCAAACGGCCGACTACTTTGATTCCATCGTCGACTTCTCCGAAATTGGAGATTTCATCGACACCCAGGTCAAGTTCTACTCCTCCGGAATGTATGTGCGGCTCGCATTTGCGATTGCCGTGCACGTCGACCCCGACATCCTCCTCGTCGATGAGGTGCTGTCGGTTGGCGACGAGCCGTTCCAGGAGAAGTGCATGGCAAAAATTCGGGAGTTTCAGGCCGAAGGTCGCACCATCGTGTTCGTGTCACACTCGGCGGCACAGGTGGAGGACCTCTGCGATCGTGTCGTTGTGCTCTCCCACGGAAAGGTCGTCTTCGACGGTGGCACGCAAGAGGGAATTGCGGCACTGCGAGACTCCTTCGGGCAGTAACGCCAGCAGCGCTGGGAGCTCGATCCACTGAACTCCTTACGCCGCGCTCGGTCGGATGACCAGCCCGCGGGGGCCGGGACGTCATTTCTCCCATGCTCGGACACCGATTCTCCATCGGATGATGTCGAGCGGGCTTCAGCGCTTCAAATACTGGGGCCCATCTGCCAGCCGGAGTGCCTTGCCTGCGATGACGTAATGTCCGCAGGTTTGGTGGCCAGCCTACTGAACAGAACAACCGTGACGACGGACCTGATGGTGAGACCACAGTCGGCAACGCCGTTAGGGTATGCCGTGAGTCAGGTTGGCGGCGTCTCGTGCCTGGCGAGCGGCGATGCATCCGCACAGAGTGTGAGTGTTCAGGTGCTGCCCGAGGCAAGCACGCAGTGGACGACCTACGCGGGAAAGACTGCCGATGTCGTTTCAGGTGCTGCATCAACCTACGGCGAGGCCTCGCACGTTACCTGCTCAGCTCCTGGTGCGGAATCAGCCTGTTGGGTGAATATTCTCGTCGGCGAGAGCTGGATCGAAGTCATCGCGCGGGGAATAGATGTGAATCCGAGTCTGAGCAATGACGCGGTAGGCGAACATGTGGCCCCGCTGATCGCTGACATTGTCGGCACGGTACGGAACGCTCCAACCCTCGACGAGTTGTGGGTTGCGCCGGCTTCGACCGGCGTACTGCCCGCTGACTGTTCGGTTTACGCCACCGCAGACGAATTTCGGTCCGCGTTCGGCACGGCTGAGGAAATTTTGATCAGCGATGGCAGCGACGGCGACGGGTGGGGCATCGACAATGCCGCCTGGACGATTGTCGGGGTTGACCGATGCATGTGGGTTCCCGAGAGCACGGGTCAGACGTGGCCGCTTTACATCACCGCGCTGCCGGGCGGGGGTGGGCTTATGACCGATCTTCTGTCTTCATGATGGCTGATGACACAGTCCAGGCCGTATCCGTTGTCGGTGCCGATCGGGCCACGTTCGGGTGCCATGTATATTCCGGGTTCTGCACTCTGGATACCGTCATCGCAGGCAATTGGGTTCAGCTCAGTGCTGAGCAAACTCTGATTGGAACCGCGGATGATGTGCAGGTGCTGCTTATCGGCATCGTTGAACGCGCAGTCCCACGCTTCTCCGCATAGCCGGTGGAAGGGCAGGGGTGGTTGCTCAGTGGACCTCGCTGGCCAGCAGGAACGCGCTCACATTGCGATTGCAAGCATCAGCGCGAGCCGGAAACTAGCTTGACGCTGCGCTGCTACGGCGCGTCGGGGTGTGGCTTGTGCGGCAGGGCGCTTCGCCAGCTCAGGCCTTGCGCGGCCTTGACCGAACAGATCACGAGCAGCAGCCAGCCGAACTCGAACAGAATGGTGCTCTCGGCCGCGCCGGTCACGAGCACGGTCACGAGTATGAGCGGCGCCCAGACGTAGACCAGCGAGCGCTTGTTCGAAGCGAGCAGCCAGGAGCGCACGAAGGCTAAGCCCACGAGCGCGAGAAAGGCGAGAAAGCCGATCAGCCCCACCTGAAAGTACACGTCGAGGTAGGCATTGAGGCCGGTGGCGTGCAGGCGCCCGGTGGTGAATTCAAGCCAGCCATAGGGGGTGACGTCCTGCGGCCAGATTCCAGCCCAGCCCCAGCCCTCGAGCGGATGCAGTTCCACCAGCCGCCACATTTCGCTCCAGAGTGAGTACCGCGCTTCAAACTCGCTGCCGGCGTTGAGGGCGTCGATGATGGGCATGCGACCGAGCCAGGCCGCGCCTGCTGCGATGAGAGCCGCGCTGAGGAGGCCGAGCTGCAGCATCCATCGGCCGTCGACGGGGGTGCGGCGCAAACGATAGAGGGCGAGCGCAGCGACGGTGACGCAGATAGCGACGACGATGATGACCGGGGAGCGGCTGAGCACCAGGCAGATGCCGGCCAGCCACATCGAGCCGACGCCGAGGCCGCGCGGAATGGACCGGGCCCGCAACTCGACGTAGAAGGTGACGACGGCGATGAGGGCGATCAGTCCGAGGACGTTGCGCGAGCCGAAGACGCCCTGAATGGGGCCAAGCTGGTCGATGTTGCCGATGACACCGAGAAAGGCGATGGGCAGGTCGAGCAGCAGCCCCGCCAGCACCTCCAGCACGATGGAGAGCCCGAGCAGCACCCGCAGCACATCGCCGGTGGCGCGCACCACCTGAAAGGTGTCGCGCACGAGGGCCACGTAGATGGCGAGGAACCCGACGGTGATCTGGTACCCGACGCCGATGATGGTCTCGGAGACGTAGCCGCTCCACACGCCGGAAAGCGCGCACCAGGCCACGAACACGATGATGGAGATGGGGAGCAGGCCATGCCACTCCACGATCGGGCGGCGGGCGATGAGCGAGAGCACGGCCAGCACGACGAGGCCGCCGAGAATGCCGATGAGACCGGGCCAGCCCATGACGCTGCGCAGCAGGTGGGTGCTGAAGGTGGTCGCCAGGATGGCGAGCGTGAGCGCGGCCGCGAATTTCGGCGACGCCAGCACGCGCCGCAGGGCATCGGGCAGGGTGGGCATCCTCTAATTTACCGCCCCGGGCCTACGGCATCGGCCGGGGCGCGTGCTGCTGGCGCTTGGTGACGACGGCCAGCACGACGAGAATCACCCAGCCGCTCTCGATCAGCAGGCGACTCTCGGCGATGCTCTGCGCGATCAGCGCGGTGAGCAGCAGCAGCGGAAGCAGGGCCGACACGGCGAACGGTTCGGTGTCGTGCACGCCGAGACGGGGCCTGTCTACGGCGAGAAACCAGGCCCGCCACAGGGTCGAGCCGACCAGCGCGGCGAACACGACCACTCCGACGATGCCGAGCTGCAACCAGACGTCGAGCCAGGCGTTGTGGGCCTGCAGGTAGGTGACGCCCTTGCGCACGGCGAGGTCGTTGAACGGTTCGACCCAAGGCACCCAATAGCTCACCCAGCCCCAGCCGAACACCGGGCGTTCGAGGGCGAGGCGGATGACGCTGGACCAAATATCGAAGCGGCCGGTGAGGTCGTCGCTGCGGCCGAGTAGCCCGAACAGCTGCGACGAGAACAGCGCGAGGGCTGCTCCCACCGCCAGAACGGATGCCGCCGCCACGACATACAACGGCCGCCGGTGCTGATCGTGCACCCGTCTGGCCCAGAGCGCGAAGATCAGGGCGGCGACGACCGCGACGAGCGACACGGTGACCGTGGCGGAGCGGGTGAGCAGCAGCATTCCCACGGCCAGCGCCAGCCAGACCACACCGGCGTCGCGCTTGACGCTGTGGGCGCACAGCTGCACGGTGAAGACGATGATGGCGAGCAGGGCGACAAATCCGAGCAGGTTGCGATTGGCGACGATGCCTTCGATGGGCCCGCCGGTCAGCACCAGCCCCCGGGACCAGTAGAACGCCTTCGGCACGTCGCTCGTGCCGTAGTCGACGAAGAACGGCAACACGGCATGCTGAATAACGACGGCCACGAACAGCTCGAACACCAGCGAGAGCGCCAGCACCCAGCGCAGCGCGCCGGCCAGGGTGCGCAGCAGCTCCGGCCAGGTGAGGGTGACGGCCAGAAACAGGGCGGCGAGGGTGGTGATGAGTTGCAGGGTGATGCCGAGAGCGGATGCCCCCGGGTAGTGCGACCACGCGATCGACAGGGTGGCCAGCAGCAAGAACGTTGTGATGGTCTTGGGAAACTTGCGCCAGTTCAGGGGCGGGGCCAGGGCCGCCTGGTAGGTATGGCCTCTTGCGATGTCGCGGTCGGTGGGGGTGTCGTCTGGTGCTGCGGCGTTTACTGCAGCGCGGTTGCGGGCGTTGGTGCGTTGGGTGCTGAGGCCGATGATGCTGCCGACGACCACGATCACGGCGATGGCGCCGAAGCCCCACCAGCCGCCGAGGTTGCGCCAGAACTGGCCGGCCAGAACGGTGAACCAGACGAAGGTCGCGAAGAGTCGAATGACGAGGCGACTCTGTACGGCGGACATGGTTTCAGATTACCGGTGTTGGTGCGCCGGGTTCCGCGCCGCTAGTCGACGTGGCCCTCGGCCGGGTGGACGAGGCGGCGGAGCTGCTCCGTGTTGCGGTAGCCGATGCCCAGGTCGCCTAGGGGAGTGGAACGAGGCGGACTGGACTGGCGACGGCGTCTTTGCTCAGGCGCACGGGGCATCCGTTTGCGAGCGCCGCGAAGACCTGTTCGGGGAGGCAAACGAGGGTGTTGTAGTTCACGGCCATCGGGACTTCTTGGGGTTGGTCTCGGAACAAGTGGATGCGCAGGGGGTTTCGGGGTGGCCGGGTGGTCAATAAGCGGCCCTCGATCAGGCTGGTCTCCACGGGCGAAGGCGCATAACTCCTGCAATTCCTTGGGGTGCTCACACGACTTGCCTGGAATTACGGGGGGTGTCTTCCCCAACAGCGAGAAATTTCAGGAGTTATGCGCGGCACCTGAACTTTCCTCATCAACTCGTCAGCGGGATAGACCTTATTCGCCCTCGCGGGGTGTCAGATCGGGCGGCTCAACGATGTTGTATTCGTGGGCCAGGGCACTCAGGGCGGCGCGGTAGCCGCACATGCCGTGCACGCCTGGGCCGGGAGAAGTCGACGAGGAGCACAGGTAGACACCGGCGAGTGGGGTACGCCACGGGTCGCCGGAGAGCACCGGGCGGCGCACGAGCTGGGTCATGCTGATCGCTCCGGCCGCGATGTCGCCGCCCACGTGATTGGGATTGTGGTTCTGCATTTGCGCGGCGGTCTGGCTGTAGGAGGCGAGGATAGTGTCGCGAAATCCTGGGGCGAAGCGTTCGATCTGCCGGGTGATCTGCTCAGTCTGGTCGTGGGTGGAGCCCGCCGGCACGTGCGTGTAGGCCCAGAGCGTGTGTTTTCCGGCGGGAGCGCGAGTGGCGTCGAGAATGCTCGGCTGCGCGGCGAGCACATAGGGGGACTCAGCGTGCCGCCCGCGGGCGACGGCGTTCTCGGCGCGGGTCTGGTCGGCGCGGGTGCCGCCCACGTGCAGGGTCGGCGCTCGCCGCAGGTCGGTCGCGGTGAAGGGAACCGGTTCGGAGAGCGCGAAATCCACCTTCGCGACCGCGTTGCCGTAACGAAAGCTCGTGAGCGATGCCGCGTAGCGAGCGGGCAATGCCCCGTCGGCGAGGTCGACGAGGGCGCGCGGCGTCACGTCAAGCAGCACGATGCGGGCCGGCGGCAGCTCTTTCAGGCTGGTGATGTCGGCATCCGTCACGATTTCACCGCCGTGCGCGAGCAGGTCGTCGGCGAGTGCCTGCACGATGGCGCCGCTTCCTCCGATTGGAATGGGCCAGCCCCGAGCGTGCGCGTGCGCGGCGAGGGTGAGCCCGGCGCCGGCGGCCGAGGGGCTCGGCAGCCGCCCGATCGAGTGGGCGAACGTTCCGGTGAGCAGCGCCGGCGCGGTCACGCCGGAGAAGCGCCAGTTCCAGGCCGGGCTGCCCTGCTCGAGGGTGCGCAGCACGAAGCGGGCCAGCGTGAGCGGATGCCGCGGTACGCGCAGCAGCGCATCCCCGGTGAGCTCGGCGATGGCGTTGATGTTCTGCACGAGCGGCCCCAGCAGCCGCAGCCAGGCCGGGCCGTCGCGCTCGAGGCCGGCGGCGGTGCGTTCGATATCGTGCCAGGCCACGCCGGCGCGGCCGCCGGGCAGCGGATGCCCGAAGGAGATCTCGGGAACTTTAAGTTCGATGCGGTCCTTGAGGCCAAACTTCTGAAAGAACTCGGAGGCGAGCGCGAGCGGATGCACGGCGCTCCCCACGTCGTGGCGGAACCCGGGCAGGGTGAGTTCGGCGGTCGCTGCCCCGCCGCCAATCTGCGGGTTGCGCTCGTAGACGCGCACCCTGAGTCCGGCGCGGGCGAGGGTGACGGCGGCGGAAAGGCCATTGGGGCCGGATCCGACGACGATCGCGTCGAGCCCCTGGTCGGTGGTCACGCGATGACCGGACCGCGCTCGTATGCTCTCATTTTGACACCGTAGCCCGGGGCGGGCGCACGCGCAGCCCGTGCGGGCGTTTTCGGGCGGTATCTCTGGGCGTGAGCATGCGCTTGCGAAGCCAACGCCGGTAAATTTACGACACGCCGCGGTACACGGACGGATGCCCCAACCGGCGTGGCGCCAATTTTACCGGTTTCAGCTACGGCCGGCCCACGGCCCACGGCACCCGGCCCACGGCACCCGGCCCACGGCACCCGGCCTACGCGACCCGGCCGGGCAGCGCCGCTCAAACGAAGGCGGCCTGGCCGGTGATGGTGCGGCCCACGATGAGGGTGTTCATCTCCTGCGTGCCCTCGTAGGAGTAGATGGCCTCGGCGTCGGCGAAGTGCCGGGCCACGTTGTACTCGAGGGTGACTCCGTTGCCGCCGAACAGCTCGCGGCACCACGCCACGCTCTCCCGCATGCGACTGGTCGTGTAAGCCTTGGTCAGCGCGGAGTGCTCGTCGCGCTGAACGCCTTCGTCGTGCAGCTGCGACACCCGCACGACCATGCCGAGGCTCGCGGTGATGTTGCCGAGGCTCTTGACCAGCAGATCCTGCACGAGCTGGTGACCGCCGATGGCCTTGCCGAACTGTTGGCGGGACGTCGCGTAGGCCACGGCCGCGTCGTAGGCGCCGATAGCATTGCCGACGGCCGCCCACGACACCTCGGCGCGCGTTGCCCGGAGCACCTTGGCGGTGTCCTTGAACGAATTGGCGTTCTGCAGGCGCAGGCTTTCGGGAACGACCACGTTGGTCAGGGTGATATCGGCGTTCTGCACGGCGCGCAGGCTGATCTTGCCCTCGATCTTGGTGGCTGAGTAGCCGGCGGTGTCGGTGGGAACGATGAAGCCCTTCACCTGGTTGTCGGCGGTGTCCTTGGCCCAGATGATGGTCACGTCGCTGAAGGTGGCGTTGCCGATCCATCGCTTGGCACCGTTCAGGGTCCAGCGCTCGCCGCTGCGGGTGGCAGTGGTGCGGAGTCCCTGCGCGGCGTCGGAGCCGGAGAGCGGCTCGGTCAGGCCGAACGCTCCCACAATCTCGCCAGAGGCGAGGCGCGGAATCCATTCGGCGCGTTGCTCGGCCGAGCCAGCGGCCGCGAGCGACCCTGCCGACAGGCCGTTCTGCACGCCGACAAACGTGGCGACGGATGCGTCCACTCGCGCGAGCTCCAGTGCCAGGAATCCGCGGAACACCGCCGAATTCTCGAACTGCCTGGTTTCGTCCCAGCCGAAGGAGTACACGCCGAGCTCCGCGAGCGGCTTGATGATCTGGGTGGGAAATTCGGCGCGGTCCCAGTATCCGTTCGCGATGGGCCGCACCTCTTTTTCGAGGTAGGCGCGCACCCGGACAATGGCCGCCTGCTCGGGCGCGGTGAGCAGGTTTTCATAGCCGAAGAAGTCGCTGCCGAGTAGCTCAAAGGTCATGGATGCTCCGTTGCAGAAAGGGCGGCCGACACGCGACCGGGACTGGCCGCTAGCCTAGGGTTCGCGGCTGGGCGCCTCAACTTGGTTGGTAGTTTGGTCTAAACAGCGCAAGAAGGAGCCAACCATGTTTGTGGGCATCACCAACACCCCGCGCAATTACGCCTGGGGATCCACGCACGCCATCGCCGACCTGCTCGGCCAGGCGCCGTCCGGTGAACCTGAGGCCGAGCTGTGGCTCGGGGCCCACGCCGGTTCGCCATCGGTGATCGAGGATGCAGCGCTCGTCGGCGGGGCCGCGAATCTCGTCGAGTGGATCAAAGCTTCGCCCGCGGTGGCGCTCGGCGCTGACAGTGCAGCCCCGCGCCTGCCCTTCCTACTGAAGATCCTGGCCGCCGGCCGCCCGTTGTCGCTGCAGGCCCACCCGACGAGCGAGCAGGCCCGCGCCGGATTCGAGCTGGAAAACGACGCCGGAATTGCCGTCGACGCCGGCAACCGCAATTACCGCGACCCGTTCCACAAGCCCGAGCTCATCTTTGCGCTCAGTGATACCTTCGAAGCGCTGTGTGGATTTCGCCCGCTCGCCGAGGTGCGCGGAATCATCGCCGAGCTGCGCCTGCTCGACCTCGCAACCGAGAACCCTCAGGCCGCCGCCATCGACTCGCTCGAGAACCATCTCGCTCAGGGGCTGCGCGGCACCGTCGACTGGTTGCTGCGCGACGGCCGCGGCGGCGACTCGGGCGAGGTGAAATGGTTGGTCGAACGGGTCGTCGAACTCGCCGAGCACGCCGAGTTCCTGGCCAGCGGGGGAGCCGTTATCGGGTACGCGCGCGAACTGGCCACGGTGCGGTTGCTTGCCACCGAGTATCCCGGCGACCCGGGAATCGTACTCGCCCTGCTGCTGAACCGGGTCTCCCTGCGACGCGGTGAGGTCATCTATCTGCCACCCGGCAATATCCACGCGTATCTGTCGGGGCTCGGCGTTGAGCTTATGGCCGCCTCCGACAACGTACTGCGCGGCGGACTGACGCCCAAGCACATCGACATCGAAGAGCTGCTCGCAGTGCTCGACTTCACGCCGGTGTCGGCACCCTACCTCGCACCGGTCGTGGACGCGCCCGGGGTCTCGCGGTATCGCCCCGGCGTGCCCGACTTCGAGCTCGTGCACATTGCAGCGGATGCCGACGCAGTGACTGCGACGCCCGTTCCGATGCGACAGATCACCCTGACCGGTCCGGCCATAGCCATCTGCACGGCGGGCGGGTTCCTGGTGGCTGGGGGCCTGTCGTCGCGGCCGCTCAAACGTGGGCAGTCCGTATACATCACTCCCGAAGAGGGCACCCTGACTTTTGCAGGAACCGGCGAGGTATTTTTGGCGACCACGGGCCGGTGACGCTTGCGTCGCCCGGCTCGGCGACAGGCTTCGCAGAACCTCACCAGCCTCCACGCCCAGCCTCCGGTCGGAGATGATGCGGGAGGGCATCCTGAGCCGATGGGAACCAGAAACAATGCCACGCACCGGTGCACTGTCAGGCAGGCGCTCCCTGGACTGGGTCAGACGCGGCCTCATGAGTGCGCGGGCGCTTCAGGTGGCCAAGATTTCTATCGCCGTGGCGATCGCCTGGTCGCTTGCTCCGCTCATGCCCGGTACCGCCAAAGATTTTCCCTACTACGCTCCGCTGGGCGCGCTGCTGAGCATGCACCCCACGCTGATGCGATCGCTCCGCAGCGCCGTCCAGATCCTGGCCGGGGTCCTCATCGGCATCGGTCTGGCCGGGATCGTGCTCATCGTGAGCGAACCCACGGTGTGGACCCTCTCGTTCGCTGTGGGCCTGGGCACCCTGATCGGTGGTATGAAATGGATGGGAGTGGGCGGCGAGTATGTGCCCATCACCGCTCTATTCGTGCTGATCATCGGCGGTCCAAACGCCGACGGCTATTCGATTGGCTACGCAACCCAAATCTGTCTGGGAATCGTCGTGGGACTAGCCGTCAATCTGCTGATCGTGCCGCCCCTCGCTATTCGTCCCGCACGGGAACGACTGTCGGGATTTCGGAAAAATCTGGCGACGCACGTCACCGAGATAGCCGAAGCCTTGGTGGAGCGTTGGCCGCCGGCGCGCGATGAATGGGCCACGCAGGGCGAGGCGCTCAATGCGGCGGCACGCCGGGTACGAACGGCCGTGCAGACGGCGGATGAGAGCCGCAAGGGCAACCCGCGCGCGTGGTTCAATCGGGCAAACCTGGATGCGGACTACGACGCCCTCCTTGCGCTGGAAAACGTCACGTTCCACATCCGAAACCTCACCGAGGTGCTGGCTGGCATGGTGTGGGGCAAACCGATCCCGCTCGAGCTGCCGCACGAGCTGCGTCCCGTTCTCAGTGCAGCCCTCCATGCGGTTGCCGAAGCGATCAGCGTCGGCGTCGACGACCCACGCCAACCTCAGTTCCTCGACCAGGCTGGCCTGGCTGTGGAGTCGGTCCTGCGCGCGATGCAGCAGGAAATAGGTGTGGGGGCGGGGTCTTTGAGCCCCACGGCCGCTATCGTGATCGACCTCCAACGAATTCTGATGGCCCTTCGACCGGGAACCGAACAGGGCTCCGCGCCAGCACCAAGACGGAACAGATAAGGCGCGCATGGCGGTTGCGCGCTGCCACTACCCTGAATTGTCGGTACTAGAGCGGTGCCGCGCGAACGAGTGGGGCATGATGGCGTGGTTGGTAACCGGCGGAGCGGGGTACATCGGCTCTCACGTGGTGCGAGCGTTCCAAGCGGAAGGACTCGACGTGGTCGTGCTCGACAACCTGTCGAGCGGTCACGAGTCCTTCGTTCCCACCAGTGTGCCCTTCGTGCGCGGCGACGTGCTCGACGGCGACCTGCTGCTGCACACCTTCCACAAACACCACGTGCATGGAGTCGTGCACGTGGCCGGCTTCAAGTACGCCGGCGTTTCGGTGCAGCGTCCGCTGCACACCTATGAACAGAACGTCACCGCCACGGCCACGCTGCTCGCTGCAATGAGCGCGGCCGCAATCGATCGCATCGTGTTCTCATCGAGCGCCGCTGTCTACGGCACCCCGCATACCGACCTGGTGACCGAGGCGACCGCGAAGAGCCCGGAATCGCCCTACGGCGAATCCAAGCTGATCGGCGAATGGCTGTTGCGTGATCAGGCCATCGCAACCGGGCTCCGGCACACCTCTCTGCGCTATTTCAACGTCGTCGGCTCTGGCGACCTCGCCCTGAGTGACACCAGCCCGCACAACCTCTTCCCCCTGGTCTTCGCCGCGCTGCTCGACGGTCGCACCCCGCGCATCAACGGCGACGACTATGCCACACCCGACGGCACCTGCGTGCGCGACTACATTCACGTGGCTGATCTTGCGCTCTCGCACGTCGCCGCGGCCCGACGCCTCGACGCCGGCAACGGCATCGAGGCGGTCTACAACCTCGGCAGCGGCGACGGCGTCTCGGTCGGCGAGATCATGGCGACCGTGCGCCGGGTCACCGGTATCGACTTCACTCCTCAGATCGGTTCGCGCCGCGCCGGCGACCCCGATCGCATCGTGGCCTCGGGCGCGCTCGCGGCTCGCGACCTGCGCTGGAGTATGCGCCACACCCTCGAGCAGATGGTGCAGAGCGCCTGGGACTCGTCGCGCGCCGCCGCCCTCTGAGGGCGACGACACGCCGTTGACGGCGCCGATCGTGCTACGTTCGCAACGTTGCCGCGCAGGTCGGGTACCGCCCGAATGCCCGACTTCGACTCCTTGGGCGCGTCGCAACCCTCCAGCCTGTATTGAGGGTTTAAGATTTGCGACTTGACGTTAGCGAATTACACCGGTGTAATTAGGCACAGCACTATTCGGTGCGGAGTGAGCGCGGGGAGACGATGTGGCCATGCTCGACTATCGTTCCGGAGTACCAGAGGATTGGTTCGTTGACCCCGTCGCCCTCGGTGTTCCGGGCGTACGGCAAGATCTCGGCGACGAGAACCTTCTAGCCTGGCAAGCCGACTCGCTGTGCGCGCAGACCGATCCCGAGGCCTTCTTTCCCGAAAAGGGCGGCTCCACCCGCGACGCCAAGAAGATTTGCTCCGGCTGCGAGGTGCGCGGCGAGTGCCTCGAATACGCGCTCAGTAACGACGAACGATTCGGCATCTGGGGCGGCCTCTCCGAGCGCGAACGCCGCAAACTACGCAAGCGCGCGTAGCCGTTCGTTCCGCTCGCATCCGCTCGCATCCGCTCGCATCCGCTCGCATCCGCTCGCATCCGCTCGCATCCGCTCGCATCCGCTCGCATCCGCTCGCATCCGCTCGCATCCGCTCGCATCCGCTCGCATCCGCTCGCATCCGCTCGCATCCGCTCGCATCCGCTCGCATCCGCTCGCATCCGCTCGCATCCGCTCGCATCCGCTCGCATCCGCTCGCATCCGCTCGCATCCGCTCGCATCCGCTCGCATCCGCTCGCATCCGCTCGCATCCGCTCGCATCCGCTCGCATCCGCTCGCATCCGCTCGCATCCGCTCGCATCCGCTCGCATCCGCTCGCATCCGCTCGCATCCGCTCGCATCCGCTCGCATCCGCTCGCATCCGCTCGCATCCGCTCGCATCCGCTCGCATCCGCTCGCATCCGCTCGCATCCGCTCGCATCCGCTCGCATCCGCTCGCATCCGCTCGCATCCGCTCGCATCCGCTCGCATCCGCTCGCATCCGCTCGCATCCGCTCGCATCCGCTCGCATCCGCTCGCATCCGCTCGCATCCGCTCGCATCCGCTCGCATCCGCTCGCATCCGCTCGCATCCGCTCGCATCCGCTCGCATCCGCTCGCATCCGCTCGCATCCGCTCGCATCCGCTCGCATCCGCTCGCATCCGCTCGCATCCGCTCGCATCCGCTCGCATCCGCTCGCATCCGCTCGCATCCGCTCGCATCCGCTCGCATCCGCTCGCATCCGCTCGCATCCGCTCGCATCCGCTCGCATCCGCTCGCATCCGCTCGCTCGCGCGGCCCAATATTTGAGGCGCGCCCTCTCGGTTCAGGGCCCCCCAGCCGTTCCGTCCTAGGCTGGAGCTGTTATGCAACCGAGAGTCACCGCCATCCTTGTCGCCCGAAACGGCGCGAAACACCTTGAGCGAACTCTCAAGGCGTTGTCGCTGCAGACCCGCAAACCCGATCGGGTCATTACCGTGGACTGCGGTTCGAGCGATGCGACCGCGCAGATGCTCGCCGAATTCGAGCCGACACAGTTCATTGCCGCCGACGCCGATCTGAACTTCGGGCAGGCAATATCCGCCGCTCTCCGCGTGTCGACGCCGCCCACGCATGACCGCGAGCTGCTCTGGCTGCTCGCCCAGGACAGCGCGCCGGAGCCGAGCGCCCTCGAGGTGCTCGTCGATGCGCTTGAGATCGCCCCCTCGGTGGCTGTCGCCGGTCCGAAGGTCATGGAATGGATCGCCAGCGAATACATCCACAACTTTGGCGAGTCGATGACGCCGCTCGGCACTACCGTCGCCCTGGTCGAAAGTGAACTGGACCAGGGACAGCACGACGGCCTGAGCGACGTGCTTGCCGTCAGCGCTGGCGGCATGCTCGTGCGCCACACCGTCTGGGAGCAGTTGGGCGGGTTCGACCCGGCCCTGCCGACGGTTGACGATTCGCTCGACTTCTGCGTGCGCGTGCGCCTGGCCGGCTATCGCGTCGCGGTCGTTCCGGCCGCCCGCGTCGCGTCGGCTGGTGACGGCGTTGCCGGGCCCAACCAGTCATCGCGGGGGCGCCTGCGCCGGCGCCGGATGCGGGCCGAACGCTCCGCACAACTACACCGGCGCCTGGTCTACGCGCCGGCCGGTGCCCTGGTCGTGCACTGGCTGTCTCTGCTGCCGCTCGCCTTCATACGCTCGATCGGTCAACTGCTGCGCAAGGAACCCGGCGCGGTCGCGGGCGAATTCTCGGCGGCGTTCGGCGCTGCCTTCAACGGAATGCGCGTCGGTAACGCCCGTCGCTCCTTCGCCCAGACCCGCACGCTCGGCTGGGACGCCATCTCTACCCTGCGGGTTCCGTCGGCCGAAGTGCGCCGGCGGCACTCGCTCAAGCGAGAGGCGAGCCTGTTCGGCCTGCACGGCGAACGCCCGGAAATTCGATTCTTCGCTGGCGGCGGGGCCTGGACCATGCTCGCCGCGGCGGTCGTGGGCATTGTCATGATGCTGCCGCTGCTGGGCGCCGACACCCTGACCGGCGGCGGACTGCTGCCGCTCTCGCCCACCCTGCCCGAATTGTGGGCGAGCGTCGGCTACGGCTGGCGTGATCTCGGGCTCGGCTTCGTCGGCGCGGCCGACCCGTTCGCCGCGGTCGTCGCTGTGCTCGGCTCGATTGCGTTCTGGTCGCCGTCGTTCGCGCTCGTGCTGGTCTACGCGCTCGCCTTCCCACTCGCCGCTGTCGGCGCGTGGATGGCCGCGACTCGCTTGACCGACCGCGGCAGCCTGCGCGCCTTGGCCGCCACCCTCTGGGTGCTGGCCCCGACCTTTCTGATCGCCTTGGCCGACGGTCGCCCGGCCGCGATTCTGGTGCATCTGCTACTGCCGTGGCTGTTCTTCGCCTGGTTCGCGGCGGCGCGCACCTGGTCGGCGTCGGCCACGGCCGCCCTGCTGTTCGCGGCGGTCCTGGCCTGCGCGCCCTCACTCGCCCCGGCCCTGCTCGTGGTCTGGGCCCTCAGCGTGGCCCTCGCCACCCGGAGGGCGATGCGCTTCATCGGCATACCGCTGCCGGCGCTCGCGCTGGCGATTCCGCTTATCGCCGACCAGGGCCTGCGCGGCACCTGGCTCAACCTCGTTGCCGACCCTGGCCTGCCCGTGCCGAGCGGGCACGCTCCCACCCTGCACCTGCTGTTCGGGCTGCCGGGTACCGACGGGTGGGCCGATGTGCTCGACCGGTTCGCCGTTGTCGGCCTCGATCCGCAGACGTTGGTGCCCATTCTGCTCGCGCCGCTGGCCGTGCTCGCCCTCCTGGCGCTGCTGCTGCCCGGCGCGCGCCTCGCGAGCGGAGCCTGGCTGGTGGCCCTGCTCGGATTCGGCACCGCCCTCGCTGCCAACCAGCTCGTACTCGCCGCGATCGGCGCTGAACCGGTGCGCGTCTGGTCGGGGTCCGGGCTTAGCCTGTACTGGCTCGGGCTGGTCGGCGCCCTGGTGATCGGCCTCCGCCCTTTGCACCGGTTCGCTCTGGCGCCCGGCGTGGTCGCCGCCCTCACCCTGGCCGTGGTGGTACTGCCGCTCGTCGCCTCGCTGCACCTCGGGACTGCCGCCGTCCGGGAGGGAACCGGGCAGACTCAACCGGCCTTCGTTGCGGCTGAAGCCCAGATCGACCCTCGGATCAGCACGCTGCAGCTCACTCCGCAAGCCGACGGCGGCCTGCTCGCCACCATCGAACGCGGCGCCGGCGCCATCCTGAACCAGCAATCCACCCTCAGCAGCACCGACCAGACGCTCAGCGCCCGCGAGAAAGCGCTCGCGGAACTCGCCGGCAACCTTGCCTCCCGCAGCGGACTCGACACCAGCGCGGATCTGACCGAGTTCGGCATCCGCTTTATCGTGTTGCAGCCGGCCGGTGACAACGTTGACGCTGCCGCCACGGCACTGCGCACCGAAACCGCCCTCGACGGTAACGCCGCACTGGCCCCGGTCGGCGACACCGAGTTCGGCCGCCTGTGGCAATTCGGCGAAACGGATGCCGCAGCCTCGACCCCCATCCCGGCTAGCGCGGGCGGCGCCTTCGGCCTCGTGACCCTCCTGATTGCCCTCATCGTGGTAGGCAGCGCGGTGCTGCTGTCCCTGCCGATCGGTGCCGGCCGCGAAGCCGTGCGCCAAGCCAATCGCGATGCCATTCGCCGGGCAGCCCGGGCCGATGCCAAGCAGAAGTCGAGGCGCGGGCGCCGGGCGAAGGACGGGGCATCGGCGTCTGACCTTGACAGCGGCCTGGACGCGCCACTCGGCACCGACCTGGAAGCCGACCTCGCGATAGACCGGGAAATTGGTGTCGGTACCGGGTTGGAGTCCGACGACGGGGTCTCTGATTCCATAGAGAGTGCGTCCGAGCCGACGACCGCGAAGGAACACAATGCCCGATAGAAGCCGAATCGCCCGCATCGGCGGGCGCGCTGGTCGCGGCGTGCTCGGCCTCACCGGCATCGCCGTCGTCGTTGTCACGCTTGGGATTGCCACCCTGGTGACGCTGCCGACCGTGGAGCGCGAACCGCGCTCGAGCGAGATCGCGCCGTCGCCGAGCGAGCAGCAGCGGGTGTGCCCTGGGCCGTTGTTGACGCTCGCCGAAGACTCGACACAGGCGCAGGCGGCGTCGAGTGTGGGGGCAGCATCCGCCGTGTATGGCGCCGTTGCGGGGGACTCCCTGGCGCAGATTCGCCCGGAGGTTACCGAGATCACCGCGGTCGACGATTCAAACAGTCGGCAGCCGCCGCTGCTCCTGACCGTTCCCGCGCAAAACGGCGCCACGGTGCCGCCGCTCGTGGCTGGCAGCCAGTCGCAGGTCGCCGCCACGGACACTCTCGGCGGTCTCGCCGTCGCCACCTGCGCCGAAGCGGCCAGCGACGCCTGGATCGTTGGCGGTTCCACCGACATTGGACGCACCAGCCTGCTGCTGCTGAGCAACCCGAGCACCGTGCTCGCCACCGTCGACGTGACCGTCTCCGGCGAGAGCGGACTCGTCGATGCGCCCGGTGCCACCGGCATTCTGGTGCAGCCGGGAGAGCAGCGGATCATTTCGCTCGCCGGCCTCGCCCCGAATGTGAAGTCGCCCGTTCTGCGGGTTCAATCGCGCGGCGGGCAGGTGGTTGCCGCACTGGAGCAGAGCAGTATCCGGGGTATCGAACCGGGCGGTGTCGAGATCATCGGCACCACCGCGACCCCCGCCACCAATCAGATCATTGCCGGCGTGCGCGTTATGACGGCCGTCACCGAGGAGACCGTGACGACGGGGGAAGGCTTCAATGCCGACACCCCGTCGATTCGGGTGTTCGTGCCGGGCGCTGTCGCGGCGACCGTACAGATCGGTGTGACGAGCGCCGATGGAACCACGGGGGGAACGTCTACCCAGGTGGACGTCGAACCCGGGATCGCCACCGAGATTCCGTTGTCACCGCTGGCCGTTGGCAGTTTCTCGGTACATCTGAGGTCCGACGAGCCGATCGTCGCGGCCGCACGAACCGCTACCGACAGTGCCGGCAAAAAGGACTTCGGCTGGTTCTCCGCGTCGGCGCCGCTGACCGGTGACTTCGCCGTCGCGGTGGCCGAGGGACCGTCGCCGACCCTGCACCTCGTCAACGGCGCGGCAGCGGATGCCACGCTCACCCTCACGCCCGACGGTGGCACCCCGGTAGACCTTCGGGTCGACGCCGGGGCCAGCGCCACGGTGCCGGTGGCGAGCGGAGTCCGCTACGTCGTGACCGGCGGGGAACAGCTCTTTGCGCTCGTGGACTATTCCGGCGACGGCGCGCTCTCCTCGTTTGCCCTGAACCCGCCCGGTCCGCTCGCCTCGGGCATCCGCGTCTACACGCACTAGTTCCTGCGGGCCCGGGCCAATCGTCTGGCCGGAGCGCGGTATCCGTTTTCGGGTGTCCCGGCGGCGGGCTGGCGCGGGAGCGCCGGTTTCGATGGCACACTGATTGTTCCACTTGTAACCTGCTGGGAGCCGCTTGTGACGATTGACTCGACTGCCGACCGCCTCGTTGACTCGACCGCTCGCGCGGAGATCGCCGTGATCGGCGGCTCGGGACTCTACGAACTCATCGACCCGTCGGGTGCGGTGACTCACGAGGTGAAGACGCCGTACGGAACGGCTACGGTCACGATCGGCCAGCGTGCCGGTCGTCGCGTCGCGTTTCTCCCACGACACGGCGGTGGACACAGCGTGGCACCGCACCTGATCAACTACCGGGCCAACATCTGGGCGCTCGCCTCGATCGGCGTGCGCGCAATCATCTCCTCATCGGCCGTCGGTGGAGTCACTCCGGAGTACACGCCGGGGCTGCTCGTGGTCACCGACCAGTTCATCGACCGCACGGCTGGCCGCACCGACACGTTCTACGATCAGCAGTCGGTGCAGCATCTCTCCGCCGCCGACCCGTTCGATCCGTTGTTGCGCGGCTACGCCATCAGTGCCCTCACCACCCTCGGCGAGACATTCGCACCGACCGGAACGGTTGTCGTCATCCAGGGTCCGCGGTTCTCCACCCGGGCGGAGTCGGTCTGGTTCCGGTCGATCGGCGCGCACATCGTCAACATGACCGCTTACCCCGAGATAGTGCTTGCCGGCGAGCTCAATATGGGCACGGTCAACCTCTCGTTCGTGACCGACGCCGACGCCGGGCTGGCGCCCGTGCTCGAGGTTGACGCGGGTGCCTCGACCAGCGAAACGGATGCTGTGACCGCGTCGGCCGTGTTCCGTCGCCTCCGCGAGGCCCAGCCTCGCATCCTGGCCGCGATCGACGGCATCCTGCGCGCTTTGCCGACCGACTTCACTCCGCGCGCGCTCATCGATCCGGCCCAGGTCGACGTCGTCCTGGCGCGTGCCGTGCACTCCGGCTCGGGGGATCGGTCGTGAGGGCCGGGGAACACCTGCTCGTCACCGGCGGCGCCGGCTTCATCGGATCGGCGGTCGTCGACGCTGCGCTCGCCCGCGGTTACACGGTGCGCGTGCTCGACTCGTTGCGCGCCGACGTGCACGGTCCCGCGCCGCAGTCCGCGACCCAGAGCAACGCACCAGCGGGTCTGGACCGGCGGGTGGAATTCGTGCACGGGGACGTGACCGACCCGGCCGTCGCCGCCCGCGCCCTCGTCGACATCGACGTGGTGTGTCATCAAGCCGCCAAGGTCGGTCTCGGAGTCGACTTCGCTGACGCCCCCGACTATGTGCACAGCAACGAGGTTGGCACCGCGGTGCTGCTGGCCGCGATGGCCAAGCGGGGCATCCGTCGTCTGGTTATGGCGTCATCCATGGTCGTCTACGGTGAGGGCAGCTACCGCGGCCCGAACGGATCCACCCGGCCGGGACCGCGCCTGGCGAACGACCTCGACGCCGGACGCTTCGACCCGCTCGACCCGGCGACCGGGCTGCCGCTCGAGCCCATGCTGGTGAGCGAAACCGATCCGCTCGACCCACGCAACGTCTACGCGAGCAGCAAGCTCGGCCAGGAGTACCTCGCCACGGCCTGGGCCCGCTCCACCGGTGGGCGCGTCGCCGCCCTGCGGTACCACAACGTCTATGGTCCGGGCATGCCGCAGAACACGCCGTACGCGGGAGTCGCCTCCCTGTTTCGCTCGGCGATCGAGCGCGGTGAGGCTCCGCGGGTCTACGAGGACGGCCGGCAGCGCCGTGACTTCGTGCACGTGCGGGATGTGGCCGCGGCGAACATCGCCGCGTTGGACTTCACCGCGCCGGAACACGTCCGGCCGGCAGCGCCCGCCGATTCCGGAATATTTCGCGCGTTCAACGTCGGCAGCGGAATCGTGCACACCATCGGAGACATGGCCTCCGCCCTGGCCGCTGCGTCGGGCGGCTTGGCTCCGGTCGTGACCGGACAGTACCGGCTCGGCGACGTGCGTCACATCACCGCATCCTCCGAGCGCTTGCGTCAGGAACTCGGCTGGTCGGCCACGGTCTCCTTCGAGGATGGCATGCGGGAGTTCGCCACGGCCCCCCTGCGAGCCGCCGTGCGCCCCTGACCGGTCACGCGCAGCAGTTCGAGCGCTGCCTTATTTCGTGCCCTGTCAACCAAGCGGATGCTGCGGCAGCAGCAGCTCGAACCGGCATCCGTTGTGCACATTGGTCACCGTCACCTGCCCGGCATGAGCCCGCACGATTCCCTCGACGATCGCGAGCCCCAACCCGGCGCCGCCGCTGCGACCGGTGCCGGTGCCCCAGGCGGACGCTGTGCGCGGCTCGCTCGCCCGCCAGCCGGCCTCGAACACCCGGGGGAGGTCCTGCTCGGGAATTCCTCCGGCCGCGTCGACGACCGAGATCACCGCCCGCCCGTCGACGTGCCGGGTGGCCGACACGACGATGGCGCTCCCGGCCGGGGAATACTGAATGGCGTTCATGACCAGGTTCCCCACCGCGCGAGCGAGCTCGCGGGCATCCGCCTGCAGGCTGAGCCCGCGTTCACCCTCGAAGCGCAGATCGAGGGATTTCGCGAGGGCGACCGGCGCGAGATCGGCGATCGTGTCGCTGATCAGGTCATACAGGGCGACCCGTTCGAAGGTGAGTTGCAACGCTCCCGAGTGGATCTTGGACAGCTCAAACAGGTCATCGACCATGCCGCTGAGCCGGTCGACCTGCCCGCGAATCTGCACGTAATACCGTTCGGGGTCGGGCGCCATGCCATCTTCGAGGGCCTCGGCCATGGCCCGAATGCCGGCGAGGGGCGTGCGCAGGTCATGGGAGATCCAGGCCACAATTTCGCGTCGCGACGTTTCGATGCGCTTTTCCCGCTCGCGGGATTCGGTCAGCCGGTCGGCCGTTGCGGCCAGTTCTCCGGCCAGCGAGGCGAATTCCGTGCTCGTATGCCGATCCGGGGATGTCACCGATTCCCCCCGACCGATGCTCACCGCCGCGGCCCGAAAATACTGGTTGTCGCGCACGAGCGAGCGTCCCAAAACGGCGGCCATGACGAGTGAAACGATTCCGGCGACCACGACAACCGAGTAGAACACGGTCAGGTCGTGCGTCGACAGGTACATGAGCGAGGCGACCGCTGCGGTTCCGCTGACGACCGAAGCGACGGTCGCAAACGCGACGACGATGAGTTGCGTCACGAGCGATCCACGCGAGAGCAGGCGCAGCGCCAGCAGCCCGAACGCGCCCACGACGAGCGCGCAGGCAAGGGCGATGCCGGCGACGGCTGCAAACGTTGGCGCGGTCACTGCGCCCGCAAGGGGGTGATGAGAATTTCCGCCCCCTGGTCGGCGGCGGTCATGCCGAACCCCCCGACGTCTCAGACACCGGTGTCACGGCGGTTGCCGCATCCTCACCGGTCCCGAGCGGCACCGGATCAAAGCGGTAGCCGACACCCCACACCGTAGTCACGAGCAGCGGATGCGCCGGGTCTGCCTCGATTTTCTCCCGCAGCCGCCGCACGTGCACGGTCACGGTGGACAGGTCGCCGAATTCCCAGCCCCAGACCGAGCGCAGCAGTTCCTCCCGGGTCAGCACCTTCGACGGCCGCCAGATCAGGTAGGCGAGCAGGTCGAACTCCCGCGCGGTGAGCACGAGTGGTTTTCCACGCAAACGAATCTCATGCGCGGCCAGGTTGAGGGAGAATTCGCCGGCATCGAGCATGCCCTCCGGAATCGACTCCGTGCCGCTTCGCCGCAGAACCGACTGCACCCGCAGCACGAGCTCCCGTGGTGAGAACGGCTTCACCAGATAGTCGTCGGCACCCACTTCAAGACCCTCGATGCGGTGCTCTTCCTCGCCGAGCGCGGTCAGCATGATCACCGGCAGCGCACCCCAGTTCACGCGGATACGCCGGCACACTTCGATGCCATCGAGAAGCGGAAGCATGCGGTCGAGCACCACGAGGTCGGGCTGCACGGCTTCGGCCTGGCGCAGGCCGGCGAGCCCATCGATGGCTTCGTCCACGACGAACCCGGCGGCGCGCAGGTACTGCCCGACCACCTCGGACACCATGGGGTCGTCCTCGATGACGAGCACGCGGCGGCCGGTGAGGGAATCCGTTCGCGGTGGCGAAAAATATTGGGAGGGAGACACCCCCTTAGACTAGGCGCGCGCATCGTTTAGGTCGATCACGGAAGCGGATGCCCTCCATCGCCCACTCACACCGGCCCCTCAGCATCTTTCCGTGGTTCGTAACCTCTTTCGCATTGGAGGCCCAGCCCTCCACCGTAGAGTCGAATTATGAAAAGCACTCGGGTTGACGTGGTGTTGCCCTGTCTGAACGAGTCGCAGGCTCTGCCGTGGATTCTTGAACGTATGCCCGCCGGTTATCGCGCGATCGTCGTCGACAACGGGTCGACCGACGGCTCCGCCGACCTCGCGCGCCATCTCGGCGCGCACGTCGTGCACGAGAGTCGACGCGGATTCGGCGCCGCCGCCCACGCCGGGCTCCTCGCCGCGACCGCCCCGATCGTCGCTTTCTGCGACGCTGACGCCTCGATGGACCCCCGCGACCTGCCGCTCGTGGTCGACCCGATCACCGCCGATGAAGCCGACCTCGTACTCGGCCGCCGCCGCCCGACCACGCGCAACGCATGGCCCGCGCATGCCCGTGTGGCAAATACCTATCTTTCCTGGCGACTGCGCCGAATAACCGGTGTGAACATCCATGACCTCGGACCCATGCGCGCGGCTCGCCGCGACAACGTCCTCGCCCTTGACCTGAACGACCGCCGCAGCGGGTATCCGCTCGAGATGTTTCTGGGAGCCGCCGCCGCTAACTGGCGCATCCGCGAAGTCGACACCGGCTACGCCCCGCGCGTAGGCCGCAGCAAGGTGACCGGAACCGTGCGCGGCACCCTCACGGCTATCCAGGACATGTCCGCACTGCTCCGCGCCGACCGTGTCGACCGGAACGTCAGCGTCGACCGGAGTGGAGCACGCTCATGACCGCCATCGTCGTCATCGCCAAGGAGTGCCTGCCCGGCAAGGTCAAGACCCGGCTGCACCCGCCGCTCTCGCTAGAACAGGCGGCCGAATTAGCCGCGGCCAGCCTCGCCGACACCCTCGCTGTCGCCGGGTCACTGCCCGCAACGCACCATATTCTGGCGTTCGACGGTGTGACGCCGCCGCCCGAAGCCTCCGCGTGGGAAATTTTGCCGCAAAGCGCTGGCGGTCTCGACGAGCGCCTCGCCGCGATCTTCGACCACCTCGACGAACCGACCCTTCTGCTCGGCATGGACACCCCCCAGGTCACCCACGAACTACTCATGCCCGTGTTCACCGATTGGACCACCGAGACGGAGGCCTGGATCGGCCCGGCAGACGACGGCGGCTTCTGGGCGCTCGCCCTGAACAACCCGACCGGCGCGCTGCTCCGCGGCATCCCGATGAGCCGCTCCGATACCGGCGCACACCAGCTGCGGCGCCTCAACGAAGCGGGCCTGAGCGTGCGCCTGTTGCCCGCGCTCACCGACATCGACACCATTTCTGATGCCCGCATCGTCGCCTCGGCCGCGCCCCACACCCGGTTTGCGCGCACTTTCGCGGGGCTGCGAACATCCGCTCAGCCGGGTGCTGCCGAACTGCGCGCCGTCGATCTTCTCTCCCGGAGCGGGGCACGCTCATGAGCGTCGTGTCGCCGCGACTCTGGGATCAGTGGGCGGAATGCGCGGACCGCGACGGAACTGTCGAGACTGCCGAGCGACTCACGGCCGATTTCATCGGCCAGCTGGCGGACCGCACGCTGACGGCCCGTGCGGCGAGCGACCGAACAACGACCGACCGCTTTCGCCGCTCGACCACGTTCGGGGCCGGTGGGTCCGAACCCTACGCCCAGGCGTTGCAGAGCGACGACAACGTGCTCTACCTGTACGGCCACCGCCTCGACGCCGATCCGGGCACCGCGGCGCGCATCTCGACCATGCACGCCGGGCGCTGGAGCGCCGGAGCCGATGCGATCGACCGATCTTTGCTCGCCGGCGTGGCCGGTCCGGTGCTCGACATCGGCTGTGGCCCGGGGCGCATGATCCAAGCCGCGATCGACGAGGGGCTCGACGCCCTCGGCGTGGACGTATCGCCGACCGCCGTGCGAATCGCGGTCGCGGCCGGACTCGCTGTTCTGCACCGCTCGGTGTTCGACGACATTCCACTCGAAGGAACCTGGGCGACCCTGCTGCTCGTCGATGGCAACATCGGTATCGGCGGCGACCCCGATGCGCTGCTCGACCGCTGCGTGTCCCTACTAGCCGTCGACGGAGTGCTTGTCGTTGAGGTGCACCGCGATCCCGAGCATGACCTCGCCTACGAGAGCACCCTGCAGGATGCCGCGGGTCACACGAGTGACGCCTTCCCGTGGGCCGAAATCGGGGTCAGCGCCCTGCGTCGACGAGCCGCGAAAGTCGGACTGGTGCAGGTCGCCGAATGGACCAAGGGCGAGCGCTCCTTCGCCCGCCTAGCGCGCGCCTAGCGCGCCCACACCACAGTCCCGGGCTCGCAGTGCCGCGCCCACAGTGCCGGGCTCGCAGTGCCGCGCCCACAGTCCCGGGTTCGCAGAGCCGCGCCCACAGTGCCGGGTTCGGAGCGACGCGCCCACAGTGCCGGGTTCGCAGCGCCCTTGCGGCCGGGCGCAGGTTTGCTCGCTGCGCCCAGATCAGCGCTCGGAGTCGTCCTGCAGCCGCACGCCGGACCCGCGCCGCTCGCGCATGACCGCCCAGGCCGATAGCCCCACGGTCAGTGCGGCGAGCACGATCCAGAAGATCCCCAGGTTGAGCCCGTAATTCAGCGGCAGCACGGTTGCATTTGCCGGTGCGAAATTCTTTGCCACGATCGTCGGCACAGCGATGAGCGACACGATCGACCCGACGACGATGCCGCCCTGCACGATCGCAATGACCGTCCCGGACACCCGGCGCCCGGCTCGCCGCAACCCAATACCGAGCGCGAACACGATCGGCGCCAGAATCGCATCGTGCAGAAGGATTGCCGCGGCAATCCACAGCGCCACCCCTGGAATCCGGGTGAGCCGCACCAAATCAAACATCACGAATGCGCCCCAGGCGAGCAGCAATACCCCGCCACCCACCAGTGCCCAGCGGATGGTGCGCATTCGTCTGCTGGTCGACGCCGTGATCCCGGCCGGCGGAGGATTGAGTCCGGTCCCGACGGTCTCGGTCACCCCGACATTCACTCCGGCGGACCCGTGTCGCGACCCGTTCGCACTCGCTGTCATGATTCGATCGCCTCGATTCGGCTCAGCCATTTGGTTTGCAACACGCCGGGACGGCCAGGCGCGATCATCCGGGCCGGATACCCGTGCTCCAGGTCGAGAGTCTCACCGTTCAGCTCGAGGGCGACGAGGGTCAATGGGTCGCGCACATACTCCCGGCCCATCTGCGTCTTGCTGAAGCTGCCGCGTTCTTCGAGGCTGATCAAACGAAACGAGGTCTCCGGATCGGCGCTCATCAAATCGGCGAGGTCGCGCAACCGCACGCCGCGCCAGAAGGCCATCTGGCTCCACCCCTCGACGCAGGCGATCGGCAGGGTCACGTCGGTCTGCGGGAGGGCGAGCAGCTCGGCCCGGGTGAAGGAACGCTCGGCGCCCGCGACCGCGACCGTCAGGGTCCACGCCGAGTTCATCGCGGCATCGGCTACCTTCGCCTGCTTGCTCGTGCGGTTCACCGGCACGCCCTGCTGGCCCACGCCTTTCTTGCGCGGCCCGAACAGGTTGACCGCGTTGAGCGGGGTGAAGGTCTGCCCAGCGGTCAGGCCGACGACTGCGGTCGTGGCGACGCCGACCGTGGTGAGAAATCCGCGACGGCTCAGCCGGCTCGCCGCGCGCGGGGTGGAGTCGATGTAATGGAGCGCCCGCCCGGTCAGGCCGCCGGGCCGGGTCGTGCCTCTCAGGCGCGCGGCCTCGTCGTTCTCGCCTCGGTCACCCGAGACCGCATCCACGAGATGGTGGTCGGCGCGATGGCCGCCGTCGATATCGTCGTCCCCGCTCGCCTTGGAGGCTTTGTTCCAGTACCGCGTGATCGTTGGAAGCTTGACCCCGATGTGAATGACCAGCAGCCCGATCAGCACCCAGCCGAGCGCGAAGTGCACCTGGCGGAACGGAAACGGCCACGGGTACCACTGATAGGTGTTGAGCAGCCCGATCGTGATCTGCACGAGCGAGGCTCCTACGAACAGGGCGATCGAGGCTCGCTCGAGAAAATTCCAGAATCCGCGCACCGGGGGATATGCGAACAGCCCGGGAAAAACAATGTGGAGTTTGGCCAGCAGTAGCGGAAAACAGGCGATCCCGGCGATGATGTGCGTGCCCTGGGTGACCTGATAGAGAAACTCGGGCCGGGTTGCGAAACGCATCCAGTCGAGTGGTTCCTGCAGAAAATGACTGTACAGGCCGGTGCCGAAACAGATCAGAAAAGCGGCGCCGAGGAGCCGCCCAATCACCGTCGCCATCCGGGGATTGCGCACCGGCGACGCCAGCGCCCTTTGGGCCTCATACATCAATCGCCGCATGATTCTATTCCACCACCTGGGAGCCCGCTTCAACCCCGCTGAATCCTTACGATGTGCGGGTGTGTCAGCCGGGAGCATCACGCCGGGCGCTACAACGCGCATGATGCGAGAGGATGAACCGTGCGCATAACGATCATCGCGGGGCTGCTTGTGCTCAGCGCTGCCCTCACCGCCTTCAGCGTATTGGCCTTCGACCTGTTTGCACCGGTTCGGGACGAGGTACAGTTCGTGCTCGTGACGGGTGCTCTCTGGCTGCTGTTCGGCCTGGCGTACTGGCTGCTGCGCCGGGTCCGAGGCAAGGCGGTGGTCGCGTTGATCCTGGCCGGCTCTACCCTGATCGGCGGCGCGGCCATGGTCGGCCCACCCAACACGAGCACGGACTCGGCTCGCTACGCCTGGGACGGCATTGTGCAAAACAACGGCATGAGCCCTTACGCTTTCACCCCAGCGGATGACCGTCTCGATTCCCTGAGACCAGACTGGCTGTTCCCGGCATCCCAAACCACGGCCGACGGCCAGGAAGCCTGCGTCGGCGAACGCATCGCCAGCGCCCACAAGACTGACTCCGGCGACCTGCTCTGCTCCGCACTGAACCGCACGGCCGTACCCACGATTTACCCGCCGGCCAGTGAGATCTTCTTCGCCGGCGTGCGTTTTCTCACCGGACCCGAACCCGCCTACTGGCCCTTGCAGCTCGCCGGCCTGGTGCTGAGTGTCGGTACGACCGTCTTGCTGCTGGTCGGCATGCAGCGACGCGGCCTCGACCCCCGCAGCGCGGCGCTCTGGGCCTGGTGCCCGCTCGTCGCCACCGAGGCCATCACCAACTCCCACGTCGACATGCTCGGCGTTATCTTCGTCGTCGCGGCGGCGTTCCTGGTGTCGTCGAAGAAGGTCTGGCGCGGGGGCGTCATGCTCGGAATCGCGATCGGCACCAAGCTCATCCCGGTTTTGGCGGCACCGGCCCTACTCAAACGGGGCGGGTGGCGCATGATCACCGCATCCATTCTGAGTTTTGCGCTGCTGTACCTGCCCTATGTGCTGGCCACCGGCATCGGGGTTCTCGGCTATCTGCCCGGTTACTTGAGCGAAGAGGGGTACCAGGATGGGTCCCGGTTCGCCCTGGTGTCTCTTGTCGCGCCCGGGGAATCGGCAGTCATCGTCGCCGCCCTGATTCTTGCCGTCGTCGCTCTTCTGGTGATCGTCAAGACCGACCAAAACCAGCCGTGGGTCGGCCAGCTCGTCATGATCGGCGCGACCCTGCTCGTACTCAGCCCGCGCTACCCCTGGTACGCGCTTTTGTTATTGCCGTTCGTTGCGCTCAGCGGGCGCTGGGAATGGCTGCTCGTGCCGATGGCGCTCACGCTGCGGCTGCTCGTGCCGAGCGTGCAACTCACCCAAACGTCGATCGCGATTTCGGTCATTGTGATCGCCCTGGTCTCGCTGCATCGCGCCGGCCCCGGTGGCCTCAAACGGATACTGCCCCGATCGCGACGAGTGCGCCCCGCCTGAATCGGTTTGTGTTCCTTGTGTGCGGGCCGCATTCGCCGCCGTCTTGGGCAGCGGAATCGACGGCTCTCCCTTGACCCGATCGACCCTGGCGCGACGGTCCGCAACGACCCGCGCAGCCCCGGTTGCGGCTCCGGGTCGAAACCGTTGTGCTGGCCTACGCCGACCGAGCGGATGCCGTCGCTCACTTCCGCTCGCGGCCGGTGTCTGCGCAGGCGGCACCAATCTGAACGCCTGCCAACTGCTCGCAGGAAGTTCGATGACGTGGGCGGGCACGCACGAATCGGGGCCCGCCGTGTGGCGGGCCCCGATTCGTGCTGTGACGATGACTCTTAGGTAGAGCCGCCTAACCAGTTACCGACTGACTACTTGGTCGCGGCGGTGATGGTCGCAATACCAACGAGCATCTGGTCAGCGACGGCGTCGGTGCTGAACGTGGAGTTCAGCAGGCCGGCGGCGACGGAGGAGATGTGAACCGTGGTACCAGTGAGGATGGCGTTGTCACCGTCCATCTTGAGGGGCTCAAGGGTACCACCGTAGAGGTTGAACAGGAGGGCCTGGGTCGCGGCGGACTCTCCGTTGACCGAGACATCACCGAAGAGCTCCGAGGTGCCTGGGTCGATGGTGAAGTTGGTGAGCTCGACGACAATGTCGCCGGCGGTCAGCGAGAAGCCGGAACCCTCGTGCTGAATGGTGCCCTGAACAAAGGGGCGGTAGCTCTCGGCCGGGTCGTAGTAGTCCACGTTTCCACCGGTGATCGGGAAGTGCAGGCTGCCCTCTTCGAGCGTGGCTGTTCCGACTGTGCCGGCGGTGAGGCCGAGGCTTGTCAGCGCAGCGCCGAAGTCGGCGTCCAGCAGCACGGCGGTGTCAACACCGGACAGGCTGGGGATAGAGGCGAGCGGCGTCGGCGTGGCTTCGGCCGAGCTGGACGAGCTTGAGCTTGAAGCGGGCGCCGGTGTCGCCGTGCTGGCGTCCGATGAGCATCCTGCGAGGCCGGCGATGAGAATTCCCGCAGCAGCGAAACCGACGGTGGTTTTGGTGAATGAACGCATGGGATGAATCCTTTTCGTTAGATCGTGCAGTTGGTGTTGGGGTCTGCATGGTGTTCGGCTCCACCCCCGAAATGGTTTGGACTTGCCCCGAACCGTTACCCTTCTGTTACTAAATACAGCAAACGTTCCGACCAGCAGGCAGGCCAAACGCCCCGAGCAAGGCCTGCGATCCCAGTCATCGCGCGGAACTCAGGACACAGTCAAGCGGATGCCCGCCCGACGGCAATCGACACTGCGGGTTTCAGTCGATCCCTCAGAAGTGGCGGAAGCGATCCGGCGCGAGATCCCAGGGGTCCTTGTCGAGCAGTTCGGCGACGCCGCGAAACACGCAGGTCTCGATCATCATGCGTTGGTGCATCTCATCGTTTTCGTGCAGGCGCGACAGGCGCTGGATCGGCAGACGGTAGAACACCACGCGATTCATCGCGGGCGTCACCATCCAGCGTTCAACACCCACGCCGGGCACGACCGACAGCGGTCCGGACGCCACCTCGAACACGGACTTGCCCAGTTCTTGGGGCCAGAGGCCGCGCAAATACTCGATCGCCGCGACGAGTGTCATGTCGAACAGGTCAGTGCGAGTGCGTAACGGCGGCAGGAATGGGCCGGTCGCTGAACTGCGGATGCCGCGGCCGTGCCGGTCACGCCCGCGCCCGCGAACGGTCGGCTCAGGAGCTGCGGAACGACGGGATCGAGACATGCTGCCATCCTACGGCGGGCCGGCAGCCGGTACCCTTGTAGCAATGACATTCCGCCCGTGTTCCCGCGTTGCCTGCCTCGAACCCTCGGTGGCCACGCTGACGTTTGACTACGCGGAGTCCTTGGCCGTGCTTGGCCCGCTCTCCGGCCGTAAAGAGCCGCACAGCTTCGACCTGTGTTCCCGACACGCGGAGCGAACGAGCGCTCCTCAGGGCTGGCAATTGATGCGCCACCGTCTGCTGACCGAAGAGCGGGACACCGCCGGCTGAAACCCGACGACTGCGCCGGAAGGAAGGCAGAGAACGGGCGCGATCGAAAAAATGTCGCGGTCATTCAGGCGGAAATGGCAAGATGTCAGCATGACTGTAGCCTTGCCCACCGCGCCTTCCACCTTCTCCTACAAGATCGCCGATCTGTCGCTCGCTGAGGCTGGGCGTCACCAGCTGCGACTGGCCGAGAACGAGATGCCCGGGCTCATGGCCCTGCGCACCGAATTCAGCGAGTCGAAGCCGCTCGCCGGAGCCCGCATCGCCGGATCCCTGCATATGACCGTACAGACCGCTGTCCTGATCGAGACCCTCGTCGCCCTCGGCGCCCAGGTGCGGTGGGCCAGCTGCAACATCTTCTCCACGCAAGACGATGCGGCCGCCGCGATCGCGGTCGGCCCCACCGGCACGGTGGACGCCCCCGCCGGTGTGCCCGTGTTCGCCTGGAAGGGTGAGACGCTCGAGGAATACTGGTGGTGCACCACGCAGATTTTCGACTGGAGCGCCGAAGCTGAAGCAGCCGGAGCCACCTGGACCGGCCCGAACATGATCCTCGACGACGGCGGTGACGCCACGATGCTCGTACACAAGGGGCGCGACTTCGAAAAGGCCGGCCTTGTTCCAGCGGATACTGCCGGTGACAGCCACGAATACGGCGTCATTCTCGCCGCCCTCCGTCGGTCGCTGGCCGAGTCGTCCGACCGCTGGACACTGGTCGCGGCCGACCTCGTGGGCGTCACCGAAGAAACCACCACCGGAGTGCATCGCCTCTACGAGCTTGCCGCGAGCAAGGAACTACTGTTCCCGGCTATCAACGTCAACGACTCGGTCACCAAGAGTAAATTCGATAACAAGTACGGCATTCGTCATTCGCTGCCCGACGGCCTCAATCGGGCCACGGATGTGCTGATCGGCGGCAAAGTCGTCTTCGTCGCCGGCTACGGTGATGTCGGCAAGGGCGCCGCCGAAGCGCTGCGCGGCCAAGGCGCCCGCGTGATCGTGAGTGAGATCGACCCGATCAACGCGCTGCAGGCCGCGATGGACGGTTACCAGGTCGCACGCCTCGACTCCGTCGTCGAACAGGTCGACATCTTCGTCAGTGGCACCGGAAACTTCAATGTCATCGGCGTCGACCACATGCTGCGCATGAAGCACCTCGCTATCGTCGCCAACGTCGGACACTTCGACAACGAGATCGACATGGCCGCGCTCGAGTCGCTGCCGGGTGCCGTCAAGGTGCAGATCAAGCCGCAGGTCGACGAATGGCTCCTGCCGAGCGGGCGCAGTGTGCTCGTGCTCTCCGAGGGGCGCCTGATGAACCTCGGCAACGCCACCGGCCACCCCTCGTTCGTGATGAGCAACTCGTTCACCAACCAGGTACTCGCGCAGATCGAGCTGTACGTCTCGCCGGAGAAGTACCCGGTCGGCGTGTACGTGCTGCCGAAGCTGCTGGATGAGAAGGTCGCGCGTCTGCACCTGGATGCGCTCGGCGTGGAACTGACCGTGCTCACCCCCGAGCAGGCCGGCTACCTCGGCATCCCCGTCGAAGGTCCGTACAAAGTGGAGCACTACCGCTACTAGCCCGGCTCCCAGGGAGGGCCCCGGGCTTCGTCCCTGGGCCCAGTGTGCAACCTGGGCGCGTTCATAACGTGGGCCCGGTTGTCGTTCAAGCGGTGGGGGTGGTTGCTGGGGGTGCGACACGCCCGGGTGGGGGGCGTTTTGACGGGTGGGCTGGGGGACCGTAATGTATCTATACGTACCCCAAAGGTGCGGAAAGCCGCAGTGCTTTTCGGCCTCACGTGGGACCGTCTTCTAGTCAGATCAATGTTGGGTTCTTGTTTCAAGTTCTCTGGTGTTGGGCTAGGATTGTAAGCCTCCACCGGGTGTGTGTTGCTGGTTGGGTCGTGTTGTCCGAGTGTTTGTGGTGCCTTTTTGGGGCCGGAAATTGCTGGGTGTGGCCGATTTGACAGGGACTGGCCGGGTGGGTAAGTTAGACAAGTTGCCCCGGAGCGACAGCCCAGTAGGGCCTGAAGTCGGGTGCGTCCGA